>NZ_JAAXPF010000009.1 GCF_012396315.1 Corynebacterium mucifaciens | reverse complement strand
ACTTCCCGGGCAGATGAGCCGGCTAAAAACCTCTCGATCGCACCATCGCGGATATCAGATGGAAATGCTGCGGGCATCGGAATACCTTTCAGCCCCCACCACTCCAACTTTTTGTCCGCGCTCCCAAACGGCGGATAGCTGGCTCTTTGTAGCTGGATCCAGCGTGGCAGCTGGTGGCCCGCCATCCCGCAAACCCCAGCAGTCACTGCAGTACCACTCTCCACAGTCCTATCCACACCTGTGTAATTACACCGTTGTAGTTTCGTTAGATCGCACACATTGTGTCGGCCGTCACACGACATAGAACTGGGGACAGCATGTGCATAACCAGTGGAAGAACGGGCTTGCAATTGTGTAATTTCACCCAGGCCGAAAATCTATCCACAGAGGCGCGTGTTTATCCACACGTTATCCACAACCCAAATCACACGCGCGACACGCCGTGCGACCGGCAGAAAAGGCCCCCCATCCACAGATTCCCCAGCCCCTACTGTTGTTGCCACCTTTACTTCTTGTAATTCAATCTGGAGAAAGAGAGGGTGTGCAAAAGCCCGCCGACCACCCGTGCAAGCCCCCAAATGACAAATGTAGAGTGGTGTCCGATCTGACCCTGCCCACGGAATCTGCCGAGCGAAGGAGACCGCGCCGCCATGGACAACAATGTGTCGTTCCGCGTCCACAAGGACGAACTCGCCGACGCTGCGGCATGGGTAGCACGCAGCCTGCCCACCAAATCCACGCAACCGGTCCTTCGCGCGGTGGTCATCACCGCAGATGACAACGGCTTGGAATTCGCAGGCTTCGACTACGAGGTCTCCACCCGCGTGCGCATCGCCGCCGAGGTGAACGACCCGGGGCGCGTGGCTGTGGCTGGCAAGCTCCTGGCGGACATCGTGGGCACGATGCCGAACGACGCGATCGAGGTCAGCACTGACGGCAAAGTGATGACGTTGAGGGCGCGCTCCTCCCGCTTCGAACTCCCGCTGATCGCGCTGGACGACTACCCGCAGTTGCCGCAGCTTCCCGAGGTCACCGGCCGAATCTCGCCGGCTGCCCTGACGGGTGCCGTCACCCAGGTGGCCTCCGCCGCCGGCCGCGACGACACGTTGCCGATGCTCACCGGCATCCACGTGGAAATCGACGGCGAGAACGTGAAACTCACCGCCACGGACCGCTTCCGTCTGGCGCAGCGCCACCTGACCTGGGAGCCGGCTCACCCCGGCGTCAAGGCCGACCTGCTCATCCCGGCGAAGACGCTGCTGGATAACGCCCGCACCCTGGACACTTCCATTGACGAGCCGGTCGAACTCGCCGCGGGATCCGCAGACAACATCGGCGGCGACGGCCTGTTCGGTCTGCACACTGGCAACCGCGAGACCACCACGCGCATGCTGGACGCCGATTTCCCCAACGTCGCGCCGTTGCTGCCCAAGACGCACACGGCGATCGCGTCGGTGGAAGTCGCGCCGCTGCTCGAGTCCATCCGCCGCGTCAGCCTCGTCGCGGACCGTAACGCCCAGCTGCGCATGCACTTCCAGGAGGGCGAGCTCACTCTGTTCTCCTCCGGCGCGGATTCGGGTGCGGCGCAGGAGACCCTGCCCGCCGCCTTCGCCGGGGTGGACGAGCTGCTCATTGCGTTTAACGCGGGCTATCTTCGCGACGGCCTCTCGGTCATCGGCACCGACCGCGTCGTCTTCGGGTTCACGGAGGCCTCCCGCCCGGCCATCATGATCCCGGAGCCGGAGGTGATGCCCGAGCGCGGCGAGGACGGGACGTTCCCCACGCCGCAGACGCACTTCACCTACCTGCTCATGCCGGTGCGCTTGCCGGGCTAGCCCATGCATGTCCGCGAGCTCGATCTGCGTGATTTCCGCTCGTGGCCCGAGCTGAATCTCAAGCTTGAGCCGGGCGTGAGCGTCTTTGCCGGCCGCAACGGGCACGGCAAAACCAACATCGTGGAGGCGGTTCACTACTCGTCCAAGCTGTCCAGTCACCGCGTATCGACGGATGCTCCGCTCATCCACGCCGGGGCCGACAACGCCCGCATCTCCGCCACCACCGTCAACGACGGCCGCGCCCTGACTACGCACCTGCTGCTCAAGGCGCACGGTGCAAACCAGGCGCAGATTAACCGCACCCGGCTGAAATCCGCCCGCGAACTGCTCGGCGTGCTGCGGGTGGTGATGTTCTCGCCGGAAGACCTGCGCCTGATCACAGGCGAGCCCGCAGAGCGCCGGAAGTTCCTGGACGATCTCGTAGCACTGCGAGCGCCCCGTCTTGGCGGCGCGAAGGCGGATTACGACAAGGTGCTGCGCCAGCGCAACGCGCTGTTGAAAAACTCGAACATGGTGCTGCGCCGCGGGTACCAGGATGCCGACGGCGCCAGCGCGCTATCCACCCTGGACGTGTGGGACGGCCAGCTCGCGGCACTCGGCGCTCAGGTGGTAGCAGGGCGCCTTGCGCTTGTAGACGAGCTCGCCGGGCGAATCACCGAGGCGTACACGTCCGTCGCCCCTGAGTCGCGTCCCGCGTCGGTGGCGTACAGCTCCACGCTTGACCGGGCAGTCACAGAGCTCGCGGGCGGGCCGTCGCGCGACCCGGACGTCTTCGAGGCCGCCATGCTGGCCGAGCTGGGCCGGCGCCGCAAGGAGGAGATCGACCGGGGCGCGACCCTCGTCGGACCCCACCGTGACGACCTGACCCTCATGCTCGGCGACCAGCCCGCGAAGGGTTACGCCTCACACGGCGAGACATGGTCGTACGCGCTCGCACTCCACCTGGCGGAGTACCACCTTCTGGCCAGCGAGGGCACCGACCCGGTACTCATCCTCGACGACGTCTTCGCCGAGCTGGACGCGAAGCGCCGCGAGCGGCTCGTCCACGTCGCGTCCGACGCGGAACAGGTGCTCGTCACCGCCGCGGTGGGCGACGATCTGCCCGGCAACCTCGACGACGCTGTGGCGGCGCGCTTCGCCGTGACCATGCAGGACGGGGTGAGCTCCGTTGAGCGATCTGATTAGCCGCAGCTTCGACAACGTCCGCGACACCGCCCGCAAACGCGGCGTCGCCCTCCCGGACCTCTCCCGCCAGGGCACCAGCGCCATCCCCCGGCGCAACAGACCCCCGCTTCACGACCGACCAAAGGCTGCCATCACGGTGCCGGGGTTAGAGGTGCCGGAGGAACGTCGTAAAGCAACTGTGCGAGGCATCCCCACGGGGGCCGACGGGCGCGCACTGCCGCGAAGCTACAAAGTGTCGTCCTTTGGCAACCTGCTGGGCAGCGAGATCCGCAAACGGGACTGGACCGAAAAGATGGCGCACGGCTGGGTGATGGGCCACTGGGACGAACTGGTGGGCGTGAAGATCGCGCAGCACACCCGCGTGGAGATGATCAAAGGCGGCGAGGTGCACGTGAGCTGCGACTCCACCGCCTGGGCGACGCAGATGAAGTACATGCAGCGCGAGGTGCTCTCCGCGATCGCGGCGAAGGTCGGCCCGGACGTGGTGACGAAATTGCACGTGTACGGGCCGAAGACGAAGAGCTGGCGCTACGGTCCGCTGCACGTGAAGGGCCGAGGCCCGCGCGACACCTACGGGTAGGAATCGGCGAAAAACGCGTGTGAAACGCCCTCTCGCGGGTTGGACGGGTGCCCGTAATGTCCCCCTTAGCGTGTAAGATGAGATGGGTTCAACGGGCCTGTGTGACAAACTCGGCCCATATTTACGCATGGAGGAGCTTTCCAAACGTGGCAGAGCAGCAACCCCATTACGACGCGTCGTCGATCACCATCCTCGAAGGCCTCGAGGCGGTACGCAAGCGCCCGGGCATGTACATCGGCTCGACGGGTGCGCGCGGCCTGCACCACCTGGTGTGGGAGGTCGTGGACAACTCCGTCGATGAGGCGATGGCGGGTTACGCCGACCGCGTCGACGTGACCTTGCTGGCCGACGGCGGCGTCGAGGTCGTGGACAACGGCCGCGGTATCCCGGTAGAGATGCACCCGTCCGGCGCCCCGACGGTGCAGGTGGTCATGACCCAGCTGCACGCGGGCGGCAAGTTCGATTCGGACTCCTACGCGGTCTCCGGCGGCCTGCACGGTGTGGGCATTTCCGTGGTTAACGCGTTGTCCACCCGCGTCGAGGCGGACATCAAGCGCGACGGCAAGCACTGGTACCAGAATTTCACGATGGCCGTGCCGGATGAGCTGGTGGAGGGCGGCAACGCCCGCGGCACCGGCACCACCATCCGCTTTTGGCCGGACGCCGAGATCTTCGAAACCGTCGACCTCAACTACGACACCATCTCGCGCCGACTGCAGGAAATGGCCTTCCTGAACAAGGGCTTGACCATCACCTTGACGGACCAGCGCGCCAGCGACGAGGAGCTGGAGCTCGAGGCCATCGCCGAGGAGGGCGACACCGCAGCGCTTGTCGACGGCGACTCGTTCGACGACACCGTCGAGACAGCCCCAGATGTGAAGAAAAAGCGGGAGAAGAAGGTCACCTTCTACTACCCGGACGGTTTGATCGACTACGTCAACTACCTGAACAAGTCCAAGACCGCAATCCACCCGACCATCATCGGCTTCGACCAGAAGGGCGACGGCCTGGAGGCGGAGGTGGCCATGCAGTGGAACGGCTCCTACAAGGAGTCCGTGCACACCTTCGCCAACACCATCAACACCCATGAGGGCGGTACGCACGAGGAAGGCTTCCGCGCCGCGCTGACCAGTTTGATGAACCGCTACGCGCGGGAACACAAGCTCCTCAAGGACAAGGAGCCGAACCTCACCGGCGACGACTGCCGCGAAGGCTTAGCAGCCGTGGTGTCCGTGCGCGTGGCCGACCCGCAGTTCGAGGGCCAGACCAAGACGAAGCTGGGCAACACCGAGGTCAAGGGCTTTGTCCAGCGCGCGGTGAACGAAAACCTCTCGGATTGGTTCGACGCCAACCCGGCCGAGGCCAAGGCCATTGTGAACAAGGCGGTGTCGTCCTCGCAGGCCCGGCAGGCGGCGCGCAAGGCCCGCGATTTGGTGCGCCGAAAATCCGCCACCGACCTGGGCGGCCTGCCCGGCAAGCTCGCGGACTGCCGCTCCAAGGACCCGTCCAAGTCCGAGCTGTTCATCGTGGAGGGCGACTCTGCGGGCGGCTCCGCCAAGGGCGGTCGCGACTCCATGTACCAGGCCATTTTGCCGCTTCGCGGCAAGATCCTGAACGTGGAGAAGGCGCGCATGGACCGTGTGCTGAAAAACGCCGAGGTCCAGGCCATCATCACCGCGCTCGGCACCGGCATCAACGACGAGTTCGACATCGCCAAGCTGCGCTACCACAAGATCGTGTTGATGGCGGACGCCGACGTGGACGGCCAGCACATCGCCACCCTGCTGCTGACCCTGCTGTTCCGCTTCATGCCGGAGCTGGTGGAAAACGGCCACGTCTACTTGGCCAACCCGCCGTTGTACAAGCTCAAGTGGGGTAAGGGCGAGCCGGGTTACGCGTTCTCCGACCGCGAGCGCGACGAGCAGCTGGCGGAGGGCCTGGAGGCCGGCCGCAAGATCAACACGGATGACGGCATCCAGCGCTACAAGGGCCTCGGCGAGATGAACGCCAAGGAGCTGTGGGAGACCACGCTGGATCCGGAGACCCGCATCCTGCGCAAGGTGGAGCTTGAAGACGCCCAGCGTGCCGACGAGTTGTTCTCCATCCTCATGGGCGACGACGTCGCCGCGCGTCGCAGCTTCATCACCCGCAGGGCGAAGGACGTCCGCTTCCTGGACGTCTAGCGGGGACCGCTACGCGAAACGCTCCACGATGTCGCCGAGCTCTGGCAGCGCCGGGCCGGCAATGTCCGTGGCCTTGCCGCGTAGCGACGAGTAGACCTTCTGCACGGGCCCGGGCAGGGAATCGACCTGCTTGTCGCCAGCGTCGAGCATCGCCTTGATCACCTCGTCCTCGCGGCCGGCGAGGAATTCCCCGAAACCCTGCTGGTCGCTGGCCTGGTAGGCGGACCAGTACGGGCTCAGCTCGTCCACGATCTGGGGGAGCACCGCGTTGACGCCCTTGGAGACGACGTCCGAGTCAGCCTTCTTCCCAGCCGCGAGCGCCGACTTCAGCGCCATGCCGGTGAGGCCGGACTGGCGCGAAACAGTGGTGTCGGCGAGAGAAGCGAGCTCCTCGACGACCTTCGGGCGGATGTCGTTTGCAAGTAGCTGAGAGAGATCTGTCATGCGGGCCAGTGTAATGGGAAAACGGCCGGTGCAAGCCGGCCGTTTTCGGTTGCAGCTCTTCCACCGCAGCGCATCATAAGTCACATGGTCCACTGCAACCACAACGGGCAAAACCGTAACACAGGCCGCGGGTGGGGGCTAACGCTGTGGCAGGGAACCGTTTACGTACGTATGCGCCAGCTGCGTCAGGTTGAACTGCGCCGCGAGTTTGTCGATAGCGGCCCGGACCGGCGGGACAAAATCGATGATGAGCTGCACCGTGACGGCCGTCGCCGCCAGCGCGATCGCAAGCGAAAGAGGCGCGGACCCGGTGTACAGGCCCTCGAGGGGGCGCTTCGGCGGGACTTCGAATTCCGCATTAGGGGCAGCGGCGGCCATGGTCGGGGCGGTGAGTGTGGCGGCAGCGAGGGCGGTAGCGGTCAGACCAGCGGCGATTCTCCTCATAGCAGTCATCGCAGGTGCGGGGGAACCGGTTTGCAGCCCGTCGCGTCTAAGTGCACATGAGCCACCTTCATAACGGGATGACCATGCCGGCCGGTGGATTGCTGCACGCGAACCCCGGGCGGATCCCGCCGGGGATGACAAGCGTGAACGGGCAGTTTCTGGTGCCGCGGGACTACCTTCGGCCGTCGTCAGTTGTGCTGCGCGATGCAGTACGCCACCCGCGCCGAGTGCAATACGCGGTACCCGCCCAATACCGCGCGGCGGCATGCGCACTCACGCACCCGGGCACCACGCTCACAGGATTCGGTGCGCTGGCCCTTTACGGGCTGCCGTACCTCGCCGACGCTCACGACGTGGTGCTGATCGCGCCGAAGAACCGGATGAAAAAGCTCGGCGGTCAGTTCAGCCCCACGCTGACCCGGCAGCCGCTCGGCCCAGGGGAGACGTGGAATGTGGTGTGCCGCGGCGAGCCCATCCAGGTGGCCGCACCCGCCGTTGCCGCCGCTCAGGCCCTCAGGTTGATCCGCATCGGGGAGTGCTCGTGGCCGGTCGTGGCGCCCGCCGATGAGGAGGTGTTCGTGCGCGCGGTGCAGCTCGTCGACACCTGCCGCCGGTTTCTCGGCATCGCTCCCGAGGCGATTGCCGCCGCGAGCAGGGGCCGTGTGGACAACAGGTGGCTCGCCTCGGTGCTGAAGGCCTCGAGTGCGCTCGCGGATTCGCCGAAGGAGACTGAGATGCGCCTTCTAGCCAGCAAAATAGCCAAAGATTACGGGATCGAGCTGCGGGAACAGTTGGAATTCGTGGACAGAGGCAAGTTGGTTACCCGTGCCGACCTGGCTTTTCCGGGGCCACGGGTGGCGCTGTACTACGACGGCGCGAATCATGACGATCCCGGCCGCCGGATCAAGGACACTCGCATCGACCTCTATCTCACGTCCATCGCGTGGCGGCCGCTGCGCTTCGGCACGAACATGCTGGGCGGCGTGGCGAAGCACTTGGCGGTGGTGCTGGAGGAGCGCGGGTGCGCACGATTTGACGGGCGGAAAATCTGAACTGCGCTTTTAGGGTGCGAAATCGTGTGAAATGTCAGATCGTGCGCAGCTGCCTATCGACGACCCACCGGCGCCCCTCAGCCTGCCCAGCGGCGGTACACCTCGGCGGCGGCGTCCGCGAACCCGGCGTTGGAGGCGCCGGGGGAGAGGGGCTGCAACGCGCGGATGGTCTCGGCCAACTCGCGGGCTGCTGCGGCAACGGAATCGAACACCGGCACGCCGTGAAACCTAGACCCGGGAACGGCGGCGCAGGCGGCGAGGGCGGCAAAGGAGCGGACGTGGCAGCCGTGGACGGCGCAGTACTCGTCGGCGACGGCCAGGAGCTGCTCCGGGGTAAATCCTCTCACTGCCGGGCCTGCCGTATGCGGGCTTCCATTCCGGCGTAGGAGGGGATGAGGGAGCGGGCGAGGTCGGTGACGTGGGCGTCGTCAAGCAAACGCGATGCTGCGGCGACCACCGCACGGCGCGCGGCCTCCTGCTTCGAGCAGCCCCAGGCGGAGGCGAGCAGGACGAGAGCTTGGTCCTCGTCTGCGGTGAGTCTGAGCGTCATAGCCATACCATTGTGATACCACGGTGCTGCTTCGTCGCCGCGCAGAAGCCCGGTAGACTCAACAACCATGGCTGACGAGACCTCGAGCGGCGCCGACCGCATCCAACCAATCGACATCAATGAGGAGATGCAGACCAGCTACATCGATTACGCCATGAGCGTGATCGTGGGCCGCGCGCTCCCCGATGTCCGCGACGGAATGAAGCCGGTGCACCGCCGCATCATCTACGCGATGTACGACAACGGCTACCGCCCCGAGCGCTCCTACGTGAAGAGCGCGAAACCCGTGGCAGACACCATGGGTAACTACCACCCGCACGGCGACAGCGCCATCTACGACACCCTCGTGCGCATGGCGCAGCCGTGGTCCATGCGCTACCCGCTTGTAGACGGCCAGGGTAACTTCGGCTCACCCGGCAACGACGGCCCGGCGGCCATGCGTTACACGGAGTGCAAGCTGACCCCGCTGGCGATGGAGCTGGTCCGCGACATCCGCGAAAACGCCGTCGACTTCATCCCGAACTACGACGGCAAAACCCAAGAGCCGACCGTGCTCCCGTCGCGTGTGCCGAACCTGCTGATGAACGGCTCCAACGGCATCGCGGTGGGCATGGCCACCAACATCCCGCCGCACAATCTGAACGAGCTGGCGGACGCCATCCAGTGGATCCTGGACAACCACGACGCCGACGAGAAGGAAACCCTCGACGCCGTAGTTGAGCGCGTGAAGGGCCCGGACTTCCCCACGGCAGGGCTGATCGTGGGCGACCAGGGCATCAAGGACGCCTACACCACCGGCCGCGGCTCGATCCGCATGCGCGGCGTGACGGAGATCGAGGAGATTGGCAACCGCCAGGTCATCACCATCACCGAGCTGCCGTACCAGGTCAACCCCGACAACTTCATCCACAGCATCGCCGAGCAGGTCACGGCAGGCAAGATGGTGGGTATCTCCAAGATCGAGGACGAGTCCTCCGACCGCGTGGGCATGCGCATCGTCATCACGCTCAAGCGCGACGCCGTGCCGCGCGTGGTGCTGAATAACCTGTACAAGCACTCGTCGCTGGAGACGAACTTCTCCGCGAACATGCTCAGCATTGTCGACGGCGTTCCGCGCACCCTGCGCCTGGACCAGATGCTGCGCTTCTACGTCAAGCACCAGATCGACGTCATCGTCCGCCGCACCCAGTACCGCCTGGACGAGGCCGAGAAGCGCGCCCACATCTTGCGCGGCCTGGTCAAGGCGCTGGACGCCCTGGACGAGGTCATCGCGCTGATCCGCCGCTCGCCGACTGTGGACGACGCGCGCCAGGGCCTGATGGGCCTGCTGGACGTGGACGAGATCCAGGCCAACGAGATCCTGGCCATGCAGCTGCGCCGCCTGGCGGCCCTGGAGCGCCAGAAGATCGTGGACGACCTGGCAGCCATCGAGGAACAGATCGCGGACTACAAAGACATCCTGGCCAAGCCTGAGCGTCAGCGCGAGATTGTGGGCGACGAGCTGAAGGAGATTGTGGACAAGTACGGCGACGAGCGGCGCACCCAGATTGTCGCAGCCACCGGCGACGTTACGGAGGAAGACCTCATCGCCCGCGAGAACGTGGTGGTCACCATCACCTCCACCGGCTACGCCAAGCGCACGAAGGTGGACGCGTACAAGAGCCAGAAGCGCGGCGGCAAGGGCGTGCGCGGCGCCGAGCTGAAGCAGGACGACGTGGTGAAGAACTTCTTCATCTGCTCCACGCACGACTGGATCCTCTTCTTCACCAACTTCGGCCGCGTCTACCGCCTGAAGGCCTACGAGCTGCCGGAGGCCGGACGCACCGCCCGCGGCCAGCACGTGGCCAACCTGCTGGAGTTCCAGCCGGAGGAGAAGATCGCGCAGATTATCCAGATCCGCTCCTACGAGGATGCCCCGTACCTGGTGCTGGCTACCCGCGACGGCCGCGTGAAGAAGTCCCGGCTGACGGACTACGAGTCCGCGCGCTCCGCCGGTTTGATCGCCATCAACCTCAACGAGGGCGACTCGCTCATCGGCGCGTGCCTGGTGGGCGAGGACGACGACGTCCTGCTGGTGTCCGAACAGGGCCAGGCCATCCGCTTCTCCGCAGACGACGAGCAGCTGCGCCCGATGGGCCGCGCCACCGCCGGCGTGAAGGGCATGCGCTTCCGCGGCGACGACCAGCTGCTGGCCATGACAGTGGCCAAGGACGGCGAGTACCTGCTGGTGGCTACCTCGGGCGGCTACGGCAAGCGCACCGCCATTGAGGAGTACAACGCCCAGGGCCGTGGTGGCATGGGCGTGATGACGTTCAAGTACAGCCCGAAGCGTGGCAAGCTCATCGGTGCACTTTCTGTTGCCGAGGACGACCAGATCTTCGCCATCACCTCCGCCGGCGGTGTGATCCGCACCGAGGTGAACCAGATCCGCCCGTCGTCGCGAGCGACCATGGGCGTGCGGCTGGTCGACCTGGCAGACGGCGTGGAGCTCCTGGCCATCGACCGAAACGTCGAGGATGCGGGCGAGGAAGAGGCCACCGCAGTAGCCACCGGCCAGAAGACCATCGAGCAGGCGATCCACGACGGCGCGACTTCCGCCGAGGCCGAGGAGTAGCCCGTGGCTGTCCGGAAAGTGACCGTCCGCAGCATCGGCGCCGTCTCCACCTTCAAGGTGGCCACCCTGCTGGCGATGGCCGGCTTCATCGCCTGGATGGGCGCGTGCGTGCTGCTCTACTTCGCGCTGGAGCAGGCCGGGGTGGTCGAGTCGGTGAACTCGCTGATCGGCGGCGTGGGCGGCGACCAGGTGGTGGACCTGAAGCTGGCAATGTCCGTTGCGGGCCTGCTCGGCCTGGTGGGCTTCCTGTTCCAGGTGATCATGGCGCCCCTGACGGTGATCATGTATAACGCCGTCGCGGACTTGGTCGGAGGCATCAGTTTCACCATGTCCAACCGCTCTCGGTAGCCGCTGCAGTTATAGGCCACACGCTGGGGATTTGGAGGTGCACAAGCGCCTCTGTAATATTCCTATTCGTTCCCAGGGCCTATAGCTCAGTCGGTTAGAGCGCATCGCTGATAACGATGAGGTCGCAAGTTCGATTCTTGCTAGGCCCACGGTACCTCCGGGTACGGCGGGGCATTAGCTCAGTTGGTAGAGCACCTGCTTTGCAAGCAGGATGTCAGGAGTTCGATTCTCCTATGCTCCACAGGAACCACAAACGCTCCCTCTGCATTGCGCAGGGGGAGCGTTTGTTTGTGTGCGCGCTCTCTTCGGCACCAAAGTTCCCTCCAGGGTACGAACGTTCCCCAACGCACCAGTGCAGCACATGGGGCGAAAGCGCAACCGTGCCGTTCACGTGGTGTGCGGCGCAGAAAAGCTACGGCACCTTCGTACCAAGTCTTGGCGCAAGCGCGGATTTTGCTTGATCACCGCTGGTGACGGCCTTACTGTCTGAAATCACACCGCCCGACCACCACTTCAGGAGGCCACATTATGAAGAAGTTCACCAACGCGGCAGCAGCATCCGTCCTGGCGGGTGCAATCGTCCTCTCCGGCACCCCGGCTCAGGCTGCAGAGACCGCCGACACCGAGACGGCTGCAACCACCACCACCGCAGCTGAGAAGCCGGCCAAGGAGAAGAAGGAGGAGCTGACCTGGCAGGAGCGCAACGAGCGCGCCCAGGCTCAGATCGACATCACCAGCCAGCGCCTGGACAACGCGAAGAAGGGCCTCGAGGTGACCGACGGCATCATCAACTCCTCCTCCAACCTGAAGGACCTCTTCACCCCGCGCATCGTGAAGGACGGCGCTCTGTCCACCCTGCTGAAGATCATCGGCAAGTTCATCTAAGGCTGCCACCCTAAGCACCGGCTCGAAATGGGCCGGTGCTTTCTGTATTGGTGCCCATATACTTTCCCCATGCCGACCATCGCAGTGGTGATCCCGTGCCGCAACGACGCCGCGCTGCTCGACCGGTGCTTGGCCAGTTTCGACGCCCAGACACGCCCGGCCGATGTTGTCGTCGTGGTTGACAACGGCTCGACCGACGCCTCCGCAGACGCTGCGCGGGCGCATGGCGCTGAGGTGGTCGCGGAGCCGCGCCGCGGGATCACATGGGCGGGCGCGGCAGGCTACGACCGAGCCGCGCAACTCGGCGCGGACATTATCGTGCGCACCGATGCGGACGCGCACGTTCCGCCCGACTACCTGGCCGTACTGGAAAGTCTGTGGCACTGTGCGGCATCCGATGTCGTGGGTGTGACCGGGCCCGCTGAGTTCGACGGCGTCCCGGCGGTGGTGTCCCGCGCGTATCTCGGGGCGTATAGATACAGCGTGGGCTCAGCGCTGGGCCATCCGCCGCTCTTCGGCACGAACTGCTCGTTCCGGGCGCGCTGGTGGGTGTCTGTCCGGGAGACGCTAGACCTGGCCGATACGCGGGCGCACGACGACATGCAGCTGTCGTTCGCCGTGCGGCCGGGGGAGACGGTCCTCTTCGCCCCGGGGCTTGTGGTGGGGATGGACTCGCGGGCGCTGCGTGGTGGACGCCAGCTGGTCACCCGCTTCCGGCGGGGCTGGCATTCCATGATGCGGGGGTTTGCAACGTCGCCGCCGTGGCGGAGGTTGCCGGGGCGATGGGCGATTTCCGGGCCCAATGTCGGTGCTGCGCTGTAGGATTTGACCATTACCGCAACGTTTCACCGTAAGGGCCCGCTGTGACTGATTCTTACCTCTCCCGCTACGACCGCATGGCGGACCGAGCCGCGGTGCAGGTGATCGGACACTACTCAACGAGCTTCTCGCTGGCCACCCGTGTGCTCGACCCGGATACTCGGCGCGACATCCGCAACCTGTACGCGGTGGTGCGCATTGCCGACGAGATCGTGGACGGCGCCACCGCGGAAGCCAACGAGTGCCCCGAAACCGCGCTGGATGTGTACGAGGAACAGGTGCTGCACGCGCCGCGGCACCGCTTCCACACTGATCCGGTGTTGCACGCGTGGGCCAACACCTACCGCCGCTGCGGCATCAAGGACGACCACGTGCGGGCGTTTTTCTCCTCCATGCGCCGGGACACTACGCAGACGGACTACAGCGCGGACGACTTAGGTGCCTACATCTACGGCTCTGCCGAGGTGATCGGCCTGATGTGCCTGGATATCTTCCTGCGCGAGCATGACCCGAGCGAGCAGGACCGCCGCACGATGGAAGAGGGCGCCCGGGCGCTCGGATCCGCGTTCCAGAAGGTGAACTTCCTGCGCGACCTGGGGGAGGACTCGCGTGACCTGGGGCGGGCGTACCTGGGCCCCGTGCTGGACGAGGACCTCAAGCGCACGCTGACCGGTGAGATCACGGAAGAACTCGACGCAGCGCGTACCGCCATTCCGCTGCTGCCCGTCGCCGCGCGCAGGGGAGTGGCAGCCGCCGAGGCACTCTTCCGGGACCTCAACGAGCGTATCGCCGCCACACCAGCCGAGGACGTGGCCGCCGCGCGGGTCAGCGTGCCCAACCACCGCAAGTTCCTGCTCACGGCGCGGGCAATACAGAAAGCGAGAACACCATGACACAACCTCAGACCGCAATCGTGATCGGCGCCGGCGTCGCCGGCATGGCCACCGCCGCGCTGCTCGCGCGCGAGGGGATCCGCACCACCGTGGTGGAGAAGCTCCCCAGCCACGGCGGCCGCGCGGGCAACGAGTCCGTGGACGGCTTCCGTTTCGACACCGGCCCCAGCTGGTACCTCATGCCGGACGCCTTCGACCACTTCTTCGCCCTCTTCGGCAAACGCACCACGGACCTGCTGGACCTGCGGCCGCTGACCCCCGCGTACCGGCTCTTCCCCGAGGGCGAACAGCCTATCGACGTCGCCTCTGGCCGCGACAACGCCATCGAGCTCTTCGAGTCCCTCGAGCCCGGTGCCGGCGCCAAGCTGCGCGAATACCTCGACAGCGCGGAGGAGACCTACGACCTCGCGCTCGAGTACTTCCTCTACACCACCTTCCGCTCCGTCGCTCCGTTTACGCAGATCACCGGCCAATACCGAAAGCTCGCGCGCTACCTCACGGAGCCGTTGGATCACTTCGTGGCCAGCCGCTTCAACGACACCCGCCTGCGTCAGATGCTCACCTACCCGGCGGTCTTCCTGTCCTCCCACCCCGCGCGCACGCCGAGCATGTACCACCTGATGAGCCACACGGACCTCACCCAGGGCGTGCTCTACCCGCAGGGCGGATTCGGTGCAGTCATGGACGCCTTCTACGACCTCGCCGTGGAGCAGGGTGTGCAGTTCTCGTTCGACACCGAGGTCGCCGCCATCAACTACTCCGGGCGCAAGGCCACGGGCATCACGCTTATCGACGGCCAAAGGCTCGATGCCGACATCGTCGTCTCCTGCGCGGATCTGCACCACACCGAAACTCGGTTGTTGCCTAAGGAAAAGCGCACCTACGACGAGCGCTACTTCGCCCCGCGCGACCCGGGCCTGGGCACCGTGCTGGTCATGCTGGGTGTGGAAGGCGAGATCCCGGAGCTCGCTCACCACAACCTGCTGTTCTCCCGCGAGTGGGGCGAGGACTTCGCGGCCGTATTCGACGGCCCCGTCCCGCAGCGCCCCCTGGGCGCCTCCCGCTCCATCTACGTGTCCAAGCCGAGTGCCACCGACCCACACGTGGCGCCCGCTGGGTACGAGAACCTATTCGTGCTGGTCCCCGTGGCGGCCGAGGAGGCTATCGGCCACGGCAACATGTACCGGGAGCAGGCGAGCGAGCAGGTCGAGCGCATCGCCGACGCGGCGACCCGGCAGATCGCGCAGTGGTGCGGGGTGGAGGGGTTGGACCGGAGGATCGTCGTGAAGCAGACGCTTGGGCCCGCGGACTTCGCCGAGCGCTACCATGCCTGGTCCGGCGGATCCATCGGACCCGCGCACACGCTGCGGCAATCCGCGTTCCTGCGCGGCTCCAACAAGAGCCGCAAGCTGGACAACCTGTATTACGCCGGCGCTACCACCACGCCCGGAGTTGGGGTGCCGATGTGCCTGATTTCGGCGGAGAACGTGATCAAGCGCCTCAACGGTGACACCAGCCCGGGTGCGTTGCCGGAGGCCCTGTAATGCAGTTTGCCTACCTCGGCGTGCTGCTGTTTTCGCTGGCCGGCATGGTGATCATCGACTACCGCTGGAAGACCGCTTTCTTCCGCGACCCGCGCAAGGCCGCCCTGCTTTCCGCTGGCTGCGTGGTGGCGCTGCTGTGCTGGGACGGTCTCGGCATAGCGACCGGCACGTTCGTGCGCGGGGACTCGCCGTACATGGTGGGCATCGACCTGGCGCCGCAGCTGCCGCTGGAAGAACCCGTTTTCCTGTTCTTCCTCACCTACCTGACCATGAACCTGACGGGATTGCTACGCGCGTGACGTACCTGTACATATCTGCCCCGTTTTTGCTTGCCGCCGTTGCGCTGTGGGCGCGGGTGCGGCCGTGGAAGCTCACCGCGGCTGTCACCGGTGTGTTGTTCGCGCTGACCATCATTTTTGACAACCTGATGGTGGCGGCGGGCCTGTACGAATTCGGCCACGCCACCACCCTCGGCGTGAACATCGGGCGCATTCCCGTGGAGGATTTGTTCTACCCGCTGTTTACCGCCCTGGTGGTGACGGCTGTGTGGAGGAGGAACTGATGCTGAGAGGAATTCTTGCGGCGTCTCGGCCGCTGAGCTGGGTCAATACCGCAGTCCCGTTCGCGTTGACCTACCTGCTGGCGCAGGGTGGGGTCACCGTAGAACTCGTGGTGGGCTTTATCTTCTTCCTCGTCCCCTACAACATTGCGATGTACGGGATCAACGACGTTTTCGATTACGAATCCGACATTGTCAACCCCCGCAAGGGCGGCGTGGAGGGCGCGGTGTTGCCCAAGACGATGCACCGGCCGCTTTTGGTGGCGTCCGCCGTCACGGTCATCCCGTTTGCGCTGTACCTCTTCGCGGTAGGCACGTGGGCGTCCGGGGCGGCGCTGGCCCTGGCGCTGTTCGCGGTGGTGGCGTACTCCGCCCCGCCGCTGCGGTTCAAGGAGGTGCCGGTGCTGGACTCCGTGACGTCCTCGGCGCACTTCACTCTGCCAGCTGTGGTGGGTGCATTGATCGGGGGCGGATCCATCGGCGGCAGCCTCGGCGTGGCGCTGGTGGCCTTCTTCCTGTGGGGGATGGCTAGCCACGCGCTCGGGGCGGTACAGGACGTGCAGTCGGACCGCGCCGGGGGGCTGCACTCCGTGGCAACCGAGCTCGGCGCGCGCGTGACCACTCGCGCCGCCGGCATTTTTTACTTGGCGGCAGCCGTGCTCTGCTTCGTCCTGCCTTCGCCCGGCTGGGCCGTCGGCCTCTTGGGCGTGGGCTACGTTGCCAACACGCTGCGGTTCTGGAACGTCACAGACGAGACGTCGGCCGCCGTGAACCGCGCGTGGAAGGTGTTCCTCTGGTTGAACTACCTCACCGGCGCGGTGGTCACCATCGCAGTGTTGGCCAGCGTGGTGCTGTAGGGAACGCTACTTCCTGGGCAGCGCGGCCAGCGCGAGGCCCGCGCCCACAAGCCAGGCATCTTTCGCCATGGACGTGCCGGCGTCGGACGGGCGGATGCCGTCGTCTTCGGTGTACTGGTCGCCGCGGAAGTACATGCTGAGCAGGCCAGCGCCGAACGCGGTGAGGCCCAGGCCGGCCAGGCGGTTCGGGATCAGGGGGCACAGCAGGGCCGCGCCGAGCGCGGTTTCTGCGGAGGCGAGGCCGGTGGCGAACGTCTCGGCGTCGACCTGGCCGAGCTGCGGGATGCCGTCCACAGCCATATCGCGCAGGCCCTCCGCGCCTTCCTTGTCCACCTTGAACTTGCCTAAGCCGGCGTTCAGGATGAACGCGCCGGTCGGGATGCGCAGGGCCGCGGAAACAAGGCGAAGGCCCGTCTTGTCCTTCTTGGTAAAGCCGCGTGACGGGAGGAGATTCAGCGGGTTAAACACGGGCGGGATCCTTTTCTGATTGTGCGGAAAGTGTCTACCTCGCCCATCGTAGGGCTAAACCGTCAACTCGGGGTGGAGGTGGCGCAGCTGCATCACCCGGCGGGCGCGAAGTGCCAGGCAGGATATGACCACGGCGCCCACACCCACGGCGAGCAGGACGGTGACGGCGGTCCACACGCGCGGGTCGTACGTGGCGGTGTCGAACAGTGCATAGCGCATCAGGTCCACCGAGTAGCGCATCGGATCCCAGCTGTGCACCCACTGGATGAACTCGGGTTGCACTTCGGGCGGGTACAGGCCGTTGGACGCCACCAGTTGCAGCGACATCAGCGCCATGGTGGCCAAGCGTCCGGGCGCTGGGCCGAGCGCGGTGTTGAGCGCCAGGATGGCGGCCACGAACACCCAGGAGACAAAGACCAATACCCCGAACATGGTCAGCGGGTGCACCGGCTCGATATTCAGGATGTAGACCTGCATGACCCAGAGCGCGACGGACTGGACGAAGCCGATGATGAACGAGGGGATCATCGTGTACAGCAGCACGCGCAGAGGGTTCGTGCCGGAGTCGATGGCGCGGCGGCTAAACGGCGGCATGATCATGTACATAATCAGCACGCCGAACCACAGGGACAGCGACAGGAAGAAGGGGCTCAGGCCCTTGCCAAAGAAGGTGAGGCCGTCGCCGATGTGCTGGGTGCGCACCGGCTCTGCCGTCGCGTCGATGGCCTTGTCCAGACGCTCGCCCTCCCAGCTCGGTGCCTTCTCGGCGCCGTCGGCCAGGCTCATGGAGAGCTCGCCGGTGCCGTCGGAGAGCTTGATCAGGCCGTCGTTCAGGTCGCCCAGGCCCACCACCAGCTGGCTCGAGCCGGCCGCCAACCTCGACGTGGCGTCGGTGGCCGTGCTGGCCGCCACCACCAGCTTGCCGGTGCCGTCCTTCAGGGTGGTCACGCCCGCGAGCAGGGTGCCGGAGCCGTCCTGCAGGCGCTTCAGGCCGTCCGCCAGCGTCTTCGACGCTTCCGTCGCCTGGTCCACGCCGCTGCGGTACTGGGCGTTCGGGTCGGACAGCTCGGTTGCCAGCTTGTGGGCGCCGTCCTGCAGCTGCAACAGCTGGCCCACCAAGTCGTTCTGCGTGACTGCCTGCAGCGGCCCGGAGTTGACCTGCAGCTGCACACCGCGGGCCTGGTCCGCCAGCTGCTGGGAGCCCGGGATGGGGGAGCGGTCCAAGTCCGCGATCACGTTGTTCAGGTTCGCGTTGATGTCGTCCAACGCGGCCTGCAGCTCGGTGATCTTGCCCGCGAAGCCCGCGATCTTGTCCACGCCGCCAGCGATCTGCGTAGCGCCGTCGCCAAGCTGCTGCGTACCCGATTGCAGCTTCACCATGCCGTTGGACAGCTGGTCGGCGCCGTCGGAGGCGGTGTTGAGGCCATCGTTGAGCTGCTGGGCGCCGTCCTGCAGACGGCTCGCGCCGTCGTCGAGTTTGGTCGCGGCGTCCGGCAGTTCTTGGACCTTGTCGTTGAGCTGCTGGATGCCGTCGTTGAGCTTCGTGCCGCCCTCGTTGAGCTTTTCGGAACCTTCGTGGGCGGTGTTGGCGCCCTCGTCGAGCTGCTCAGCGCCGTCCGCGGCCTTGTGCACGCCGTCGGACAGGGTGTTGATGCCCAAGAAGAGCTGCTCGGCAACCTTGCCGCCCACGGTGTCGGACACGGCCGACGCGATGGCGTCGGCAGCCTTATCGCCCAGCATGGTGGGGATAAAGCCGTTGGTCTCGTTCAACGTGATGTTGATCTTCGCGGCGTGCGGGTTGTCGTCCTGGACGCTGGTCACGGCCTCGCTGAAGTCCGTAGGGATCTCCAAGCCCAGGTAGTACTTGCCGGACGCGATGCCTTCCCTCGCCTCCTCGGCGCTCACCACCTGAAAGTCCAGCGGGCGCTGGTCCAGCAGCTCGTCGACGACTTCCTGGCCGTTCTCGCCCTCGTCGGAGTTGACCAGGGCGACCGGGAGCTTGTACAGGTTGCCCAGCGGGTCCCAGTACGACCAGACGAACAGGCCGCCGAAAAGCAGCGGGAGTAGGAAGATCGCCAAAATGGCAAGCTTGGGAAGCTTGCCGTGGGCGAACAGGCGGAAGTTGGATCCAATGTGCAGGCCGCTCATAGCCCCTCCTCATTCACTGTGTTCACCATGACGGGTAGGTAGGCCGCGACTCCCCGCAGGTCGCCCAGAATCTTCTTGCGGATGTCCATTTTGCGGACCTGGTCCACGTCATCCACAATCAGCATCTTCGCGTCCGGGCGGGCAATAAGACTCAGCAGAACGCGCAGGCGGAAACGGTCTGTCGGCCCGATGTCGCCGACCTGCGCCATCAAGTCGATGTCGGTCAGCTGCAGCGGCTCCAGCCACTTCTCCACGTGCGGGTGCGACTTGATTGCCTCGGACGTGCGCGGGGTGCGGGCGAAGAAGCCCTGCGACCACGCGATCTGCTCGCGCACCACGTCGCGGATGCGCACTAGGCGCTCCAGGCTGTCAATCTCCGTCACGCCGGCAAGCGCGACGTCCTTGAAGCGCTGGCGTGTGGCCGTCTCTTCGCCGTCGAGGAAAATGGTGCCGCTGTGCGGGTTGAAACGCCCTGCCAGCGCGAGGCTGAGCAGGGTCGAATCGGACTCTCGCCGCGTGTTCAGCAGGGTCAAGCCCCGGCCGATGTTGAACGTTTCCGGAGCGTCGCCCTTGCGTAGCACGAGGTCTTGGGTGCTGAGTATCGGGGTCATGCGGTCCCTTAACCGTAGGGTGGACTATCACTTAACTCGTGATATGGTGCTGCCCGACATAGCCACTGTCAAACCTAAAAGGGGGCGGGACAGATATGCGCGCAGACGCCAGGGCGAAGCGCGGCCAAATCATCGCCGCCGCGCTTGCTCAGATCGGCTCCCGGCCGAACTCTGAAATCACGCTCGAGGGCATCGCCGCGGATGCGGGGGTGGGCATTGCCACGCTGTACCGCCACTTCCCCTCGCGCGCCGCGTTGTACGACGCGTGCGCCATCGTGTTCCTCGAGCAGATCGAGACGCTGCTCGACGCCACCCTCGACGGCTTTGAGGAGGACCCCGCCGGCCGGTTCGAGCGGTTCGTGTGGACGCTCGTGGAATCCAGCGTGGGCATCCTCACCACCGCGCTTGCCGCCGAGCCGAGCGCCGAAGCGGTAGTGGAGCGCCGCGACGCGTTCATGGACAAGGTGCAGCTGCTTATCGACGCTGCGGCCCCCTACGGCATCATCGCCCCGGGGCAGTCGCCGTGGCACTTGGCCACGGAGCTCATCATGGCCACCCGGCCGCTGGCGGCGCCGCTGGCGGAGCTTTTTCCCGACGTGCGCGACAGGCTGGTGCGCCACCTCATCGCCGGGTGGCGCACCACGGCTTAGCGGTCGTCCCGCAGCTCGTGGCGGCCGAATTCTGCGCCGCCGTCCGCGTTGTTCTGCGCTTCCGCCTCCGCCTCAAGGTCGTTGCGGGCGTGGGTGGTCTCCCGCTGGTTGTCTGCCAGGGTGTCCAGGGTGGTCAAACCGTCAGTGTCGGCCTCGTTGGGGTGCTGGCGGTCGTCCTCCGTGCGGGTGGAGTAGACGATGGTGGAGTTGCCCCGGCGGTCCGTCTCGGTGCGGGTGGGGGCGGGGTGAGTGGTGTTCGCCGTGTTGTCGCCGGTCAGCTTGTCCTTGAGGAAGAACTCCCACGCGGCCCAGGCGCCGCCGGCGAGTGCGGCGGTACCGAGGGTGGTCTTCACAACCTTGCCGAAGCCGCCTTTCTTCTTCTTCTTTGCGTCCTTGGCGTGGGCGCGGAGCAGCTCCTGGCGCTCCTTCCGGCTCGGGGCAGCCTCGGCGAAGGCGGCGCGGCGTCGGTCCAAACGGTCGTGCGCGTCGCGCGTGATGTCGCCGGCGTGCGCGCGAGCGGAGCCGTAGAGCTCCTCCAGCTCGCTGGGGCTCAACTTCTCGTGCAGGTTGTCCAAGTCGCCGTCCTTCAGGTTGTCCAGAAGGGACTGGTAGATGTCGCGCTCGCGCTTGTCGCTTTGCTCGCGCAGGTACTTCCGCGCCTGATTTGCGCCGGTGGCGACGAGGCCGATGGTCTTGAGGTTCATGGGATTCTCCTTGAGTTTCCTTGTGTTTCTCGTGGTTACGCGGCCCAGGGTAGCGAAATCCGCAGACGCCGACCGTGCGGTTGTGAACCAAGCGTTATGCAAAAGTGAACCAAGCTGTTCATTTTGCATGATTAACATTCACGGCGAAAAAGCGCGTGAACAGCGCAGACGGGGAAGAAAAACGGGCCCGCATTGTGGCCGCCATGTGGCCTTTATAAGTTTCAAGGCACCGTTTAACCACGGTGCAAAACATCCCCAGCCGAGAAAGGTCGTGCCATGTTCGAAGACACCCCTTCGACCAGGCTGTCCGCCTCGGCACCGCTGGACCGCGAGGGCGCCCCGCTGATCCGCCGCCCCCGCCCAAAACGCCAGCGCACCGCCCTGAGCTTTGAGATCATCCCGCCGCGCCCCACGGACGACAGCGCGAAGATCGACGAGCTCATCGCGGGCCTGGCCGAGTACAACCCGGACTACGTCTCCGTGACCAGCTCGCGCCGCAGCGAGTGGCTGGAAGGCACCGCCGCCGTGATCTCCCGCATCGAGGAGACCACCGATCTGCGCACCATCGCGCACCTCGCCTGCACCGCAGGCACGCGCGACGAGATCGCCGAGTGGGTGCGGGTGCTTATCGACGCCGGCGTGCGCGGGTTCCTCGCCCTGCGGGGCGACCTGCCCGAGACGGGACTTCCGGCAGATCACCTCCAGTACGCCACCGACCTGCTCAACCTGATCCAGGACGTGCAGGAGGAAGAGGCCTTCCGCCTCGCAGGCGGCAAGCTGGCCCTGTCCGTGGCCTGCTACCCCAAGGGGCACGCGGAATCGCGCAACCTAGACCACGACCTCGATGTGCTGCTGACCAAGCAGCGCCTGGGCGCGGACTTCGCCATCACGCAGCTCTTCTTCGAGGCCCAGGACTTCCTGGAGTTCGTGGAGGTGGCGCGGCTGGCGGGCGTGCGCATCCCGCTCATCCCCGGGATCATGCCTATGACCTCGTTGAAGCGGGTCAAGCGCATGGGTGAGTTGTCGGGGTTGGAGGTGCCGGAGGGCGTCGAGAAGCAACTGCGCGCCGCCGACGACGAGTACGAGGCCGGCATGCAGCTCACCGCCGACCTGGCGCGCGAGATCCTGGACGCCGGCACCGGGGGCTTACACGTGTACACGCACAACAACTTGGCCGTTACGCGGGACTTTTTGGACCGCATCGGAATAGATAGAGGACAACAATGACCACCTTCCCGAAAGCCACCATCGAGGGCTACCCCCGCATCGGCGCGAACCGCGAGCTCAAGCGCGCGCTGGAGAGCTACTGGGCGGGCCGCATCGACGCCGACACGTTCCGCTCCACCTCCCGCGCCCTGCGCGTGAACAACTACAACCACCTGCGCGACCTCGGCCTGACCGAGGATTACGCCATCCCCGCGGACGTCGCGCTCTACGACCAGGTGCTGGAGACCGCACTGACCGTCGGCCTGGTGCCGGGCGGCACTGACCTGGACGAGGAGTTCGCCCTCGCCCGCGGCAACGACACTCGCGTGCCGCTGGAGATGACCAAGTGGTTCGACACCAACTACCACTACCTGGTGCCGGAGATCGCCGCAGGCCAGGAGATCAAGGCTGTGCCGGAGCGCATCTTGCGCATCGTGGAGGAGGCGCGCGAGGCCGGCCACAAGGTGCGCCCGTACCTGGTCGGCCCGGTCACGCTCATCGCGCTGTCCAAGCCCGCCGAGTGGTCGCTGCTGCCCGCGCTTGTCGACGCCTACGGCGAGGTCTTCGCCGCCCTGAAGAACGCCGGCGTGGAATGGGTCCAGGTTGCAGAGCCGGCCGTGGTTGCAGACCTGTCCACCCCGGACGCCGAGATCGCCGGTTACCTGCGCGAGGCCTGGTCGAAGCTGCTTGCCTTCGACGAGCGCCCGAACGTCTACCTCACCACCCCGTACGGCGCCGCACGCGAGGCCCTGCCGGTCCTCGGCGAGCTGGGCGTGGAAGCCCTGCACGTGGACCTGTCCCCGTGGACCCTGGAGGCGGACTCCGGCTACCCCGAGCGCGTGCGCACCCAGATTCCGGAGTCCACCCACCTGGTCGCAGGTCTTGTCGACGGCCGCAACGTCTGGACCGCGAACCTGCGCGAGCGCACCGAGGTGCTCGAGTCCCTCGGCGACCGCCCGGTGTCCGTGTCCACCTCCACCTCCCTGCAGCACGTGCCGCACACCCTGAAGGCTGAGCGCAACATCCCGGTCGAGGTCGCCCCGTGGCTGGCCTTCGCCGACGAGAAGCTCGCCGAGATCCAGGCCCTGGTCGCCGGCGAGGAAGGCGCCAAGGAGGCGTTCGCCCAGTCCGACCGCGCCGTGCGCACCCGTGCCGAATCCGAGACCATCCACAACGCTGCCGTTGTCGACCGCGTCGCAGCGCTGCCGGAGGGCGAGGTCAAGCGCGAGCCCGCGTTCAGCGAGCGCAACAAGGTCCAGCGCGAGGAGCTCGGCCTGCCCACGCTGCCCATCACCACCATCGGCTCCTTCCCGCAGACCCCGGAGATTCGCAAGGCCCGCGCCGACCACCGCGACGGCGTGCTCACCGACGAGCAGTACACCGAGGCGCTCAAGCAGGAGATCAAGCAGGTCATCGAGCTGCAGGAGGAAATCGGCGTGGACGTGTTGGTCCACGGCGAGGCCGAGCGCAACGACATGGTGCAGTACTTCGCCGAGCTTCTCAACGGCTTCGTGGTCACCGAAAACGGCTGGGTCCAGTCCTACGGCTCCCGCTGCACCCGTCCGCCGATCGTGGTCGGCGACGTCTCCCGCCCGGAGGCCATGACCGTGGAGTGGGCGCGCTACGCCCAGTCCCTGTCCGAGAAGCCGGTCAAGGGCATGCTCACCGGCCCGGTGACCATCCTGGCGTGGTCTTTCAAGCGCGACGACGTGCCACTGTCCGTCTCCGCTGACCAGATCGCGCTCGCGCTTGCCGACGAGGTCCGCGACCTGGAGGAAGCCGGCATCAAGGTCATCCAGATCGACGAGCCGGCGCTGCGCGAGCTGCTCCCGCTGCGTGCGGACGACCGCGCCGCCTACCTGGACTGGGCCGTGCGCGCCTTCAGGTTGGTCTCGTTGCAGGCGAAGCCTGCGACCCAGATCCACACCCACCTCTGCTACTCCGAGTTCGGCCAGATCATCGACGCGGTCGCCGGCCTGGACGCCGATGTGACCTCCATCGAGGCCGCCCGTTCCAAGATGGAGCTGCTCGAGGACATCGACGAGACCTTCCATTCCGAGATCGGCCCGGGCGTGTGGGACATCCACTCCCCGCGCGTGCCGGCCACCGAGGAGATCGCAGGCCTGCTGCGTGCTGCCCTAGAGAACGTGCCCACCGAGCGCCTCTGGGTCAACCCGGACTGCGGCCTGAAGACCCGCGGCTACAAGGAGGTCGAGCCCTCCCTGCGCAACCTGGTCGCGGCCCGCGACGAGGTCGTCGGCGAGCTGTAAGCCGTAGTCGATTCGCCCGCCGTGTGTAAGCGTTGACATGCGGCGCGGCTAATACGGCTGTGGCCAGCGGGTTCATACCTGAGCGTCCGTCCAGGATGTCAACTTTTGCAGGTTTTGGATGTGGGTCTTGCAACCCGCGTACCCTAGAGGGCATGACGCAAAAGACTCAGACGATGACTCTGCACACCAACCACGGTGACATCGCCATCGACCTCTTCGGCAACCACGCGCCGAAGACGGTCGAGACCATCACCGGCTTGGCTAAGGGCACGACCGAATACTCCACCAAGAACGCCTCCGGCACCACCGAGGGCCCGTTCTACGATGGCGCGATCTTCCACCGCATCATTCCGGGGTTCATGATCCAGGGTGGCGATCCGACCGGCACCGGCACCGGCGGCCCGGGCTTCCAGTTCGCCGACGAGTTCCACCCGGAGCTCCAGTTCGATCGCCCGTACCTGCTGGCAATGGCGAACGCCGGCCCGGGCACCAACGGCTCCCAGTTCTTCATCACCGTGGACGCGACCCCGTGGCTGAACAACCGCCACACCATCTTCGGTGAGGTCACCGACGAGGCCTCCAAGAAGGTCGTCGACGAGATCGCCAACGTGAAGACTGGCCGCATGGACCGCCCGGTTGAGGACGTTGTGATCGAATCCATCGACATCGCCTAAGCCGCCACGCATCAAGCCCCCGCCCCGCGCGGGGGCTTTTTCGTACCCTGAAGACCATGCCTGCACTCCGCGACCTACCCCGCACCGCCCCCGCCACCACTGTTATCGCATCGATCTGCACCGTCGTGTTCCTCGTCGCAGCGCTCCAGGCCCGCTCGCTGACGGACGTGGTGTGGGATTCGGCGGTCGGTGCCAGCACCGTCCTGTACGGCCCGGAGGTCTACGGCGCGGGTTACCTGCGCGCACTCACCGCTGGTTTCATGCACCTGGACATCACGCACCTCTTCCTCAACATGCTGATGCTCGTCCTAGTGGGTGCGGAGGTGGAGCGGTTCATCGGCACCGGGCCGTTCGCGCTGGCGTGGGTGGCGGGGGCCCTGTGGGCGTCGGCAAGCGTGCTCGCAATGAGCTTCACGACGCCCACCGCCGGCGCTTCCGGCGCGCTCTACATGCTCATGGCGGTACTGGTTGCCATCGCCTCCCGGCGCTCGACGGATCTGCGGGCGCCACTTGCGCTGGTCGCGGTCAACGTGGCGTATACGCTGCTGAGCCCGGCGGTGTCGTTGTGGGGCCACCTGGGCGGGCTGGCGGCGGGGGCGGCAATGGCGTGGCCGCTGACCTCCCGGAACGCGCGCACGCGCTGGATCACCGCAGGGGCAGCCACCGTAGCTGCGTGCGTTGTCATATGGGTGCTGACGATCCCGTCCACGCTCCCCGTGTACGTATGAGTTGTCCACAGCAGTTATCCACAATGTGGAGAACTACAGCCGTGTAGTTCCTCGAACGACACGTCGAACGGCCCACCCGACACGCCGACAAAACCAGGCGTTTTCGAACCGGGAGCAGCACATTTCCCACCCCTGTGAAGTTTGTGCACAGAGTTATCCACAAGTGTGGAAAGTTGTCGGGCGCAAGAAAACCGGGATGCGGCACATATGTGCCACATCCCGGTTACCGGGCCTGAGCGCTAACGCCAGCCCATGGTCATGAGCAGGCCGAGAATCATGCCAGCGAAGCCAATGGCGTAGTTCCACGGGCCGAGCTGCGTGAGCCACGAGATCTGGTCGCCCGCCAGGTAGTACAGGATGAGCCAGGCCAGGCCGAAGATCATCAGCCCGAACATGATCACCTTGTACCACACCGGGGTGCCGCCCGTATTCACCTTGACCGGGGTGCGGATGGTGCCGGCGGCGGTGCTGCTGCCGGCTGGGCGGATGGGATCCTTGGTTACTTTTGCTTTAGGCATGGAGTGCACTCCCTAGGTTTGTACGGATATCTACGTCTACAGTCCAAGCCCGCGCTGCACGTTACGCAGCGCGTTTTGCGGGTTCCGGGGCTGAACTGTATCAGGCTGGCCTCCGGTCGCATTGCTCTGCGGGACGAGCTCGGCGGCGTCGAACTTCCACAGGTTGTAACCAATCGCTTGGTCTTTGCGGATCGTGTCGCCTGCGGGAACTTCCTGGTGGCCGATCAGTCCGCTGTCTACGAGCGCCCCGGTAGGCACGGTCGGCCCCGGAGTCAGGCGGCCGTTCCAGCCCGCGTCGCGCAATGTGCGCTCAGCTTCGGCCGGATCAAGGCGGGTGATCTGCGGCATGGTCATGAGCATGCCGTTGGAGACGCGTAGCTCAACGGTGGTGCCGGTTTCCACATCGGTGTTCTCGCCGGCGACTGCGAGGACCTCTCCCTCCGGCTTGGCGGAGTCCACGCTGGTCACGGTGGAGCGCAGCTGCAGCGAGGACAGGGTGGCGGTGGCTTGTTCCACGTTCAGGCCCACCAGGGACGGCACTTGCACCATTCTGGGACCGGAGGAGACGGTGATGGTGATCCGGGAGCCCTTCGCAATCTGCGTGCCGCCAGCCGGCTGCTGGGTCAGGATGACGCCTTCGGGGATGTTGTCGCTAGTTTCGCGGCGCACGCTCGGGTTGAGTTCCAGCCCGGCGTTCTTCAACTCCTCGACCGCTTCCTCGGTGGTCAGGTTTGTCACGTCGGGCACGTCCGTCATCTCCTTGCCGGAGGAGACGGTCAGGGTGATCTGGGTGCCCCGCTTCAGCTCGGAGCCGGCGGCGGGGTTGGTGGAGATCACGTTGCCGCGTTTGATGTCTGGGTTGGGTTCCTCCATTACGCTGACGGAGAAACCAAGGCCTTCGAGCTCGCGGATGGCGTCGTTACGCGGCACGTCGATAAGCTCCGGCACCTGCACCATTGCTTCTTGCACGGGCGAAGGCGCGCTTTCCTCGTCGGCGGAGAAGTAGTCGTAGACAAACCAGCACACGACAGCGGCCAGCAACAGGCCTAGCAGTGCGGCCAGCCACTTCAGCCAGTTGGAGGCGGTTTTCTCGTTTGCGGCGCGGTGGTCGGCGTAGCGCGTGTGGCCGGCTGGCTCGACCGGCTCTCTGGGCGCCACGGGTTCGCGCACCACGTCGCCGACTACGACCGTGTTGTCCTCGGACAGCAGATCGGCGCTCGACAGATGGTTCTGCGCGGCGGTGGTGACGCTGCCGCGCTCGAGCAGCTCCAGGTCAGCACCCATCTCGTTTGCCGTTTGGTACCTGTCGGCGGGGTGCTTTGCCATCGCGGTCAGGATGACAGCGTCCACGTTGACCGCCTCGTTGTCGGACAGCGCAGCCGCGATCCGCTCCGACGGCGGCACGGGGTCTTCCTGCACATGCTGGTAGGCCACGGCGAACGGCGACTCGCCCTCGAAGGGCGGGACGCCGGTGACCGCTTCGTACATGACGCAGCCGAGCGCGTAGATGTCGCTGCGCGCGTCCGCAGGTTTGCCCCGCGCCTGCTCGGGGGATAGGTACTGCGCGGTGCCGATGACGGCCGAGGTTTGCGTCATGGCGGAGGTGGAATCGTCCAACGCCCTCGCGATGCCGAAGTCCATGACCTTCACGGCACCCGTGTTAGTCACCATGATGTTGGCGGGCTTGATGTCGCGGTGGATAATGCCAGCGTCGTGGCTGGCCTGCAGCGCACGTGTGACCGGTAGCAGCAGCTTGGCGGCGCGCTCGGGCGACAGCGAACCCTCGTTGCGCACGATGTCGCGCAGGTTCATACCGTGGACGCGCTCCATCACGATGTAGGGCACGTCTACGCCGGACGTTTCCACGGCGCCGGTGTCGTAAACCGAGACGATGTTGGGGTGGTTCAGCCGCGCGGAGTTCTGCGCCTCTCGGCGGAAGCGCTCGCGGAAGTTTTCGTCGCGCGCCAGGTCGATCTTCAGCATCTTCACGGCGACCTGACGCCCCAAGGACACGTCGGTGGCGGCATACACGTCCGACATGCCGCCGGTGCCGATGATTTCGCCGAGTTCGTACCGGTCCGCGATCAGCATTTACCTGCCACCTCCGAGCAAGTTCCCAAGATTCGGCAAGTCTATCGCAGTAGTGGTCTGGTTTCCGGCCTCAGGAGCGCTGCTCGTCGGCGGCACCATCTCCGGCGTGGACTGCACCGCTGAGGTCTCGGGGCGCGCGGGTTCAGCCGGGGCGGCGGGCGCCGATTCCGGGGCCGTGTCCTCGACGCGCAGGGTGCCCGGGTTGCGCGACTGCGTGACGGTGGTACGTTCGCGCCGCGTGGTTGTCTCGGTGACCTCTTCCTGGGTCTCCTCGACCTCGCTCGGGGTGGTCACGGTCGTGGTCCGCGGAGTGGTGGCCGGGGAGTCGCCGCTGGAACGGTCGAACAGCCCGGCAGTGTACGCCCAGGCAACACCGCCGCCGACCAGCGCCAAAGCGAGCAGGGTGGCAATGATGGGGCCCGCCGATGAGCCCTTTTTCGCGGGCGCGGGCGCGGGTTCGGCCGGAGGACGTCGGGAAGCAACGGCCCGGGTCGGCGCCGGCGTGTAGGAACCCTCCGGGCGCGCGGTCCGCTCGTCGGCGACGCTGGCCAGCATCTGGGTGGACGCGGTCGCGGACGGCTCCGTGGCCACTACCTGGGTGTGGCCGCCGGGCTGGGCGGGGCGGAGCCCTTGGCGGACCTGGGAGATGGCCAGCTGGAACTCGTTGCCGTCGTAGAAGCGCTGGCCGGGATCCTTGCGCAGCGCGATCTCGATGAGCTCACGCGCGGGCGCGGAGACGCTGATCGGCAGCGCAGGCGGCTCAGCGGACACGTGTGCCAGTGCCACCGACACCGACGAGTCGCCGGTGAACGGGCGTTTGCCGGACAGCAGCTCGTAACCCACAACGCCCAGAGAGTAGACGTCGCTCGCGGCGGTGACCTTGATGCCCTGGGCCTGCTCCGGAGAGACGTACTGCGCGGTGCCCACGACCATGCCGGTGCGGGTCAGCGGCACCGCGGCCGCGGCCTTGGCAATGCCAAAGTCGGTGATCTTCACCTGCCCGTTCTGGGTGATCATGAGGTTGCCCGGCTTGATGTCGCGGTGCACCAGGCCCATGCGGTGGATCACGGCCAAGCCGTGGGCAGCCTGCTCGAGTACGTCGAGAGCCATGGCCTCCTCCAGCTGCCCCTCGCGCGCGATCAGGTCCGCGAGCGACTCGCCGCGGATGTACTCCAAGATTATGAAGCAGACGGTGAATCCCGCGCCGGTGTCGGCCTCCCGGTAGTCGTAGGTGGCCACCACGTTGTCGGAGTTGATGCCCTGCGCGCTCAGGGCCTCGTTGCGGAAGCGCGCCAGGAACTCGGCGTTGGAACTGTACTCGGGGCGCAGCACCTTGATGGCAACTTCGCGCTCGTTGGCCAGGTCGTCGGCCAGCCACACGGTGGACATGCCGCCGTGGCCGATGATCCACTGCAGCTGGTAGCCGTCGCCGACGAGCCGCTGGAGGTCCTCGCGGTTTTCGGTGTTCATCTACTCTGCTCCTTCCACAGGTGCGGGGGCGGCGCGCAGGACGGCGCGGCCGATGGGGCCGGAGACCTGCCCGCCTGTGGCGGCCTCGCCGAGATTGCCGCCGTTTTTCACCACGACGGCCACGGCAACGTCCTTCGCCGGGTCGAACGCGACGTACCACACGTGCGGCGCGGCGCCCTCGGCGTGCTCGGCGGTGCCGGTCTTGGAGGCGAACCCGTTGCCGTCGTAGCCGTACGACCAGCGCTCGGATCCGTACATCAAGTCCGTGATCGTCGCGGCTTCCTCCTCCGTTACGGCCTCGTTCAGCTCCACCGGTTTGGTCTCTTTAACGACCTTGCCGTCCGCGTTACGCACCGCGCGCACGACGTGCGGCTCCATGCGCTTGCCCTTGTTGGCGATAGTCGCGCCCATCACCGCAGCCTGCAGTGCCGTCATGGTCACGTCGCGCTGGCCGATCGCGGACTGCGCCAGCTCCGCACCGCCAGGCAGCTCGCCCAGCGAGCCGGCCGCGTTGGGCAGGCCGAGGTCGTAGCTCTGGCCGACACCGAAACGGTCCGCCGCGTCGCGCAGCGCATCCGCGCCCACCGCGAGACCCATTTGCACGAAGGCCGTGTTGCACGAAAGGGCGAAGGCGGTGCTCAGCGGCACTTGACCGCCGCCGGCGCATGCCTGGCCGCCGTAGTTGGTCAGCGGGATGTTGTCGGTGCCGGGCAGGATGATCTGCGCCTCACCGGTCAACGGCGAATCGGGCGTGTAGCCGTTTCGCAGGCCCGCGGCGGTGGTGATGATCTTGAAGATCGAGCCCGGCGGCAGCTGCTCTTGCGTCGCGTGGTTCAGCAGCGGGTTAGCCGGGTTGCTGTTCACCTGCGCCCAGGCGTCCTCCGAGGTCGCTGGGTTGGCGACGCCGTTGGGGTCGTAGCTAGGGGTCGATGCCATGGCGAGCACCTCGCCTGACGACGGCCTGACGGCCACAACCGCGCCCTCGTAGCCCGGTTCAGCCAGCTGGTCGAACGCAAAGGCCTGCAGGCCGGGATCCAGGGTCAGCTCGACCGTGTCGCCCTTATTGCCGTCCTCTGTGCCGGTGCGCAGGAAGCGGGAGGAGGTGCCGGAATCCCCGGTGAGTTCGCCGTTGTACGTGGCTTCGAGCTGGGAGGTGCCGAACTGGTCGGAGGCGTAGCCCACCACCGGGGCGAAGGACCACGGCATGTTGGGGTATGCGCGCTGGTAGAACCCGGTCTCCTCGTCGCGGTAGCTCTGGGCGAGCACGGTGTCGCCGGCGACGATGTCGCCGCGGTTGGTGCGTTTGAGCTCCATGAGAATGCGCGAGTTGTGCGGGTCCTGCGCGTACTCATCTTCGCGCATGCCCTGCACCACGGAATAGTTGACCAGCAGCGCCACAATGAGCAGCAGCGAGACGACGGCGCCGAAACGGATGGACTTGTTCATCGCACGCTCACCTCCTCAGGCTGGGCGGCGGCAACAGCGTCGTAGTCCGCCGGGCGGTTCGCGCCGTTGGAGATGCGCAGCAGCAGGCCCAGCAGGATGTAGTTGGCCATCACGGAGGAACCGCCGGCAGACATGAACGGCGTGGTCAGGCCGGTCATCGGAAGCATGGCGGACACGCCGCCGGCGACCACGAAGATCTGGATGGCAATGGTCAGCGCGAGCCCGGAAGCCAGCAGCTTGCCGTAGGAGTCGCGCGCCTGCATCGCGGTGCGGAATCCGCGAGTGATGAAGACGCCGAACAGGCACAACACCGCGGCGATGCCCACGAAGCCAAGCTCCTCGCCGAGGGCGGCCAGGATGTAGTCCGAGTGCGCGACGGGCACTAGTTCCGGGTGGCCGTACCCCAGCCCAGTGCCGGTGATGCCGCCCCAGCTCAGCCCGATCAACGCGTTGGCGGGCTGGTTGCCAATGCCCTCGAAGTCCGCGAACGGGTCAAGGAAGTTGCTCACGCGCTCCTGGATTTTGGAGCTGACCTGGTACACGGCGTAACCGCCGATAGCGACCAGCGCCAGGCCGATGGCCAGCCAGGACGCACGCCCGGTGGCGAAGTAGACCATCCCCAGCACGGTGGCGAACAGCAGCAGCGCCGGCCCGAAGTCGTTGGATACAGCCATGATCAAGATGGCGATAGCCCACACCATCAGGATCGGGGCGAGATCGCGCAGGCGCGGGAACGTCAGGCCCGCGAAGCGCCTGCCGGCCACGGTGAACAGCGCCCGTTTCTGGGCCAGCAGCTGAGCGAAGAAGATCAGCAGCAGGATCTTAGAAAATTCGCCGGGCTGGATGGAGAAGGGGCCGAGCCACAGCCAGATCCGCGCCTCTTCGTACCCGGGGGGCTGCGGCCACACCAGCGGCAGCGCCAAGAGGATCAGCCCCACAAGACCCAGCAGGTAGGAGTAGCGGGACAGGGACTTGTGGTCCCGCACCACGATCAGAGTCAGCACCATCAGGCCAACGCCGACCAGGGACCACAGCATCTGGCGCTCTGCCAGCGGGCCGTACCCGGGGCGTTCCGCTAGGTCAAGGCGGTAAATTACCACCAGACCGATGGCATTGAGTAGCGCCACCACGGGCAGCATCACCTGGTCCGCGTAGGGCGCCAAGACGGCGATGGCCACGTGGGCGATGGCGTAGACGCCGACGAACCCGCCGATGATGTAGAGCATCTCTGTGGACAGGGTGCGGCCTTGGCTCGTCTCTAAGCCGAACAGCATGAGCGCGAGCAGGCCTGCGGCGAAGAGCAGGAGGAGCAGCTCACGGCTGCGGGAGCGCAGTCTGTTCATCGAATCTCCCTGCACGTGTCGTTGTCGGGCGTCTGACTGTCCACGCAGCCTGGCAGCGCCTGATCTGCCAGCTCGTTGAGCTTGGCCAGCACGTCGTCGTAGGAGCCGGTGACGGTTTCCACCTCGCGCTGGTCCTTGGGCAGGTCCTGCACGTTGAAGACGTGGCAGTCACCCGGCGTGGAGTCTTTGGCAATGACGCGCAGTTTGCCGTCAGGGTTCAGACAGGCGTGCTGGATGTCCTCGGTCTGCGCTTCGGCGAAGAGGTTGTCGCGGGTGGTGTGCTGCACCGCGAACTCGCCGGAGCCTTCAACCTTCAGCGTGTAGCTGTCCATATCGCGCGACTGCGCCCACGCCAGGCCGGCCACGGCCAGGACGAGAAGCAGCACGAGTGTCGCGACCACCCACGGCCACACCGATGACGCCTGTTTCGTACCAGTGCCGCTAGTGTGGCCCTCCTCATCGTCGGAGAGGTCGGCGTCCTGCGTCTTCGCGCGGTTGTGGTCCGGCGTGATGGTCTCGGACTTGCGCAGCAGCGCCGCCGCCCGGGAGGCGGCCGAATCCGGGTGGGACGACTGGTAGTCCGGGGCCAACGCCCCAGCCTTCACTACGGCGCGGGATTGCCCCGCGCCCTCGTCGCCGGCGACCACCTCGGCTACCACGACCGTCACGTTGTCTGGCCCGCCGGAGCGCAGCGCCAGCTCAACCAGTCGCTGGGCGGCCATCTCCGGCGTGCCGTCGCCCAACGCGATCTCGATGGTCTCCCGCGTGACTGGGTCGCTCAGACCGTCGGAGCACAACAGCACGCGGTCGCCCGGTTGCACCTGCAGTGTCTCCAGGCGCGGCTCGACCGGTCGGCCGGTGTAAGCCTTGAGGATCAGGGATTTCTGCGGGTGGGAGGACACGTCTTCGGGCGCGAGCCTGCCGTCGTCCACGAGCGACTGCACGAAGGTGTCGTCAACGGTGATTTGGCGAAGCTCGCCGTCGCGAAGCAGGTAGCCCCGCGAATCGCCAACGTGGATGAGGCCGAACTCGCGGCCGTTGAACATCAGCGCGGTCAGCGTGGTGCCCATGCCAGCTTGCTCCGGGTGCTCGGCCACCGATGCCTCGATAGCCGCGTTGGCGTCCTCGGCCGCGGCACCCAGCAACGCGAGCACGTCCGCGTCCTCCGGGTCGCGGTCGAGGTGCTCGAGGTGCTCCACCATGATCTGGCTGGCCACCTCGCCGGCGGCGTGGCCGCCCATGCCGTCCGCGAGCACAAGCAGGTTCGGCCCCGCGTAGGCGGAATCCTCGTTGTTGCCCCTGACAAGGCCACGGTCGGACACCGCAACGAAATTCAGCGAGAGCTTCACGGCATCAGCCTCACAATCGTGCGTCCCATCTTCATGTCCGTGCCCACGGTCACCCGTTCAGGCTGATCAATGCGCACCCCGTTGACGAAGGTGCCGTTGCGCGAATCCAAATCCTCCACAAACCAATCGCTGCCCCTGCGGAACAGGCGCGCGTGGCGTGACGAGGCGAAATCGTCTCCCAGCTGGAAATCATTGTCGCCAGCTCTGCCGACAGTAAAGTCCTCCAAGCTGGCAATTTCCATGTGCGACCCTTTCAGCGGCCCCTCAACCACCGCAAGAGTCCGCGCCTTCTCCCTGGGCGAGGCCACAGGGGCAGCGGCTTGGCGACGCACAGCTCCGCCCGCCGACACCACATCCTTTCTCTGGGTCCACATGACCAGAAAGATGAAGACCCACAGCAAGGCCAACAGGCCGAAACGGGCGCTCAGGATGACTGTCGAATCCATGGTGTCCCCTCTACGGGCGGAAGTATTCGGTGCTGGGGTGGGACACCGAGTCCGTGAACTGCGGCTGGCTTCCGCCCGCCTGCGGCTGGTCCTGCGCGCCGACGATGCGGACCTCGATGTTGGAGTGGCCCAGCGTGATGACGTCGCCGTCCGCGAGCATCCAGTTGTCCACCGGCTCGTCGTTGACCGTGGTGCCGTTCGTGGACTGCAGGTCCACCAACACAGCCACCTCGCCGTCCCAGGTGATCTCCGCGTGCTGGCGCGAGACGCCCGTGTCCGGCAAGCGGAAATCCGAATCGTTGGAGCGGCCCAGGATGTTGGAGCCCTCGTGCACCAGGTAGGTGCGCGACGAGCCGTCCTGCAGCAGCAGGCTTACCGTGGGTTGTTGGGGGTTTTCCGGGGTGGGTTCGGACATTGCATCCTCCTTCAATTGCGAGCGTGAGGCGCGGCGCTTTGTCGGCTCAGCCACAATGGCGTCAAAGCCGCTGGCAACGTCCGGCATGGTGTCGATGTAGCTGGACACCCGGAGCTGGCCAGTGCGCAGGCCCGACTCCTCCGCGATACGCACAACCGCAGGGCCGTCAAGGAACCACTGCTTGTTGCGCACGTACCGCATGAGCTGGTCGGCGAGGTCCGCAGGAAGATCGCGGTTCCGCGACAGGTTTTCCAGGTCCTTCGAGGACACGCCAACTGCGTAGACGTTGGGGGCGACGTATTCGTCCCTGTCCGTCACCACCAGCGAGTCCTGGGCCTCTTGTTTCACCAGCTCTTCGATCTCTTCAGGCACAACCTTGCCGCCAAACAGCGCCGCCATTGAGTTGTCCAAGCCGCGCTGCAGGGAACTGTCCAGCTTTGCCAGCCTGTCCATCACTGCCATCTTCGTGCGCACCTCCTTTCTTCACATGCGAATTTCAGTAACTCGGACAGTATAGGTGGCCAGCCCGACACGACCTATCCGTCCAGCGTGCGCCCGTTGACGTAAAAGGGCAATGCGCTGCGGATTTGTAGTTACTGTGACCTACGTTCTATATTGATCAAGTCGCCCGCCCGGGTGGCGGAATTGGCAGACGCGCTGGCTTCAGGTGCCAGTGTTCGCAAGAACGTGGGGGTTCAAGTCCCCCCCCGGGCACAGATCGGTCCCGACCCACACTCTTCGGAGCGCGGGTCGGGATTTTTCGTGCACGCCCCGGGGTAGTGGGAATTTGTTCATGCCCTAGTGAATAACTTGCCGGTGTCGCGTCGGCGTCCTGCAGGAAGTGAACAAATCCACCTTCCTAGCCGGTAAGAATTCACCGCCCGCGGAAAATCAGTGAACAAATTTGCGGGGCGGGTAAAAAAGCTCCCCCCGCCCGCGCTAGATTTGTCGATATGTGGGCGGAACGCGAAATCGTCGTAAAGCAAACGAAAGCGCTCGGGCGCGACGCGTTTGCCATCGAAACTCCGAATGGGCAGCTGCTTGGCACCGCCCGCCAGACGCGGAAGATGAGCAACCTGGTCAAAGCATCGCGCGGGGTGGAGGTGTTCGACGCGGCTGGCGCGCATGTGCTGAGCATCGAGGACCCGGCCAACTTCATCCGCGACCAGTACGTCGTGCACCTGGCAGACCCGCCGATGGAGCTGGCGAGGCTGACCAAGCGGTTTGCATGGTTGGGCTCCAAGTTCGACGTGGAGGTCGCGGGCCTACCGGACCTGCAGATCCAGGGCCAGGTGTTCGACCTGAACTACGCGCTGACCAGCCAGGGCCAAGAGATCGCGCGCGTGGATGCGGAATACTCCGGGATGGGGCGGATGCTAATGGGCAAGACCAGCTACCGCGTGGCCATCCAACCGGGCCTGGACCAGCGCCAACACGCGGCGGTGATTGGCATCGCGCTCGCGATCGACATGCGGCGCGCGAAGATGCGGAGAAACTCGGGATAACAGGCATGACAAAAGCGCATCGCTGGGGCTTTTTCGCGGTGGTGTCGCTGGGCTTGCTGGTGATCAGCCTGGACAACTCCATCCTGTACACCGCGCTGCCGGCGCTGGAGCGCAGCCTGGGCGCCAGCCCCGAGCAGGGCCTGTGGATTATCAACGCCTACCCGCTCGTACTGTCCGGATTGCTGCTGGGCACCGGCGCGCTAGGGGACAGGGTCGGCCACCGCCTGATGTTCCTCGCCGGACTGGTGATTTTCGGCGCGGCATCCCTCGGTGCCGCGTTCGCGCCGGGACCGTTCGCGCTCATTCTCGCCCGCGGCCTGCTCGGCGCGGGCGCCGCGGTGATGATGCCGGCCACCCTCGCCCTGATCAGGCTCACGTTCCCTGACGAGCGCGAACGCAACACCGCAATCGGCATTTGGGGCTCCGTCGCCGTCGCGGGTGGCGCGCTCGGCCCAGTCGTGGGCGGCGCATTGCTGGGGCACTTCTGGGTCGGCTCCGTGTTTCTGATCAACGTGCCCATCGTTGTCGGCGCACTCGTGCTCACCGTCGCCCTCGCGCCGCCGAACCTTCCCAACCCGGACAAACGGTGGGACCTGGTCTCGTCCCTGTACGCGCTTGTCGCCCTGTCCGGCCTGACCATGGCCATCAAGCAGGCCGCTAACCCGCAAAGCGGCGCGTGGCTTTTCGGCGGGGTCGCGGCGGCCGTCCTGGGCGGCTGGCTGTTCGTGCGCCGCCAGCACCGGTTGGAGGACCCTCTGCTCACCTTCGAGATCTTCCGCTCCCGCATGTTCACCGGAGGCGTGCTCGCGGCGGTGGGCGGCATGTTCGTCCTCGCGGGCGTGGAGCTGATGACCACGCAGAAACTGCAGCTTATCGACGAGCTGACGCCCCTTGCCGCCGGGGCCACCGTCGCCGTGATGGCCGCAGCCGCCATACCGGCGAGCGCGCTCGGCGGCGCGTACCTCCATGCGGTTGGTTTCCTGCCGCTTATCGCGGGCGGTTTCGCTGGTGCGGCAGTGGGCGCGGGGGTACTGGTTGCCGGAGGGACGTGGATAGGGTTGGTGCTGCTGGGACTGTCGGCGGGGTCGGTGATGAGCGTGGCCTCGATTGCGATCATCGGGTCCGCCCCCATGCACCGCTCCGGCATGGCCGCCGGTGTGGAGGAGGTCTCCTACGAGCTGGGCACGCTGGTGACAGTGGCGCTGACCGGGTCGTTGCTGCAGGCTGGCCTGGACCGCGGGGTGGAGTACACCGTCGCGTACAACAGCGTGATCGCGGTGCTGGGGGCGGCGGCCGCGGCATTCTGCGTGGCAACTTCGGTGTGCTTCCGCGGGAATCCGAAGTCTGGCGGCGCTTAGTACAGCTCCCGCGTTGCGGACTCGATGTCCTGAATGAGGAAGCAGTTCGTGTACGGCAAGTCCTCGGCGGTGCCTTCGGTGTCCAAAAAGTCAACCGCCAGGTGGTTAAGCAGGGGCACGACGTCGGGCGGCTGCCTGTTCACCACCCGGGCGAACCCGATGTCCTGCTCGGCGTAGGCGGCGAATAGCGCGTCCTTCACGGCGTTCGCCGCGTCGTCGTTGCCGGTAGGGAACGTGACGCGGAAATCCCGCGGGATGCAGAAGTACAGGGCGTTGGCGTACTCGAAGACCGCGTCGTCGTCGCCGGCTTCGGCGGCGGCCGTCAGGGCGTCGAAAAGCAGGCGCCCATGCGCGGCGGACGCATTGCGCGCGACGATGTGCTCGAGCGCCTCGCCCACAGCTTCCACCAGCCCGTCGCGCCGGGAGGGGTCCCCGGCGAGTATGCCCGTGCACTCCTGGGCGTGGGCGCAGGAGAGGTAGTACTCCACCGCGCTGGTCTCGTAGGCGAGGTAGCTGAAGTGCGCGTCCAGGCCGCGGCGCAGGTCGCGCAGGATCTCGTACGGCAGCTCGGTGCCGTCGTCCACGATGTCCGCGTGGAGGATGAACCTGCCGGCACGCCAGTGACGGTCCATGATCAGCGTCGAGTCCCGGTAGTTGGGGTAGAGGTCCGCCGCGAAAACCATCCGGCCCTCGGCGTCGAATTCCGGCTCGGTGGTGAACTGCACGGACAGCGCGTCGATGTCAGGCATGCGCGTGAACGCGAAATCCTCCACTGTCTGCGTGTCGTCCACCACGGCGTACTCGTCCGCGGAGGGCTCGGACAGCGGCCGGACCATCACCGCCTCGAGCTCGTCCCACGCGCCCTCCATTGCGTCCTCGATCTCAAACTCCCCGGCGAGCTGTACGGCGTATTCCGCCAGGCAGTAGGCGTACGAGAACCGCGGCTCCACCTGCTCCAACCGGCCCAGCGCGTCGCGCAGCCCCTTGAGGTAGAAGAACTGGTCCGACACGTGCCCGTCTTCGGCGTCGCGCGCGAGCTCGAAGCACTGCCACGCGTACGCGAGGTCCGCGTAATGGCGCGGCTCTGCCACCCGTGAGCGCCCGTGCGGCCGCCACATGGCGCAAAAAGCGTCCAGGTACGCGTTGACGTTGCGCAGCTCGCGCTCGTCCAAGCTGCCGCTGATGCGCCAGGTGATGTCGTAGCCCCCGCACACGCCGGCTCCTTTGATGAGGTTCATGCGCTCCATCAAACTCGGCCCGCCGACATCGCCAGCGATCCGTTCGAACATGTTGTGCCCGGCTTTACACTGTCCGCATGCTCCCGTCAGTGACTGAACACCTCCAGGCCATCGTCGACAGCGTCCGCGACCACGACAGCGGCGAACTCGCGGACTACATCGACGTGCTCAAACACGCCGACCCGGACAAGCTTGCACTGGCGATGTGCACCACGGACGGACATCTCTACGCCGTGGGCGACGCGGATTACGAGTTTTCCATCCAGTCCATCTCCAAGCCGTTCGTCTACGCGCTCGCGCTCGACATGTACGGCCCCGAGGAGGTGCACGCGCACGTCGGTGTGGAGCCCTCGGGCGAGGCGTTCAACAAGCTTTCGCTTGACGACGACGGACGTCCCGCCAACCCCCTCATCAACGCAGGCGCCATTACGGTGAACCAGCTCATCGGCGGGCCCGATATCCCGGTAGAGCAGCGCAGTGAGAAGCTCCGGGACTACTTCTCCCGCCTGGCAGGCCGCGAACTGACCGTCGATGAGCGCGTGCTCGACTCCGAGCTGGACGCCGCCGACCGGAATAAGGCGTTCGCCCACATGCTGCGCGAGGCCGGCACGATCAGCGACGACGCGCACGACGCCGTGGCCAGCTACATTGCCCAGTGCGCGGTGCTGGTGACGGTGAAGGATCTGGCGGTGATGGCGGCCACCCTCGCGGCCGGCGGGAAGCAGCCTGTGACGGGGGAGAGGGTCGTCTCCGCCGAGGCGGCGCGCTTGGCCCAGGCCGTGATGGTCTCGTCTGGCATGTACGACGCGTCGGGCCAGTGGATGGTCAACGTGGGCATCCCAGCAAAGTCGGGCGTCGCAGGCGGGTTGATTGGGACACTGCCGGGGCAGCTCGGAATCGCGTCGCTCAGCCCCCGCTTGAACAAGCAGGGCAATTCAGTGCGCGGGGTGAAGATTTTCCGGGAGCTGTCCAGTTCGATGGGCCTGAACATGCTGTCTTCCAACTTCTTCGTCGCGCCGGGGATCCGCCGCATTGAGCGCCGCGACGACGCGGATATTGTGGAGCTGCAGGGCATGATCAACTTCACCAACGCGGAGAAGATTCTGCGCGGGCTGACAAAGCGCCGCCTGCCAAACACGAAGCTGATTCTGGACGTCTCCAACGTCACTGGATTTAACAAGGCCGGCCGCGACTTGATTAAAGACGGGCTGATGAAGTTCCGGGACGACGGCATCGACGTGGCTATCTACGACCCGGAGAAGACCCTGTCGGACTGGACGTTCGCGGACGGCACCACGGCGCAGGCGATCCGGGATTTCACCGCCTCCTTCTCCGTGCCCGCCACGCGCGAGGAGGTGTACCGTGCGATCACGACACCCAACAGCTGGTGGGACCAGCAGGCGGAGGGCAACGCCAGCGAGAAGGGCGGCGAATTCCACGTGGAGGACCGCGACTTCTCCGTGCAGGAGGCGGACGACGGCAAGCGCGTGGTCTGGGCCGTCGAGCCCACCGACCAGGAAGACCACGAGTGGGACGACACCTCCCTCATCTTCGACATCTCCGAGGACGACGACGGCGAGACCAAGGTGAGCTTCACTCACCGCGGCATGCGCCCGCACGACCGCGGCTACGACGAGATTGCCAAGACGTGGAAGGAGCGCATTGCCAAGGGTCTGCAGCCGCTGATCAGCCGGGAGGAGGAGCACGCGTAGTGCGGGGCCTATGCCCCCACGAATCGGCGCAGCAGGGAGCGGTACGCCCGCACGGTCAGGTCCACGTCCTCCACGGCGACGGATTCGTCGTGGCTGTGCAGCTCGCCCAGCACGGACCCGAGCGTCTCCTCTCGCCCGTGGAGGGCGAACCCGTAGCCGACACCTCCCTTGCGGCGGGCGAAGCGCAGGTCCGAGCCACCAGCGGCGATGGTGGGGATGACCGGGGCGCCGGGGAAGAATTCGTCAAAGGTGGACACGATGGCGTCGTAAAGCGGGCCCGAGGTCGAGGAGACGGTGCCGTCTTCCGTGATGAGGTGGGTGATCTCCACCTCGCCCGCCAGATCGCCGAGCGCGTCGCGCAGCACCTGGTCGATGTCCTCTTGCGTCTGCCCGGGCAGCGGGCGGATGTCCAGCTCCATCCACGCCACGGACGGCAGCACGTTGATGGCGTTGCCGGCGCGAAGGACGGTGGGGGAGATGGTCAGGTGGCTCATCGCGTGGGAGTAGCTCTCCAGCTGGCCGAACGCCTCGTAGCCCTCCCCGGCAAGCAGCGCCTTCTCGGTTGCGGGGTCGAACTTCCAGCCGCGGACGTATCCCTCCCAGAGCTCGTCGCTGCGCACGGGCGGTTCGATGGCGGCAATGCGGCGCGCGACCTCGCCGATCTTCGCCACCGCCATGTCGCGACCGAACGGCGCAGAGCCGTGGCCTGCGTCGCCATGGACGGTCAAGCGCCGCTGGCCCGCGCCCTTCTCGCCAACGACGACGACTAGGGCGTCGGAGCCGTCGGACACGGGCAGGTGCGAGCCGCCCTCCTCGGACAGGCAGTTTTTCCAGGAGAAGGACGCGTTCTCGGCGAGCCACGCGGCGCCTAGGCCGCCACGGGCCTCCTCGTCTGCGCATCCCACGAAGGTCACGGTGCCGCGCGGGCGCCCGTGCTGCGCCACGTCGCGCACGCAGGCAGCCATCGCGGCGGTGATGTAGAGCATGTCGGTGGCGCCCCTGCCGTAGATGCGCCCGTCCACGATCTCGCCGCCGAAGGGATCCTGGGTCCACTTATCCTCGTCGACCGGGACAACGTCGGTGTGGCCGAGCAGCGTGAGCGGCTCGGCGGCGGGGTCGGTCCCCTCGACCGTGAAGGCAATGGAGACCCGACCCGGGTGGGGTTCGTAGCGCTCGACGCGCACGTCCGTACCTGCGAAGAAGGCCTCGAGCGTGTCCGCGTTTTTCGCCTCCTGTCCAGAATCCGCCGTCAACGCGTTGACGCATCCGTTCCGGATGAGGTCCTGGAGGAGGGCGATGGTGGTATCGGTTAGGCTCATAGCCCAAAAGCCTAACGTCCGAGCATCTGGAGATTCCAGGATGAACCACGTCGTTCCTGGCCGCCGGTCTGACAGCACCGACCCGCGAGCCATCCGCACCCGCAACGCTCTCGTCCAAGCCACCATCGGGTTGCTGAAAACGCACACCGTCGCGGAACTCAACGTGTCGCAGATTGTCAAAGAGGCCGGGGTGAGCCGGCAGGTGTTTTACCAGCACTTCACGGACCGCGACGGCCTCGTGCTCGCGACCGCGCAGGACATGATCAAAGAGGCATACGAAGGCTTTGCCGTGAGATTCAGCATGGACCGCGACTTCCAGGCGGCCGTCACCGCGCTCATGGAAACGCTGACGGACCACTACGAGGCCGCCGTCCACATCATCGATTCGCCGGTGCACAGCCAGCTCGACCAGGAGGTCGTGCGCATCATGCTGCCCACCATGCGCGAGGCGCTGCGCGAACGCGAGGGGGCCGATCCGCAGCTTCTCGACGACATGGCCAAGTTCTACATCGCGGGCTGCCAGCACTTGCTGGAGGAGGGCGTCCGCCAGGGCGCGACACCCGAGGAGATTGGCCAGCGCGTTGAACTCGTGCGCCGGGTGCTCATCCGCGACTAGCCTTGCGGGGTATGGAACGCGTACCGGAGGTCGTCGCAAAGCTAAAAGAGCTCTATGAGGCGTCGTGCGAGATCGCGCGCTCGGGGGATTTCAGCCGCTACGGGGAGGTGCGCTACCCCAAGCTCACGGTGGAGGTGCTGCAGTGGCGCCCGATCGACCGCTCCGAACCCTTCGGCTACGTCGACGAGGCAGGCGCGTATTCCGCCGTCATCTCCCGCCCAGACCTCATGGAGGGCTACCTCACCGCGCAGCTTGAGGCGCTAACCTCGAATTACCCGTGCGAGGTTGAGGTCGGATACTCGGACGTTGTCATTCCGCCCGCCTACATCAAGGGCATGCCGCCAATCGACGAAACGCTGAACCTGCCGCGCCCCACCTTGGACGAGGTGCACGACGCGATTGTGGACGGCCACTGGGACGCCTTCCATGCAGACGAAAAGCCGCTGTTCCACTTCGGGCCGCAACGATTTGATCTGGCGCTCGCGCGCCTGGAGCACTACACCGGCATTGAGACGGACTCGCTGCAGCGCTTCATCCTGTTCACCAACTACGCCATGCACGTCACGGAGTTTGTGAAGTTCGGGCTGCGTGAGCTGTCCAACCCGGACTCGAGGTACACGCGGCTCGTGCTGCCGTCGGGGGAGACCGTGTCCGACACCGTGGCGCTGGAGGACCTAGAGCTGGGGTCGAAGTTCCAGATGCCCCGCTACGACCTGGTCACCGAGGGCGGCGACGGCATCACCATGATCAACATCGGCGTCGGGCCCTCGAACGCGAAGACCATCACCGACTCGTTGGCGGTGTTGCGGCCCGAGGCGTGGATCATGATCGGGCACTGCGCGGGCCTGGACGCGCGCATGCGCATCGGCGACTTGATTCTGGGCAACGCGTACGAGCGGCACGACCACGTGCTGGACGATTATCTTCGCCGCGAGCTGCCCATCCCCGCCGTGCCCGAAATTCAGCGCACGCTGGAAAAGGCGGTGGCCAAGGTCTACGGGGAGGACGCGTCGCTGATGCGCACCGGGACCGTGCTCTCCACCGGGGACCGCAACTGGGAGTGGAAAGACCCGCGCGATCTGTGGGAGTGGCTCCGCGGCTCCACCGCCGCGGCCGTGGACATGGAGTCGTGCACCATTGCGGCGAACGGCTACCGGTACCGCGTCCCGTACGGCACGCTGCTGGCGGTGTCGGATCTGCCCCTGCACGCCGTGCCGAAGTTGCCGGCCGGGGCTCAGGCGTTCTACTCCAATTCCAAGGAGGCCCACGTCATGTGCGCCGTCCGGGCCATGGAGAAGCTGGCGCGGCACCCCGAGCGGCTACGCACCCGCAAGCTGCGGCGCGCGATCGGCGAGGTGCCGTTCAGGTAGGGCGCTAGGCCCAGCGGGATTCGTCGAGAATGCGCTCCCGCTTGGCCACGACGGTGGCCACCACGGACTGGCCAGTGACGTTGACGGCGGTGCGGCCCATGTCGATGATCGGGTCGACCGCGAGCAGCAGGCCCACGCCGGACAGCGGCAGGCCCAGGGTGGACAGCGTCAGCGTGAGCATGACGGTCGCGCCGGTGGTGCCTGCGGTGGCCGCGGAGCCGAGCACGGACACGATCACAATCAGGACGTAGTCGGAGACGGAGAGGTTGATGCCGTAGAACTGGGCCACGAATAGTGCGGCGACGGCGGGGTAGACGGAGGCGCAGCCGTCCATCTTGGTGGTGGCGCCGAGGGGGATGGCGAAGGACGCATACTGGCTGGGCACGCCCATGGCCTCCTCTGTGGTGCGCTGGGTCACCGGCATGGTGCCCATGGAGGAACGGGTGGCAAAGCCCAGCGTGGTCACCGGCCAGACGCGGCGGAAGAACTCCAGTACCGGGATCCGGTGCGCGGCCAGCACCACGGGGTACAGCACAAACAGCACCAGGGCCAGGCCAATGTAGATGGCCAGCACGAACTTGCCCAGCGAGCCCAGCGCGTCCCAGCCGTAGGAGGCCACAGCGTTGCCGATGAGCGCGGCGGTGCCGATTGGGGCGAGGCGGATGATCCACCACAGCACCTCCTGCACCACCTTGAGTAGGGATTCGCTGAACGCGATGAACGGCTCAGCGGTCTTGCCCACGCGCACGGCAGCGATGCCGAACAGCAGCGAGACCACCAGGATCTGCAGGACGTTGAAGTTGACGGACGCGCCGGATTCGGTCACCTTCGCACCGAGGCCGAAGATGTTGGCGGGCACCACGGAGTTCAAAAAGCCCATCCACGAACCCGTGGAGGACGGCTCCGCAGCCGCGGCCGCATCGACGGAGGTGTTCGTGCCGGGCTTGACCACCAGCCCAACCACGATGCCGATGAGCACGGAGAAGAAAGCGGTGATGGCGAACCAGATCAGGGTTTGCGCGGCGAGGCGCGCGGCGTTGGTGACCTGGCGCAGGTTGGCTACGGATGTCACCACGGCGGTGAACACCAGCGGCGGGATCAGCAGTTTCAGTAGCTGGACGTACGTGGATCCGACCCAGTCGAGGGTCGCGGCCAACGGCTCCACGTCGACGGCGATGAAGCCGAGGACGAGGCCGATGATCAGGCCGTAGATCACTTGCGCGCCGAAGCTAGTTGCCCATTTAGGCACGAGCGGCTCCTTCTAGACAGAACTGTTCAGTAACGTTGATAAGACTCGGCTAACCTACTCCTTTGCATACAGTTTGCAAACCCCCTCGGATAGACAACACGGTCTGCTTACGCGCCAGCGTCTACACTTCCCAGACGATGGACACCCACTTCGACGACCCAGCGATCGCCATGGCGCACCGCTCCGCCGTGCGCTCCATCGAACGGGTTGTCACCGAAACCACGTCGCCGACGCCGGGCGCGGCGGGCAGGATCATCGCCCAGCTGCGCAACCCCAAGACGCTCGTCGTCACCGGCGCCGGCATCTCCACGGACTCCGGCATCCCGGATTACCGCAGCGCAAACGGCCGCCTGACCAAGGGCCGCCCGATGACGTTCCAAGAGTTCGCCCACTCCCCGGCGCAGGTACACCGCTACTGGGCCCGCGCGTTCGTGGGCATGCACTACATGCGCCTGGCGCAGCCCAACCGCGCCCACTACGCGCTGGTGGAGCTGGAGCGGGCGGGCCTGATCCGCGGCATTGTCACCCAGAACGTCGACGGGCTGCACACCCAAGCTGGCTCCGACAACGTCATCGCGCTGCACGGGGACATGGAGCACGTCGTCTGCCTCGACTGCGGCACGCTGCACGAGCGCTCGCTTATCGACGCCCTCCTCACGGCCGCGAACCCCACATACTTCGATTCCGTGGAGGTGGAAGGGTCCATGCTGAACCCGGACGGCGACGTGGAGCTGAAGGACGCCGACGTGGCTCGCTTCCGCATGATCGCCTGCCCGACCTGCCAGGGCCAAAGGCTCAAGCCGCATGTGGTGTACTTCGGCGAGAACGTGCCGAAGGAGCGTCGCCAAGCAGCCGCGCAGTGGCTGGAGGAATCCACCGGCGTGATCGCGATCGGGACCTCGCTGGCGGTGATGAGCGGCTACAAGTTCATCCTGGACGCGCGCAAGCAGGGCAAACCCACCGCCGTGATCAACGGGGGCCCGGGGCGCGCCGACGGCAAGGTGGACACCTTGTGGCGCACCAGTGTCGCCGACGCGCTCGACGAGATACTGGACGGCCTCGACCTGTGATCGGCCTGCTGCTCCTGCTCGCACTCGCGGTGTGGAGGTACCGCGAAACCGGGCTGCCCAGCGCGTTCACCACCGACTTTCCCAGCGACCTCAAGGTGTACGTGCTGGGCGGGGAGCAGGTCAGCGCCGGCCAGCCGCTCTACGCGGGCGACCTGTTGCCGGGGCTGCCGTTTACGTACCCGCCGTTCGCGGGCGTGGTGTTTTCGTGGCTGACAGAAAGCGAGGCGCTCGGGGTGGCGTGGAAAGCCGCCTCCGTGCTGGTGCTATGGCTCGTGGTGCGCGCCTCCGCGGCACGCCACGCGCTCCTGCTCACGGCAGTGTTTGTGCTGTGGCTGTCGCCCGTACACGGCACGCTCTACTTCGGGCAGATCAACCTGCTGCTCATGGGGCTGGTGTGCCTGGATTTCCTCCCGCGTGTCAGGCTGCCGGGCATCGGCGTGGGTCTGGCCGCGGGTCTGAAGCTCACCCCCGCGTTCTTCGTGCTCCTGCTCATCCAGCAGCGCCGGTGGGGCGCGGTGTGCATCGCAGCGTTTACCTTCCTGTGCACCGTGGCCACGGGGTTTGCGGAGGTCGTGGACGCCAAGCACTTCTGGGCGGACGCCATCTTCTCCACCGGTCGGGTCGGCGCCGACGACAACCCGGGCGCGCAGTCCATCCGGCAGGTCCTGGCACGCGCCGACGCCGACTCCACAGCGTTGTGGCTGCTTGTGGCCGCCGCGGTGACCGCCCTTGCGCTGCTCGCTTCACGACGAGCTCCCGCCCCCCTCGCCGTCTCCTTCATCGGCATGACGGCCTGCCTGGTCAGCCCGTTTTCGTGGTTCCACCACTGGGTGTGGGTCGTGCCCATGTTGGCCTGGGTGTACACCCGCTGGGGGCCGATTGTATTGGCGCTGTTCATGGTCCCGTACGCGGCGACCAACATCTCGTCCGGACTCGTCCAGGTGCCGGATCTGCTGTTTATCCTCGTCCCAGTCGGCTTTATGCTCTGGTACGCGCTACGCCCTTCGCCTTCGACGCCCTAGCCTGCACAAGCTCGGCCACTTGGTCGAGCGCCTCCATGGTGTCGTCGTAGCTACCCTCGGCTGAGCGTGCCCCGATGGACACCCCGAAGCCGTTGAGCCAGCCGAGCTGGCGGGTGTGCCAGGAGCCGTCCGTTTCATCGTCGGACCAGCCGCCCTTAAAGGGGACACTATTGAGCTGGCCCAACCCGTAGGACTGGTCCTCCGCAATGTGGTGCATGTCCGCGATTACCGGGTTGTCCTGGTCCTGCTGGCTTAAGTAAAAGGCGTAGCGGGCCTGCCCGGCGAACGGCCACCGGGTGGTGCCGAATGCTCCGGCCACCCGCACCTGCGAGCCGGACTTCGCAATCTCTTCGCCCACCTTCGCGGACGCCTCGTCGTCGCTGCCCATGCATTCCCACAGCGCCCGGGCGGCGTCGTTGTCGGACCACTCGATGGCGGCCTCGGTCAGCTCCGCGACGTAGTCCTCGTCGTACTCGCAATGCTCGGCGGCGGCGCGGGCGATGGGGATTTTCATGGTGGACCAGGCGGGAAGCCATTGCAGGGACCCGGCCTGGGTCATCTCGGAGCCGTCGTAGAGCGCGACGCCGACTTCGGTGCCGGTATTCTCCTCAATCTTTCGCACTGCCGCCTCGAGCCCCGCGAACGGGTCGGGAGGGGTAGCAGAGGTGACGGTGTTGACAGGGGTGACAGTGGTGACAGGGGTCTGCAAAGGCTCGGTCTCCTCGGCGGCGCACCCGAGGAGCAGCAACGGCGCGAGCAGCCACGCGACTCGCTTCATCTATCTGCCCGCCACTTTCAGTGGTTCGCGCAGGACGCGATCGAGCGCCACGGCGCGGGCGATGTCGCGCACCACCTCTCGGTGGGTGGGGATGAGGCGCAGCTCCGGGTCGCACTGCGCCTCGGAGCGCACGGCGCGGGCGAAGGGGACGGAGGCCAGCCTGTCGTCGATGAACGCGCTGCCTGCGACAACAACGGTCGCGGGGGAGTGGTTGCTGCACAGCCTGGCCACCAACGAGCCGAGGCCGCGCGCGCGGCGGTCGAGGGCGTAGCGGGTTTCTTCCCGAGAGTCGGTCACGGCGTCCTTCAGCGTGCGGATGCCTTGAACGCCGATGGCGTTAATAAGGCCCTGGGTGGTCAGCTCGCCTTGTTCTACCTCGATCGGCTCCACGCCGTCCGGGCGAGAGATGGCGCACGCGATGGAGTCGTCCGCGAACAGCGCCATCACGGACGGGATGTCCAGCGACGCGGTGGACTGCATTTCCGAGCCGACGATCGCGCTGGAGATGGAGGACACCTCCACCGGCACGGCGAACTGCTCGCGCAGCTGGTCGCCGATGTCCACGCCGTCCCAGCCCAGGTTGGGGGCGAAGACCCTGCCGCCGTCGCGGACCGTGCCGGAGGTGGTCACGCCCACCGTGCGCAGCGGCCGGTCCACCTTGGTGGTCATCTGGTTCAGCTCGGCCATCATGGACTGGATGAAGTCGTCTTCGCTGACTTTGGACACGGTGATGTCCATGTCGCGGGAGAGCAGTGTGCGCCCCTTGAGGTCGAACAGGGCCACATAGGTGGATTCCGTGCCCACAGCCACGCCGGCGTGCACCCCCGGCATGTCCGCCAATTCCAGCGGAATAGTCGGGCGGCCGCGCCCCTTCGACTGCGTCAGGTCGTTGCGCTCCGTGACGTATCCGGCGCCCACAAGCGCGGCGATGGCGCGGGTAACGGTTGGCTGTGAAAGCCCTGTGGCCTTGACAAGGTCGCTTCTCGACGTCGTCTCGTGCAACCGGACGAGGTGCAGGCACTTCGCTGCCGGCGTGGTTGGACGTGAGAAAACCATGGTGAATATATTTACTCTCCCGTCGCTGAAATTGTCCATTTGGCCAGCTCGGATAGAATCGCTCGGCATGACCAACGAAAGCCGTCGCGAGCCGTCGCTGCTGGACGCTACCTGTGAAGACTTTGTCTACGACTTGGCGGAGATCAGCCCGACCCTGGCTACGCAGATTGGCATCGACGGCCACGACGGCGAACTGCAGGACTTCTCCCCGGAGTACTGGGACCGGCTTGCGGACCGGATGCGCGACCTGGTCGCGGATGTGGACGCGCTGAACGACACCACGGACGCCTCCGACGACGAAGACGACTTCGACGACGTGGACAACCTCACCGCCGCGATCCTGCGCGACCGCATGGGCGCGGAGCTGGAGTTCCACCACCGCGGTGAGTTGTTGAGCCGGTTGAACAACATCGATTCGCCCGTCCAGACCATCCGCGATTCCTTTTCGCTCATGCCCAAGGTGACGGAAGAGGACTTCGACAACATCGCCTCCCGCATGTCGCGCATTCCCGATGCGCTGGCCGGCTACCGCGAGTCCCTCTCCGAGGCCGCGGCGAGCGGCGACGTAGCGTCGCACAGGCAGATCGATGCCGTGATCAACCAGTGCGAGCTGCTCGGCGACACCGAGTCGCAGCTCGACCACCTGGGCCTGCCCCCAGAGTCCCACGTTGTGGGCCACGCCAAAGAGGCGTTCTTGGAGATGGCTGACTGGTTGTCCACCGAGCTTTCCCCGAAGGCCTCCCACAACGACGGGGTTGGCCGGGAGCGCTACCAGCTCTACGCCGAGTTCTTCCACGGCCGCGAGGTGGACCTGGACGCAGGCTACGAGTGGGCCCAGGAGCAGCTGGCGCACACCGTGGAGGAGCAGCGTGCGATCGCGCACGAGCTCTACGGCGACGTTTCGGTGGCCGGGGCATACCGCAACCTCAACCAGGACGAGCGCTACATCCTCCGGGGCACGGACGCGCTCATCGAGTGGATGAACGGCATCAACGAGCAGGCCGCCAAGGTCTTCCCGGTGCCGGAGGGCCTGCACACGGTGGACTGCAGCATCGACCGGGCCGGCTCGGGCGGCATTTTCTACACCCCGCCCAGCGACGACTTGATCCGTCCCGGCATCATGTGGTGGTCCGTGCCGGAGGGGCAGGAGACCTTCCACACCTGGCAGGAGCTGTCCACCGTCTTCCACGAGGGCGTGCCCGGCCACCACCTGCAGCACGGCTACGCACTGCTCAACCGTGGCGAGCTGAACCTGTGGCGCCGTTCCGTGTGCTGGAACTCCGCCCACGGCGAGGGCTGGGCCCTCTACGCCGAGCACCTGATGGAGAACCACGGCTTCTTCGATGACCCTGGCTACCGCATGGGCCTGCTCGACTCCCGGCGCTTGCGGCTCGCCCGCGTCATGGTAGACATCGGCGTCCACCTGGGCAAGACCACCCCGGAGGGCACCGGCACGTGGGATGCCCAGTACGCGAAGGCGTTCATGCGCGACAACACCGCGATGCCGGAGGCGAACCTGTCCTTCGAGCTGGACCGCTACATGGGGTGGCCGGGGCAGGCGCCGTCGTACGCGCTGGGCTACAAGGATTGGGTGGCGCTGCGCCGCCAGGCGCTCGCCCAGGGGATGTCGGAGCACGATTTCCACGTCAAGGCACTCAAGCTGGGTTCCATGCCCATGGACATGCTCACCCACGAGGTGCTCAACCACTAAAGACGGCGCAGCGCCTTCGGCAGCCACCCGGCAAACAAGATCACCATGATCAGCCGGATCACCTGCAGCGCAACGACGGCCGGGCTGGTAGCCAGCGCGAGCACGGTCTCCAGCGCTCCGGGGCTGGTGGCCAGGTAGCCCTCGTAGAAGCTCAGACCCAGCCATTTCGCGATCAGCCACCCCATGCCGGCGCAAGCGGCCATGAGACCCGCGATGTACGCCAGGGTCGCCGGCAACAGGCGGGCAAATTGGCGCAGCGCGGGCACGGACAACCCGCCGCCGCACATCCACCCGATGGCCAGAAAACCCACGATGGAAAGCAGCGCCGGCGGCACGATGGTCACGTCCACCAGCGTGCCTACCAGCACCGTCAGCGCCATCGGGCCAAAGACGGAGGGGTTGGGAAACCGCAGCAGCGTCCCCGCGCCCACCCCGAGGACAATCAGCGCCGGTACTGCAACCCACATCCACCAGACGGTTTCTGTGTCTGCGTGGACGCCCTCCGGTGCGTCGAAAAGCGAGGCGACCAGCGGCAGAGTCATAGATACGCAGAGCAACCGCAGATACTGGCTGAGGCTGACATAGCGGATGTCTGCGCCCGCGTCCCGGGCGAGCGCCGGCATCAGCGAGGCGCCTCCGGGCAGCAGCGACAGCACACCCGTTTCCCGTGAAACGCCGTGGTTGGCCAGCACCAGACCGCCGGCAAAACCCAGCGAGATCACCGCCGCGCCCGCGACTACGCCCGGCACGATGTACGGCAGCGGGTTCATCCCCACCAGCGGCAGCGCCGCCAGCACGCCGACGGTCCCGCGGGCGAAGGTGAAGAGGTGCCGGTTGACGGGCAGGTCCTCCTCCGTGACCAGGGCCACCGACCCGGCCCCCAGGATGCCGGCGAGGATCCACGCGGCCGGGACGTCCAGCCAGGACAACAGCAGCCCGAGCGCCACCGAGAGCGGGGCAGCGACGAGCCAGCGGTTCATGTGGGGCATAGTAGTCCCCGTGCTTGCTTTCCTCCTCGCCGCGTCGGCGTTTGCCGGCTGGATCGACGCGGTGATCGGCGGCGGAGGGCTCGTGCTCATCCCGGTGCTGATGTCGGCGACCGCGATGCCGGCCGCGTCCGTGCTGGCCACGAATAAGGTCGCAGCGATCTCGGGCACCGCCTCGGCCGCGGCCGCCCTGGTGCGCCGCGTGGGGGTACCGAAGAGGACGTGGGCTTATGCGTTCATCGCCGGGGTTGCCGCGGCGCTCGGCGCCCGCGCTGTCTCGCGTATCGACGACTCCGTAGCCACCCCCATCATCCTCATCCTGCTCGTCGGGGTGGGCATCTTCGTGGCGCTGAACCCGCGCTTCGGGCAGGAGGGCGCCGGGGTTGTGACGGGGAGGCGCGTTGCTCTGGGAGCGCTGTGCGCCGTTGCCATCGGCGCTTACGACGGCGTCTTCGGCCCGGGCACCGGCATGTTCCTCATCATGGCGTTTACCGCGGTGTTCAGCCAGGGGTTCGTGCGCTCTGCCGCCATGGCGAAGGTGGTCAACACTGCCACGAACCTCGGTGCGCTCCTGGTCTTCGGGCTCGGCGGTTACATCAACTGGGGGCTCGCGCTCGCGCTTGCCGCGGCCAACGTCGTGGGCGCTCAGCTGGGCGCGAGGACGGTGCTGAAAGGCGGCTCGACGCTGGTGCGGGTGGCGCTGCTCGGGCTCGTCGTCACGCTTAGCGCAAAGCTGGGCTGGGATTTACTCCAGGGTTAGCGAGCCGTTGGCCAGGCCGTAGACAGCCACCACGGCCACGACCAGAACTACTGCTACCACGACCCACTCGAAGGCGTTGAAGAGCTGGTCGCCCTGCTTGCGGCGCGTCCAGATGTAGGGCACTAGGCCCGGCACCACCGCCAGCGCCCCGAGCAGCACGTACACCGGGTCCGCGGCGTAGATCAGCCAGAGCGAGTACACCGACGCGATCAGCCCCACGACAAGGTGCGTGCGGTTGTCGCGGGCGGAGACGGCGGGCCCGGAGTCGTCGAAACGCGTGCCGGCGTGCGGGTGCGTCAAGCCCTTGCCGCGCACTGCCAGCAGCACCAGGTAGATGGAGGAGAAGATGTAGGGCAGCAGGTACATGATGGTGGCTAGCTGCACCATGGCGTTGTAGGACGCGGAGGAGATGAAGAAGACCACCACGAAGAACTGGATCACCAGCGTGGACAGCAGCTGCGCCCGCACGGGGGAGCCGTTGGCGTTGTGGTGGCCCATGGAGTGGGGCAGCAGGCCGTCGTGAGCCATGAGCACGATTGGCTCGGCGCAGAGCATCTGCCAGGACACGTACGCGCCCAGGACGGAAAGGCACAGCCCCGCGGAGATCAGCACACCGCCCCACGGGCCGACCACGGCCTCAAGCACCGCGCCCATCGAGTTCTCCGGCAGCGCGGCGAGTTCTTCCTGGCTGAGCACGCCGTACGACAGGGTGGACACCGCCACCAACAGCGCCAGTACGGACAGGAAGCCGATGATGGTGGCCTTGCCCACGTCGCTGCGCACCCGCGCCTGCTTGGAGTACACCGACGCGCCCTCGATGCCGATGAACACCCACACCGTGTACAGCATGATGCCCTTCAGCTGCTCGCCGAACGGCAGGTTGGAGCCCCAGAAGTCCAGGGTGAAGCGATCCCAGGAGAAGCCCAGAAATGCCACCAGCACGATGAAGGCGATGATGGGCACGAGTTTGGCCACGGTGGTGACCGCGTTCATCACCGCCGCCTGCCGCAGGCCGCGCGTCAGCCCGAAGAAAATGAGCCAACTCAACGCGGAGACGGACACCGCCAGCACCCACGGATTGGAAAAGGCGGGGAAGTAGTAGCCCAGGGTGTTGAAGAACAAGGTGGCGTATCCCACCTGCGCCATCACCGACCCGAGCCAGTAGCCCATGCCGGAGGTGAAGCCGATGAAGTCGCCCAGCCCCGCGCGAACGTACGAGTACACGCCGGAATCCAGGTGCGGTTTGCGCACGGCCAGGATTTGAAAGACGAAGGCGACGGAAAGCATGCCCACGCCAGCGATGGCCCAGCCGATGAGCATGGCGCCCGGGCTGGCCACCGAGCCGATGTTTTGGGGTAGCGCAAAAATACCGGACCCGATTGTGGATCCGATAATGAGTGAGACGAGCGTCCACACAGAGACCGTGCGCTTTGACATGGCGAGTAAGACTACCTCAGCGGGTCCTCAGGCCAAGCATGCTTGGGGTAGCGTCCCCGCATCTCCTTGCGCACCTGCTGATACGGCCCTTGCCAGAAACTCTCCAGATCGTCGGTGACCGCCAGCGGCCTCCCCGCCGGCGAGAGCAGGTGGTACAGCACCTTCACGCCCGAGACCGTCTCCCCCTTCCGGCCGAACATGTGCTGCAGCTTCACGCGCTTCACCGGCCGCCCAGTGTCGTACGCGAACGCTTTCGGTGCCGCCTCGTCCAGCTGGGCCACCTGCTTCCAGTCCAGTTGCCGTAGCATCGCCTGCCGCATGTCGCAACTGCCTATCGACGCCCCTTCGGCCACCTGCCGCACCTCGACCGAATAATCGCCCTGGCTCACATCCGGCCAGCCAAGGGTCTCGTGTAGGAAGTCGAGCCTGTCTTTGAGATGCTGCTCCTCCTTGGACAGCGGGAACGCGGCGAAGTCCAGGTCCGTCAGCGCCTCCGCCGCCTGATCCGGGGTGAGCTTGACCGGGGTGGAGCTGAGCTCGATTGCCTCGATGCTCGCCACCCTGCGCCCTTTGACCTTGCCGTCGATGAGAGCCGCGCGCGTCGTCTCCACCACGCGGTGCGCCGGAAACGCGATTGGCTCTGCCTCGCGGATCACCGCGCCGGACTGGGTGCGCTGCACCTCCGCGGCGGCGATCCACTCCGCGCTCGAGTTGAACTTCGCCCGCGTGCCCGAGGCCAGCAGGTAGTCCTCGCCCACCTTCTTGGCTATCCACTGCGGGAACGCGGTGGCGATCACCTCACCGGGATCCACCGGCCCCTTGTCGGGCACCAGCTTGTGCAACCGGGGAGCCCCACCCGCGAGCCGAGACACCGTCGGCGCAGCGCCCGCGCCCCACTCCACCAGGGCCGCTCCCAGCCGCGGATCCAGCGGCAGATTCGCCAGTTTCTTGCCGAAGTCGGTGATGGTGCCGTGACGTAACGCCCCCAGAGCCTCAAGATTGGTTTCGGCTTGGGTGAGGTCCTTCGGTTCGTCCAGAAGCGGCAGATCCGGCGAGCCCCACGCTTTCATGGTGAGCAACGCGCCGGTGAGGTCAGCGGAGAGGATCTCGGGTGTGATGTCCGGCCGCATGTTCGCGAACTCGTCGCGCGAGAACACCCGGACCACCTCACCCGGGCCCAGTCGCCCCGCGCGGCCCGCCCGCTGGTCCGCGCTGGTTTTCGCCTCCGACACCGTGACCAGGCCAGTCATGCCGCGGCTGTCTCTCACGGGCACCCTGGCAAGCCCCGCATCCACCACCTTGCGCACACCGGGCACCGTGATGGAGGACTCGGCCACCGAGGTGGACACCACTACCCGCGCATCGCCGTTGAGCGCCTTGTCCTGCTCCGCGCTGGTTTGGCGGCCGTGCAGCGGCACCGCGTCGTCGAGGAAGCCGCACACCAGGTCCACCTCACGCGCGCCGGGCACGAACACGAGGGTCCGGTTGTCGCCGCCGGCTTGGGCCGCGACGTGACGATAAAACTCCCGGGTGCCCCGAATCCTCTCGGCGTGCGGCGCGTAGGTGATGTCCAGCGGGTGCGTCACCGCCTCCGTGGAAAGGATCTGCGCGCCCATGTGGTCTGCGAACTTCTGCGCGTCCAAGGTCGCGGACATGGCGGCGAGGTAGAGGTCGTCGCGCAGCAGCCCCACCTCCATGCACATCGCGAGGACGAGGTCGGTGTCTAGCTGGCGCTCGTGCACCTCATCGATCACCACCGCGTTCACGCCCTCCAGACCGGGGTCTCTGAGCAGGCGGTTCAGCAGCACTCCGGGAGTGACAAATTCCACCAACGAGCCGTCCTTGTGCTCCCCGCGGATGCTGTAGCCGACACGGTTGCCGAGCGACGTGCCGTCGAGAAGCGCGAGCCTTTGTGCCGCCGACCGCACCGCCACCCTGCGCGGAGCGGTGACCAACGTTTTCCCCACCTTGTTCGCGATGGCCGGCGGCACCAGCGTGGTTTTGCCCGTGCCGGGCGGCGCCTCGACCACGAGGGGCCCGTGATCCGGAAGCTGGTCGATCACCCGTGAGACAGGGAGGCCGCTGCCGATTTTCGCGAGGTCAAACACGGCCATCCAGGGTAGCGTGTGAACCATGAGACGCCTCTTCGCAGCGATCGTCCCACCGGCCGATGTTCGCGAACACCTCATCACCGCCCTGCGCCCCATCCGCAGTTTTTCCGGCACGGAGGTGCGGTGGTCGGATCCCGACAACTGGCACATTACGGTGGCGTTCTACGGGGCGCAGCCCAACGACGCCGCGGCAGTCACCGACCACCTCGCCCAGGCCACCGCGTTCACCCGGCCCCTTCGCCTGCACCTGCGGGGGGCCGGGTGTTTTGATCGGCGCACCCTCTGGATCGGCGTCGGCGGGGATAAGGCGCCGCTGAAGGATCTGATGGCAGATTGCCAGCTGGATCCGGACGTGCGCCGGCGCCAAAGGGCGCACCTGTCCGTGGCGCGAACAGGGACGCGGACGAGGGACCCTTGGCTTCTCGACGACCACGCCCACGCCCTGGCTGTCTACACCGGGCCGGAGTTTGCGGCCGACGAGGTGAAGCTCTTCGAGTCCCACCTGGGCAGAGGCCGAAGCGGTGGGCCGAAGTATGAAGTGGTGGACACGTTCTACCTGCGCTAGGCGCTCTCTTCCTCTGGGTCGGGGAACGGAGCCTCCACCGGTTCCTCGGGGAGCGGTTCCACGTACGGCATTTCGGGGGCGAACCCGAATTTCATACCGTATTCACACTCGAGCTCCTCGATGGCGGCTGTGGCGTGTGCGAGATTCAGATCCTTCTCGAAGGCATCCAGGATCGCGTGGCCCTTGGCGTAGAACTCTGCCGCCCGCGCGCGGTTCTTGCGAACACTAGACATGTTGGACTGCCATCGCGGGTTGTAGGGAGTGATTTGGTCGTGGAAGAGGCTGTCCTGCGCGGCGACGGCGTAGGAACCGTCGGCGAACAACCAGATCACGTCGCCGGTGTGGGGGTCCGGGATGTAAAACGCGCGGCGATCCGTCTTCATGTTGTGGTGGTGCTGGCACAGGGGGAAGAGGTTGTCCGCCTGCGTGGGGCCGCCGTCCTCGAAGGGGATGCGGTGGTCAAGCTGGCACTGCTGGGCGGGCCGGTTGCATTCCGGGTAGATGCACGTCCGGTGGCGGGCGTGGACGGCGCGGCGCATCGGGTCGTTGGGGGCGTAGCCCCGAAGCATCGTTTCTGCGGCAGCGTCGAGGTCACGCAGGACGGGGAACGTATCGTCCAGCCATTCCTCGAAGGCGGTGGTGGCCACAACGTCCGTCCAGCCGCTGCCGGGGAGGTACACCGGGCCGCCAACCGCGCGGTTTCTCGGGGTGTAGACGTTGAGGACTGGGACGACCTCGACGCCGGCGGCCTCTCCGCACAGTAGTTTGATCGCGGCTTCTGAGTGGCTCACACCCAGCTCGCGGGCGAAGGCGGCGACATTCGCCTGGACCTTCCGCGCGTGCAGCGGGTTGGTCATGAGCTCCACCAGAGCACGGTCTTTGCCGCCGGTGTGGAACTCGTGCACGCCGAACCGGTCCGCGGTGTCCTTCTCACGCTGTTCGCGTTTGCGCTTGTCGTAGGCCCGGTCAGGGTCCATGCGTTTGATTGCGGCGCGGATACGGTCTGTGACTGTCTTGCGCTGAGGCACGGCCTGGTCGTAGCGCCGGGGTGTGAAGGTGTCGACCAGAATGTCGTCGATACGCTCGAGCTCTTCTGCCGTGGCATCCGGGCCCAGCTCCTCGATGGAGGTGTAGATCGCGGTCAAGTGCCCGATATCAAGCACGCGGGTGTGCTGTTGAAGGTCGCGGAGACGTGGCAAGTCCTGCAGCGCTGCGTGCCCGAGGATCGCGTTCTTGACAAACCCCTTGTGCCAGCCAGTGGCCAGCTGCAGGTTCGTCACCGTGACGTCGAAGTCCTCCACGTCAAACCCTGGAAACGCGTAATGGCCGAACATGGTCCAATATGTGTCCCGGATCGCCTGGGCGCACTCGCTGTCTGGATCGTGTTGCCGCTGGTTGCGGAACAGCTTCGGTTTTGCTGTCGCGGTAGTCACCATTCCCCCTCGTGGTTCGTTAACGCCTACTCTATCGAACGGGATAGCGAATAGCAAGGGGGTGAGCAGAAGAAACTGAATTCAAACCGAAAAGACGTTCCGCCCACGTGTTCTCCCCAAACGAACTCACCGCACACCATACAAACCGGATCCGACGCGCTACATTGATCACGTGCTGTTCACCGCCGTTCCCCGCCCGCCTGCCCGCATCATTCCTGGGGCCGTGCACTTGCCGGGTTTCCTCAGCGAGGAGGAGCAGCGGAAGCTTGTGCAGCAGGCTCGGCAGCTCGCGCGAAAGGTGGCGGGGACGCCGGTAGCGATGCGACGCCCGAAGGTTGGCAAGGGGCAGATGGATGCCTGGCTGCTTTCCCTGGGGTGGTTCTGGGCGTCCAACCCGTACCGCATGCTCCAAGAAGTGGATGGGTACCCCGTGCCGCCTATCCCGGAGAACTTCCAGGGCATCGCCGACGCGGTCATGGAGCAGGCGCGGGCAATTGACCCCTTGGTCGGGCCCACCCCACGCATCGAGACCGCGCTGGTGAACTTCTACCCGCCGGGCGCGGGGATGGGGCTGCACGTAGACGCGGAGGAGACGTCCGAAAACGCCGTGGTCAGCCTCTCCTTCGGGCAGGACACCGTCTTTCGTATTGAGGGGCACGACGTGCTGCTCATGTCCGGCGACGCCGTGGTCTTCGGCGGCCCCGCGAGACGGGCCAAGCACGGCGTGCTGGGGGCGAGGGAGGGCACGTCCGACCTGCTGGACGGCAGGCTCAACATCACGATGCGGCAGATGGACGCGCGATGATTGCGCTGCTCGGAGTGTGGCTGGCGGCGATCGCGAGCCCCGGCCCGGATCTGCTCCAGATCATCCGCGTCGGGTCGAAGGACCGCCGGTCCGGCGTGCTGTGCGCGCTGGGGATCATGCTGGGCAACACCATCTGGATTCTCGCCTCGCTGGCGGGCCTAAGTGCACTGATCCAAGCGTTCCCCCAAATCCTCTCCGCGCTGCAGATTGTCGGCGGGGCCTACCTGCTGTGGATGGGTGTCGGCGCGATCTACAACTCCGGCGCCGAGATCCCCGCCGCCCAGCAGGTGAAGCGCCCCTTCCTCACCGGCTTGGCCACCAACCTCTCGAACCCAAAGGCGATCCTCTTCTTCGGTGCGGTCTTCGCCCAATTCGCGCACCTCGGCTGGATCGCGGCGCCAGTGCTCATCCTCGCGGGCATCGCCTGGTTTGTCGGGTTCGCGTTCGCGGTCCGGGCAATGGCTCGTGCTATCAGCGAGTACGGCACGCTTATCGACGTCACCTCCGGCACCATTTTCATCGCGTTAGCAGCCTGGATGCTGTGGGAGGGCCTACACTTCGGTGCATGAGCGAGCAGAAGGTAGCGGTGGTCACGGGCGGGTCGGCAGGCATCGGGGAGGCGACCTGCAGGGCGCTGGCCAAAGACGGCTGGAAGGTCGTCGTGGCCGCGCGGCGTTACGAGCGGTGCCAACAGATCGCGGAGGAAATCGGGGGCGTGGCAGTGGCGCTCGATGTGGGGGAACAGGAAAGCGTCGATAAGCTTGCACAGCTTGAGCGCGTGGACCTGCTGGTCAACAACGCGGGCGGGGCGAAAGAGCTGGATTACCTGCGGGATGCGGACGATGCAGACTGGCAATGGATGTTCGAGACCAACGTGATGGGCACGATGCGTGTCACCCGCGCGCTCTACCCGCAGCTCAAGGCCACAAAAGGCCTGGTGGTGAACATCGGCTCGGTGGCCGGGACGGACGCGTACAAGGGCGGCTCCGGCTACAACGCGGCCAAGTTCGGCCTGCGCGGTATGACCAGGGCACTGCGGCGTGAGGAGGCCGAGAACGGCATCCGGGTCTGCGAAATCGACCCGGGCAGGGTGAAGACGGATTTCTCCCTGAACAGGTTCAACGGCGACGAGGAGCGGGCGGCGCAGGTCTACGAGGGCAAACACAACCTGACCGCGGAAGACATCGCGGAGGCGGTGCGCTGGGTGGCCAGCCTGCCCGCGCACGTGAACGTGGACACGATGAGCATCATGCCGGTGGACCAGGCGGAACGCTAGACTAACCGGCATGCATATCGACGTGCCCATTTCGGGCGAGACGATCAAACTCGGCCAATTTCTCAAACTGGCCAACCTCGTCGAATCCGGCGGCCACGCCAAGGAAGCGATCCTCGCCGGCGAGGTCACCGTGAATAACCAGGTGGTCACCTCTCGCGGGCATTCGCTTATCGACGGCGATACCGTCGGCCTCGACGCCGATTCCGCTACCGTGATCGCGGGCGACGATAACGACGATGACTACTTCGACGAGCGCACCGCCGACGACGACTTCGACCCGGAGAAGTGGAGGAACATGTAATGCCGGCTTTCGAGGGCAAGGAAGGCATGCCGTTCTGGCAGGACCTGGTCACCCGGAACCTGCTGAAGTCCACCCACTTCTACTCCGAGCTGCTCGGCTGGGAGATCGTGGACGGCACGGTCAGAAAAGACGGTCTGCCGGTGGCGGGGCTCGTTCCGGCGCAGATGGACATGTGGGTCACCTCCTTCATCGGCAACCCTGACGACGTGGAGAAGCTCGGCGGCAAAGTGCTCAGCTCCGACGAGACGGTGACCCTGTGCCAGGATCCCGCCGGCGGCTTGTTCGGGTTGAAGGACCCGGAAGAGCGCTTCGTCGCCGCAGGTGAGCCGGGTGTGCCGGTGTGGTACGAGTACTCCGCGCCGAGCGTGGAGGCCATCGACTTCTACGGCGAGCTCTTCGACTGGGAGATCCGCGAGGAGGACGGCTACTACATCGCGTTCGAGGACGGCGCGCCGTTTCTGGGCATGTTCGTGGGTGAGCACGCCCAGTGGTTCAGCTACTTCGGCGTGCGCGACGTCGCCGCTGCCTGCAGCCAGGTGGAGAACCTCGGCGGCGGCGTGGAGTTCGGCCCCGAGAACGGCACCGCGGGCGTGCACGACTCGAACGGCGCGCAGTTCTTCCTGTCCGAGGTGGATGAACCCGTCTTCGACGACATCGACGAAGCGGAATCGGTGCTGTGATGAAGCGTGTGGCGGCGCTGGCGACGTCGCTAAGCGTGCTGCTCGCCCCCCAAGCCCACGCGTACCACGTGGACCCCGGTTACGCGCGGGAGCGCACCGCGCTCGCGGTGGTGCACCCGGACGGGCGCGTCAGCATCTCACCGGAGGGGGAGGAGCCGCGCCCGGCGCTGTCCCTGGCCAAGCTCTACCTGGGCTACTGGGTGCTGTACAACGGCACCGCCGAAGAGCAGGCGAAGGTGCAGGAAATGGTGGAGACCTCCGACGACGCGATCGCCACCTCGCTTGATCGTGCGCACCCCAAGGCAATCGACGAGATAGCCAAGGACTTCGAGTTGGAGCAAACGCGCCGGGGCGGCTCCTGGGGCAAGACGGAAACCTCCGCGCGCGACCTAGCCACGTTCGTGAACGCGATCCTCTGGGACCCGGTTGCAAAACCCCTGCTCGCCGGCATGGAGCACCAGGCCGAGGTGGCCAAGGACGGCTTCGTCCAGGGCTTCGGCACCGCCCGCCTCCAACGGGTCACAGGCTCCAAGATGGGGTGGTCCGACAACAGGAAGAGCGCCACCGGCAGCGTCTCCTACGGCGAGATTGGCGAGGAGACCTGGACGGTTGCGGCGCTGACGTACGGCACCGCCTACGAGAACACGGTGGACACCCACATGGGCATCAAACAGGTGGAAGAGTCCCAGCAAGCGCGTTCGCTGCATCCCGCACTCGGCGACGGATTTCTGCTGGGGTGGAAATAAACCCGTCCGCGTAATACTCGGTGCCCGCAAGGCCCGAGCCGGCGCGGACCTGCACCACACCGTCAACGTCAGGCTGGGTGCTGGGGAAGGTGACGATGTAGCTGGCGGCGTCAGGCAGCTTCACGTCGCCGAGGGCCCACACCGTCTGCGCGCCGGTTGCGTCGACGGCCGCCTGCGCGTCACCGGGATTGTCCACGTCCACAATCGTGGTGCCGGAGAGCTCCGCCGCCGCTGCCACGTCGGGGCGCCACAGCATGTCTTTCGCATTGGCGGGGCCGTCCCAGACGGAAACCGCCCACGCGCCGGTGGGCGCTGACGGCCGGAAGACCACGCCGAGCTCGTGCGGCTCGGTGGTCACGCCGCCAGCCCACTTCGTCGCCGGAAGCGCGTGGTCCACGGCGGTGCCCAGCATGAGCATCGCGGCGTGGGTGATGCGGTCCGGCAACAGCGCGAGGTAGGCCGGCCCATCCTCGTACGTGGCGTGGATGTAGGACGCCAGCTGCTCTAACTGCAGCTCCGGCGACATCTCCCGCTTGACCCCGCCGACATTGAAGTTCGGGTCGCCCTGCTCGTTGATGTGCTCTACCAAATTGTCACCCGGTCCTCGGGCGCGATCCACATGTTGGAGCCTTCCTCCACCTCGAACGCCTCGTAGAACTCGTCGACGTTGGCGGCGATGACGTTGCAGCGGAACTCGTTGGGGGAGTGCGGGTCGATGGCCAAAAGTTGCGCCGCCATCTCCGGGCGCGCCTTGGAGCGCCACACGCGCGCCCACGCGAGGAACAGGCGCTGGAAGCCGGTGTACTCCCCGTCGAGGTCGCCGAACTGCTTGGGCTGCTCGTCCTCTAGCTCGTGGTCCGCCAGGTACTTCGTGTACGCCACCACGGCGATACCCAGCCCGCCGAGGTCGCCGATGTTCTCCCCGAGGGTGAACTCGCCGTTGACGCCCTTGGTCTTCGTGCCTTCGAGCACGTTCGGCACCAAGCCGTCGAACTGCCCCACCAGCTTGGCGGTCAGTTCCTCGAAGTTGCTCCGGTCCTCGTCGGTCCACCAGGAGTGCAGGTTGCCCAGGCCGTCGTAACGCGAGCCTTGGTCGTCGAAGCCGTGGCCGATCTCGTGGCCAATGACCGCGCCGATCGCGCCGAAGTTCTCGGCGGCGTCCGCCTCAGGGTCGAAGAACGGCGGCTGCAGGATCGCGGCCGGGAACGTGATGTCGTTGACCACTGGGTTGTAAAACGCGTTGACGGTCTGCGGGGAAGACACCCACTCGCCGCGGTCCGAGGGCTGCCCGATCTTGGACAGCTGGTAGTCGTGCTCGAACGCCGAGCCGACCCGCACGTTGTCCACCAGATCAGGGCCGAACTTTAGGCCGTCGTAGCTGCGCCACTTCTCCGGGTAGCCAATCTTCGCGTTGAACTGGGCGAGCTTCTCCAGCGCGCGCTGTTTGGTTGGCTCGCTCATCCACGCCAGCTGCTGGATCCTGCTGCGGTAGGCGGCGATGAGGTAGTCCACCAGCTCCAGCATCTTCTCCTTCGAGGACGGCGGGAAGTGCTTCTCCACGTAGCTTCGCCCGATGTCTTCGCCCACCAGGGATTCGGCGAGCCCAACGCCGCGCTTCCAGCGGTCCCGCTGCTCGGTGGCTCCGCTCAGCTTCTTCCCGTAGAACTCGAAGTTCGCCTTGCCGATCTCTTCGGGCAGCACACCGGCGCGCGAGCGCAGAATGTTCCACGCGGCCCACAGCTGCCAGTCCGCCAGCGTTTCCCGGCGCAGCATCGCGTCCAAGTCGGCCGTGTAGGAGGGCATCATGTCGATGACGCGGCCGTCGGGGATGCCGGAGGCGCTCAAGAGCACGCGCACCAGCGGCGGCATCTCCTCGAGCGTGGTCGGGTTGTAGGTGGCCACCGCGTCGCGGGCCTTGACCACGTCCCAATGGCTCGCGGCCAGATGCGTCTCCAGGTTGACGATGCGCTCCGCGGCGATCGCCGGCGTCAAGCCGAGCAGGTACTTCGGCTCGAGGAAACCGAGCATGGTGGCGACGTGCTCTTTATACGCGGCGAGGGTGTCCGCGTGGTCCTCGTCGCGGTAGTAGGCCTCGTCCGGTAAGCCCAGGCCCGACTGGATGAGGTAGGGCACCGAGTCCTCGCCCTGCGAGTCCTTCTCCACCCAGTACGTGACCGGGCCGCCGATGCCCACGCGCTCGAGCTCGCCAAGGCCGCGGACAAAGCCCTCGACATCGGCGACCTCGATCTTGGCCAGGTCGTCGTTCACCGCGTCGATGCCCGCGGCGTTGACCCGGTCAACATCCATGAAGGATTGGAAGAGGGCGCCGCCCAGGCCCGCCCCGTCCTCGAGGATCGCCCGCACGTCGGCTTCGGACTTATCGCGCAGGGCGTAAAACGCGCCGTCGATGCCGCGGTCAGCGGGGATCTCGTGGGTGGCCGCCCATTCGCCGTTTACCAGTTCAAAGAGGTCATGCATGCCCCAATGCTACATCTGACCCCGTCACTCGTTCGGGTCACGGATCTTCATCGGACCCGGGGTGTACAGGCCCCACCGTGTGGTCTCGGCGAGATCTACCTGCGCGAGCGCCGGGGTGTCGCCGGCGGAGTTGGTGCGCGGGGTGTACTTGGCGATGGAACCCCAGTCCCGCTGCCAGTCGTCCCTGAGGTAACCGGGGATCTCGTAGGACGTGTTCACCGCCTCCGCCGGGGCGAGCGCGCCGCCGCCGAGGAAGTCCATGAAGCCGGACAGCTGCGCCTTGCCCGGGGCGTCCGGCATGATGCGGAACTCCGGGATCTCGTTCACGCCCGCGTAGTGGAAGAAGGGGCGCTGGCACGGGTACTGGAAGGCCACGGTCCAGTCCAACAGGCCCGGGGTGTCTTCGTCGAACACGTCGCCGAGCTCAACCAGCTTCGGGTTGCGCAGCGGGGTCACGGCCATCCAGTCGTTCTCCGCCAGCGAGGTGTCTTCGGCCACCAAGCGCACGACGTCAGCCTCGTCCGGGATCTGGTCGAGCGGGTAACGCAGGTTGCGCCACTCCGGCGACGGGCCCTGGTCCAGCATCTCCACGGCGCCGAGCTCCTCCACGCCGCCGGAGGTGGTGCGTCCGTACTGCAGCTCGAGTGTGGTGCCCTCCTGCTCAATGCCGTTGATGTCGTGGTGGGCGATGCGTCCGGCCACGGACGCGACGAGCAGCGGGCGGTCTTCAGATTCCTCCGGCAGCTCGAACCAGGCGGTCTCGAGGTTGGCGGATTGCGTGGGCTCGTCCTCGAAGGTGCCCAGCACCGGCACGCGGTTGTAGTCCAGCCCGAACGGCAGGCGCACGGTCGAACCGTTCACACCGCGGAGGGACTTCGAACGGTTGCCCTGCGTGTTCACGCGGGAGGTGGACTGCGCCTCGTCCGAACCCGGGTCCACGTCCTCGGTGTCGTCGTCCTGCACCTGCTGGTTCGCCCCGTCAGAGGTGTCGGCGTTGTCGGAGGCAATGAAGGCCGGCACGCCGTCCGGGGTGAACCCGGAGTTCTCCCCGGAATCCAGGGACTTGCCCAGAGGGATCCCGTCGATGGGCGTGAGGAAGGAATCGTTCGTGTCGTCCTCCAGCAGCACGTCGCCGCCTTGGGCGCACGTGTCTCCAGCGAACGTCTTCACGTTGCCCATGCCCACCGAGTAGGCGGGGGCCTGGGAGACGAAGGACTTCACAAACGTCAGGCACGACAAGGCCACGATGAGGGCGGCCGCCACCGCGATCGGTGCGGACATGACGCCGGCCCACCGTGAGGCGTCGACAGGCTTGGGCCCTCTCATGGACTGCACCACGCCCACCAGGAATACCGCCAGCGCTAGCACCAGCACCACCGTGTTGGCCTCGACAGCCTTGAACTGCGGCGTGCGATCCCACCAGGGCACGGCGTAGGAGGCGACGTACCACCAGCCGTTCCAGCCCGCCAGGGTGAGCGCAAGCAGGAAGAGCACTGCCGCCGTGGCGAAGGAGCGGTTGCGGTTGGACTGCAGCGCGACGCGGGACAGCACCACCGAGCCGTATGCCGCGATCGCCGCGCCCAGGCCGGCGTAGATGCCGAAGTGGTGCGTCCATTTCGTCGGCGTGAACATGAGGAAGAACGTGGACAGGCCGATGATCAGCATCATCCGCTTCGCCGTCGGGGTCTTCTCCCCGCCGCGTGCGAACCACCACAGGATCAAGCCGACGCTCAAGGCGAGCACGAACATGGGGAAGCGGCGCGTCAGGGAGCCGTCCACGGTCTGCTCGAACAAGACCGAGTAGCGGCTCCACTCCTCGAACCAGCGCATGGCCGGGCCTACCTCGGAGCGGACAGCGGTGGCCTCCAGCACCGTGGCTAGGGTCTGGTCCTTGAACACCGGCACCATCACGGCCATGCCCGCGCCCAAAAACGGGGCGATGTGGGCGAGCTTCGCCTGGCGGCGTCCGATGGTCCGCAGCACCCAGGGCAGGGCAATCAGGAACACGCCCACCGCCGCCAGGCCGGTCGGGCCGCAGGCCAGGGTGAGGGCGGCTGCAATGGTGCCCCACGCCGCCGGGGCGAGGCGGTCGGTCTCCATGGCGCGCTCGAACAGCGCCCAGGTGAGCATGAGGCCGAAGGCGATGATCGGCTCCGGGCGCGTGCCATTGTTGTACGGCAACCAGAACGCCAGGAACACCAGCGCCGCGGTCCAGTGCGCCATCCGGCGGTCCGCGACCGCGGTGCCCAGCCGGGGCAGGATCTCGCGGGAGAGCAGCCACCACGTGCCGAGCGCGGCGAACAAGGCGGGCAGACGCATCCACATGGACGCGGTGCTCACCTGCGACAACACCGCCAGCAGGTCGTAGAACGGGGAGCCGAACGGCGCCTCCGGCACGCCGTACCAGCGGTAGTAGTTGGCCATGTAGTCCGTGTTCGCCGCCACGCGCGCCATGGTGAGCAGGAAGCCGTCGTCGGAGGTATTGGCGCCGAAGACGTGCCAGAAGCCGAGGACGGCGACCACCACGGCGTCGAGAGGCTTGAACCCCTGGCGGCGGCGACGCGGGGCAGGGCCGTCGAGCTTGCGCAACGCCCACAACGCAACGAGGGCGAAGATGAGGCCGAAGACCATGGCCAGCGTCTTCAGCAGGGTCGGCTGCGAGGTGAAGCGGGAGTTGATGTCCACGTGGGCGGACAGGCCAGCGTCCATAAGCTGCGGCGAGTCCTTGAGCTCGGTGTAGATGCCGGTGAGTTGCGGGCGGTAGTCCTCGTCGCGCTCCTCGGCGTAGTCCGTGCCTGGGATCTCCACGGTCGTGCCCTCGTGGGTGAGGGTCGCCACGAGCTGCGCGTCGCCGGGAAGCTTCGAGACCTCATCCGCAGTGAGCTGAAGCAGCACGTCGTTGAGCGAGCTGACCACCAGCCCGCCCTCGGGGGAGGTGACGAAGAAGCCGCGGTCGCTGGCCTTGGGCGAGCCCTCCGGCAGGGTGCCCAGGACCATGGTTTGGTCGTCGCGGAGCTCGTCGAGAGCCTGGACCGGCACTGTGACGTCGAGCTCCTGCGGCGCGAGCGAGATCAACGGCGCGTTGATGGAACCCACGGTGCCGTTCTGCGGCCACGACACGCTCGATTCTGTCTGCTTCACCGGCAAGAACGGGGTGAGCAGCAACAGGACAAACGCGATCAGGCCTGCGACGGCCGCGGTGGTCTGGACTTTTTTCACAGCGGACACCTTACTTCCTCACCGCGACGGCAAACGGGCCGATCTGTTTGACGTCCCAGTCCTGTTCAAAGGCCTCTGGGTTGTAGTACAGGCCCTCGTAGCGCACGTTCGGCTGGCTGGGGTAGATGTCGTGCGCGATGTGGGTCTTGTAGCCGTTTTCGCCGTTGTCGCGGAAGATAAAGGCGGCCGGCGGCTCCCACTGCGAGTTGTCCACCGCCTCGGTGAAGTGCTCCGGGTCCTCGTAGGAGATCTCCGCCCAGCGCTTCAACTCGTCGTTGCGTTGCTCGAATTCGCCCAGCGGGTTGGCGTAGTGGCTGGTAAAAGCGTTGAAGCCGAAGAAGGGGTGGTACGCCATGAAGTTGATCTCGTCGGTGTAGACCACCGCCTCGTTCACCTTGTAGCCGTGGTCTTCGATGTAGGCGGCAATCTCGTTGTAGTAGCGCCCTGCGTCGGCCGGGAAGCGGTCGGCCCGCTCGCCGTTGCCGTCGGTGTCCGCGTAGGCCTGGTCGATGTAGTCCTCGTTCTCCACCGGGATGTGCTGCACCATTTGCAGCGCGCCCACCGCCACAACGGCAGCCACGGCCGCGGTGTACTTGGGCACCCCGAACCTCGCGATGGCGAGCACGCCGAGGGTGACAAACAGCTCCACGATCAGTACTTCCAGGCGGAAACCCAGCAGCGAGGTGCCCACCAGAGTGATCGCCATCGAGGCAAGCGCCCACAGGTAGCACACGCCTATCGACGCCCCAAGGGCCCCCACCACCGGGTCCTTGAACCGGTACACCAGGTACACCAGGCCGATCATGGACAACAGCCCCACAAGGGAGAAGGAGAGGAACGGTAGGGGGAAGTACGTGCCTTCGATGGGCAAGAAGTGGTTTGCTGTGGACTCGCGCTGCTCGTCGCCCGTGAGCACGCGCCAGATGTACGGGCCCCAGGAAATCGCGGCGATGGCGAGCGACGCCACGCCGGCCACCACCAGGTGGAGCAGGGGCTTCAGGCTGCGGGAGGCAAACGCCAGCACGACCGCGATCATCACAGTGGTCAGCGCCGCAATCGCCGTGAACAAGGTGTAGAAGCTGGCGGAGATGCCCAGGTAGACGGCCAGCGCGATTGTTGATGCCCACGAGCCGCGCGCCGCGCGGTACGCCATGACCGCCGCGGCCGGCACAAACATAGCCACCACTGCCGCGTACGGTTCCTCCGGCACCTCCGTGAGCACCACCGCGGTGGTGACCGTGGCGATGGCCAAGGCCGTGGGCAGCGAGCCGGTGAGCCTGCGCCACACCGGGGTCAGCATGGCCGCCGCCGCAGCGAGCGAGGCGATAGCGAACGGCTGGTACACCTCCCAGCCCTGCATGCCCAGCACGTTTGCTAGCCGCCCGCCCAGCCAGAACCACCCCATGGGGTAGAAAGTGGGCAAGTCCTTGTAGGCCATGTCGGCGTGGCCGAGGTTTTCCGCCATCCGGGAGAGGAACTGCGTGCGGAAGCCCTGGTCCACCTGGATGCCGTCCAAGTACAGCTTGGTCGCCGCGAGCGGGATGCCGACGGACGACACCACCAGCCCCGCCGGCACCAGCGACATCACGGCTGCGGAGACCCAGTGGCGCTTCCCCCGCGCCCACAGGAAGGCCAGCACGGCGCCGATGCCGATGAGCAAGAAGGACGCCGCGGTGGCGAGCGACCGTGTCACCATCGACGTGTTAAACGCCGGTAGCGCGATCCGGTGCAGCACAAACCAGGCCGCCAGCGCCAGCACGCCCCCGGCAAGCCCGGCCGCGATCGTGCGCAGGGCTGTGCGTCCAGCAGGCTGGTAATCGGTTGTCATGCGTAACAGTGTCGCATACGCTACCCAGCTCCACGTTCTGCCAGGTACATCAGGATCGCGCGCACACGACGGTTGTCCTCGTTGGGGGTGAGGCCCAGTTTGGAGAAGATGCTGGAAACGTGCTTCGCCACCGCCGCGCCGGAGAGGAAGAGCTTTCCGGCGATCTGCGCGTTGGACAGCCCCTCCGCCATGTGCTCGAGCACCTCCATCTCGCGCGGGGTAAGCGTAGTCAGCCAGCGCGAGCTCGCCGCCATCAGCGCGCTGGCGACGTCCGGGTCGATGACCACGCCGCCGGACGCTACGGTTTCGCACGCCTGGATGAAATCTTTCACCTCGGCGACGCGGTCCTTAAGCAGGTAGCCGGTGCCGCCGTCGCCGCCGGAGAACAATTCCCGCGCGTAGGCGGGCGCGACGTATTGTGACAGCACCAGCACGTTAATCGGGCCCCGCTGGCGCAGCTCCAGCGCGGCTTGGAGTCCGTCGTCGCGCATGTTCGGTGGCATCCGCACGTCCGTGATCACCAGGTCAGGCGCATGCGTATCGACGACCCCCTGCACTCGATCCGCACTGTCCACCTGCGCCACAACCTCATGGCCGCGCCGGGTGAGCAGGCCGGCAACACCTTCCCGCAGCAGTGCCGAGTCGTCCGCGATAACAATCCTCATGGCGCAATCCCACTTTCTCCCCGGAACAACAGCAACGGAATACGGGCGGTAACGGTGGTGGGGCCGCCGTCGGGGGAGGTCATCTCCATCGCCCCGCCAAACGCCGCGATCCGTTCCCGCATCCCGTCGAGCCCGCCGCCAGGGGTGATACGGGCGTTTCCGCCGCCTTGGTCGGTTACAGAGATGTTCAAGGTGTGGTCGCAGGCCACCAGCACGCTCACCGGTTCCTGTGGTGCGTGCTTCGCGGCGTTGGTGAGTGCTTCGGCGGTGAAGAAGTAGGCGGCGGCGGTGACGGAGTCGTCGATACGCGGCAGCTCGTGCGGCGCGCGGACCGTGACGTGCGGGCCGTACTGCGCGGCGGCCGTTTCGATAGCGGCGATGAGCCCGTGGTCCGACAGCTCGCGGGGGTGGATGCCGTGCACGGTTCTCCTGAGCGCATCGAGGCCGTTGCGGAGGTCGCGTGCGGCGTCGTCGAGAAGCGGCGAATCAACATCGAGCCTCGCCTCGCCGAGTTTCATCGCCGCGGCCACGAAGTACTGCTGCGCGCCGTCGTGCAGGTCGCGCTCGATGCGCAGGCGCTCTACCTCGTATGCCTCCGCGATCTTGCGTCGCGACGCGGTGAGCTGGTGGATCTTCGCCGCCGCCCGCTGCTCGTGGTTTATTCTTCGCCGCATGCCCGCGAGCGTAGCGGGGTAGAGCTAGCACTACCCATATTCGGGAGTTAGGGCCATAGTGCTTAGCGACGGCTACCTGTGAAATGGAAACCATGCTTGAACTCAGAGACATCACAAAGTCATTCCCCCAGCAGCGGGTCCTCGTAGGCATCAGTCTGACGGTGGACGACGGCGAATCCGTGGCCATCATGGGGCCCTCTGGCTCCGGCAAATCGACCCTGTTGCACTGCATGTCCGGCGTGCTCGTGCCCGACCAAGGCGAGGTGCGCTTCGGTGGCCACGATGTGGCCGCAATGAGCGACGCCGAACGCTCGCGCCTGCGCCTCGAACACTTCGGCTTCATTTTCCAAGATGGCCAACTGTTGCCCGAGCTGACCGCCACTGAAAACGTTGCCCTGCCACAGATCATGCGCGGGGTGCCGCGGTCGCAGGCGCACAATGATGCTGTGGACATGCTCACCCGGCTGGGCCTGGGCGCATATGTCGATCGCTATCCGGGGCAGCTCTCCGGCGGCCAGAGCCAGCGCGTGGCCATTCCACGCGCCTTGGCCGGACCGCCGTCTGTGGTGTTCGCCGACGAGCCAACCGCGGCGTTGGACCAGGCCACCGGCCACGAAGTGATGCAGCAGATCGTGGCCGTGTGCCAAAAGTTCGGTGTGACACTCGTCGTGGTCACGCACGACCCAAAGATCGCCGACTGGTGCAGCCGCCGCGTTGAAATCCGCGACGGCCTGATCCACTCGGAGGTGGCGCGATGAGTGCGGTGACGTTGATGCGGTCGGCGGTGTCGTCGACAAGCGAAGGGCGCTCGCAACGCAGGATCGGCGAGCGCTGGGTGCGTGTGTTGTCGCTGGTAGCGGTGACGGTGGCGACGTGGATGCTGTGCACCCTAATGGGCGGCACCTGGATGTTCGTCGCGCGCAACATGCATCCGCACGAGGCGCTCGTGGAGGTCGATCCGCTCTCACTGGCGTACGTGTTCCTCGCCTTGTTCGCCAGCGTCCTGCTCGTGCCGAGCCTGTTGGGGCTGCTCACCCAAGCCGCACGGGCGAACCTGAGCGGGCGCGAGGAGCACCTGGCGGTGCTGCGTCTCATCGGCGCGACCGCCGGCGAGGTGCGCGGGATGATGATCCTGGAATCGCTGCGCCAGGCGCTAGTCGGGTTGGTGCCGGGCTCGGTGCTGTACGCGATCACGTGCCCGGCGTGGAGTTTGCTGACGTTCCAGGAAAAGCGCGTCGGTACCTGGGAGATGCTCACCTGGTGGGTCATCCCCGCCGCGTGGATCGTGGTGCTGATCCTGGCCGCGTGCTCCGTGTGGCTCGCGTTGCGACGAGTCGCCGTGACCCCACTCGGTGTGACCAAGAAAATCCCGCCGAAGGGCCAAAGCTGGATCACGCTGGTGTTATCAGTGGCTGGTGCGGTGGTGTTGTACCGCTACCTGAGTTCGCTGACCATCGCGCCGGAGGCAGACGCGCTGGGAATCGTGGCGATGCTGGCCGTAGCCGGCGGCATTCTCACCGTCAACGCACTGATCGCGGTCGGTGTGCTCCAGTTGCTCGCGCGACTGAGCTACAAGGTGCCCGGGGCTGCCAACTATGTGGCCACGCGCCGGGTAGGCCGCGGCGCCAAGACCACCTGGAAGCGCGTGACCGCGCTCTACTTCGTGGCGTTTATCGGCGGTGTTGGCGGCTGGTACTCAGCGGTACCTGAATTTGACGAAGCCCCTGCCCTGAAAATGATCGCGGGTGATATCCCCTCCGGTGTGGTCATCACCGTGGTCTTCGCGACGGTACTGATGGTGCCGTCTACGCTGCTCACCCAGGCGCTGAGTGTGGTGGAGCAGAAGCAACTGACCAAGTCGTTCTACTTCATCGGTGCGCCCGCGGCCTTCCACACCAAGGTGGCTGCCCGCGAGGTTGGGGTGCCAATGCTGGTGGTGGCGCTGCTCGGGTTCGGGATGGGCAGCCTGATGGGCACCGCCATGGTCATCTATCACGTCAACGTAATGGACAAGTTGGCGCTGTTCGGCGTGCTCGTTGTGGCGGCGCTGATTGGTTGTGTCTTGGCGGTGCTGGGGACCGGCCGGTTGCGCGAGAAGGTGCTGCTCGGAATGGGCCGGGCGAACGACTAGAAAAAAGTTCTCGCACCGTGGCCATGGTCGGTGACGGTGTCAATGACACCCCGGCCCTGGCCACCGCCGATATCGGTGTGGCGATGGGTGCTGCCGGGTCACCGGCCGCGATCGAGACCGCGGACATCGCGCTGATGGCCGACCGGTTGCCTCGCTTGCCGTATGCCCTGGGGCTGGCCAAGCGGACGGTGCGCACGATGCGGGTCAACATCGGTATTGCCCTGCTGACCGTCGCGGTCCTGCTCGCCGGCGTGCTGCTGGGCGGGGTCACCATGTCAATTGGCATGCTTATCCACGAAGCTAGCGTGTTGCTGGTCATCGCCATGCTGCTGCTGCGCCCGACCCTGGAAAAGGACGACACCGCGGCCGACCTACCCGTCGCACAGGCCGCGCAGGAAGTACTCACCCCGTAGCCAACCCCTGATACCTGCCCCGCCGGTTTCCTCCAGGTCTTCCCGGTGGGGCTTGTCCATGGTCAACCGCATTCGGGACGAATCACCCCGGGATGGGCGGGACAGTCACTGGGACAACGTGAACCGGATGTCCTTCGGCATGATGTGAACCGCCGTGAAGTCTGGATCTGCCACGATCTCGTGCCAGACGTCAACGGGGATGACGACGCTGTCTCCGGCGCGCACCCCATGATCCGCATCAGGGAATTTGACGATGCATCGCCCCTCGGTGACGACGAGCACAGATTCCATTGATGCTCTGTGTCTGGGCCACGAGATTCGGTAGCTAACACGCGACCTCGGGTACCTTTTCCACGACTCTGGCGAAGGGCGTTTGCAGCCTGGAGTTTCTTACGCTCTGTTTGTGCATATTCCCCGTGTGGGTCTGTTTTCCAGCGTTGTGAGGCTTTCTGTCCGCCTCTGCGGCCCATAGTGGCCAAGGCTTTCCGTTCGCTGCGGGTTGCTTTTCCAGGTGCGCTCGAACCGATGGCGGCTGTGCTCTTGGATTGGGTCACGTAGCCGCGGACTCGTCGTGCCTTAGTCTGACGGTCGCGCATCGGGGGAAGCTCTGCAGGGCGGCCTGCACCGCCGTGGGTCTGTGCGACGTTGTAGGCGTGCTCGTAGGCATCGATGATGGCTGCATCCGTGAGTCGTTGGCCGGCAGCGCGGAGCCTGTGGCCAGTCTTAAGGGCGTAGCGGAACGCGGTCTCGTCGCGGGCGGCGGTGCCCTCGGTAATCCAGAGCACGCGCACGCCGTCGATGAGTTCCGGGTCGTACTGGTCGAGTCCAGCAGAGACTTCCGCGTTCACGTCCTGGGCCAGTGCCTTAAACGCTTGTGCCTCTTAGCGGCGGTTTTTCACCGCGTTAATGAGTTCCCGTCCTGACTTAAACTGTTGGCGTGGTGCAGCCTCGTACTGGTCTATTCCGGCCAAATCCCTCATCTGCCTTATCAAGTCACCTAGACGCATCACGCGATTGTGCTGCCTATACCAACGATAAGCTGACGGAGATTTACCTGTATAGAACGGATTGCGGCTTAACCCGTGAGCAAAATGGGGATCGTGGCCGAGCAGCTCGCCTAGGGTGTGCCTAATGCGACGTATGCTTCCCCGCCATCGGCCTTACCACTCCCTCAATCGGGTCAGCACATGGATCTGCAGCAAGACCGGATAGAGGTGGCAGACGACCCCGACCGTCAAGAGAGACACAAGGGACACCCATCCACCGGCCACACCGGCCCAGACCGCGGTAGCGACATGGAGCAGGAACGCCCATGCATGGCCGGCGGCCGCCGCCCTCACGGGTCGCGACTCCCAGCCCTTCATCGCCCCGGATGCCTGACCTCTCCGCAGGGAGAATATAAGCCTGTTCCACCCAATCCATGAGAGGAAGGCGTTGAATAGTTCCACTCCCCATCGGCGACTGGCGTCTCGCGAGAGAGAGATACGATCCCACTGGGAGCTCGGGATATGGCGCTCCAGCGAGTCGCCGACAAAGGGGGCGAGCCCCAAGCCCAGGAGAGTTGTTGTGACAACGAAGCCCACCGAGGCCACGCCCGTCGCATCAGCCACGATCACGAGGCCCAGTACCGCAGCGACCGTCAGAAGCAGAGCGGCCATACAGATTCACCACCCCGGGACGCTACCTGGCCCATCTGACCCCCGCGCTCTTCCATAAAACCGCCTCTCCAAGCGCCCTAAAAATACAAACGAATACGCTTAGAGATCCCAAACGTTTTTAGCGTGACGCAACCGGTGAACACTGGTGTACCTTTGCCTATTCACAAAGGCAGACCCTTTTCCCGCCCGATCATTCTGGAGGGGTTTCTCGAGGGCTACATGATCGGGATCACCAGCCTGAGACAGGATAAATACTTGGTACTTACCCGGTGCCCATCCCTTTTCGAGACTAGAAGCCATCACCTTGCCCAATTTTTTGTCTTCCCTTTTCTCACTTAGCTTAAGGCGATCCGCTTCTGTCTCACTCCAAAGGACATTGTCATAACGGGCCTTGATGTATGGCACATCAACCCCAATTTCTCGCTCCTCATAGAAAGCCATGTGGCCTACTTCTTGGAAAAAGCGCCCAGGTTGGCATATGTACGCGCTAAGCGGACCGTCATCAAGTTTTGCCTGCGCAGAGGGGACAACAACGGTGTCCAACGGGGATATTGGTTTTTTAATTCCCATGTCCCGCGTCCGGTCCACCGTTCTCATCCAGTCCGCGGCCTCTTTGTTTATCATCTCGGCAAGACTGAATACTGCCCGCATTTCAAAACCGACATCGATATTTAAGAGAGAATCATGATGGGCAACGCGATTGCGGAATTTTCGAATCTGTTCAGCTAATACGGTGACATCTTTGCGGAGCCCTGCCCCAGGAAAAGCGTTGTGCAGAGTCTTACGCCATAACTCCTCATGCTTTGCCCCCATCCAACCGGTCCAGAAACCGAAAGACAATCCAGCAACAATTTGATCTCGAGTTTCCTTTCCTTCGGAGCGAAGCCTTTCTCGAACCTTGTCGATTGCTTGCGCTTGTGCGGAGTAAAATGGGGGTAATAGAAACCAGGGAATTTTTCCTGTATCCTCGAGCACTCTTTTTGACAGCTGGGTGTCAATGGCATGGCGAAGTAGGATCTCAAGGTGCGAAAGCTGCTCCAATGCAGCCCCCGCCATTTGGGTATTCCACACGTACAGATCAAGAGCCTTCGCTTCGTCACCCTCAGCGGCCCTAAGAAACGGTTCTAAACGAGGTTGTGGAAAACCCGCCAAAACTCCATGAGTTTCATTTCTAATTTCATCGCTCATATCTTCATGCTATTCTTTAATTGAACGCCCCGATGTGCCTCTGCTTCAGCATGCACCCGGGGCTTTTATAATCCTTAAATTTGTCGACGTTTTTGCCAATTGAGATGCGTTTAAGCCATATGGGCGTAGTTAGCAAAGAGAATCTCCTGGCGCTGACGCTCGGTGGCGATCCTCCTCTTAGCTCCCATCGCCCTGTCCACCTCGCGATCCAGAGCCTCATGGGTCTTAATCAACTCCGGGGCCATGGCCAGCGGGTTGTAATGATCAGCCAGAGAACGTTCCGGGTACAGTGCCCGGGCGTCGAGAACTCCTTTTCCGGCATCGAAAACACGCTGTCGTGTGCGGTCATCAAGTGGCGGCACGGGGAAATTGTTCCAGGTCAAGGTATTGAAAAAGCAAACGCGATTCAAGCGCCCCGCCCACCGTTCGTTGCCAAGTGATGAATATTGAGGACGAAACCAGAGCAAAAAGCAGGCCGTCCGGGTCCAGAGCGGTGTAAACAGAGTCGGCCGCGATCACATCCGGGGTTAGGTGATCGGCGGTGTAGAACTTCCTCGTTTCAGACACCACACGGGGGATACCGACATATGGAACCAGCGGACGGTGTGGATTCGGGCGCATAAGGTGCGGAGTGTTGCGGATGGCAGTGCAAGTGGGAACTATTTTGGGCCCATAAGAAAACGACCTGCAGAAAGTGAATGTTCTGCAGGTCGTTCGCTTTGTGTCAAGTGGTTGTGAACGGGTTTGGGTGTTAGATCGTGATGGGTTGTGGGGGTGGGGCGGTTTGGGTGGTGGTGCGGATGATGCTGACTTCTGCTGGAAGGCTTGTGCCGGCTTTGGTG
>NZ_JAAXPF010000008.1 GCF_012396315.1 Corynebacterium mucifaciens | reverse complement strand
ACACTTCCCGGGCAGATGAGCCGGCTAAAAACCTCTCGATCGCACCATCGCGGATATCAGATGGAAATGCTGCGGGCATCGGAATACCTTTCAGCCCCCACCACTCCAACTTTTTGTCCGCGCTCCCAACCGGGAATAGCTGGGTCCTTGTAGCTGGATTCTCAGATCGGGGCGGCCGCCTTCAGCGTGGCGCTACCGCGCGGAGCGGCGACGGCGCCGAGTAGCGGCGGGCTCCCACGCGACTACTGCGGTGGAGCGGGGCACGTGGACGAGCTCGCCGCCCCGGCGCGAGCCCGACTGCAATTGCTGCCGCAGCTCCTCGTTGTGGCCGCGCTGGGTTTCCAGCTCGCCTTGGAGCTCTTCGATCTGCTCGGAGAGCTCGATGATGGTCTTGATGCCGGCGAGGTTGACCCCTTCTTCCTGCGAGAGGTGCTGGATGCGGCGCAGCATGGTGATGTCTCGGCGGGAGTAACGGCGCCCGCCGCCCTTGGTGCGCATCGGCGTGACCAGGCCAAGCCGGTCGTAGGTGCGCAGGGTCTGCGCATGCATGCCGGTGAGCTCGGCGGCGACGGAGATGACGTAATACTCCTGGTCTTCAGCCATTAGTGACACCTCCTTCCAGGGCTAGAGCCCAGCCCACCCGGCGCGCGGGTCGAAGCCGGAGTCCTTCTCGGCTTGGGCGTACGCGCGCAGGGCGGACGTGGCTGATGGGTCCAGATCCTTGGGCACCTTCACCTCGACGGTGACGAGCAGGTCGCCCGCGGCCCCCGACCGCTTCGGAATGCCGCGGCCTTTCACGCGCAGCGTGCGCCCGTTCGGGGTGCCCGCCGGGACTTTCACCTTGACCGGGTTGTCCAGGGTGGGCACGGCAATGGTGGCGCCCAGAGCGACCTCAGAAAAGGCAACCGGGACGGTGACTTCAAGGTCGTCACCGGAGCGGGTGAACACCTCGTCGCTGCGCACGTGCACGGTGACGAACAGGTCGCCGGCGGGAGTGCCGTTCGGGCCCGCCTCGCCTTGGCCGGCGAGGCGCACCTTTTGGCCGTCGATCACCCCGGCGGGGATGCGCACCGTGATGGAACGGGTGCGACGCACGGTCCCCGTACCGCCGCACGTGGGGCACGGATCCTCGATCACCTCGCCGGTGCCGCCGCAGTTGGTGCACGGCCGGGCCATGCCGAACGCGCCGGAGTTCTCGCGGATGTAGCCGGAGCCGGAGCACACCTGGCAGGTGTGGGTCTTGCCGTCCTTGGACCCGGAGCCGTGGCAGGTGGTGCACGGCGCGTCGCCGGTGAGCTCAACCGGGATGGTCGTGCCCTTGGCGGCCTCGCGGAAGTCGAGGGTTATTTCCGTTTCGACGTCGGCCCCCCGCGACGGCCGAGCGTTCCTGCCAGCACCGCCGCGGCCGCCAAAGAAGCCACCGAAGATATCACCAAGGCCGCCGTCTCCAGCTTGTCCACTAGCGGCTGATCCGAAGATGTCGGAGAGGTCGAACTCCGCCTCCGTGCCGCGAAACCCTCCGGGAAAGCCGGAGCCTCCTCCCCGCCCGAAACGGCCGAAGCCGCCCGAGCTGATCATGGATTTCAGCTGGTCGTATTCCTTGCGCTTTTCCTCGTCGCCGACGACGTCGTACGCCTCGGCCACCCGCTTGAACTTTTCCTCGGCCTTTTTATCGCCGGGGTGGGAGTCGGGGTGATTCTCGCGCGCCAGCTTGCGGTAGGCCTTCTTAATGTCCGCGGCGCTTGCGGACGAGCTCACGCCCAAGTCGCCGTAATAATCCTTATCGGCCCATTCTTGCTGCATCGCCATCTCACACCCTCCTTTCGGTTGTCAGAGTGTTGCGTCTGTCTCGTTAACGTTTGTTCACTAATTATCTAAGTACAAAAGCCGGGGACGAGGCCGCGTGGGTCGCGCTACCTCATTCCCCGGCCCTGAATTCCGAGCGAGTTGTTACTCGGTGGTGCCAGCTTCTGGCTCGCCAGCCTGCTCGGCGGGATCTGCGATGATCACCATGGCGTTTCGTACCAGGCGGTCACCGATCATGTAGCCCTTGCGCAGCACCGTGCCCACGACTTTGGAGTCGCCCTGGGACAGATCCTGCACTGCTTCATGAATCTCCGGATTGAACTCGTCGCCTTCGGCGCCGAACTCGGTGATGCCCTGGCCGCTCACGATGGCACGGAACTTGTCGGCAAAGGCCTTCATCGGGCCCTCGGAGAGATCTCCGTGCTGCTCTGCCAAGTCGAGATCGTCCAGCAGCGGCAGCAGCTGGGTCGCGAATTTCGCCTTGGCGTTGTCGCCGGCCTGGCTACGCTCGCGCTCGGTGCGGCGGCGGTAGTTGGCGTACTCGGCGCTCACGCGTTGCAGCGATTCGGTGCGCTCTGCGAGCTGCAGCTCAATGTCGCTGACCGCGCCGTCGCCGTCCGCGTCGGGGTTGACCTCCGCGTCGGCGATTTCCGCCGCGCCCTCCAAGTCCGCGTCGGCAGCTAAGAGGGGGTCCTCGTCCGTGGCGAGCGCCTCGGACTCCGCGGCCTCGTCCGCAAGCGTTTCCGCTTGGTCAGGGGACACGTACTGCTCGTCCGTGGCCTCGGGGGCTCCCGGGTCGTCGGGCATCTGCTCGTTGTACGGGTTCGTCATCAGACGTCGCCTCCTGTTCGCTGGTTCGGGTTACTTGTTGTCGGACTCGGATGCGTCGTCGTCCTCGACGACCTCGGCGTCGACAACATTGTCGTCGCCAGCCGGCGCGTCAGCCTGGGTAGCGCCCTCGTTGGCCTGCGCCTCGTAGAGCGCGGTGCCCATTGCCTGGGACTCGGTGTTCAGCTTCTCCACTGCAGACTTGATGGCATCCAGGTCGTCGCCCTTCAGCGCCTCGTCCACAGCGTCAGCAGCCTCGGTCACGCGGCCCTTGACGTCCTCCGGCAGCTTCTCGCCGTTCTCGTCCATGAACTTGCGGGTCTGGTACGCCATCGTCTCCGCGTTGTTGCGGGTCTCCTGCTCCTCGCGGCGCTTCTTGTCCTCGTCCGCGTGAGCCTCGGCGTCCTTGATCATGCGCTCGATCTCTTCATCGGAAAGGCCGGAGCCCTCCTGAATCTTGATCGTGTTTTCCTTGCCGGTGGCCTTGTCCTTGGCGGACACGGACACGATGCCGTTGGCGTCGATGTCGAAGGTGACCTCGATCTGCGGCACACCGCGCGGCGCCGGAGCGATGCCGGCCAGCTCGAAGGAGCCGAGCAGCTTGTTCGCGGACGCGATCTCGCGCTCACCCTGGAAGACCTGGATCTGCACCGACGGCTGGTTGTCCTCGGCCGTGGTGAAGGTCTCGGAACGCTTGGTCGGGATGGTGGTGTTGCGCTCGATCAGCTTGGTCATCACGCCACCCTTGGTCTCAATGCCCAGGGACAGCGGGGTGACGTCGAGCAGCAGCACGTCCTTGACGTCGCCGCGCAGCACACCTGCCTGCAGTGCAGCACCGAGGGCCACAACCTCGTCCGGGTTCACGGACTTGTTCGGCTCCTTGCCGGTGAGCTCCTTGACCAGATCAGACACGGCCGGCATACGGGTGGAACCACCGACGAGGACCACGTGGTCGATATCGCCGACGGACATGCCGGCGTCTTTCACCACCTGGTTGAACGGGGTCTTCGTACGGTCCAGAAGGTCGGAGGTGATCTTCTGGAACTCGGTGCGGGTCAAGGTCTCGTCCAGGAACAGCGGGTTCTTTTCGGCGTCCACTGTGATGTACGGCAGGTTGATGGATGCCTGCTGGGCGGAGGACAGCTCAATCTTCGCCTTCTCCGCGGCCTCGCGCAGACGCTGCATAGCCATGCGGTCCTTGGACAGGTCCACACCGTTCTGGGACTTGAACTTATCTACGAGCCACTCAACGATGCGGTTGTCCCAGTCGTCGCCGCCGAGCTCGTTGTCGCCGGCGGTTGCCAGCACCTCGACAACACCGTCGCCGATTTCCAGCAGGGACACGTCGAAGGTGCCGCCGCCGAGGTCGAAGACCAGAATGGTCTCTTCCTTCTCGTTCTTGTCCAGGCCGTACGCCAGCGCCGCCGCGGTCGGCTCGTTGACGATGCGCAGCACGTCAAGACCCGCGATCTGGCCAGCCTCCTTGGTGGCCTGACGCTGGGCGTCCTCGAAGTACGCCGGGACGGTAATCACGGCCTCGGTGACATCCTCACCCAGGTACGCCTCCGCGTCGCGCTTCAGCTTTTGCAGGGTGCGGGCGGAAATCTCCTGCGGGGTGTAGGTCTTGTCGTCGATGTTGACGGTCCAGTCCTCGCCCATGTGGCGCTTGACGGAGCGGATAGTGCGGTCAACGTTGGTCACCGCCTGGTTCTTCGCGGACTGGCCAACCAGCACCTCGCCGTTCTTCGCGAACGCGACGACGGACGGAGTGGTGCGGGATCCCTCAGCGTTTGCGATAACTACCGGCTCACCGCCCTCGAGGACGGAGACAACCGAGTTCGTGGTGCCGAGGTCGATACCAACTGCACGTGCCATAAGAGTGATTCCTCCTGTTGAAATGTGGTTTATCAGTAAGTTGATGTGCTGTGACTCAACTCAACGGCCACCACTATAACACCGGCGGCGACGTTCTTGAGTCTGTCGCACTCATGGGTAACAACGGGCACATCTCCAAACTTGTTCCCGCCGCGCGCAACTTTTTCCGTTTCTCCAGCATAAAACCCCAAAACACCCTCCGGCTGCGGGGCAACCGGAGGGTATTCGTCGATAGGCAGCCACTTAGAACAAGCCCGTCTCCTGCTCGGAGTAGGAGACGAGAAGGTTCTTGGTCTGCTGGTAGTGCCCCAGCATCATCAGGTGTGTCTCGCGGCCGATACCGGATTGTTTGTACCCGCCGAACGCCGCGTGCGCGGGGTAGGTGTGGTACTGGTTCACCCACACGCGACCAGCCTGGATGGCGCGGCCCGCCTTGTACGCCGTGGTGCCGGAATCGCGCCCACACGCCGGCGCCCAGGCCGTAGATGGTGTCGTTGGCGACGCGGATGGCCTCGTCAAAATCCTTGAACGTGGTCACGGACAACACCGGGCCGAAGATCTCCTCTTGAAAGATGCGCATGTCGTTGGTGCCTTTGAACACCGTCGGCTCGATGTACATGCCATTTTCCAGGCCTTCGATCGTGTTCACGCCGCCGCCGGTGAGCACCTCAGCACCCTCCCGCGGGCCGATCTCCAGGTACTCCTGGATCCTGTTCATCTGCTCGGCGGAGGCCTGGGCGCCCATCATCGTCTCGGTGTCCAGCGGGTTGCCGGTCTTGATTTGCTTGACGCGCTGCACGCCGAGCTCGAGGAACTCGTCCGCGATGGATTCTTGCACGAGCGCGCGCGACGGGCAGGTGCAAATCTCGCCCTGGTTGAGCGCGAACATGGCGAAGCCCTCGATTGCCTTCTGCTTGAAGTCGTCGTCCTTGGCAAAGATGTCCTCGAAGAACAGCGCCGGGGACTTGCCGCCGAGTTCGAGCGTAACCGGGATGATCTTGTCCGCTGCGGCCTTGTTGATGATCTTGCCCACCTCGGTGGAGCCGGTGAACGCGATCTTGGCAATGCGGTCCGAGCCGGACAGGGCCGCGCCGGCCTCCGCACCCATGCCATTGACGACGTTGAGCACGCCCGCCGGGATAAGATCGCCCACCAGGTCCATGAGGTAGAGGATGGACGCCGGGGTTTGTTCCGCGGGCTTGAGCACGATCGCGTTGCCCGCCGCCAGCGCCGGCGCGAGCTTCCACGCGGCCATGAGCAGCGGGAAGTTCCACGGGATGATCTGGCCCACCACGCCCAGCGGCTCGTTGAAGTGGTAGGCCACCATGTCTTCGTCGATCTGGCTCAAGCGTCCCTCTTGCGCCCGGAGGGCACCTGCGTAGTAGCGGAAGTGGTCGATTGCCAGAGGGATGTCGGCGGCGAGCGTTTCACGCACGGCCTTGCCGTTTTCCCACGTCTCCGCGACCGCCAGTTCTTCCAGGTGCTCTTCCATTCGGTCCGCGATCTTCAGCAGCACCCGCGCGCGGTCTTGTGGCGAGGTCGCGCCCCAGGCGGGCGCGGCCTTGTGCGCGGCGTCGAGAGCAAGGTTGATGTCCGCTTCCTTGCCGCGCGCTACCTGGCAGAACACTTCGCCGGTGACGGGGGTGATGTTGTCGAAGTACTCGCCGTCCACCGGCGCGACCCAGTCACCGCCGATGTAGTTGTCGTAGCGCTCGCGGTAGCGGACGTTGGAGCCTTCGGTGCCGGGGTTGGGGTAGACGGTCATGTCGATGCCTTCCTATTGGGTTCACACTCGGTAGGTGAGTGTGTCCTACACTACACATCAACGGGAAAGTGGCGCTAGACATCTTTGAAAGTTGTTGGTCTCCGGGCCTCTCCTCGCGGGCAATAGCCTTGACATCTGACACAATGACCGGGTGACCGAACACAACAACAACGAGTACGTGGGCGCGCTGGACACCGCGGTTGACGATGTGCAGATGTTGCCCACCCCGGCCGACGCCGCCCAGGAGCTCTCCAAAGAGCCCATTGACCGTGGCGACATCATCGCCTCCGACGGCCGTACCGCCGCCGCGTGGGCGCTGCGCTTCATCATCATCGTCGCCGCCACGGCCATCCTGCTCTACCTGCTCAAATGGGTGTGGATGGGGCTGCTCCCCATCTTGCTGGCGCTGATCATCGCCACCGTGCTGTGGCCCCCGGTGCGCTGGATGCGCAAGCACAAGGTGCCTGCCGCGCTTGCCGTATTCATCACCCTCATCGCCGCATTCGGCATTATCGGCGGCATCATCGCTGCCATGGCTCCGACGGTGAAATCGCAGGGCACCGAACTGGGCCGGCAGGCGGAACAGGGCGTCAACCAGATCATCGACTGGCTGAAGCAGCAAAACTTCACGTTCCTGGAACCGGAGCGCATCCAGCAGGCCGTCGACCAGGCCGAGACGTTTGCCAAGGGGCAGGCCTCCAACATCGCCTCCGGTGTCTTCTCCGGCATCGGCGTCATCACCTCCGCCGGCACCACCCTCGCGCTGACCCTGGTGCTGCTGTTCTTCTTCCTCAAAGACGGCGACCGCTTCTTGCCGTGGTTGCGCAAGTACACCGGTGTGCGCGCAGGCTGGCACCTCACCGAGGTATGCATGCGCTCCTGGAACACGCTGTCCGGCTTTATCCGCACCCAGGCCATCGTTTCCATGGTGGACGCGGTGTTCATCGGCCTCGGCCTGCTGTTCCTCGGCGTGCCGCTGTGGCCGGTCCTGGCGGTAGTGACCTTCTTCGCCGGCTTCATCCCGATCGTCGGTGCGGTGTCCGCGGGCGCCCTGGCCGTCATCGTGGCGCTTGTGTCCAACGGGTTCATGAACGCCGTGTTCGTCCTCATCCTGATCATCGCCGTGCAGCAGCTCGAGGGCAACGTCCTCTCCCCCGTCCTGCAATCCCAGGCGATGGGCCTGCACGCCGCTGTCGTCCTGCTCGCGGTCGCCGTCGGCGGCACACTGTTCGGCATCGTCGGCGCCTTCTTGGCCGTGCCAGTGGCAGCCGTCGCCGCCGTGTGGCTGCGCTACTGGGCGGAGATGGTGTCGCTGCGCTCCGGCGAAATTACGGCCGACGAGATATCCATGGCCACCCAGCAAACCCAGACCATGGATTCCAAAGAGACCTTCCTCGCCGTCCGCGACCACATGATGCGCATGACCAAGCGCGACAGGCCGAACACCAAGGTCCCGGTGAAAAAGGGCCTCGGCTCCACCCGCGTTCCCCTCAGCGACGAGGCAATCACAACCGATCCCGACACCGAGGTCCCAGGACGCACCCGCGCCCTCGAAGACAAAGAATAGGTACGGTGGGAGTCGCAATTACTTATCTACGAAAGGACGTACCCGTGGCTGAATTGAACGGCAAGAACATTGCGATTATCGCTACCGATGGTTTCGAGGACGCTGAGCTGACCTCCCCGAAGGACGCTGTGGAGCAGGCCGGCGCGACCACCAAGGTCATCTCCACCGAGACCGGCGAGATTGAGGGCAAGAAGGGCGCCAAGGTTGCTGTCGACGCCAAGACCGCCGACGCAACCGCCGACGAGTTCGACGCCCTGATCCTCCCCGGCGGCACCGTCAACGCCGACGCTATCCGCACCGACGCCGACGCCGTCGCACTGGTGAAGGCATTCAAGGACGCGGGCAAGCCGATCGGCGTTATCTGCCACGGTGGCTGGATCCTCACCGAGGCGGACCTGATCAGGGACGTGAAGCTCACCTCCGTGGCCAACGTTAAAACCGATCTGATCAACGCTGGCGCTAACTGGGTCGACGAGGAAGTTGTGGTCGATTCCGGCTTTATCTCCTCCCGCACCCCGGATGACATCCCGGCATTCAACGCCAAGCTCATCGAGGAGTTCGCGAAGTAGTTCGCCAACTGCGTAGCCCGCTGGCCCCGTGCCAGCGGGCTTTCTTTTGCGCCTACCACGTGCGGATCTGCTAGCTCACCCAGGACGCTACTAGCACATCCGCGTCTTGCTGCAAGTCATGTTCAATACCACCTGGGGAAACGCAAAGCTGGACGTTTGATCAGCTAGTTGGTCGCTGGGGCGAACTAGCAGATCCCACGCGGGCGCTCGGATCGTCTAGTGGCTCCGGCCTTCCACTAGACGATCCGCCCGTTAGCGACAATCAGTTTCATCATCACCTGGGAAAACGTCTCAGCGACTGCGCGATGCTCTAGCAGGGTAGCGCAAGCCGCTAGACGATCCGGCTCAGTCGATGCCGAGGGCGACCTTAACCAGGTAGGCCGCGAAGGTGGGCAGGTCCACCAACGCGTCGGCGGGGAGCTCAGCTGCGGCGGGAAGCTCGGTAGATCCGGCGACCAGTGCAGCCAGCTCCTCCGGGTCTTGGGACAGACCAAGTTTTTCCGCGCCCTGTAGGGCCTTTTTGTCAAAGACCGGGGCGAGCTCCGGCCAGACCCCCTGCGCCTCGCGCGCGAACATGGTGGCGCATGCGGGACCCACGCCGTCGAAGACTTGCAATGACTTCGGGGCGGTGTTGCGGAGGGTGCGGAGGTCGGCGGAGTGCTCGTCGATAAGCAGTTGCGACATGGAGCGCAACCGGGTGGCGGAGGACTCGTCGTATCGCGCGTAGCCCGCTGCCCCGAAAATGCGGATGAGCTGGGAGCGGGGCGCGGCCGAGAGCTTCTCGGGCGTGGTCAGGCCAGCCTCGAAGAGGCCCCGCGCGGCATCGACGGCGACGGTGGCGCGGATGGGTTTCGCCTGCAGCATGCAGAGGACGAGCAGCTGGAATAGAGGCGCGGGCTCGTCGGCGAGCTGGATGCCAGCGTCCTTAGCGAAGGTGCTCACGCAGCGCCTGCTCAAGCTCGACGCGGGCGCGCTCCAAGGCGGCCTCCCAGACCTCGGAGGCGGACTCGTCGGCGGAGTCGGACACCTGCTTGAGCAGCGTCAGCGGCACGCCGAACGTGGAGCAGACCGCCGCGAGCGCGTAACCCTCCATGTCCACGAGCTGGCATTCGCGGGCGAGCTCGTCGCGCAGGTCGGAGCGGTTGACAAACGCGTCGCCGGTGGCGAGCTTGGCCTTGGGCAGGTCGGTCAGCGGCTCGAAGGTGAACCAGCGCGGGTAAACAAAGTCGGTGATCTCGGATGTGCCGCCGACCTTGAAATCGTGCTTGACGGCGTCGGAGACCTCGTAGACGCCGGGGGCAAGGTCCACCAGGGCGCCTGCGGTACCGACGTTGATCACGCGCGACGGCAGCGGGCCCTCGGAGAGGCGGCGGGTCAGCGCAATCGCGGCCGGCAGGGTGCCGATGCCGGTGACAAGTACCTCGTGGTCGCCGCCGGACATGATGTCCGCGGCTTCCTCTTTCATCGCTGCGACAATGAGCAGATCAGACTGTTTTCCAGACATAGCTGCCTATCGTAGGCGCGCCGGCTCCGGGTCCACCACCGTCGCGCCCTCGCGCTCCCCGGCGCTACGGGAGTTCTCACGCGCTTTGAGCACGCCGCGCACAGACAGCGCCGCACCGAGGACCAGCACGGCGATCCGTACGAAAGTGAGCCCCTCGGTGACGCCCAAGAACTTCAGCACCACCGGCAGGTTGAGGAAGAGAATCAGTGTGCCCACCACGCCGCCGAGCGCGATTGGGTTCATGCGGGTGACCACCCACGCGGCGATCGGTGCCGCGATCACGCCGCCGGCCAGCAGCGCCAGCACGGCCGCGAGGTTGGCCACCAGGTCTTGCCACATGCCGATTGCGAACCCGAGGGTCGCCGCCAGGGTGACCAGGAACTCCGCGGTGTTCACGGTGCCCACGATGCGGCGCGGCTCCGCGCGCCCCGCGGACATCAGCGTGGAGGTGGTCACCGGCCCCCAGCCGCCGCCGCCCGTGGCATCGACGAACCCGCCGAACAGCCCCAGCCCGGCCAGGAAGCCGCGGGAGTGCGGCTTGGCCGACAGCTTGCGCTGGGTCAGCCCCCGGGCAAACCGCAGCATCAGGTTCAGGCCGATCACGGCGAGGATGAGCGACATCACGGGCCGCGCTGCCTCGGTGGACAGGCGCACCAGCAGCGTGGAGCCGAGGAACGCGCCGATAGCGCCGGGGATGCCGATGGCAAACGCCGTGCGCCAGTCCACGTTGCCGAAGCGCGTGTGGGCTACGCCCGAGGCGAGGGTCGTGCCCAATTCGGCGGTGTGGACAACCGCGGACGCGGCGGCCGGGGATAGGCTGACGAGCGCAATGAGGATGGTCGTGGAGGTGACGCCGAAGCCCATGCCCAGGCCGCCGTCCACCAGTTGGGCGGCGAGGCCCGCCACCGCGATGAGCAGCAGTGTTTCGAGTTTGTACATGTCAGGCGTCTTTCTCTACGGCGGCGCGGTATCGCTCGGCGACAACGCCCGCAAGATCGGTTGTAAGGGGCCCGGATGCTGTGAGGTGCGCGGGGATCCGGTCGAGCAGCGTCCCGTGCGTGACAAACAGCGGGAGCACGCGCGTCTGCTTCTCGACGAACCTTCGGTCTCCCCCGGTCGCCGGCACCACCGCCACGTCGATCCCGGCGCGGCGCGCGAGATCGTCAGCCAGGCGGCGGTAGTTTGCGGCCTGCTCGGCGTCCAATGTGCCGACGGGAAACAGGGTGGCGTGGGGGGCCGAAGGGGCGTCGATACGCAGACGCTGATGGAGGACATCGGCGATGTCGGCGCCGGTGCCCAGGGGCTCGGCGAGGACGAGGTCGCAGTGGGCGCGGGCCTCGTCGAGGTGGCGCGGCACGTCCACCTTCGCGTGGAAGGCGCGGGTGAACAGCAGCGGCACGACCACGGCGCGGGGGCTGTCGAGGGCCGCCGCAGCCTCAGCGAGGCTGGGTGTGTCGAACTCCAGGTGGGCGTCGGCCCATTCCACGCCAAGCTCCGCGGCGGCCGCTTCGGTGAGCGCGCGGATGCCCTCCTTGGCGCGCGGGTGGCGCGAGCCGTGGGAGAGGGTGATCAGCGCGGTCATCGTCGTCTCCCCGCTAGCGCAGCCGGGTGCCGACCAGGCCTGCGGCCAGCGTGTTGCCGGACGACTGGTCCACCAGCAGGAAGTTACCCACCGCACCGCGTGCGGCGTAGGGCTCCACGGGCAGCTCGTCGGCGGTCTGGATGGTCACGTGGGCGATGTCGTTGAGCGCAACCGCCTCGGGGGCGGTGTTGTCGCCGGCTGCGCCGTCGAGGTCCAGCACGCGGTCCACGCTGGCCACGCGGGCGCGCACGAACGCGGTGCCGATGCGCAGCTTGACGGCCTGGCCTGCGCGCAGCTCCTTCTCCGTCAGGCCCACCACGGTGGCCTGGAACTCCCGCGTGTCCGCAGGCCGGGTCTGCGAAGCCAGGAGGTCGCCGCGGGTGAGGTCGATCTCGTCCGCCAAGCGCAGCGCGATGGAGTCCCCTGCGTGTGCGGTCTCCACCGGGCCGTCGGAGGTGTCGATGCCGGCGACGGCGGTCGTGCGTCCGTTCGGCGCGAGGATCTCGTCGCCCACCGAGACGGCACCAGCGTTGACGCGGCCCGCGTAGGCGCGGTAGTCCGACGCGTGCTCGCGCAGGACATACTGGATGTTGAAGCGGAAGTCCAAGTCGTCGGCGCGGCCGTGGGTGACCGGGATGGTCTCCAGCAGCTCGAGTACGGTCGGGCCCTCGTACCACGGGGTTTCGTCGCTACGCTCGGCAACGTTGTCGCCCTTCAGCGCGGAGATCGGCACCACGTGCGGGTCTTCGATGCCCAGCTCGGCGGCCTTGGCGTCGAAGGCCGCCTTGATCTCGTTGAAGGTGTCCTCGGAGTAGCCGACGAGGTCGATCTTGTTCACCGCCAGGATCACGGTGCGCACCCCCAGTAACTTCGCCACGGTGAGGTGGCGGATGGTCTGCTCCACCACGCCGTTGCGGGCGTCCACCAGCAGCACGACAACCTGGGACGTGGACATGCCGGTGACGGTGTTGCGGGTGTACTGCACGTGCCCCGGGGTGTCGGCGAGGATGAACGTGCGCTTGTCGGTGGCGAAGTAGCGGTAGGCCACGTCGATGGTGATGCCCTGCTCGCGTTCGGCGCGGAGGCCGTCGACAAGCAACGAGAGGTCCAGGCCCTCGAAGCCGCGGTCGGCGGAGGTGCGCTCCACGGAGGCGAGCTGGTCCGCCAGCACGGACTTGGTGTCGTGCAGCAGGCGGCCGACGAACGTGGACTTGCCGTCGTCGACGGAGCCCGCGGTGCACAGGCGCAGCGTCTGCCGCTCCGCTAACGCCTCCGTCGCTGACGCGCCGGAGGGGAAATCAATCGTGGTCATCAGAAGTAGCCTTCCTTCTTGCGGTCTTCCATGGCGGATTCGCTCAAGCGGTCGTCCGCGCGGGTGGCGCCGCGCTCGGTGAGGGTGGAGTTGGCGATCTCGACGAGCACCTCGTCGATCGTGGTCGCGTCCGAGTCCACCGCGCCGGTGCAGGACATGTCGCCCACGGTGCGGTAGCGCACGCGGCGGGTCTCAAGCTCCTCGCCCTCGCGTGGGCCACCCCACTCGCCGGGAGTGAGCCACATGCCGTCTCGGCCGAAGACCTCACGGTCGTGTGCGAAGTAGATGGACGGCAGCGCGATGCCGCGCGCGCCGATGTACTCCCACACGTCCGCTTCCGTCCAGTTGGAGATGGGGAACACGCGCACGTTTTCGCCCGGCAGGGTGGCGCCGTTGTACAGGTCCCACAGCTCGGGGCGCTGGCGGCGCGGGTCCCAGCCGCCGAAGGAGTCGCGCACGGAGAAGACGCGCTCCTTCGCGCGGGCCCGCTCCTCGTCGCGGCGCGCGCCGCCCAGCACGGCGTTGTAGCCGACCTCGGCGATCGTCTCCACCAGCGGGACGGTCTGCAGCGGGTTACGGGTGCCGTCGGGGCGCTCCTGCAGGTCGCCGCGGTCGATCCAGTCCTGCACGTGGGCAACGCGCAGGCGCAGGCCGTGCTTCTCCACGATCTCGTCGCGGAACTGGATCACCTCGGGGAAGTTGTGCCCGGTGTCAACGTGCAGCAGCTCGATCGGCGCCTTCGCTGGCGCGAAGGCGAGCATGCAAAGATGCAGGACCACGCAGGAGTCCTTGCCACCGGAAAACAGTAGGCCGATTTTGTCGAACTGCCCGGCCACCTCGCGGATGATGTGGATGGACTCGTTCTCTAGCTCTTTCAGGTGCGGCGACAGCTCAGGTGTCTTGGTTGCCTCAGTCATGGTTCAACAGCTCCTTTATTCGTGCAGGCCGCACTCGGTCTTGGATGCGAACGCCCAGCGCCCGGCGCGCGGGTCCTCCCCCTCTGCCACGGGAAGCGTGCACGTGGCGCAGCCGATGGAGGGGTAGCCCTGGCGGGTCAGCGGGTGGATGATCAGGTCGTTGTCTTCCTCGAAGGCCTCCGTGTCCTCCAGCGACCACGTCACCAGCGGGGAGATCTTCAACCGGCCGGTGCCGTCCAGGCTCAGCGCCGGCGCCTCGGCGCGGGTGGGGCCGTCGGCGCGGCGCAGGCCGGTGACCCAACCGGCGTACGGGCTCATGTGCACCGCCAGCGGCTCGACCTTGCGCATGCGGCAGCACGCGCCCGGTGCGCGCAGGTACAGGTTCGGGCCGTACACCTTGTCCTGCTCCGGGCGCGAAAGCTGGGCCTTCACGCGCACGAGCTCGTGGTCCGGGTACCGCGCCTCCACCTTGTCGGCGACCTCGAGGGTCTCCGGGAAGTGGTACTCGGTGTCCAGGAACAGAAAGTCCGCGTCCGGCAGGTGGCGCTGGGCCAGCTCCGCCAGCACGGTGTTTTCCATGGACAGCGTCACCACCAGCTTGCCGGGGGCGTACTCGTGGGCCCACTCCAAAATGTCGGTGGCCGAGGCGTCGTAAAGCTTGGGCGCCCACTCCTCCACGAGCTGGGCGTTGCGCTCGGCGACGTCCTCCGGCAGCGGAGCGGTCTCCTTTGGCCCTTCGGGGCTGATCTCCGGGTCGCGGTAGTTCGCGCCCGGCTGGTTAAGCAGGTTGATCATTGTTTGGGTCCTTCATTACTGCGGTGTGTCCGTGCCGGGCCAGCGAGGCCTGCAGCGCCTCTTCCGTCGAGGGCGCCGGCGCGTGGGGGGTGTCCGGGTCGTCCTGGCCGTGGTACTTCACCTCAAAGACACGCAGGCATTCGCCGCACTTCCAGGCAAAGTCCGTCTCCTCGTTGGGCCAGAGCTCCTCGCCGCCACAATAGGGGCAAAACGAGGGGAAATTGCGGTTCGGATTGGGCGTGCGGCGAAAGCTCATCGCAAATCGGCCTCATCCGCGCGCACAACCCACTGGCGGAAGGTTTCGCCCTCCTCGCGGTGGTCGACGTAGTGCTGCACCACGCGCGTGACGTAATCCGTCAGCTCCGTGGACAGCACCTTGTGGCCGCGTAGCTTGCGGCCGAAGTTCGCGCCCTCGCCGACCGTGCCGCCCAGGTGCACCTGGAAGCCCTCGACCTTCTCGCCTTCACCGTTCACCACCATCTGACCCTTGAAACCGATGTCGGAGACCTGGTGGCGGGCGCACGCGTTGGGGCAGCCGTTGAGCGAGATGGTGATCGGGGAGTCCAGGTCGCCGAAGCGCTCCTCCAGCTCATCTGCGAGCTCGATCGCGCGGGACTTCGTGGTCACGTGCGCGAGCTTGCAGTACTCCAGCCCGGTGCACGACAGCAGGCCGCGGCGGAACTCGGAGGGGTTGGAGTACAGGCCCATTTCCTCCAGATCGCCCTGCAGCTTCTCGACGTCCTCCGGTGCGACACCGAGCAGCAGCAGCTCCTTGAACGGGGTGAAGCGCAGATCGGTGACGCCGTAGCGCTCGGCCAGATCCGCCACGGCGATGAGCTGTTCGCCGGACATGTGCCCCAGCGTCGGCTTGACGCCAATGTAGCACTTGCCGTCCTTCTGCTCGTGCACGCCGATGTGGTCGCGGTCGATGAGGTTGTTGGGCGCCTTCGGGCCGTCCGGGAGCTTGTAGCCCAGGTAGTCGTCCTCGAGGACCTGGCGGAACTTCTCAATGCCCCATTCGGCCACCAAGAACTTCAGGCGCGCGCGGTTGCGCAGGCGGCGGTAGCCGTAGTCGCGGAAGATGCGCACCACGCCCGCCCACACGTCCGGCACCTGCTCGAGGGTGACAAACGCGCCGAGGGACTGCGCCAGCATCGGGTTCGTGGACAGGCCGCCGCCGACGTAGCACTCGAAGCCCGGTCCCAGTTCGGGGTGCTCGACGCCGATGAACGCGAGGTCGTTGATCTCGTGCACCACGTCCTGGCGCGCATTGCCGGAGATGGCGGTCTTGAACTTGCGCGGCAGGTTCTGGAACTCCTCCGCAGTGACGATCTCCTGGATCTTCCGGATCGCCGGGGTGGCGTCGATGATCTCGTCCTTGGCAATGCCAGCCACAGGCGAGCCCAGGATCACGCGCGGGACGTCGCCGCACGCGTCCCAGGTATTCAGGCCGTTTGCCTCGAGCTTCTCCCAGATTGCCGGGACGTCCTCGATGCGCACCCAGTGGAACTGGATGTTCTGGCGGTCCGTGAGGTCCACCGTGGAGCGGGCGTAATCGCGCGAGAGCTCACCCACCGCGCGGGCCTGCGCGGTGGAGCAGATGCCGCCGTCGAAGCGGATGCGCATCATGAAGTACTTGTCTTCCAGGACGCTGTTGTCCTCGCCCGTGAACTCTCCACCCAAGTTCTGCTTGCGCTGGGTGTACAGGCCGAGCCACTTAAAGCGCGGGTACAGGTCCTCGCGGTCGATGGAGTCGAAGCCGCCCTTGGAGTAGGTGTCGATCACGCGCTGCTTCACGTCCAGGACCGGAGACTCCTGCTTGATCTCCTCGTCGTGGTTGAGCGGAGCTTTGCCGTCGACAAGCCACTGCCCCTCCGGCTTCTTGGCGCGGGGTCGAGCTTTCGTGGGTGCGCCCATTGCGTCTCCTCACATAGACAGATTGGTTCATACCCGGGAGTTCCGGAGGTGTTGGCAGCTAAGTGTGCCGGACTACTTTGTCTAATACAACCGGCCCGGCAAAAGTGCCGGTAGAAGCGTTGAATGTAATGTTGCAGCGACGCCAGCGGGCCGTTTTGCGGTCAAACGAATGAAAATCGGCCGAAGTTTAAGACAGCTCTGTCTGTGCGCTATAGTGTCCTGCAACAACGAACCCATCCGCGAAAGGACTTTTGTCTTATGAGCTTGCGCGTCGCCGTAGTTGGCGCCGGCCCGGCCGGTATCTACGCCTCCGACCTGCTGATTCGCAACGAGGAACACGACATCCACGTGGACCTGTTCGAGCAAATGCCAGCCCCCTTCGGCCTTATCCGGTACGGCGTGGCCCCCGACCACCCGCGCATCAAGGGCATTGTGAAGTCCCTGCACAACGTGCTGGACAAGGACAAGCTGCGCCTGATCGCCAACGTCACCGTCGGGCGTGACGTCACCATCGACGACCTGCGGGACTACTACGACGCCGTGGTGCTCTCCACCGGCGCCGTGCGCGACCGCGAGCTGCTCATCCCGGGCGGCGACAAGTCCATCGGCGCCGGCGAGTTCGTCGGCTTCTACGACGGCAATCCCCGCTTCGAGCGCGACTGGAACCTTGAGGCCAAGGAAGTTGCCGTGGTGGGCGTAGGCAACGTGGCCCTGGACGTCTCCCGCATCCTGGCCAAGACCGGCGACGAACTGGCCGTGACCGAGATTCCGGACAACGTCTACGAGTCCCTGAAGAACAACAAGGCCGAGACGGTGCACATGTTCGGCCGCCGCGGCCCCGCCCAGGCGAAGTTCACGCCCAAGGAGCTGCGCGAGCTCGACGGCTCCGACACCATCCAGGTGCTGGTGGACCCGGAAGACATCGACTACGACGAGCTGTCCGAGCAGGTGCGCCGCTCCGACAAGTCCGTCGACCTAAACTGCCAGGTGCTGGAGCAGTACGCCATGCGCGAACCGGACGGCTCGCCGCACAAGATCTACATCCACTTCTTCGAGGAGCCGGTGGAGGTGCTCACCGAGGGCGACGCCATCGTGGGCATCCGCACCGAGCGCCAGGAGCTGGACGGCAACGGCGGCATCCGCGGCACCGGCAAGTTCACCGACTGGCCGGTCCAGCAGGTCTACCACGCTGTGGGCTACCGCTCCGAGCCCGTGGAGGGCGTGCCCTTCGACCTGCAGCGCCACGTGATCCCCAACGACGGCGGCCACGTCCTGGTCTCCGCCGACGAGGGCGCGGGTGTCGAGGACAAGCTCTACGTCACCGGCTGGATCAAGCGCGGCCCGATCGGCCTGATCGGCAACACCAAGTCCGACGCCAAGGAAACCACCGACATGCTCGTCGCCGACGCCGCGGCAGGCCGCCTCGCCGCCCCGTCGCACACCGGCGCGGACGACATCTTCGATCTGCTCCGCGAGCGCGGCGTGGACTACGCCACCTGGGAAGGCTGGTACAAGCTGGACGAGGCCGAGCGCGCCCTCGGCGCCGCCGACCCGAACTTCCCGCGCGAGCGCAAGAAGATCGTGGAGTGGGACGAAATGCTGGGCCACTCCCGCGCCGGCCAGTAGGACCTCGCGGCGGGGCACGGATCGTATAGTGCCCGGGCTCCGCCGCTAGACGATCCATCTCTTAACGGCAACAAGTTTCAACACCACCAGCGAAAACGCGCTCCGCTCGGGCGAATCGTCTAGCAGGCAGTCCGCACCGCTAGACGATCCGACTAACCCACTACTCGCGCCCCTCCCCTGTCTAGGATTGCCCCGGGCAACGAGAAGAAGGGGCATACGTGGATCTCATCCGTCTTACCGCGCGCTTCGGCAAACCCTACGCCGGCCAATTCGCATTGGTCATCGCGTTACAGCTGGTCACTACCCTGGCCACGCTGTATCTGCCGGACTTGAACGCGGACATCATCAACAACGGCGTCGCGCAAGCGGACGTGCCGTACATCTGGCGCGTGGGCCGCACGATGCTGCTGGTTGCGCTGGTCCAGATCGTGGCGGCCATCGGCGCGGTGTGGTTCGCCTCCCGGGTGGCCATGCAGACAGGCCGGGACATCAGGGCCGCCGTCTACGACCGGGTCTCCGGTTTCAGCAGCGAGGACATGGCCCGCTTCGGCACCGCCACCTTGGTCACCCGCGGTACGAACGACGTACAGCAGGTGCAGATGACGTTCCTGCTGTTCATGAACTTCATGGTCGCCGCCCCCATCATGGCAATCGGCGGCATCATCATGGCCCTGCGCCAGGATGCGGGGATGTCCTGGCTTGTGGTCACGGCCGTGGTCGTGCTCGCCGTCGTGGTGGGCATCATCGCGGCAATCCTGATGCCGCTGTTCAAGCAGATGCAAAAGCGGCTGGACGCAATCAACGGCCTGCTGCGAGAGCAGATCGCAGGCATCCGCGTGGTGCGCGCGTTCGCCCGCGAGGACTACGAGGCCGAGCGGTTCACGGACGCGAACCAGCAAATCACCAAACTCAGCCTGAACATCGGCCGTGTGTTCGTGACCATGTTCCCGGTGATCATGCTCATCCTCAACCTCGCCACCGCGGCCGTGCTGTGGTTCGGCGGCCACCGCGTGGACGACGGGCTGGTGGAGGTCGGCTCGCTCACCGCGTTTATGCAGTACCTCATGCAGATTCTCATGGCGGTGATGATGGGCGTGTTCATGCTCATGATGCTGCCGCGAGCGCTCGTCTGCGCGGACCGCGTCGAGGAGGTGCTCGCGGAGGAGCCGGCGGCGGAGGGGACCGAAGGGGCGTCGATAGGCAAGGGCATAGGCAGGGGCGTTGTGCGTTTCGACGGCGTCTCCTACACCTACCCAGGCGCCGAGCAGCCGGTGCTGGAAGACATCACGTTTGAGGCGCGCCCGGGCACGACGACGGCGATCATCGGCTCCACCGGCAGCGGCAAGACCACGCTTGTGGGGTTGTTGCCCAGGCTCTACTCCCCGACGGCGGGCAGCGTGCGTATCGACGACCATCCGGTCTCCCACATCCGGCGCGAGGACCTGGTCAAGGCCGTCGCGATGGTGCCGCAGAAGCCGTGGCTGTTCTCCGGCACGGTGGCGTCGAACCTGCGCATGGGCAAGCCGGGTGCCACAGATGAGGAGCTCTGGGCGGCGCTACGCACCGCGCAGGCCGACTTTGTCGAGGACCTGGAGATGCCAATCGCCCAGGGTGGCACCAACGTCTCCGGCGGCCAGCGCCAGCGCCTATGCATCGCGCGCATGCTGGTGGCGGACCCGAAGGTGTACGTCTTTGACGACTCGTTCAGCGCGCTCGACGCGACTACGGAAGCAAACCTCAACGCGGCAATGCGCGACACGGTGCGGGAACGCACCGTGATTGTGGTGGCGCAGAAGGTGTCCTCGATCCGGAACGCCAACCAGATTTTGGTGATGGAGGCCGGGCGCATCGTCGCCCGCGGCACCCACGAGGAACTGTTGCAGACGAGCGAGACGTACCAAGCAATCGAACGCAGCCAGGCGGAGGTCGACGCATGAGCGAAAAGCATGCAACCGAGCTGAGCGAAGAGCAGCTCGCCGAGTACGAAGAGAAGATGGCGGGAGACGACTACTCCAGCAGCGCTCCACGCAAGGCCAAGCAGTTCTGGCCCTCCGCGAAGCGCTTGCTGGGGCTCCTCGCCCCGTACAAGGTGGCGCTGACCACGGTGTTCCTCATGAACGCGGTGTCGGTGTTTCTGGCCGTCTACGCCCCGCGCGTGATGGGCCGGGCCATGGACGTGATCTTCTCCGGCGTGGTGTCCAAGCAGATGCCCCCGGGCACCACCAAAGAGCAGGCCGTGGAGGGGCTGCGCGCGGCGGGCCAGGACCGTTTTGCGGACATGGCCGGCGCCATGGACCTCAACCCGGGAAGCGGCATCGACTTCGACCGCCTGCGCGAGCTGATCGTGCTGGTGCTGGTGCTGTACGTGGCGGCGTCGCTACTCATGTGGGCCCAAGGCGCGATTCTGAACCGGCTGGTCATGAACGCCGTGTTCAACCTGCGCGAGCGCGTGGAGGCCAAGATCAATCGTTTGCCGCTGAGCTACTTCGACACCCGCCAGCGCGGCGACGTGATGAGCCGCACCACCAACGACGTCGACAACGTGCAGCAGGCGCTGCAGCAGTCCTTGTCGTCGCTGTTCAACGCCGTGCTCACCGTGATCGGCATCATCATCATGATGGTCGCGATCTCCTGGCAGCTCGCCCTGGTTGCGCTGCTGGCCATCCCGCTGACCGGGTTGGCGATGGGCCTGGTGGGCACGCGCTCGCAGAAGCAGTTCACCACCCAGTGGAAGGCCACGGGCGATGTCAACGGGCACGTGGAGGAGTCCTTCTCCGGCCACGACGTCGCCGTCATCTTCGGGCGCACGGACCAGCTGCGCGAGCAGTTCGACGAGCGCAACGAGGAGCTCGCCGGGGCTGCGCAGAAGGCGCAGTTCCTGGCCAACTCCATGCACCCGATCATGCAGTTCATCTCCTACCTGTCCTACGTGGCCATCGCGGTGCTCGGCGGGGTGAAGGTGGCCTCGGGCAAGCTCACGCTCGGCGACGCCACCGCGTTCATCCAGTACTCGCGCCAGTTCAACCAGCCGCTGGGTGAGATCGCCGGCATGATGCAGATGCTCCAGTCCGGCGTCGCCTCCGCCGAGCGCGTCTTCGAGCTTCTCGACGCCGAAGAGGAACGCGCCGATACGGCTCAGACGCGTCTCGCCGGCCGCGTGGACGGGCGCGTCGAGTTCAAGGACGTCTCCTTCGATTACGGGACGGAGCGCAGCGACGCTCCCCCGTTGATCCAGGACCTCAACCTGCGCGTCGAGCCGGGCCAGACCGCGGCCGTCGTCGGCCCCACCGGCGCTGGCAAGACCACGCTGGTCAACCTGCTCATGCGCTTTTACGACGTCGATTCCGGCTCGATCACCTTGGACGGCACGGACATCCGGGACCTCTCCCGCGGAGCGCTGCGCGGCCAGATTGGCATGGTGCTGCAAGACGCGGTGCTGTTCAAGGGCACGATCATGGACAACATCCGCTACGGTCGCCTGGACGCCACCGACGAGGAGGTCATCGAAGCGGCGAAGGCCACCTACGTGGACCGTTTCGTGCGCTCGCTTCCAGACGGCTACGACACCGAGGTCGACCAAGACGGCGGGTCAGTCTCCGCCGGCGAACGCCAGCTGATCACGATCGCGCGCGCATTCCTGTCCCAGCCGGCGTTGCTGATCTTGGACGAGGCGACGTCGTCGGTGGACACCCGCACCGAGGTCATGGTGCAGCAGGCTATGAACGCGCTGCGCTCCAACCGCACCTCCTTTGTCATCGCCCACCGGCTTTCCACCATCCGCGACGCGGACGTCATTGTGGTGATGGAGGACGGCCGGATTGTGGAGCAGGGTTCGCATGCGGAGCTCGTCGCTAAGCAGGGGGCGTATTGGCGCCTGCACCAGTCCCAGTTCGCCGGTTAACTGACAGCTTTTTCACACGTTTCCTAAATGTTTACTTTACGGACACCGATCCATTAACTCGGTGTCCATAGGTTGGGCGGTGCACCTGTGCCAGCCGACCGATTGGGAAACCATGAAACGAGAAGAAACCGGCGGTTCAACCGCCGTGGACGTAGCCGACAACACCGGCCGGACCGACGACACCGATGACACCAACCGCTCGGATAACGACGAGCTCGACGTAGACGACGATAACGAGCACAACGACCCCCTTGGCTTCCTGCCGCTGGAGGGCACGGCGAAGCAGATTGCCAACTGGGTGGCCGTGTTCCTGGGCATCTGGATCCTGCTCAACGGCGTGGGCATGATCGGCGACGGCTTCAAGGGCATCGCCGGCGACCGCGCGGAGGAGCTCTTCTCCTTCGCCGAAAACCCGTTTGTTGGCCTGGCCATCGGTATCGCCACCACGTCGATCATCCAGTCCTCCTCCACCACCACCTCCATCGTGGTGGGAATGATCGCCGGTGGCCTGCCGCTGAACATCGCGATTCCGATGCTCTTTGGCGCGAACATGGGCACGTCCGTGACCTCCACGCTGGTGGCTCTGGGCCTGGCGGGCAACAAGAAGCAGTTCCAGCGCGGTTTCTCTATGGCCACCGTGCACGACTTTTTCAACCTCACCGCCATCCTCATCTTCTTCCCCCTCGAGATGTTCACCGGCTTCCTGGGCAGGACCGCGACGGCTATCGCACCGTCCCTGTCTGGCTCGGGTGAAGGCGTGGTGGCAGGCATCTTCGAGTCCATCGGCGACTTCATCGACATGGTCACCGAGCCGCTCGTGGGCCTCGTAGGCAGCCTGGTAGAACCGCTGGGCGATGTCTGGGGCGGCGTGGTTTTGGCTGTGCTCGGCGTCGTGTTGATCCTGTTTTCGATCCAGTTCATCGGCAACATCCTCAACGCGCTGCTGGTCGGCAAGGCGCAGGACATCCTGTACGCGGCCTTGGGCAAAAACGCGTTCGCCGGGGTGCTGTCCGGCGCCGCGATTACCACCCTGGTGCAGTCCTCTTCCACCACCACCGCGCTGACGGTGCCGCTGGCCGCTTCCGGCAAGTTCAAGGTGCGCACCCTGTTCCCGTTCGTCGTGGGCGCAAACATCGGCACCACCTTCACCGGCCTCATCGCCGCGTTTTCCGCCTCCGGCGCCGAGGCCGAGGCCGCGATGGCTGGTGCGCTCGTACACACGCTGTTCAACACATGCGCGGCGATTCTGATCCTGAGCGTCCCGTTCCTGCGGAAGCTCCCGCCAGCCGGATCCGATTGGCTCGCCGGCCTAGCCACGAAGAACAAGATGTACGTCTTCGCCTGGATCGGCGGCGTGTTCTTCCTCATCCCGATCCTGGCCGTCTTCATCTCCAACGCGCTGACCTAAGGAGGTCCCCATATGACCACCCCAAACAACCCCACCAACCCCGAGAATCCGACCAACGGCGAGACCCCGGACCTGGCGCCGCTGGCCCAGGACCTGATCAAGCGCGAGGCTCCGGACGCGGAGCTGCACGCGCTGTTGGCCGAGCTGGAGGAGACGGCGCAGGAACTGCGCACGGAGCTGCAGGCCCGCCAGGGCGACCGCGCCCAGCTCGAGCACGAGGAGGCCAAGGCACGCCGCAAAACCAACCCCAACGTCACCCCGGAGCAGGAGGAAGAACTGAAGCACTTCCCCGAGTACTGGGCGAACGCGAAGGGCTCTTGGAGCAACCTGTTCAAGCTGCTGCGCGAGCTGCGCGCCGAGATGCGGGAGGGAAAGGGAAATGCGTAACCGCCTCACACTGACCGCCGCCGCGCTGACTGCGGTGGCCATGGCCGCCGCCGGCTGCAGCTCCGAGGACACCACCCCGGACGGCGACGCTATCCGCGTCACCGGCTCCTCCACCGTCGAGCCGATTACCTCCTACATGGCAAACCGCTACGACTTCAACGTGGACATCGACGCCGTCGGCTCCACCGACGGCTTCGACGCCTTCTGCGCCGGCGACGCCGACATCAATGACGCGTCCGTGGCAATCCCCGGCGCCGGCGCTGAGGTGGATTACCAGCAGCAGTGCGCCGACAACGGCGTGAACTTCGTGGAACTGCCCATCGCGCTCGACGCCATCACACTGGTTAAGCACCGCGACAACGACTGGGCGCAGGACCTCACCATCGAGCAACTGCACGACATCTGGGCGGAGGATTCCGCCGTGTCCAAGTGGTCCGACATCGACCCTTCCTGGCCGGACGAGGAGATCACGCTGTACGGCCGTCCGTCCGGCTCCGGCACCTTGGGCGTGTTTGAGCAGCTGGTGCTCGGCGGCGATCAGATCCGCGACGACTACCAGGCCACCGACGACGTCCAGGAACTGTCCGGCTGGGTCGCCGACGACGTCAACGCGTTGAGCTTCATGGGAATCGGCAACTACCTGTCCACCGAGGACCCCACCCGCAGCAGCATCGACAACGTGCTGGTGGACGGGGTGGCCCCCACGGCGGGGGAGACGAAAAACGGCAACTACCCGCTATCGCGCCCGCTGTTCATCTACGTCAACGAGGAATCCGCCGAGCGCGACGACGTCGACGAGTTTGTCACCACCTACCTGGACAACGTGGAGGCGGTACTGCCGCGCGTGTACTTCTACCAGTTGCCGGAAGACGAGTACACCGACGCGAAGCAGCGTTACGAGGACCGCGTAACCGGCGCCGATGAGCGCTGGCAGTAAGTAGGATCGGGCACATGACGACTGAAAACGAAGGCCTGTACACCAGCACCGGCAACGCGACTGATCCCAACGCCACCGAAGCCAGCAAGGACGGCGCGAACAACCCGAACCAGAGCATGGACACCCTGCCGCTCGGCGAGGGCGTGCACACCGTCGAGGAAGCCGAGCACCACGAGGAAGGCGCCCGCTGGAACGACGGCAACTTGCCGCGCGAGGAAAGCGAAAACGGCGACGGAACCGCCAGCGGAAACGACAGCCGCGAGCAGGAGCGCTAACCGCTCGCCCACCTTTCGCCCCGGCCGTGCGATCACGGCCGGGGCGTTACTATTAGCCACGTGAGCACCCCGTACGGCAATTTCAGGATCAGCGACCAGGAACGCATGCAGGCCATGGATACCCTCGGCGGCGCCCTCGGCGAGGGCCGTCTCAACATGGCGGAGTTCGACGAGCGTTGCCGCCGGGTGGCCGAGGCCCAGACGCACGCGGACCTCGCGCCGATTCTGGCGGATTTGCCGCCGCAGCCCGCTGCCGGTGCCGTGGCACAGCAGAACGCGGGCGCCGGCGACGTGTTCTACAGCGGCCGCGAGATCATGCAGACGCGGCGTTCCGGGCGGCGCATGCGCGCCGGTGTGTTCTGGCTGGGCACCGTGGGCGCGCTGGGGTTGACTGCGCTGCACCCGATCTTTCTGCTCGCCATTCCCACCTTGTTCATCCTGCTGTACGTGATGAAGGTGGGCCCGGACTCGTGGTACACCCCGAGCCTGCGCCAGCTTGAGTCGCAGCGCCGCAAGGAGATCAAGATGCGGCAGCTGGAAATCGAGTCGGCGAAGGCGCACCAGCAGGCGCTGATGCGCTCTCAGCGCAAGGACCAGATGAACCAGCTCAAGTCCGATGCGCTCGACGCGGCGCAAAACACCTTAAACCGTTTCCGCAAACCCTAAACGCGCCTACAGTGGTGTGGCATGAGCGAGCCACTAAAGGAGCACCGCCACTTCGACCAGGCGGAGAAGCTGAAGAACGTGTTCTACGACATCCGCGGGCCGGTGACGGCGACGGCGGAGAAGATGGAGCGCGACGGCCACACCATTTTGAAGCTGAACACCGGCAACCCCGCCATCTTCGGCTTCGAGGCGCCGGACGTGATTATGCGCGACATGATCGCCAACTTGCCCACGTCCCAGGGCTACACCACGTCGAAGGGCATCACGTCCGCGCGCCGCGCGGTGGTCACGCGCTACGAGATGATCGACGACTTCCCCTCGATCGACATCGACGACGTGTACCTGGGCAACGGCGTGTCCGAGCTGATCAGCATGACCACGCAGGCCCTGCTCAACGACGGCGACGAGATCCTCATCCCCGCCCCCGACTACCCGCTGTGGACCGCGGCCTCCACCCTGGCGGGCGGCAAGGTCGTGCACTACATGTGCGACGAGGAGGACGATTGGAACCCGTCTCTCGAGGACATCCGCTCCAAGATCACCGACCGCACCAAAGCGATCGTGGTGATTAACCCGAATAACCCCACCGGTGCGGTCTACTCGCGCGAGGTGCTCGAGGGCATCGCGAACATCGCCCGCGAGCATGAGCTCATGGTGCTTGCCGACGAGATCTACGATCGCGTGCTTTACGACGGCGCTTCGCACATCTCCATGGCCGAAATCGCCCCCGACCTCATCTGCATCACCTTCAACGGCCTGTCCAAGGCGTACCGCGTGTGCGGCTACCGCGCCGGCTGGATGGTGGTCACCGGGCCAAAGCGCCGCGCCACCGGCTTCATCGAGGGCCTCGACCTGCTCAGCGGCACGCGCCTGTGCGCAAACGTGCCGGGCCAGCACGCCATCCAGGTGGCCCTGGGCGGCCGCCAATCCATCTATCAGCTCACTGCCGAGGGCGGGCGCCTGCACAAGCAGCGCGACATTGCGGTGAAGAAGCTGCGCGAGATCCCGGGCGTGTCCGTGGTGGAGCCGAAGGGTGCACTGTACTGCTTCCCGAAAATCGACGCCGAGATGTACAATATCCACGACGACGAGAAGTTCATGCTGGACCTGCTCAAGTCAGAGAAGATCCTGATGGTTCAGGGCACCGGCTTCAACTACCCCACCCCGGACCACTTCCGCGTGGTCACGCTGCCGTGGGCTTCACAGTTGGAGAACGCGATCGAGCGTCTAGGCAACTTCCTGGTGGATTACCACCAGCACTAAAACCCAACCCCGCTGGGACGCAGTGGGCCCTACGCCACCGGGCGGAAGGTGTCTGGGGACGCGGCTTTCCAGTCGGGGGCCCAGGCCGAAGGGACGTCGTCAAGCAGCTGCCCCGGGCGGAGCCACTCGTAGATGGAGGCGTAGGAGCGGGACTCCGTGGGCGAGATGTTGCGGCGCAGCATGTCCGGGGTGAGCTGGGACGGGTCGGTAACGCCCATGGAGGCCATGAGCCGCACGGCGGTGTTCACCGTGGTCTTGTGGAAGTTGTAGACGGCCTTGGATTTGTCCTCCACCACGACGGCGCGGTTGCGGCGCGGGTCCTGCGTGGCCACGCCCGTGGGGCAGTCGCCGGTGTGGCAGCGTTGCGCCTGAATGCAGCCGGTGGCCATCAGTATCGCGCGGGCCGAGTTGGTGTAGTCCGCGCCCTGGATCATGCGCATGACGATGTCGGAGCCGCCCGAGACCTTGCCGGAAGCGCCGAGCTTGATCTGGTCGCGCAGGCCGGTGCCGACGAGGGCGTTATCCACAGTCATCAAACCGTGGGTGAGTGGCATGCCCACGTGGTCCTCGTAGTCGATGGGAGCTGCGCCGGTGCCGCCCTCGGAGCCGTCGACGACGATGAAGTCCGGCGCGGTGCCGACCTGTCGGATGGCCTTGCAAATGGCCAGCACTTCTCGACGGCTGCTCACGCACAACTTGAACCCCGCCGGCTTGCCGCCGGACAGCTCGCGCATCTCCGCGATGAACTCGATGAGCTCTACCGGTGTGCTGAACACCCGATGCGCGGCCGGGCTGACGCAGTCCTCGCCCATGGGCACGCTACGGATCTCGGAGACCTCTTTGGTGATCTTGCCCGCGGGCAGCACACCGCCGATCCCAGGCTTGGCGCCTTGGCTGAGCTTGAGCTCCACCATCTTCACCTGGTCGTCTTGGGCCTTGTCACGGAACTGCGCCGGGTCGAATTCGCCGTCCGGGGTGCGCGCTCCGAAGTAGCCGGTGCCCAACTGCCAGACCAGGTCGCCGCCGTGCTCCTGGTGGTACGGGGAAATGCCGCCTTCGCCAGTGTTGTGCGCGAACCCGCCCATCTTCGCGCCCTTATTCAGCGAGCGCACCGCATTCTTAGACAGGGAGCCGAAGCTCATGGATGACACGTTGAGCATCGAAATGGAGTACGGCTTCGTGCAGTCCTTGCCGCCCACGAGCACGCGCGGCGGCTCCTTCGGCGCCTCCACCGGCGCGATCGAGTGCACGAGGTGTTCGTGGTTGGTGCCGTAGACATCCAGCACCGTGCCGAAGGAGGTCTCGCTCTGCTTGCCCTTCGCACGCTCGTAGATCGCGTTGCGCTGGTCGCGGTTGAAGGGGCGGCCGTCCCAGTCGCGCTCGATGAAGTACTGGCGCAGCTCCGGGCCGATGTCGGTGAGGAAGTAGCGCATGTGCCCCAGGACGGGGTAGTTGCGCAGGATCGGGGACTTGGTCTGGGTGAGGTCGTGGATGGCGACCCCACCTAGAGCCGCGGCTGCCGCGCCAAGGGCTCCCTTGGCAATGTTTCCTCGCGTCTCCTTTGCCATGCGCCCCATCATGCCTCACCGGCCACCACTTGTGACGTTATTTGTCGCCCAGGCTGCGCCCCAGCGCGCGGAGCTGCCAGCCGGCGTTCTGCCACTCGGCGACGGGGAGGACGTTTCGTCCGTCGATAAGCACCTGCCTCTCGACGAGCTTCGCCGCCCACACCGGGTCCATCTCCTTGAATTCCTGCCACTCCGTGGCGAGGATGACCAGCTCGGCGCCGGTGAGCGCGTCCTCCAGCGAGGCGGCGTAGTCGAGGGTGGGGAAGACCTTGCGTGCGTTGTCCATGCCCTGCGGGTCGTACACGCGCACGGACGCGCCGGCGAGGTTGAGCTGGCCGGCCACGGCGAGAGCCGGCGAGTCGCGCACGTCGTCCGAGTTCGGCTTGAACGACGCGCCCAGCACGGTGATGTTGCGGCCGATAAGCGAGCCGAGCTCCTCGCGGGCGAGATCGATCACCCGCTGGCGGCGGCGCATGTTGATCGCGTCCACCTCGCGCAGGAACGTCAGCGCCTGGTCCGCGCCGACCTCGCCGGCGCGCGCCATGAACGCGCGGATGTCCTTGGGCAGGCATCCGCCGCCGAAGCCGAGGCCGGCGCCCAAGAACTTGCGGCCGATCCGGTCGTCGTAGCCGATGGCATCCGCCAGCTGCGTTACGTCTGCGCCGACGATCTCGCAGACCTCGCTAACGGCGTTGATGAAGGAGATCTTGGTGGCCAAGAATGCGTTGGCGGAGACTTTCACCAGCTCCGCGGTCTGCAGGTCCGTCACGATGAACGGGGTGTTGTTGGCCAGCGGGGTCGCGTACACCTCGCGCGCCACCTCCTCCGCGCGGGTGGCACCTGCACCGCGCACGCCCAGCACGATGCGGTCCGGCGCGATGGTGTCCTGCACCGCGTAGCCCTCGCGCAGGAACTCCGGGTTCCACGCGATCTCCACGGTTGCCTTGTTGCCGTGCTCCGCCACCAGCTTGTCGGCGCGCTTCTGCAACGCCGCGGCGGTGCCGACGGGGACAGTGGACTTACCCAGGATCAGGTGCTCGCCCTCGAGCTGGGGCACCAGGTCGTCGATAACCGCTTCGACGTAGCGGGTGTCAGCCGCGTAGGAGCCGCGCTGCTGCGGGGTGCCCACGCCGATGAAGTGCACGCCTGCGAAGGCGGCGGCCTCGGCGTAGTCCGTCGTAAAGCTGAGGCGCCCTGCGTCGATGTTGCGCTTGAGAACCTCGGGCAGGCCCGGCTCAAAGAACGGCACCTTCGAGTTTTTCAGTGCCTCGATCTTGTGTTCATCAACATCCACGCCCAGCACCTCGTGGCCGAGTTCAGCCATGCACGCCGCGTGCGTCGCGCCGAGGTAACCGGTACCAATCACAGTCATCCGCATAAGAGACCATTATGCCGTGGGAGGGCGGGCGCGGCAGCGCGGAGGGCGGGCTGGGAGGCTGATCGTATAGTGGCTCGACGTGGCCTGCTATACGGTCCGCGGATCGCGGTTGGGTTTTCCCTGTTGATATTGAACATGATTGGCGATAACGGGCGGACCGTCTAGCAGCTCGCCCGGACTACTAGACGATCCGCGGCTTACTGGAAGTTCAGGTACGCCTTCGAGGGGGTCGGGCCGCGCTGGCCCTGGTACTTCGAACCGAGCGCGCCGGAGCCGTACGGAGTGTCCGCGGGCGAGGTCATCTTGAACAGGGCGAGCTGTCCGACCTTCATGCCCGGCCACAGGGTGATGGGCAGGTTGGCCACGTTGGACAGTTCGAGGGTGATGTGGCCGGAAAAGCCTGGGTCGATGAACCCGGCGGTGGAGTGGGTGACCAGGCCCAGACGGCCGAGGGAGGATTTACCCTCGAGGCGGCCGGCCAGGTCGGCGGGAAGGGAGAAGCACTCCAGGGTGGAGGCGAGCACGAACTCGCCGGGGTGGAGGACGAAGGCGTCGCCCTCCGGCACCTCGACGAGCGTGGTCAGATCCGGCATCTCCTGCTTCGGGTCGATGTGCGTGTACTTCGAGTTGTTGAAAACCCGGAAGAACTTATCAATTCGCACGTCGACCGAACTCGGCTGAATCAGCTCTGCGTCGAACGGGTCGATGCCGAGGTGGCCTGAGTCGATTGCGTCGCGGATGTCGTGATCTGAAAGCAGCACGGACGCGAGTGTACTTCCCCGTTTTTGGAGACCTCTTCCGTGGTGCTAAAGTTATCCGAGCTGCCGGCGTAGTTTAGTGGTAGAACATCAGCTTCCCAAGCTGAGAGTGCGAGTTCGATTCTCGTCGCCGGCTCTCTAGATCGGTGCCCTGCGACTTACGTAAGTTGCAGGGCGCTTTTGTGCGTATATTGCGTGCGGCCCACTTACGAAAGGACCTTCACATGAACCGCACCGCCCCGCTACTGGCGACCTGTGTCCTTCCGCTGGCCTTGGTCGGCTGCGGGGAGACTAGATCAACTGCTGCCACAGAGTCGGTGACTCTAACCACCACCACGACGGTGACAACGACGGCGTCTTCCGCAACCCCCTCCCCTGCGGTTGAGTACTCGACTGCGCCAGCGCAGCAGACTGAGCCAGCCGCCGTGACGGGGCAGTCTGCCTCCCAGGAGCAGCCCTATGTTGTCGAATGTCTTGAAGGCACCCCCGGGCCAGCACTGTGGTCTGACGGAACGGTGGAGTACTCCGAAGATTGTTTCCAACAACTTGGCGGCCCCGCATACATGGAGGCTGAGCGGCAGTCTGGCTTGCACTCTGGTGGCGCCGCGGTTACCGGTTATGGGTACGCACCCAATGGTGCGCGCAACCCGTCGTCCGGCGAACTCCAGACGCAGTGGGGCTGCGAGCAAGGGACGGTGAACGATCCCGATTTATGCGCTGCGGTTGAGAGCGTCATCCGGGCCGCTGACCCAGACGGGACAACGTACCCGTAGCACCTCAACGATGGTTGCAGCGCTACGCGTGGCTGCAGGGGCCGATCGGGCGGGATGAGACGACGCTGACCGGGTATCCGTGGCCATTGAAGTCTCCGCGTAGCACCGGCCATTTGCGGTTGTAGTGCTTGGCGTTGGCGAGGCGTTCCGGGTCGTGGTTGTAGCAGGTGTGCACGCCGTCCTCGGTGGAAAAGATCAGCTTGGTGCCGTCGTGCTCGATGATGGTGATGGGCAACCAGTCCTCCTTGGGGCCGTTGCCGGCGCGCAGGACCGGAATCCAGTGGGCCTTGTGCCCGTCAGCGATCAGGTCGCACTCGTCGGGGCCGCACGGGATGCGTTCCGCGGGCGGCTCCGGCAGGGGGACGACGGTGCCGTTGGCGTCGCGGACGGCGGCCTCGATGGCGGAGTATTCGAACTTCGGCCCGGTGTGGCCCACGAAGTCAAAGGCCTCCATAGGCGAGGCGAATTCCGCAGTGACGGTCTCACCTGTGCCGTCGAGCCTGAACGTGACGGTGTTGACGTTGAGGCTGCCGAGGGTGGCTTGAACCCAGTCATCGGCGACGTCGAAGGGGTTGGACATTTCGGGCATGTCGGAAGACATGGTTGATCTCCTTTGAGAATCGCTCTTCCGGCGCGGCGGTTGCGCGTGCCGGCGGATCTTCTCCCGGGGGCACCGTGCGCGATGTGCGCGGTTGCCAGCCGACGAGCCGGAAGGCTTCGCCCCACCACAGTGGGGCCGTCGGACTTCGTGATCCACAAAGGACAATAACAGACCGCTTTGTCTATTGCAAGGGGGCCGGAGGACGTCGATAAGCAATATGCTCGAAGCGATGAAACTCAGCAGCGCGATGATGTCACTAGCAGCCGGTTACGGGGCGGTGCGCGGGCTGCAAAACCGCCCGCCGCTGCCCTTCAACGACCGGAAGTTCACGCCCTCCTACCCCACGCCCGTGCTGTACATCCACGGCATCAACTCCCGCACCGCGGCGTTTGAGGCGAACGCGCAGCGGCTCAAGCGGCAGGGGTTTTGGGTGTGGGGGTACGACTACGGCGACATGACAGCGCCGGGATTTTTCGGCGCGGGCGACCTCAACTCCATCGTCGCCGACGTGGAGGACCACGTGGCCCGGGTGCTGCGCAAAACCGGTGCGACGCAAGTGGACATTGTGGCGCATTCGCAGGGCGCGCTGATGACCAAGCTGTTTATCGCACGCGGCGGGGCCGAGACGGTGCGGCGCGTGGTGGCGATGGGCGGCAACTTCCACGGCACCGACTTCCGCGGGCTTGCGGGGCGCATGGGCGAGGTCGCGGCGAGGCACCCGCACCTCACTGCGCTTTTCGCGCCGGGGGCGGCGCAGCAGCTGGTCGGCTCCGAGTGGCTCCGCGAGTACGCCAGCGGGCCCGACACAGCCCCCGGCATCGTGTACACATCCATCTACTCCCCCACGGACGCGGTGGTCACGCCCGCGGCCGCGTCGACGTTGGTGGCCGGCGAGGGCGCCGACGTTGCCAACATCGACTCCGCGCGGTGGTACGACGGCTACACGCCGATGCACTCCCTCATGCCGCGCGACCCGCTGTACGCGGAGCTCACCGTGTGGGGGTTGCTGCGAGAAGTGGGCGACCACGTGCCGCCGCAGCTCGACGGGCTCGCGTAACTCGCGCGTAGCCTGGTCTGCATGAAAACCTCTTTTGTGCTGCTCGGCGGTACGAGCGATCTTGCGATGCGGCTTCTCCTCCCCGGCTTGGGCGAGTACGTCCGTGCGAGCGGCGCGGACGTCGAGGTCCTCGGCGCCGGGCGCGACGAGGTTGACGGGTACCAGGAACAGGTGCGCGAGGCCGGCGCCGATGTCCCCGCCCGCTACTTCGCCGTCGATGCGACATCGAGCGAAGATGTGCAGAAGCTTCTCGACGCCACCTCCGGCGACCGCACCATCATGTACATGGCCCTCGCGCCGGCCGTGGCCGTAAAGGTGGTGGACGCGCTGCGTGACGTGCGTCTGCCCGGAGACATCGTCATTGCCATGGAAAAGCCCTACGGAAACTCCGCGGACGAGGCAGACGCGCTGGACGAGGCGCTGCGCGCGGTTGTGAGCGAGGAGCAGATTTACCGCGTGGACCACTTCCTCTCTGAGCCCGCAGTGAACCGCGCGGCACTGGAGGTCTCGGCGAACGGTGGGTTGGAACGCATCGAGTTCGTCTACGAGGAGTCGCTGGGATTAGAGGGGCGCGCGGAGTTCTACGACTCGACGGGCGCCGCCAGGGACATGGTGCAGTCCCACATGCTGCAGTCGGCAGCCCGGATCCTGACGGGAAGCGCCTCCCCGGAGGCGTCGCTGGAAGCGCTGGAATCGTTGAAGGTGCGACCGGGCAGCGTCCGCAGGGCGCGCTACGAGGGGTACACGGAGGAGGACGGGGTTGACCCGGCGAACGACACCGAGACGCTGGTGCAGCTCGAGCTCGACGCGGTCTCCGGGGTTTCGGTGCTGCTGCGCACCGGCAAAGCGTTTGCTAAGGACCGTAAGTTCCTGCGGCTGGCGTTCGCGGGTGGTGCGGAGCGCGAGCTACAGCTTTACGACGGCCCGCTCTCCCCGTACGGCACCGTCATCCGCGGGTTATTCGAGGGCGATCGCTCTGTAAGCGTTCCCGCCGGCGGCGCGCAGAAGGGGTGGCGCGCCATGGAACCAGTGTTTGAGGCGATGGCGGCTACCGAGATGGAAGAGTACGCAGAGGGTTCCACCGGCCCGGAGGGGTGGGAGTAAACACTGTCACTCTCTAGGCATTCAGCTTCTCGCCATCTTCTCCACATCGCAGGCCGGAGCACTCCACCCCTCCGGGACAGGAAGATCGAAGTCCTCTATTAGCACTCGAACCGCCTCGTCTGGGCAGTCGCGCACAGCCGCCGCAGTTTGAATTCGGCGCCACTTCTCCCTGGCGGTACGAAGTTGCCGTTGCCAAGTGGCATTGTCTACGTCGAGGTCGAATTCGACCCTCAGCACCTCAAGAACGTCCTCGAGGCACGGCCGGAAACGAGGACCACCAGTGGGAAAATGGAAATCCGACAGGAGCGTACCACGCTTAAAATAGGTGTTCACCTGCGCTGACTTCTGCGTATCAAGCTTGGTTGCAAAGCCCAATAAGTGCGTGAATTCATCCCGGTGCGCGTGCACGTGGAAGTGAGAGGTCGGGCTATTCCGGCTACTACTCCGCAGATACTCAACACGAAAAAGCGGATCTAACCCTGGTTGAGCATACGGGTGAACGGCAAAACTCGAACTTTCAACCGCGAGAAACCGTTTAGTCGAATCCCATGTACAGCGATACTCAGGTTTAATTCCGATGACCGCTTTCCCCCTGGACATTAGGGGAAGAATACCTGGCCGCTCGCTCACTTGCTCGAATCGTATCGAGACCGATGTTCCGCGCCCTCCTTCGATCCAACTGTATTCAAACGGCGGACACGAACCAGCGAACGCGGAGAGCGACCTCGAAAGTTCACGGTCGAATTCTTCTACCGCGTTTTCGAGACTACGGCCTTCCACATTAGCCATCGAGCAGCCACCGAAGTTCCCGGATACGCTCCCACACTGCCTGTTCTCGGGGCGATAGGTCGTAGAACCGGGCACGTTCTTCGAAGTTCTCGATGCCGCCGTCCACGTTCCGCTCGAGTGTGTACAGTTCTCGACGCGCCTCTTCTGGTGTCAAGCGCCTCATCAATGGTGCCGACATGGCATCCTCCTTTCGTAACTTGTTATGCGGTTATTCTTCCATGACCACCCGTCGTGTGAACACGAACCACCGCCTATTATCGAACATGTATTCGATTGTCGCGCGCTAGCTGCAGCGCACGATCGGCTGCGGGTCGTAGACCGTGGTCTGCGTCTCGCGACTGAGCTCGTTGCCCGCCAAGTCGTAGATGACGCGGGTGTCCGAGGTGGTGAAGCCCGGTGTGCCTGACGACGGCACGCAGTTGGAGCCCGGCACGCTCATCGGCTCCGGCGCTGTCTCCGCCCAGCGGCCGCCGTTGATGGAATCGACGGTGACGGTCTTGACACCCATCAGGCTGACGGTCACCTCGCCGCCCCCGACGCTGGTGGCGATGCGCACCGGGTAGGGGCTGTCGTTCCTGAACTGCAGATCGATCGCACCCTCGTACACGGTGGCCTCGCGCCCGGCCGGGTAGCGGGAGATGTAGTACGAGTGCGGGGTGTGCGCCACGTCCGTCATGCCGGCGAAGTACGAGGCGTTGTACAAGGTGGTGGCGAACTGGGAGATACCGCCTCCGACCGCGGTGTCCGCGTGCCCGTCCAGGATGATGCCGGACTCCACGTAGCCCTGCGCGGTGCCGCGCGGGCCGGTGTAGCCGTTGAGGGAAAACGTCTCGCCCGGGTTCACAATCGCCCCGTTGACGGTGCTGGCCACCAACGCAATGTTGGTGCCGGACGCGCCCGAGTAACCGCCGGTGGTGAACGATCCCACCACGTCGTTAAACGTGGCGTTTTCCGCCTGCGCGGTGGTGAACTGCGCCGGCACGTCCTTGTACACCGCATCCCACGCGCGGGGCTTAGAGCCCAGCACGCGTTCGCTGAAGCCGTCCATGGTCGCGTCCCAGTCCACCACGGAGCCGTCCACAGACGGCTCAACCCCGCCGCCTTCGAGCACCCGGGCGTTCTGGCCCTCCACCTCAGTCTGCACGAGCTGCTCGCCCAGGATGGCGCGGGCGGCGTCCTGGTTCACGCTCGGCGCGATGCGGCCGTCCACCACGGGGAACTGCACGATCTCCCCGAGGCGGTCCTGCGGCACCGCGGCCGCGAACTCATCCTTGCCGGTGACGGTGACCGGGCCGTCCAGGGCCGCCCGGACGGGCCCGTCGAGCGCGGCCCGCATCGCGGCCTCGTCGACGGCGGGCTGCACCTGCGTCGGCTCGACCTCCACGCCGTCCGGGTTGAGCCAGCCGGTGGTGACCTCGTCGCGCAGCGCGGTGCGCTCCACGTCCTGGCCAGGCTTCGGGTCTTGCGTTTCAGCCTTTCCGCCTTCGATGCGGATGACGCCGTCGGCGGGGTCCACGTGCAGCTCGCCGACCAGCCGGTCCAGCTGGTGGTTCAGCGCGACGTCGTCCACGGTGGGCACGACGTCCACTTCGCGGGTGGTAAACAGCCTGCGCAGGCGCTCGACCGGGTTGGCGGACGCGATGCCGGCAGCGTCCACGGTCGCGTCGAAGTCGATGCCCAGGCCGGATTGCGCGGGCACGAACTCGGCGCGCTGCTCCCCCGCTCGCACCATGACCGCCTCGTCGGCAGTGCCGCCGAGCTCCGCCTTTAACTTCTCCTTCGCGTCCGCCGGCGCCATCGCGCCGATGTTGACGCCGCCGACGTGCGTGCCGCGGGGCACGTCGCCGCGGTGCATAGCCAAATCGGCCAGGTACAGCGCCAGCACAACCGCGAGGATGCCCAAAAAGGTGCCGAGCGCGATCTTGCTGCCGCGCCCCATCCCGCGTGGCCCGCCAGACGGGGTGCCCGTACGGCCCTTCCTATGCGAGGTTGCCTTCACCGTAGTCACCCGAACAACAGTATCGGAGATGCGCAGCACCGCATACCCTGGCCACGGCTTAATTGCTTAGACGGTCGCCTACACACCTGTGTCGATGAACTGCTGCTGCACTCGTGCGGCCGCCTCATCCACCCGCGCCTCCGGGATGTAGCCGCTGTGCACGCACCACACGACGTGGTCGATGATGCCGGCGACGTCCGCACCAGACGACCACAGTGCCTGGTCTGCACCCGCGCCGATCGCCCTGGCCACGGCGTCGCGGGTTGGCGCGTAATCCAGGATGCCGCGCATGCCCGACAGGTCGTCGGTGACCACGGCGCCCTCGAACGGCACCCCGCCCGGGTAGTCACCGCTGCGCAGCAGGCGGTAGGCCTCCGGATTCATGGAGCTGGGCACCCCGTCGGCACCCAAACCGGGCACGATCATGTGGCCCATCATCACGCTGGCCTGCGGGAACTGCTCGAGCAGCGGGCCGTACGGCTTGAGGTCCAGCGCCTTGAGGTCCCCCAGCGGCGGCGTGAGCGCAAGTTGGTGGTGCGTGTCCCCGGAGGCGCGGCCGTGGCCGGGGAAGTGTTTGAAGGTGGGCGTGACGCCGGCGTCGATCAGGCCCTGGGAAAACAGGCCCGCGATGCGCACGACCTCCTCGGGGTCGCCATTGAAGGAGCGGTCGCCCACGATGTCCAGCGCCGCGACGTCCAAGTCGAGCAAGGGCGCGTAATCCACGTTGATGCCGTGCGCGCGCAGCGAGCGGCCGATGTCGTAGCCGGTCCCGCGGATCACCTCTGGCGGCTGCCCGGCCAGCGCCCGCGGCGGCATGAATTCGCCCAGCACCTGGGTGTGGCGCTGCACGCGCCCGCCCTCGAAGTCGACGGCCACGCTGAACGGCCGGTCGTACTGCTCGCGCAACGCGTTGACGTTGCGGCCGTCTTCTGTCAGCAGCGCCGGGTCCGCCCAGCTCGGGATGATCAGCCCGCCGACGCCCTGGTCCAGCGCGGTGCGCGCCTGGTCGTAGTTGGACACGCCCACCACCATGAGGGAGGCCACCTTCTCCCGCAGGTCGGCCGGCACGCGTTGCTGCGCGGCGGAGAGCGTCGGGGACGCTTGGGTGGGGGTCGGGGTTGTGGTCGCGGTTTGCGTCTCGACGTCCTCACGGTCCACCGCCGCAGTCTCTGGCGCCGGCGATTCCGCTTCGGTGGGTTCTGACGGGGATGAGCACCCGGCGAAGCCGAACGTCGAGAGGCACGCGAGCGTGACCGCTGCCGCGCCTGCCCGAGCCCGCATGTGGTCGCCCCTTTACCGCCGTTTCAAACCTCCGCCACTGTACCTGCTGCTGGTACGCTTCTCCGACATGTCCCACCGAGTGCTCACGTTGCCGGCATCGCTCGCCCGTCGCGCTACCGCGCCCGTTCTGGCCAGCACCGTCGTGGGAGTGGTGCTCGGCGTGGTGGGGGTGCTCGGCATCGCCGCGGTTTCTGGGCAGTCCACGGTGCCGGAGGGCTCGGCCGTGTCGGCGGATGAGGCGGTGCTGGGCGGGCCGGAGTACGGCTCGAGGAAGTAGGCGCTGGTGCGGGCGATGCGCGCGCACATCGGGGGCTGGCTGTTTCTCCTGCTCGTCGTTCTCGCGCAGCCACCCGGCCAGGTCGCGGCGGACACGAAGTTCGACCTGGTTGCGGACCCTTTCCGGTTTCTGCAGCGCGCCACGCGGGCGTACACCGATGAGTTCCCCTTAGGCCAGGTGCAAAACCAGGCCTACGGCTACCTTTTTCCCCAGGGGCCGTTCTTCCTGGCCGGGCACCTGCTGCACGTTCCTGACTGGTTGGTGCAGCGAGCGTGGTGGCTGCTCCTGTTGTGCCTGGCGTACTCCGGCACGCTCACCTTGGCGCGGCGCATCGGTATCCAGGGCACGTTCCCGCAAGTCCTTGCAGCTGGGTGTTACGCGCTGAGCCCGCGCATCCTGACCACACTTACCGCCATCTCATCCGAGGCGTGGCCGGTCGCGCTCGTGCCGTGGACGCTCGTGCCGCTGGTCCGACGCACCCCGTTGGTGGCCCCGGCGGTTGTGGCCGTGGCGTGCATGGGTGCGGTCAACGCCACCGCCACCATCGCCGCCTGTCTGCCCGCGTTCGTCCTGCTTGTGGCCCGGCGCGCCTACGCCGCGGCGGGCAGGTTTGCGCTCGGCGCTGCGGCGGTGTCCGCGTGGTGGATCGGGCCGCTGCTGGTGTTGGGGCGGTACTCGCCGCCGTTCACGGACTTCATCGAGTCCGCCGGCGTGACCACCGCGTGGCTCAACCCGGTGGAGATCCTGCGGGGCACGACCAGCTGGACTCCGTTTGTGGATACCGAGCGCGCTGCCGGCCACCTGCTGGTCGCCGAACCTGCGTTTGTCATCGCCACCTGCCTCGTCGCCGCGGCGGGGCTCGCTGGCCTGGCGCGCCGGGACATGCCGTGGCGCGGGGCCCTGTTTGCGGTGTTCGCGGTGGGGTTTTGGATCCTGGGCTCGGCGCATATGGCGACCTCGCTGTACGACGGCGCTCTCGCCCCGTTCCGCAACCTGCACAAGTTCGACCCCCTGGTCCGCCTGCCGCTTGTCCTCGGCGTGGGGCACCTGGCCGCGACGGCCGCCGCGGTGAACCGGCCGAAGGCGGTGGGCGTGGCCCTTGCCGCGGCGGTGGCGGTGGCGCCGGCGTGGTCGCTGCGCCTGCTGCCGGAGGGCACGTGGCACGAGGTCTCCGACGACTGGGTCGCCGCCGGCCAGTGGCTGGATACGCACGCAGCCGGCACCCGCACCCTGGTGGTGCCGCCGGCGTCGTTTGCCCGGCAGACCTGGGGTTGGACGCGCGACGAGCCCATCCAGGCGCTCACCGGTTCCCGCTTCGCGTTCCGGGACGCGGTGCCCCTGGTGGATCCGGAGGCGATTCGCGGGCTCGAGGGGCAGGCGGAGCTCGTCGATAGGCACGCCCTGCGCGCCATCGGCGTGGGCGCTGTGGTGGTGCGGCGCGACCTGGAGCAGCAGCCGCGCACGCCGAACCTGGGTGAGCCGGACGCGAGCTTCGGCGAGGTGGACATCTTCCTGCTCGACCCGGACGCGGACGTGATGGAAACGGACCGCGAACCGGTTGCGGTGGACGGCGGTGGCGAGGTCCTGCCCCTGCTGTGGCGCGAGCTGGGGTATTTCCCGGCGCGCCTGACCGGCGGGGACGCGGATATCGTCACCGACACGCCCGCGCTTGCGGTGCGCAACTACGGCACGATCGACGGCCAGTCCGGCTACCTCGCCTCCGAGGCGGAGGACCCCACGGTGCGCAACCGGGTGAAGGATTACCCCTCGGCGGGCTCCCGCACCGGGGTGGCGATGGACGGGTTCGCCCGCGCGTCGTCGTCGGCCGCGGATGCTGGCGCGTTCGGCGGGCCGGACCCGTCGAAATCGCTCACCGCGGCCTTCGACGGGCTTGATGAAACCGCGTGGTGGCCCGCCCCCGGCGACGCGGACGCGTGGATTGAGTTCCAGTCCCAGCAGGACACCGTCACGGTCGCGGCGACCGCGGACACCACGGTGCGGCTGTGCGACGGCAACCGGCGCTGCCGCACCGTCACCCTCGTGAAAGACCAGCCGCGCAGGCTCACCCGCGGCAACGCCACGCTCCTTCGGCTCACCGAGCCCGTGGGTATCCGGGAGCTCGACGTCGGCGTGCGCCGCGTCGTAGAGGTGGACGGGACCGCGGACCGCTACTTCTTCCAGCGCCACTTCCCCGACAACACCGTGATCCAGCGTCGCTTCACCACCGCCGAGGACGCCACGTGGCACCTCTCCCGCCCCGCCACTATCGACGGCGAGCGCCGCGTGGGCAACGTCTTCCTGCCCGCCGGCACGCACGAGCTGTTCACCCGCGCCGACACCGTGATGCTCTCGCGCGCGCCGCTGCCCAACCACACCGGAGACCGGCTCATTGTGACCACCCGCGCGTTCAACGAGGGCTTGCGTGCCACCCTCGGCGGGACCGAACTCGAGCCCGTGCGTATCGACGCTGGCGCCCAAGCCTTCCGCGTCCCCGAGGGCGCGCACGGCGAGTTCCGGATGCGCTTCGCCGGCGACGGCGCGTACCGCTACTCGCTGATCTTCGGCGGGGCGTTCAGCCTGCTCGTGCTGGCGCTGTGTTTGTGGGTGCCGTGGCGGCGCGAAGACGATGCCCCGTACATTCCGAAGCCCAACGGGAACTGGGCGCCCACCGTCGCGGTCGTCGCCGCGTTTCCCCTCGAGGGCCTCGCCGCCGCGGTACTCGCGTGGGTGGTGCGCCGCTTTACGGTCCTGCCCATGCACCGGGTCGCGGCCGCCACCATGGCGGTCGCCGGCCTCGTGCTCGCGCGCGCCCCGTGGCCGGCGGCCAACTACGCGGGCTCCTCCACCTTCCTCATCGTCGCCGGCTGCTTCGCGGTGGCCTGCCTGACCAGCCGCCCGCCGGGCACCTCCACCAACTCGTAGGACATATACGCCACCGCGGTGCTGGCCAGCGCGGTGGCCGCGAACACCAGCATGAAGCGCCCGGAGAACACCTGCACGCCCAGTACCGGGAACACGAAGTACAGCACCGCCATGTGCCACAGGAACACGGAGTACGACCAGCGTCCCAAAGTGCGCATCACCGGCGACGACAGCACGGTGCCGACGAAACGCTGCCCCAGCGCGTACGGCGCCACCACCAGCGCCGCGAACACCGCGCCAAGCAGCACCCGCACGTTGAACTCCGCGGGCGAGGGGTGCTCCAGGCCGCGCGGGCCGATCACACCCGCCACCCACGCCACCGGCAGCGCCAGCACGGGAAACGGCCAGCGCGGGCCGGCGTAGCGCACCCCGGCGCGCTCCAGCTCCGCCAGCAGCAGCCCGACGGCGAACCACGGCGCGTAAGACGGCGGCCAGATCTGCATGTTCAGCACCGCCGGGTCGGAAATCCCGCTCACCGCCCAGGGCCACGCCAGACCCAGCACCACCGAACCCGCCAGCGCCGCACGGCGCCCCCGCCCGTCCAGCCTGAGGTACAGCGGCAGGACCACATAGAAGGCGGCTTCGATGCACAGCGACCACATCTGCGTCAGCCCGTCGATAAGCGAATGTGGCACGTAGACCTGCACCAGCAGCAGGTTCGCCGCCGCCTGGCCCCACGTGACCCCCGCGAGCGGCGGCAGTGCGAGCAGCACCACCGCCACACACACCACGTACGCCGGCGCGAGGCGGGCCACGCGCCGCGAGTAATACCCGCCGCGCAGCCCGCCGCGCGACAGCAGAAACGCCGACAGCGCGAAGAACACCGCCACGAAGTAGTCGAAGCGCTCCAGCACCGCCGAGCCGGTCGCGGTCTGGAACGCCACGTGCGTGGCCACGATGCCGTACGCGGCCACGGCGCGCAGGCCGTCGAGCTCGGGCAAAATGGCGGGTCTGTTCACGATGGCGCAAGTCTAGCCACCCGGTAGGGTGACACGGGTGAACCTGCGACGCCGACTTGCCACCTGCCTGGGCATCATCGTCGCCTGCGCCGCGCTCAACCTCGCCTCCCCCGTCGTGATAGCCAAGCAGCGCACCCTCACGCCAGGCGAGTACACCGTGCAATTCACGGCGCTTGGCGACGGCGCTTCGCCCCACACCCGCACCGTCACCCTCACCGAGGCCCCCAAGAGCCTGAACGCGGTGGTGACCGTGGACGGCGACGAGGTGGACAGTTTCCCCATCGACCCCTCCACCGCCTTCCCCGCCAAGGGGCGCGCCGGGCTGGGGCCGCTCATGCCCTACCGCCCGGAGCGGCGCACGTACCCGCTGTTCGACCCGGCGACAGGCAACGACGTTGCGCTGGACTACCTCGGGCCGGGCGCCGTGCGCGGGTTGGAGACGTACAAGTACGAGGCGGACATGTCCGACGGGTGCGTCCGCATCGTCGACGCTGAGCGCCACACCGGCCGCATCGTGGACGAGGTCTGGACCTGCGGCGAGGCCCAGTGGGTGCTTGCCGAGGCGACAAAGGCCGCGCAGGTGGAGGCCGCGCGCCGCGACGTGGCGTGGCTGCGCGGGCTGCAGGTGATGGCGGTGGTAACCCGCGCGATTGCCGCCGCAGCTTTCATCGCGGGCCTGGTGTTCTATGCCCGCCGGCGCTAGCCGCTGGTGGGCGCCGGCCTACGGCGCTGCGCTGGTGCTTGCGCTGACCTGGCCGTTTTTCGTCCCCGGCGAGGCGTTCGCGCTGCGCGACATGATGGTGTTCGACGCCATGGCGCTGACCCGCGCCTCGCTGGGCTGGGGCGATCTGCCCGCCCGCAACGTGCCCCAAGATGCGCTGCTGGGCATCCTGCCGTGGCCCGTGCTGTTCGTGCGCGTGTTCATGGTTGCCGCCGCCGCGGGCGCCGCGTGGGCCGGGCACAAGCTGGGGCGCACGCCGTTCGGGCAGGCCGCGGCGATGACCGTGGCGGTGTGGAACCCGTTCGTGGTGGAGCGCCTGTTGCAGGGCCAGTGGTCCCTCGCCGCCGCGGCGTGGCTGCTGCCGTTAGTGGCGCTTGGCGTGCACCCGGTGTCGACGTTTGCGCACTGGCTGGCCTCGCTCACCCCGACCGGGGCGCTGGCGGCGGCGATGTTCGCGCGCGGGTGGCGGGGCGTGGCGGTCGCGGTGCTGACCTGCCTGCCGTGGGTTGTCGCGGGGGTCGCCGCCTCCTCGCCGGGCACCTCGTCGGTGGCTGGGGCAGCCGCCTTCGCGCCGCGCGCGGAGGGGCACGTGGGCACGCTCGGCTCGCTGCTTGGCCTGGGCGGCATCTGGAACGGCCAGGCCGTTCCCCCGTCGCGCGCCGCCGGGTGGGCGCTGTTCGGCATCGCGCTCTTTGCGCTGCTCGCCCTGGGTTGGCGTGCGGTTCCCCGGCGCTGGCTGGTGCTTGCCGGGGTCGGTTTCGCGCTCGCCGTGGCGTCGTGGACGGGGCTGACCGCGCCCATTGTCTCGCACGTTCCCGGCGCGGGCTTGCTTCGCGACGGGCAAAAGTGGCTCATCCTGGCCATCCCCGCCTTCGTCGCTGCCGCTGGCGCGCTTGAGCCCCGACGTGCGCTGGCTGCGGCCGCGTTTGCGGTGCTGCAGGTTCCGGACGCGCCCGTCGCGCTCGCGGCACTTACCCCCACCACGGTGGACGTTCCCGCCGTCGACCACCGGGGCCGCGACGTTGTCTTCGAGTCGCGCCCCACGCTCACCACTATCGACGGCCATCCGGTTGTCGACCCCGCCCCCAAAGCCATGAACGTGGTCGAATCCGGCGCGCTGACCGTGGACGGGGTGCCCGTGGACGCGCCGTCGCCGCGTTGGGTGGCGGCCCAGGCGGCCATCTCCGACCCTGTCCGCCTGCGGGAGCTCGGCATCGGCGTGGTGGTGCGCGCGGACGGCACGGTGATGGAGGCCGGCGCGCCCGCGCGCCCGCTGCCGCCGGCGGGAATTGCCCTGTTCGCCATGTGGTGCGTGGTGCCGCTGATAACATGTGTCCGAGATCACACTCGCATTAAAGGCGCCGACGACCAGTAGGTTTACCTGTTTTAGTTGGCGCTAACCCATTAATGGCGCAAGCCAATCATTGATACCATTGCACGACCGTCACTCGATGTCGTAAGGTGAACGCAAGATGAACAAAAGGTTACGCCCAATGCGTAGCCCCGAGCCGAATGAAGGAGCAGATAGCACTTCTGCAAGGAGGAACACCATGACTAACAACATCGATTTCAGCATCATCCGCGAGCGCGCCCTGCGAAACATCCGCGAGGACCTGCTCACCGAGTTCGCCGGCCAGTTCGACGCCCTCGAGATCAACGACGCGTTCGATGCTGTCCTGCGCACCCACCGCAAGACCGCCAACATCGAGGACTTCATCCCCGTCCTCGTCGAGGCTGAAATGCGCGACCGTTTCCGCGACGGCGAGCTGTTCCCCTCCGCGGCATAAAACCGCATAACGCTTAACGCTCAGCCCTTTTCAGCGGCTGGGCGTTTTGCTATGTTCGAATGAAACTGTCGGTAGCGGAAGACCCGCCGGCACCCAGCGAACGTCAACCCCACGCGCCCGGGGAAATGGACGCACTCATGGCGCCTTGTGGCCGTATCAGGGCTGAAGCGGTTCGATTCCGCTCGCACGCACAACGCATGCGGCCTGCACGACGCACACGGGCACGACCCCCACCACAGGGTTGCACTGAGCACCATTTACTACCGCGACGTTGGGGGTGTCCCGGAGGCATTCGCGAGGGTTGGGAACGGGGACAGAAACGCACAAGGAGGCACAGATGCTGCTCGCAGAAGCGCTAGCGCGACGCGCCGAGGCGCAGGACCGCCTGAACAAGCTGCAGGAACGCCTGGTGCAGGGCGCGATGATCCAGGAGGGCGACTCTCCCATCGAGGACCCGGCAGACATGCTCGAAGAAGCCGCCGCGCTGCTGCAGGAAATTGAGACGCTCGTGCGCCGCATCAACCACACCAATGCGCAGACGGAGTTCGAAGGCGCCACGCTCACAGACGCCATCGCGCGCCGCGACGCGCTGCTGCGCTCCCGCCGCCTCTACGCCGCCGTCGCCGACGCGGGCACCATGACCGGCTCCCGCTACTCCCGCTCCGAGGTGCGCTTCTTGCCCGCCGTGGACGTGAAAGCACTGCGCGACATGGCCGACAGCGCCGCCAAGGCCTACCGCGAGCTGGACACGAAAATCCAGCAGCTCAACTGGACAACACAGCTGCAATAACCCGCGCGAACCTCCGCCCGGTTTCCTCCCAGGAGAACCGCGCCGCCCACGCCCGCGCCGCAGGGGCCATCGCTTCTCGACGCCCAAGGGTCTCCCCCACAACCCGCCCAAACTCCTCACCAGGTTGCACCAGCCTGCCGGTCTCGCGGTCTCGGATGGAGTCGGCCACCCCGCCCGCGGTCGAGTACGCCACGGTGGGCACCCCGTGCTGCGCCGCCTCAATCACCGCAATCCCCCAGCCTTCTTTCCGCGAGGGCAGAAGGTGCACCGCGGCACGCTCCAGCAGGGCGTGCTTGTACGGCTCAGAAACATGCCCGTGAAAGACCACCGTGTCGCCGTACGGGGCCGCATACTCGCGCAGCTCGTCCTCCCACCAGCCGGAACCCACCACGTCGAGCACTGCGCCATCTATCTGCGCCACCGCGTCGATGGCCTCCTCGATGCGCTTATGCGGCACCAGGCGCGACAGGGTGACCAGGTGCACCCTGTGGTCGTCCGGAAGCGTGGGCACCTCCTGCGGCACCGGATCCACGCCGTTTTCCACGATCTCGATGTCGCCTTCGCGCACCCCCAGCGCCACCAGGTCGCGTTTCGAGGCCTCCGAGACCGTCACGTACCGCGCACCCCTGTAGACGCGCGGCGCCACGCGCGACTCCAAAAACCACCCCAGCCGCCCGATCACCGGACCCGCCACCGGCCACTGCTCCTTGTGGCAGTGGTGGGTGAGCAGCACCACGGGTGTGCGGGTGAACAACCGTGCAAAGAACGGGATGCCGTTTTGCGTGTCCACCACCACGTCCGGGCGGTTGCGCCAGATCGACAGCGGCGCGGCCAGGTACACGCCGAACTTGCCGCCGGCACGCTCGTAGCGCACCCCGTCGCGCCGCGTCCGGCGCGCCGCACCGGTGTGTTTCGCGGTGCGGTAGACCACCTCGTGGCCCTGCGCGGCGAGATACTCCCCGACACGCTCGAGGTAGCGCTCGGAGCCGCCGCCCTGCGGGTGGGTTGAATCGCGCCAGCACATAAGCAGTATCTTCATCGCTATGCACCGTACCCGCCGGATGGCCACCCTCCGCCGCACCCTCCGGTTGCTGCGCACGTTTTCCTACGAACAGTTCCGGCCGCGCATCTTCTACTCACTACTTGCCCGCGATACACGCTTGCTTCTCGACGCCATATCGCACGACCTCTCCTTCTCCCCTGCTCCGAGCTTGCGAGGTGCATCGGTGCTCGACGTCGGTGGCGGCCCGGGCTACTTCGCCGACGCGTTCGCGGACTGCTTCTACGTCGGCCTCGAGCCGAGCGTCTCCGAGCTCTCCGCGGCGGGGCTCACCGGCTTCAGCGCGGTGCGCGGCGACGGTGCGGCGCTGCCCTTCGCCACCGACTCCTTCGACGTGGTGTACTCCTCCAACGTCGCCGAGCACATCCCCAATTGGCGGGACATGGGCGACGAGATGATGCGCGTGGCCAAGCCCGGCGGGCTGGTGGTGCTCAGCTACACGGTGTGGCTCGGGCCGTTCGGCGGCCACGAGACAGGGCTATGGCAGCACTACGTGGGCGGGGACTACGCGCGCCGTCGATACGCGAAAGTGCACGGCCGCGACCCCAAGAACGTCTTCGGCGAGAACCTGTTCGCCGTCTCTGCCCGCGAGGGCCTGGAGTGGGCCGAGTCGACCGGGCAACTCGCCGCCGCCTTCCCGCGCTACCACCCGCGGTGGGCGTGGTGGGTCACGCGGGTGCCGGTGCTCCGCGAGTTTGCGGTGTCCAACCTCGTGCTTGTCCTGCGGAAGAGTTAGCACCGCAGTTTCAACGCCAGGGTTCGTTGCACTCGGTCAAGCCGCAGATCTCACCCAGACGTGCCGCGTGATCCACATAAAGGATTTGCTCCTGGTGGCTCACACGATTACGAAGTTTGGAAAAGGCATTCAAGCTGTGTCCGACAGCGTAGGCAGCTTCAACCTCTAGAGGGACCGTAAAGCTACGAGCAACAACATCAGCCTCGTAGGCTTGAATACGAGCACCGCTAAGACTCATCACGAGTTCCCCCGCCATACCGGCGAGAATAGCGAAAGGCCTGCCATACGGCAGGCCTTAAGCTTTATTAACAACAGATCCTGTCTGAAGTTTTCCAGGTGTGATGGTAGAGCACCACCGCAGTCCTCCGCAAGCGCTTACTTCGCCGCGGCGTGGATGCGCTCGTCGAGCTGCTTCAGCTGGTCGAAGATCTCCTGCGGCACCCGGGGGCCAAGACCCTCAAGGTAGCGGCGGGAGTCCGCGACGTCTTCCTTCCACAGCTCCGGTTCGGCGGTGAGCGCCTCGCGCACGTCCTCGATCGGGGTGTCTAGGCCGGTCAGGTCTAGATCCTCCGCGCGGGCGGTGTGGCCGACAACAGTGTCGTCGGCGCCGACCTTGCCCTCGATGCGGTCCACGACCCACTTGAGCACGCGGGAGTTGTCGCCGAAGCCCGGCCACAGGAAGCGGTCGTCGTCGCCGCGGCGGAACCAGTTGACCAGGAAGATCTCTGGCATGCGGTCGCCACCCTTGGCGCCCATGTCCAGCCAGTGCTGGAAGTAGTCGCCCACGTTGTAGCCCATGAACGGCAGCATCGCCATCGGGTCGTGGCGCAGGGAACCGACCTTGGCCTCCACGGACGCCGCGGTCTGGCCGGAAGAGAGCATCGCGCCGATCATGGTGCCGTGCTCCCAGCTGTGGGCCTGAGTCACCAGTGGCACGGTGTCGGGGCGACGGCCGCCGAAGAGGATCGCGTCGATCTTCACGCCCTGCCAGTCGTTGAACTCCGGCGCCGCAGCCGGGCACTGCTCGATGGCCACGCAGTAGCGGGAGTTCGGGTGGGCGGCCTTCGAGGAGGAATCGGGGGTCCAGTCCTCCCCGCGCCAGTCGATCAGGTGGGCGGGCTTCTCGCCGTCCATGCCTTCCCACCACACGTCGCCGTCGTCAGTAAGCGCAACGTTTGTGAACAAGACGTTGCCCGGCTCCATGCTCTGCATGGCAATCGGGTTGGAGGCGTAGTTGGTGCCCGGCGCCACGCCGAAGAAGCCGTTTTCCGGGTTCACGGCGTACAGGCCGTCCTCGCGCAGGTGCATCCAGGCGATGTCGTCGCCCACGACCTCGGCCTTCCAGCCTTCAAGCGTCGGGGTGATCATGGCCAGGTTGGTCTTGCCGCACGCGGACGGGAAGGCGGCCGCGATGTGGTACGCCTTGCCCTCCGGGGAGGTGAGTTTGAGGATGAGCATGTGCTCGGCCATCCAGCCCTCCTCCTTCGCCATCACGGACGCGATGCGCAGCGCGAAGCACTTCTTGGCCAGGATGGCGTTGCCGCCGTAGCCGGAGCCGAAGGACCAGATCTCCTTCGTCTCCGGGAACTGGGAGATGTACTTCGTGTCGTTGCACGGCCACGCCACGTCCTCCTGGCCGGGCTCGAGCGGGGCACCCACGGAGTGGAGGCAGTGCACGAAGTTGTCGCCTTCGATCTTCTCCAACGCCTGGGTGCCCATTCGAGTCATGATGCGCATGGAGAGCACGACGTAGGCGGAGTCCGTCAACTGCACGCCCAGCTTCGGGTTCGGGTCAGCGATCGGACCCATGCAGAACGGCACCACGTACATGGTGCGCCCGCGCATGGAGCCCTTGAAGTGCTCCAGCATCTCCTCTTTCAGCGCGGCGGGCTTCATCCAGTTGTTGGTCGGGCCCGCGTCCTCTTCGTTCTCGGTGGAGATGAAGGTGCGGGACTCCACGCGTGCGACGTCGGAGGGGTGGGAACGCGCGAGGAACGAGTTGGGGCGCTTGTCCTCGTTGAGCTTGATCAGCGTGCCGGCGTCCACGAGCTCGGCGGTGAGGCGGTCCCATTCTTCGCGCGAGCCGTCGGCGAAGACCACCTTGTCCGGCTCGAAGAGGTCGACCGCCTCGTTGATCCAAGCAATGAGCTGCTCGTTGTCCGTGGGGTTGTGCCCCTCCAGGCGCGTGATTTCGGCGGTCATCGGTACTCCTTGTTCAACTGGTTATGGCCAGTGCGCGTACGAAATTCATCGTTGTTGTGGTCTCAGAGTATCGAAACGGGCGTTCATCTGGCTAAAAGTTTCCACCGTTTGGGCCCTGCCGGATATAACCAGTATGGCCAAGCATGACCTTTAGCGGGCGCGGGGGTGAGCCCCTACCCCCGGCACCCGTTCTCGCACACCCGCTTGACGACGCCTTCGGGGGTAACGCCCGGCGCTTGCGTTTGCCCAGTTCATGTGGACAATAAACCTGATGAATAATACTGAAAACCAGCGCCCGGGAACGGGCGAATTGCCGGCGGGGCGCCCGCTGCAAACCGAGTTCGACACCGGATTGGACTACCCGCGGCTGGGGTCGGTGACCTTCCGCCGCGGCACGCTCACCGAGAACCAGGAAGCGCTGTTCGACGAGCACTGGCCGCGCCTCGGCCGCGTCCTCGCCGAGGGCTCGGACGAGCGCATCGACATCGACGAGTGGTTCGGCCGCTCCGGCCACCCCACCATTGTGGAGATCGGTTCGGGCACCGGCACCTCTACCGCCGCGATGGCGCCGCTGGAGGCGGACACCAACATCGTCGCCGTGGAGCTGTACAAACCGGGCCTGGCCAAGCTGCTCGGCGCTGTGGTGCGCGGCGGCATCGACAACATCCGCATGGTGCGAGGCGACGGCGTGGAAGTCTTGGCCCGCATGTTCGGGGAGGAATCCCTAGACGGCGTGCGCATCTTCTTCCCGGACCCGTGGCCGAAGGCGCGTCACCACAAGCGCCGCATCATCCAGTCCGGCACGCTGAACCTCATCGCCACCCGCCTGAAGCCCGGCGGGGTGCTGCACGTGGCCACAGACCACGCGGACTACGCGGCGTGGATCGACGAGCTGGTTGGCGTCGAGCCGTCGCTCGAGTACAAGGGCTGGCCGTGGGCGGAGGCACCGCTTCTGACGGACCGCCAAGTCATCACCAAGTTCGAGGGCAAGGGCCTGGGCAAAGACCACGTCATCCGCGAGTACCTCTGGGAGAAGAAGTGATGGACCTGCAAACGCTGACGCACCCGTACACCCCCGGAGCGGCCGCCGGCCCGGAGAGCTACTTGCTGGTTTGGGACGCGCCGAACCTGGACATGGGCCTCGGCGCCATCCTGGGCGGGCGGCCCACTGCCACGCACCGCCCGCGCTTCGACGCCATCGGCCGCTGGCTCATCGACGAAGCCGAGGCCCGTTCGGACGAGCTCGGCCGCGACGTCGAGCCGGAGGCGACGGTCTTCACCAATGTCGCAGCGGCCAGCGCGGACGCGATCCGCCCGTGGGTGGAGGCGCTGCGCAACGTCGGTTTCGCCGTCTTTGCCAAGCCGAAGAGCGACGAGGACTCTGACGTGGACCAGGACATGCTCGCCCACATCGAGCGCCGCCGCGACGAGGGCGTGCTCCAGGGCGTGGTGGTGGCCTCCGCAGACGGGCAGAACTTCCAGGAGCCCCTGCTCGAGCTGGTTCGCGACGGCATCCCGGTCACCGTCCTCGGCTTCCACGAGCACGCCTCGTGGGCTGTGAACTCACCGGACGTGGAGTTCGTGGATCTGGAGGACATCCCCGGCGTGTTCCAGAACCCGCTGCCCCGCGTGAACCTGGACAAGCTGCCGGAGGGCGGCGCCTGGCTGCAGCCGTTCCGCCCGCTGAAATCCCTGCTGCACAACACCCGCGACTAGGAGGCCGTCTGTGTTTTACAAGTGGGGCCATTTCGCCTACCGCCACCGCCGGGTCATTCCGGTGCTGGTAATCGCCCTCATTGTGGCCATGCAGGTGCTGTTCGGCTCCAAGCTGGGCGAGCGCCTCTCCCAGGAGGGCTGGGAAGACCCGGGCGCGGACTCGACCGCCGCCGCGGCGATCGAACAGGAGACGTTCGGCCGCGACAACTCGGGCGATGTGATTGTGCTGGTGTCGTCGCCGGAGGGCGTCGACAGGCAGGAGCTTATCGACGCAGCGAACGCCCACACCACCTCCCTGCGCGAGCAATACCCGGACCAGATCGACCACATCACCAGCTACTTCGAGCGCCCGAACCCGCAGCTAGTCAACGACGACCACACCAAGGCGTTCGCCGCCATCGGGCTCAAGGGCGACGGGGAGCAGACGCTGAAGGACATGCGCACCATCAAGCCCGCGCTCGAGGATATGGAGCTGCCGGGCGCCACCGTGCAGATCGCCGGCGCCACAGCCGTGGCCGACGCGCTGGACGAGGGCATGGCCGGCGACATCGCCCGCGCTGAGAAAGTCGGCCTCATCTTCGTGGCCGTGATCCTGCTGTTCGTCTTCGGCGGCGTGGTGGCCGCAGGCATGCCACTGATCGTGGGCATCCTCTCCATCCTGGGCTCGCTGTCGCTGCTGGCGGTGTTGGCGAAGTACCAGCAGGTGAACATCTTCTCCCAGTCCATCATCACGCTACTCGGGTTGGGCCTGGCCATCGATTACGGCCTGTTCATGGTCTCCCGCTTCCGCGAGGAACTGGACCGCGGCCGCGAGGTGGAGGAGGCCGTGGCGGTGACCACCAACACCGCCGGCAAGACCGTGTTCTTCTCCGCGCTCATGGTGGGCGTGGCGCTGTCCGGGCTGCTGATGTTCCCGCAGGCGTTTTTGAAGTCCGTGGCGTACGGCGCGATGAGCGCGGTGGTGCTCGCCGCCGTGATCTCCGTGGCGGTGCTGCCGGCGCTGTTCGGCATGCTGGGACCGCGCATCGACATGTGGTCGGTCCGTCGTCGCTCCTCGCGTCGCGACGACGAGATAGAGAACAATGCCTGGTACAAGATCCCCCGGTGGGCAATGCGCCACGCCAAGGCCGTCGTGGTCGGTTGCACGGCGCTTTTGCTCCTGCTCACCGTGCCGATCGTGGGCATTTCCTTCGGCGGCATCAACGAGACCTACCTGCCTCCCACCCAGGAAACCCGCCAGGCGCAGGACGAGTTCAACGAGGAGTTCCCCGCCTTCCGCACCGACCCGGTCAAGCTCGTGGTCACCGGCGCCAACAACGAGCAGCTGGTGGACATCGTGGTGCAGGCCCGCCAGGTCGAGGGCCTTGCCGCCCCGTTGAAGCCCGCGCACGCCACGCAGGACGGCACGACGGTGCTCTCGGCGCCGCTGGCGGACAGGACCGAAGGTGCGGACGTCGTCAAGCAGCTGCGCAACATCGACGCCCCCGACGGCGTGCAGACGTACGTGTCCGGCACCCCGGCGATGGAGGTGGAATCCATCGAAGCGCTGCTGAAGCGCCTGCCGTGGATGGCGCTGTACATGGTCATCGCCACATTCCTGCTCATGGCGCTGGTCTTCGGCTCCGTGATCCTGCCAGCTAAGGCCGTGATCATGAACGTCCTCGGCATCGGCGCCACGCTCGGCTTCCTCACCTCCGTGTTTGTCGACGGCATCGGCGCCGGCGCGCTGAACTTCACGCCGGGGCCGCTGATGAGCCCGATTCTGGTGCTGATCATCTCCATCCTCTACGGGCTGTCCACGGACTACGAGGTCTTCCTGGTCTCGCGCATGGTGGAAGCGCGCCAGAACGGCGAAAGCACCGACGAAGCCATCGCCCGCGGCACCGCGCGCACCGGCGGCATCATCACCGCCGCCGCCGCGATCATGATCGTGGTCGCCGCCGCATTCGCGCTCTCCGAGATTGTGATGATGAAGTACATCGCCTACGGCATGATCTTCTCGCTTGCCCTCGACGCCACCCTGATCCGCCTCCTGTTCGTGCCAGCCGTGATGCACCTGCTGCGCGAGGACAACTGGTGGGCGCCGCAGTGGGTCAAGCGCGCCGCGGGTGCGCTGGGCGAGGGCTCGCGCCTGCCCGAGCCCGCCGCGGGAGAGACCCCGATCACCGGCGTGGTCCCCGACATCCAGCCCGGCCGCGCGGGGGTCAGCGTGTCCGAGGACGCCTCCCTGGTGCCGTTCCAGCAACTCATGCGCGACCTGGAAGAGCGCCGCGCCTTGGAGCAGCTGAAGAAGAAGGAACTTGAGCGCTAACTCGCGCCAGTGGCTGCGCTGGCTCGCGCCGGTCGCCCTCTTGGCGGTCGTGCTGGTGGTGCTGCGCGACCAGCTGCCGTTTTTCGGGGAGGCCTGGGGGGCGGTGCGGGCGGCGCAGCTCGGGCCTCTGCTCTGGGCGGTTGCGGCGGCGGTGCTGTCGCTTGTGGCCATGTCCGGGGTCATGCAGATCCTGCTCAACGTGGAAGGCCGCATCGCGGGTGTTGCGGGCACGAACGCGATTGTGTTCGCCTCTAACGCGTGGTCCACGACGGTGCCGGGCGGGCCGGCGATCTCCGCGTGGCTCACGTACCGCGTGCACCGCTCCTGGGGCGCGTCGGTGGGGCTGTGTGGCTGGTTCTTCGTGGTCTCCGGGGCGCTGTCCACGGTGTGGATGGTGCTCATCGGCGTTGTCGCCGTCGCCCTGCTGGGGGCAGAGCTGTCCGTGTGGGCGCTGGCGGCGTCGTTGGCTGCGGCCGCGGCGACGATCGGCGCAGTGTTCTGGGCCACGGGCCACCCCGCCGCGTTGAAGCGGTGGGTGCGGCACGTGCCGGAGAAGGTGCGCGGGCGCCTCGTCGACGTGATCGACCAGGTCGCCGCTATCCGGATCTCGGCTCCGTCGTTTGCCGCGGCCGCGGGGCTGTCGCTCGCGAACCGGCTGCTTGATCTGGCCACGATGATGTGTTCCGTGTGGGCGGTTGCCGGCGCGGATGTGCCGGTTGCGGGCGTGTGCCTGGCGTTCATCATGACCAAACTCGCCGGCTCCGCCCAGATCACCCCCGGGGGCGTGGGCACCGTGGAGCCGGTCGCGGTGGGCATGCTCGTGGCTGGCGGGTTGCCGCTTGCGCAAGCGACCGCGGCGACGGTGGTCTACCGGGCGGTGTCGTTTGCGCTCATCACGGCAATTGGGTGGGTGGTCTACGCCGCGGTGTACGCCGGGCGCGGCTTCATGGTCGGGCGCCCGTCTGCAGGCGACGCCGTCTGAGCTGGCGTGACGTTTTATCTTGCGCGCGGTGCGCAACTTGGGTCTATGGTGGCCCTACATGAGCGTTTCCAGCATGTTTTCCGGTCGCAGCGTGGATTTTGAACGCGTCGTGCCCATTGGCTGGCACGCGCACGAGGAAGGGGTTGCCGCGCTCCTGGACAGCTTTCGGAGGGTGCCGGACGGCCAGCGGGTGCGCCTGGCCAAAAAGACGTCGAACCTCTTTCGCTCCCGCGACGACGGCAGCGCCGGGCTCGACGTGGAGGGCCTGCGTGGCGTCATCGCCGTCGACCCAGTGACGAAAACCGCCGACGTGCAGGGCATGTGCACCTATGAAGACCTCGTCGACGCGACCCTGCCGTACGGCCTCGCGCCGCTGGTGGTGCCGCAGTTGAAAACCATCACACTCGGTGGCGCCGTCTCCGGCATGGGTGTGGAGTCCACCTCCTTCCGCAACGGCCTGCCGCACGAGTCCGTGCTCGAGATGGACGTGCTCGTGGGCACCGGCGACATCGTCACCTGCTCGCGCGAGGACAACGTCGCGCTCTTCCGCGCGTTCCCGAACTCGTACGGCTCACTCGGCTACGCGGTGCGCCTCACCATCGAGCTCGAGGAGGTCGAGCCATTCATCGAACTCCAGCACGTGCGTTACGACGACCTCACGGCTTTCCAGGACGCCCTGGCCGATGCCGCCGCCACCGGCGAGTGGGGCGGACGCGCCCTGCACGGCCTCGACGCCGTCGCGTTCTCCCCCGCCGAGCAGTACATCGTCTGCGCCTTCCAGGTGGGCGAGGCGCCGGGAACCTCCGACTACACGCGCGACGCCGTGTACTACCGCTCGCTGCAGCACCCGTCCGGCGTGCTCCACGACTTTCTCACTATCCGTGACTACATCTGGCGCTGGGACACCGACTGGTTCTGGTGCTCCCGCGCCTTCGGCACCCAGAACCCCAAAGTGCGCACGATCTGGCCGCGCGAGCTGCGCCGCAGCGCGTTCTACTGGAAACTCGTGGGCCTGGACAAGAAGTACGACCTGGAGTACCGGTTCCTGAAGAAGCCGAAGGGCCTGCCGCGCACCGAGCGCGTCGTGCAAGACATTGAGGTGCGCGACACGCAGGTCGCCGTGTTCCTCGACTGGTTTTTCAGGGCCAGCGACATCGAGCCGGTCTGGCTGTGCCCGATCCGGCTGCGCGACGGCGTCGACACGCTCGCTGGCGTCGGGCTCGACGAGGAGGCGCCCTGGCCGCTCTACCCCCTCGAGCCGGCGACAACATGGGTGAACGTCGGCTTCTGGTCCGGCGTCCCGGAGGTGGAGCCGGGGGCCTTCAACAAGGTCATCGAACGAAAGGTCTCGGACCTCGGCGGGCACAAGTCCCTGTACTCGGAGGCGTTCTACGACCGCGCCGAATTCGAGCGCCTCTACGGCGGGGACCTGCCGGAGCGGATGAAGGCCCAGTACGACCCAGACCGGCGCTTCCCGGGCCTGTACGAAAAGACAGTGGAAAACGCGTAGGAGAATGACCATGCAGATGACCGTGGCGGATATCGTCGATACCCTCTTCCCCGCTGGCACCCCGTTCAAGTGGGAAGCCTTCGACGGCTCATCGACGGGCCCGGCGGACGCCAAGCACACCGTGAAGGTAAACAGCCCCGAGGGCCTGTCCTACATTGTCACCCACCCCGGCGACGTCGGCCTCGCCCGCGCCTGGGTCACCGACGGCCTGGCGGTTGAAGGCGCGCACCTGGCGCACCCCTACGACGTCTTCGACGACATGCGCACCCTCTATAACAACTACAAGCGGCCCAACCCGCGTGAACTCGTCCGCATCGCGCGCTCCCTGCGCTCCATGGGCGCACTGCAGATCCAGCCCATCCCGGAGGCGGAGCAGGCCTCCTGGCTCGAGCGCACCATCCGCCAGGGCCTCGCCCCGCACTCGAAGGAACGCGACGCCCAGGTCATCTCGTCCCACTACGACGTGGGCAACGACTTCTACGAGCTGTTCCTCGGCGACTCCATGGCCTACACCTGCGCCTACTACCCCACCCCGGACGCCACGCTCGACGAGGCGCAGGAAAACAAGTTCCGCCTCGTCTTTGAAAAGATGAACCTCAAGCCAGGCGACAAGCACCTCGACGTCGGCTGTGGCTGGGGCTCCATGGTGCGTTACGCCGCCCGCCAGGGCGTGAAGTCCCTCGGCGTCACCCTGTCGAAGGAGCAGGCCGAGTGGGCGCAGGCAAAGATCAAGGAAGAGGGCCTCGAGGACCTCGCGGAGGTGCGCTTCCTGGATTACCGCGACGTCACCGAGACCGGATTCGACGGCATCTCCTCGATCGGCCTGCTCGAGCACATCGGGGTGAAAAACTACGCCTCGTACTTCGAGTTCCTCGCCGGCAAGCTGCGCCCGGGCGGCGTGATGGTCAACCACTGCATCACCTACCCGGACAACCACAAGACACCGCAAGGCGACTTCATCAACCGCTACATCTTCCCGGACGGCGAGCTCACCGGCTCCGGCACGATCATCCGCGAGATGCAGGACCACGGCTTCGAGGTCTTCCACGAGGAGAACATCCGCTTCGACTACATGCGCACGCTGCACGACTGGTGCGAGAACCTCAAGGCCAATTGGGACGAGGCGGTCGCGCTCGTCGGCGAGAACACCGCCAAGCTGTGGGGCATGTACATGGCGGGCTCCGAATGGGGGTTCGAGCACGACGTCGTGGAGCTGCACCAGGTCGTGGGCATCAAGCTTGCTAGCGACGGCTCCCGCGCCGGCACGCCTGAGCGCCGGTGGTGGAACGACTCGGTGTTCTAGAGTGGCTGGCATGCGTAACACCATCTCGAAGCCCTCCGCCATCGCCGCCGACTACGTCGCCATCGCCGCCTTCGCCCTCCTAGCGCGTGCGGCGCACCAGTCCGACGAGATGCCCTTCAATTTCTCCGGCTGGCTGTCCACCCTGTGGCCGTTCGCCCTCGGCGTGACGCTCGGCTGGCTGATCACCCGCGAGAACAAGGGCGGGCTCATCTGGATCATCACCGTGGTCACCGGGCTGGTGATCTGGGGCATCCGCAACGGCGACGTCCCCCACTGGTCCTTCATCGTCGTCGCCACCACCATGAGCGCGCTGCTCATGCTCGGCTGGCGCGGCGTGGCCAAGCTGGTGAAGAAGGGATAGCCGGTTCCCACACACCGGATCTGTGGATGATCCGCCGCGCCATTCGCGTGAGTTATCCACAGGTCGGGCCGGGAGGGATTGACCGGCCAAATTTCGGCCGTAAGTTGACGGCCATGACATCGTTTACTGACCTCGTGGACACCCTGGCTGGCGCCGTCGACGCGCTGGCCGAGTTCGACGACCAGTACGCGATCCGCGCCGGCCTCGACCCCAACCAGGTGTCGGCGTGGGCTGGCGTGCGCGAGGTGTACTTCGGTGCAACCTCCTACACGCGGAAGCAGGCCCGCGCGCTGCAGCTGGCGCGGAGGTTCTCACTGCACCAGCTGGTCCTCATCGAGCGCCGGCTCAAGCGCCTCCCGGTGAACGAGCGCTGGGCGCCACGGCTGGAGCTGCTGCAGGTGAGCGGGAACTACCGCGCGCTCGAGCAGGCGGCGCGCGACTTGCTTCCCGACGATAACCGCACCCCCGAAGACGGCGTCCGGTTCTCAAAGTCGAAGAACGGGAAGCGCAAGTTCTCCGGCTCAGGGGACGAACACGTGCTGGCTGCGCTGGAACAGCGCCTGCGCGATGGTCTGGACACGTCCCGCCCCGCGGGCCCGCAGATGTTCTCCCGGCTGACGGAGATCCTCGAGGGCGACGCAGGGGTACAGGTCCCGGTGCCGCGCCCCATCGTGGCGGTGGCCGCCGAACAGCACGTCGCAATCCTCGCCGACAGCGGCGACGACGTGCTGCTCGGGCTCACCGACGGCACGACCATCACGGGCACGGAGTACGTCGCCGCACTCATGGGCGAGATGTTCCCGTCGGAGGTTGCGCTCGTGCACCCCGAGGCAGGGCCGGTGAACCTGTACAGAACTCAGCGCGTGGCCAACTCGAAACAGCGCGACTTGGCGCGCATTGCCACCCCGATGTGCCCCGTGCCGGGCTGCCGGGTGAGCGCTGACCTGTGCGAATTCCACCACATCCAGGCTTGGTCGCAGGGCGGTGAAACGAACCTGGCCAACCTGGTGCCGCTGTGCAGGTACCACAACCGGGTCAACCACGACGACCCGCGCCACACAAACCGGCGCGGGCGGATCGAGCGCATCCGGGGCAGACCCGTGTGGGTCTCACCCCGCGGGCACCCGGTAGCGAACACCGTCCATCCGTACGGCGTGATGGAACTCCTTTTCCCCTCTGGCTCGGCTCCTAGAAGGTGATGCCCCAGTTGTACAGCGGGTCCTGGTTGTTGGCGAGCAGGCCGTTGACGAACCAGACCAGGTAGCTAATCACGTCGCCGACGATGTCAAGGGTGGAAGAGAGCATGGAAATCACTTCTTTCTGTGAGTTAGAGGGGACTGATGGTGTGCTTCTTCGGCAGGTCGAACTCCTGCTTGGAGGCTAGTTGGCGAAGCGCCCGTCGTAAAGCGACGCGCGTTTCGCTGGGCGCGATCATCTGGTCGATGTACCCGCGCTCGGCGGCGACGTACGGGGAGGTCATCTCGGCGTCGTAGAAATCCATGAACATCTTCTTCATGGCCTCGCGCTGCGCCGGGTCCTCGATGGCCGCGAGCTGCTTACCTTGCAGCATCACCACCGCCGCCGCCGAGCCCATCACCGCGATTTGGGCGGTGGGCCACGCCAGGTTGATGTCGCCGTTGAGGTTCTTCGACCCCATGACCGCGTACGCGCCGCCGTAGGCTTTGCGCACCACGAGCGTCACCTTCGGCACGGTGGCCTCCACGCCCGCGAACGCGAACTTCGCGCCGCGGTGGATCAGGCCCTCGCGCTCCTGGTCCACGCCGGGCAGGTAGCCGGGCGTGTCCACGACGTAGACGATCGGGATGTTGTACGCGTCGCAGGTGCGGATGAAGCGCGCGCCCTTGTCGGCGGCGTCCGCGTCGATGCAGCCGGCCAGATGCATCGGGTTGTTGGCCACGAAGCCGACGGCGCGGCCGTCGATGCGCCCGAACGCGCAGATGAGATTTTCGGCGTAACCGGCCTGGACCTCCACGAGGTCCTCGTCGTCGCCGAGCTGGACCAGCAGGTCCATCATGTCGTAGCCAGCGTTGGTGTCGTCCGGCATGAAGGTGTCAAGCGCGGCGTCGTCGAGCTCCTCGTCCGGCTGCGCGGCCACAACGGGCGCGGCGTCGAACGCGGACGTGGGCAGGTGCGCGAGCAGGTCCTTGACGTAGTCGAAGGCGTCCTCCTCGGCGGCGACAACCGCCTGGATGTTGCCGGCCTGTTCTTGCACGCGGGCGCCGCCGAGCTCGGCGGAGGTGATGTCCTCGCCCGTGACCTCGCGGATCACGTTCGGGCCGGTGACGTACATCTCGCTCTCACCGTCGACGGCGACAACAAAGTCCGTGGTCACAGGCGCGTACACGGCGCCGCCAGCGGACTTGCCCAGCATGATGGAAATCTGCGGCACGCGCCCGGAAAGCGGCAGTTGGCGCTTGGCAATCTCGGAATACATGGCCAGCGACGTCACCGCGTCCTGGATGCGCGCGCCGCCGGAGTCCTGGATGCCAATCACCGGGCAGGAGATCTTGATGGCGAACTCCATCACCTCCGTGACCTTGCGGCCGAACGTCACGCCGACGGACCCGCCGTAGACGGTCTTGTCGTGTGCGTAGACCGCCACGGGGCGTCCGTCGATGCGCCCGTAGCCGGTGACCACGCCGTCCGAGTAAACCGCGTCCGGGTCGCCGGGGGTGCGGGCGAGGGCACCGATTTCCACGAAGGAGCCCTCGTCCAGCAGGGCGTCGATGCGCTGGCGTGGGGTGGTTCGCCCGGCCTCGTCGCGGCGGGCCCGCGAGCGCTCGGACCCGGGGTCCTGCGCCTTGTCCAGGCGCGCGCGCAGGTCCGCGAGCTTGTCAGCTGTGGTCATCGCTTCCCCTCAATCCATGCGTTCATGTGCTTACCGACGATCCCCACCGCCGGCTCATCCACCACCGCGAGGTGGTCGCCGGGCAGGTGGACGATGGTCAGGTCGCTCACGATAGCGCCCCAGCCGCCGTCCTCGTCGATGTGGGCGTAGTTCGGCTCGAGCTGGATCGCGCCGTCGTGCATGCGCTCGGAGCGGAACAGCAGCACCGGCACGTTCACGTCATCCCAGCGGGTGAAGTCCAAGTGGTTGAGAATCTGGTTGTCCACGAAGGACGCGCGCTGGTGCTCCAGCACACCGGCGGCCAGGCCGTGCTCGGACGCGTCGGTGGTGGCCAGAAACTCGGTTAGCATCTCAAGCAGCGCGTCCTCGCCGGCGGTTTCGAGCAGCTCGTACGGCACGTCGAACTCGAGGCCGTAGGTCTCCTTCGCAAACGCGGCGTAGCGCCCCCACCGGGCCTTTGTCTCGTCCAGCGTGTCGGGGATCGGCTCCGACGGCTGCGTGGTGTCCAGCAGCGCGATGAAGTCGATCCGGTCGTTGCCCAGCTGGTGCGCGACCTCGTAGGCCAGCGCGCCGCCAAAGGACCAGCCGGCCAGGACCACCTTGCGCCCGTCCGCAATGCGCTCGATGTCTTTGACGTACTCCGCCGCGCGCTCTTTCAGCGAGCCTTCGAGGCGCTCGACGCCGTAGACCGGCACGTTTTCGTCCAAACGCCGCGCGAGCGGGGAGTACACCGACGAGGACCCGCCCGCCGGGTGGAACACGAACACCGGGTTGGCGGTGCCGTCGCGGAAGACGCGGATGTTGCCGTCCACCGGCGTCTCCAGCCCCTCGCGCACCAGGTTCGCCAGCGGCTCGAGTGTCTCGGCAGCCAGCACGTCGTCCGCGGTGACGTCGATGCCGGAGCGCTCCGTGAGGTGGGCGGCGATCTCGGCCGCTTGCTCGTTGCTAATCGACGGCAATGCCGACGTCACACCGGCAGCCGCGGCACCCGCGTACTTTGCCCACGCGCCGAAGACCATGCGCTCGGACGCGTCTCGCGGTGCGATGCCGACGCCTTTGGCCTTTTCGGCGGCCGCTGCCGGGTCGCGTGCCTCGTCGTTGTAGGGCAGCGGCTGCGGCGCGTCGCTCTCGCCGGCGACTGCGTCTTCGACGATGCGGATCACGTCGGCGACGGATGCGTCGCGAAGCGTCTGCACCTGCAGCGGCGGGATCTGGAAGTCGTTTTCCACGCGGTTTTTGATGCGCATGCCCATGAGGGAGTCCAAGCCGAGGTCGATCAGCGGCAGCTCATCAGGGAGGTCTTCGGCGTCGTAGCCCATGGATTCGGAGACGATGTCGCGCAGGCGCTCGGCCACGGTTTCGCCGGACTCCGGGTCCCAGCGCACGGCGTCGTCCGCATCCTCGTCGACGGCGGTGGTGGCGACAGCCTCGTCGTCAAGCGGACGCTCCATCACACCTTGCACCGGGGCGCGGTCGATGGTGGAGGCGAAGCCCTCCGCGATGAGCTTGCCGCCGTCGTAGACCTTGACGGACACGCCGCCCAGCGACGACGCGGCGATGGTGGTGACCTCGCCGTCCGCCGGGAGGTAGCCGTGCTCCTCGGTGGCCACGACGCGCGCGTCGGGCGAGATCTCGGCGGCCGCGGACTCGATGAGCTGGTGCGGGCTGAACACCTGGTCCGCGGCGGTGGCGAAAGCGACCTCCCCGCCGGGAAGCGTCACGCGCGAGCCGAGCAGCGACGCGCGCGAGGACGACGGGCGCGCCGGCGTCCAGTGGTCCACCTGCCGGAACACCGTCTTCGGCGCGTCGATGACCTCGCCGGCGCCGTAGAACGTGCCGAAGTCCACCGGCATGCCGTTCACGTACAGCTTCGCGGCCAGGTCCAGCAGCGATTCCAGCTCGTCCACCTTGCGCTTGGTGGTGTAGAGCAGCTGCGCGTCGGCCTTGCCGGAGGCGAACGCGGTGTTCATCATGCCCATCAGCGCCACCGGGTTCGGGGTGACCTCCACGAGCGTGGTGTGCCCGGCGGCGAACGCGGCCGCGGTGGCGTCCTCGAAGTACACGGGCTGGCGGGTCATGCGCAGGAAGTACTGGTCATCGTGGACGGCCTGACCCGGCTGGTACACCTCGCCGCGATCCACGGAGGAAAACAGCGGCACGCGCAAAGGCCGCGCTTCGACGCCCGCGATCTCACCGGCGAGGTCGCCCATGATCGGGTCGAGCGCGCTGGTGTGGCCGGCGCCGCGCACGTTGAGCTTGCGCGCGAACTTCTCCTCGGCCGTCAGCGCCTCCACGAGGTAGTCCACGGCGTGCGACGGGCCGCCAACGGTGGTCATGCCGGGTCCTGCGTACACAGCAGGTTCGACGCCAGCTGCCTGCTCATGCTTCTCGACGAACTCCGCCAAGCCCTCCCTGGACAATTCCACGACCGCCATGGCGCCTTCCTGGTCGGTGCCCGCAATCATGGCCTCGCCCTCGCCCATGAGGCGCGCGCGTGCGGTGGCGATAAGGATGCAATCCTCAGCGCTTAAGCCCCCCGCCCCGTACGCGGCGGCGATCTCGCCCATGGACATGCCCATCGTGGCCGCCGGGGTGATGCCCGCCGCGGCGAGGAGGTCGGTCTGCGCGATCTGGATGGCGGTGATGGTGACCTGGCCGTTTTCGGTGTCGTAGGTCAGCTCGTCGTTCTCGATGATCTCCAGCATGGACCACCCCGCCTGGAACTGGACCATCTCGTCCAGCTCACGCATGCGGCGCGCAAACAGCGGCGAGCGCGCCATGAGCTCCTTGGCCATCTTGCGGTGCTGGGAGCCGAAGCCGGAGTACACGAAGACTGGCCCCATCGGGGTGGGCGCGTCGGCAACCGCGATGCCCGGGCCGATCTTGCCGCCGGCCACCTGGCGCAGGCGCTTGACCGCCTCCTCCACGCTCGCCGCCTGCACCACGGCGGCGGAGCGCCCGTGGTTGCGCGCGGCCAGGGAGCGGGCCACGGGGATCAAGTCGGCGTCGTCGCGCCCCTCGAGGAAGTCCGCGAGCACGCCGGCCGCCTCCTTGCGGCGCGACGGCAGCAGGCCCGACACTGGCAGCGCGGCCACGGAAACGCCCTCGAACGCCGGCTGCGTCTCAGGCACGTTGATGGTGTAGTCCGCCGGGTCGAAGTCTGCGACGACAACGTGCGCGTTCGTGCCGCCGAAGCCGAATCCGGAGATGCCGGCCACGCGGCGCCCGGAGTAGCGCGGCCACTCGCGCGGGTCCTGGACGACCTCGATGCGCTCCGCGTCGAAATCCACGTAGCGGTTGGGCTCCGTGAAGTTGATGGTCTGCGGGATCGTGTCGTGTTTGAGCGCTTCGAGCACCTTGATCATCGCCACCACGCCAGCGGCGGATTCGGAGTGGCCGATGTTGGACTTCGCCGAGCCCAAAAGCAGCGGCGACGCCACGTCGCGCCCGCGGCCGAGCACTTCGCCCAGCGCGGTGGCCTCGATCGGGTCGCCCAAGATGGTGCCCGTGCCGTGCGCCTCCACCAGGTCCACCTCGTGCGGGTCCACGCCCGCGTCGGCGTAGGCGCGGCGCAGCACATCCACCTGCGCCTCCGGGTTCGGCGCGGTCAGGCCGTTGGAGTGGCCGTCGGAATTCGTCGCTGAGCCCTTGATCACGGCCAGCACGCGGTCGCCGTCGCGCACCGCGTCCTCCACGCGCTTGAGCACCACGAAGCCCGCGGCGTCGGCGCGGACAATGCCGTCGGCGTCGTCGGAGAACGCGTGGATGCGCCCGGTCGGCGAAATCACGCCAAGCTCGGAAAACGCCAGCGACGCAAACGGGTTGGCCAGGATGTTCACGCCGCCGGCAAGGGCGAAGTCCGCCTCGCCGTCGCGAAGCGCGCGCACCGCGTGGTGCACCGACACGAGCGACGAGGAGCACGCCGTGTCCACGTTCATCGAGGGCCCGCGGAAGTCGAACGCGTAGGAAATGCGGTTCGGGATCACGGCCGAAGACGCGCCGGTCAGCGCGTACGGGTGCGCCTCGTTCGGGTCGGCGGCGATGAGCATGCCGTAGTCGTTGTTGGAGGAGCCCACGAACACGCCCACGGGCTCCCCGCGCAGCTCGCTCGGCGCCAGGCCTGCGTCTTCGAGCGCCTCCCACGCCACCTCGAGCATGATGCGCTGCTGCGGGTCCATGTTCTGCGCCTCTAACGGAGAGACGCCGAAGAACTCGTGATCGAAGGACGCGATGCCGTCCATGTACCCGCCGTCGGTGTTCTCCTCCGCCATCTTGGTGCGCACGACCGGGTCGCCCAGGTACTCGTCCCAGCGCATCGGGGGAAGGGGGCGGGTGGCGGAGCGGCCGCTGATAAGCAGCTGCCAGAACGCGTCGTTATTGGGTGCGCCCGGGAAGCGGCCGGCGGAACCCACGATCGCGATGTCGTGGGTGGCGGGAGAGCTCGCTGCCTCTCGACGCTCAACCTTCGGCACCACCCGCTCCTGCGTGAGCAGCGCCTTGGCCAGTGCCGCGATGGTCGGGTACTGGTAGGCCACGGTGGGGTCCACCCGGCGGCCGAGCAGCTTCTCCAGCTCGCCGGTGAGGATCACCGCGTCGCGGGAGGCAAGGCCGTACGTCTCGAGCGGGGTGGTGGGATCCACCGAGTCCACACCCGTGGCTCGCTCGACCCACGAGGTGAGCCACTGGATCAGTTCATGCTCATTCATAACAGTCCAGACTATCGGCCAGCCCGGCCAATCCGTTACTGCGTCGCAGTGTGTTCGCGCTCGGTGAACTGCTTCGCGTTGACGCGGCGGGCGATCTTTCCAGCGGTGGAGCGGGCGATGCCGCCCGGCGCGCGGAACTCCACGACCTCGGGGGAAATGCCGTGGTTGTTAGTCACGGCGGAGCGGATGGCGTCCTCGGCCGCGGCGTCCCCGTCTTCGGTTGCGCCGTCGGCGCGCTCGGCGAGGATGATCAGGCGCTCCACGTCGTCGCCCGGCAGCGCGAAGGCGGCGACGGAGTCCTTGCGCACGTGGTCGGTGGCCTCCATCGTGGTGGCCTCGATGTCCTGCGGGTAGTGATTGCGGCCCGCCACGACGACCAGGTCCTTCACGCGGCCGGTGATGTAGAGGTGGCCGTCCATCACGGTGCCCAGGTCGCCGGTGGCGCACCAGTTGTCCTCCGGCAAGCCGTCCTGGAGGGTGGCGCCGATGGTGTTGCGGAACGTCGCCTCGGTCTCGTCCGGGCGGTCCAGGTAGCCGGCCGCGACGTTGTTGCCGTGGACCCAGATCTCGCCGATCTCGCCCTCCGGCAGCTCGCTGCTGGTGTCCGTGTCCACGATGGCAAGGTGCAGCCACTTCACCGGCTGGCCGTTCGACGCCATGGGCACCCCGCCCTCGGCCGGCACGGCCTTGCCCTGGGCCAGCACCGCGCGGTCGAATTCCACGAACTTCGGGCGCTCCTCGGTGCGGTCCGTGGCCACCAAGAGCGTGGTCTCCGCCAGGCCGTAGGAGGGGCGCAGCACCGTGCGGTCAAGGCCGGACTCGCCGAACGCGCCGACAAACGCTTCGACGCCCGGCTTGGTCACGGACTCGGAGCCCACGATGATGCAATCCACCGCGGAGAAGTCGTACTCCTCCGGGCGCTCCGGTGCCGCGTAGCGGGCGGCCAGGTCGAGCGCGAAGTTAGGGATGCAGGAGTAGATGTGGACGTCCGAAGGGTCGTCGTCACGCCGCGAAAGCAGATCCACCCAGCGCTTCGGGTTCTGCAGAAAATCGCGCGGGCCGAAGATGTCGAGGACCTGGCCGAGCACCACGCCCAGCACGGCGACGATGACGCCCATGTCGTGGTGCTGCGGCAGCCACGTGGGAAGGCGCATCGGAGCTTCGAAGCGCAGCGCCTCGTTGATCTGCAGCACGTCGGTGACGAGGGCCTCGTTGGTGATCATCACGCCGGCCGGGTTGCGGGTGGAGCCGGAGGTGTACTGCAGGAAGCAGATCGCGCCCGCCGTGTCCTCGCCCTCGGACGGCGCGACGGGCTCCCACGCGGCGGCCATGGTGTCCGGCAGGGAGTCCACGGCCAAGATGCGGGGACGCTCCCGGGCGGGCAGGTCAGCGAAGAAAGCGCGCACGGCGGGCGCACCGGTGGAGTTGGTCACCACGAGGCGCGCGTTGGCGTCTGCAAGCACGGCGCGCAGGTGCGCCTCGTGGCCAGGCTCGTTCGGGTCGTACAGCGGCACCGGCACGAGGCCGGCGTACAGCGCGCCCATGAACGCGAAGAGGTACTCCGCGGAGTTCGGCGCCATGATGGCCACGCGCTCCCCCGGCTGCCCGATCTGGCTCAGGCGGGCCGCCACCGCCTTGATGCGGGTGTTAACTTCGGTGCGAGTAAATTCACGGGCCACGCCGTCGGGGTCGTCGGTGAAGTCCCAGTCGCGGATGTTCACCGCATCCCCGCCGCCCGCGGCCAGGTGGGCCTGGTAAATCGTCTCGCTCAGGCGCGGGAGGGTGAAGTGCTCCGGTAGCGCGATGTTGCCGTTGTCGTCGAAAAACTGCGCGATGAGCTGCTGCAAATCCATACCCATGCTCCTTAGCTACGTTCTATCTGGTCACGGATCCACGCTACCGTCCACTCCGGCACCGTGGTCCCCGGAATCACAGCCGGGTTAGTGGCGTACATCGCGTGGTTGCCGTTGGCCACAACCAGGTCGCGCGCCCGCCCGATGGCGTTGCCCACGCCCTGAGGCGCGTCGCACACGGCGTCGTCCGGGGCGCAGATCTCAATTGCCCGGTCTGCCACCGTGCCGAACCCGCCGGGGCGCGGACCGGTCATGGTGGCCCCCGGCGTCGCCGCGCTGACCACGCGCTGCAGGGGCTGCATCGCAATCTCGGCGCCCACGCCGGTGACGTCCGCCCCCGGGTTCACGCCCACGCCGTTTTCGCGCCGGCCGTCCGCGATCATCACCGCGCCGAGCAACCGCTCTGGGTCGATGGGCCCGGCGTTGTTGCCAATCCGGGACGCGACGTCGCCGACAATCACCGCGCCCTGGGAGAACCCGGCGATGACAAACTTCGTCGACGGGCACGTCTCCGCCACGAAGCGCAGCTCCCCCGACAGCTTTGCGGTGCCCTCGGCGCGCGAGTCGTCGTACGTCATCTCGGCGCGCCCGCGGGAAGTCTGGATGTTCCGGAACTGCGCGGTGTACGGCACCGTGAACACGCGCACCTCGTCGATGTCGTACATCTGCTGCAGCGGTGTGGTGATGGAGAGCATGAAGCTCGCCGGGTTGGCCTGCGGGTTAAACGGGTCGTCGTCTGCCGCGGACTCCCACGTCCCCGGCACGGAGGCGACCTCCACCGCCGGGCACCAGTCAGGCTCCGCGGGCGCGTCCTCCTCCGAGGACGCCGAGGTGTCGTCGGGCCGCTGCGCCGACGGCAGCGCTCCCCCGTCCCCGGTGCGCCACTGGTAGACGCCCAAGCCGATCAAGGCCAGCACCACGATGGCGGCAGCGACGACGATGATGTTGCGAGACGAGCGCATTGCCCGCGGCTCCCTTCTGTACTGCTAGGAGCAGAGGTTGGCGCGTGCGGTGTCGTCGATGAGCGTCGCCACGCCCGCCGCGTCCATGTCGGTGCGGCGCTGCTCCACAAGTTGTCCTGCCACCGCGTCGCGGGTGATCAGGTCGTCCTCGCATACCGTAGCCCCGGTTGCTGTGAGCTGGTCTTCAACCCCGTCGATGTTGACTCCGTTTTCCCTGAGTCCGGCCAGGTAGGCCTCCTCTGCGGGGGTGAAGGCGCTCGCCTGCTGCGGCACCTCGGTCACCTCGCGCGCGGGCTGGTCTGCGGCGCCGCCGCTTGCCGACGAGCTCCGCTCCACCGCCGGTGCCGTCGCGGTTTCCGGCGTCGTCGACGACGACGCCGTCTCGGTGGTCTCCGACGTGGACGTCGCGGTAGCGGTCTCAGTCACGTCGTCGGATTCCACGGTGGCGCCGCCGCAGCCGGCGAGGGCGGCGACGCTGGCGATCGTCGCTAAGCAGCCTGCAATCTTGCGCACTACCGCGTCCTCACGTTGACGCGGCCGTTGACCTGCTCAATGGTGCCGCGCTGGAAGTCGATGGTTTGACCGCCCGCGGGAATCTCCGTCATGTCCGACACCGGCCAGCCCAGCTCGCCCTGCTCCCAGCCACGCTTGCCCCACTCGTCGAAGATCGCGCCGGTGAGGATGGTGTGCGCGCCGGTGGATGCGGACCAGTAGATGTTGCCGTGCTCGAACGGCTGGAAGAATCCGCCCTTGACCGCGACTTCGTTACCCGTCGGGTACCCGAGCTGCGAGGTCGCGGTGCCGATCTGTCCGTACTTCTCACCGATGGCGCCGTGGACGATGAAGTGCGTGCCGTCGGGGTTGCGGGTGAGGTAGCCGCCCTGGAACTTCTGCACGTAGCCGTCGCCCACCTGGTTGGCCTCTGCCACCGGGTACTTTAGGTCGCCGCGCTCGTAGCCGTTTTTGCCCCACGCGTCGAACATGTCGCGCGGGATGGCGTACGCGCCGGTTGCCGGGGTCCAGTACACCGAGCCGTGCTGGAAGTGCACGAAGCGGCCCACACCGTCCGGGGTCTTGGTCTCGCCGGTGAGCGGGAAGCCCAGCCAGCCGGAAGGCCCGCCGAGCCCGTTGTACTTGGCCAAGATCGCGCCGTAGAGGGCGTGCGCGCCAGTCTCCGGGGACCAGTATGCGGTGCCGCCGCGGAAGTCCTCGGCCTTGCCCTTGGTGTCCTTGCCGGTGTCGTACTCGTCGTTGACGCAGGAGCCGATGATCCCGGACTTCGTCGCCTCCGCGATCGCACCGATGGGTGTGCACTTGGAGCCGCGGTCTTCCTCCGGCACGTTGAGCGCGTCGGCGATGTAAGGCCATGCCTGCGCCATCTCAAACTGCCAGTACTCCCACGAGTGCACGCCGGACGGGCGGAATCGCACGATCGGCTTCACGGAGGTGCGGGAAGCGTAATCCACGAACGTCTGGGTGGACAGGCGCGAGATCACCTCTAGGCCAACGCCCGCCGGGTTTGCCTGGCCCTTCGCCACCGAGTCGGGGTTGCCGAAGTCGTCGCGGCCGGAGCCTGCGGAGACGTAGACCATCATGTCCTTGAGGTTCTCAATGCCCAGCTTCGGGTCGTGGTCGATCCAGTCCTGCGAGCCGAGCGGGCCCCACATCGCCTCCGCGCTGTAGCCGCCCGCATCCAGCTGCGCCGCCTTGATCGCGGTGGGCATGCCCGTGGTGGTGGTGTCCAGGTAGCCGGAGAAGGAGCCCACGAACTTGAACAGGTTCGGGTTGCGCTCAGCCAGGTTCACCGCGGCCGTGCCGCCCATGGAGAGACCAACCACGGCGCGGTTGCCGTTGGAGCGGAACTCGTTGTTCAGCACCGGGATGAGCTCCTTGGTCAGGAACGTCTCCCACATGTAGTGCTTGCCGTTGCTCTCGCGCTGCCAGTCGGAGTAGAAGGAGGACTCGCCGCCGACCGGGAGGATGACGTTGACGTTCTTGTCGGCGTAGAACTGCTCGATGTTCGTCTCGATGGTCCAGCCGTTTTCGTCGTCTCGCGCGCGCAGGCCGTCAAGCGCCCACACCTCCGGGAACTTCGCGGACGGGTTGGAGTGCCAGTCGCGCGCCAGGAGGATCTGCACCTGGATCGGCTCCTGCGGCATGGAGGGGGAGTTGATGAAGACGGCGACGCGGCGGCTGGTGATCCACTCGATGCGGTCCACGCTGACGCCTGCGGGCAGGCCCGGAATCTGCGGGTCGTTCTCCACCTCGATCGGGGTACGCTGCGGCGGGTCGTGCGGGCGCAGGCCGTCGGAAATGCCGCTGCGGGAGGACAGCTGCGAGGACAGGCCGCCCGGCAGGCTGGACTGTGCGTGCGTGGCGGGCACCAGCGTCACGGCTAGTGCGGCGGGCAGCACCGCGGCGGCGATCCGGGTGGCGGTGGTTCGGTTTACTCGCATGAGTCTCCTACCTCGTCTGGCTACTGGTGTCACAAGAATAACTAGCAAAAGCTTAAGTTTCACTTGAAGGTTTAGTCGTGCGCGACACGCGCAGCGTTACACCCAGGCCGCACAAAACGCGAACACCGGCTACCAGTCAGCGGTAGCCGGTGTGGGAAACGAGGGTTTACCAGGCGTTCATCACATTCAGAATGCGCGGCTTGGTGGCCTCGAGCTGAGAGCCAAACTGATCCCAGTTGTGCAGGCCGGTCGGGGTGAACACCGCGGTGTGGCGCACGCCGGTGGCGTTCGCCTTCGCGGACCATGCGCGGGTGGTCGCGTTTGCAACCCCCTCCAACGCGATGCCGGCCGCCTGGTGCTCAGGCTTGTACTTCGCGTCGGCTGGGCCAGGCACTGCCGAGCCGGCGGAGACGTAGACGTCCCTGCCGCGGAGGTTACCCATGTTCAAGAACGGGTCGTTCTCGTAACGCCGCGGGTTAAACGTGCCGCCCCACATGGCGTTGACGTTGTACATCCCGCCGTCGAGCAGCGCGGCGCGCAGTGCGGTCTGACCACCCGGGATGGTGGTAGCCAGGTAGCCGGAGAAAGACAGCACCTGGCGGAACTGGTTCGGGTGCTGCGCCGCCAAGTTGATCGCGGCGGTGCCGCCCATGGACAGGCCCAGGATAGAGTTGTTGGTGGGCGAGACACCGAAGTGCCGCTGCAGGTAGGGCGGCAGCTCCTTGGTCAGGAAGGTGTCCCACTTGTAGGTCACCGGGTTGTTGAAGTCGTAGGTGGCGGGGGCGTTCCAGTCGGTGTAGAAGGAAGATTCGCCGCCGACCGGCATGACCAGCGTGATGTTGTTGTGCACGAACGTGCGGGCCGCGTTGACGTCGTTGACCCAGGCGTTGGTGATCTCGGTCGCGCGCAGGCCGTCCAGCATGTACAGACCCGCGTTGCCGCCGTTCTTGGCGGGCTGGATCTGCATGGTGATGTGACGGTTCATCGCGGGGGACCACACGGTGCAGCGCTGCACCCAGTAGGCCACCCGGTCCCACTCGCACATGCCGGTGGAGTCGGGGCGCAGCCAGTCGCGGTTCGCCGCCGAGGCCTGCGGCGCGCCGACCACCACTGCAAGGGCGCTGGCCAAGGCCACGAGAAGCGCGGTGAGCTTACCGCGCACAGAGTTCTTGAAGTTCATACTTCCCCTCGAAACGAATTTTCAGGCAAAAGTGACGTTATCGTTATCGGAATAACAACTCAAGGCGTTACAACTCCGCGCGAACCTGCACAGGCCAGGCGATGCGTTCGCCGCCCAACCCTGGGTCCTCCCCGCGGCTGATGGCGCGCTGCGTCTCTTCGTCGAGGTACACCGCCGGGTCTTCGGAGAGCTGCAGCGTGCGCCCCGGGCCCAGGGAGTAGCGCACGTTCTTCCAGAACCGGTCCCGGCTCATCGGCTCGCGCGAGGTGGCGAGCAGCTCCGCGATCTCAGGGCTGCGCAGCGCAGCGCGGGCTTGCTTCGCCTGCACGGCGTCGATGAATGGCGGCAGCCTGTCCAGGTCGGTGTCAGTGTCGGCCGCCTGCCACGTCAGGTCGAGCTGCTTGTCGTGCCCCACGCGCCCGCCCGGGTCGCGGGGCATCCGCGCGGCCAGCGGCGTGGCCAGGCCCACAGTGTCCAGAATGCGCACGTCGAGGGGCGCGTTCATGCTGGTCATGCCGAGGTTGAGCAGGTAGGCGGTCAGCGCCAGGTTACGCAGGTCGGTCTCTGCGGCCTCCCGGTCGCGGTAGAACCAGGCGTACGTTTCCGGGTCGGTGCTTACGCGGGCGAGGTTCAGCTGGGCCGCGCCGGCGCGTTGGCCTTCCGCGAGGGCGTCCTCCCAGTTCTGCATGAGCCTCGAGCCGAGGAAGTCTTCCGCGTAGCGCGGCGGGTTGGCGGGCTCGCGGCCCACCGCGTACGCCCAGAATTCGCGCTCGTCGATGATGCGGAGTTCTTTTTCGCCGCTTTCGTACGCCTGCCAATCAATGGGGTGCGCGCGCACGACGGTCACGCTCGCCCACACCACCACGGCGGTGGCTACGGCCGCGGCCACGCGGCTGTACGGCACCGCCATTGCGGGCAGCAGCAGCGCAAACAGCGGCAGCAGCCACATGCGCGCGTGCATGAAGTCGCCGCCCACGCGCAGGACGTACAGGATGTGCACGAACGCGCAGCCCGCAACCAGCAGGACGATTGCTAATCGACGCCCTCCGGTCCCCCGCAGCAGCCACCCCGCCAACGCGGCAGCCCCCAGCACCGGCAACCACAGCCAGTAGTAGCCCACGAAGTCGGCGAAGTACTCCACACCGCGGCCCCACTCGGAGCCGGACGCCGACTTGGCCACCGCGGTATGCGGGGTGATCAGGCCGTAGTAGCCCATGCGGAACAGCTGGTAGGCGGCTGGGACGGGCAGCGCGGCGGCGAGGATGCCGGCGGTCTTGCGGGGGCTGTAGGCGATGAGCACGATGCCGGTCACACCGCCGTAAAGCGCCAGCTCGGGGCGCACCAGCCAGGACATCCCGCACCAGAACGCCAGGAAGTAGCCGACCTCGGGCGCGCGGTGGCGCAGTGGCTGGGCCCAGGCCACGAGCGCCTTCCACCACACCGCGATCCACAGCAGCGACAGGCCCCACTCTAAGCCGGAGGTAGCGAAGTCGCGCGCGGGCGGCAGCGCGAGGTAGATGATGATGCCCAGCGGGATGACCGGCCCCACCCCACCCCAGAAACGGCCGGCGGAGTACGTGGCCAGCCCCGCCGCCGCGACGGTGCACAACAGGGCGAGCCACATGGCGACGTCTTCAAGCCGCGCCCCCGTGAGCCAGCCGAACGCTGTGATCAGGTACTGCCACAACGTGGACGTGTTGGCCTCGACGCGCTCGCCGGCGTTGAACACCGGGCCGTTGCCCGCCAAAAGGTTGCGCACGGTGCGCAGGACAATGAGGCCGTCGTCGGACATCCACCGGCGGGCCCACCCGCCCCAGAATGCAAACACGCCCGCAATTGCGGCTGCGACGAGCGCGGAGAGGCGGGCGTGTTTGGTCATTGCGACGATGTTAGTGGGTAGCTGTCTACCAACCCACGTTCGGCACGACGTAGACGGCCATGACAATGCAGAAGATCCACGCCACGGCGAGCAGCTGCAGCACGCGGTCCTCCAGCGCGATCTCGTCCGGCGCGCCGCCCTGGCCGCCGTCCACCACGGAGGCGTACCGCAGGATCGCGATGACGAACGGCACCATGGACACCTGGTACCAGATCGCCGCGGTGCCGTCGACGGCGTTAGAGAGCTGGAAGCCCCACAGCGCATACGACATCACCACGGCGGTGGCCGACAGCGTCCACACGAACCGCAGGTATGTCTCGGTGTAGCCCTGCAGCGCGCGCCGGATCTGCGCGCCGGTCTCCTTGACCAGCAGCAGCTCGGCGTAGCGCTTGCCGGACGCCATGAACAGTGAGCCAAACGCCGCCACGAGCAGGAACCACTGCGACAGGTCAATGCCCGCGGCCACGCCGCCGGCCATGGTGCGCAGCATGAAGCCGGAGGACACCAGCGCGATGTCGATCACCGGGATGTGCTTCCAGCCGAAGCAGTAGCCCAGCTGCAGTGCGATGTAGATGCCGATGACCCAGGCCAGCGAAGCGCCGTCGGTAGCCAGAAGCGACAGGCCGAGCGCCGCCGCGATCAGCACCGCGGCCATCGCGTACGCGAGATTGATCGGCAGCATGCCCGAGGCGATCGGGCGGAAGCGCTTGGTGGGGTGGAGGCGGTCGGATTCGACGTCGCGGGCGTCGTTGATCAGGTAAATCGAGGACGCACCGAAGCAGAACACCACAAACGCAATGAGGATGTCCACGGCGGTCCGGGAGTTGAACGATTCCGCCCCGGCGGCCAGCGGCGCGGCCAACACCAGGACGTTTTTCACCCACTGCTTGGGCCGCAGGCCCTTGAGCATCGCGTCCGGCAGGTTCTTCGGCGGCGTCTTCTTCATCACCTGCTCAACGCCGGAGGTGTGCGGCTCCGACTTGATCAGGGGCTCGTCCACGGGTTCCTGGGTGCGATCCACTAGATCCTCTTCTCCGCCTCGATGGCCACCTTCGCCGTCGCCGCGCCAAGGGCTGCGCCCGCGAGGGTGTCCGTTGGGTAATGCACGCCGAGCAGGTTACGCGAGAGCATCATCACCGGCACGAGCAGCCACGGCCACTTTGTGCCCGTGATGTCCGCCAGGTGCGCGGCCGCAGCCGCGGTGTTCGCGGCGTGCGAGGACGGAAACGACAGCTGCGACGGCGTGCCCACGCCGATTTTCACCCGCGCGTCGTTCGGCCGCGGGCGGCGCACGATGCGCTTGAGCACCACCGTCGCGGCGTGCGCGGCGAACGTGCCGGCGCCGAGCGCGATCCACTTGGAGCGCCTTTGCTTATCGACGACCGCTCCGCCAGCTGACACCGCCAGCCAGCCCAAATCGTGCTCGCCGAAGTGGCTTAAGACGCGGGCGGCCTTCACGGTTTCCGGGGTGTACAGCCCGTCTTGGATGGCGACGAGCAGGTTGGTTTCCCTATTGCGCATCGAACACCTTCCCCCAGTTGTCGTGGCTGGTCAGCTCCGGGCGCGCGGCGCGGTACTGCCGCTTCAGCTCCGGCCAGCGCTGCGTGATCTGCTCGCGCAGCTCCTTCTGCTCGGCCACCAGCGCGTCGGCAGCCTTCTTGTCGCGCTTGCGGAAGGTCACGCCGGTGCCGCCGGCGGTGGACACGGTCGCCGAATCCAGGCGTGCAAGCGTGTACCAGCGCGCCTCGTCGGCGGTGAGGTTGAGCTGCGGCGCCTTCCAGTGCGAGCGGTCCTCGTCCTTGCGCAGGTGCAGCAGCGCCTTCGCGGCCCACGGCAGCTTCTTCACCTTGGCCAGGCGCCCGCCCATCTTGTGGGTGGGCACGCCCGGCGCGCCCGTGGGCGCGGGCAGCTCGGTGGCGCTGGGAAGCACCTGTGCGTCAGAGTACTGCTTGCGGATCCCCTGAATCCGGGGCAGCGAGGATTCGAGGATGTCGAACAGCTGGTCCGGGCCGGCGAGGAAGTCGCGCATTGCCTCGTTCTGGATGGCGATGGTGGAGTACTCCATGCACATGTAGTGCTTTTGAGTCGACTTCCACATGTGCTTGAGCATCGCCTCCGGGTCGTCGGGCCCGTAGATGCTGGCCACGATGAGGCGATTGCGCATGTGGAAGTACGCCTGCCAGTCAATCGCGTCGTCCTTGTCCGCCCAGGCCATGTGCCAGATGGCCACGCCCGGCCACGTGACCGTGGGAAAGCCGGCTTCCTTTGCGCGCAGTGCGTACTCGTTGTCGTCCCACTTGATAAACAGCGGCAGCGGCAGGCCCATCTTTTCAGCCACCACGCGCGGGAACAGGTTCATCCACCAGCCGTTGTAGTCCACGTCGATGCGCCGGTGCAGCGGGCGCGAGGTGGTCTTGTGCGGGTTGAGGTCCTCTTCTTCCGTACCCACGTAGCCGAGCGGGAACTTGGCAAAGTCGTGGTCGTACACCGCGTGCCGCGCCCCGGAGAACATGAAGATGTTCGGGTCCACGGTCTCGCCGGTGGTGCGCAGCTGCGAGCGGTCTTGCAGGTTGAGCATCTGCCCGCCCACCAGAATCGGCTGCTTGGCGTAGCGCGCGGCCTGCACGGCGCGGATGATGGAGTCCGGCTCGATGGCGATGTCGTCGTCCATGTACAGGATGAACGGGGCGTCCGTGCGGTTCAGCGCCTCGTACATGATGCGCGAATAGCCGCCGGAGCCGCCCAGGTTGCCCTGGCGGAAGATCTGCAGTTTCGCGCCAAGGTTCTTCTCGGCCTCGGCGAAGTCCGGCTCGTCCGCCGGGTGCTGGTCACCCTGGTCCGGCATGAGCACGTTGCTAATCGACGCCTCCACGTACGGGTCTTCCGCCAACGCGTGCAAGGCGTTGACCGCGTCGCGGGGGCGGTTGAACGTGGGGATGCCCACGGCCACCTGTTTCGGCTGCGGGGGGACCACGGTGCCGTCGTCAAGCACCTGCTCCTTGGGCTCCTGCGGGGAGCACCACGCGGCGTTCGCGATGCGCGTGTCATCCTCGGCGGTGATGTCGAACCACAGCCAGCCGCCGTCCTCGAAGTTGCTGAGCTTCAGCGGGATTTCGGTGTAGCCGGTGGCCTCGCGGCTTTCCACGGCAACGCGGACGCCGTCGTGCTTGGAGCGGTAGACGGAGATGGTCGCGCGGCCTTCGACCTCCATGGCCAGGACCACCGAATCCAGCTGCGACCAGCGGCGCCAGTAGCTCGCCGGGAAGGCGTTGAAGTACGTCTCAAAGCTGGCCTCGTTGCCCGCCGGGACCTCGAAGCTCGTGCGGTCAGACCAGCGCAGGCGCTGGGTGTTCTGCTCCTGCTCGATCAGGTACAGCATGCGCACGTCGTGCGGCTCGCCCTTCTTGGGCATGAGGACGCGCTGCAGCGTGTCCACGGCCAGGGTCTTGCTCGTCTCCACAGCTCTCACTTTCTGTTGTGGGCAATCAGAGTCCAAGCGTAACCGCTCTGCAGGTGTTTCCTTGGTGTGGCTCGCGGTTCGGTGGGGGTTAGCCGGAGAAGAGCAGGCGCAGGCCTTCGCGGAGGTCGGCCACGATGCGGTCGGCCTCCGATTCGGGAACCCGCAGGTTGTCCAGAGTGAGACCGTTGATCAGCGCGGTAACCAGACGCGCCTTGGGTTTAGCATCCCCCTCACCACCGAGCGCAAGGACAACACTGCTCTGAAAGTCTTCGAGGACCTCGGTATAGAGATTCGCAATCCAGTCCCGGGTCGCAGAGGCGGAGCCGTACGTGACCCAGATTGCGGCGTCTTCGGAACGCACCCCTCCGATCGGGAGGAGCTCGGCAAGCCTCGCCACCCAGGTTTCGAGCTTGTCTCCCCTTTCAGAAACTGCAGCCACTCGCTCCCCCTGGCGCTGGATGGAACGGATGAACGCGTGCGCAAGCAAGGTGTCTCTATTCGGGGCGTGATACTGCACCGAGCCGGCGGCGAACCCGGACTCTTTCGCCACCTCCCGCACGCTCACCGCATCGAGGCCGCGCGTCGCGATGATGCGGATGGTCGCGTCGGCGACGGCAGCGGCCGATTCTGAGAACTGATGGTCCAGGGAAAAGTCATTCATGGTTGCGCACCAGTCTAGGTTCTCGTACGTTCGTAAGACCGTAATACGTTCGTATGAGAGAATCGGAGCGTCCCATGGGTTCAGTCATCGCCGTTGTTGGCTTGGCGCTGCTCGACAGCCTGAGCTTGGGCACCCTTGTCATCCCCCTTGCGCTCATCGTCCACTGGCGCGCTGTGAGAGTGTCAGCGCTGGCTACGTACCTGGTCACAGTTGCGGCGGTCTACTTCCTCCTCGGGCTGGGACTGCTCCTCGGGTTCGTCGGCTTGGGCTCGGTCGCCGAACAGATCACGCAGACCGATGTCTTCCCATGGATCACGTTGATACTGGGCGCAGCCCTTGCGATTTTCGGCATCTTCGGACCCGACCCCAAGAAGCCCGAACCCGGGCAGTTGCCGAAACGCGCGGCCAGCGCAACAAGCAGTGTGCCAAGCATGGTCGCCTTAGGCCTCGGCGCATCGCTTACCGAGGCGGCGACGATGCTGCCGTACATCGCAGCGATGGGCATCATCGGCAGCTGGGAGATCCCATCCGTGGCAAAGGCTGGAGCCGTGGGCATCTACTGCCTCATTATGATCGTGCCAACAGTTGTCCTCGCTACCTTCGCGCTGCTCTTCGGCCAAAAGGTTTTCCCGCGGCTCGAGCGCCTCATCCCCCGCCTCGAGTACGAGGCAAAAGTGACGCTTCTCTGGATCGCCGCCATCGTCGGCATCTACATGGTGATCCATAGCGTCCCGATGCTCCGCGGCGACCTCCCCGCCTCGTAATGAGGACTGTTTTCGCGCGGCGGCTGCATTGGCGCTCGCCTCCCCGGGGCCGTTACGGTAGCTACGGTTTCCACCCCTCACCTGCTCGAGGGGAAATCATCTAACGCATTGAAAACGGTATACCTATGGCTGCCCCTCACACCGAGACCACTCGCGAACCGCTCGCGCCGACGGGCGTTGTGGAATCCTTCCGCTACGCATTTTCGTCACCCACCCGCCTGCGCAAGGAGGTTCTCGCCGGACTGACCGTTGCGCTGGCGCTCATCCCCGAAGCCATCGCCTTTTCCATCCTCGCCGGGGTTGACCCGTCGCTCGGGTTGTTCGCCTCCGTGATCATGGCCATCACCATCGCGTTCACCGGCGGGCGCCCCGCGATGATCACGGCCGCCACAGGCGCTGTCGCCCTAGTCATCGCTCCCGTTGCCCGGGAGTACGGGCTGGACTACTTCATCGCCACCGTCCTGCTGGCGGGCGTGCTGCAAATCGCGCTCGCCGCCCTCGGCGTGGCCAAACTGCAGCGATTCATCCCCCGCTCGGTGATGATCGGTTTCGTCAACGCACTGGGAATCTTAATCTTCACCGCGCAGTTGGAGCATCTTATCGACGTACCAAAGGTCGTCTACGTCCTCGTCGCCGCGGGCATCGCGATCATGCTCGGGTGGCCCAAACTCTCGGGCGCCATCCCCGCTCCGTTGATCACCATCCTTGTGATCAGCGCGGTCGTGGGGCTGACGGGGATGAGCGTGCCCACTGTTTCGGATATGGGGCAGATGCCGGATTCTCTGCCGCACCTGTTCATTCCCAACGTGCCGTTGACGCTGGAGACGCTGCAGATCATCGCGCCGTATTCCCTGGGTATGGCGATTGTCGGCCTGCTGGAGTCGCTGATGACCGCGAAGCTGGTGGACGACATCACGGACACGCACTCCAACAAGACCCGCGAATCCTGGGGGCAAGGCGTAGCCAACATCGCCTCCGGACTGTTCGGGGGAATGGGCGGCTGCGCGATGATCGGTCAAACCATGATCAACGTCCGCGAATCCGGGGCGCGCACACGGCTGTCCACACTGCTGGCTGGCGTGTTTCTTTTAGTACTGATCCTTGTACTCGGCGACGTGGTGGGCATGATTCCCATGGCGGCGCTGGTCGCGATCATGATCATGGTGTCGGTGGGCACCATCGACTGGCGTTCGATCCACCCCCGCACCTTGAAATTCATGCCGCTGTCGGAGACGGTGGTCATGCTGGTAACCGTGGTGGCCACACTTGCCACCAGCAACCTCGCAATCGGCGTGGTGTTTGGCGTCCTCACCGCCATGATCACATTTGCTCGCCGCGTCGCCCACCTCGCAACGGTGGAACAGGTCTCCGCCGAGGACACCACTAACGACGGGCTCGTGGACACCCGCACCTACCGCATCCACGGCCAGCTCTTCTGGGCCTCCAGCAACGACCTCGTCTACGCCTTCGACTACACCGACTCCGCGGAGCACATCATCTTGGACCTCAGCGGCGCCGAAGTGTGGGACGCATCCACGGTGGCCACTCTAGACGCCATCACCCAAAAATTCGGGGACAAAGGCAAGCGAGTCACCATCACTGGCCTCGAGGGCCCAAGTAAAGACCGGCTCGACCAACTATCCGGAAAACTCAACTCATAGAGCCCCCTCCTCCCGTAGGCTGCACACCATGCAGCACCAGGGATTCGACGACAAAGGGCTCCCCCGTGACAAACCAAGCGACACTCCGCGTGGATCTGCTGGCCGCAGCTACGCGGTTGCAGCAGCGCTGATCGTGGTGGCCGTCCTGTCCTTTGTGTTCCTGTCCGGGCCGACGGCGGTGTTCATCGGCGTCGCCACCGCCGTCGCGGGCGCAGTGTTCTTAGTCATGGGCATCCAGGCCGCCAACGACCGCCACCCCGACACGCTCGAGCGGGACATGTACGGCCTGCCCGAGACGCACTACGCCGACGTCGACCGCCAGTTCGGCCACGCCTCCCCGCCGGAGACGGTTGGCGACGCGGCCAGCGACATCGACTGGGACGGGGATTTCCGCCGCGAGTTCGGCGGGGGTGATACCGGCGGCGGGCCGGAGGGGCGTCGATAGGCAATCGAGCTCGGACGTGTGCAAGGTCTGCGCCGGCACCTTCGACCTCTCAGCCACAGGAGTGTTTCCAGAACACTTCTTCAATTTCCGGACACTGCGAAAACCCTGCAAGGCCAGCGGGCAACGCTTTGCGCACGTGAACGAACCGCTGGGCAAGAAAGCAGCAAAGGCCCCGAAGACGCAGAACCAACCGCAGTCGAGGCCATCTACAGAAGCCCCGGCCCCGAATCTGCCGACCCTCCGGCTTACCTCAAATGGCAAAGCAGAATGCCCCGCTTGCTACAGGTTGCTCACACCAAGCACGAGGAACACTCTGCCTGTACACAAAAACAACGGAGAGAGTTGCCGGATGAGCAACCGGGCATTCGAGTTTGTGACGCGAAAAGGCAAGGCCGCGAAGCAACCCTCGGCCACCGTGCAGCATTACACCCAGAAGTACAAGGTGCGCTCGCCGGAAGAAATCCGGAAGGAAAAGAAGAGGCAGGGCGGCACGAGCAACCGGAAACGGGAGCAGGAACGTGAGCGCCGGCGGCAGCAGCGACGATCCGACAGCTATGCGCTCGATTGCTACGACAGCTGGGGGCAAGACGATCACAGTGTTGATCAGGGACAAAGCGTGCGGACGTACCGCGGTGGCCTACCCGGGCAGGGCAGGCGCCGGTAAGAGATGGGCACTTGCCCCATCTGGCCCTTTGTGAACGTAGATACTGAGCATCAATTCGCCTCACTACGTAGATAGAAACGCATTTGAGCTGGCGTTTTCAGTTGTGAACATAGATGGGCTTGACACTGTTGTGATTGCGCGCAGCGGTGAGCCACTCGGCGATTCGGGCGGGGATGGTTTCCGGGGCTTCACCGGAGGCGTCGATGGAACGCTTCGCGCCGCGGTGGCCGGAGGCAGCGTAATGACAACAATCCTGCTCAAGTATCGCGAAGTCGATTTCGAACGCCCGCAGCATTTCGACGATAGCAATTGGGAGGGACTGCTTTTGGAACAGCAACGGTTCGATAGAGCAGTTCTAGCGGAGGATTTAGGGGATGTAGTCGGATCTCTAAAGACGATGATTGAAAGCATCTCCAAAACAGTTCTGGAACTAGGAGGGGAATCCCCGAACAACAAAACGACATTTCCTACCGTTTTTCAATCAGCGCACGCCAAACTGCTCGATCAATCGGTTGAAGGGCACAACGTTAAGGGGCCCTCCAGGAATGTCCTTGAGCAGGCAAGGAAGATGATTCTTTCCTTAGACGAGATACGAAACCAATCTGGCTCTGGGCACGGCCGAACTATCTTGCCCGACATTAAGCTCGACACAGTTGAGGTTCTTTCCGCAATTGCCTTTTCATGGATTCACTGGGCGCTTCCACGTATCGACAAATTCGCAGAAGGTCGGCCTGATGTTCTAATCAGGGATTTGATAGTGATAAACAACACTTTCACCCGTGGGCTGCTGGTCAATCGGCTGTTGGACGCCAACCTCGACAAGCTCGAGCCACAGCAGCAGAGAGAGATTGGACTTGCGGTCGCAAGACGCGGCATGCAGGGAACGTTCGTAGTTTGGGGCGATGGAGTCGAAGATTGTGCGAGATCCGACTCAATCAAGGACTGGTCAGTCGGTTATCGCGAGGGTGTCTTTCAAGGTCTTTACACCGACAAATTCGGCAATCTTCATGCCAATCCATCCTCGATTCTGGCCAGCCTGCGGGTCATTGACCCCATCCCAGACATCGAGGAACTCGTGAAAGAAACAAATGAAGTGTGCAAAGCATCAGTACCCTTCACCCCGAACGGGCATGGGACGGCCTAGTTACGAAACAACGTCTGGATGCAGCCTTCCAACAGCAGATTGAATATCGAAGCGCTGAGGACGCTGAACAGCTGTGGCAACTCAAGGCCACACTAGGGTTACCTCCCTTCTAAGGAGAGGTGCGCCGCGCGCACCTTAGCTACGGACCCAGCGCCCCGATTGGAATCACTGCGACACCGTCGTTCCGGCGGAGTGCGGGGCCTCCCGAGGTGATCACTACCAATGCAGGGTCGTCATCAAGGTGCCCTGCGAACCGCTTGAGTGTGTCGGCCGCATGCTCAATCACCTCTGGGGTGTAGCCCAGTTTCACTTCGACTAGCACGTCCCGGCCGCCGACGTTCGCGACCGCGTCGACCTCCAGCTTCGTGTTAAGCCGGGCGTGGTACACCGTTCTTCCCGTGAACGCACGAAGTTCATGCACCACCAACGACTCAAAGAGTTGGCCGAAGTATGCGGGGTCCCGGAGTAGGTGCTCCGGCCCTCGATCCAGAGCCGCCATGGCAAAGGAAGGGTCAGCGAGATGGCGCTTCGGCGCTTTCCTCAGCGTCGCTTTGGAACGCAGGTGCGTGAACCAGGCAGGCTGATCCACGGAGACGAAAATGCTCGCGAGAGCATCGAGATAGTCTCGGGTTGTTTCCCGAGAGGTATCGGCATCGGTCGCGATGGTTTGCAGCTCGAGCTCAGTGCCCACACCACGAGCTAACGAGCGGATCATCCGTCTGACTCGCTCTGAATCACGATTGACTCCGCCCGGAGTGCGAATATCCACGTCCGCAACGGTTTGTATGTAGTCCCGGACGTTTTCAAGCGCATCTTCAAACGGGAGACCGACGTTGTAAGGAAGGCCACCCCGGCACACTCGTTCCGCCAATTGCGGAAGTGTTAACGCTGGTGCCGAAAACGGCAACGGATCACCTGCAACCGCCGCAGCAAACGATACCGACCCATCCGATTCCCCGGTTTCAAAAAGGGTCATAGTCGACATAGTCATTCGTGCGAACCGGCCCGCGCCCGAGTGGCTCGTCGCGTCCGCCCCAGGGGCCGTGGAACCGGTGAAGATGAACTGCCCCTTCGCCTGGCGCTCATCAATAACGTGCCGTGCGAAATCCCACAGTCTCGGCTGCAACTGCCATTCGTCGATGAGTCGCGGTGTGGCACCGTCAAGCAGCAGCCGCGGGTCATTATCCATGGCGAGGGTGACACCCGGATCGGTCTCCACGTTTAGGAAACTCGCTGCTTGTTGTTTCGCCGTTTCCGTCTTTCCGCAGCCTTTCGGTCCCTCAATAAGGACGCCGCCCTGTCTGCGGAGCGATAGCCCCAATTCAGCATCTGCCAATCGTGGTATGTACCCGTTCACCATACGGCATCATCGTAGCAGTTACGAGCTCTTGCTTGGCATTCTGAAAGCATCCAGATTGACATTTTGAAAACATATCGCTTGGCGTTTTGAAAGCAGATTACTTAGCATTTCGAAAACGGGGCGGGCCGGAGGGGCGTCGATAAGCAAAGGGACCCTACTTCGGCTCCCACAGCGTGCTGGGCGCGGCGAGCGCGCTACGGTCGCGGGCGAGGATCAGCTTGTCCAGGTCTGCCAGCACCGCGTCGACGTCGGCGGGGTTGTACTGGCGTTCCCGGCGCGCCTGCTGCAGCTCCCTGCTCGCTGCCCGTAGCGCAACTTCCTGCATCTGCGCCGCCCCGGCGCGGGCGCGCTTGAAGGCTTGCTTTCGCTCCTCGGATCCCTCCGGGTCCTGCAGGCGCTTCTCCGCAATGGAATCCAGCCACTCCTGCACCATCGCGTAGGCTTCCGGCGCGAACTCCTCGCCGTGCTGCTTCACTGCCTTGCGCGCAGCGGCGTACGCGCGCTGGTTCAGCTCTTCGACGGCCTTGTCCCCGCCCGGTCCGTTTTGCAGGTCGAGCTTGTCCACGAGCCACGGGAGCAGCAGCCCGGGTACCACCATCGTGCAGGTGAGCACAGTCAACGCGACCACCGAGAGCTCGTGGTGATACGTGGTCGTCGAGGCGGGAATTGCCAGCACCAGCGCCAACGTGACCAGGCCGCGCATGCCAGCCCACGCCATGAGCAGCACTTCCTGCATGCGCAGCGGTGAGACGTTGGTGTGATGCATGTTCTGGTTGATCCTGTACAGCACGAACATCCAGGCAAACCGGACAGCGAAGGCGACGGCGGAGAGGACGACGCCGACCTGCACCGCCTGCCAGATGTGCGTGCCGGCGGTGTCGAGCGCGTCGCGCACACTCATGCCGATCAGGCCGAACGCGACGCCGGTGAACAGCAGCTCCACCGTCTCCCAGAACGAATGGCCGGTCAGGCGGTCCTCGGCGGTCATGGCGGAGCGCGACGACATTTCCACCGCGGCGATGACGATGGCGATGACGCCGGAGGCCTCGATGGCCTCGCAGCCCGCGTAGATGGCGAACGGGAGCACCCAGGTAAACGCGGTGCGGATCACGGAATCCGGCACCGTGTTGGCGAACATGGCGGCCAGCCGGCCCACGATCAGGCCGATGACCACGGCGGCGACCGCCGCGTACAGGAACTGGAAGAACCCTTTGGTGAAGTCCACCTCGCCGTGAGCCACCGCCGCCGCCATGGCGACGTTGAAGGTGACGATGGAGGCGGCGTCGTTGAACAAACCCTCCGTCTGCAGGGTGCTGGTGATGCGCTTCGGGATGCCGGCCGGGCCCGCCACCGCGTCCACAGCCACCGGGTCCGGCGGCGCGATCGCGGCGGCGAGGACCATCGCGGCGGCGAGGCTCAGCCCCGGCAGCATCCACATCGCCGTGGCGGTCAGCGCCCCAATGGTGAGGAACACCAGGATGACGGACATGGTCAGCACCACGTTGAGCTGCGAGCGGATCTGCCCCCAGCTCGTGCGCCGAGCCAGCGACCACAGCAGCGGCGGCAGGAAGATCGGCAAAATTAAGTGCGGATCGATGGACACCGTGTCGATGCCGGGGATGAAGATCACCGGCGCGACCACAACAGTTAGAAGCGCCGGCCACGGCAGGCCAGTGCGCTCACCTACCGCGGCGACGAGGACGGTGGCTAGAAGCAGCCCGATTAGTGCTATGAATGTTCCCACGCCTGGCCATTTTAGGGTGCGGGGGTGTGGTTGGCGGGTTGGTAGTGGGCCCCGCGTTCCGCACATCCAGCTACAAGGATCCAGCTATTCGCTCCCAGGAGCCGATTAGCTGGGTCTTAGTAGCTGGATCCGCGCCAGCGGCGGCATCAGTGGCGGCGCAGCGTCGCCAGCGCCACCCCCTAGTGCCCGCGCGGCTGGCTCAACGGCTGGCCGGATTCGAAAAACGGGCGCAGCTGGTTGTCAAACAAGGTCAACGCGGCCGCGATGGCCATGTGCATGTCCAGGTACTGGTAGGTGCCCAACCGGCCTCCGAACAGGACGTTGTGCTGCTCGGATTCGGCGGCGGCGAGGCGTCGATAGGCTTCCAGCTTCTCGCGGTCCTCGGGCGTGTTGATGGGGTAGTAGACCTCATCATCCTCCGAAGCGAAGCGGGAGTACTCCTTCACAATCACCGTCTTGTCGGACGGGTACTCAGACCGCTCCGGGTGGAAGTGGCGGAACTCGTGGATGCGGGTGTATGGCACGTCCGCGTCGTTGTAGTTCATCACCGGGGTGCCCTGGAAGTCGCCGACTTCGAGCACTTCCTGCTCGAAGTCGAGGGTGCGCCAGCCCAGGCGGCCCTCGGCGTAGTCGAAGTACTGGTCCAGCGGGCCGGTGTAGACCACCGGCGCGTCGGGGTTCTCGGCGCGGACGGAGTCGCGGACTTCGAACCAGTCAGTGTCGGTACGTACGTCGATACGCTCATGCGCCGCCATCTTCTCCAGCCACGCGGCGTAGCCGTCGACAGGCAGGCCTTCGTAGGTGTCGTTGAAGTAGCGGTTGTTGAAGGTGTAGCGCACCGGCAGGCGCGAGATGATCTCCGGCGGCAGGTCGGTGGGGTCGGTCTGCCACTGCTTGGCGGTGTAGTGCTTCACGAACGCGTCGTAGAGCGGCTTGCCGATCAGCGCGATACCGCGCTCTTCCAGGTTCGTCGCGGCTGCGGGGTCGAGGCCCTCGCGCTGCTCCTCGATGAGCTTCTTCGCCTCCTCCGGCGAGTAGTAGCGGCCGAAGAACTGGTTGATCAGGCCCAGCCCCATGGGGAACTGGTACGCCGTGCCGTCGTGCATGGCAAAGACGCGGTGCTGGTAATCCGTGAAATCGGTGAAGCGGTTGACGTACTCCCACACGCGCTCGTTGGAGGTGTGGAACAGGTGCGCGCCGTACTTGTGCACCTCAATGCCGGTTTCCGGCTCGTTTTCGCTGTAGGCGTTGCCGCCGATGTGGCTGCGCTTTTCCACCACCAGCACGCGTTTGCCCAGCTCGCTCGCCGCCTGCTCGGCCACCGTGAGGCCGAAGAAACCCGATCCAACAACTATGAGGTCGTATGCCATGCGGCCCATTTTCGCACAGTTGCCTATCGACGCAGCTTCGCCGCGACACGCCCCGTTACGTCTCAAGTCTTACTTTAGAGTTGAACTTCCACTACACTGCACTTCTGTCACATTTGCCACTGTTGTCCCAGTGAACTTTAACAGCCTCAGGAGTACTACCGTGCAGCAACGTCGCAGCATCCAGGGTGGCGCGGCCCGGCCCGCCCGAGCCGCGATCATGCCCGTGATCGTGTCCATCCTCCTCATCGTCGCCCTCGTCGCCGCCAACGCGCTCAGCGGCAACCGCATCCTCCCGGTCCAGTCCCTCAGCGCGGACGCACCCGAGGTCTACACCACCTCCGAGTCCTTCGCGTCCGGCGCGAACGTCACGGTCGATGACGCCGCCATCCGCACCCAGGGCGGAGAGGACCAGGTACGGCGCGTGGTGAAGGAATTCACCAACGACCGCGAGTTCTCTCTGGTCGGCCTGACGTGGACGGGCGACCGCGACGTCGCCGCCTACGTGCGCGCCCTGCGCGCGGACGGCACCTGGTCCGAGTGGTTCCAGATGGACCGTCTGGACCCGCCGGCAGGCAGCGACAAGTTCGGTACCGAGCCGATCTTCGTGGGCCGCACCAACCGCGTCCAGGTCTCCACCGGCAACGTCGACCTGCTGGACGGCGGACGGACCGACTCCGCCGCGTCCACCACCGCCAACGACATTCAGGCAGTCTTCCTGGACGGCGGCACCGGCACAGCCGAGGGCGGCATCCAGCCCGTCGCCGACTCCTACACCTGGGGCATGCCCAAGGTGGTCACCCGCGCGCAATGGGGCGCCGGGCGCAGCAGCGCCCCGTACTACGCGGAACCCACCACCGCCGCCACCGTGCACCACACCGCCGGCTCCAACAACTACTCTGCAGCCGAGGCACCCGGCATCGTGCGCGGCATCTGGCAGTACCACGCCGTCCAGCTGGGCTGGGGCGACATCGGCTACCACGCGCTAGTGGACAAGTACGGCACCATCTACGAGGGGCACGCGGGCGGCATGGACCGCGGCCCGCAAGGCGCGCACGTGGGCTCCTTCAACCAGAACACCTGGGGCGTGTCCATGATCGGCGACTACCAGCGCGCCGAACCCACCCCCGCGGCGCTGAAGGCCATGGGTGACATCATCGGTTGGAAGGCCGCAGTCGCCGGTTTCGACCCCAACGGCAGCAGCTACCACTACGCCGAGGGCAACTTCAGCGGATCCAAGTTCGCCGCCGGCCAGGGCGCTACCTTCCCGAACATCAACGCGCACCGCGACTTCCACTACAACACCTGCCCGGGCGACAACCTCTACTCCAAGCTGCCCATCATCCGTGCCAACGCAGGGGCGAAGTACCGCGCGCTTCGCGCAGGCGAGCGCGTGGGCGTCGAGGCGAAGCCGAGCACGACGGCGGCAAACCCCGCCCCGGCTCCCACTCAGGCCCCTGCTCCGGCCCCGGCGCAACAGCCGTCCCTCGACGGCGTGCTAACCGCCCTCGCCTCCGGGGATCCGGCCACCGTCGCCGGCGCCGCGGGCACCGCCGTCGGGTTGGTGCTGCTCTACCTCGCCAGCCAGGACAAGCTGCCCGCCATCGACACCATTGGCGAGGTGCAGATTTACGACGGGCTGACGCTGGCAGACGCAGCCGAGCTTGCCAAGCAGATCAGCCCCGCAGTCGCACCCACGCTCAACGCCTTCGGTTCCAGCGACGCCGCCGAGGTCTGGACCACCCTTGAACCGGCGTTGGGCAAGCTCGTCGCCGGTGTCGGCGGCCCGACCGGTCCGGCCGTGGCGCTGTACGCGAACGGCATCGGCGCCCGCAACGACCAGGGCGAGATCATCGCCCTCGTCGGCAAGATCGCGGAGGCGTGGCTGCAGCAAGGCCTCGACGCCGGCCCGCTGGGCATGCCGATCACCCCGGGTTTCAACCCCAGCACCGACACCGTGCGCGTGGACTTTGAGGGCGGCTTCATCACCTACAACCCGGGCACCGACTCGGTGGACATCAACACCAACTAGGCCCCCGCGGGCTCGGGCCTAGGCGAGATCTAAGCAGCGCGCCACCGCGTCCTCCCACGCGGCGACAAGCCGGTCCCTTTCGGGGCCGGCCATTGTGTTGTTCCAGGTGGTCGCGGTGCCGGGCGTGAGCGGCTCGTCGAGAAGCGAAGCCCCTATCCCGGCTGCCGACGCCGCGCCCATGACCGTCGTCTCCGTATTGGCGGGCCGCTCGACGGTGAGCCCGAGGATGTCCGCCTGCATCTGCATGAGCAGGTCGTTGGTGGTCATCCCGCCGTCCACCTTCAACGACGTCGGCCGACCTCCCATCGCTTCCACCACCTCGCGCGCCTGCAGGCACGTCGCCTCCAACGCGGCCCGGGCGATGTGGCGCTTATCCACGAAACGGGTCAACCCCACGATCACACCCCGTGCATCGGGGCGCCACCGCGGCGCGAACAGGCCCGAAAACGCCGGGACGATCACCACTCCCCCACTGTCGTCGACTTGCCTGGCCAGGGTTTCGGACTCCGCGGCGGTGTTCAGGATGCCCAGCTGGTCGCGCAGCCACTGGATCAACGCGCCGCCCACAGCTACCGAGCCCTCCTGCGCGTACACCGGTGGCTGGCCCTCCACCTGGTAGGCCACGGTGGTGAGCAGCCCGCGGCCGCTGAACTGCGGCGTGTGACCTGTGTTGAGCAGCATGAACAGACCGGTGCCGTAGGTCATCTTGGCGTCGTTTTCATGGAGGCCCCCTTGGCCGAACAACGCCGCCTGCTGGTCGCCCAGCACGCCCGTGATAGGCACCCCCGCCAACGGGCCGCGGCGGCGGATCGTGCCGAAGTGGCCCACCGACGGGCGGATCTCGGGGAGGATGGCGCGGGGGACGCGGAGCTCGCTACAAAGCATCTCGTCCCACTGCAACGTTTCCAGGTTCATGAGCAGCGTGCGCGACGCATTGGTCACGTCCGTGAGGTGCAGCGCACGCTCCGGCTCCTTGGCGCCGCCGGTGAGGTTCCAGATCAGCCAGGTGTCGATCGTGCCGGCGAGCAGCTCGCCATTCTCCGCCCGCTCGCGCGCGCCCGGCACGTTGTCCAGGATCCACGCCCACTTCGGCGCCGCCGGGTACGAATTGTGCAGCAGTCCCGTCCTGCGCAGGTACCTCGCCGGGTCGCCGTTGTGGTTGGTGCGCGTGTCCTGCCACACGATGGCGTTGTAGATCGGCTTGCCCGTCTTCTTGTCCCAGATCACGGCTGTTTCGCGCTGGTTGGTCAGCCCGAGTGCGTCGATGTCTTGTTCGGAGATGTCTTCCGCCGCAAGCGCCTCGCTCAGCGCCCGGCGCGTGTTGCGCCAGATCTCCATCGGGTCGTGCTCGATCCAGCCTTGCTGCGGCATGTGCTGGGCGTGCTCGTATTGCGCCTGCGCGATGACGGTGCCGTCGGTGCGCGTGATGCACACGCGCGTCGACGTCGTGCCTTGGTCAATCGCCGCAATCAAAGCCATGCGCGCGATCTTACGGGTGGGGCGAGGGGGCTATCGGGGCGGCTGGGCCTTTCGTAAGCAGGTCTGGGGCACGGATCGTATAGCAACACTGAATCGTCTAGCGGGATGGTCGCCGCGCTAGACGATCCCGCGGTTAGTGAAAATCATGCTCATTATGAACCGGGGAAACACAGCAGCCGGTGTCAGATCGTCTAGCAGCAACCCCCGGCCTGCTAGACGATCCGCTCCCGGCCTCCCCACACCGCAGCCGAAGCATCTAGACGGAGTTCACAACCCGTGCGATACTTCGGCCCATGGGGGGAATACAACAGAAACGCAAGGCTGAGCTAGAGCTAATCCGGCAGGTCGCGGCCAAATCCAAAACTGCAGTCATCACCGGCCCAGCTGCCGCGCGGTGGCTAGACTTGGCAACTCTCACCTGGGTGACCAAGGTGGATCTCGCACTGCCAGGCGCATCACGGTCGTGGGGGAAGAAGTACCCAGACAGGATCTATCGCGACGGGCTCCTACGGGAGGCTGAATACCTCACCCACAACGGCGTCCGCACCGCCACGGCGATCCGGGCCATGTTCGATACTTTCCGCTACTACGGCCGCATGGATGCGCTGGTGCAGATCGAGTCCGCACGCTTCCAGCACGACCACCTGACCACCGACTACTTGCTGGCTAAGACCGAAACACTCACCCGCGCCCGCGGGATCAAACCCTTCCGCGAGCTGATCGCGTACTCCGCGGACACGTCGGCGAGCGCGCTCGAGACGATTGCGCGGGACACCCTCCTGCGCGCTATTGCGTCGGGCAGGCTCACGGGCGTGGAGACCATCGAGTTCCAGGTTGGGTTCCAGATCACGGACGCCGACGGCTGGGCTACCGTCGCGTGGGCGGACGCGCTCATCAACGGGTTTCTCATCGTCGAGGCGGATGGGCTGGAAAAGAACAGCGGCGCGATGGGAGATGCGGCAGATGCCTTACGACGTGAGCGCCACCGAGAAACGGAGCTGCAAAACCGCGGCGCGGTAGTTCGCCGTGTGGGGTGGACCAGCGTGCAGGAAGACGCATTTATCGCGCAGGTTCAGCACGCCATCAACCAGCGCCCCGGGGTGCACCAGCTGCCCAATCGGGTGGACACGCCGTACCGCGTGTGGCTCGCCGACCTTGAGCGGCGGGCTGGCTAGAACCAGCGCTCGAGCACTTCGGCGACGCCGTGCTCGTCGTTGGTGCGGGTGACTAGGTCGGCGGCGGCGTGCAGCACGGGCGAGGCGTTGGCCATGGCAACACCGGTGCCCGCCCAGCGGAGGAGCTCGAGGTCGTTGGGCATGTCACCGAACGCGATGGTCTCTTCGGCCGCCACGCCGTAGCGTTCGGCGAGGTAGCGCGCACCTGCAGCCTTGTCCACGCCGGGCCGGGAGACTTCGATCAACCCCTCGTCCATAGAGTAGGTCACGTGCGCCACCGTGGCGTCGATAGCAGGCGCGATGCGCTCGTACATCTGCGCAGACGTCATCGAAGCGCAGCGGACCAGCAGCTTTGCGGCGGGTTGGCTGATGAGGTCCGCGATGACGGCGACGCCGAACCTGCTGTCCCACGCATCCCGGTTGTACTCGGGGGTGATGAGGAAGCAGTCCTCCTCCGGGTCCAGCGCGGAGGAGCCGACGCGCTCCACGCCGTAACCGTGGGGCACCCCGTCAAGGGCGCGCTCGACAACCTCTACCACCTCGGCCATGGCCGCGGGCGCCAGCTCGAAGGCGTGCAGGACGCGGTCATCGGCTGGGTTGTACACCACCGCGCCGTTCGCGCACACGCACACGGGGGCCAGCGGCAGCTGCTCCAGCACTGGAAGGAGCCAGCGGTGCGGGCGCCCCGTCGCCAGGCCGAAGTGCGCGCCGGACTCCACCGCGCGCACGATCGCGCCGCGCAGGCGCTGGGTCACCCGTCCGGCGGAGGTGATGAACGTGCCGTCGATGTCCGAGATGATCAGGCGGGGCGCGGCGGTCATGGGGCTACTTCCTGCGCTTTCTCGCGGCCTTCACCGCCTTTTTCGCTTCCCGCTCGGCGCGTTCGCGGGCGTAGATGGCGTCGGCCTCCTCCAGGGTCGGCGCCGTGCCGCCGAGGGCAACCGGCATCCAGGGCTCGCCTTGGCCGTCGTCGAAGAGGTCGGCGTATTGGGCCCGTGAGGCGTCGAGAAGCAGTTGCATGCGGCGCTTGAGCTCGGCGGTGTCGGCGTCGGCGTCGCCGGTGAGCTGGACCGGCTCACCGTAGCGGACGATGACGGGGACGTTGCGGAAGTGCTTGGGCAGGTCCTTCGTCCAAATGCGCTGAGAGCCCCAGATGGCGCACGGGATGAGCGGCACACGGGCTTGGTGCGCGATGCGGGCGGCGCCGGTTTTGAAGTGCGCGAGCTCGAATGAGCGCGAGATGGTGGCCTCAGGGAAGATGCCCACCAAGTTGCCGCCGCGCAGCATGTCCACCGCGGGCGCTATGGAGTCGCCGCCGCGGGCGCGGTCCACGGGCACGTGCTTCATCACCTTCAGCAGGTGGCCGAGCACCGGAACGTTGAAGACGGAAGCCTTCGCCATAAACCGCACCAGGCGGTTGCCGTGCAGGTAGGGCCCGGTACCCAGGAGGATGAAGTCCGCGTATCCGGTGTGGTTGCCGGCGAGCATTGCGCCGCCGTGCGCGGGGATGTTCTCGGCGCCGATGACCGTGACATCGATCTTTGCCATGCGCATGACGCGCCGGGCGGCGCCGACGAGGCCTTGGTAAAACCGCTCGCCGGCCTCGTCCCGGTTGGCGGCTATCCCTTCGTAGAGCCCGGGAACCAAGAACCCGCGGTATCGGCGCATATCCATTAGGGCGTCAGCACATCCTTGCCCACCCACGGGCGCAGCGCCTCGGGCACGCGGACCGAGCCGTCGGCCTGCTGGTTGTTTTCCAGGATGGCCACCAGCCAGCGGGTGGTGGCCAGCGTGCCGTTGAGCGTGGCCGCGATCTGGGTCTTGCCGTCTTCGTCCCGGTACCGCGTGCGCAGGCGGCGCGCCTGGAACGTGGTGCAGTTGGAGGTGGAGGTCAGCTCGCGGTACGTGCCCTGAGACGGCACCCACGCCTCGGTGTCGAACTTGCGGGCGGCGGAGGAGCCGAGGTCGCCCGCGGCGACGTCGATGACTCGGTACGGCACCTCGACGGCAGCGAGCATCTCCCGCTCCAGGCCGAGCAGCTTCTGGTGCATCTCCTCCGCCTGCTCGGGCTTGCAGTACGCGAACATCTCGAGTTTGTCGAACTGGTGGACGCGCAAAATGCCCTTGGTGTCCTTGCCGTAGGAGCCGGCCTCGCGGCGGAAGCAGGAGGACCAACCGGCGTAGAGCAGCGGGCCGTCGGACAGGTCGATGATCTCGTCCTGGTGCAGGCCCGCCAGCGCGACCTCGGAGGTGCCCACCAGGTACATGTCGTCGCGCTCGAGGTAGTAGATCTCCTCGTCGTGCGCGTCCAGGAAGCCGGTGCCCTGCATGACCTCGGGGCGCACCAGCACGGGCGGGATCATCACCTTGAAGCCGGCTTCGCGCGCCTTCTGGGCGGCGAGCATGAGCATGCCCAGCTGCATCCAGGCGCCGTCGCCCGCCAGGTAGTAGAAGCGCGCGCCGCCGACCTTGGTGCCGCGCTTCATGTCGATGATGCCGAGCGCCTCGCCAAGGTCGAGGTGGTCTTTGACCTCGAAGTCGAATTCCGGCACCTCGCCCACGTGCTCGAGCACAACGAAGTCCTCCTCGCCGCCGGCCGGTGCGCCCTCCACGACGTTGGCGATGGAGTACTGCAGCTTCTGCACGCGCTCTTCAGCCGCGGTTTGCGCGGCCTCGGCGTCCTTCACGCGGACCTTGAGCTCGTTGGCGCCTTCCAGCAGCGCCGGGCGATCCTCAGGCGCGGCCTGGCCGATCTTCTTGCCAAATGCCTTTTGCTCCGCGCGCAGCTCATCCGCCGATTGGATGGCAACGCGACGGGCTTCGTCGGCGGCCAGCAACTCGTCCACAAGCGCCGGGTCTTCGCCACGGGCTCGCTGGGACTCGCGGACGGCCTCGGGGTTTTCGCGCACACGCTTCAGATCAATCACGCTTGTCTACCCTACCCTGTCCCCCGACACCGGCACGGCACACCGGCGTCCGGTCATAACCAGTGCGCTATGGTGGGCCTATGCCCCACCCGATCACAGACGGCCCGGTGCCCAAGCACGAGCAGCTGCGCTCAATCCTGGAGTCCCGCATCGCAGCCGAGTACTCCCCCGGCGACCCGCTGCCCGGCGAGCGCGCACTGGAGGAAGAGTACGGCGTCTCCCGCATCACCGTGCGCCGCGCCATCGGGGACCTCGTAGCGGCGGGTCGTTTGCGCAGGGTGCGAGGCAAGGGCACCTTCGTCGCGCCGGCGCCGCTGGTATCGCGCCTGCACTTGGCCAGCTTTTCCGACGAGATGCGGGCGCAGCGCGTCGAGGCGTCGTCGCGCATCCTGCTGTGCGAGCGCACCACGCCGCCCGAGGCGGTCGCCGAGTTCTTCGGCACGGCGCCGAACGCCACACACATCCGCTTGCGCAGGCTCAGGCTTGGCGACGGCGAGCCGTACGCTGTGGACGACGCCTGGTACAACGCCACCTACGTGCCGGACCTGCTGGAAAACGACGTCTACCACTCCGTGTACACCCTGTTGGACAAGCAGTACGGCCTGGGCATCACCGAGGCGGAACAGACCGTCACCGCCGTGACGGCCGGGCCCGACAACGCGCCGCTTCTGGACGTGGACGCCGATACGGCGCTGCTCCACATCGTCCGCTACGCCCGCTCAGGCACGCACAACGTGGAGTTTTGCTCCTCGGTGTACCGCACGGACCGCTACCGGCTGACTACTCGGGTCGCGCGCGAAGTGGAATAATAAGGCCCCATGGCTTCGAAACAGAGTGCGCTCCGCTCCTTTCTCATCGCCGCGCTGGCGGGCTCTGTCGCCGCGGGCACATACACGTTGGCCGCGGACACCTCCGACACGGGAGAGACTGCCGCCTCCACCACAGAAACCTCCACGGCGCCAACCGAGGAGGTCGCCTCCTTCACCACCGCCGACGCCGGATCGTGCTTGACCTGGCAGGTTGGACCGGACGGCGCGATCACCGGCTTCGAGCAGGCGGACTGCGCCGGTGAGCACCGCTTCGAGGTGTCCTTGCGCCAAGATCTGGCCACCTACCCCACCGCCGAGTTCGGCCCCGATGCCCCGATGCCGAACCAGACGCGCCAGGCGCAGCTGCGCGAAGAGCTGTGCGGCGCCGGTACCCTGCGGTACCTAAGCGGCAAGTACGACCCGAACGGGCGCTACTCCATCGCGCCGATCCTGCCGCCGGCAGACGCGTGGCAGCGCGGCGATCGCACCATGCTGTGCGGCCTGCAGGAAACCGACCGCGCCGGCGAGCCGGTGCTCACCTCTGGCCGCGTGGCGGACCAGGACCAGGCGCGCGTGTTCGAGGCCGGGCAGTGCGTGGCCGTCGATGCCGCCAACACGCTGACCGATGTCCCGTGCGCGGACCCGCACCAACTGGAGATCACCAGCCAGGTCTCCCTCGCCGACGTGTTCCCGGACAGCACCCCCACCGTCGAAGACCAGGACAGCCACCTCGAGGACGTGTGCACCGCCGCCGCGCAGGACTACCTCGGCGGGGAGGAGAACCTCTACCAGGTGGCGCTGCGTCCCTTCTGGACGACGCAGACCGCCGCCGCGTGGGAGGGCGGCTCGAGAAGCGTCAACTGCGCACTCGTGTTCTCGCGCCCCGAGGGCGGGTTCGCAACACTGACCGGCTCCGCGACAGAGGGGCGCGAGCACCTGCGTATCGACGACGCTCCGCCCCCAGAACGCCCAGCCCGTCGCCCGCTCCGAGAGCAGCAGACAACTAGCTCGGCCCCGGCTCAAGCGCAGTAGCCCATGCTCCCGGTCAGCGACGAAGCCTTCGAGGGGATGATCGACGACGCGCTCGACACCATCCCCGACGACTTCGCCCAGCACATGCGCAACATGGTCATCCTTGCCAGGGACTACAACCCGGACAACCCCACCCTGCTGGGGCTGTTCGAAGGGGTGCCGCTGACGGAGCAGCACTCCAACCACTCGGGGTACCTGCCGGACGCGGTGTTCATCTACAAAAACGCGCTCGAGGCCATCTGCGAGGACGAGGACCAGCTGCGCCACGAGGTGAAGGTCACCGTGCTGCACGAGGTGGGCCACTACTTTGGGCTGGAGGAGCACGAGCTCCACGCCCTCGGCTGGGGCTGAACCGAGGTTAGGCGCGCGGCCAGGAGCCGAGGAACAGCATCGAATCCGCCTTCGCCTCTACCGCCTTAAGCGCGGCTGCGACGGCCGGATCCTCGGCGTGCCCGACGAGGTCGATGAAGAAGTTGTACGTGTTCGGCTCGATGCGCGTGGGGCGCGACTCGATGCGCGACATGTCCACCCCGCGCGCCGCGAACTCCTGCAGCACCCCGACAAGCGCGCCCGGCATGTTCGGCGTGCGCAACACCACCGCGGTGCGGTCCGCGCCGGTCGCTGCCGGCAGGGCGGTTTGCTGAGCGACGAGCACGAACCGCGTCCTCGCCGTCGCCGAGTCAGCCACGTCCGTGGCGTGCACCTGCAGCCCGAACAGCTCCGCCGCGCGTTCCGGCGCCACCGCGATGTCTGCCTGGCCGTCTGCCACCATCTGCGCGGCCGCCGCGTTCGACGCGGCGGGCACGAACTCCGCATTCGGGGCGTGCTCGCGTACCCACCCCTTGACCTGCTGGAATGCGACCGGGTGGGTGGCCAAACGGGCGGCGGCTGCAAGGGACTGCCCGGGCCGCGTCATCACCGCGAACGCAATAGCCAGCTCGGTCTCGCCCACGATCTGCACACCCGGCGTGGCGGCGAGCGCGTCGGCGGTGGCGGTGACGGCGCCGTCGACGGAGTTCTCAATCGCGCACACCGCGAAGTCCGCGCCGGCACCCAGCGCCGCCAGCGCCGCAGCCGGGGAGTCCACGGGCACGTACTCGGCGCCGTCGATGCTGAACTGGCGCGCGGCCTGCTCCGTGAACGTGCCAGCGGGGCCGAGATAGGCGATGCGGCTCATAGCGCAGCCTTCCCTGCGTCCGCGTCCTGCGCAAGCAGCGCGTAGGTGATCAGCCAGTGCGTGGCCATGAAGTTGTCGCCGGTGAGGTGGGGCGAAGCTGCGTCGATAAGCTCACGCGTGCCCTGCGGTTTCCCGATCTCCCGCAGCAGCCACGCGCGGGTGAGCATCAGCCCGACCAGGTGGGCCTGCTGCCCGTCTTCGGGGTCGTTGACCTGGATGGGCGTGGTGTAGAACGCGAACGCCTCCGGCGCGAAAAAGCCGCCCAGCCAGGCCTCAAACTCGGCGGCCGGCAGCACCCGGCGCATCAGCGCGGCCTCGGCCAAACCGTTGGAGACGAAGTCGTGCCCCGAGACTTCCCACTCGTGCGGGTACGCGCGGTCGCCGCCGAACCAGGCGCGGGCGGTGCGCCCCACACGCTCGCGCAAGTTGGGCGAGGCGTCGTGGATAAGCAGCAGCGCCAGCGCCGAGTTGGCGTGCACGCCGTGGCGCACCGGCCATTGCTGGGTGTCCAGCCAGGAGGCGACGTTGCGCTCCAGCTGGGCCTCCAGCGGGGCCAGCGCGCGCCCCCACCGGGTGCCGCGGCACACCTTGACCAGCTGCATTGCCCACGCCCAGCCGTAGGGCCGCTCGTACAGCGGGTGCCCGCGCAGGTACTCGGCCTCCGCGGCGACGTGCTCGGGGGTGAGGCGCTCGTCGAGGAGGTTGGCCAGCCTGGGGTCGTCGTCACGCACATGCAGCTTCGCGGCTGAGCAGAGCATGTGCACGCACGAGTGCCAGTCGAACGAGCCCCAGAACGCCGGGTGCAGCTCGTGCGGGACGGCGGTGTCCGGCGCTGAGCTGACGTGGTGCATCGAGGCCGGGTATTCCTGACCGACAACCTGGATGATGGTGCGCGCCCACGATTCGTTCATGGCGTTAAAGTTAGCGCATGCATAGGCGCCTGAAGCTCGAGATCGCGCTCGTCCTCGCCGTCAGCTTCGGCACCTCGGGGCTACGCGCTGCCCTGCGGCTCATCGATTCGCTGCTCAAAGCACCGCTGAACCAGCAGAGCACCACCATCCACGACGCCGCCTCCACCATTCCCTGGCTGGACCTGGCGCTGCAGGCGACGTCCGCGCTCACGCTGTTCGCGTGGGGCGGGCTGGCCTGGTTCCTTCTAGGCGAGCGGTGGCGCTGGCCGCGCTGGTCCGACGCGGCGCGCGGGGCGGGGTTCGCGGCGCTGATCGGGCTGCCCGGGCTGGTGTTCTACGTGGCGGCGGTGCACCTGGGCCTGTCCAAGGTTGTCGTGCCCACCACTGCGGCGGTGCAGATTCCCACCTCGCTGCTGTGGTCCTTCGCCAACGGCTTCGGCGAGGAGGTCGTGGTGGTGATGTATTTGGTCACGCGCCTGCGCCAGCTGGGGTGGAAACCGTGGCAGTTCATCGCAGCGTCGGCGGCACTGCGCGGGTCGTACCACCTGTACCAGGGCGTGTCCGCCGGGTTTGGCAACATCGTGATGGGCGTGGTCTTTGCCTGGTATTTCTACAAAACCGGGCGCGTGTGGCCGCTGATCATCGCACACTTCCTCATCGACGCAGTGGCGTTTGTCGCCTACCCGCTACTGGACCTGTCCTGGCTAGGAATCTAACCACTTCCGTCACGCTGGCTACACTGTGCGCATGTCTACAACGCCCCATTCCAACGACCCCCGCGACAACGCGGGCGAGTTCGTGCTGGGCAAAGACGGCAAGCCCATGGTGGACCGCTACGGCCGCCCCATTCGACGCAGGGCAACCGCCTCTCGACGCCACGATCCCGCCGACCCCCACCCCGGCGCGTTCACACGCGTTGAGCCGGAGCGCGCCGCCTACCAGCCGCGTCGCGCGCCCGAGCACCCGCGGAGCGTGCCCGCGCGGCCTGCACGTTCTGGGCGTCCTGCGCACGCCAGCCAGCGCCCCGCTCCCCGGCAGGCGGTGCCGGCGCAGGTGTCTCGGCCGAAGGGGCGTCGGCAAGCAAAGTTTCCGGGCTGCGGCGCGGTGCTACTGCTCGTCATCGCGCTGCTTCTGGCATCGGTGCTGCTTGCCGACGCGCGCCTGAACCGCATCGACGCCATGCCCGAGCAGCAGATCCCCGGGACCTCGGGGACGAACTGGCTACTGGTCGGCTCCGACTCGCGCACGGGCTTGAGCGAGAAGGACGTGGAGCGCCTCGGCACCGGCGGCGACCTGGGCACGGTGCGCACCGACACCATCATGCTCATGCACCTGCCAATGCGCGGGAAGCCGACGCTGGTGTCCATCCCCCGCGACTCGTATGTTGCGGTGCCCGGGTACGGCTACGACAAGATCAACGCCGCATTCGCCATCGGCGGCCCCGAGCTCCTGGTCGAGACCGTCGAGCAGAATACGGGCCTGCACGTGGACCGGTACGCCGAGATCGGCATGGGCGGGCTCGCTGGCGTGGTCGACGCGGCCGGCGGCGTGGAGATCTGCGTGGCCGAACCCATCGACGACCCGCTGGCCAACATCAACCTGCAACCCGGCTGCCAGACCATGGACGGCGCAACCGCCCTCGGCTACGTGCGCACCCGCGCCACCGCGCAGGGTGACATCGACCGCGTGGCTCGCCAGCGCGAATTCATGACCACCCTGGTTGAGCGGGTGCTCTCCCCCGGTGTGCTGCTGAACCCGTTCCGGATGGCGCGTCTGCTGTGGGTCTCCCCGGCCCTGCTCACGGTGGATTCCGGCGACCACGTGTGGAACCTCGCGCGGATCGTTCTCGCGCTGCGCGGCGGCCTGGAAACGGAGACCGTGCCCATCGGCGGCTTCACCGACACCGAGGTGGGCAACGTGGTGCTATGGGACGACGCCGAGGCGGAGGCGCTGTTCGCGCGGCTGCGGTAGGGCGCCGGGCGCCGGGCGCTGAGCGGTTGGCGCAACAAGCGGAAAACCGGCTATCAAGATCCGGCTACCAGCGGATTTTGGGAGCGCGGACAAAAAGTTGGAGTGTTGGGGGCTGGAAGGTATTCCGATGCCCGCAGGTTTTCCATCTGGTATCCGCGTTGGTGCGGTTGAGAGGTTTTTGGCCGGTTTTTCTGCCCGCGAGGTCTGCAACTGGGCTGAAGACGCTTGTGGTCGCCGACCGTCGGTGGACACGGTCGGCAAGTGGGTTGCGGCCAAGCGCCGCGGCCAGAGCTTTGACGGTACGCGACGCGCCTACGAAGCTGAGACCATCGCGAAGGTTGTCGCACGCAGGTTGACCTCGCAGGCGACGGTGCGTGACATCGCTGTGGAGCTCGATGTCCACGACACCGCGACGCTGACCTGGACGAAGCGGTATTGGCCCGACGATGACGAACGCGATCTGGCAGCGTCGTTGACATTCGACGAGGCCTATGCGGAGACAATGGAACGCGTGAGCAAACACCGCAAACTCCAACGCGACAACCAGCAACAGCGAGTCGATGAGGCAGCCGATGCGAAACGACCACCCCGGCCAGTCAACGAGGACACGGTGCACACCCCTGGCCCCAAGCGTTGAGGACGACGACCTCGCCTTCAAAATCAGACAGGCTGATCTTCTCACCCTCCCCCATCAGCGACGGGCCGGAGAAGTCCGGCAGCGGGCCACGTTCCTCCTCTGCGTAGATAATCTCGGTTTTCCGGGGCGGTGGGGAAGAAGACGGTGTTCTGGGGTGCTGTTGCAAAGTTGGGGCAGTAGGAAGAGCGACGCGAAATAATCACAGCCATGGGTATCTTCTCCGGTCGTCATTTCCCCCGTGACATCATTCTGTGGGCAGTGCGGTGGTACTGCCGCTACGGGGTGAGCTACCGCGATCTGGAGGAAATGATGACCGAGCGGGGCGTGCCGGTCGATCACACCACGATCTACCGCTGGGTCCAGAAATACGCCCCTGAGCTGGACAAGCAAACACGGTGGTACCGGCAGGTACCTGACTGGCAGGCCAGTTCCTGGCGGGTGGATGAGACCTATATCCGGGTCGGGGGAAAGTGGTGTTATCTCTATCGGGAGATCACCGCCGGTGGCCAGACCCTGGACTTTTACCTCTCTCCGAAGCGGAACGTGGCCGCAGCGAAGCGTTTCCTGGCCAAGGCCCTCAGATCCAATGCGTCAGCCGGGTATCCCAGAGTGATCAACACCGATAAAGCACCCTCACTAGCCAGGGCAATCGCCGAGTTGAAGTCAGAGGGAATCTGCCCGCCAACAGTGGAACACCGGCAGGTGAAATACCTCAACAACATCCTGGAAGGCGACCATGGTCGGCTGAAGCGGATCCTCGGGCCGAAAGGCGCGTTTAAGAACCGGACATCTGCATATCGGACGTTGAAAGGGATGGAGGCGATGCACTCATTGCGGAAAGGGCAAGGCACCATGTTTGCCTACGGGCAACCGAACCCGGACGCGGTGATCGTCAACCGGGTCTTCGAGACGGCCTGAGAACGCCCACACGCAGCGGCCATCAGGGAATGAGAAACTGAGTTTTTGCGGCTCTCCCCCCCAACTTTGCAACAGCACCGGTTGATGTTGCAGGTGGGGATGTGGTCGAGGTTGTTCAGCGGCGCGATCTTTTCGACCAGCAGCACCACAGTGGCCATCAACCCGATCATGCCGCCGCCAGCAGCAGGACTCCCAGCCTTCAGCCGGCAACAGGGGCGGTCAGAGTGGCCTGGCCGCCGTTCTCGACGGGGTGTGGTGGTCGGGTCCCGGCCTGTCACCGGGCGAAACGGGCGATAGCGTCGGTGACTTCCTGGAACTTCGCGTCGGCCTCCTCTCCTCCTAACTGGGCGGCGTCACGGACGCAGTGTTTCATGTGGTCATCGAGTAGTCCGAGGGCAACGCTGCGTAGGGCAGCATTGACCGCGGAGATCTGGGTAAGGATGTCGATGCAGTACTGTTCCTCGTCGACCATGCTGTGCAGGCCCCGGGCCTGGCCCTCGATGCGCTTGAGGCGGGCGAGATAGCGATCCTTGTCGTTGATGTAGCCATGGGTGGTGTGACAGGTGTCAGCCCCACCCGAGGAGGAAACGGCCTGATCAGGGGTGCGAGTATCCACAATGGTCTCCTTGCTGAAAAAAGGGCGCAGGTATGTCCTGAGTCAGTTGCGGGTCGATCAGGATGGAAAGCCCGAGGGTATGGAATGAGGCATGAGGACCTCATGGTCCCCACGCCCTGTGGCGTTATTCGGATAAGTAGTCGGCAGATTGTCGGCCCGGAGGGGCCTGCCGGGTGGGGCCGGGGGAGAGGTCAGGAGCAGGTACTTGGGGACGGAGGTCTGAGTGTTATTGCAGGGACTCAGCCACAGGAGGAGGACACGGGGTTCCTTATCGCTAGAAAAGGATGTGGATTAGGCGGTGACCGGCTGCCGCACGGAGGGGCGAGCGGGCTGCGGTGAGGAACTGGTGTTGTCGTGGGAGGGCTTGAATCTACGCAGCGTGAGGGAGTTGGAGACCACGAACACCGAGGAGAAGCCCATCGCAATGCCCGCCAACCCCGGGTTGAGGAAACCGATCGCGGCGACCGGGATCAGCACGACGTTGTAGGCGAACGCCCAGAACAGGTTGCCCTTGATGGTGCCCAGCGTGCGACGTGACAGACGGATGGCATCGCCCGCGGAGCGCAGGTCGTTGTTCATTAAGGTGATATCGGAGGCCTCGATGGCCACATCCGTGCCCGCCCCCATGGCCAGACCCAGATCGGCCTGGGCCAGGGCGGCCGCGTCATTGACGCCGTCGCCGACCATGGCGACCTTCTTGCCCTCATGTTGCAGCTTCTCGATGACCGCGACCTTGTCCTGCGGCATGACCTCGGCACTCACGTTGGCCGCATCGATGCCCACCTCTTGGGCGACGGCGGCCGCGGCCTTCGCGTTATCGCCGGTGAGCAGGTACGGCCTCAACCCCAGCCTGCGGAACTGGGCGACCGCTTCCACTGAGGAGTCTTTGATGGCATCGCGCACCACGACCACACCGGCGGGCTGGTCATCGACGTAGACGGCTACCGGGGTCGCGCCCTGCGACTGTGCGTGGTCGAAGGCGGTGGTGAGGTCACGGGGCAGCTGGCCGGCGGGACGGCCGACGGTGACGACGTGACCCTTGACGGTGGCCGTGACGCCCCGGCCGGCGGTGCTGTCGAAGTCGGTGGCCTCCTGGATGTTCCCGGAGCGCTCGGCCTCGGTGACAATCGCCTTGGCGATGGGGTGCTCGGAGCCTGCTTCGACGGCCGCCGACAAGGCGAGGACCTCGTTGTTGGTGTAGCCGTCGGCGGCGTGGACGCCGGTGACCGACATGACCCCGGAGGTGACGGTGCCGGTCTTGTCCATGACGATGGTGTCGACCTGGCGGGTGGATTCGAGGACCTCCGGGCCCCTGATCAACAAGCCCAGCTGCGCGCCCCGGGAGGTGCCCACCAGCAGGGCGGTCGGGGTGGCCAGTCCCAGGGCGCATGGGCAAGCGATGATCAGCACCGCGACTGCGGCGGAAAAGGCCCAGTTCGCCCCGCTGCCGAGGGCGAGGTGGACGATCAGGGTGATGATGGAGACGACAATGACCGTCGGGACGAAGACCGAGGAAATCTTATCCACCAGGCGCTGGACCGGGGCTTTTTTCGCCTGGGCGTCAGTGACCAGCTTGGCCATCTGGGACAGCGTGGTCTCCGAACCTGTGCGGGTGACTTCGACCAGCAGTCGACCGGAGGTGTTGATCGTCGCGCCCGTGACCGGGGTGCCGGGGGCGGCCTCGACGGGAACGGACTCGCCGGTCAGCATCGACTCGTCGATGGCCGAGGTGCCCTCGATGACACGACCGTCGGTGGCGATCTTCTCACCCGGGCGGACGACGAAGACGTCACCGACTGTCAGCTGGGAGACCGGGACGCGGACTTCCTCACCGTCGCGGATCACCGCGGCGTCTTTCGCACCCATGTCCAGCAGGGACTTCAGCGCCGCGGAGGACTGGCCCTTGGCGCGGACCTCAAACCACCGGCCGAGCAACAGGAAGGTGATGACTACGGCGATGGTCTCGAGGTAGATGTGGTCCATGCCGTCACGGCGGGGCAGCAGGCTCATCTCCATGACCATGCCGGGGTGCCCGGCGTTGCCGAAGAACAAGGCCCACAGCGACCACAGATACGCAGCGGTAGTGCCCAGAGACACGAGCGTGTCCATCGTGGTCGAGCCGTGACGCAGGTTGGTTAAGGTCGCCCGGTGGAACGGGGCGCCACCGTAGAAGTAGATCAGGGTGGACATGACGAGCAGGGCCCACTGCCAATTCATGAACTGCAGGGACGGGATCATCGAGATCGCGACCACCGGAACGGAGAGGATCGTCGACCCGATCAGACGCGACTTCAGGTCTGTGGCCTCGGCCTCGCGGGCCTGTTCGTGGCGGTCACCGACCACCTCGGTGTCCTCCTCCGGGCCGCTGTCCACGGCGGAGGCGTGTTGATCCCCCATGGTGAACGCGTCGTACCCGGCACCCCGCACGGTTTCGATCAGCCGATCGGCGTCGACTTTGGTGGGGTCGTAACTGACGGAGGCGGATTCGGTGGCGAAGTTGACGGTGGCCTCCACGCCATCGAGCTTGTTGAGCTTGCGCTCCACCCGCCCTGAGCACGACGTACAGGTCATGCCGGTGACGCCCAGATCGACCTGGAGTAGGTCAACCGACGGTTGAGTCTGAATCATCAGTGATCAGTCCTTCAGCAAACAGTGGTGAGGTGCATCTCCGAGGTCCCAAAAGGCCCGCCCACAGATGCACCGTCGGGGATATCGAACCGGCATGGCTGGTCCTGATGGGCATATCCAGCAGGGTTGGCCCGGCCGTGTCTACCCGAGGCGGGGACCGGGCCCAGGGATTAGGGCTTGACGGTGTAGCCGGCTGTCGTGACAGCGGCGACAACATCGTCGTCGGTGAAGTTTTCACCCGTGACGGTCACCTGCCCGGTATCCACGGTGGCCTCCACCATGGTCACACCGGCGACCTCGCCGATCTCCTCCTCCACGGAGGACTTGCAGTGTCCGCAGGTCATGCCTTCGACGATGTACTTCTTTGTTACAGCGCTCATCAGATGATCCTTTCCTTGATGTCCTGAGGGGCAGGAGTGGAGGTGCCCCAACAACCTTCAACCTATACCCTTGGGGGGTATCAGTCAAGGAGGTGCCTGCCCCTAAGCGTCCCGTTCGGCGGGCAGGACTTCCGGAACGGCCGCGATCGTTGCTGCACTTCTTGTACAAAATGTGCGTTAAAGGGTATGGGCATCACGGTCACCCTCAGTCAGTTCCGCAGCGAACAAAGCCACTATCTTGATGCCGCCCAACGTGAACCGGTCACCATCCTCAGTTGCGGGCCCCGCCGCCGGGCGGTGATGGTCTCCCCGGACTTCTACGACCGGGCGGTTCAGGCGCTGGAGGATGGCGAGGATATCCGTGCCGCAGCGGCTGCCCGCCAGGAGGCGGGCGGTGTCTCCCACGAGGAGTTCACGTCCGACCTCGAACTGGACTGACCTGCCTGTCCATACCTGTGCCGCGGTATTTGATCATCGATAAGCTTTCAACTGCGACAGCCCTTCGCACGCTGGCCCGGCAATGGCAGCAGTGATTGCCACCGCCATCGACGCCCTGGCCCACGTTCCGCCGTCTCGGCGGAGTGGAAAAGTTGCGGGGCGGCGACGGGGAGTGCTGTAGCTGGGTAGTCCACGGCCGTCAATGACGGTGAGCTGATCAGCGTCTCGGTTCCAAGGAAGACAGGCACTCATACTCGCATCGTTGAGTGGGATGAGGCCGGTCCCTGGCGTTCCTGCGCATGACGCATGACTGCCGAACCTGAACAAATAAGGAATGGACAGCTGAGGCACGCTACATCAGGCTGCTAGCGGGGCCTTTTTTCGTTGCCCGTATCGGGTCAGACCCCGCGGCTTGTACACCGCCAGCACCGTAGCCACCAGCAATACCAAGGCTGCTGCCACGGAGTGGAGGACCGGGGAGAAATTCCGCACGGCCTCCAGCCCCACGCCCGGGTCTGCCGCCACCCGGGCAAGATACTCGAAGGTCTGCATGTACAGCACCAACACACCTGCCGCCACCACAGTGAGCCCCAGCTTGAACACCACCCAGTAGTGTCGGAACAATCCCCACGTCGTCCCCAGGGATTGAAGGACTCCGGTCACCAGCGAGGCCACCGCCAGGGGAACGAGCGCCCACCACGCCACCTGCCCCATCACCCGATACGTCCCCCGGACCGCCATCTCATCCGCGCTCACTATCCCCATGACCGCCATCGCGATAAAGGCGAGCACCATCCCGAGCCAGCCGACCGAGCAGACCACATGTTGCACCAGCGCGGCCTTGCGTATTCGTGGGGTCATCACTCTCACCATTAGAGGTGCTCCTGGACCAGGAACGCCCCCTCGGCCGGCATCCCCAACCCATGGCGACTGGGCCCATGGTTGCCGTCTCCAAACACCAGTACCAGCACGACCGAGTCATGCGCCTGAAGTCTTCGCGGTCATCCGGAGGAAAACACCGCACGATCACCACCTCGCGGACCAAGGGGCGTCTCGCCCTCGTGGCTGTAGCCGCCGGCACGGTCTCATCCGCCGGCGTCGGTGGCGCCACGGCCGCCACCTTGCAAGCCCCGGCCGAGGTCGAGGCTCCGGTCTCCCCGGAGGCTGCCACCGTCGAGGTGGATTTGGCCACCAACGACACGGCCCTGTCCTCGAGTGGGACGCAGGCCGCACCGCAGATTCTCGCGATCTCCGAATTCAAGCCGGTCGCCAACATCGACGAGCAGCTGGACAAGGCCATCCAGTACAACGCCGAGCGGGCCCAGAACGAGCGCGCTGCCCGCGCGCCCTCGGCGGTCAAGCCCGCTGAAGGCACCTTCACCTGCGGTTCCGGCGTGCGCTGGGGAACCCTCCACGCGGGTATCGACATCGCCAACGTCGTGGGTACCCCGATCCTCGCGGCGATGGGCGGCACTGTCATCGACTCCGGCCCGGCCTCCGGTTTCGGGCAGTGGATCCGCATCCAGCACGATGATGGCTCGATTGCCGTCTACGGTCATATGGAGACTCTCGACGTGACCGTTGGGGAACGCGTCACCGCTGGTCAGAGGATCACTGGCATGGGCAACCGGGGTTTTCCACCGGCTCTCACCTGCACTTCGAGCTTTACCCGACTGGCAGCGGGGCGGTCGACCCGTTGCCCTGGTTCGCCGAGCACGGCGTCACCTTCTAACCTTCCCGCACTCACCAGGACCGGCCCCGACACCGGAACCGGCGGCAGTGACTGGGCGGGAGGCACCCGCCTCAGACCGCAGAGACGCTTCTCATTCATCGCCGACACAGCCCGGACTTGATAGCTTCTCCAGGCAGGGCAGACCGGGGCACAGGGGAAGCAGTCCGTGCTCGTCATATATGGGGGCGGCGAGCGTCCCGCCAACGAGGAGCAGGTGCCGCAATCCACGTTTAGTGGGATATTTCCGTAACCTGCCTTCTCCTGCGCCAGCTGACGAGGCCGGTAACCGCAGGCCATGCAAGAGCCAGCATCGCGAGAACCAACAGGGGCGTATCCCCCATGCGCGCATACGGCGTCAAACCAGTATGAAGGGGAACGGTTGCCGTCAGCAGTTCGTTCGTGCCCAGGCCACTGAGTTGTGAGACTGTGCCGTCGGGCTGGATAACTGCGGAGTATCCGGTGGGGGCAGCCTGGAGAACGGTGCGGCCAAACTCGCGGGCACGCATCCGGGATGCGGCCACTTCAATTGCAGGTACTTCCTCGGTCACAAAAGACGCGGCGTTGGTCGGTGCGAGGAGTAGCTGCCCACCATTGCGAACGGCATCGGCGACCCGGTCGGCGAAGAAGACCTCATAAGAAATGACGATCCCCAATCGTGGTGTCCCGCTGGGATCGAGCACCGCCGGTCCCTCTCCGGCAATGGCGTCGCGGGGAATGAACCGTGCGTCCTCGCTGAGTCGTTCAATCAGATTGCGCATAGGGATGTACTCGCCGAACGGCACACGATGATGCTTCTCATAGCGTCCTAACCGGGTCCCGTCCGGTCCCCACACTATGGATGCGTTCCGGAAATGTTGATCCTCGGATTCGGTAATTCCGACGACGATGTTCGTGTCGAGTTGCCTGGCCAGTTCAGCGAAAGCTGCATCAACGCGCGTCCCGTCGATTGAGCCGTCGATATTGACGACGTTTTCGGGCAGCAGAACCAGATCAGGGTCCCCGGTGATATCTTCGGCAGCCTGTAGGTGCCGGCGGGTCGTATCAAACGGATCGGTATTGACCGCGCGAAGCCCGCGGGGGCCTCCACCCTGCACGAGCACGACGTCAAGGCTGCCTTCTGCCGTATCATCTACGATCGTTGGCGCGAACGCCGGCACCGCGAGTACCACGACCACTGCGACCACGGATGCTGCACGGGCTCGTCTCGGCCCGAAGATGACAGCGGTAACAACGGCCCCCGCAACTGCGGCCAACGCGGTCACCAGGAGAGTCCCACCCAGGGGCGCTGCCGCCATGAAAGGACCATCGGTCTGGCTGTATCCGAAAGCGGACAGCGGGAAACCGCCGAACGGGAACCGGTGCTGCACAGCCTCCAATAACACCAGGGCAGCAGGGGTGAGCAGCCACCAGCCCGACCAGCGGCTGCGAAAAGCCGCCTCGCTAGGCGATACCGCGGCAACCAGCATTAACAATAGCGCCTGAACGGCAACAACAGCAGCGTATCCGGCAGTGTTGAAGTCGGTGAGCCAGCGCAGAGCAAGAGCGTAGTGCGCCACCCCGCCCAACCCACCGAGCCACAAACGGTTACGTAGTGGTTGACCTGCCAAAGCCAGCATGAACATAGTCACGCCCACCGGGAACAGCACCCACCAACCGCGTGGCGGCAGCGCCAGCCACCAGACCACCGCAGCTCCCATCATGAGCGCGGTGGGACCGGCCAATCTGCGCCAGTTATCGCCCGCTATCCCCCGGGAAAGACGTGAGACTGTAACGTCTGCTGCAGTACTAGCCTTCACCGGAGATCACGGCTTTCTTCGGGCTGCTGCTCAGTTGTGAATATATGCCTAATCCTTCGAGTCATGTGACAGCAACTTTCAGTACTTTCTCAGTGGATCTGGGGGTGTCCGTCAAAGCGTTGACGAATCCGGATTTAGTTCAGGCCGGCGTAGGAGTGCAGGCCGGAGACGACCAGGTTGATGAAAAACAGGTTGAAGATTATCGTGGCCGGGGCCAGGATACTGATCCACGTGGCCTTGTGGTCGCGCCACCCGGCCGTGGCACGGGCATGCAGGTAGGCGGCATAGAGCACCCAGGAGATAAAGGATGCGGTCTCCTTCGGATCCCATCCTCAAAACCGGCCCCACGAGGCCTCCGCCCAGATCGCACCCAGAACAATGCCCAACCCCAGCACGGGCAACGTAATGATGGCGGACTTGTAGGCCAGGGCGTCAAGCTTTTTCGCACTCGGCAGCGGCTTGGCCACAGCACCGAAGAAGCCACGCTCCGCACCCTTCGGCTGCCAGATACGCAGCCGCTGGGAAATATGTACGAGTACATCTCCATGATCTGCGTGGACAAGCTGCAGGTCATCGACTTCCGCCCGACACGGTGCACACCACTGGCCCCAAGCGTTGAGGACGACGACCTCGCCTTCAAAATCAGACAGGCTGATCTTCTCACCCTCCTCCATCAGCGCCGGGCCGGAGAAGTCCGGCAGCGGGCCACGTTCCTCCTCTGCGTAGATAATCTCGGTTTTCCGGGGCCGTGGGGAAGAAGACGGTGTTCTGGTTGTCCCGGAAGACCACAACACCGAGGAAGGTCATCGTGCTGCCCGGTGGGTGGTCTGCAGCGACCCAGCTCACCCCAGCGACCGACCATGCTGTGGGGGTTACTCGTAGCGAAGCGAGCTGAACATCCCGGTTTCCATGTGATAGGCGTTATGGCAGTGAAATGCCCACTCACCGGGGTTGTCAGCGATCAGGTCGGCGATCATGGTTTCACCGTGGCGGAGAAGGACGGTGTCCTTGCGTAGCCCGCCGCTGCCGGGCAGCGCCCACGTGTGGCCGTGGATGTGCATTGGATGGGGCATCATGGTCCTGTTGCGCATGACCATCCGCAGGCGCTGGCTCTCCTGCACGGTCGCGGAGGAGGATTGGCCGTCGGTGAGAATGCTCCATTCATACGGCATCATCTGCCCGCCCAGGTCGATGCTGACTTCTCGGTCTGGTGTGCCCTCGGGCAGGAGTGCACGGTCTGCAGGCTTCAGGGAGGACAGAAGCAGTCCGGCGGACGACAACTCGGGGAAGTCGACATCGGGGCGGGGGGCCTGGCCGCCGGCGGTGCGGATGACGGCGAAGGCGCGGTCGTCCTTACCCACCGCCAAAGCCGTGAGCGGGAAGATGCCGTCGCCGAGGATGACCTCGACGTCGACACGCTCGCCCATCGACAGGTAGATCGATTCGGTCTCCCTGGGCTGGACAGGGAAGCCGTCGGTGTGGGTGACGGTCATGCGGTGACCACCGAGGGCCACCTTGAAGATGGTGTCACCGCCGGCGTTGATAAACCGCAGGCGGGCCTTGTCGCCCGGGCGAGCCTCGAAGGTCCGGTGAGCACGGGGGATACGCCCGTTGATGAGGTAGTGCGGATACATCACATCGCCGGCATCCCCGCCCAGTACCCGGTCCGGGGTGCCGTGCATCATCTGGCCGTGACCTCCCATTCCCATCCTCCCGTTATGGTCGCCCGAACCCATTCCGGTGAGCTTGTCGAGCTCATCGTCGGGAGTGCCCTGAATGCCATCGACCCAGTCGTCGAGCACGATGGTCCACTCGACGTCCTGGTCCTCAGCGTCTTGCGGGTCACGGATGATCAGTGGGGCGTGGAGGCCGCGATCAAGCTGCAGGCCGGTGTGGGAATGGTAGAAGTAGGTGCCACCGTGGGGGACTTCAAAAACATAGGAGAAAGACTCGCCAGGTTCAATGGGGTCCTGGGTCATGCCGGGCACACCGTCGGCTGCATTGTGGAGTGCGATGCCATGCCAGTGGATGGAGGTGCTCTCAGGCAGTTCATTGGTGATATCGACCTGGAGGACGTCGCCGGCGGTGGCCTCAATGGCCGCATCCCCGGTGTCAGAGACGTATCCCCACGTCTTGGCTTCGATGCCGCCGATATCCAGGGAGAGGGGCCGGGCGGTCAGTGTCCGGCGCACCGTCGGCTCACCGAGCGTAGTGGGGGTGGGAGTGGGGCGAAGGGAGGGACCTGGTGCCGAGGCAGCGGGTCCAGGGTCGCTGGTGCAGGCGGCCACGGCCCCGGTGCCGGCGAGGACGAGCCCGCCGAGCAGAAACTGTCGTCGGGAAAACGCGTTCGTCATGATTTAACCTTCCTTGGTGCAAGATTTCAGTGACACGGGAGACAGTCGCAGGTGAGGACCCTGCTGAGCCGTCACGTCAGGCGCAGGTCTGTGACACAGGTGGCACCGTCGTCGGTGGTGAAAAACTCCGTGGTGCCGGTACGCCCCTGGTAGCTGACCTCAATCAGGCCGGTGACATCATCGGGAAGCCAGAAGCCAATAAACCCGTTGTCGAAGGTGGTTGTCGCCTCGTCCACCAGCACCTCACCGGTCGCCTCATCGGTGATCGTGACCTGGATATCCTCATTGTCGAGTTCCCCCACGCAGGTCGTGAGGCTGTGGTAGAAGCAGTCGTGGGTGGAGGTGAGATAGGGTGCGATCGAGACATACGTCTGATTGTCGGGAAGATCGAGCGCGACTTCCTGGTCATCGCTCGAGAGCAGCAGTTCATCGTTACGCACTGAGGCGATCAGATCCGTGGGACGCTCAGAGACCTTCTGCCGGTCGAGGTGATCAATGATCTCCACCGCGTCCATGTCGGCCAGGCCATGGGTAGTCAGGAATGTGTCCTGAGACACCGTCCCGTCGGCGGTGGGTTCCGGGTCGGCGGCCGAACACCCCGTGAGGGCGAGGGCAAGGGCGGCGGCTGCGATCGCTGCTCGTTTCACGTCAATCTCCTTGGATCGTGGTAAGACCGTGAGAAGACATCGCCTCAAGGTCGATGCCATACCTTTATCTAGCACGGGTGTCTGACGGGCTAGAAATCAAAAACCCTGCTCACAGTCTTATAACAGGGCGAAAAGGGGGGTGAATTCGGTGGGCTGGGTCACCACCGGGACACCACCCCACAGCCGTGGGCGATGTCTTTCTACCCGCCCCGGGTATGCGGTGCAGGCAGTGAATTCCCTGGTGGCGCCTGCTGAACCGACCAGGGGAGGCGATGCCGCCGGCCCGGGGTGGGGCACAGGGGTGACGGCGGTCGAAGGGTGATGTTTGAAGATTTGATGAAGATTTCCCCGCCGGGCACTGAGCGAGGGTGGTATTCCCCCTCTGGCCGGAGTGATACTGGGGTCTATGGCTGACCGCACACCGACCACCGCCACGCCTCCGGGGCGGGTGCTGGTCGTCGATGATGAACAACCCCTGGCTCAGATGGTGGCCTCCTACCTCGTCCGGGCCTGCTTCGATACCCGCCAGGCGCACACCGGCACCCAGGCCGTGGACGAGGCCCGTCGCTTTTCCCCCGATGTTGTGGTGCTGGATCTGGGGCTGCCCGAACTCGACGGCCTGGAGGTGTGCCGACGGATCCGCACCTTCTCGGACTGCTACATCCTCATGCTCACCGCGCGTGGCAGCGAGGACGACAAGATCAGCGGTTTGACCCTGGGGGCGGATGACTACATCACCAAACCTTTTAGCATCCGGGAACTGGTGACCCGGGTGCATGCGGTGCTGCGCCGCCCGCGCACCAGCACCACCCCACCGCAGGTGACCACCCCCTTGATCGTTGGTGACCTCATCCTTGACCCCGTCGCCCATCAGGTGCGGGTGGGGGAGACGACCGTGGAGCTCACCCGCACGGAGTTCGAGCTGCTGGTTGCCCTGGCCCTGCGCCCCGGCCAGGTGCTGACCCGCCACGACCTGGTCACCGAGGTCTGGGACACCAACTGGGTCGGTGATGAACGCATCGTCGATGTCCACATCGGCAACTTGCGTCGCAAGCTCGGCACCGACACCCGGGGCCGGGGGTTTATCGACACCGTGCGTGGCGTGGGCTACCGGGTGGGGCAGCCATGAATCACGGACCCGGCCTGACCTTCCGCTTCCTGACCGCCCAGGTGTTGGTCGTGGTGATTAGCCTGCTGGTGGCCGCGACCGTGGCCACGATGGTGGGCCCGCCCCTGTTCCATGATCATATGTTGATGGCCGGCCGGGAGGACCCCTCGCTGGAGCTGTTCCATGCCGAGCAGGCCTACCGGGACGCCAACGTGACCACCCTGGCCGTCGCCCTGCCCACCGCCTTGATCAGCGCCCTGCTGGCCAGCCTGTGGTTATCGCGTCGCCTGCGCACCCCCCTGCAGGATCTCACCCGCGCCGCTACCAGCCTGACGGCCGGCAACTATCGTGTCCGCGTGCCCGCCGGAGAAGCAGGCCCCGAGGTCACCACCCTGGCGCATGCCTTCAACACCATGGCCGACCGGCTGGCACACACCGAACAGGTCCGCCGCCAGATGCTCTCTGATCTGGCCCACGAAATGGGCACCCCCTTATCGGTGCTCACGGTCTACCTCGACGGTCTCCAGGACGGGGCCGTGGACTGGAATAATGCCACCCACACGATCATGGCTGACCAACTCACCCGCCTGACCCGGTTGATGGAAGACATCGACGATGTCTCCCGGGCCCAGGAACACCGGATCGAGTTGGACCTGGCGGAGGAAGGGCTCGGGGATCTGCTCCATACCGCCGCTGCTGCCGCGGGGGAAGCTTATGCTGACAAAGGCGTCGATTTACAGGTCGAGACCATTACGGACACCGCCCGGGTGCTCGTGGACCGGCAACGCTTCGGCCAGGTGATGAGCAATCTCCTGTCGAACGCGCTACGGCACACCCCGGCCGGCGGGCAGGTCCGGATCAGCGTCCACCGACAGGGGGCGTCCACCGCGCTCATCCACGTCGCCGATGACGGCGAGGGCATCCCACCTGGCCAGCTCGGACACATCTTCGAACGCTTCTACCGGGGGGATGCCGCCCGCAGCCGGGACAACGGCGGGGCCGGTATCGGCCTGACCATCTCCAAGGCATTGGTCGAGGCCCACGGCGGCACTCTCACCGCCACCTCCCCCGGACCCGGTCGCGGAGCGGTGTTTGCCCTCCGCCTCCCGCTGTCCCCTCCCGACAGTGAGGAGGCTGCTCGGTGACCATACCCTGCCCCGCGTGAGGGCCGTGCCCTCCACCCCTTGAAAATGTACCCCTGGGGGGTATATGCTAGCGAGCGTTACCGCATCCCACCGACCCGTAGGAGCTTTCCCATGATCACCTCCCCGCCCCGCCTCTTGCCGATGGCCTCCCACGGCTGCAGCTGTTGCGAACCTGCCTCACGTGCCGGCACCGCCTCCACCCCTGCCGCCAGCGACTCGTCAGCAGGAGGGCCCTCCCCTAGCTACCAGGTCACCGGCCTGACCTGCGGGCACTGCGCGAAAAGCGTGACCCAGGCCCTTCAGGCCCTCCCCCAGGTCGACGACGTCCAGATTGATCTCGCTGCTGGTGGTGTTTCCACCGTCACGGTGACCGGTGCCGTACCTCCGGAGATGGTTCGCCGGGCCATCGAGGAGGCCGGCTACACCGTCTTATCCTGATCAGTTTTACCCATCATCTCGACCCCGACCGGGTTGAGCGAAAGGAACGTCATGAGCACTCCCCACCATTCCGGTGATCACCATGGTGATCACCCCGCTCCGGAAACAGACCACACCCACCACCCGGATCATGCCAGCCACGAACACCACGCAGATGCCGACACCCACGGCCAGGCGATGCCCCACGATCACCCGCACTCCGCCCTCGACGAAGACCACCACGTTCATGGTCACGGCGAACACGCCGGACACAGCACCGCAATGTTTCGGGACCGCTTCTGGTGGTCGCTGATTCTGTCCATTCCCGTCGTTATTTTCAGCCCCATGGTCGCCCACCTGCTCGGCTACCACCTCCCGGCATTCCCCGGATCCACCTGGATCCCCCCGGTGCTGGGCACGATCATCTTCGTCTACGGCGGAACGCCTTTCCTCAAGGGCGGATGGAAAGAACTGAAATCCCGCCAACCCGGGATGATGCTCCTGATCGCCATGGCCATCACCGTGGCGTTTGTCGCCTCCTGGGTCACCACTCTGGGGCTGGGCGGTTTTGACCTGGACTTCTGGTGGGAGCTGTCCCTGCTGGTGACCATCATGCTGCTGGGCCACTGGCTGGAGATGCGCGCTCTCGGGGCCGCGTCCTCCGCGCTTGACGCGCTGGCTGCCCTGCTGCCGGATGAGGCCGAGAAAGTCATCGACGGGACCACCCGCACCGTGGCCATCTCAGAGCTGGTCGTCGACGACGTCGTGCTGGTGAGGGCCGGTGCCCGGGTGCCGGCCGACGGAACCATCCTCGACGGAGCCGCCGAATTCGATGAGGCGATGATCACCGGCGAATCCCGTCCCGTCTTCCGCGACACCGGTGACAAGGTGGTCGCCGGTACCGTGGCCACCGACAACACCGTCCGCATCCGGGTGGAGGCTACCGGCGGGGACACCGCCCTGGCCGGGATCCAACGCATGGTTGCCGACGCCCAGGAGTCCTCCTCCCGGGCCCAGGCCCTGGCGGATCGGGCGGCCGCGTTGTTGTTCTGGTTCGCGCTGATCTCCGCTCTGATCACCGCGGTGGTGTGGACCATTATCGGCAGCCCGGACGATGCCGTGGTGCGCACGGTCACGGTTCTGGTCATCGCCTGTCCGCACGCCCTGGGCCTCGCGATTCCGCTGGTCATTGCGATCTCCAGCGAGCGGGCCGCGAAATCCGGGGTGCTCATCAAGGACCGGATGGCGCTCGAGCGGATGCGCACCATCGACGTGGTGCTCTTCGACAAAACCGGCACCCTGACCGAGGGTGCGCACGCGGTCACCGGTGTCGCGGCAGCTGCCGGCGTCACCGAGGGCGAGCTGCTGGCCCTGGCCGCCGCCGCGGAGGCCGACAGCGAGCACCCCGTGGCCCGCGCCATCGTGGCGGCCGCGGCCGCCCACCCCGAGGCCTCCCGTCGGCAAATCCGTGCAACTGGTTTCAGCGCCGCCTCCGGCCGGGGGGTCCGGGCCACTGTCGATGGCGCTGAGATCCTCGTGGGTGGGCCGAACATGCTGCGCGAGCTCAACCTCACCACCCCGGCCGAGCTCACCGACACCACCAGCGCCTGGACCGGGCGTGGGGCCGGTGTGCTCCATATTGTCCGCGACGGTCAGATCATCGGTGCGGTGGCCGTCGAGGACAAGATCCGCCCCGAATCCCGCGCCGCCGTGAAAGCCCTGCAGGACCGCGGGGTGAAGGTCGCGATGATCACCGGTGACGCGCAGCAGGTGGCCCAGGCGGTTGGCCAGGACCTGGGGATTAATGAGGTCTTCGCCGAGGTCCTGCCCCAGGACAAGGACACCAAGGTCACCCAGTTACAGGAGCGTGGCCTGAGCGTGGCCATGGTCGGCGACGGTGTCAACGACGCCCCCGCTCTGACCCGCGCGGAGGTCGGTATCGCCATCGGGGCCGGCACGGATGTGGCCATGGAATCCGCCGGAGTGGTGCTGGCCAGTGATGACCCGCGTGCAGTGCTGTCGATGATTGAGCTCTCGCAGGCCAGCTACCGCAAGATGATCCAGAACCTCATCTGGGCCTCTGGCTACAACATCCTCGCCGTGCCGCTGGCCGCCGGCGTGCTCGCCTCGATCGGGTTCGTGCTGTCCCCGGCCGTGGGCGCGATCTTGATGTCTGCCTCGACCATCGTGGTGGCCCTGAACGCCCAGCTGCTGCGCCGGATCGACCTGGACCCGGCTCACCTGGCTCCGACCGACGGGAAGGAGGAGAAGGCTGCTGTGAGCTCTGCAGCCCCCGTCCGCTGACTTTCAATCCTTCATCGACTCCCCCATACACAACCTCCGAAAGGGAACCCCCGTGAAGCGCACCATCACCATCGCCGCTCTCGCCTTGACCTCCACCCTGGTTTTGTCCGCCTGCGCAGATAACACTGAGGGAGAAAACACCGACACCACGACCATCGCCACTACGCCCGCCCCCGACACCACCGAAACGACCGGGGCCACCACGGATCCTGAGACAGAGACGGGGGCGGCCGGAGAGGTCTCCGCCGAGCACAATGACGCGGACATCATGTTCGCGCAGATGATGATCCCGCATCACCAACAGGCCGTGGAGATGAGTGAAATCCTCCTGGCCAAGGACGATATCCCGGCCGAGGTCATCGAGTTCGCCCAAGGTGTTATCGATGCCCAGGGCCCGGAGATCAACCGGATGAATACCATGCTCGAGACCTGGGAAGAAGATCCGGTCACCGGTGATATGGCTGAGATGGACCATGGCGGGATGAGTGGAATGATGAGCGAGGAGGACATGACAACCCTCGAGGACGCCCAGGGCACCGAGGCTGCCCGGCTCTACCTTGAGCAGATGACCGCCCACCATGAGGGCGCGGTCGATATGGCCCGCGATGAGGTCACTGATGGCCAGAACCCGCAGGCCATCGCTCTGGCTGAGCAGGTCATTGAAGATCAGGAGGCCGAGATCGCCGAGATGGAGCAGATGCTCAACGAGCTCTGAACAAGGACATTCCCCGACCACCCCAGATGAGAAACACGACCATACGGCCATCGGGCCAAACCAGGATTTCCGGGAAAGACAATCAGCATGCCGAATAAAATCAAGGTTGCAGTAAACGGGTACGGTGTCATCGGTCAACGTGTAGCCGACGCGGTGAGAGCCCAGGAGGACATGGAACTCCTCGGGGTCAGCGACGTCACCACCGATTACCGGGTCGCCACCGCCATCACGCAGGGCATCCCGGTCTATGCCTCCACCGAAGAAGCCCACCAAGAGATGAGAGCTGCCGGATATCCCATCGCCGGGAAACTACCGGACCTGCTCGACAACGCGGATGTCGTGGTGGACTGCACCCCGTCCACCATCGGGGCCGGCAACCTCGACCTCTATCGCACCCATGGAGTCAAGTCCGTGTTCCAGGGCGGGGAGAAGCACAGTCTCACCGGCCACTCCTTCGTTGCCCACGCCAACTACAGTTCCACGCTTGGACGCGACACCACCCGCGTGGTTTCCTGCAACACCACCGGCACTGTCCGCACCCTTATCGCACTCCAGGACGCTGGATTGCTGTCCAAAGCGCGGGGAGTGCTTGTCCGCCGGGCCACCGATCCGTGGGAATCCGACCACTCGGGGATCATGAACACCATAGTTCCCGAAGGTCGTATTCCCAGCCATCAAGGCCCAGACGCCCAGTCGGTGGTCCCCGACCTGGATGTGGTGACCATGGCGGCCAAGGGAGCGCACACCCACAACCACCTGCATTTCTGGACCATCGAGCTAACCCGCCCGGCAGACACAGAAGAGGTTCTCGAAGCGTTGAAGGCGATGCCGCGGATCGCTTTCGTGCGGCGCTCCGATGGAATCGTGGCGGTCAACAGCACCGTCGAATTGATGCGAGATCTAGGCCGGCCACGGGGCGATATGTATGAGGTCGCCATCTGGGAAGATATCCTGACCGTGCAGGGCAATGAGTTGTTCTGGACGTACACGGTCGACAACCAGGCCATCGTCGTCCCCGAGAACATCGACGCAATCCGTGCCCTGGCTGGCACCGTGGAAGACGGTGATGAGTCCATCCAGCGCACCGACCGTGCCCTGGGGGTGCGCGCGGACTTTTTCTCACCTTCACAATGTTCCGGGAGGTCGAAAACCCCTGCATAGGAAAGATATGGCGGAAACAGTGAGCGTGGTCGTGGGTCGGGGTTAGTCCAAGGTGGCGAGCAGCTCAGTACAGGCCTGCTCGCACCGGCGGCAGACCTCGGCGCAGACCGTGCAGTGCTCGTGCATCTCAGCGTGGCGGGCGCATTCTTCTCCACAGGCCTGGCAGGCAGTACGACAAGCCTCCAGGACGGAGCGGATAAGGGTGACATTCCAGTCGGTGGGCCGGGAGAGCATCCGGCCGGTGGCCGTACAGATGTCAGCACAGTCGAGGTTGAGGCGGATGCAGGTGGTCAGCTCCGCGACCATGTCCTCACCCAGGCAGGCATCCGCGCAGGCGGTGCAGGTCTGGGCGCACTCGAAGCAGGCGGTGATGCATTCGGCCAGTTTGTCCTTGTCGATCTGGCCTAGGTCCTTCGGGTGGGTCTCCAGCATGGCGTGTACGTGATGGGTCATGTCGTGCTCCATATCTCAATTCGGTCCGGGAAGGCGGGCCGGTCGAGCCGACCGGCCTACACCCTCGACCCTAGAGGCCCGACTGGCCGGAATCCAGGGCTGGACCATGAAGATTTCATGAAGAACCCCAACCTCCACCTAGCGGCTACCAGCCGCTAGAAACTCCCTAAGTAACGTGGCGAATGCTCGGCCGTAGCTACGCCGAGTGGGTTGGCCACAGGCTCCCAAGAGCCGGACGCTGCCCTACCCACAGCCTCCACCCAGTGGCACCTATCGAGGAGGAGGAGTGATAAACCACGACGCACTCGAAGCACCATCCCTCGCTGAGTCTCAGCTCCTGCACCAACCAAGAAACCTAGAAAGCATTATCATGAAGCGCACCATTGCCCTCGCTGCCCTCGCCCTGACCTCCTCCCTGGCCCTGGCCGCCTGCACGGACGACACTGCATCCGATGCCCCCGAGACCACGACCACCACCACCGCGGAGACGGCCACACAGTCCTCCGAGGAGACTAGCATGAACGATCAGATGGGTGCAGAGGGCCATGACCATCCGGCTGATGGTGGGCAACCCCCGGCAGGGATCGCAGCAGAGGAAAATCCCACCTACCCGGTGGACACCGAGGTCGTCCTCACCGCGGACCACATGCCGGGCATGGAGGGTGCTGAGGCGACGATCGCCGGTGCGTTTGACACCACGACCTACTCGGTCAGCTACACCCCCACCGACGGCGGGGACCCGGTCACCGACCACCGGTGGGTGGTCCACGAGGAGTTTGTCGATCCGGGCCAGGCCCCCCTGCCGGAGGGGTCCGAGGTCGTCTTGGATGCCGAGCACATGTCGGGAATGAAGGGTGTGGAGGCCACCATCGACTATTCCACGGATGAGACGGTCTACATGGTTGATCTCACCGTCGACGGGATGACCATGACCAATCACAAGTGGGTCACCGAAAGCGAGATCGCCCCGGCAGAGTAAGACCCACCAACCGCAACCTCAGCACCCCGGGCTCCTCCACCATCTGGTTGAGGTCCCTGGGTGCTTACCTCTTTGGTTTCTGCCCTAGGACGAGTTAGTCCTCGTCCTGGGTGAGCACCTGTCGGGCCAGTCGGTAGGCGTGGTCGTTCCATCCCTGGCGGACGACGTCGCGGACGAGTCAGGAGCATCCCACCGGTGGTGGCTGCCCGTGACGGGGATGTTCCCTTGGTGGCGGCCGCTCTAGACGGCGTGGCGGATGTCCTCTGAGTGGGCAGAGACGGTACATCGTGGCCCGCTTGTCTGCCGGGTGAACCGGCCATAGCCATCAGGATGCGAAATGAGCCCCACACCAAATCCCGCACCGGTCATCGTCACCGGGGATGACCTGGTCTCATTGGTTGGAGCTTATCTTCGCGAAGCAGCTACGTACCGTGCCCAGAGTTACTCGGGTTGTGGTCGGTGATACTCGACTTGTGTACTACGAACCGCAGGACCAGACCCCCGCCAGTGGAGCGAAGGCGGAGTGGGTCCAGACCAGCTTGTTCCAGGGCGGATTCGAAGGCATCGGCCTCGATGAGGCGGTGCGGGGAGCCATCGACGGTGCTGTTAGAAAGTTGGGGCAGTAGGAAGAGCGACGCGAAATAATCACAGCCATGGGTATCTTCTCCGGTCGTCATTTCCCCCGTGACATCATTCTGTGGGCAGTGCGGTGGTACTGCCGCTACGGGGTGAGCTACCGCGATCTGGAGGAAATGATGACCGAGCGGGGCGTGCCGGTCGATCACACCACGATTCTCACCGCTGGGTCCAGAAATACGCCCCTGAGCGGGACAAGCAAACACGGTGGTACCGGCAGGTACCTGACTGGCAGGCCAGTTCCTGGCGGGTGGATGAGACCTATATCCGGGTCGGGGGAAAGTGGTGTTATCTCTATCGGGCGATCACCGCCGGTGGCCAGACCCTGGACTTTTACCTCTCTCCGAAGCGGAACGTGGCCGCAGCGAAGCGTTTCCTGGCCAAGGCCCTCAGATCCAATGCGTCAGCCGGGTATCCCAGAGTGATCAACACCGATAAAGCACCCTCACTAGCCAGGGCAATCGCCGAGTTGAAGTCAGAGGGAATCTGCCCGCCAACAGTGGAACACCGGCAGGTGAAATACCTCAACAACATCCTGGAAGGCGACCATGGTCGGCTGAAGCGGATCCTCGGGCCGAAAGGCGCGTTTAAGAACCGGACATCTGCATATCGGACGTTGAAAGGGATGGAGGCGATGCACTCATTGCGGAAAGGGCAAGGCACGATGTTTGCCTACGGGCAACCGAACCCGGACGCGGTGATCGTCAACCGGGTCTTCGAGACGGCCTGAGAACGCCCACACGCAGCGGCCATCAGGGAATGAGAAACTGAGTTTTTGCGGCTCTCCCCCCAACTTTGCAACAGCACCGCCTACTCCGGCATCCACCGCCGTCCGCTGATAGTGTCTCTGCTTTCTCCGGTCCGGTCTGGACCAGTTCCAGCGTGTCCACTAAACGGGGGTCAGGCCTAGGTAGCCGGTTTGATTACGGCGGCAGTAGGCAGCCGGTTTGATTACGGCTAGATCTTGCGGGTCGTGGTGACACCCTTGCCCTCAACGCCCGGCCAGGTGCCCTCCTCGATCATGCCGTTCTTACGCTCGACCCAGAAGTCGGCGTTGCGGATACCCAGCGCTTCGGGGTCGAACTGCGGGTCCACTCCGGCCTTCTTCTGGCGACGGTAGTCCCACAGGCACTTCAGCGCCGGCACCTGCAGGAAGAGGATGGCCACGATGTTCAGCCACGCGGTTGCGCCGACGCCGATGTCGCCGAGCGCCCAGGCGGTGCCCGGGGTAGTGGTCGCGCCGACGAAGACGGCCACGAGAATCAGAGCACGCAGCAGCCAGATGATGGCCTTACGTGCGCCTTCGCTCTTCACCCAGCGGTTCAGGTAGGCGAAGTTGGTCTCTGCCATGTAGTAATACGCCAGCACGGTGGTGAAGGCGAAGAACATAATTGCCAGGGCAATGAACGATGGTCCCAGACCGGCGGAGAAGGAGTTCAGGCCTTCTTGGACGTAGCCGGGACCGACAGGAATGCCGTCGGGAAGCGAGCCGTCGTAGACCACCGCACCGTCTTCGGACTGGCCTTCGAACACCTTGTACATGTCGGTGGAGATGATCATGAAGGCGGTGGCGGAGCAGACGAACAGGGTGTCAATGTAGACGGCGAACGCTTGGACGAAGCCCTGCTTGGCCGGGTGGGAGACCTCGGCGGCCGCCGCGGACTGCGGTCCGGTGCCCTGGCCGGCCTCGTTGGAGTAGATGCCGCGCTTGACGCCCCACATGATGGCGGCGCCGAGCATGCCGGAGAATGCGGCTTCCTTGTCAAAGGCGGCGCGGACGATGGTGCCGAAGACCTCCGGGATCTGCGAAGCGTTGGCGAACAGCACCACGATCGCGATGATGATGTAGATGCCGGCCATGAACGGCACCACCATGGACGCGAAGTTCGCGATGCGCTTCACGCCGCCGATGATGATGAACGCGAGCAGCACGGTCATGATCGTCGCGGAGACCCAGATGTTGATGCCCCATGCATTATCGACGGCCGCAGCCACGCCGTTGGCCTGGATGCCCGGCAGGAAGTACGAGGTGGCCAGCAGCATGCACACGGCGAAGATGACCGCGTAGACCACCATGAACGGGGCGGCCTTGGTGTGCTTGTAGGTCTTCTCGATGTAGTAGGCGGGGCCACCGCGGTACTCGCCGGTGTCCCGGTCCGTCTCCTTGTAAATCTGTGCGAGGCAGCACTCGATGAACGAGGTGGCAGAACCGAGCAGCGCCACGAGCCACATCCAGAACACCGCGCCCGGGCCGCCGAACGCGATGGCGGTGGACACACCGGCGATGTTGCCCACGCCGACGCGCCCAGCCAAGGACATCATCAAGGACTGGAACGACGAAATGCCCTGCTCCGAGCTTTCCCCGGACTTCAGTTGGGTGATCATGTCCGGGATGCAGCGGATCTGCAGGAACAGGGTGACCAGGGTGAAATACGCACCGGCGCCGAGGCACAGGTACACGAGCCAGTTCGACCAGATAACGCTGTTGAGCGTCTCGATAACACCGTCCACGTTGCCCTCCTTTTAGTGGTTTGCGCTGGGGATTGTCGGACAGGTATCCAACAACATCAGAATCTAGGCCATTCTCATGTGTGCTGTGTCACTTTTGAAGAAAGTATTGTTTGGCACCACCATTTGGCCGGCGGCAGACGGGGAGGCCGCACGCCTACAAGGATCCAGCTAGTAAGACCCAGCTATTCGCCGAAAAGAAGCGATTAGCTGGGTCTTACTAGCTGGGTTTGAGGTTATCGCGGGGGTCGTACGAACCCCCAGCCGCTACAGGTAGTCGTAGTTGATCTCGGTGTCCGGGTCGAAGAAGACGACGCCGCCTTCCATGGGCCGCAGGTAGATGGTGTCTCCGTGGTCCACGTTGATGCCGCGTGGGACCTTCACCGTGATGCGGTCGCCGCGCACAGCGATGACGTCGTCGGCGCGTTCTTTGCGGTGCCCGTAGACGTACAGGTCGGAGCCGAGGTGCTCCACGATGTCTACCTCCACGGGCAGGCCGTAGTGCTCGCCGGGCTGGTTCACGCCGACGATTTCCCAATTCTCCGGGCGCACGCCGACGATGACGCGCTCAGACTGCACCTTCGCGGCCAGGTCGCGTGGAATGTAGTAGTCCATGGCGTGGCCTTTGCCGCCGACGACGTGACCGTCGATAAACGGCACATTCTCAATCAGCGTCATCGAGGGGGAGCCGATGAAGGAGGCCACAAAGGTGTTGCCCGGGTTGTCGTACAGATTGGCCGGGGTGTCCACCTGCTGGAGAATGCCCTTCTTCAGCACGCACACGCGGTCGCCCATGGTCATCGCCTCGGTTTGGTCGTGCGTGACGTAGAGCGTGGTTGTGCCAAGCCTGCGTTGCAGCTGCAGGATCTGCGCGCGGGTGGACACGCGCAGTTTGGCGTCCAAGTTGGATAGCGGCTCATCCATCAAGAACACCTTGGGTTCTCGCACGATCGCGCGCCCCATTGCGACGCGCTGACGCTGTCCACCGGACATCGCAGCGGGCTTCTTGTCCAGGAGGTCCTCGAGCTCGAGCATCTTCGCCGCGAAGTCGACCCGTTCCTTGATGGTCGTCTTGTCCACCTTGGCGTTTTGCAGCGCGAAGGCCATGTTCTGGCGGGCCGTCATGTTCGGGTAGAGGGCGTAGGACTGGAACACCATGGCAACGTCGCGGTCGCGCGGCCGCGTCTCCGTCACGTCCCTGCCGTCGATGAAGATCTGGCCTTCGTCCACCGGCTCCAGCCCCGCGAGCATGCGCAGGGTGGTGGACTTGCCGCATCCGGACGGGCCCACGAGGACCAGGAACTCGCCGTCGGCGATGTCCAAGCTGATGCGGCTGACGGCCGGTGGACGGGACGGATCGTAGATGCGGGACGCCTGCCGGAATTCGACGGTTGCCATGTGCGACTCCTATTCTGCTTCAGCCGGTGAAACTACTTGTCCAGCTTCGGGGCGATGTCGCGGTCGATGACCTGCTGCGTTTCGGTATCCAGATCCGCGAAAACCTTCTCCACGTCCTCGCCGCCGACGGTAATCCGGTCCAGCGCGCCGCCGATGCGCTTGCCGCCGCCCGGCACGAACACGCGGGCGTAGTCCTGCGGCTTGGTGTTGTCGTTGAGCTGCTTGATTGCGGTTTCGGCGTTCGGGTTCTCGTCGAGGAACTTGCGCTCCTCGGGGTCCTCGAGCGCGTCCTTACGCACCGGCATGTACCCGGTCTGCTGCGAGAACTTGATGGTGTTCTCCGTGTTGGTGATGAAGTCGATGAACTTCACGGCGTTCTTCTTGCGGGTGTCCGAGATACCGTTCGGCACCGCCAGTCCAGCACCGCCGGTCGCTGCGGACGGGCCGGGGCCCGGCAGGTAGGTGGTGATGAACGGCACGGTCGCGGATTCCTTCAGACCGCCCAGGGAACCGGTCGATTCCAGCAGTGACGACGCGTTACCGTTGCCGAACGCAACGGTCGGGTCGGTGCTGATCTCAATGTGGCCCTTCTTTACCTGATCCTGGAGGAACTTCGCGGCCTCGATGGTCTTCGGGTCGCTGAACGTCGGCTCCCACTCCTGGGAGTACGCGCCACCGAACGCCCACACCATGCCCTGGAAGTACCAGTCGAGGTAGCTAGAGCCGTCCGGGATGGTCAGCGCCGGGTGGCCGGTGGTCTCCTTCAGCTTGCCCGCCCACTCGTCGAACTCCTGCCACGTCTCCGGGCCGCGGTCCGTGGGCAAGCCTGCGGCCGCCAGGTCGTCGGTGTTCCAGTACATCAGGTTGGTGGAGCGGGAGTACGGCACGCCGAAGTGCTTGCCGTTGTACTCGTAGTCGTCGCGCAGGGTGTCCACGTAGGAGTCCGCGTTGATGTTCTCGGACTCCCACAGGTCGTCCAGCGGCGTCGTGGCGTCGTTCAGCGCGAAGTTGAACCACGTCACGTCGGAGGCCACGATGACATCGGGCAGGTCGGAGCCTGCGAGCGCGGCGTTGAACTTCTGCGCCAGCTCTTCGTAGTTGGCGCCGCCGTCCACGAGCTCGACGTTCAGGTCCGGGTTTTCCTTCTCAAACGCCTCGATGAGCTCCATCTCAAGGTCGCGGGAGTTGCCCGGGTGGTTGGACCAGAAAACGATCTTGTTCTCGTCGCCGGCTGCGTTGCCGCCGTCGGAGTTGCCGTCGTCGCTGGTGGAGCCGCCTGCGCAGGCGGTGAGAGAAACGGCGGTCAGCGCGGCCAGGGCTGCGGTGCCGAGGCGCTTGGTTACAGAGGGGTTGGACATGGGGTTCTCCATTCTTGAGTTTGCGTGAGAGGTAGGTGGCTGGGCTAGCCCTTGACGGCGCCCGCGGTCAAGCCCTTGATCATCTGTTTTTGCAGCAGAATGAACACGATGATCATGGGCAGCGTGGTCAGGACTGTTCCTGCCATCACCGGCGCCCAGTTGGTCAGGCCCTCGGCATCCTGCAGGCGCGTCAGGCCCACCGGCAGCGTCGCCGCCGCGGGCGTATCGGTGATGAGGAACGGCCAGAGGTATTCATTCCATTCGTTCACAACGGTGATGAGCAGGAATGCTGAGAGGGTGGGCCACGACATCGGCAGGACCACCTTGAACAGCCGTGTGAAGAAGCCGGCGCCGTCCATTTCCGCCGCCTCCATGATCTCGGACGGCAGCGACTGGAAGTGGTTGCGCATGAGGAAGCAACCGAACGCCACTCCCGCCAAGGGCACGATCACGCCGGTCCAGGTGTCGCGCCATCCAAGGGACGCGGCGAGTGCGTAGTTGGAAATGATGGTGATCTGGTTGGGCACCATCAACGCGGCGATGACGACCAGGAACAGCAGGTTGCGCCCCGGGAAACGGAGGAACGCGAAGGCGTACGCCGACAACACGCCGAGGACCACCTTGACTACGGTGAGGATGAGCGTGATGCCGATGGAGTTGCGCAGGTATTGCGGGAAGCCTGAGGTCTCCCACACGCGCGCGTAATTCTCCGGCACCAGCGGATCCGGCCAGAACGTGATCGGGTCCGAATACACATCCTGGTAGGTCTTGAACGACGTGATGACGATGAAATACAGCGGGACCAGGATCATCAGCACGGTGAGCACCAAAGCGATGTAGCCGAGGATCTTCATCCCCCGGGAACTGGTCTCCGCGGGTGCGCCGGTGCGCTTGCGCTGCGCCTCGGTGATCACTGGGTCACCGTCTGCTTGGCTCCCCGGAACCGGCGGGAGGGTGTCCTCGCCGCGCACGACCGGTGCGGGACGCTGCTTGCCGCTCGCACCCGGCTCAGCCGAGAATTTGGTCGACATCTACTTGTCCAGCCTTTCCTGCAGCTTGATCTGGAGCACGGTGATGATCAGAACAACGAGGAACATGACGGTGGCCACCGCAGCGCCATAACCGGCACGGCCGTTCACGAACGTCTCGGTGTACACCTGGAACACCATCGTCGTGGTGCCGTAGGTGAACGGGCCGCCCCTTGTCATTGCGTTGATAACGTCAAAGACCTGGAACGAACTCAGCAGCACCGTGATGAGTAGGAAGAACGTCGTGCCGCGCAGCTGCGGCAACACGACCCGGAAAAAGTGGCGCGCGCTCGACGTGCCGTCGATCTCCGCGGCCTCGTCCAAGTCGTGCCGACGCCCCTGCAGGGCGGCGAGGTAGATGACGAAGACGTAGCCGACGTTTTTCCAGATGTACGTCACCGTGATCATGAACAGCGCCCAGCCGGAATTCTGGTAGAAGTTCGGCACCGGAATGTTCACGAGGTTAAGGAAGTACTGGATCAGCCCGTACCGGGGATCGAACACGAACTGAAAGGCCACGCCGATGGCCGCGCCGGCGATGACGTAGGGGGCGAAGACCATCGAGCGCACCGCGGCCCGACCGAACAGCTTCTGGTCCAGCAGCACCGCCAGTGCGAGTCCGATCACCATCGACCCCGCCACGGCGAAGAACGTGAAGATGATGGTGTTCCAGACGATGGTTGACGTCTCGGGCGCGCGGAACCAGTCGATGTAGTTCTGCAGACCCACCCACGTCATCGTCGGGGAGGAAATGTTCCAGTTGTAGAACGAGATGCGGATGTTGTCCACCAACGGGCGGTAGGTGAACATGATCAGCAGCAGCAGGTTCGGCCCGATCAACAGGGCAGCCAGGCCCACCTGGCGCCAGTCAATCTTCCGGCTCCCCTTCCCACGGTTCGCCGCGTACTCCTTGGAGACCTCCGGCTCCACGGAGACGGCCGGGATTGTTGAACGCATGTAGCGAACCGTAGAACCATGGCATGAACGCTCGGTTAACTGCGCGTTGTCTGCAAGAAAACGTTGCGGGAACGCCTCGTGCCCCCACTGCGGCCGCCTCCAGATCCAGCTAGAAGGACCCAGCTAGGGAGCGCGGACAAAAAGTTGGAGTGGTGGGGGCTGAAAGGTATTCCGATGCCCGCAGCATTTCCATCTGATATCCGTGATGGTGCGGTCGAGAGGTTTTTAGCCGGCTCATCTGCCCGGGAAGTGTGCAGTTGGGTTGAAAGCGTCTGCAGTCGCCGCCCGTCAGTGCACACGGTCGGCAATTGGGTTGCCGCCAAACGCCGCGGACGCACAGG
>NZ_JAAXPF010000007.1 GCF_012396315.1 Corynebacterium mucifaciens | reverse complement strand
GGGCCTTTCCGTTCGACTTGCATGTGTTAAGCACGCCGCCAGCGTTCATCCTGAGCCAGGATCAAACTCTCCACAAAAGTTTCAGCAAGAAACAAGGCCGTGAAAAGCCCGAAACCCAACCAAAAACCAACCACCCAACACCACCACAACGCAGTGATGCTGAACTGGCAAAAAATTTCCAAAAATTACAAGGTTCAACAACGACCGACCCCTAACCCGACGGGGCACAACAGGGCCGATCAAAAAATACGCGAGTTGAAAAGCATGTCAACCACACCCCCGCGCACTGAACCAAACAGATGACGCGATCCATCAATGGAATTCAACCACGCCACCACCGGCACACACCCAACAACAGCAGGCATCCACCACGCAGTGCACAAACAAGGGCAGGCAACACACACCCACGCAACAAAAGTACATTGGCACACTATCGAGTTCTCAAACAACACCAGCACACCCAACACCAACCCACACACAGTGAGCCAGCATCCAAGCGACTGAAGGAATCCACCAGCGATTGTTTTCCTGCCCGCCACACAAACCGGAGCACCTTGTCGGTCTCTCCAGCGGGGCGTTGTCGGTCTCGCTGACTCGATATAAGTTACACACCCCCCAGCAACAACACAAACCCCCAGCTAGAAACGTGTTTTAGACGCGTTCTACATGCGCCCCAAGCGCGTTGAGTTGCTCCACAAACGCCGGGTAGCCGCGGTCGATGTGGTGCACCCCGTGCACCGTGGTCTCCCCTTCCGCCACCAGGCCGGCAAGCACCAGGCCAGCGCCGGCGCGGATGTCGGATGACCAGACATCGGTGGAAGAAAGCGTGTCCACGCCGCGCAGCATCACGTGGTGGCCGTCGACCGTCGCGTCCGCGCCGAGGCGAAGCATCTCGTCCACAAAGCGGAACCGCGCCTCGAAGACGTTCTCGGTAATGACCGAAACGCCGTCGGCGATGGTGGACAGCGCAATTGCCATCGGCTGCAGGTCGGTGGGGAATCCGGGGTACGGCAGGGTTTGGTAGTCCACGGCGCGGGGGCGCTGGTTCATGCGTACGCGGAAGCCGTTGTCGTAGGTCTCGATGTCTGCACCCGCCAGCTTCAGCTTGGACAGCGCGAGGTGAAGATGGCCGGGGGCCGCGCCGGTGACCGTGATATCGCCCTGGGTCATGGCCGCCGCGTACGCCCACGTGCCGGCGACGATGCGGTCGCCCACCACCGTGTGCTCCGTGGGGGACAACGCATCGACCCCGTCGACCGTAATCTGCGAGGTACCCGCGCCCTCGATCCGCGCCCCCATGGCGTTGAGCATCGAGCACAGGTCGACGACCTCCGGCTCGCGCGCGGCGTTATCCAGCACCGTCCGGCCATCGGCGAGGACCGCCGCGGTGACAATGTTTTCCGTGGCGCCGACGGACGGAAAATCTAGTTTGATCGACGCGCCGGTGAGCTTCTCAGCCCGGGCGACCACGGCCCCGTGCTCGATGTGGGTGGTCGCGCCCAGTTTCTCCAGGCCAGACTGGTGCATGTCTAGGGGGCGTGACCCGATCGCGTCGCCACCCGGCAGGGCCACGTGTGCCTCGGTGCACCGCGCAACCAAGGGGCCGAGCACCGCCACAGAAGCGCGGAACTGGCGCACGGCGTCAAAGTCAGCGTGCGGGGAAACCACCGCGGGGGTGTGAATCCGGACGACATCGCCCTCGATCTCCACCTCGCACCCCAGGCCGACCAAAACGTCGCGCATGAGGGGAACATCCAAGATCTGGGGGCAATTGCGCAGTGTGGTGGTGCCTTCGGCCAACAGTGACGCCGCCATGAGTTTGAGCACGCTGTTCTTTGCGCCGTCGACTCGAACTTCACCCGTCAGCCGGGCGCCACCTGTTACCAAGAACCGTTCTTTCACGTCCGCCACAGTACAGAACCGTGAGGGACGTCGATAAGCAACTGCTTACGGCAGCGCGCCGATGCGGCGGGCCGCGTTGACCGCCTCGTAGCGGGTGTGCGCGCCGAGCTTTCGCATGACGCTGCGCAGGTAGGACTTGACGGTCTCGGCGCCGATGCCCATCTCGGCGGCGGCCTCGACGTTGGTGTGGCCGAGTGCCACGCACGCGAGGACGTCGAGCTCGCGTGCAGAGAGCTTGGTGGTCTGCTTCACCGTGACCGGGGACACCAGCTGCTCGCACAGCTGCTCCAATTCCTTGCGCAGCGCCTCGTCCTCCACGCGGTTGGTCAGCATGCGCAGCTTCGAGTGCGTCGCACGCACCTGTTCCCACTCGGCGCCGTTCATCGAGCGGCCAGCCTTTGAACCCGCGCGCTCTGGGCCGTCAGAGGAGCGGAACGCCGCGTTGACCGCAAGCTCCTGCTCGAGGGTGCGCGCGGTCATGGCCACCTCTTCGATGACCTTGTCACCCAGCCGCACCGGGGAATGCACGCCCACGTAGAGCACGCCCCGGATCTCGCGCTGCACGATCACCGGAACGGCGACGATGGAGTGCAACCCCTCGTCTTGGATCTGCTGGTCGTACTCGTGGGAGATCACGGACGCGCGGGTGTAATCGGCGATGCCCACCGCCCGGCGCGTGGACACGACGCGCCCGCCCACGCCGGCACCTTCCGCGATCGTCAGGTTCTGCAGCGCCGGGGTGCGGAGGCCGATCCACTGCGTGATCTGGATCCGGTCATCCGCCAAGAGGGTGCCGTACATGGCGACCGGAATCCCGGTTGCGGTCTTCAACGCGGTCAGTGCCGCACGGATCGCGTCATCGTCGTCCTTGATGCGCTGCGCATCCATCGTCATACGTGCCGCCTTCCACCGTTTTCGGGTGCACCCGTGGGGGGCACACAAGGAGCCGAACAGGACTCGGAAACAGTACAAGCATATCGCGCGAACGGGGGTAGCCAAACTTAACCCCGCTGGGCAGACACGGCTCGAGACGATGAGCAGTCCCGGCGCCACCACCCTCATGAACTACCCGGTACGGCACAAGTGAACCATCCAGTCTAGTCGGCCGTGTAAGCTGTGCTACGGACACGACAAAATCCACGAAACCCCAGGAGGGGATCACAATGGCAAAGATTGCAAGCAACGTATTGGATCTCATCGGCGGCACCCCGCTGGTAGAGCTGACGGACATCACCGAGGCACACGGCGCGAAGGCCCGCGTGCTGGCAAAGCTGGAGTTTTACAACCCGGCCAACTCCGTGAAGGACCGCATTGGTAAGGCCATCGTCGAGGCCGCAGAGGCCTCCGGCGATCTGAAGCCCGGCGGCACCATCATCGAGGCAACCTCCGGCAACACCGGCATCGCCCTCGCCCTCGCGGGCGCAGCCAAGGGCTACAAGGTCATCCTCACCATGCCGGAGACGATGTCCAACGAGCGCCGCGTGCTGCTGCGCGCCTACGGTGCAGAAATCGTGCTCACCCCGGGTGCGGCCGGCATGAAGGGCGCCGTGGAGAAGGCCAACGAGCTGGTTGAGCAGAACGAGGGCGCGATCCTGGCCCGCCAGTTTGAGAACGAGGCCAACCCGAAGATCCACTACGCCACCACCGGCCCGGAGATCTGGAACGACACCGACGGCCAGGTCGACATCCTGGTGGCCGGCGTGGGCACCGGTGGCACCATCTCCGGCGCGGGCAAGTACCTCAAGGAGCAAAACCCCGACTTCAAGGCCATCGCCGTTGAGCCGGCGGCGTCCCCGCTGCTGTCCAAGGGCGAGGCTGGCCCGCACAAGATCCAGGGCCTGGGCGCAAACTTCGTGCCGGGCACGCTCGACCGCAACATCGTGGACGAGATCATCGCCGTGACCAACGAGGACGCGGTCGCAACCTCCCGCGAGCTCGCGGTCAAGGACGCGATCCTCGGCGGCATCTCCACCGGCGCCAACATCAAGGCGGCCCTGGAGGTCGCGTCCCGTCCCGAGAACGAGGGCAAGACCATCGTCACCATCGCGTGCGACTTCGGTGAGCGCTACGTCTCCACCGTGCTCTACGAGGACATCCGCGACTAGCGGCTGCTAATCGACGAGCTGACGCTCCCCCACGCCCCGGCAAACGCCGGACGCGTGGGGGAATGTTTATCCCCGCCCAGAATGGGCATCTGGGTACACTTCGCCCCATGCTTTCCCTGGCTACAAAGGTCATCTCCACCGTGCGCGAGGATCTGGAAAACGCGCGCGAGCACGATCCGGCCGCTCGCGGCGACGTAGAGAATGCCATCGTGTATTCGGGCTTGCACGCCATCTGGGTGCACCGCATCTGCCACGCCATGTGGGAGCGCGATATTAAGGGACCCGCGCGCATGCTGGCGCAGTTCAACCGCTTCCTCACCGGCATTGAAATCCACCCGGGGGCGACGATCGGCCGCCGCTTCTTCATCGACCACGGCATGGGCATCGTCATCGGTGAGACCGCAGAGATCGGCGACGGCGTGATGCTCTACCACGGGGTCACCCTTGGCGGTCAGGTGCTCACGCAGACCAAGCGCCACCCCACGATCGGGGACAACGTCACTATCGGCGCGGGGGCGAAGGTGCTAGGGCCAGTGACCATCGGTGCCGGCTCCGCCGTCGGCGCGAACGCGGTGGTGACCAAGGACGTGCCGGAAAACTCCATCGCGGTTGGTATTCCCGCAAAGTTCCGCCCCCGCAAGACGGACGAGCACGTTCGGTTGGTGGACCCGGACTGCTACGTGGATACGGGCAGCTACATCATTTAGGCCAGCAGGTCCCGGTAGGACGGGTTCTGGTCGATGAAGCGCTCCACCGCGGGGCACGTCGGGGTGACCTTGAGGCCGTCCGCGCGTGCGTCGTCGAGCGCCGCCTGGATCAGCGGCTTGGACAACCCCTGGCCGCGGAACTTCGGGTCTACCACGGTGTGGGGCAGGTCGCGCACGCCGTCCGCGTCGGCGTAGGTGGCGAAGCCGGCAACCTCGTCGTCGACGAGGATTTCGTACTGTCCGGCTGCTTCGTTCTTTTGCACGGAAAATTCAGGCTGTACAGACATGCGGACGACTATATGCGAAACCCCTTCCGCTTTGGTGCGGAAGGGGTTTCGCAGGTGTGTGGCCAGAGCCAGGATCGAACTGGCGACCCCACACTTTTCAGGCGTGTGCTCTACCGACTGAGCTATCTGGCCAGAACTACTCGTTTTCCAAGCAATTCAGCGACCCTGACGGGACTTGAACCCGCGACCTCCGCCGTGACAGGGCGGCGCGCTAACCAACTGCGCCACAGGGCCATATTCTCTTTTTTCGTGTCCGCTCCAGCGCGTTTCACACTGTTGCTTGCACGAGTTGTTACATTACACAGACCCGTCACACTGCTACAAATCGCCTGCGTAGGAAAGGTAACGCCCCGTTTCGGAGCCCGTGTCCGCGTGCCGCGCGACGATGTCGCGCACCGTCCCCGTGGCCACCACCTGCCCACCCGCGGAGCCCGCCCCCGGGCCGAGGTCGATGACATAGTCGGCGCGCGAAACCAGCGCGAGGTTGTGCTCGACGACGATGACGGCCGCTCCGTTATCCACGAGCCTGTCGAACAAGTCCACCAGACGCGCGGTGCCGGTGAGGTGCAGGCCGTTGGTGGGCTCGTCCAGCGCGTACGCCGGCGCCGGCTTCTTCAGGCTTGCCTATGTCCCGAAGCGCGGTGAGCAGGCCGTTGAGGCGGTCAATATCTGCGGCGTGCAGGCCCGCGGGGGCTTGTCGAAGACGTAGGTGGCGCCGCTAAGTGCGGAGCCCAAGTGGCGGATCATCTTCACGCGCTGCGCGTACGGACGCCGCCTGCGACGCCACGCGCGGGGCGTCCACGCGCTCAGACCACTCCGCGAGATCCGCCGCTTCCATCGCACGCAGCTCGGCGATGCTCTTGCCGTTGATCTTCGACTCAAACGCGTGCTGCGCCAGCCGGGAGCCGCTGTAATCGGGGCAATCCACCTGTGCCACGGCGCGGTCCACGATGGCATCGTGGGCATCAGGCAAAGGAGTATTCACGAGAGGCAGGCGTAGCGCCGTCGCAAAGCAAAAAGCTCGAGGCGAACCTCGAGCAAAGAGCGACCCTGACGGGACTTGAACCCGCGACCTCCGCCGTGACAGGGCGGCGCGCTAACCAACTGCGCCACAGGGCCGTACCCCCAACGGGATTCGAACCCGTGTTGCCGCCGTGAAAGGGCGGAGTCCTAGGCCTCTAGACGATGGGGGCGCTGCATGACAGCTTGCTCAGCATACGACAGGGCTGCTGCAGCGACCAAATGAGCACTACAGGGGCCATTGCCATTGCACGCCGAGGCATTATCCCGGGAGGATGAGCAGGCTGACCGCCATGACGGCCATGCCAGCGATGAGGCCGTACACGGCGGTGTGGTGCTTGCCGGTCTGCATCGCCGTAGGCAGCAGCTTGTCCAGGCTGACGTACACCATGATGCCGGCGATAGCCGCATAGGCGACGCCGAGCGTTGCGGGGCCTAGGAACGGACGCAGCAGGAGGAAGCCGATGAGGGCGCCCAGCGGCTCGGCGAGACCCGACAGGGTTGCCCAGCCGGCCGCCTTCCACTTGGAACCGGTTGCCTCCCGCAGCGGCACCGCAACCGCCACGCCTTCCGGAATGTTGTGGATGGCGATGGCGATCGCGATGGGCAGGCCGAGTGTCGGGTCTTCGAGTGCCGAGATGAATGACGCGAAACCCTCCGGGAAGTTGTGCACGGCGATGGCCAGGCCGGTGACCACACCGATGTTGCCCATGGCATTCGCGCCCGAGTGGTCCTCGTGCGGGTTGATGTTCTCCGGCACGAAACGGTCAATCAGGGCGATGACCGCGATGCCGGCGAAAAAGGCGACGGTCCCCCACAGCTGGCCGCGCATCCCATCGTCGGTGAGCGTGTCGCTGCCCTGCGGCAGGAGCTCCACCATCGAGATATACACCATCACGCCGGCCGAAAAACCCAGGGAGGCGGCGAGGAATCTGTCACTGGGATTGCGCTTCAGGGCTACCAAAAGGCCCCCTACCCCCGTAGCCAAACCCGCAAACATCGATAGGCCAAACGCCACCGCAACAGCTGAGAAACCCAGCGCTTCCATGTCCATAAAAGGCAATCTAGTCTGCCGCCGCGCGAGCTCCGCCCAGAGGCACGTATATTCCCCCAGCATGGCTCCGATACTTCCCACAGTGTGTGCGTACTTCCGCGGGTTCTCTTAAATCTTCCTCGCGCAGAACGCGCCGAGCGGGTTGCTGGTCGTCTGCGCGATGGCGCTGAGCAGCTGGCATTTGCCGCGGCACTGCATGTCGACGGCACCTCCCGCGGCCTCATGGGATACAACCGCGCCCTCGTTGGGGCTGCAGCCGCCGCCTCATGCGCGCCGCTGCACATTGCGGCCGCCCTCACCGTAGCGGGCGCTGCCGCGGTGATTCCTCTGCAGCAAGTCTTTGACCGCGTCCCCCGCATTCCCGCCGTCACAGCCCCCTTTTGCATTGTTGCGGGGCTCCTTTTCGGCCCGCTGGGAAATCTGTGGGAAACGACCTCTCCGGTCTCATCATCACAGCTGAGTCCCGGTCTCACCAGCGGCCTTTTCGACGGTTTTTCCGAGGTGGTCCTGGCAGACGGAATTGTGCCCGGGCTGATCATCCTCACCGCCCTATGCGTCGCGTCCGTGCAGGTCGGCGGGTTCGCGTTATTAGGCAGCGCGCTCGGTTTGGCGCTCGCGTGGGCGGTGCACGCAGACGTGGAAACCGTCTCCACCGGCATGTTCAATTACTCGGCGGTTTTGGCCGCCATTGCGGTGGGGACGGTGCTTTGGCCGCGCGCCAGCTGGGCGGCGCGTCTTGCTGGTGCTGCAGCGGGCGTGGTGCTCACCCTGTGTATCCAATGGGCGATGTCGGGTCTGCCCGTCCCCACGTACACGTGGCCGTTTGTCATCACCGCGTGGATTTTCGCGCTGCTTCCTACCCCCGCCGAGGCCAAGCGGGGATAGCTCGCACCCGGCTTACTGCTGCTTAGCGGGCGGGCGGCCGATTGCGGCGGAGACCGGCTTGCCCCACTTCACCAGATCCTGGGTCATGTCGTCGTGGGGGATCTGGGCCTCGATCAGCACCGGGCGGCGGGTGTTCGCGCGTGCGACGCGGAGCGCGTCGCGAAGCTCGCCCGCGGTGGTGGCGGTGATCCCTACGCCTTCGCCGTCCTCGGCGTTGAACGCCTTGACCAGGGCCGCGTAGTCCCAGTTCTTGTAGTAGTTGTACGGCCCCTCGTGGAGAGCAGACTCGATGACGTAGCCCGTGTTGTTCACCACGATGACGGTGATGTTGTCCTCGTAGCGGATCATGTTGCACACCTCTTGCGCGGTGAGCTGGAAGGAACCGTCGCCGACCATGAGGATGGTGTGGTGGTCCTGGCCCTTGGCCACTGCGTAGCCGTGCGAGGACGGCACGGACCAGCCGATGGCACCCCACTGCATCTCAATTTCAAAACCGGCGTCGGCGGGCAGCTGCATGTGCAGGCCGTTGAACCAGGAGTCGCCGGTCTCGGCGAACAGGGTGGACTTGCCGTCGATCAACTCGTTGATCTGGTGCACCATCTCAGCACGGGTGAGCTGCGCCGAGTCATCAGCAGGGGTGTATTCGGCCTGCTGCCCGGTGACGTCGTCGCGGTTGTACTGGTCGATCGTTGCGGTGTTGCGCTCCACCTTGTCGACGAGCGCCTCGAGCACCGCCGCAATGGGCAGGCCGGTGTACGTGGCCTCGGGTGTGGTCACGCCGTTTTCGGCGATCGCGATATAGCCGCTATCCGACGGCACGGTGGTGGTCCACCCCACCGTGGAATAGTCGGTGAACATTGGACCCGCCGCGAGCACGCAATCGGCGAGGTCCACCATGGCCTCAACGCCCGGCGCGGAGGAGGTGCCCAAGTAGTGCCCGATGTACTGCGGGTGGTCTTCGGGGAAGAAGCTTTTCGCGTTCGGCTGCACAGCCACGGCGCATCCGATTGCCTCCGCCACCCGCCGAAACGCCTCGACGGCACCGTACGGACGCAGATGCGGTCCAGCCAGCAGGAGCGGCTTCTCCGCGGCGTTGAGCTGGGCCGCAATCTCCGTGGCGGCCTTCTCCACCGCCTCGCGGTCGTAACCGACCTCCCACGCCCGCTCGAACCGTGCCGGCTGGGGCTCAGGGCATTCGGCGTCCGCCAGATTGGACGCGATTTCGATGTAGCAGGGCTTGGACTCGCGCAGGGCGGTGGCGATGGCGTCGTCGATCTTTGCCGGGGCCTCCTCCGCGGTGAGGATGCGCACCGTCTTGCAGGTCACCGGGCGGAACATTTCCTCTTGGTAGGAGTAGTCCGTGGTGCCGATGGTGTGGTGCAGGAAACGCCCCGAGGCCTCGTCGTTGGTGTTGTAGCCTGCGGAGATGAAGATCATGGGCAGGCGCTCCGCGTAGGCGCCGGCGACACCGTTCAGCGCGGAGAACGCCCCGACGTTGAAGGTGATCACGCATGCGGATGCGCCGTTCGCGCGGGCGTAGCCCTCGGCCGCGTAGGCGGCGTTGAGCTCGTTGGTGCAGCTCATCATCTGCAGATTCTCGTTTTTGAGCAGCTCGTCCAAAAGCTGCAGGTTGTAGTCGCCCGGGACCTGGAAGTAGTGCTCCAGGCCGATCTGCTCCAAGCGGGTTGCCAGGTAGTGGCCGACGGTAGTTGCCATGGTTCGCCTTTCCTCAACGGTGGGTGGGATACCAACGGTAGGCGCAAGTTACTTTGATAGCACCATAATCTCGGCGACCGCCAGCCCGGGGTGTGACGCACAAAACAAACCCCCGCTGCAGTGCGCAGCGGGGGTTAGCGGTGGGCCCTCCGGGGCTCGAACCCGGGACCTGCGGATTAAAAGTCCGTAGCTCTACCAACTGAGCTAAAGGCCCGCAGGGTTTCATGGTAACCCTCGAGGCCGTCAGCCCGGTAATCGGGTCGGAGTTTAGCCCTCCTTCATCATCGTGCCGGTCTTCTCCATGCGGATGTGGAAGTCGAAGGCGTGGCGCAGGTCGTGCGGGGTTGCCTGGTACTTGCACTTGGAGGCGAGCTCGACATACTCCTCCAGCAGCGGGCGGTAAGACGGGTGCGCGATGGAGATCATCTTCGCGGGACGGTCGCGCGGGGCGAGGCCGCGCAGGTCCGCCACGCCGTACTCGGTGATGAAGACCATGGCGTCGTGCTCGTTGTGGTCGATGTGGGACGCGAACGGCACGATGGCAGAGATGGCGCCGTCCTTCGCCACCGACGGGGAGATGAACGTCGAAATGTAGGCGTTGCGGGTGAAGTCGCCGGAGCCGCCCAAGGCGTTCATCAAACGGGAGCCGTTGATGTGGGTGGAGTTGGCGTTGCCGTAAATGTCCGCCTCGATCATGCCGTTGGAGGCGATCAAGCCGGTGCGGCGGATGACTTCGGGGTGGTTGGAGATGGACTGCGGGCGCAGGATGATGGACTCGCGGTAGCGCGACGCCTCCCGGTTCATCTTCTCCGCGTACTCCGGCGACAGGGAGAAAGAGGTGGCGGAGGCGACGGTCATCTTGCCCGCGTCGATGAGGTCGACCATGCCATCCTGGATCACCTCGGTGTAGGCCTGGATATTTTCAAACTTGGACTCCATCAGGCCCGCCATTACCGCGTTGGGCACGTTGCCCACGCCGGACTGCATGACGTAGCCGTCGTAGGTAAGTCGGCCGGCCTTGACCTCGTTTTCCAGGAAGTCGAGAAAGTTGCCCGCGATCTGCTCGGAAACCTCGTCCGGCGCCTTGAACGGGGCGTTGCGGTCCGGGTCATTCGTCTCAATGACGGCGACGACCTTATCCGGGTCGATCTCGATGTAGGTGGCGCCGATGCGGTCCCCGCACTTGGTGATCGGGATCGGGACGCGGTTCGGCAGCGGCGGCACGGTCCAGATGTCGTGCATGCCTTCGAGCTCCTCGGACTGCCACGAATTCACCTCAATGATGATCTTCTTGGCCGCGTTGAGGAACTCGACGGAGTTGCCTACGGACGACGACGGCACAATGTTGCCGTCGTCGGTGATGCGCACGGCTTCCACGATGGCCAAGTCGACCTCGCCGAAGAAGCCCTCCTCCACCATCATGCCGGAGTGGGACAGGTGGATGTCCTGGAACTTCAGCTCGCCGGCGTTGATCTTGTTCCGCATGGTCGGGTCCGACTGGTACGGCATGCGGTAACGCAGCGCGTTGGCCTCCGCGAGCACGCCGTCGCACTCCGGCGCGGTGGAGGCACCGGTGTACATGTCGATGGAGAAATCCTGCCCCTTCTCATGTGCGGCCTTCGCCTTCTGCGCAATCGCGGCGGGCATGGCCTTGGGGTAGCCGGCGCCAGTGAAGCCGGAGGTGCCGACCTTGTCGCCGTGGTTGACAAACTGGGCCGCTTCCTCGGCGGTCATAACCTTGTCGCGCAGCTTGGCGCTTGCGATGCGATCGCTCATGATGCTCCCTCAAATCGTTCGCGTGAACTGATAACAGCGACCACCATATTGTGACCTACGCCCCATGGCTACGAGGAGGGCGGAGCTCGTCGCAAAGCTACAGCTTAACGACGGCCCCATACCCCCGAACGGGCGTAGCGCCGCCGATTGGACGGGAGGCGTGCTGCGCGGGAAGAATGGGCGTCATTATGACTGCAGTTGCCCCCGCCCTAACGATCGGCGGCATTGACCTGAGCTCCCCCGTCATCCTCGCACCGATGGCCGGGGTGACCAACATGCCGTTTCGCGTGCTGTGCCGGGAGATTGAAGAGGAACTCACCGGCACCTCCTCAGGCCTGTACGTCTGCGAGATGATCACCGCGCGGGCGATGGTGGCCCGCAACCCGAAGACGCTGCACATGACCAGCTTTGCCGAGGTGGAGACGCCGCGCTCGATGCAGTTGTACACCGTGGACCCAAAGTTCACCTACGAGGCGGTGCGCATGATCGTGGAGGAAGACATCGCCGACCACGTGGACATGAACTTCGGCTGCCCGGTGCCCAAGGTGACGCGTAAGGGCGGCGGCTGCGCCATCCCATACAAGCGCCGCCTCTACGGCAACATCGTGGACGCTGCGGTGCGCGCCGCGGAGGGCTCCGGCATCCCGATCACGGTGAAGTTCCGCATCGGCATCGACGACGAGCACCAGACGCACCTGGACGCGGGGCGGATCGCCGCCGAATCCGGCGCGGCCGCCGTCGCCCTGCACGCACGCACGGGCGCGGAGCGCTACTCCGGGGAGGCCCACTGGGATGAAATCGCCCGGTTGGTTGAGCACATGGACGGCACAGGCGTGCCTGTCATCGGCAACGGCGACATTTTCGCCGCCGACGACGCCGCGAAGATGATGGAGCTCACCGGCTGCCACGGCGTTGAGGTGGGGCGCGGGTGCCTGGGCCGCCCGTGGCTGTTCGCCCAGCTGGGCGCTCAGCTGCGTGGCGAGGACATCCCGCCGGAGCCGACGCTCGGCGAGGTCGCACGAATCATCTACCGCCACGCGGAGCTTTTGGCGCAGCACGACGGCGAGGAGCACGCGTGCCGCGACATCCGCAAGCACACCGGGTGGTACTTGCGCGGCTTCCCGGTCGGTGGCGAGTTCCGCAAGTCCCTGGCGCAGGTGACCAGTCTGGCCGAACTGCGCGAGCGCCTAGCCCCGATTGCCGGCTCCAACGAGATGGCGGAGCACGCCGACGACGCTCGCGGACGCCAAGGCTCCGCCGGCAAGATCGCACTGCCCGAGGGCTGGCTGGAGGACCCGGAAGACGACACCGTGCCGGAGGGCGCGGAGATTGAGAATAGCGGTGGATAGGTCCGGGTCCCCGCGGAGCATCAAACGCATGCTGCGCACTGAGTACAGGGAGCACCTCGAGGCGTTTAACCAGGACGTTCTTGAGATGTGCGACACCGTGCGCGAGATCATGGGCCACGCCACCGCCGCGCTGCTGGAGCGGTCCTTGGAAGACGCCGAGGCCGCGCTCACGGAGGCGGACTCGCTGAAAGACATCAGTGAGCGCTGCGAGGACCGCAGCATGCGTCTGTTGGCGCTACAGAACCCCGTCGCCTCGGACCTCCGCCAGGTCGTGTCCGCGATCTACATCGTGGAAAGCTTCGAGCGCATGGGGTCGCTCGCGCGAAACATCGCGCTGCTGTCCCGGCAGCGCCACCCCCACCCCGTGTACCCGGAGGCCCTGCACGGCTACGTCGAGGAACTTGCCCGCCTCGTCTACGAGATGGGTGCGACGACCCGCCAGCTCCTCGTCGAGCCCGACGCCGACGTTGCCGTGGAACTGCACACCATCGACGAGGGCGTCGACGACATGAAGGCTTACCTGTTCAGCCTGGTCTCGGACCGGGAGTGGGAGTACTCCACCCGCGAGGCCGTGGACCTATCCATGCTGGCGCGCTACTACGAGCGCTACGCGGACCGCTGCGTCAGCGTTGCCAGCCGCACGGTTTTCCTGATCACGGGGCTCAAGCCCGAGGCGTACCTCCGCCAGCGCGACGAGGTGGATCACGACCCGGAGCAGAAGTTCGCCACCATCGAGCGGAAATTCCGCACGCGCGGCTGACGGGATGCTCTAGCCGAAGCGGCCGGAGATGTAGTCTTCGGTCTCTTTCTGCTCCGGGTTTTCGAAGATGGTGGTGGTGTCGTTGAACTCCACCAGGTGGCCCGGCTTGCCGGTGGCCTCGAGGGAGAAGAACGCGGTCTTGTCGGACACACGGGCTGCCTGCTGCATGTTGTGCGTCACGATGACGATGGTGAAGTCGTTCTTCAGCTCGTGGATGAGGTCCTCCACTGCGAGGGTGGAGATCGGGTCCAGGGCGGAGCACGGCTCGTCCATCAGGAGCACCTCGGGGCGCACCGCGATGGCGCGGGCGATGCACAGGCGCTGCTGCTGACCGCCGGAGAGGCCGCCGCCCGGCTTGTCCAGGCGGTCCTTGACCTCGTCCCACAGGTTCGCGCCGCGCAGGGACTGCTCCGCGACCTCCTTGAGCTTCTTCTTGTCCTTTTCACCGGAGAGGCGCAGGCCCGCGACCACGTTGTCCTCGATGGACATGGTCGGGAACGGGTTGGCCTTCTGGAACACCATGCCGATGGTGTTGCGCACGGCAACCGGGTCGACGTCCTTGCCATAAATGTCGTGGCCGTCGAGCAGGATCTCGCCCTTCACGGACGCGTTCGGGATGACCTCGTGCATGCGGTTGAGGGTGCGCAGCACGGTGGACTTGCCGCAGCCCGACGGGCCGATGAAGGCCGTGACGGACTTCGCCGGGATCTGCATGTTGACGTTCTGCACGGCGTGGAAGTCGCCGTAGTAGATGTTGACGTCGTTGAGTTCGAGCTTGGTAGACATCTGGGATTCTCCTGGGTGGGGTGGGTACGCGGGTGGGTTACTTCTTGACCGAGTAGCGCTTCGCCACAAAGCGTGCGAGCAGGTTCAGAGTGACAACGAGGATCACGAGCGTCAGCGCCGCGCCCCAGAGTCGGTCGTTTGCCGGGCCGGTAGCACCGGACTTCCACATATCCAGCATGAACAGCGGCAGCGAGGACTGCGGCTTGTCAAACATGTTGAACCAGTTAGTGGTCGGCGTGGAGCCGACGAGGATGAGCACCGGGGCGGACTCGCCCATCACGCGGGCGATGGCGAGCATGACACCGGTGATGATGCCGGACAGCGCCGTCGGCAGCACGATGCGCACGATGGTCTTCCACTTGGGCACGCCCAGCGCGTAGGACGCCTCGCGCAGGTCCATGGGCACCACGCGCAGCATCTCCTCGGTGTTGCGCACCACGACCGGGATCATGAGCAGGATCAGCGACAGGGACACCGCGAACCCGGAGCGCTGCTGGCCCAGGATGGTGATCCACAGGGCGTAGACGAACAGCGCCGCGACGATGGAGGGCACGCCGGAGAGGATGTCCACCATGAAGGTGGTCAGCTTGCCCAGCTTGTTGCCGTTGGAGTACTCCACCAGGTAGATCGCGGTGAAGATGCCGATCGGGATGGAGATCAGCGACGCGATGAGCGTCTGCATGATGGTGCCGGCAATGGCGTGCAGTGCGCCGCCGCCCGGCTTGGAGGAGCGCACGCCAACCATGTCTTCGGTCCACCAGGCCGGGTCGAGCACGGCGCCCATGCCGCGCGAGACCACCGTGACCAGCAGCCACACAAGCGGAATCAGGGCGATGATCATGCACAGCCACATGAGGCCGCCCATGATGGAGTTGGTGGTCTTGCGGCCGGAGGCGATGTCCGTGAACGGGTTGTCGCCGCCGCGCGAGGAGCGGGTGGACGGAGCGGGCTGCTGGGTGGCTACCTGGGAGGAGCCGTTGTTCGGTACTGCAGTAGACATTTCTACCTTCCGCTCCTTACTTGTTGACGATCGCGCGGGCGATCGAGTTGACGATGAAGGTGAGCAAGAACAGCACCAGGCCGGCGGCGATGTAGGCACCCGCGGAGACCGGGTTGTTGAACTCCGCCGCGGCGTTGGCGATCGCGGTTGCGAAGGTGGTGCCGCCGTCGAACAGGGAGCCGCGGAACTCGTTCGCCGGTGCGACGGCCATGTACAGCGCCATGGTTTCGCCCAGTGCGCGGCCCAGGCCCAGCATGGAGCCCGCGATGAAGCCCGACAAACCGAACGGGATTACGGTCATGCGGATAACTTCCCAGCGGGTCGCGCCCAGGGCGAGTGCGGACTCGATCTGGCCGGGAGGGGTCTGCACGAAGATCTCTCGCGCGGTCGCGGCGATGATCGGCAGAATCATGATGGCCAGCACGATGCCGCCGGTCATCATGTTGCGGGCCGTGGAGAACGGCGGGGAGTTCTGGTAGGAGGCGAACAGGAAGAAGTCGCCGCCCCAGCTGTTAACCCAGCTGTAAAAGTCGCCCAACAGCGGGCCGAGCACCTGCGCGCCCCACAGGCCGTACACGATGGACGGCACGGCGGCCAGCATGTCCACCAGCGTGCCGAGCGGACGCACCAGGTTTGGCGGGCAGTAGTTGGACAAGAACAGCGCCACACCGAGCGCGATGGGCATTGCGATGACGAGCGCGATCACCGAAATGGTCACCGTGGAGAAGAACAGGTTCGGGATACCGAACTGCATCGCATCCAGGTTGGACGTCTGCCACTGGCCGCCGTAGGTGAAGAAGCCCGCCAGGCCACCGTCGTTGCGCATCAAGGGCGGTAGCGCCTGGATGAGCAGGAAGATGCCGATAGCCGCGACCAGCACGGTAATCAGGGTTGCGGAGGCAGTGGAGAGGAACTCGAAGACGCGGTCGCCCGGGCGCTTCACGCCAGCGCCGTTGCTGGCATCCCCCGCGATCGGCGTGTTCTCGGTCGCGGGATCTTGGCCTTTGCGCACCGGGGCGCCCGTGGAGTCTTGAATTACAGGATCGGTCTTGGTCGCGGGCCCTGCGCCGCGGTCGTCGTGCTCGGAAGCCGGCAGTTCGTTGTCAGCCATGTGCTCGAATCCTTCGAAGATGAAACGTTGTGGTCGGCGGCGCAAGCGGGTTCCCACCGCTTCTCCGCATAGAGAGACCCCCCGCGATCGGAATCAGTGGGGGGTCTATCTGCCTCCGACGGCCCTAGACCGCGGAGACCGGGTTCCAGAGTGTCTTACTGGATGGCGTTGATCGCCTCGCGCAGGCGATCAGCGTGTGCGCCCTTGACCGGGATGAAGCCCTCGTCGGCGAGCTCCTCGTCCTGGCTGTCCAGTGCGACGTTCAGGAAGTCCTTGACCATGTTGGAGGTCTCCTCGTCGTAGCCGGCGGAGCAGACGATCTCGTAGGTGGTCAGCACCAGCGGGTACGCACCCTCGGTGTCGGTGGTGAACAGCTTCTCGGAGTCGACGACCATGTCGTGGCCCTCGGTGGTGAACTCCAGGTTATCCAGAGTCTTTTCCACGGCCTCTTCGGTCAGCTCGACCGGGCCGTTGCCAAAGTCGATGTTGGCCGTCTTGTCAGCGAAGCCAGCCTCAACGTAGGTGATTGCACCGTCGGTTGCGTTGACCTCCTGTGCCACACCGGAGGAGCCGTTCGCGCCGGTGCCCACAGCGTTCGGGAACGCCTTGCCGGTGGACTCCCACTTGCCGTCGGAGGCGGCAGCCAGGAACTTCTGGAAGTTGTCGGAGGTGCCGGACTCGTCGGAGCGGTAGAAGACGTTGATCGGGGTGTCCGGGAGCTCGACACCCTCGTTGTTCTCAGCGATCTTCGGGTCGTTCCAGGTGGTGATGACACCCTGGAAGATCTCGACGATGTTGTCGACGGTCAGGTTCAGCTCGTCCACGCCGTCCAGGTTGTAGGCGATGGCAACCGGGCCGATGACGAACGGCAGGTGCCAAGCCTCGTTGCCGCCGCAGCGGTCAGCAGCAGCCTGGATCTGGTCGTCCTTCAGCGGGGAGTCGGAGCCAGCGAACACAGCCTGGTTAGCAATGAAGTTCTTCTGGCCAGCACCGGAGCCGGACGGGGTGTACGCGAGCTGCGCACCCGGAACCTCGGATGCGTAGACGGACGCGAAGTAGTCCATCGCGTTCTGCTGGGACGATGCGCCCTCAGCAACCAGGGTGCCTTCCTGGCCGGTCAGCTCGTACTCGCCAGAGTTCTGGTCGTCGTTGTTGTCGTTGTTCTCGTCGGAGGAGGCAGCCTCGGTCGCAGACTCGGCAGTGGTGGACTCTGCGTTGTCGTCGGAGTCGCCACAAGCGACGAGGGAAGCGGAAGATACTGCAACGACGCCGGCGATTGCGGCGGTGCGCTTGAAGTTACGGATCACGGGATACCTTTCCGGTACAAACAGGTCAGTTTCGAGTATCGGATACAACTATCCAAGTACTCACGAGAGCAAACCTACGGAAACCTGGTTAATGGCCGGTAGCCAGTTAAGTGAACAACTGGTGAATTTCTTCGACCCACTCAGTTTCTGCAGGTGGTAGCCAGGTTACCGGTAGACCACATGACTTTCACACACAGCGAAACCGAGGTGGCGGTACAGCCTTACGGCAGGCTGGTTATCCGCCTCAACATAGAGGATGACCTGCGCAGATCCCTCCCCAGTAAGGTAATTCAGCCCCAATTGCATCAGCGGTCCCCCCAACCCCTCCCCCCGGTACCGTGAGGCAAGGCCAACCACATACACCTCACCAGTCCCATCCGGATGCCGCTTAGTCCAGTGGAACCCGGCGAGCTCCTTCCCGTCGTACAGCAGCTGCACACCCGCCGGGTCGAACCACTCCGCCTCCATCGCCCGCCGCAGGCGCTCTAGATCCCAGCCCCCCTGCTCCGGGTGCCACGAAAACGCATCGTTGTTCACCTCGAGCCATTGCCTATCGACGGCGTCGCGCCCCCACCGCTCGACCGCCCCGGCATAATCCAGCGCCTCGAACCCTTCCGGCAGTTCGGCGCCGCCCGCCGGAATCCCCTCGGCGGCGATGCCCATCACCAGGAGCTCACGGTCAACCGTTAACCCGAGTTTTCCGGCGAGCGCCTGCGCCCCGGCGAGGTTGCCGTGCGCCCACAGGCCAGCGTCCGGCCGCTGCTCGCGCACCGCCTTCGCCAGCGCCTCGCCGACGCCCTCGCGGCGGCGCTGCGGGTGCACGACGAGCTCCGCCGAGCCGTCCTCGGCGATGCCCGCGCAGGCGATCACCTCCCCGCTGTCCTCCACAATGAGGTGGGTGTGGCGCACGCGCCCGTCGTCAAGCCCCTGCACGAAGGCTTCGGAGAAAGCCGCGATGCCGTCCGCCGCCTCGGCGGCTCCGAGCAGGGGTCGTACGCGGTCGCCGGGCAGGTGGGCGCTTAGGATGTCTGCAGTCATAGCTTCCAAGGCTACGTGCGGGAAAGAGGTCGCGGTGCGGAGAACGGTCATGGTCGTGCTCGCGCTCGTCGCCGCCCTTGGGCTTGCGGACACCGCCGTCGCCTCTCAGGTGGAGCGCACGCTCGCCCCGGCCGGCGCCGAAGCGCAGGTCACAGCCACCCCGTTTGCGCTGTCGGGCGTGAGCGGGCGCATCCCGCGGGTGACCGTGCGGCGCACCGACGCCGACATCCCCGGGCCCGGTGTGGGAACAGCGAGCGTGGAGATGTTCAACCTCGAGCTGGACACGCCGAAAGACGCGCTGCGCGGGGAGATTGTGGGTGCCAACGCCCGCCTCGTGCGCCGCCGGATCCGGCTGGACGGGGTGGGTTTCGGCGAGCTGCTGGGCATCACGGATTTAGACATAGCCAACCCGTACGACATCTCCCCCGCCGGCGGCGTAGCCAGCGAGGCGCGCCTGACCGGCACCGTGCCCGGCGCGGATCAGCCCGCCACCGTGATCGTGACCCTGCGCCTGGCCGATGGGGTGTTTCACATGCGGCCGAGCCAGCTGCTCGAGATCTCCGACGGCGACGAGCAAGCTGTCCTCGACGGCTTCACCTTCGACCTGGACACCCGCACGCTGCCGCTCGGCGGGCCTGCCGGCCTTGTGCAGCTGACCGGTGGCTCGCTCGAGTTTTCCCACGACCGCGTGAACACCGTGGTGGAACCCGCAGATCTCGAGCCGCTGGCGCGAGCGTCTACGCTTGAGAACCATGGCTGAAAACGCAAACACCAACGAGCAGAAGCTGGACGGCAACGAGGCCGTGAACCTCGCGGCGGAGCAGTCGAAAGCAACTGCGCACCGCAACATTCCGGAGCTCGGCCTCGACGACATGCCGCTTGAGGCGGACACCGCCAACTTGCGCTTCGGGCCGTCGCTTCACGACGGTCTGCTGGCGCTGCTCCCCCTCGTCGGCGTGTGGTCCGGCTCCGGCCAGGCCAACGATCCCTCCGACCCGGAAGGCGGCGAGTACGCCTTTGGCCAGCAGCTGGTCATCTCCCACGACGGCGAGAACTACCTGCGCTTTGAATCACGCACCTGGCGTCTGGACAGCGAGGGCAACGCCACCGGCGCGGACCAGCGCGAGGTGGGTTTCTGGCGCATCTCGCTGAAAGACGAGATCGAGGTGACGCTGACAAACTCCCGCGGCCTGGTGGAGGTCCTCTACGGCGAGCCCGTCAACGAGCGCGCATGGCAGATCACCAGCGCGTCCACCATCGCCACGGAGACCGGCCCCGCCGCCCACGGCCCCGGCAAGCGGCTGTACGGCCTGATGCCCAACAACAACCTGGGCTGGGTGGACGAGCGCGTCGTCGACGGCGAAATGGTGCCCTACATGTCCGCCGAGCTGAAGCGCGTCGCGGGCTAAGCCAGCGCGCTTTCGATCAGCTGCCTGATCTCCGGCTCGTTGCCGGGGGCGGGCAGCTTTGTGCCGTCGACGCGCTTGACGCGCGCGGCGATGCGGGTGGAGCTGACCAGCCACACGGATTCGGCCTTGAACAGCTCGCTGAGGTAGATGTCTTTCGCCTTGCACTTCCACCCGGCCCGCTCTGCGCGCTCGAAAATCGCGGCCTGCGTGGTGCCGGCCATCACGCCCGCACCCGGCGCAGGCGTGCGCATGCGGCCGCCCTTCTTCACCATCAGCACGCTCGACGTCGCGCCCTCAAGCACGCGCCCGGTGTCCGAGTCGACGTAGATGATGTCGTCCGCGCCCTGCTCCCCCGCCCAGCGCAGCGCGGCCATGGTCAACGCGTAGTTGAGGGTCTTCGCGCCCTCGCGCATCCACGGCACGTCCGCGTCCACCGTGTACCCCCGCGGGGTAGTCACCACGCTCACGCCCCGCTCGCGCTGGCGCAGCACCTCTTTCGGCAGGGGGCGGACGGTGATCCACGCGGTGGGCACGCCGGTGGTTTCGCGCCCGCGCGTTAAGGTCCAAGTGCACTTGGCCTCAACCGCCACGCCCGCCTCACCCCCGCGCTCGCGGCAGTAGTCTGCAACCGCCTCCTCCGTCGCCCGGGTCCAGTGCTCGCGACCGGGCTCAGGCAGGCCCATCAGCGCGGCAGAGCGGGCGAAGCGCGCGAGGTGCTTGTCCAGGTTCACGGGCGCGCCGGCGCGCACCAGGATGGACTCGAAGACGCCGTCGCCGCGGGTAACGGCCGCATCGTCCCAAAACACGTGCGGCATGTTCGGGTTCTGCCTCCGCACGGAGCCGCCGAACGGCTCCACGAGGTAGATCACGGGTTCGGCCGGGAGCTGGGAAGAAGCCATAGTTCCCCTATGATAGGCCCCCATGGCTTACGCATCGGAGCTACTTGCACTCCCCGGCGCCCAAGAGCTGCCGGGGCCATCGCTTCTCGACGCCGAAGGGGTGCCCTGGCACTACGGCAACCCGCTCGGCGAACAGCGCATCACCGAGCCGACGCTGGTGGACCGCTCCAACCGCGCCGTCATCGCGGTTTCCGGCCCCGACGCGCCGGGGTTCCTAAACAACCTGTTGTCGCAGAAGCTCGACACCGTCGCCGACGGCTTCGCCGCCTCGGCCCTCGACCTCGACGCGCAGGGGCGCATTCTCCACCACGCAGACGTGGCGCTGGCGGACGGCGTGTACTACCTCGACGTCCCCTCCTACCAGGGCGAATCCTTCGCAGCGTTCCTGCGCAAGATGGTCTTCTGGACCGACGTGACTGTGGAAGAGACCGATCTTGCGGTGCTGAGCATCCTCGGGCCTGTGGGGCCGGTGGACCTCGGCCAGGTGTTCACCCGCCGCCTGGAGGACTGGGGCGGGGTGGGCCGCACCGACATCGCGGTACCTCGAGCGCGTGTGGGCGAGATCGCCCAGCAGTTCCCGCTGGCGGGCCTGATGGCGTTTACCGCCTTCCGCGTCGCCGCCGGGGAGCCGGAGACGCGCGCGGATCTGGATGAGAAGTCCATCCCCCACGAGGCGCCGAACCTGATCAACCGCGGCGAGGCGATCCGCGCCGTGCACCTAGAGAAGGGCTGCTACCGCGGCCAGGAAACGGTCGCGCGTGTGGAAAACCTGGGCCGCTCCCCCAGGCTGCTGGTCAAGCTGCAGCTCGACGGCTCCGCCCCGACGGAGCCGGAAAGCGGCGCGGAGATCACTGCGGGCGGGCGCAAGGTCGGCCGCCTGGGCACCGTGGTCCACGACGCGGACGAGGGCCCGGTGGCGCTGGCGTTGGTGAAGCGCTCCGCGTTGGGCGCGCCGCTGGACATCGGGGGCACGGCGGCGTCCGTCGACCCGTCGTCGTTGCCGGCGGATGAAGGCGAGCACGCGGGACGCAGAGCCGTCGATAAGCTGCGCCGCGGCCCGGAGCACGACGCGTAAGACCAGCTCAGACCCCTAAAGCGCATTTTTTCCGGGCGCAGGCTATAGTGTCCTACAGGAAAATATCGTAAATAAGTATGAGGCCGCCTCGATTCGAAGGCCGCCCAAGAACCACCTCAAGGGGGTCACGCCATGGGCCGCGGACGCGCAAAAGCCAAGCAGACCAAGGTTGCTCGCCAGCTGAAGTACAACACTCCTGAAATGGATCTGGATTCCCTGCAGCGGGAACTCGCAGGCCAAGCACCGCGACGCAGCTGGGACAACGATGAGACCGAGGTGGACGACCAGTACGCGGACTACGCCAAGTGGGACGACGAGGACGACAACCGCTAAGCCTCCACCTACGACGAAAAGGGCACCCCAGCCGGGGTGCCCTTTTGCCGTTGCTAGTACTGCGGGTGGGATCCGGTCAGCACGGCGCGTTTGTCATCTCCTTCGCCGGCGGCACGGACCTCGCCGAGATCCCAGGCGTCGATGTGGCGCGCGGCGAGGATAGCCAGGGCGCGGTCCCGGTCCTCCGGGCTGACCACTGCGACCATGCCCACGCCCATGTTGAACGTCTTTTCCATCTCCTCGTCCGGCACCTGGCCCACGGACTTGATGGTACGGAAGATCGGGCCCGGGGTCCAGGTGGTGCGGCGCATCTCCGCCACGAGGCCCTCGGGGATGATGCGCTCCATGTTGCCGGCGAGCCCGCCGCCGGTGACGTGGCAGAAGGTGCGCACGTCGCACTCGGCCGCCAGCGCGAGGCAATCCAGGGCGTAGATGCGGGTCGGCTCCAGCAGCTCCTCGCCCAGGTTGCGGCCGAGCTCTTCCATCTCCGCGTCCAGCGGCAGGCCCGCGCGCTCGAGCAGCACGTGGCGGGCCAGGGAGTAGCCGTTGGAGTGCAGGCCGGAGGATGCCATGGCGATGATGGCATCGCCCTCGCGAACCTTGTCCGGGCCGAGTAGCTCGGCGGCTTCGACGACGCCGACGGCGGTGGCGGAAACGTCGTACTCCTCGGGGTCCATCACGCCCGGGTGCTCAGCGGTCTCGCCGCCCAGCAGCGCGCAGCCGGCCTGGACGCAACCCTCGGCGATGCCCGACACGATCTCGGCGACCTTCTCCGGCACGACCTTGCCGATGGCGATGTAATCCTGCAGGAACAGCGGCTCGGCGCCGCAGACAACCAAGTCGTCCACGCACATGGCCACCAGGTCGATGCCGATGGTGTCGTGCTTGTCCATGGCCTGGGCCACGGCGAGCTTCGTGCCCACCCCATCGGAGCCCGCCGCCAACAGCGGCTCCTTGTACTTGCCCAGCGCGAACAGGCCGGCGAACCCGCCTAGGCCGCCGCGGACCTCCGGGCGGGTGGCTCGCTTGGCGTGCGGGGCGAAAAGCTCCACGGCCTTGTCGCCGGCCTCGATGGAGACGCCGGCGGCCTCGTAGGAAACGGGATCGTGTTCAGTACTCATTAGGCTTCTGCACCTTTCTGCATGCGTCGAACCAGGTCTGCGTTGGGGTTGCCGTCTGGCAGGCCGAGCGGGTAATTGCCGGTGAAGCAGGCCGCGCAGAGGTTGTCCTTGGGCTGGTTCGAGGCGGCGATCATGTCGTCGATAGGCACGAACGCGAGCGAATCTGCCCCGACCATCGTACGGATAGACTCCGCGATTTCCTCGTCGCTGTCCGTGTGCCCGTGGTTGGCAATGAGCTCGCCGGGGCTGGCAAAGTCGATGCCGTAGAAGCACGGCCACTTCACCGGCGGGGAGGCGATGCGCACGTGCACCTCGGCCGCGCCGGCCTCGCGCAGCATGCGGATGAGCTTGCGCTGGGTGTTGCCGCGCACGATGGAATCGTCCACCACCACGAGCTTTTTGCCCTCGATCACCTCGCGCACCGGGTTGAGCTTCAACCGCAGGCCCAGCTGGCGCAGCGAGTCGGAGGGTTGGATGAAGGTGCGGCCCACGTACGCGTTTTTCATCATGCCCTGCTTGAACGGAATGCCGGAGGCTTCGGCGTAGCCGATGGCCGCGGGCGTGCCCGACTCGGGCACGGGCATGACCAAGTCCGCCTCGACCGGGTTAACGCGCGAGAGCCGGCGGCCGATCTCAATGCGCGAGCTATTCACCGTCTGGCCGTCGATGACGGAGTCGGGGCGCGCGACGTAGACGTATTCGAAGACGCAGTGGGCCTTCGGCGTCTCCGCAAACCGCTCGGAGTGCACGCCGGTTTCGTCGATAGCCACCAACTCGCCCGGCTCGATGTCGCGCACGAACGACGCACCCACGATGTCCAGGGCGCACGTCTCGGAGGCCACGACCCACCCGCCGTCGAGGCGCCCCAGAGACAGCGGGCGCACGCCGTGCGAATCGCGCGCGGCGTAAAGCGTGCGCCCGTCCGTGACCATGAAGCAGAACGCGCCCTTGATGCGGGGCAGGAGTTCACGCGCGGCGTCGATGAGCGTCTTGTCCTCGGTGACCAGATCCGCCAGCAGCGCGGACACCACCGCGGTGTCGGAGGAGGAACCCTGGCCCTCCACGCCGGAGGCCGGGATCAGCTTCTTTGCAATCGCCTCCTTCTGCAGCTCCGTGTAGTTGACCAGGTTGCCGTTATGGGCAAGCGCGATGTCGGTGCCGTTCGGGGAGGTGCGGAACATCGGCTGCACGTTTTCCCATGAGTTGCCGCCCGCCGTGGAGTAGCGGGTGTGGCCGATAGCCACCTCGCCCTGGAGCGCCTCCAGCACCGATTCGTCGAAGACTTGGCTGACCAAGCCGGTGTCTTTGAACACCACCACTTTGTCCTGGTCCCCCACCGCAATGCCAGCACCCTCCTGGCCGCGGTGCTGCAGGGCGAACAGGCCGAAGTAGCTCAGCTTGGCTACGTCCTCACCCGGCGCCCACACGCCGAACACGCCGCACTCGTCGCGCGGGCTGTCGTTGTCGAAGCCGGCATCCTGATTTGGTTGAGAGCTCTGCGTAAGCACGCCCAACACTGTATCCGAGCGGGGTCAGTGCAGCGCAATCACCGGAAGCCCGGCGGCGATCTCGGCCGCGCGGGAACCGGAGGCGTCGATAGTCCCCCGCCCCACCTCAGCCTCGAAAGTGGTCAGGCCGGTGGCGAGCCGCAGCCACGTCTCAGGCGCCATCTCCACAACATTCGGCGGAGTGCCGCGGGTGTGGCGGGGCCCCTCGACGCACTGCACCGCCACAAACGGCGGTACGCGCAGCTCCACGGAGTGGCCTGGCAGCTCCTCGGCGAGGGTGCGGGCGGTGCGGCGGCACGCGTTTGCCAGCTCGCTTCTCGACGGCTCCGCGCCGCCCCCCTCAAGCCACCCCGCCACCTGCTGAATTGCTTGGCGCGTCAGCGCCGGGTCCTGCTTCTGCACCATGGTCAACCATATTAAGGTGGCGGCATGCCGAATACCCCCGTCGCCGCAGAGCGCTCCCCCTCCGTGACCCTGCGTTTCATGGCCTCGCCCACCGACGTGCTGCACCACGGCGCCCAGGGCGTCTCCGGCGGCCGCGTACTGGAATGGATTGACAAGGCCGCCTACGCCTGCGCCGCCCAGTGGTCCGCCACGTACTGCGTGACCGCGTACGTGGGCCACATCCACTTCACGCGCCCGATCCCCTCCGGCCACATCGTGGAGGTGCGCTCGCGCATTGCTATGACTGGCCGATCCTCCATGCACATTGTCAACGAGGTGCTCTCCGCGGATCCACGCGAGGGCGTATTCACCCGCGCCTGTGACTGCCTCGTGGTGTTCGTGGCAAAGGACCCGGAAACCGGCAAATCCATGGCCGTGCCGACGTTCGTGCCCACTGACGAGGAAGAAAAGCGGGTGGCCGAGGCCGCGAAGTCACGCATCGAGCTACGCAAGGCGATCGAAGCTGAGATGGAGGCGCAGACCTACACCGACGACTCCACCGCCCCGCGCATCGTGCACCGCTTCATGGCCAAGCCGACGGACGTGAACTGGGGCGGCAACGTCCACGGCGGCACGGCTATGGAGTGGATCGACGAGGCCGGCATGTCCTGCACCATGGAGTGGTCCGGGGAGCGCACCGTGGCGGTCTACGCCGGCGGCATCCGCTTTTACCACCCGGTGCATATCGGCGACCTGATCGAGGTGGACGCCCGCATCACCCGCACGGATTCGCGCTCCATCCACACCTCCGTGCATCTGCGCGCCGGCGACCCACGCGGCGGGCGCGAGAACCTCGTGGACGCGATCCACGCGACGTTTACCTACATCGGTATCGACATCGACGGCAACCCCCTTCCCGCCCGCACGTTTACGCCGGTGACGGAGGAAGACAAGCGCCTGTGGGAGCACACCCAAACGCTGAAAGACCTGCGCGGACAGTACGAGCCGGAGCCGCTGGTCAAGCCGCTTCCCGCGACGCAGCGGACGTTCTAGGGATTCCCGCGGGGGATTCCCGCCCACATACGCGTTGGGGAATGTGGCAAATATGTGCCACATTCCCCAATCGCTTTCCTTGTGCTGCGTTACACCGCCGCGTTTGGCGCGGTCGCCGCTGCGAAGTGCGACGGCATCGTCGCGGCCCACGCGCCAGCGAGCTCGAGCATCGCGATCTCCTGGCCTGCCACGCGAAGCACGCCGTCGTTGGTGGTCTCGCCCAGCACCGCCACCGGGATGCCGGCTGCGGTGGCCTGTTCCACGGCGGCCTCCGCCCGGTCAGAGGTCACGGCGACCAAGACGCGGGAAGCAGACTCGGAGAACAGTGCGGTGAAGGCGTCCTCGTGCACGCCGTCCAGGTGCAACTGCGCGCCCTTGTCCGAGCCGAGCAGCAACTCGAACACCGCCTGGGACAGGCCACCCTCCGACAGGTCGTGGGCGGCTGCAATGCCGGCGGCGTTGTCGGCGAAGAACGCCGCAAGGCGCGCCTCGTTGGCCAGGTCCACCTGCGGCGGCAGGCCGGACAGGCCCGCACCGGAGATGTCCTGCCACACAGAGCCACCGAACTCGTCTTTGGTCTCGCCCAGCACGATGAGGGTGTACTGCTCGTCCGCGGACGGCAACGCGTGCGGAATGGCCTGCTCCACATCCTCGATCACGCCCAGGACGCCGACAACCGGAGTGGGCAGAATCGGCGTCTCGCCAGTCTGGTTGTAGAAGGACACGTTGCCGCCGGAGACCGGGATGGCAAGCTCGGCGGAGCCGTCGGCAAGCCCGTGCACCGCTTCGCGGAACTGCCACATCACGTCCGGGTTCTCCGGGGAACCGAAGTTGAGGCAGTTGGTCACGGCAACCGGGGTGGCGCCGGTGACGGCGACGTTGCGGTACGCCTCCGCCAGCGCGAGGCGGGCACCCATGTTCGGGTCGAGGTAGGTGTAGCGGCCGGACGCGTCCGCGGACACGGCCACGCCGCGGTTGGTCTCCTCGTTGATGCGCAGCACGCCGGAGTTGGCGTACTTGGCCTGCACGGTGTTGCCGCGCACGTAGCGGTCGTACTGCTCAGTGATGAAATCCCGCGAGCAAAGCGCCGGCGATGCGACCATCTTCAACCATGCGTCCTTGATGTCGCCCTGCTTCTCGACGTCACCTTCGGCCTGCACCGCGTCCTGCCAATCCGGGCGGGCGTAGGGGCGCTCGTACACCGGGCCCTCGTCGATGGTTGACGGCGGCGCGTCGACCACGAGCTCACCGTTGTGGAACACCTGGAGGCGATCCGCGTCGGAGGTGACCTCGCCGATGACTGAAGCAAGCACGTCCCACTTCGCGCAGATCTCCATGAACTTGTCCACGTCCTCCGGTGCCACGACCGCGCACATGCGTTCCTGGGATTCGGAGGCGAGGATCTCTGCGGCCGACATGTTCTCGGCGCGCAGCGGCACGTTGTCGAGGTTGACGGTCATGCCGCCGTCGCCCGAGGCCGCCAGCTCAGAGGTGGCGCAGGACAGCCCGCCGCCGCCGAGGTCCTGGATGCCCTCGACCACGCCCGCGGCGTAGAGCTCGAGGCAGCACTCGATGAGCACCTTTTCCGCGAACGGGTCGCCGACCTGCACAGCCGGGAGCTTGCGCTCCGCGCCTTCCTCGAAGGTGGCGGAGCCCAGCACGGACACGCCGCCGATGCCGTCCAGGCCAGTGCGGGAGCCGAACAGGATGACCTTGTTGCCGGTGCCCGAGGCGAACGCGAGGTGGAGGTCCTCCACCTTCAGCGTGCCCACGCACAGGGCGTTGACCAGCGGGTTGCCGGCGTATGCCGGGTCGAACACGGTCTCCCCGCCGATGTTGGGCAGGCCGAGGCAGTTGCCGTAGCCCCCGATGCCGTGGACCACGCCCGGCAGGACGCGCTTGGTGTCGTCGGCGTCGATCGGGCCGAAGCGCAGCTGGTCCATCACGGCGATCGGGCGGGCGCCCATGGCCATGATGTCGCGGACGATGCCGCCCACGCCGGTGGCTGCGCCCTGGTAGGGCTCCACAAAGGACGGGTGGTTGTGGCTTTCCACGCGGAACGTCACCGCGTCGCCGCCGCCGATGTCCACCACGCCGGCGTTCTCACCGATGCCGGCGAGGATCTTGGAGGCCATCTCCTCGGTCATGGTTTGGCCGAAGTAGCGCAGGTGCGTCTTGGAGGACTTGTAGGAGCAGTGCTCGGACCACATGACGGAGTACAGCGTCAGCTCCGCGTCGGTAGGCCGGCGGCCGAGGATGGCCTTGATCTTGGCGTACTCGTCGTCCTTCAGGCCCAGCTCGGCGTACGGCTGCGCCAGCTCCGGGGTGTCGAAGGCGTGTTGGACAGTGTCGTTGTGCACGGTCATTTCGGGTTTACGCTCCGATCTTCGAAATCACGTCGATAACGGAAGTGAACAAGTCGAGGCCGTCCGTGGACGGGCCGGTGAGGGTCTCAATGGCGTGCTCGGGGTGCGGCATGAGGCCGACGACACGGCCGGTCTCGTTGGTCACGCCGGCGATGCCGTTGATGGAGCCGTTGAAGTTGTCCGTGTAGCGGAACACCACGCGCCCCTCTTTTTCCAGCGCCTCGATCGTCTCCGGAGCGGCCTGGAAACGCCCTTCGCCGTGCTTGGCCGGCACGTAAATGCGCTCGCCCAGCTGGCCCGTCCACGCAGTGGCGTTGTTTGCCACCTCGAGGTAGGTGTCCACGCAGTGGAAATTCAGCCCCTGGTTGCGCGTGAGTGCGCCCGGCAGCAGTCCTGCCTCGGTAAGAATCTGGAAACCGTTGCAGATGCCGAGCACCGGCATGCCCTTCTTCGCGGCCTCCACGACGGCGCCCATCATCGGCGCCTGCGCGGCAATTGCCCCGGAGCGCAGGTAGTCGCCGTAGGAAAACCCACCCGGAACAACAACAGCGTCGACGCCGGTGAGGTCGTCGTCCGCGTGCCACAGCTGGCGAGGCTGCGCACCAGCCAGGCGGACGGCGCGGAGCGCGTCAACGTCGTCTAGCGTGCCTGGGAACGTAATGACTCCGATGGTTGCGCTCATCGCACAACCTCGAAGTCCTCGATCACAGTGTTGGTCAACAGCGTCTCGGCCATGCGCTGCAGCTCGGCGTCAGAGACCGAGTCATCCACCTCAATTTCAAAGCGCTTGCCCTGGCGAACGTCGGTCACCCCCTCGACCCCGATTCGGCCAAGTGCACGGAGCACCGCCTGACCCTGCGGGTCAAGAATTTCAGCCTTGGGCATGACATTGACAACGACTCGTGCCATGAGAATCCTTCACGTTTCGGGAGGTTGATCGACCGTTGCGGTACGCGCGTCAGTATATCGGACGGTCCGACACGCCCCGAAACCCTCGGTGAACTGCCCAAAGTGAACGGGCGGTGAATTCTTTGCAAAGTGCGCCGCATCGCTGAGCGGAGTGCGTAAACCAGCGTTAATTTAACGTGGCTTCAGCTTTTCCACCGCTTCCCCAAGAGGTTTTTCATGAGTAACAAGGTTCTCAGCGCATCGTTCATCGTTGCGCTTGCAGCCGGCACCGTGTCCGTCGTCGCACCGACCGCATCGGCGGCACCGGACGGCTCCAGCGTCGTCATCAACGAGGTCTACGGCGGCGGAGGCAACTCGGGCGCGAAGTACACCCACGACTTCGTCGAGCTGTACAACCCGACCGACCAGGACATCGATCTGGCCGGTTGGACCATTACGCAGCGCTCCGCGAAAGACACCGGCAACGGATCCGCGCGCCTCTCCGGCGTCATCCCGGCGAAGGGGTACTTCCTTGTCCAAGGCGCGCAGGGAAATGGCGGCACCGAAAGCCTCCCGGCTCCGGACAGCCGCGGCGACGGGCTCACGTTCAGCGGTAGCCAGGCGATCGCCCGCCTTATCAACGACAACGGCAACGTTGTGGATCTTCTTGGGTGGGGCGCAGCTGTCGTATCCGAGGGCAGCCCAGCTAGGACGACCGAAAATTACCAGTCCGTCCAGCGCAAGGAAGTGGGCAAAGACACCGACAACAACGCGGACGACTTCCTAGTCGCGGAGCCGACACCGCAGAATTCGGGCAACGCGGGTGAGACACCCGTCGACCCTGCTCCGGAGAACCCGACGCCGCAGCCGGGTGAGGTCACCCCGATCGCCGACATCCAGGGCACCGGCGCAGCTTCTCCGCTGGTAGGCAAGACGGTCACCACCGAAGGCGTCGTCACCGCCGTCTACGAGGAGGGCGGGAAGAACGGCTTCTTCCTGCAGGCTGGCGGCTCCGGCTCCGAGAAGCATCCGGACGACGCGTCCGACGGCATCTTCGTGTACATGAACACGAACACCGACTACCCGCAGCGCGGAGAATCCGTCCGTGTGTCCGGCCAGGTGGGCGAGCACTTCACACAGACGCAGATCACGATGGCGTCGATGGATACGCTCGACAATGCTCTCGAGGCGCCGAAGGCGGTGGAGATCGAGACCCTTCCCGCTGGCGACGAGGCCCGCGAACCGTACGAGGGCATGCTGGTGCGCCCGAAGGGGCCGTACACGGTGACCAACAACTACACGCTCAACACATACGGTGAGCTTGGCCTGGCGCCGGGCGAGCGCGCGCACCGCACACCGACGGACGTCGTCGCCCCGGGTGCTCCCGCGGCCGAGCTCCAGGCGAAGCAGGATGCGGAAGTGGTGTACCTCGACGACGGCCGCACCAAGGACTATTTCCGCACCGACAAGAACACACCGCTGCCGTACATCGTCACCTCCGAGGGCGGCGTGAAGTCCATCCGCACCGGCGACCAGGTGGACTTCCAGACCGACGTGGTGGTGGACTACTCCTTCGACCAGTGGCGTTTCCAGCCGCTCGAGCCGATCACCGGCAAGAACGCGGCGGAGGAACTGCCCATTGCCTGGGAGGATTCCCGTGGTGCTGCGTACGACGTGCCGGACACCGTGGAGGGCGAATACTCTATCGGCTTCTTCAACGTGCTGAACTACTTCAGCTCGCTGGGCAAGGACGAGCAAGGGTGCAAGGCGTACAACGACATCAACGGCCAACCCGTTAGCGCGAACAACTGCAAGGTTCGCGGCGCCTTCTCCCAGGATGCCTTCCAAGACCAGCAGGCGAAGATCGCCACCGCCATCAACAAGCTGGACACCGCAGTGCTCGGCCTGTCTGAAATCGAGAACACTGCAACGGTAACGGGCGACGTGGCGAAGCGCGACGAAGCGCTGCAAAACCTCGTAGACGCGCTCAATGCCAAGGAGCCCAACAAGTGGGCGCTGGTGAAGTCCCCGCAGAAGCTGGGTACCGACGAAGACTTCATCCGCGTCGCGTTCATCTACCAGCCTGCGAAGGTGACGCCGGTCGGCGAGTCCATCATTTTCGATGACGAGGCGTTCACCCGCACTGCGCGCCAGCCGCTGGCTCAAGAGTTCGACACCGTCGGCAATGACAAGGACACAAACTTCGTGGCGGTAGTCAACCACTTCAAGTCCAAGGGCTCCGTCGTGCAGGGCGACGGAGATAAAGGCGACGGCCAGGGCAACAACGCAAACGTGCGCACCCGCCAGTCCGAGGCCCTGCTGAAGCACCTCACCGAACAGAACCAGTGGGCGGAGCTTCCGACCTTCCTCGTGGGCGACTTCAACGCCTACACCAAAGAAGACGCGATCACGAAGCTGGTCGAGGGCGGTTACGACATTGTCGAGTCCGAGAAGAACTACGACCAGGCGTCCTACCAGTTCGCCGGCCAGCTGGGCACCCTGGATCACGTCTTAGCCAACGCGGCAGCAAACGAGCTCATCCAGGATTCCGCAGTGTGGAACATCAACGGCGATGAGCCGGTCGCGTTCGAGTACTCCCGTCGTAATTACAACGCGCAGGACTTCTTCGGCGAGGGCGATGACAAGCTCTACGGCTACGGCAACCCGTTCCGTTCCTCCGACCACGACCCGGTGAAGGTGGGCTTTTCCACCGCAACAAAGGCTGAGGCCGACAAAACCGACGCGGAGAGGCACGACCCGCAGGCCGGCGACGCGATCACAGTGAAGCAGGGCGAGGCGCTGCCCGAGGCGAAAACTGCGGTGAAGGACGCGGACCAGCTCCCCGAGGACACCACGTTCGCCTGGTCCAGCGAGGCGACCGACGCGGAGGGGACCACCACCCGCACCGTGACGGTCACCTACCCGGACAACACCACCGATGAAGTCTCGGTCGACGTCACCATCCAAGCGAAAGCCGACGAGTCGAAGCCGCGCTACATCGTCAAAACCGAGATCAATGACAACGGCGAGCTCGTCGTCACCTACACCGACGGCCAGACCGAGAACCTGGGCCAGGTGCAGGGCGCTAAGCAACACCCGATGCGCGCCGTCCTGGGCATTCTGTTGGGCGTGCTCGCAGGGATCGCGGCGAGTCTTGGCGCGCTCCACTTCCTCATGCCTGGTGCGGTGAACGAACAGCTCAAGCAGTGGGGCCTGCGCTAGCGCGCCTCCTCGTAAGGAGTGCGCACCATTCAAATTGAAAACCGTTTTCAATAATGGTTAGATGCACTCCATGCGAAACCCCGGGATCGCGGCCGTCGTCGCCGCCGCAACCTTGCTCACCGCCTGCACCGCAGTCGAGGAAGGCGAGGGCAACGCACAGCCGGGTTTGCTCGCGACAACCGGCGTGTGGGCGGACGTAGCGGCCGCGGTCACCGGCACCGACGTGGACGCGATCATCACCGGCGCTGACGTCGATCCGCACCACTTCGAGCCGACGGCGCAAGACCTCGCCAAGGTCAAGGCCGCCGACACGCTCGTGGCGAACGGCGGCGGGTACGACCACAGCCTGTACTCGGTTGCCGAGCAAGACAAGGTCGTCTTCGCCATCCCGCCCGCCGAAGATGTCGCAGAACACGACCACGACCACAACACCGAGGACCTGGACAGCATCGAACACATTTGGTTCAACCCGGGCAAGGTCAAGGAGGTTGCCCGGGAGGTGGCGCAGCGGGCAGGCGGCTCGGCGGCAGACGTGGAGGCGCGAATGGGTGCCGTGGAGGCCAAGCTCGCGGAAATCGGCAGCGTCCGCCTCGCGGCGACGGAGCCGATCGCGGCGGGCCTGATCTACGGCACTGAGCTGCACGATGTCACCCCGGATGGCTACCTTCGCGCCGCGCTCAACGAGTCGGAGCCGTCCGCGCAGGACATCGCCGCGTTTCTAGAGACCATCGAAGCAGGCGAGCTGGATCTGCTGGTGTATAATCCGCAGTCCACCACTGGCGCCGCCGACCGCATCGTCGATGCGGCGAAGGAGCACGGGGTGGACGTGGTGGAGATCAGCGAGATCCCGCCGGCCGGCACGAACTTCCTGGACTACATGGACTCCGTGGTGGACCAGATCGCCCAAGCAGCCGCGCACCACTAGAATCCCCGCAAGTGATCCTTCAGATTCGTGGCGCCGCCGTCGCGCCCCTGTGGAGCGACCTTGACCTCACGCTCGAGCGCGGCGAGTTCCTCGCAGTGCTCGGGCCGAACGGGGTGGGCAAATCGACGCTCCTCGGCACCATCCTGGGCGTGCGCGAGCTCACCGCCGGCAGCGTCGAGGTCGACGGCCGCATCGGGTTGATTCCGCAGCAGCGCATGTTCCCCCGCGATCTCCCCATGCGGGGGCGGGACCTGGTCTCGCTTGCAATTTCGCATCGGCGGCAGGTGGGCGAAGCGGTCGTCGACAAGCAGCTCGACGCCGTGGGGGCGCTCGGATTTGCCAACGAGCGCGTGGGGCTGCTCTCCGGAGGGCAGCAGCAGCTTATCCGCCAGGCGCAGGCGTTTGCGAAGGACCCAGAGCTTGTGCTTGCCGACGAGCCCCTGCTCTCCCTCGACCCGGCCCGCCAACGCGACACCGTCCGCAGGCTGCACGAGCACCCGGCGGCGGTGGTGTGCGTGACCCACTCCATCAACCCGCTGCTCGGCGTGGTCGACCGCGTGCTCTACATCGGGCCAGAGGGCCACGTGGTGGGCACAGTGGGCGAGGTCATGCGCTCCGAGGTGCTCAGCGAGTTGTACGGCACGCGCGTGGACGTGGTCGAGGTGGACGGAAGGATGGTGGTCCTGTGACGACGCTCGAGCTGCTCAACCTGGACTTCGTGCGCGCGACCTTGGCGGCGTGCGCCCTGCTCGGTGTCTTGTCGGGGGTGATGGCGCCGCTGGTGGTGCTGCGGCAGATGTCGTTTTCCGTTCACGCCACTAGCGAACTGGCGCTGATGGGTGCCTCCGCAGCCCTGCTGTTCGGCCTCAACGTCGGCGCGGGCGCGATTGCCGGCGCTGTGGTGGCCGCGCTGGTGCTGGCCGCGCTGGGGCTGAAAGGCCAGCAGGATTCGGCCGTGGGCGTAGTGATGAGCTTCGGCATGGGCCTGTCCGTGCTGTTTATCCACCTCTACCCCGGCAATTCCGGCCGCGCGCTGTCGCTGCTCACCGGCCAAATTGTGGGCGTGAACGGGCAAGACCTGTGGTTGCTGGGGCTGACCACCGCGGTTGTGGTCGTCGCCGTGGCCGCGTGCTGGCGGCCGCTGCTGTTCGCCTCCGCAGACCCGGAGATGGCCGCGGCCAGTGGCGTGCCGGTGCGCGCCATGGCCTTCCTGTTCGCAGTCCTGGTGGGCGTGGCCTCGGCGCAAAGCGTCCAGATCGTCGGCGCGCTGCTGGTGATGTCGCTGTTGATCACCCCGGGCGCCGCCGCCGCGCAAATCACGGCCAGCCCGCGCAGGGCGGTCGTCTATTCGGTGGTGTTCGCTGAGCTTTCTGCGGTGGGCGGGATGTTGCTCTCGCTCGCCCCCGGGGTACCCGTCTCGGTGTTCGTGGCGTTCGTGTCCTTCGGCATCTACCTGGTGTGCCGGTGCGTGGGGCGTTACAGGAACGCGCGGTAGTCGTCGGGCCGCGCGCCGGCGTCCACCGCCGCCTCAGCCGCGTTGAGGAAATCCCGGCGCACCTTCTTCTGGTCGAGCTCGCGGCCGGAGACCGAGAGCCTGATCGTGTTACCCCGCTCCGCGCCACGCGCCGCCGCCTTGATCACGTTGCGGCGCCACCACTTCGCCGCGCCGTAGCCTTCACCCACCGAAAGGTTGCGGGATTGCGTGAACCCGCCGGTGCGCAGGTTGTGGATGCCCTTGCTGGACACAGCGATGCCGAACCCGAAATCAGGCAAGACATCCAGCGTGCCCCGGGAAAGCTGCCAGCGCGGCGGTGCGAACATGCGCAGGTCGAACCCGAGGGACTCCATCTGGCGTGTAGCCCCCTTGAGGCGCAGCCGAGCCTCGTGTTCCTGGAGCGTGGCAAATTCGGCGCGGCGGCCCTGCACCGGCTGGTCAAAGCCGTTGAGCAGCACAGCCCGCTCACCAAGCTGCGCGCGCAGCCATGAGCGGGTCTGTTCGTCTTTTGCCAGGTGCCACCGCTTGTCAATGTGCGGCGCCACCAAGAGCGACACCGGAATCTCCCGGCGGTCCAGCTCGTCCACCAGGTTATGTACTCCGTCCAGGGTCTCGTCGAAAATAGAGGAAACGGAGACGAGGAGACGGCCTGGCATACCGGAAATTATCGCACAACCGGCCCGTCACCGCGCACCCTACTCCGGCGCCTTCTCCGCCCCGGCGGTGACCAGCGTCCACGCGTACTCGAACGCCGTCTGCTTCCACCTGGCGTAGCGGCCGGACACGCCACCGTGCCCCGCGGACATTTCCGTCTTCAGCAAAAACGGCCCACCCCGGCCGACTTCCCGCAGCTTGGCTACCCACTTCGCGGGCTCGACGTAAAGCACCCGCGTGTCGTTGAGGGAGGTCACGGCCAGAATCGCCGGGTACTCCTGGTCGGCGACGTTCTCGTACGGGGCGTACGTGGCCATGTAGTCGTACACCTCCGGGTCGTGGTAGGGGTCGCCCCACTCCTCCCACTCGCCCACCGTCAGCGGCAGCTCGGGCTTCAGAATGGAGGTCAGCGGGTCCACGAACGGCACGACGGCCAGTATGCCGGCGAATTTCTCTGGCGCCATGTTGGCCACCGCGCCCATGAGCAGCCCGCCCGCGGAGCCGCCTTCTGCCACCAGCCGCTCGGGGGTGGTCAGGCCCAGCTCCACGAGACGGTCCGCGCACGCGATGAAGTCCGTGAACGTGTTGGTCTTGTGCAGCATCTTGCCGTTGTCGTACCAACCGCGGCCCATCTCGCCGCCGCCGCGCACGTGCGCGCAGGCCCACACCATGCCGCGGTCGAGCAAGCTCAGCCGCGACACCGAAAACCCAGGGTCCATGGAGGCCTCGTACGAGCCGTACCCGTACAGCAGCGCGGGCGCCTGCTTCTCGACGCCCCTCCGGCGCACCACCGAGACCGGCACCTGCTCCCCGTCCGGGGCGGTCGCCCACACGCGGAACGCCTCGTACTCGCTCGGGTCGTAGCCACCCTCGACCTCCTGCTCCTTCAGCAGCGTCGATTCGCCGGTAGCCACGACGTAGTCCAGCACCTGCGTCGGCTGGGTGTAAGAGGAGTAGATGACGCGGACCACCGGGGCTTCCCACTCGGGGTTGCCGCCCAGCCCCACGGTGTAGAGCTCCTCGGAGAACGCAAGCTCCGTGAACTCGCCGAAGCGCTCACCCAGCGGGGCCACCGCCAGGCGCGAGATGCCGCCACGGCGGTACTCCATGAACATGAAGTCGCGGTACGTGTCCACGCCTTCGACGCGCACGGTGTCGGAGTGCTCCACCAAAACGTCCAGCTCCCGCAGGGGCGGCAGGGCGCCGACAGGAACCGTCGAGACGCAAAAGTTCGGCCCGTGGGCGTTGTGGGTGACCACCCACTGTTCCTCCCCGCCCACGACGGCGAGGTTCACGCCGTACTCGATGCCGGCTTCGCGCGGCCACATGACCTCGGAGGACGCGGTGGGATCCGCAAGCGGCACCACGCGGTACTCAGAGGTCAGCGATGACGACGCCGCAATGAACAGGTAGCGCTCGGCGCGGTCCACGCCGACGCCAACGCCGAATTTTTCGTCCGGCTCCTCGTAGACCAGCACGTCCTCGGACGCATCGGTGCCGAGCGCGTGCCGCCACACCTGGTAGGGGCGCCACGCGTCGTCCACGCGGACGTAGAACAGGTAGTCCTCCCCCGCCCAGGTCGCGCCGTAGAAGATGCCCTCCAGGACGTCGTCGAGCAACTCGCCGGTCTGCAGGTCTTTGACGCGCAGGGTGAAGCGCTCGTCGCCGGCGGTGTCGTAGGAGTACGCGAGCAGCCGGCCGGAGGTGGACACCGACGACGCCCCGATGGAAAAGAACTCGTGTCCAGCGGCCAGCTCGTTGACGTCGAGAAGCACCTGCTCCCCCGGCATCTCGTCCGTGACCTCGGGCGGCGTCCACGGCTCGCCGGCGGTGGGCACACGGCACGAGATGGCGTAGTCCTTGCCCTCGATGGTGCGCCCGTAGTACCACCAGTCGCCCTGGCGTACCGGCACGGACATGTCCGTTTCTTTAATCCGGGACTTGATCTCGTTGTAGACGTCGTCCACCAGCCCGGACCACGCGGACGTCTGCGCGTCCGTATAGGCGTTTTCCGCCTCCAGGTGGGCGATGACCTCGGGGTTGTCCTTGTCGCGCAGCCACTCGTAGTTGTCCACGAACTCGCGGTCGTGGAACGCGCGGGTGCTCGGGCGCTTGGCAGCTACTGGAGGGATCATGCGTGCTCACCCGGCCACTCGGAAAAGCGGCGGCCGCTGAGTCGCTCGTACGCCTCGATGTAGCGTTCGCGGGTGGCCTCGACCACGGAGCCGGGCAGCTCCGGCGGCGGGGTGCCGTCTTCCTGGTCCCAGCCGGCTTTGGGTCCTGTGAGCCAGTCGCGCACGTATTGCTTGTCAAAGCTGGGCTGGCTGCGCCCCTCCTCGTAGCTGTCCGCCGGCCAGTAGCGGGAGGAGTCCGGCGTCAGCACTTCGTCGGCAAGCACGAGCTCACCGTGCTCATCCAGCCCGAACTCGAGCTTGGTGTCGGCGAGGATGATGCCCTTGCTCTCCGCGTAGTCGGCGGCGCGGCGGTACACATCCAGGGTCGCGTCGCGCAGGCGCTCAGCGAGCTCACCCCCGAGCTTGCCCGCCATGTGCTCGAACGTGACGTTGACGTCGTGGTCGCCCTGCTCAGCCTTAGTGGCGGGGGTGAAGATTGGCTCCTCCAGCTTGGATGCCTCCGTGAGCCCCTCGGGCAGCTTCACGCCGCACACGCGCCCGGTGGCGTCGTACTCCTTCTTGCCGGAGCCGGTGAGGTAACCGCGGGCAACGCACTCGAACGGCACCATGTCCAGCTTCTTCACCACCATCGCGCGGCCGAGGACGTCGGCGGGGATGCGCTCGTCGTCGATCGGGCCGGCCAGGTGGTTCGGCACGTCGGACAGCAGGTCGAAGAAGAACATCGAGGTCGCGGTGAGGATTCGCCCCTTGTCCGGGATTGCCGGCTCGAGGGAGAAATCGAACGCGGAGATACGGTCGGTCGCGACCATGAGCAGGGTCTGCTCATCCACCTCGTAGATTTCGCGAACCTTGCCGCCGGAGATGTGTGAGTAATCTGAAAGCTCTGGACGCATGCGCGCTAGTATATGCGCCGTGAAAATCCGTGCGACCGCAGTCCTCCTCCCCCTCGCGTTGGTTGCCTGCGCCGCGCCGGCGCCGTTTGACGGCGACATGCCGCCGTTTACCCCCTCCCGCGACGGCGCGACATTCCGCTTCGGCCAAACCGCGAGCATTGTCACCGAGGACGTGCGCTTCCACGTGCCCGTGCAGTGGGAGATCACGGTAGATGAGCCCACCACCTCCCGCGCGCCCCGCAGTGCGGCAGAGGCAGCGAGCATCGTGTGCTTCCCGGTCACGTACACCCCGGTGGCTATCGGCGAATTCCCCCGCGACGTCACTGTCGCAATGCCTGAGCTTTCGCCTATCGACGGCTCCCTGGCCGCCAACCGGGCCGACCCCGCCTACTGCGGCGACACCACCGTCACCGGCTACATCAGGGACCTGCGGGAAAACGAGACCTACGAGGGCTTTGTCGCCTCCTGGGCCGGCAGCGCCGACCCGGGGATTGTGGCCACGGGCGTCGAGCTGCGCAGCCGCGACGCCACCGTGACCTGGAAATAGCTCTGGAAGTAGCTACAGAATGTCGCCCGGGGTGTAGGCGGCCGCATCCGGGTGCGCGTCGACCAGCGCCTGCACGCGCGCGAGCACACGGTCCACCTGCGCCTCAGCGGCGCCGATGAACGCGTGCCGGTCCGCCAGCGCCTGGTTGAGGGCATCTGCGTCCAGCGGCAAGCGCTCGTCGTCGGCCAGCCGCTCCACCAGATTCTGCTCCGCGCCGTGCTCGCGCATGTCCAGCGCCATGGCGACCGCGTTTTCCTTGATCACTTCGTGCGCGGTCTCGCGGCCCACGCCCGCGCGGACAGACGCCATGAGGATGCGGGTGGTGGCCAAGAACGGCAGGTAGCGGTCCAGCTCGCGGTTGATCATCGCCGGGAAGGCGCCGAACTCGTCGAGCACGGTCAGCATCGTCTCCAGCTGGCCGTCGATGGCAAAGAACGCGTCCGGCAGGGCCACGCGGCGCACCACGGAGCAGAACACGTCGCCCTCGTTCCACTGCTGGCCGGCAAGGTCCGCCACCATGGTGAGGTAGCCACGCAGGATCACCTGGAACCCGCCGACCCGCTCACACGAGCGCGCGTTCATCTTGTGCGGCATGGCCGAGGAGCCGACCTGCCCCTCCTTGAAACCCTCGGTGACCGTTTCGTTGCCGGCCATCAGGCGGATGGTGGTAGCCAGCGACGACGGGCCCGCCCCCAGCTGCACCAAGGCGGAAACGACGTCGAAGTCGAGGGAACGCGGGTACACCTGACCCACCGAATCGAAGACGCGGTCGAAGCCCAGGCCTTCCGCAATCCCCTGCTCAAGGCGGGACAGCTTCTCCTCGTCGCCCCCCAGCAAATCGAGCATGTCCTGGGCCGTACCCATCGGGCCCTTGATGCCGCGCAACGGGTAGCGGGACAGCAGCTCCTCAATGCGCTCTACCGCCACCAGGATCTCGTCCGCCGCGGACGCGAAGCGCTTGCCCAGCGTGGTCGCCTGCGCCGCGACGTTGTGGGAGCGGCCCGCCATGACGAGGGACTTGTACTCGCCCGCGCGGTTGCCCACCGCTTTCAGCAGCGCGATGGCCTTGTCGCGGGTGAGCTCTAGCGCCCGACGCACCTGCAGCTGCTCCACGTTTTCGGTGAGGTCCCGGGACGTCATGCCCTTGTGGATCTCCTCGTGGCCCGCCAGCGCGTTGAACTCCTCGATACGCGCCTTCACGTCGTGGCGGGTGACGCGCTCGCGGGCCGCGATGGAATCCAGGTCAACCTGGTCCACGACCCGCTCGTAGTCCTCGATCGCGCCGGGTGCGACCGCAACCCCGAGTTCCTGCTGCGCCTTCAGCACTGCGATCCAAAGCTGGCGCTCCAGGACGATCTTGTGCTCCGGGGCCCACAGTGTGGCCATCTCCGGGGAGGCGTAGCGGTTGCTCAAAACATTCGCGTTATTCGGCTTCACGGCATTCATCATAAGGAGATGGCTCCCTCGATCGCGGGGCGGGCAATGTCTGTGCGGTAGAAGGAACCGGGAAGCTCGATGCCGTCGATAACCCGGTACGCCTCAGCCACCGCCTCCTCCAGGGTGGCGCCGCGCCCGACGGTGCCGAGCACGCGGCCGCCGGAGGCCACCAGCTGCCCGTCTTTCAGCGTGGTCCCCGCGTGCAGCACCTTCGCCGGGTCACCCAGTGCCTCGCCCGTGACCGCACCTCCGGTCTTCGCCGCCTGCGGGTAATCCTCCGCTGCCAGCACCACCATGGCCGCAAAGCCATCGCGCCACCGCAGCGGCTCCACCTCCGCCAGCCGGCCCTGCGCCACGGCGAGCAGCACGTCCGCCAGCGGCGTTTCCAGCAGCGATAGCACTGCCTGGGTCTCCGGGTCGCCGAAGCGGGCGTTGAACTCCACCACAGCCGGGCCCTCGGGGCCCCACGCCGCGCCGACGTACAACAGGCCCTGGTACGGGATGCCGCGGCGCACCATCTCGGCGGCGACCGGCCGGGCGATGGTATCCACAATGGTCTCCACGCCGTCCTCCGGCAGCCACGGCAGCGGCGCGTACGCGCCCATGCCGCCGGTGTTGGGGCCCTCGTCGTTGTCGTAGGCACGCTTGTGGTCCTGCGCCGGCAGTAGCGGCACCACAGTCTCGCCGTCCACCAGGCAAAACAGCGAGACCTCCGGGCCCTCCAGGAAGGACTCAAACAGCACCGGGTTGCCGGACGCGATGACCGCCTCCGCGTGCGCCTTCGCCTCGGCGCGGTCCTCGGTGACCACCACGCCCTTGCCGCCGGCGAGCCCGTCGTCTTTGACCACGTAGCGGGGGCCGAACTCGTCCAGCGCCGCCTCGATGTCCTCCGCGGCCTCGACGCGCGACGCCGAGGCAGTCAGCACCCCCGCTGCCGCCATCACGTCCTTGGCAAACGCCTTCGAGCCCTCGAGCTGCGCTGCAGCCTGCGTCGGCCCGAACACCGGAATACCCGCCTCAATCAGGGCGTCCGCGGCGCCCGCCACCAACGGCACCTCCGGGCCGATCACCACAAGCTCCGCCTCGACGTCGCGCGCCAACGCGACGATGGCCTCCGGGGAGGCGACGTCGACGGAACGCACCGTCGCTAAGCCGGACATGCCCGCGTTGCCCGGAGCAACCGTGAGCTCGTGGCCGTGCATTGCGTGGAGAAGGGCGTGTTCGCGGCCGCCCGAGCCGATGACAAGGATGCGCATGGGCCCTAATTTACCGGTAGCGTTTGAAACCATGAGCACCGTATTCAGCAAAATCATCTCCGGCGACATTCCGGGCCGAATCGTCTACCAGGACGACACCGTCGCCGCGTTTCTCACCATCGAGCCGGTGGCGTACGGCCACACGCTCATCGTGCCGGTGGAGGAAATTGACAAGTGGACCGACATCCCGGCCGAGCTGTGGGCGCACATGAACGAGGTGGCGCAACGCATCGGCGCCGTGATCGTGGAGGAGTTCGACGCCGAGCGCGCCGGCTACCTCATCGCCGGCTTTGAGGTGCCCCACGCGCACATCCATGTCTTCCCCGCCAACGACATGTCCGGCTACACGCTGTCCACCGCGATACGCAACGACGAGACCGACCCGGCCAAGATGGATGCCGCCGCGGAGACCATCCGCCGGGGCCTTACAAAGCAGGAAGCGACAGCGTAAACGTCGAGCCCTTGCCCGGCGCGGTGTCCACCGTCACCGTGCCGCCGTGGGCCTCGATGAGGGATTTCGTGATGGCCAGGCCCAAGCCCGAGCCGCCCGTGGCGCGGTTGCGGGAGCTGTCGGCGCGGTAGAAGCGCTCGAAGATGTGCTCCGCGTCCTTGGCCTCCATGCCGCAGCCGTTGTCCGCGACGTCAACCACCGCCCGGTCCAAGTTGCGCCGGATAGTCACCGTCACCTCCGCGTCCGGGCCGGCGTGCTTGTAGGCGTTGGTGATCAGGTTGACCAGCACTTGGTGCAAGCGGTCCGGGTCGCCATTGACTTCCACAACGTCCGGGGTGTCCGCGATGACGTCTACGCGGCGGTCCGGGAACGCCGCGTCCACCGTGCTCTTGGCGGAGAGCACCAGCTCGAGTACGTCCGTGGGTTTGGTGTTCAGGCGCGCCCCCTCCGCGCGGGTCAGCGCCAGCAGGTCCTCGACAAGCAGCTGCATGCGGGCCGATTCCTCGTCGATCTTGGCCAGCACCATGTCCGGGTCGTTGGCCATGCCCTTGCGGTAGAGCTCCGTGTAGCCACGCACGCTGGTCAGCGGGGTGCGCAGCTCGTGGGAGGCGTCGCCGACAAACCGGCGCATCTGCTCCTCCTGCACCTGCGCGTTGACCAGGGAGTCCTGCAGCTTGGACACCATCGTGTTCATGGCGTAGGACAAACTGCCCACCTCGGTCTCGCGCGACCACGCGGGCACGCGGCGATCCGTATCGCCGTTGGCGATGGCCAGTGCCGTGTTTTCCACGATCTTCAGCGGCGCGAGCGCGCGGGCAACCATGTAGTTCGCGGCCACCGCGATGCCGAGCAGCGCAAGCACGCCCACGCCGGCTTCCACCCACGCGAGCGCACGTAGCATCTTGCCCTCGGTCTCCAGCGACTTCGCTACGTACTGCACCGTGCCATCCGGCTGCTGGTGCGCAATCGCCCGCCATTTCGTGCCGGTGCCCACGCCACCCGCCGAGGTGATGGTCGTGGGCGTGTCCAGGCGCTTCACCTGGGAATAGTCGGGCGGGTCGGTTGCGCCCCGCCGCGGCACGAGCTGGTCGATGCCGGGGTACAGCGTCGCCTGGTTGAACTCGCTGGGCAGGCTGAAGTAGTTGAACTGCCACGCTGGTGTTTGCTGGGCCCACGTGTCCAGTCCTTCCCGGAGCTGGTTGTCCGCGCGGTCGAAGAGGAAGTTGCGCATCACGGCGAAAATCAGCATGGAGCTGAGCGCGATCCCGAGCGTGGACGCCACCATCACCGCCGCCACCAGCTGGCGCTTGAGCGGCTTCTTCGACGGCGCACTGAACACCGAAAAGGCCATGGACACTACTGGCGCGGGGTGCGCAGCACGTAGCCCACGCCGCGGACCGTGTGGATGAGCTGCACGTCGCCGGTGTCGACCTTACGGCGCAGGTAGGAGATGTAGGACTCGACCACGTTGCCGTCGCCGCCGAAATCGTAGTGCCACACGTTGTCCAGGATTTTCGCCTTGGACACCACCACCTCGGCGTTGAGCATGAGGTAGCGCAGGAGGTTGAATTCGGTGGGCGACAGCTCCACGATCTCGCCGGCCTTGGTCACCTCGTGGGTGTCGTCGTTGAGGGTGAGGTCCGCGTAGCGCAGGGTCGAATCCTCGTTGGAATCGTCCGTCACGTTGCCGCGGCGCAGGATCACGCGCAGGCGAGTGATCACCTCTTCGAGCGAAAACGGCTTGGTCACGTAGTCGTCCGCGCCGATGGTCAGGCCGTGGATGCGGTCTTCCACCGCGTCCTTGGCGGTGAGGAACAGCACCGGGGCGTCGAGGCCCTCGCCCCGCAGCTTGCTCAGCAGCTCAAAGCCGTCCATTTCCGGCATCATGACGTCGAGGATGTACGCGTCCGGCCGCCACGAGCGGGCGAGCTCCAGCGCGTCCGCCCCCGAGTTCGCTGTCTCCACGTCGAAACCCTGGAACTTCAGGGAGACGGTCAACAGCTCCACAATGTTCGGCTCGTCGTCTACAACCAGCACCTTCAGGTTCTGAGCGCTCTCTGCCATGTCATCCACTCCGTTTCCACGTTTTTCAGACGTTCACTCACACGTCACAACGATTGAAAGCGATTAAACCCGACAACTCTGCACGTTTCCTGTACGTCCACTGAACGGCCCACGCAGACTTCCCCCGAAAAGAAATGGAGCTGGAGACGGGACTTGAACCCGCAACCTACGGTTTACAAGACCGTTGCGCTACCAATTGCGCCACTCCAGCAGTGCTGCAGAATCTTACACTTGCCCCGCACCCGAGTCACAACGGTGCGTCACAACAGGCCAACCGTTAGTGTGAGCGTGTGGCAGAAGGCAACTCTTTGTGGGAGCGGATTTCGGGTTCCCGGCAGCGCGTGGCAACAATCGACGAAGCGCGCACGTCGCCGCCGCCGTCCGTCCTCGCGCCCATCAACCTGACGGATCCGGCCGAGGTGGCCGCGGTGATGAATATCGCGGCGCGCATCGGCGAGATCCTCATCGCCAACGCGACCACGTCTGCAGACGCGGCCAAGCAGATACACACCGTGTGCTCCTCCTACGGCCTGCACTACGTCCACGTGTCCATCACGGTGAACACCATCACCCTGAACACCATCATCGGCGTTGACCAGCGCACGCCCGTGAACGTGTTCCGCGTGGTCACCATGATCAGCGAGAACTACCACAAGCTGCAGGAAGTGGACCGCCTGATCCGCTCCATCCGCTCCGGCGCGACGCCGCCGGAAATGGCGGAGCGGATCCTCAACGACATCGACACCTCTCCCATTCCCCACCGCAACGCCCGCAACCTCGCGGGCTGGACGGTGATGGGGTTCTTCGTCGCCATGCTCCTCGGCGGAGACCTGCTCATGATGACGGTGGGCGGCCTGACCGCCTTCCTCATCATGGGCTTTAACAAACTCCTCTCCCGCGGCGGGCTACCGGCGTTCTTCCACAACGTCATCGGCGGTTTCCTCGCCACCGTGCCGGCGGCCATCGCCTACGATTTTTCCGCCTCCATCGGGCGCACCATCGTGCCCAGCCAGCTCATCGCTACCGGCATCATCGTCCTGCTCGCGGGTCTGACCCTTGTGCAATCGCTTCTCGACGGCGTGACCGGCTCCCCCCTCAACGCCTCCGCCCGCTTCTTTTCCGCCATGCTCAACACGGGCGGCATCGTCGCCGGCGTGGCCACCGGCGTGGCGGTGTCCGAGATGGTGGGTATGCCGCTGCCTCCGGTGGAGCTGCTGCCGGGCAGCGCGGCCTACTCCAGTGCGACGCTCACCATCATCGGCGGCGGCATGGCCGCGGCAGCGTTCGCAGTGACCTGCTTCGCGGAGCGCCCCGCGATCATCCTCTCCTTCGTCACCGCCGCCATCGGCTCCGCCTGTTACTACCTCCTGCTGGCCCCGCTGGGCCTGGGCCGGCTCTCCGCCACGGCGGCCTGCTCCATCGTGGTCGGCCTCGTCGGCGGCCTGATCTCGCGCCGGTTCTTGATCAACCCGGTGATTACCGCCGTGGCGGGCGTGACACCCTTCCTCCCCGGATCCTGGATCTACCGCGGCATGTACGCGCTGATGAACGAGCAGATGATCCTGGGCATGGCGAACATCTTCACCGCCATCGGCACGTGCATGGCGTTGGCCGCGGGCGTGATCTTCGGCGAGTGGATTGCCCGCCGCATCCGCGCCCCGCAGCTCTACGTGCCGTATCAGGCGTTCAAGCGCGCCGGCCGCGTCACCTTTGAGCAGCTGCGCAGGGTACGTCGCCGGAGATAAGCTCATCGCGTAAAATGAGTGCCCTTGACGCCTGATGCAAGGAGGAGACCGTAGTGCCACCCAAGATCACCGATTCTCGCCCCACCGCCGAGGCGATGCACGCCGTGGAGGAGCAGACGGCTTCGGGTGCCCGTCGGATCGTGGCAACCTACGCCGAGGACTTCCTCGACGGCGTGACGCTGATGTCCATGCTGGGGGTCGCGCCCAAGGGCTTCGTGTACAAGCGCTACGTGGAGGACTTGGAGAAGGCGGCCGAGGAGGAAGCGCCGAAGAAGGCCACCAAGAAGAAGGCGACGAAGAAGAAGGCCACCAAGAAAAAGTCGGCGAAGAAGGCGGCGAAGAAAAAAGCCACCAAGAAGGCCACAAAGAAGTCGACCAAGAAGGCTGCAAAGAAGGCCTAGATGGGGGACAACGACTTCGTCGTCGTGGCGAACCGCCTGCCGGTGGACAAGGTTGGGGATCAGTACGAAGTCTCCCCCGGCGGCCTCGTCGCCGCGCTCGCTCCCGTGCTCCGGGCGCAGGAAGGGTGCTGGGTGGGGTGGCCCGGCACCATCGGTGAAGCGCTCGAGCCGTTTGAGTTTGGCGGCATTTCCCTGCTGCCGGTCGCTTTGGACCAGGAGGACTTCGAGGGGTTCTACGAGGGCTTTTCCAACTCCACGCTGTGGCCGCTCTACCACGACCTGATCGTCCAGCCGGAGTACAACCAGCAGTGGTGGGAGCGCTACGTCGCGGTTAACCGCAGGTTCGCGGAGGCGGCCGCCCACGCCGCCGCAGAGAACGCCACCGTGTGGGTGCAGGACTACCAGCTGCAGCTCGTCCCGGGGATGCTCAAGGAGATCCGCCCCGACGTCACCATCGGGTTTTTCCTGCACATTCCGTTCCCGGCGCCTGCGCTGTTCCACCAGCTGCCGTGGCGCGAGGAGATCCTGGAGGGCCTGAAGGGTTGCGACCTCATCGGCTTCCAGCGCGGCGCCGACGAGGAGAACTTCCGCCTGCTCACCGAGGAGATCCGGACCGGGACTTTCCCCATCTCCATCGACTCCGCGGAGATTGCGGCGGCACCGGAGACGTCGATACGCGAGCTCCGCGCGTCCGTGGGCGACCCGAAGCATCTGCTGCTGGGTGTGGACCGCCTGGATTACACCAAAGGCATTCTGCAGCGCCTGCTGGCGCTTGAGTCGCTGCTGGAGGAGGGGAAGCTACAAGACGCCGCCTTCATCCAGCTGGCGACGCCGTCGCGCGAGCGCATCGAGGACTACCGCACCACCCGGCGCGAGGTGGAGGAAGCGATCGGCCGCATCAACGGCGGCTTCGGGGAAGTAGGCCGGCCGGTGGTGCATTACGTGCACCGCAGCATTCCCAAGGAACAGCTCGGCATCTACTACGCGGCGGCGGACATCATGCTGGTCACCCCGTTCAAGGACGGGATGAACCTGGTGGCCAAAGAGTACGTCGCCGCCCACCCGGACGCGTCTGGCGCGCTGGTGCTCTCGGAGTTCGCCGGCGCGGCCGTGGAGCTGCACGAGGCGTACCTGTGCAACCCGTTCGACCTCGAATCCGTCAAGGACGCGATCATGGCGGCCACCGAGCCGGAGCCGGCCCGCATGCGTCACATGCACGATTGGGTGATGGAACACGACGTCACCGCGTGGGCGCAGTCGTTCCTGGAGCAGCTGTGAGGCGCGCCCTCCCCGCCGCTTCCCTGCTCGTCCTCACAGCCTGTGCGCCGGCGCCGAGCTGGCAGGTTGTTTCCGTGCGCGCGGATGAGGACCTGCCAGCCACTAAGATGTCGCCTGCGCGGGTGCGTATCGACGACCACAGCTTCGCCGGCACCACCGGCTGCGCGGATATCTCCGGCGTGTACGACGGCGACACCGACGTCACCCTTTCGCAGGTCCAGGTGGGTGACCCGGGGGACTGCGCCGGCTGGGCGCGCCACACCCACGACCAGCTCACAGAGCTCATCGTGGACGGCGCGGCGCTGCACCTGACGCGCCCCGCCGACTACGAGCTCGTGCTGGTGGACGCCGACGGGCGGACCGTGAGGCTGATGCGATGAGCAGCATGCTTGTGTGCCTGGATTTCGACGGCACCCTCGCCGAGCTGAACCCGGATCCGTACGCGGTGCGCATCCACCCCGGCGCCGAGCGCGCTATCCGCAGGCTGGCGGCGGCCCCCGACACCGAGGTGGTCATCCTCACCGGCCGCCACATCGCGGGCATCCGGCAGATTCTGCCCGCGGACCTCCCCGTCACGGTTGTCGGATCCCACGGCGCGGAGCCGGGGCCGACGCTTTCCGCCGCCGACCGTGCGTACCTGGACAACATCGAGGCACAGCTGGCTCCACTCGCCACCGACGGCGCCTGCGTGGAGGTCAAACCCTTCCAGCGAGTGCTGCACGTGGCGCAGGTCCGCGACCCAGCTGTCGCCCAGGCGATCCTCGCTGCGGCAAACGCCATCGACACGGGTGGCCGGCCGAAAACGCAGGGCCACAACGTGGTGGAGTTCTCTGCCGTGAGCATTACCAAGGGCAGCTTCCTGGCCGAGTACAAGCGGGCCTTCGACGTCACCGTGTTCGCCGGCGACGACGACACGGACGAGCACGCCATCGCGGTGCTGGGGCCGCGCGACATTGGCATCAAGGTGGGCGCGAAGCCGTCGATAGCCACCGTGCGCCTCGACGACGTCGACGCCATGGCCGAGTACCTCACCCAGCTCGCAGACGAAAGGCAGGCATGAAGCGCCACACGCTGACCCACCAAGGCCGCGAGCGCCGCTGGGTGGAAATACCCGGCGATCCCGATGCCCTCTTGCTGGTCCTGCACGGCTCCTTGCAATCCAGCAACGTGATGCGCAATTTCACCGACCGCACCTTTGAGGGCCTCGGCCCCACCGTGGTCTACCCGGACGGCGTGAAGCACCATTTCAACGACCTGCGCGCCGGCTTCAACGAGGACGCGCGCCGCCTGCGTATCGACGACGTCGGCTTCCTGACCACGGTGGTGGAGCACTACCGCGCCGGCACCGTGATCGGCTGCGGGTTCTCTAACGGTGGCCAGATGGTCATGCGCCTGCTTTTCGACGCCCCCGGCCTGCTCACCGGCGCGGCCACCTTTGGCGCCTCGATGCCGACCCCCGACAACACCCTAACCTCCACCGAGCGCTACCAACCCACGCCGCTGCTGTCCGTCCACGGCACCGAGGACCCGCTCGTGCCCTACAACGGCGGCATGGCCGGCATTGGCGGCAACAACCGGGGAACAACCCGCTCCGCCACCGACTCGGCCGCGTTCTTCGCCGAGTTGAACGGGTGCACCCGCCACGAGGTGACCGCAAGCGACGCGCTCCGCATCGACGACTGGGGCGGGCCCCACCCGGTCAGACTTGTCACCCTCCGCGGCGCCGGGCACCTCGTGCCGGTGAACAAAGACCTCGACCCCCGGCTGGGCCCCAACCCCAAGACACCGACCGGCGGGGAGCTTATCCGGCAGTTCTTCTTTGCCGGGCAAACTCGCTGAGCACCACGCCAGCCGCAACGGAGGCGTTGAGGGATTCAACCCAGTCCTCCATGGGCACGGACATGATCACGTCGCAGTTTTCGCGCACGAGGCGCGAGATGCCCTTGCCCTCGGAACCGACAACGATGACGACCGGCTCGGTGGCCTGGTCAAAGGTGTCGAGGGTGTGCTCCCCGCCCGCGTCGAGGCCGACCACCGTGTAGCCGTTGTCCTGGAACTGCTTCACGGTGCGCGTCACGTTGGTCACGCGCGCCACCGGCAGCCGGGCGGCTGTGCCCGCCGAGGTGCGCCACGCCACGCCCGTGACCTGCGCGGAACGGCGCTCCGGGATGATCACGCCGTTGCCGCCGAACGCCGCGGTGGAGCGGATGACCGCACCCAGGTTGCGGGGGTCCGTGATGTTGTCCAACACGACGAACATGCCTGGCCCGTCCACAGACTCCAGCAGATCGTCCAAGTCGGCATACTTGTACGGCTGGATCTTCAGCCCAATGCCCTGGTGCATGCCGTTGCCGGTCATGGCGTCGAGCTGCTGGCGCGGCACCTCGTGCACCGGGATGTTCTTGGAGTTGGCCAGGCCCACGGCCTCGCTCAGGCGCTCGTCGTGGCCGGTGCCGGCCGCCACGTACATTGCCTCCGCCGGCACCTTCGCCTTCAGGCACTCCACCACCGGGTTGCGGCCGACCACCATGTCCGCCACCTCGCGGTCGTGGCGCCCCTGGGCGCGGCGCTGCTGCTCCAGCTTGCGCTTGTGCGCCGCGTGGTAAACGCGGTCTTCGGCCTTCGGGGTCGCTCCCTTGCCGCGCAGGCCGCGGCGGCGCTGCCCGCCTGAGCCCTTGGTGGGGCCCTTCTTGTTCTTCTTCTGCTTGTCAGGCCGCTCGTACGGTTTTGCCATGGTCTACTCCTTCACCTGCCACTGCGGCCCATCGGCCGTATCGGTCACCTCGATGCCGGCCGCGGCCAGGCGGTCGCGCACCTCGTCCGCGGTCGCCCAGTCCTTCTCCGCCCGTGCGGTCGCCCTGCGCTCCAGCTCAGCACGAACCAGCACGTCCAGCGCGGCGCTATTGCTTGACGACGACGGCCACGCCCCCGGGTCCACACCCAGCACGGCCGCCATCGCACGCACCTGTGCCGCGAGCGGCGCCGGATCCGCAGCCTTGTTGCCCTCGCGCACGACGTTGTGGATCTCCGCCAGCGCCTTGGGCACGGCGAAGTCGTCGTCAAGCGCCTGCGCAAACCCTTCCGTCCACGTGGTCGGCTCGGGCGTACCGGCGCGTTTGACGAATTCTTCGATGCGCCGGTACCCGGCTGCCGCCTCCTGCAGCGCCTCCGGCGAGTACTCCAGCACGCTGCGGTAGTGCGCGGAACCCAGGTAGTAGCGCAGCTCCACCGGGCGCACCTGCTCCAGCATCGCGTCGATGGAAAGCACGTTGCCGAGGGACTTCGACATCTTCTCCCCCGCCATCGTGACCCAGTGGTTGTGCATCCAGAAGCGGGCGAAACCGTCCCCAGCGGCGTGCGACTGCGCCTGCTCGTTCTCGTGGTGCGGGAACTGCAGGTCGAGCCCGCCGCCGTGGATGTCGAACTCGGGGCCCAGGTACCACGTGGACATCGCCGAGCACTCCAGGTGCCAGCCGGGCCTGCCCGGGCCCCACGGGGTGGGCCAGCTCGGCTCGCCCGGCTTCGCGGCCTTCCAGAGTGCGAAGTCTGGGTCGTCGCCCGTCATGTCCTCCAGCCGGTTGCCGGAGATCGAGCCGTAGTCCCCGCCCCCGTTCACCCACGCGTTGACGTCGAAGTAGACGGACCCGTCGCGGGTGTAGGCGAAGCCGGCGTCGATAAGCCGCTGCATGTACTCGACCATCTGGGTTACGTGGCCGGTTGCCCGCGGCTCCACGGACGGTGGGAGCACGCCGAGGGTGTCGTAGGCGCGGGTGAATTCGCGCTCGTGGGTGGACACCCACTCCCACCAGGGGCGGCCGTGTTCGCTCGCCTTGGTCAGGATCTTGTCGTCGATGTCCGTGACGTTGCGCACGAACGCGACGTCGTAGCCGTTGGCGAGGAACCAGCGGCGCACGATGTCGAACGCGACACCGGAGCGCAGGTGCCCAATGTGGGGCTTGGCCTGCGGGGTGGCGCCGCACACGTACATGGAGACACGGCCGGGTGTGATCGGCTCGAAGTCGCGCAGTGTGCGGGTCTTGGTGTCGAAGATGCGTTGATTCACAACACAGCAGTCTACAGCTGGGTGGACTCCACCCTCAGCTCCGAGTAGCGGGCCTCGGGGACGCTGAAGGAGTACGGCTGGCCAATCGGCTGCCACACCTGGTCCGGGCTGCACTTGACGTCCTGGGCGTCCCCATCGAGCATGGTGAAACCCCACACGAGCCGGCCCTGCTTGCCCGAGTCAAGCGTGTACGGGCCGACCACCTGGTTGAGGGACCAGTAGACCTCGTGGACGTACTTCCAGCCGTACGCACGGGAGACGTTCTTGACCAGGTCCCCCTTGGGCGTGAAGGTGCCGGAGACCTCCAGCGTCTGCACCCGCTTTTCTTTCACAGTCTGCTCCACGGGCACCGGTGCTTCGGTGTCGTTGCTCACGCTCGCCGCGTCCGTCTGCTTGAACCAGCGGCGGGTGGCCTCGACGTACGTGTCCGTCCTGCCCGGGGTGGCGCAGTGGGTCCCCGGCGTGAGGTCCTCATTCCACCGCTGCGGGAGCTCGAAATCGTAGGACTCTGCGTGTGCAGGGGCGGCGAGCGCCAGACACGCCAGCAGCGCAGGCACGACCTTCCTCATTTACGCCGCCCAATCGGTGTTGTCGCGGGTGCTGACGCGGACGTGGCGCTCCTTCGGCATGGTCGCGGTGAAGGTGTTGCCCGCGCCCTGCCAGGTGTGGTCGGCGCCGCAGACGGTCTCCTGGCCGCGGAAGTCGGACACGATCCAGCCGGCCTGCAGCACAGCGGTCTTGCCCGGCGCGATGTTGTACGGGCCGATCTTCTCGCCCACCTCGTAGGACTGCTGGTCCGTGTAGCTGGTGGAGAACGTGAACTGGATCAGCTTGGCCACGTCGAAGCTCAGGCCGGCGGTGACGTTCCAGGTCTTGGTCTTCGTCTCCGTGACGGAGCGGGTGATAGACAGCGGCTCATCGTTGTAGTTGGACACGGTCCAGGTGCCGGCGGAGCCGTCGAAGTAGCTGCGGACGATCTCCACCGTCTGGCCGCGGTCGCCGGGGTTGGCGCACTTCGCGCCGATGGTGGTCGGGTTGGTCGCGTCGTAGTCGCGCTGCGGCAGGGCGTTCGCGGCGGGCGCGAGGGCGAATGCGGCGGCGGTCAGCAGAGCAACGGTGCGTTTCATGGCGATTCCTTAGAGGTAGGTCTGGGTGGGAACAGGGAGGTTGCGGTACTCGTCGGGGGTGACGTCGACGGTCCGCTTGGATCCGTCCTTGCTGGTCACTGTGGCCTCGGCCCAGAAACCGGACGGGGCCGCAGACTGCGGGTGGGCCGTCACGCGGGAGTACTTGCCGTCTCGGCCAGCGGAGATTTCGCGGTAGTTGATCCGCGTCATGGTCGTGCCGTACTCGATGTGGACACGGTCGCCCGGCTTCAGGTCGATGGGCTTGAGCGCGGTGTTCACCGGCATGTACGCCCGCTTGACGGCGCCGACCGAGGACAGCCAGCCTTGCGGCAGCCGGCCGCCGTTGCCCATCCAGTTGACGTACTGGTTGTTCTCCGCACCGACGACGTAGTCCGTGACGGGCCTGAAGGTGTAGTCGCCCTTAGACCAGTTGAGGAAGTCCTGGGAGTAGCCCGGCTTGCGGAACGTCGGTGCCACGGCCTCGATGTCGTACGGGTAGTAGGACTTGTCGCCCTGGCGTGCCGGCTGGTTCAGCTCGGGCCATTCCTTGTCGCGGCGGAACTGGGCATCGGGCTTGACCACGGTGTCGCGCTCGTCCGCCACCTTCTCCAGGCTCGGGCCCGAGGTGGCGGTGTAGGTGTCGCCCGACGGCCGGGAATTTGCGCCCTCGCTGCGCGACGGGATCTCCATGGCGAGGTTGGACACGGAGCCGTCCGCCTTGATGATGTAGGCGAAGGCGTAGCGCTCTGCCGGGCCCGTGCCGCGAATGACGTTCGCGCCCGGGGCGTTGCGCAGCACGCCGTTGTCGCAGGTCATGAACATGGAGATGAAGTCCTTCTCCAGCACGCCGTAATCCACGCGGAAGGATTCGCCCGGCCCAAGCTCGATGGGCCCAAAGGTTTCGCCCTCGATCCAGCCGTTGGACTCTTTCAAGCCGATGTCGCTCTTGGCGGTGGTGTCCCACCCGCTCGGCAGCGTGGCCTTCGAGTTCGCCTCGATCTTGCGGTTGGTGCCCGTTTCCACCGTCGCCGTGTACGGCACGGTCTGATCGGTGTTGTTGGTGAACTGGAGGGTGCCGTCCGCCAGGTAGCGGCGGGCTGTCTCGCCGTAGCGCCACTCCGGGGTGACTCCGGCCTGGCAGGCGGTGTCGAGCCCCTCGATCGGGTATCCCTGCGGCATAGCCGGAATCGCCGCCGCGATCGGGGCGTGCGCCATCGCGACCGTTCCAAGCACCGCAACGAGTGCTGTCCTGATCTTTCGCATGGGGTCACGGTAACCCCACAATTTCCTCGGCGGAACCCGAGAAAGCGAAGTGGGATCTTTCGTTACGAGGTGGGGAACTTTCGTTCCACCAGCGCCGTTGCAATGGCCGCCCGACCCTCACCGCTGCCGGTGAACCCCATGCGGTCTGTGGTTGTCGCTGAAACGGACACCGGGGCACCGAGCGCCTCCGACAGGACCCGCTCGGCTTCTTCCCGCACCGGCCCCATCTTTGGGGTCTGCCCGATGAGTTGGGCCGAGACGTTCACCACTCGGTGGCCTTGGTTTTCAATCAGTTCCTTGAGCTCCTGCAGAAGCTCGACCCCGCGCACCCCGTCGTATTCCGGGCGCCCCACGCCGACGAATGAGCCGAGGTCACCCAGGCCCGATGCGGATAAGACGGCGTCCACGATGGCGTGGCTGACCACGTCACCGTCGGAATGCCCCTCGCAGCCGTCCTGGCCTTCGTGCAGGATGCCCGCGATCCAGCATGCTTTCCCGGCTTGGATCTGGTGGGCGTCAAACGCCGTGCCTACTCGGAGATCTGTCATGCGTACGACGGTACTTCAGGATCCTGAAAGTCGTGGTCGGGCGGGTAGTCGCGGATGAGGTAGAACTCCCGGCTTGTTTCGTGCGCCATGTCCCGGAGGTACTCCTCCAACGCGGCGAGGAGCTGCGGTGTGAGTTCCGGCTCTTTCTCGGGCGGGTACTCGAAGCGCCTGCCGAACTTTTCCTCCAGTTCGTGGATGGTGGCCATGCACGTTTCGTAGTCCCGATCCTGCTCGTACTGCTCCACCACGGAGTGGCAGCGGTGGTAAAACTCAGCCCGGTCGCGCCGCTGCTGACGGCGCTGCTCGAGGGTTGTTCGCCACCGGGGGTTCTCCGGCTGGAGATAGTCCGTAAGGAACCCGCCGGCTTCTGTCACCTGGAACGTGCCGTCAGCGTGCAGCCACACGATGTCTCCGGTGACGGGGTCCGGCACGTAGTACACGCGGCGATCGGTCTTGATGTTGTGGTGGTGTGCGCACAAGCAGAACAGGTTGGAGGGGGTGGTCTTGCCTCCCTCGTCATAGGGGACGCGGTGGTCTAGCTGGCAGTTTTCGGCTTTAACGCCGCAACCGGGCCAGAGGCAGGTTCCGTCTCTGGCTTGCACCAGCGCCCGCATGGCCGCGGAGGGGACGTACGCTTCAGTTTCCGCACCCTCAGCGGCGTCCAGGTCGATGACGTGGGGAGGGTTATCTTCCAGCATCGCCTCCACCGTGGCAGTCCCGTCGGCGTCGGTCCAGCCGAAGTTCGGTATGTAGTAGGAGCTGCCCGGAGTTTTCGAGGTGAACATGTAGAGCACAACCTTCGGCGTGGCCTTCACCTCGCCGGTGAGGATGGCCTTGAGCGCATCGTCCCGTGAGAGCTTGTGCTCGCGTGCGATCTGCTCGGTGTAGCGCTCCATCAGGCCGATGGTGGCGGCGTCGCCAGACACGTTCAGCCCCGCATCCCCGTCATCTTGGCCGTAGAACGTGCCCCGGCACGTGCCGAAGGGGGCATCCTTTTCTTTCTTCCGGTCCTTGATCTTCTTCTGGTTTGGCGCCAACTTGGCATCGATGCGCTGGATCCGTTCCCGCAGGCGGCGTTTCAGCGAACTTGGCGACGGCAGCTCCGCCCCGGCCACACGCGGAGTGAACACCTTGACCAGGTAGGCATCCATATCTTCGAGAATGTCCGGTGTGGCAAGGTCGTTGAGCCGGTTCAACGTGGACTCGATAGCCGAGAGCCTGCGGACATCCAGCCGGCGAGTTTCCACCTGAAGCTCCCGGAGCCTGGGCAGATCTGCGAGGACGGAGTACCCGAGTATCCCCGTCTCAGCCCAGGCCTGGCTCTCCCCCGCGGCGAGCGCGATGGAGCAGGCCTCTAGCTCGAAGTCGTCCACTTCGGCCAGCGGCTTGGCGTAGCGCTGGAACATCTGGAATTCAGCGTCGCGCCGCGCTTGCCCAGCAGCAGCGATCGGGCACCCTTCCCGCTCGGTTACGAAATACGCGTTCATTTCCACCCTCCCTCGTACCTACGTTCGAATATAGCTTCGATAAAACGGTACGTCAAGGGTTTCTCAGAAACGTTTCCACTACTATGTTCGACAACTAGCGTGCGCCGACAACGCTCTCCGCCAATTGCAGATCCAGCGGGGTGGTGATCTTGAACGCCATGGCATCCCCCTCCACGGTGGTCACCGGCACCCCGAACCACTCCATGAGCGAAGCGTCGTCGGTAGCCACGAACGACGGCTTTTGCGCCAGGTATTTCTCGTTCGCGTCGCGCAGGAAACGCAGGTCAAACCCTTGCGGCGTCTGAGCGGCGCGCAACACGGATCGATCCAACGTCTCCTCGACCACGTCCCTTGCGACCCGCTTCACAGTATCCGACACCGGCACGACCGGCACGACAGCTGGGGCACCCCCGACCACGGCGCCGGCCACGCGAGAGACCATCGACTCGGGGGTCAGTGCCCGGGCGGCATCATGGACCAGGACGCAGGCGTCGTCAAGCGAGATTGCGTTGAGCGCGGCGTAAATGGAGTCGGCGCGTTCGGCGCCGCCGTGTACCAGCTGCACGTCGTGGGCTGCGAGCGCGGTCCTCGCGCGAGCCTCCATGTCGGGGCTGACCACCACAACAACATGGTCCGCAACCTGTGACATCGTCGCGACCGAGCGCTCCAGCAGCGTGCGGCCGCCGAGCTCGACGTACGCCTTGGGCACCTCCGCCCCCAAGCGGGTGCCTTGGCCCGCAGCGGCGACGACTGCTACGACTTTGCGGCGCAACTTAGTTGTCGTCGTCCTCGTCGTCGAAGGAGAGGTCGTCCAGATCCACCTCGTCATCGTCGTCGATCTGGCCCGGGTCCTCGGAAATACCGGCCTTGACCTGCTCGTCGATGATGACCTGGATCTGCTTGCCGATCTCTTCGACCTTCGCCTCATCCACGGGCTCGGCCAGCGCCAACTCACCCACCAGGATCTGGCGCGCCTTGCCCAGCATCCGCTTCTCGCCTGCGGATAGGCCCTTGCCCTGGTCGCGGCGCCAGAGGTCGCGCACAACCTCAGCGACCTTATTGATGTCGCCGGACGCGAGGCGCTCCTGGTTGGCCTTGTAGCGGCGGGACCAGTTGCCGGCCTCCTCCACGTCCGTCTCGCGCAACACGGAGAACACCTTTTGCAGGCCCTCCTCGTTGACCACGTCGCGCACGCCGACGAGCTCGGAGTTCTTCACCGGCACGCGCACTTCAAGGTCCGAGTGGAGGATCTGCAACACCAGGTAATCGAGCGTTTCCCCGCGCATCTCGCGCTGCTCGATGTCGGCGATGCGGGCCGCTCCGTGGTGCGGGTACACAACCACTTCTCCGACCTTGAATTCCATTGCGGCTCCTTGCGTCGATAGGCGAAGTTCAGACCCCAACACTCTACCACCGAGCATTTCGCCTATCGACGACCAAAGGTCCCCGCTCCGTATAGGGGGAGCCGGTGGGAAAACTTGCTGTGCAGACGCTAGAGTAATGCGGAGAAAACCCTCGAATGAGTTGATTAATGGAGGACACCCCGTGAAGTCCCTGAAGCGCGTCGCTGCCGTCGCAGTCGCAGGCTGTGCATCCCTGGCCCTCGTCGGCTGCTCCGCCGGCCAGATCACCCAGACCTCCAGCCAGGTCGCGGCCGTCGACGGCGCGAGCGGCTCCACCGAAGACGGCGCGCTTTCCGTGCGCGACGTCATCGTGGTACTCGCGGAGGACGGCCAGGCCGCCGTGAAGTTCACCGCGACCAACCAGGACACCTCGATGCGGGACCACACGCTGCAGTCCGTGGAAGTAGACGGGCAAAAGGCGACGCTCGGGGACAATGCAACCATTGCCTACAACTGCGCGCTCGTTGCGGATTCCAAGGACGGCCTGGAGCGCATGCCGCAGGGCCGCAACGACAACTGCATCCAGTACACCGCCACCTCCCTGGCCAACGACGACTTCGCCTACGGCGGCAACATCCCGGTGAAGTTCAACTTCGACACCGGCTCCGTCGAGGTCGCGGCCACGGTGTCGGCCCCAATCCTCGCATCCGGTCAGGAGGACCGCGAGAACTAACGTCCTCATCACCGCTCACCGCTGGCCTGGCCAGCGGTTTTTTCATGTTCGAACGTCATGTCGGGTCCGTGTTATACGGTGTCGCGCATGGCTAAGAAACCACGCGTCATCCACACGTGCACCGAGTGCGGCTACTCCTCCCCCAAGTGGCTGGGGCGCTGCCCGGAGTGCGGGTCGTGGGGCACGCTCCAGGAGGAGGCGCCGGTCGCCGCGGGCCCGGTGAAAACGGCAGCTCTGACCCCGTCCGCGCCGGCTCACCCCATCACCAAGATCGAGGCCGCCGCGACGGCCACCGTGAAATCGGGCATCGGGGAGCTCGACCGGGTGCTCGGTTCGGGTGTCGTCCCTGGCTCGGTGGTGCTGATGGCGGGTGAGCCCGGCGTAGGAAAGTCCACGTTGTTGCTAGAGGTGGCGTCGCGCTGGGCGGCGCAGGGGCGCAAGGCGCTGTACGTCACCGCCGAGGAATCGGCCGGGCAGGTGCGCGCCCGCGCCGAGCGTACCGACGCGTTGCACGACACGCTCTACCTGGCCGCCGAGTCCAACCTCGACGTGGTGTTCGGGCACGTTGAGCAGCTCAAACCCTCGCTCCTCATCGTGGATTCCGTGCAGACCATGCACGCGGCCGGAGTGGAGGGCGTCGCAGGCGGAGTTGCGCAATCCCGTGCGGTGACGGCGGCGCTGACCACGCTGGCGAAGACGACCAACATCCCGGTCCTTCTGGTGGGCCACGTGACCAAGGACGGCAACGTGGCCGGTCCCCGCGTGCTCGAGCACCTGGTGGACGTCGTGCTGAACTTTGAGGGGGACCGGCAGTCGTCGCTAAGGATGCTGCGCGGCATCAAGAACCGTTTCGGCGCTACCGACGAGGTCGGTTGCTTCGAGCAAACCTCAGGCGGGATCCGCGAGGTGCCAGACCCCTCCGGGCTGTTTCTCTCCCACCGGGGTCGGACGCCGGACGGATCCGCGGTGACCGTGGCGATGGACGGCGTGCGACCCATCCTGGCGGAAGTCCAAGCACTGACGGTGGACCCTGTGAATAAGAGCCCCCGGCGCGTGGTGACGGGCCTGGACTTCAATCGGGTGCCGATGGTGCTAGCGGTGCTGCAGGCCCGCTGCGGCGAGAGGACAAACGACAAGGACGCCTACGTGGCCACCGTGGGTGGCGTGAAGATCACGGAAACTGCCACGGACCTCGCCGTCGCGTTAGCCACGTGGTCCAGCCTGCACGACACCCCGTTGCCCGCCAAGACAGTGGTTGTGGGCGAAGTCGGCCTCGCGGGAGAGATTCGCCGTGTGCCCAACCTCGGCCGTCGCCTCCAAGAGGCCGCCCGCATGGGTTACACCAACGCCATCGTGCCAGCGGGCGAGCAAATCGACGTAGATGGCATGGCGGTGCGCCACGTCTCCACCCTCGGCGAGGCGCTCGCCGCGCTGCAGTGAGCGGAAACTAGGTGATGTTGAAGGGGCTGGCCTCGGAGGCGTTTTCCCCGATCACACCGTGGAGGAAGTACGAGCCTGCCTTGACCTCGGCGCGGTCGTCGCACTGCCCCGGCTGGGACGCGGTGCCAGACCAGCGGGCCTCCCAGCGCCGCTTCTCCCCCGGTGCGAAGTCAACCGTCCCGCCGACCACTGGCGGGTAGCAGTCGATGTCGGACCAAATGCGCTCGTTGGACGCCATGTCGTAGACCTCGAAGCGCAGGGGGTTGTCGTCCAAATTGATCACGCAGTCCGTGTCGGTTGGGTTTTCCACTTCCATGTAGAACACCGGCTGAGCGCCTTCGGCGTACGAGGGCTGGTTGCTCGAGGTCTGGACCCGTAGATCGCCGAGCTCGCACGAGCCCTTCTTCGCGGGTGCCGCCTCCGTGGTCGCAGTTGGCTCGGTGGTCTTAGCCGCGGTGGGCTCGGTAGTCCGCGTTGTTTCGGTGGTGGTGGACAATTCCACCGTCGGCTCGGTGGCCAACGTGGTAGACGGCGTTTCGGGGGCTTGCGTGGCGTCTCCGGATTCGTCCGAATTGCCGCTGCGCGCAAACGCGGTAAGCCCCCACACCAACAGCGCCACTACAACCAACAGGATGACGAGTGCCGCCACACGACGGCGCATGTAAATCTCTGGAGGCAGTGGGCGCTGGTTCGACATGCCTATAACTTAATCACCGAAGTTTTCGTAGGTGGTGTCGACACGGCCGTCCGACAGGCGGTAGCGGGCGCCGACCACGCCGACCGTCTTGTTCTCCAGCCCCGCCATCACAGACGGGATGCGTGCCGCAATGTGCTCGGCACCGTTGCGGGCGTGCGCGAGTTCCACATGCTCGCCACGTGCCCTTGCCTCCACGACGGAAGGCGCGATCTTCTCCACGAACACGCGGGTGAGCCCCGAAGGGATCTCGCCCGAGTCCAGCGCGCTCACCGCGGCACCGACAGCACCGCAGTTTTCGTGGGCGAGGAACAGCACGAGGTCCACGCCGAGGCCCTCGACAGCGAACTCCACGGACGCAGCCACTGCCGAATCCACGCAGCCGCCAGCGGTGCGGATGACAAAGATGTCGCCGAAGCCCGCATCGAACAGCAGCTCCACCGGGACGCGTGAGTCGGAGCAGCCGATCACGCACACAGCGGGGTTCTGCCCGGCGGTGAGCTGCTGGCGGGTTTCCGGGTCGCGGTGCGGCTCGGCGGTGTTGCCGGTGGAGAAACGCTCATTGCCGGCGCGGAGGAGCTCCCACACCTCACGAGGAGAGGAAGCGGACTGAAGGTCAGTTGGTGTAGTCATGGGCACTATTCTTGCACGCATTGTGACCAATCTGCGCCCAGACAAGATCATCAATTGGTACCGGGGCAACGCCCGGGACCTCCCCTGGCGTGCACCGGGAACCTCTCCGTGGGGTGTGCTGCTCAGTGAAGTGATGAGCCACCAAACCCAGGTTGAGCGGGTGGCACCCATCTGGCAGGAATGGATCGAGCGCTGGCCCACCCCGGCCGCTTTCGCCCAGGCTGGTACCGACGAAATACTTCGCGCCTGGGGCAGCCTCGGCTACCCCCGCCGGGCGCTCCGGTTGAAGGAATGCGCGCAGACGATCGTGCGGGACCATGGTGGGAGGGTGCCGGAGGACGTCGATACGCTGCTGGCGCTTCCGGGCATCGGGGACTACACGGCGCGGGCGGTGGCGTGCTTCGCGTACGGCAAGAACGTGCCGGTGGTGGATACGAATGTGCGGCGCGTGGTCGCGCGCGTGGAGCGCGGCGAGGCGCTGGGGAAGCCGGGGAAGAAAGAAATCGACGAAGTCGCGCAGCTGCTCCCCGCCCAGAACGGCCCGGAGTTCTCGGTGGGGTTGATGGAGCTTGGCGCCCTGGTGTGCACCTCCCGGTCGCCGCAGTGCGGTGTGTGCCCGGTGAGTGCGGAGTGCGCGTGGCTCGCCGCTGGCCAGCCAGCAGCGGAGGCCCCGAAGCGTTCCCAGAAGTTTGCGGGGACAGACCGCCAAGTGCGCGGGAAGATCATGCGGGTGCTGCGCGAAGCGGAGGGGCCGGTGGAGCAAGAGCGCATCCACACCGTCTGGCCTGACGCCGCACAGCGTTCCCGCGCGCTGTTTTCTCTGCTTGAAGACGGGCTAGCCGAGCAGGACGAGAACGGCTACTTCCACCTGCCGCGGTAGTGCAGGCCGCCCGGCAGTTTCACGTACACGCCGCCGCGGGAGTTAAACGTGACGGGGCCGATCTTCTTTGACGCAGAGACGCCGGACTTGGAGTAGTTCAACCAGCTATCGTCGCTGATTCTTTGGCGCTTGCGGTACTGAATTCCCATGCGGGTAGCATACACTGCCCTCGTGCGTAAAATTTGGTCAATTTTAGCTGTCCCAATCCTGTTAAGCCCCTCTGCGCACGCTGCGGACCTCAGCGCTGAATCCCTGTCCTCGCTCACCGCGGTCGGTTCCTCCTCCCTGGAGTTGGCTGGAGATGCGGCCGCGCACTCCTCTGTCTCGGAGTTGTCCTCGCGGGCGCTCGCCGGTGAGGCCGGCCCGACGGCGGGCGCACTCGTTGCCGAAGAACGCGTGCCCGGCTCCGACGGGACACGTATCCGCTACACATCCCTCAACGAGCGCGGCGATACGGTGGCGGTGACCGGCGCACTGTACGACCGCCCGTTTGCCAAAGGCTTGATTGCGCTCGCCCCGGGAACCCGGGGTCTGGGCGACCAATGTGCCCCGTCCGCGGGCTCTTCGATGCTCTCCTCCGTCAGCCACAACGGATCGGTGAACATCAACTACGAAGCACCCATCGTGCGGATGCTGCAGCACGCTGGCTACCGCGTTGTTGTCACCGACTACATGGGCCTAGGCACTGGGGGCTTGCACACCTATCTGAACCGCGTAGACCAGGGCCATGCGCTTATCGACGCCGCTCGCGCCGTAGCCAAAGATGGAGAAAAGCTCGCCTTTTGGGGGTATTCCCAGGGTGGCGGCGCCGCTGCCGCGGCAGCGGAACTGGTGGAGAATTACGCCCCCGGGCTCGACGTCGTGGGTACCTTTGCCGGTGCTCCCCCGGCAGATCCGCTCGGAGTTGTGGAAGATGCGACTGCGCCGATGATCACCGCGGTGGCCGGTTTCGCCGCGGCGAGCTACGCGGAGACCTACCCAGAGTTCAACGAGGCCATCCACGACTACCTCACCGATGAGGGAAAGGTGTGGTTTGAGGGCCTGAAGACATCGTGCTTATTAGATGCGTCGGTCAACGCGCCCAGAAACTACAGCGATATCTTCACGGGCGGCGAGACGCTCGCGGAAATCGCCAAGCAGGATGAGCGTATCGGCAAGTACCTCGATCAAAACAAGCTGGGCAAAGTGAAACCGAGTGCGCCGATCATGGTGTTGACGAATGCGGACGATGACCTCGTCCCTGAGCCGCAGGCCACCCAACTCGCCACCGACTATTGCGAGCTGGGGGCGCAGGTGGAGTATCGCCGAGTGGCAGTACCGGGATCACCCATACAACCGCTTTCTTCCGGTCGTGTTGCGCTCACGACTCTTGTGCCCGCTTCCGGTCACGCGTTGCCCCTTCTCCTACAAACGGGCAACGCCACCGAGTGGATCGACGATCGGTTTGAGGGCAAGCCCATGCGACAGGTGTGCCCCTCCGACCACCCCGATTACGAGATGGTGGAGGGGCTGAACTCTGTGGAGATCGCCGCCATCGCGATCTCCTTGCTGGGCGCATTGGGCGCCCTAGGACTCTGGTTCTACACCGGCTCGGGGCCGTTGCCCTCGTTGGGCTGGTTGCCGTTCTGATCGGTGTCATCCCCGTCGCGCTCGTCCGGGAACTCGGAGGCCTCGGTCTCCGGCTCGGCGTGCTCCGGCTCGATGTCGCGGACCTCGTCCTCCGGCTCCACATCGAAGGTCTCGGCGGGCAGCGGGCGCGGACGCGGCGTGAAGGTGAAGGTCGCGTCCGGCGCAGCCTTGCCGCGCTCCTTGCGGGCAGCCTCGACGTCGCCGTCCCAGTCCTCGACGTCCACCGTGATGATCTCGCCAGCACCAATCTCGCCGTAGAGGATCTTCTCGGACAAAATGTCCTCGATCTCGCGCTGGATCGTGCGGCGCAGCGGGCGGGCGCCCAGCACTGGGTCAAAACCGCGGACCGCGAGGAGGTTCTTCGCGTTCTCGGTCAGCTCGATGCCCATGTCCTGCGCGGCCAGGTTCTTGTCCACGCGGGAGGTGAGCAGGTCCACCATCTGAACAATCTCGTCCTGGCTGAGCTGCTTGAACACGACGATCTCGTCGATGCGGTTCAGGAACTCCGGGCGGAAGTGCTTCTTCAGCTCGTCATGCACCTTGCCCTTCATGCGCTCGTACTGCGCATCGGAGTCGACCGCAGCGTCGCCCGTGAAGCCAAGGCCCACCGGCTTGGAAATGTCCGAGGTGCCCAGGTTGGAGGTGAAGATCAGCACCGTGTTCTTGAAGTCCACGTTGCGGCCCTGGCCGTCGGTGACGTGGCCCTCCTCGAGCACCTGGAGCAGCGTGTTGTAGATCTCCTTGTGGGCCTTCTCAATCTCGTCGAAGAGCACGACGCTAAACGGCTTGCGGCGCACCTTCTCGGTGAGCTGGCCGCCCTCCTCGTAGCCGACGTATCCCGGAGGGGCACCGAAGAGACGGGAGGCGGTGAAGCGGTCGTGGAACTCGCCCATGTCCACCTGGATCAGGGAGTCGTCGTCGCCGAACAGGAACTCTGCCAGAGCCTTGGACAGCTCCGTCTTACCCACACCGGACGGGCCGGCAAAGATGAAGGAACCGGACGGACGGTTCGGGTCCTTCAGGCCAGCGCGGGTGCGGCGGATGGAGCGGGACACGGCCTTGACGGCCTCGTCCTGGCCGATGATGCGCTTGTGCAGCTCCTCTTCCATGCTGAGCAGGCGGTTCGACTCGGACTCGGTGAGCTTGAACACCGGGATGCCGGTCCAGTTGGCCAGCACATCCGCGATCTGCTCCTCGCCGACCTCGGCGATGTCCTCCAGGTCGTCGGAGCGCCACTTCTGCTCCTTGGCGGAGCGCTCCTCCCCCAGCTTGCGCTCGGTGTCGCGCAGGCCGGCGGCCTTTTCGAAGTCCTGTGCGTCGATCGCCGCTTCCTTCTCCTTGCGCACCTCCGCGATGCGGTCATCCACCTCGCGCAGGCCCTCCGGGGCGGTCATGCGCTTGATACGCATGCGTGCGCCAGCCTCGTCGAGCAGGTCGACGGCCTTATCCGGCAGGAACCGGTCGTTGATGTAGCGATCCGACAAGGTTGCGGCTGCCTTCAGCGCGTCATCCGTGTAGGAGACTCGGTGGTGCGCCTCGTAGCGGTCGCGCAGGCCTTTCAGGATCTGGACGGTGTCCTCCACGGACGGCTCGTCCACCTGCACCGGCTGGAAGCGGCGCTCGAGCGCAGCGTCCTTCTCAATGTGCTTGCGGTACTCGTCCAGCGTGGTAGCGCCGATGGTCTGCAGCTCGCCGCGGGCCAGCTTCGGCTTGAGCAGCGAGGCAGCGTCGATAGCCCCCTCGGCGGCACCTGCGCCGACGAGGGAGTGGATCTCGTCGATGAACAGGATGATGTCGCCGCGCTGGTTAATCTCCTTGAGCACCTTCTTCAGGCGTTCCTCGAAGTCGCCGCGGTAGCGGGAGCCTGCAACCAGGGAACCCAGGTCCAGCGAGTAGAGCTGCTTGTCCTTCAGCGTCTCGGGGACCTTGCCGTTGGCGATGTCCAGGGCCAGGCCCTCCACCACGGCGGTCTTGCCCACGCCAGGCTCACCGATAAGCACCGGGTTGTTCTTCGTGCGGCGCGACAGCACCTGCATGACGCGCTCGACTTCCTTGTCGCGGCCGACAACCGGGTCGAGCTTGCCTTCCTTAGCCGCGGCGGTGAGGTTGCGGCCGAACTGGTCCAGCACCAGGGAGTTGGAGCGCTCGCCGCCCTGCGGGCCGCTGCCACCGCGTGACGCGCCGGCACCCGCCCCTGCGAAGCCCGGCGCACCCTGCTGGGGAGCCTCCGGATTCTGGCCTTCGCCGCCCTCGTAGCCGGAGAGCAGCTGGATAACCTGCTGGCGCACGCGCGGGAGATCCGCGCCGAGCTTAATCAGCACCTGCGCTGCAACACCGTCACCCTCACGGATCAGGCCGAGCAGCAGGAACTCGGTGCCGATGTACTTGTGGCCCATCTGCAGACCCTCGCGCAGAGAAAGCTCCAGCACCTTCTTCGCGCGCGGGGTAAACGGGATGTGGCCGGTCACGGGCTGGGAGCCGTGGCCGATAATGTCGATGACCTCGCGGCGGACGTCGTCGAGGTTAATGCCCATGGACTCAAGCGCCTTCGCTGCGACGCCCTCGCCCTCCTTGATCAGGCCGAGCAGAATGTGCTCAGTGCCCATGTAATTGTGGTTGAGCTCGCGCGCCTCCTCCTGTGCAAGGACGATGACGCGACGGGCCCGGTCGGTAAACCGCTCGAACATGTGGCTGACCCCTTCTTTCCTCAATCAGTTGTCCCCAACCATAACGCCGGGGTCCGACATCACTTCCCTGCTTTTACGGTCCTGCACCGAATGGACGTCGATAAGCGCAGGTGAGAGGGGGTGTTCACCCTTAGCGAACAGGCAGGAAGTACACGTCTTCGTGGGTCTTGCAACCGGGGTTGAAGGGGTGGCCGCACGAAGGGCAGGAGGCGCCGTACTCGGCGTGGGTCATCATGTGCCCGCACGCCCCGCACATCACGGAGCGATCCCTCCGGTCCACGGGTGCGAAGCTGTGGTTCTCGCACTCGTCGTGGCACAGCGAGCACGCCCACAGCTTCCCGCACGCGCCGCACGTGTTGGCCACGACGTCGCGCTCGGAGTGCCAGTGGGCACAGCGCCCCTGGCTATCGACGTCGATTCCGTGGATCACAGCAGATCTTTGAGCACCGGATCCGCGAGGGCCAGCACTGCCTCGCGTGCGTCGCGAGCGGTACGCGCGTCCACGGCGAAGTTGGCCATCTGGCGGCAGGTGTCAAAGTCGTGGAGGCGCAGCGCGGCGCGCACCGCGTTGACCTTGCCCGGCGCCATGGACAGCGACTTCACGCCCAGGCCGACAAGGACGAGCGCCACGAGCGGGTCGCCGCCAGCCTCGCCGCACACGCCGATGGGCTTGCCGGTGGCTTCGCCGCCGCGGCACGTCTCGCGGATCATGGACAACACGGCCGGCTGCCAGGGGGAAAGCAGGTCCGCAAGCTCGCCTTGCATACGGTCTGCGGCCATCGTGTACTGCGACAGGTCATTGGTGCCGATGGAGGCGAAGTCGACCTCTTCCAGCACCTGCCAGGCGCGGATGGCCGCGGCGGGGGTCTCGACCATCACGCCGACTTTGGCCAGGCCAGCCGCTCGAGCGCGCTGCGCGAACCACTTGGCTTCGTCCACGGTAGCGACCATGGGAGCCATCACCCACAGCTCGGCGTCCGGCACATTTGCCGCTGCCGTTGCGAGGGCCGTGAGCTGGTCGGTGAGCAGGTCCTCGCGGGCCTGGGAGAGGCGCAGGCCGCGGCGACCCAGCGCCGGGTTTTCTTCCTCCCCGAGGTCCGCGAAGGACAGCGGCTTGTCGGCGCCTGCGTCGAGGGTGCGCACCACTACACGGCGGGTGCCAAACGCCTGCAGCACCTTCGTGTACGTCTCCGCCTGCTCCTCCACCGTCGGCGCGGACTCGCGGTCCAGGAAGAGGAACTCGGAGCGGAACAGGCCGGAACCCTCGAGGTCCTGCGTGGCCGCCTTCTCCGCATCTTCTGCGGTGCCGATGTTGGCCAGAAGCTTGATCTTCGTGCCGTCCCGGGTCGCACCCTCGCCGGACGATCCGGCCAGCGCAGCGGCGCGGCGACGGGAGCGCTCTGCAAGCTCTTCCACGTCCGAGGTGTTGGGGGCGACGATGACTTCGCCCACGCCGCCGTCGAGGGCCACCTGCGGGGCGTCTACAACCGCGTCGGCGATGCCCTTGACCTGCACCGCGCACGGGATGCCCAACTGCGCGGCGAGGATCGCGGTGTGCGAGGTCGCGCCGCCGGCCTCGGTGACAATGCCCAGCACCAGGTTTTGATCCAGCGTCGCGGTTTCCGCCGGCGCGAGGTCGTGCGCGACCAGAATGGACGGGGTTTCCATGTCGGGCACCCCCGGCTCCGGCAGGCCGCGCAGGCGGGCGGTGGCGCGGTTGCGGATGTCGTAGAGGTCGGTCACGCGCTCGGCCATGTAGCCGCCGAGCTTGCGCAGCTTTTCCGCGTACACCTCCACCGCGTCGTGGATCGCCTTGGTGGCGCCCGCGCCCTTCTTCAGCTCCTTGTCAATGCCGCGGATAAGCCCCTTGTCGGTGGCCAACGCCGCGGTTGCCTCCAGCACGGCCTTCGACGCGTCGGAGTCCGCGTACTCGGCGCGGGCAGTGAGCGAAGCTGCGACGTCGTGAAGCACGGCGCGGATGCGCTCGCCGTCGGCCTGGGGGTCGACGGAGGCGGGCTCATGCTCGTCGATGCCGACGGCGGGCGTGACCACGGCGACAGGGCCGGAGGCGGTGCCTGCGGAGACGCCGATGCCGTGCAGGACGGTGCGGTTAGACATGTGTGTTCACCTCAGAGTGCACTTCAAGAATCGGATCCCCGGCGGCGAGGGTGCCATCCGCGATGTCGTTGACGCCGCCGAGCTTCTTTGAGTTCACCACTGTAGTGATCACAGTGGTGTCCACGCCGTGGTCAGCGATGGTGGCGAAGTCCACCTCCGCCAGCGGGTCGCCCGCAGCCACAGTCTGTTTCTTCTCCACCAGCGGGGTAAACCCTTCGCCGCCGAGCTTGACCGTGTCCACGCCGATGTGGACGAGGAGCTCGACGCCATCGTCGGTTTTAATGCCGTACGCGTGTCCGGTCTTAGCTACAGAAATCACCTTGCCGGCCGCAGGTGCGACCACAGCGAGCGTGCCGTTTGCCGGCGTGACGCCGACCGCCTGGCCCAGCGCGCCGGACGCAAAAGCGGCGTCCGACAGCGCTTCCATGGCGACCGCCTGGCCCGCGATGGGCGCGAGCACCGTCGCATCCGCGTTGCTTGCCGACGCCAGCTTCGCCGAATCATCCGCGTCCGTGACCTCATCCTCGTCCTCATCGCGCGCGGCAGCGGCCCGAGCCAGCGCCTCCGCCTTCTCTTCCGGCGTGCGGTAGTCGGTGACGAAGATGATCAGGAAGGAGGTGACAAAGGCCACGGCGATCGCGAGCATGTACACCCACACCGGGTCGAAGACGAACATGGTCGGGAGGGAGGTGAACACGAACGCGCCCGTCTTCACGCCGCCGAACGGGGTGCCCAGAATGGCGATGGTCAGGCCGCCGGCGAAGCAACCCACCAGCATGCGCGGGTAGATCTTCTTGTAGCGCAGGTGAATACCGTAGAGCGACGGCTCGGAGATGCCGCCCAGCAGGCCGGCTGCGAGAGCCGAGCCGGAGGTCTGGCGCATCAGCGGGTCGTGGTCGCGCAGGGAAATCGCCAGGACCGCGGCGGTGGCGCCGAAGCAGGCGAAGTTCCAGGCGCCCATGGGGCCCTGGATGAAGTCGTAGCCGAGGGTGTCGATGTTGACCAGCATCAGCGCGTTGAGCGGCCAGTGCAGGCCAAGCGGCACCAGGAACGGGTAGAGCATCGGGATCAGGAGTGCGAAGACGAACGGCGCGTTGCCGTTCATCCACGCCAGGCCGGTGCCGATCCAGGCGCCGAGCAGGTAGCCGAACGGCCCGATGATGAAGGCGGTGACCGGGATCATCACCAGCAGCGTCAAAAACGGCACGAACACCATGTGCACCGCGGACGGGATGACCTTCTGCAGCGCTTTGTACAGCAGCGCGGCAACGGCGGCCATGATCAGGGGCACGAAGACGTTGCCGTTGTAGCCGTTATGGATCATCGGCAAGCCGAAGACGTCGACCACGTTGGTCGGTTCGCCGAAAATGTCCACCACGCGGACGTCCGGGTGCTCCTCCAGCGTGGTGAAGTCCGGGGTGAACAGCGCCAGCATGACTGCAGCCGGCACCCACGGGTCGATGCCCAGCTTCTTGCCCGCGTTGTACGCCACCGCCACCGGCAGGAAAAAGAACACAGAGCTCCACATGGCGTCCACGAACTGCCAGCCCGGCGTCTTCACCTCCGCGTAGAAGTCCACCAGGCGGATCGCGTCGAGGAACGCGGCGAAGGCGATGATCAGCGAGGCACCGAGCAGCACGCCCAAGATCGGGCGGAAGGAGTCGGAGAGGTACTCGAAAAACGCGTCCAGCCAGGGCACCTTGCCCTTGGCCTTGTCGCGCTGCCGGTTCTTCAACTCGTCGTCGGAGACGCTGCGGTTGGCCATCTCCGGCAGCGAGTTCATCGCGTTGTACACCGTGGCCACGTCGCCGCCCACGATCACCTGGTAGTGGTTGCCGCCCTGCGGGACCGCGCCCATTACCTTCGGGTTGGCCTCGAGGCGGTCTTTGTCCGCCAGGGATGCGTCGTGAAGCTCGAAGCGCAAGCGCGTCGCGCAGTGCGTCATGGACGCTATGTTGTCCGCGCCGCCGATGCCGGCGAGGATGTCGGCGGCCTGGTCTTGCAGGCTCGCCTTGGTGGTTGCCATGCTGATGCTCCTTTCAACCCCAATGGTTGGTTGCATCAAACGTTAGTTGGTCATAACCACCACAAACAACTAGCAGGGACTTGTAAACTCCGCGCGGTTGGACAGCACGCGGGCGTCGCCGCCGTAATTTGCCCTCGCCCGGCACAGCGCTTCGGTGTCGTGGCCAAAGTCGAGGTAGACGGGATAGATGTCGTTGCCGTTCACCTGCGCGCGCAGCGACGGGCACTGCCCCGGGAAGGTGTACTGGCGCGATCTCCCGGTCGGATCCGCGGTGAGCACCTCGACCGCGAGACGGTGGACGGTGTCGGCGCGGTCGCCGTAATCGATGACAGAATCGACGATGAGGATGCCGCGCCCGTCGCACGCGGGCTCAGCGGTGTATTCCGGCGTCGTCTCCCCCATCCCCACGTACGGGATGTAGCGTTCCTTGCTTGCGTCCTCCCAGTTCGGCTGGGATGACGGCGGTTGCTCACCGGGCGCGTACTCCCCACAGACCGCCTCCGCCTTGATGTACTCCTCGGGCACGCCAAGGGACTCGAGCTTCGTGCGATTGTGGCACGGCCGCGACATGCCCAGCCCGTCCCACATGCCATCAGACTCAACGATCTCCCAGTGCTTGCCGGTCCACTGCACTAGCACTACGTGGTCAGTCTGCGGCACGCCTGGACGCGCGAAGTTACCGATACACCCGTTCAGCTGGAACTTTTGAAGCCCCGGCGACGCCTGCAGCGCCTCGTCGGAGCAGTCCGGCGGCGTGCCGGTGGGTGTGGCGGAGCTGGTGCTCGACGACGCCGTACTCGAAGCGGTCGACGTGGCCGGGGTGGAGCTTGAGGCCGTTTCGGTCACCGTCACCTCCACGGCGTCCGGCTCGTCCGCGCACCCAGCGAGGGCGAGCAACGACACGGCAGCAAGGGCGACACGGCGACGCATGGTTTGCTACACCTCCGGCTTCACCATCGGGAACAGCACGGTCTCGCGGATGCCCAGGCCGGTCAGGGCCATGAGCAGGCGGTCAACGCCCATGCCGGTGCCGGCTGTCGGCGGCATGCCCTGCTCCATGGCGGCCAGGAAGTCCTCGTCGAGCACCATGGCCTCGTCGTCGCCGTGGGCGGCCAGGCGGGCCTGGTCCTCGAAGCGCTCGCGCTGGATCACCGGGTCCACCAGCTCGGAGTAGCCGGTGGCCAGCTCAAAGCCGCGCACGTACAAGTCCCACTTCTCGGTCACGCCGGGCTTGTCGCGGTGGTCGCGGGTGAGGGGCGAGGTCTCCACTGGGAAGTTGACCACGAAGGTCGGCTCGTAGAGCTGGTCGGAGCACAGTTCCTCCCAGATCTCCTCTACCAACTTGCCGTGCAGCCAGCCGGCGTTTTCCGGCACCTTCAGCCCGATCGCCTCGGCGATGCCTTTCAGTTCCTCAACGGAGGACTCGATGGTGACTTCCGGCTGGCCCGGGAACTTGCGCTGCAGCGCCTCGTTGAGCGAGGGGTACATCTCCAAGACCTTCCACTCGCCGCCGAAGTTGTACTCGGTGCCATCCGGCAGCGTCACCGTCTGGGAGCCGAAGACCTCCTGCGCGCAGAACTGCACGAGGCCCTTGATGGTCTCCGCACCGTCTTTGTACGTGCCCCAGGCCTGGTAGGTCTCCAGCATGGTGAATTCCGGGGAGTGGGAGGAATCCACGCCCTCGTTGCGGAAGTTCCTGTTGATCTCAAACACACGCTCGATGCCGCCGACCACGGCGCGCTTGAGGTACAGCTCGGGCGCGATACGCAGGTACAGGTCGATGTCCAGGGCGTTGGAGCGGGTGACAAACGGGCGGGCCGCGGCGCCGCCGTGCAGCGTCTGCAGCATCGGCGTCTCGATCTCCACGAAGTCCAGGCCGGTGAGGTACTTGCGCACGGCGGCGATGACCTTGATGCGGGTCATGGCGTTCTTGCGGGCGTCCTCGCGCATGATCAGGTCGGTGTAACGGCGGCGCACGCGCTGCTCTTCGTTCATGTCCGCGAACGCCACCGGCAGCGGGTTCAGCGCCTTGGACGCCATGTGCCAGGACTGCGCCATGACGGACAACTCGCCGCGCTTGGACGCGATGACGCGGCCGCGCACGGAGACGATGTCGCCGAGGTCCGTGTCCGCCTTCCACTGGGCCAAGGGTTCTTCGCCGACCTCGGCGAGCGAGAGCATGACCTGCAGCTGCGTGCCGTCGCCCTCCTGCAGGGTGGCAAAGCAGAGCTTGCCGGTGTTGCGCTGGAACATGATGCGCCCGGCCACGGCGACGACGTCCTGCGTCTCATCGCCGGGCTCGAGCGTGCCGTCGTACTTCGCGCGCAGGTCTTTCAGAGACGTCGTGCGGTCGACCTCGACTGGGTAGGCGTCCCGCCCTTCGTCGATAAGCCTCTGCCTCTTCTCCCGGCGGATCTGCTGCTGCTCTGAAAAGTCCTGCGTAGTCACGGCGAATAATCGTAGCTTATTCGCAGACAGGCAGGTCGAGTCGCTGGTTCTCCGAGTCGGGGCCGTTGACGATGAATGAGGTACTCAGGGTACGCCTCCTGAACCCGAAGCGGTCTGCAAGCAGCCCGGCGATGGTGGCGGTGGACATAAGCGAAACTTTACCGGCTATCAGGCCTCGACGTGCTTGAAGCCGACGCCCAGGGGCAGGCCCACATTGTCCGTCAGCCGCACTCCCCCGAGGTCCACGGCGGCAAGCAGGCGCGCGTCGCCCTCCACGGGCGCCTCGCGCATGGCCAGATCGCGCAGCTCCAGGTACGCAGGCTCGACCCCGGCGGCCTTCAATACACCACGCGCGGTCTCCAGGACCTTGGCCTTGCCGTGCTCAGCGGCGTGCGCCCCGGCCGTCAGGGCTGCGGAGAGGGCGAGCGCGGCGTCACGCTTATCGACGGCTACGCGTGCGTTCCTGTTCGACAGCGCTAACCCGTCCGGGGTGCGCACCGTGGGCACGCTGTGGAGCTTGCACTCCATGCGCAGGCCGGACACCGCAAACTGGGTGGCAACCAGCACCTCGAAGTCCTTCTCCCCCAGCACGACGTCCGTGGCGTGCGTGGCGTTGATGGCCGCGAGGATGCGGGCGACCTCCCGCTGGGTGGTCTCCGGGTCTTCCAGCGGCTCCACGCCGGAATCCACGCGCACTTTAGTGGCGAGCGTGCCGTGGAACACGACGTCCACGTGCTCCTTGGCAAACACCTCCGGCACCTCGTCTCCCGAGTACGTCACCACTACGTACGAGCCGAGCAGCGACTTCGCCGCGCGGATGAGCTCCACGTGCCCGCCGTGGATCTCGGTACCGAGCGGCACCACCACGACCGACTTGCCGATCTTGCGGAACGCTCTGCCGTAGGTGGCCAACAGATTCTCGTCGGTGACAACCACCGCCTGGCCGGGTTCGAACGCCATTTATCCTCCTTCGTACTTCTGCATCACCCAAAGCTCGGTGTCCGTGTCCTGCTCCAGCTCGCCGCGCCTGCGCGCCAACTCCACGAACAAGCGCCGAGTACCCGCGTCGGGCAGGGCTCGCACGAGCCTTTCCAACTCCGCCGGGGTATGCGCGCCCCGCTGCGCCGGCGGGGCGGCGAGAAACTGCTGCGCAACCGACTCAAACCCCGGCACCGCCTGGGTGAGCAGCTCCAAGACGTCGTCGCGCACGACAGACTCCATCGCGCGCAGCTCTTGCGCTGCGGCGATGAGCGGGCGCGAAGCATCGTCGATACGCAAGCTCATACCGCCGATTTCCGCGATGAGCAGCCCCACCACCGTCTCGCCCAGCTCGTCGGCGGCGGAGGTCACCCACACGTTGTCGAAGATGTTGTGGGCGCACATGGTGATGGCGTGCGAGGTCTCCACGTCGTCGAGGAGCTGCTGGCCTTCCTCCAGCGCGGTGTGCAGGAACATCTGGCGCGGACGGGCGTGGTCAGCCACCCGCTCGCAGGCGGCGCGGATGTCGTCCGAAGGTCCGTCGAGAAGCACGAGGTCCACATGCGCAACCGCACCAGGGTCATCGTGGATGTCCAGCGGTCGGACGGTGTGGCCGGCGCGCTCGAAGCGCTCTGCAAGCAGCGTCGCGCCGAACACCGCGCCCACCAGCAGGCGAGGCGGCATCTACTTCCCCTGGCGCGCGAGGAGTTCCGCCACGGACAGGGCCTGATCCCCGCGCTCGTCGCGGCGGCGGCGGCCCGAGCGCTGCTCGGGGCGCGCCTCGGCTGCCGGCTCCGGCTCTGCCTTTATCTTCTCCGCCTTCTCTGCCTCACGCTCGCTGATCAGGTCGGACAGCGGGTTGCGCGCGGGGCGCGACGACGGCTGCGCGCCGATGCGGCCGGCGATGGCGTCCGAGCTTGGCGCGCCGGACGGGCGGACGCGGGAAATCACTGCGGTCTCGTCCGTGGACGGGCTAGGGCTCGCCTGCGGCTTCGGTTCTGGCTCCGGCTTGGGCTCCGGTTTCGGCTCCGGCGTCGGCGCCAGCTCGGTGATGCGCCGGGCGGAGGCGCGTACGGCGGCCGGCTCGTACTCGAAGACGCGGCCGTTGAGCTCCTCCAGCTGCTCGCGCAGCGCCTGGATCTGGTCCTGCAGCTCGCGCAGCGCCTCCACGTCCACCGGCTGGGTGGCGGGTTTGGCCGCCAGCTCCTCGCGGTGGCGCTCTTCCTGGTCCTGGATGCGCTGCTCGGCGGCGGCCGCCTCATTCGCCGCCGCGTCGCGGTCCCGGCGCGCCTTCGCGCTGACCAGGATGCCGGCCGCGCCAGCCCACAGCGCGAAGATCAGCGCGACCTTGAGCGCGTTGGCGGAGTTGGTGAACAGCATGACCACGGTGCCGATGACTGCGACCGCAAACGGCACGATGACCCACAGGTTCGCGCGGTCTGGGGACGCATTCTGGGCACTCATGCCCACCACTCTAGCCAACGCCTTGCCCCTCGTTGGGCGGCGACACCTCGCACATTTTCTCCAGCCAGATCCCGGCGGCGCACAGCGCGATGCCGCCGAGGGTGCCGGCCACAAGCGGCGGGACGTCTCCGGGCGCGGCGGCAAGCACGCCGAGCTTGGGCACGACGTAGCTCAACGCGCCCGCATACACGCCGCCGAACACCGCACCCGCCCAGGCGCACGCCTTGCCAAAGACCATGAAATGCGCAGCCTGCACCGGGTGGAGCTGGCTGCGGTCCTGGCCGACCCTGCCCTCCTTGCGGCGCTTGCGTACCACAAGCGCGAGCCAGCCCGCGATCACGGCCATCACCCACAGCGACAGCGGCACGACCATGTCCACGGATTCCAGCAGCCCGTAGAACCGGCGCACCAGAATCACCGCGGCGGCCGCGCAGAACCCGGCGACGGCGATCAACCCCTCGTACGGCGTGCGCTTCACAGTTTGCGCACCCCTTGGTCGTCCAAGTTCGCAAGCAGCGCCGCCACCCGTACCCCGTTCAGCTCCGCGTCCGGGTCCATCTCCAACCAGGGCTGGAGCACGAACTGGCGCAGGTGCGCACGCGGGTGCGGCACGGTGAGGTCCGGGTCCTGGGAGGTGTAACCCTCGATCCAGACGATGTCCACGTCCAGGGTGCGCGGGCCCCAGCGTTCCTCGCGCACGCGGTTGGCCCGTTGCTCCAGGTCCTGGCACCGACCGAGGAGCTCGCGCGGGGTGTTGTCCACGTCCACCAGCAGGCTCTGGTTGAGAAAGTCCGGCTGATCCGTCTTGCCCCACGGAGCGGTGGCGTAGATTGAGCTGGCAGCGACGAGCTCGCCGGCGAACTCGTCCGCGACAGTGCGCAGGTGGGCGCGCGCGTCCCCCATGTTCGAGCCCGACGACAGCACGGCGCGCATGGCTACATCCGCTTTCTGGAGCGGCGGGCCACCACCGCGACGTCGTCGAACACGGCCGGGATCGGCGCGTGCGGCTTGTGCAGGGTGACCTCGATGGCGTGCAGCAGGCCGTACTCGCGCATGGCGGTCTCGGCGATCTCCACCACCACCGTCTCTACGAGCTGCCGGGGCGTGCCGCGGGCGATGCGCAGCGCGGTTTCCGTAAGCTCGGCGTAGTTGACGGTCTGCGTGAGGTCGTCCTCGCGCGCCGCGCCCGCGAAGTCCAGCCAGCAGGTGATGTCCAGGGAGAACGCCTGCCCGTACTGCGTTTCGTGCGCGAGCACCCCGTGGTTGGCGTGAAACTGTAATCCTTTGAGCTCAATCCGGTCAGCCATTGGTCCACCTCCGTGCAACATCTACCGCGTCGCGCGACACGGCCACTTCGTGCACCCGCACGCACCACGCGCCAGCGTGGGCCGCCAGCGCGGTCACTGCCGCGGTGGCGGGGTCGGCGTCGATGGGCGAGTGCTCCAGTCCCCGATCCGCCCGAATTTCCATGAGGAAACGCTTCCGCGACGCGCCGACCAGGACGGGAAACTCCCCCGCGACGAACTCCGGCAGGGCGTGAAGCAGCGCCCAGTTGTCCTCAGGGGTTTTAGCAAAGCCGAGGCCGGGGTCGAGCGTGATCTGCCCTGGGTCCACCCCTGCGGCAGTCGCCTTCTCGACGAGCTCCGCCAGCACCTCGCGCACATCCTTCACCACGTCGCCGCCGTGATCCGCCGCGCCGGACGCGTTGACGAAGGCGTCAGCGCGCCAGTGCATGAGGCACACCGGCAGCCCAGTCTGCGCCATCACGCGGTACATGCCCGGATCCGCCAGGCCGCCGGAGACGTCGTTGATCATGTCCACGCCCTCTTCCGCCGCGGCCAGGGCTGTGGAGGCGCGCATGGTGTCCACGGAGGTGCGGATGCCGTCGGCACGCAGCGCCCGGATGACGGGCCGGATGCGCTGCGCCTCCACCTCCGCCGGGACGCGCGTGGCGCCCGGGCGGGTGGATTCCGCGCCGACGTCGATGATGTCTGCGCCGAGGCGCACGAGCTCGTGGGCGTGCGCGATGGCGTCGTCCGCGGCGAGCCACTTGCCGCCGTCTGAAAACGAATCCTCGGTGACGTTGACAATGCCCATCACGCTGGTGCGCCCGGGCACGGTCAGTTCGGCGACGGTGGTCATCGGCTACCCCCTGATCAGGCTGAGCACTTCCGCGCGGGAGGCGGCGTTGTTCTGGAAGCCGCCGCGCACCGCCGAGGTGGTCGTGGTCGCGCCCGGCTTACGGATGCCACGCATGGCCATGCACAGGTGCTCGCATTCGATGACGACGATCACCGCGGACGCATCCAGCTTCTCGACGATGGCGTCCGCGATCTGCGCGGTCAACCGCTCCTGCACCTGCGGGCGCTTGGCGTACATGTCGGCGAGGCGCGCCAGCTTGGACAGCCCCGTGACTTTGCCGTCCGCACCCGGGATGTAGCCGATGTGGGCCACCCCGTAGAACGGCACCAGGTGGTGCTCGCAGGTGGAGTAGATGGGGATGTCGCGCACGAGCACGAGCTCGCGGTGGTTTTCGGAGAAGGACTTTTCCAGGTGGATCTTCGGGTCCTCGCGCAGGCCGGCGAAGACCTCCTCGTAGGCGCGCGCGACACGCGCCGGCGTTTCGGCGAGCCCTTCGCGGTCCGGGTCCTCCCCCACCGCGATAAGCAGCTCGCGCACCGCGGCCTCGGCGCGCTCCCGGTCAAAGCTGTCAGCGTTCGGGTTAGTCATCGTCCCTCCTGTGCCTTGGCTCGCGCTCTTGGCGCGGCAGCTGGGTGGTTTCCGCATCGGGCGTCGTTTCCGGCTCAGGCCCGCGCGGCGCGTGGTCCGGCCGCTCGTTTTCCGGCAGGCGGAAGCCGATCTCTTCGGTCTCGCCCGCCGGGTAGTTCTGCGCCCCCGGGTGCGGCTGCTCTTGCTTCGGTGCGCCCTTGTACGTCCAGCCCTCCGGCGGCGTCGGGCCGCCGTACTGCGGGGCGTTGCCCTCGGGCTGCTCCCAGCGGGTGGAGCCCTTCTTCGCGGGGGTGTGCTGCTGGGCCTCGCGCTCCTTGCGTCGGCGCTCGCGGGTGGCCTTGGACGCCTCCAAGATGGAGAAGCGCTTCGGCGGATCCTCGCCGCGCTCTTTGGCAATCTCCACCGGCGTCTTCACCGGGTCGCGGTCCGCCTGGCGCCCGAAGCGGACGTCGTGGGCGGGCAGCGCCGGGCGGGTCGGCTCGACCGTGTCGAAGATGGCCTCCAAGTCGCCGCGGCGCAGCGTCTCTTTCTCCAGCAGCTTCGACGCGAGCGTGTCCAGCTCGTCGCGGTAGCGCTCGAGGGTGGCGTAGGCGACCTTGTGGGCTTCGTCGAGAAGCAGCTGCATCTCCTCGTCGATTTTGGCCGCCACCGCCGGCGAGTACTCCAGCGAGCCGCCGGCGCCGCGGCCGGAGAACGGATCGCCCTGCTCCTGGCCGTACTTCACGGCGCCGAGGGCCGAGGTCATGCCGTACTCCGTGACCATCGCGCGGGCGATCTTGGTGGCCTGCTCGATGTCGTTGGAGGCGCCGGTGGTCGGCGCGCCGAAGACCAGCTCCTCCGCCGAGCGCCCGCCCATGGCGAAGACCATGCGGGCGAACAGCTCGTCGCGGGTGTACATGCCCTTGTCGTCCTCGTCCGCGGTCATGGCGAAGCCGCCGGTGCGCCCGCGGGCGAGGATGGTCACCTTGTACACGCGCTCGATGTCCTTGAGCGCCCACGCGGCAAGCGTGTGGCCGCCCTCGTGGTAGGCGGTGACCTTCTTCTCGTGCTCCGAGATGACCTTGCTGGAGCGGCGCGGGCCGCCGATGACGCGGTCGGTCGCCTCCTCAAGCGCGTCGGCGGTGATCACGTTGCCGCCGATGCGTGCGGTGAGCAGCGCGGCCTCGTTGAGCACGTTGGCCAAATCCGCACCCGACATGCCGGCGGTGCGCTTAGCCAGGGCGTCGAGGGAGACATCCTCCGCCAACGGCTTGTCCTTGGCGTGGACCTTGAGAATTTGTGCTCGGCCGGCCAGATCCGGGTTGGTCACCGGGATCTGGCGGTCGAAGCGGCCCGGGCGCAGTAGCGCCGGGTCCAGGATGTCCGGGCGGTTCGTTGCTGCGATGAGGATGACGCCCTCGCGGCCGGAGAAGCCGTCCATCTCCACCAGCAGCTGGTTCAGGGTCTGCTCGCGCTCGTCGTGGCCGCCGCCCATGCCGGAGCCGCGCTGGCGGCCTACCGCGTCGATCTCGTCGACGAAGATGATGCACGGGCTGTTCTCGCGCGCCTGCTTGAACAGGTCGCGCACGCGCGAGGCGCCGACGCCGACGAACATTTCCACGAAGTCCGAGCCGGAGATGGTGTAGAACGGCACGCCGGCCTCACCCGCCACGGCGCGGGCGAGCAAGGTCTTACCGGTGCCGGGCGGGCCGTACAGCAGCACGCCGCGCGGGATCTTCGCGCCCAGCTTCTCGTACACGGTCGGGTCGGTGAGGAAGTCCACCACCTCGTGCAGCTCGTCCACGGCCTCGTCCGCACCAGCCACGTCCGCGAACGTGTTGGTGGGGTTGTCCTTGGTCAGCTGCTTGGCCTTGGAGCCGCCGATGCCGAACGGCCCGCCGCCGCCGGCCTGCAGGCGGTACATGAAGAAGAAGATCAGGCCGAAGACCAGGACCATCGGCAGCACGAAGCCCAGCATGGACATCAGGAAGGACTCCTGCGTCACATTCGTCTGGTACTTGTCCGCGCCCGAATCGCGCACAGCGGCGAAGATATCCGGGGTGGTGCGCGCGGGGTACTGGGCGGAGATGGCCTCCACGCCCTCGCGCTCGTTCACGGTGATCGGCTCGCGCAGGTCGATGCGCACGCGCTGCTCGCGGTCGTCGATCTGCACTTCTTCCGCGTTTTGGTTCTGCAGCTGCTCAATCGCCACAGAGGTGTCCACGCGCTGGTAGGCGCGGGAATCGTCCCCGATCAGCGTGAGCAGGTAGAGGACGATGAGCGCGATGGCGCCGATGACGCCCCACCGCAAGACCTTTGTATTTTTGCTCATAAACCCTTGTTCTAGTTAGCGTCTAGTCCGCCTCGGAGTACACGCGCGGGTGCAGCGTGCCCACGTACGGCAGGTCCCGGTAACGCTCCGCGTAGTCCAAGCCGTAGCCGATGACAAACTCGTTTGGAATGTCGAAGCCGATGTCCAGCAGGTCGATCTGCGCGGTCTGCACATCCGGCTTGCGCAGAAGAGTAACGACTTCGAGGCTCTTCGGGTTCCGGTTGCGCAGGTTGCGCAGCAGCCAGGACAGGGTCAGGCCCGAGTCGATGATGTCCTCCACCACGAGCACGTCGCGGCCCGCGATCTCCTTGTCCAAGTCCTTGAGGATGCGCACCACGCCGGAGCTGGTGGTGGAGTTGCCGTAGGAGGACACGGCCATGAACTCCATCTCCGACGGAATGGACAGCTTGCGCGCGAAGTCGGTGAGGAAGAACACCGCGCCCTTAAGCACGCACACCAAGATGAGGTCGTCGTCAGCGTCGCGGTACTTCTCCGAGACCATGTCCGCCAGCTCCTGGATGCGGTTTTGCAGCTCATCCTCCGAGATGAGGATGGCTTCCACGTCATCTCCGTAGCGGTGAGGCGGGACGTTGAAGTCCTTGGTGTCGTGCAACTCGGTCATGGGCTGGCCCTTCCCTCTCGCGGTCTCTCCGCGCCTATTGGCGTTCACGTGCGCGTAACTTCCTCATCTTGCCACCTGCCCGCGAGAAGGTACAACCACCTGCGGGGTTAGGGGAACCGCCAGTTCTCCAGGCGTAAACCTCTCACGCGCGAAAACTCACCCGTGTTCGCGGTCACCAGCACGCAATCCTGGGCGAGCGCCTGAGCGGCAATCCAGCGGTGGTTGACGCCGATCAGTTCGCCGCGCTGAGCCAGGTCTGCCGTGACTTCCGCGTAGCGCCGCGCGGTGTCACTATCGATCCCGCACCGGTCGAAGCCGTGTACTAGTCGATCTACCGTGTGGCGGGCCAAGCCGGGGTTCCGAGACCGCTCGGCACCGACATACAGCTCGCCGAGCACCACCGTGGAGATGGGGACATCGCCCGGGGCCACCGAAAGAAAGCGCTCGATCACGTGCACCTGTTCACCCCGCTCGATGTCGATCCAGACGTTGGTGTCCAGGAGATACATCAGCGAAGCCCCAGTTCGTCGTCGCTCAGCGAGGCATCGTCGGAGATGCCGCCGGGATCCGCCAGAATGCCCCCTTCAATCCCCTGGGCGGTCTGAAACGCCCGAAAACGGCGAACGACTTCGCCCATCGATTCCTCGACAGGACGCAGAAGCAGGCCTTCCGGAACCCGCTCCACAGTCACCTCGTCGGTATCCAGCCGGTAGTCCGCTGGGATGCGCACCGCCTGACTGTTGCCAGATTTGAACACCCGCGTCGTTGCTTTCTCCACCGCGCACCTCCTCATGGGTATATACGCGGAATATATACGGTGAGCTACCGTCCCACAAGGGCCAATCGACCGTCCTCACGCACCACCACGCGCCCGCCTGCAACGGCGACGGGTCCCTGCCCATGCCAATCCACGACCAAGGCCTCCACCGCGTCGAGCTGGTCGCCCTGCACCGGCACGCCCTCGCCCAAGAGCCATGCCGCTAATCGACGCCTCCGGACCGGCCCCGCATCCCGCGCAAGCTCCTCGCAGGAGGTGGTCGGCGAGATGTCAGCAAGCGACGCAATCAGCGCCTGATCCGCCGCGATCCGGCCGGCAGTGGCAGCCAAGGCGGGCACGGCGTCGCCGCCGAGCAGCTCGCTGAGCAAGGGCACCACCTGCGTGCGCACCGCCACGCGACGGAAGGCGGGGTCGGCGTTCATTGGGTCGTGCCAGGGTGTTAGCCCCAGCTCCTCGCACGCGCCCACGGTGTCCGCGCGGCGGACCCCCAAGAACGGCCGGACCACGCGGCCGTTGCGCGGCGCCATGCCGGACGGGTTGCCGCGCAGCGCGCCGAGGATGAGCGTCTCCGCCTGGTCGTCGGCGGTGTGGGCGACCCACACGTCGCGCCCATACGCGAGCAGCGCCTCGTACCTGGCGCTGCGCGCTGCGGCCTCCACGTTGCCCTCCCCGACCTCGACGCGGACCACCTCCGCCGCCAGGCCGAACCCCCGTGCCGTACCCGCCGCCCGCTCGGCCACGTTCGCCGAGCCGTCCTGTAGCCCGTGGTCCACAACCACGCACGTCACGTCATTGCCTTCCGCGGCGGCAGCGGCGGTCAACGCGAGGGAGTCGGGCCCACCGGACAGGCCGATCACCGCCGGGCCGTCGAAGGGCCGAACGGCGCGCCGGCACGCGAGGAAGTGTGGCGAGCGGCGCGGCCAGAACGGTTGCATTAGAACTGCCGCAGGGCGGAGGTGAACTCGTCCATCGCCCGGCGCGCGTCGAGCACGTCGGCGTCGTTGCAGATCAGCGCGAACGTGTAGATGTTCCCGTTCACGCTGGTCACCGTGCCGGCGAGCGACGCCGTGCCGTCCAGCGTGCCCGTCTTCGCCCGCACCCAGCCGCGCCCGGGCAGGTCGCCGTAACGGTCCTCGAGCGTGCCGTCGCCGGATGCGACCGGCAGGGTGGAGAAGATCGGTCGCAGTTCGGGTTTGGTGGCGGCGTCGGCGAGGATGGCGTCGAGAAGCTTGGGCGCGATGCGGTCCTCGGTGGACAGGCCCGAGTTGTCCCGCAGCACCACGCCGGCGGTGTTGAAACCGCGCTCCTCCAGCACCGACAGCGTTGCGCCCGGCGCGTCCATCGTCCCGCGGGCGAGCGCCACCTCGCGGCCGATGGCCTCGGCGTAGACGTTGTCGGAGTGCTTCATCATCAGCTCCAGTCGCTCCACCAGGGTCGGCGACTCCACCGCGGCGACAACGTCCCCCTCCGCGGGGCCAACGCCGACGGTCTGCGCGCCCACGCGGTCCGCCAGCGCCTGCGCGACGTCCAGCGCTGGGGTGTGGGATCGCGGCACGTCGCCGGTGGTCTCCCCGTCCAGGCGGCCGCCGGAGAGCATCGCGGGCTGCATGGGCGCGACGTACCCGCCGTCGATGTCCAGCGGGTTCCAGCCGGGCAGCATCTCCGCCATGCCGTCCCAGACAGAGGTGTCGATGTAGACGGCGTCCGCGTGCCCGATCTGCTCCGCGAGCGCGTCCAGCGCCTGCGCGTCCAGCCACACGTCTCCGGCCGCCTTGATGGTCACCGCCGCCGGGTCCGCGCCCCGCACGACCTCGGTGGTGATGCGGTCCTGCGCGCCCAGGCTCAACAGGGCCGCCGAGGCGGTGAGCACCTTCGTCACACTTGCGGGCCGCAGCGCCTCCTCCGAGGCCCGGTCGAACACCGCTGCACCGCTGCCTATCGACGTCACGCGACCGTGGAACACGCCCAGATCAGGATTCTCAGCGAGGGTGGCCAGGGTGGTGGTGAGCGAAGCGTCGTCGATAGGCGAAGGCGTCACCGGGACCATCGCCTCCGGCGCGGACTGCAGCTGGTACGGCGGGGTGTGCGTGAGCTGGGAGAGCTCCTCGTGCGCCGCGATGCCGAAGCCCGCCACCGCGCCGACCGCGGCGAGCGCGAGGCCGCCCGCAACCCATGTCCATACCTTCATCGGCCAAAATGCTAGCCCACGTATGATGTTTGGCGGACATTCACCGAACTCAGGCACTGAACAAAGGAGAAGCAATGGCTATCGAGGTCATCATCGAGATCCCCAAGGGCTCCCGCAACAAGTACGAGGTCGACCACGAGACCGGCAAGGTTTTCCTGGACCGCTACCTGTTCACCCCGATGGCGTACCCGGCGGACTACGGCTTCATTGACAACACCCTCGCCGACGACGGCGACCCGCTGGACGCCCTGGTCATCTGCCCGGAGCCCGTCTTCCCCGGCGTGACCGTGATCGCGCGCCCGATCGGCGTGTTCAAGATGACCGACGAGGCCGGCGGCGACGACAAGCTGCTCTGCGTCATCGACGACGTGCGTTACGAGAACTACCAGGACATCTCCGACGTCTCCGACTTCATGAAAGACGAGATCGAGCACTTCTTCGTGCACTACAAGGACCTCGAGCCCAACAAGGAAGTCACCGGCTCCGGCTGGGGCGACAAGGCCGAGGCCGAGTCGATCCTGCAGGCCGCGCTCGACGAGTTCAAGCGCGTGGGCGACAACTCCCGCGAGAACCTCGAGGCCGAGAAGGAAGCCAAGACCGAGAACTAAGCTCTCGCCTATCGACGGCTAACGCCGGGCCCGCGCACTGTCGCTGGCCCGGCGTTTTCGTGTTCCCGCGCGGTTAGATCAGGCGGCGGCGCGCGAAGGCGAAGAAGGCGGCGCCGAGCGCGGATGCCAGCAGCAGCGCGAACACTGCACGGACCAGGGTGTTGGAGCCGGTCTCCGCCTCCAGGCCGCGGGTGGTCGCAGCGTATTGGGTCTCGGCCGGCGCCTCAGCGGGTGCTTCGGCTTCAGCGTCGGCTTCGGCTTCTGCTTCGCCCGCCGCACGCGCCGCCTCGAGCCCCTGGCGGCCGATCTCGCCCGCGTTCGCGCTGATCAGAGCCTCGGATGCGGCGACCTCCTCCGGCGTGGCATCGGCGTCGACGCGCTCGATGTCGGTGACGAAGGTGTGGCCGTCCTTGTTCAGGTAGTAGGTGGTGCCGTCCAGCGTCAGCACAGGCGGGAACTCGACCAGGCCGCTCGCCACCGGCGCATCTCCGGTCGATTCGACGTCTCCGACGCCGAGCGCGTCTTCCGCGACCGGATCAGCGGCCGGGGTCTGTGCCACCTCGTGGGCCGGCAGGTCTTGCGCGGTGGCGTTCACTGCAGGGACGGCAAGGATGGCTGCGGCGACGGTCGCGGCTCGAAGTGTGCGGTTCATGGTTGTCTCCTCTGGGGCGTGGGGCGGGAAGTCTCAACGCTTGGTTGAGAGTCTAGCCCTACTTTTACCGGTTTTCACACAAGTCACTGCAGTTTCTGCCACCTGCCGAGGTGTGCGAAGCCGGCAGACCGCGTATTATCGCCGCGAACTGCCACATCGCTCTCAGCTGACCTCAAGGAGAACAACACCGATGGCCAAGTACAAGAGGCTCGCTGCAGTCGTCGCCGCTGCAGCAGCCCTCTTCACAGCAAACACCGCCGCCCATGCCGCGGTGCCGGGAAACACCGTGCTCACAGGCGACAGCATAGTGGCTAACCCCACCGTGATCGATTATGCGCGGAACAAGGCGAACCTGATGGCAAACACCGGGGTCGGGTGCGTCACCGACGGCTCCATCGCCCACGAGATCACCAGGGCCTCCGGCGCGCACGTCGACCAATACCAGTGCGCCGGGGCCTCCTTCGCCACCGGCGGCTACCACATTGACAACTCCCTGCGCACCGCGGCGCGACGCGGCGACCTCAACCCGCAAACCAAGAACGTGGTCATCGTCGCCGGCGCGAACGACACGTACCCATACCAGTCCGACATCCAGGGCTCAGAGCGGGCACTGCGAAACGGGCTGAGCAGCGCCATCAACGTCGCCCGCTACTACGCGCCCGGCGCGAAGATCACCGTTGTCGGCTACCCCCGCGTCACCGTGAACAACAACACGTGCCTGACCTCGTCGATTATCCCCCTGCCCATTAGCCAGGTGCCCGCAACGGAGAACCGCCTGCAGAACACCCTGCGCGAGGTCGCCCAGGCCAACGGCGCCACGTTCCTCGACGCCTGGCCCATCTCCACCGGCCACAGCACCTGCTCCCCCGACCGCTGGTGGGTGAACTTGGTGGACCCGGTTCCGCCCGCCCCGGGCAACCTGCCACTGCACCTCAACGCCAATGGCACGCACGCCTACGGCCAGCTCATCGGCCGCAACATCGCCCGTTAGCCTCACCGCGGCCGGAACGCCGCGTCCACCTCAGCGCCGGTGACCGTCCCGGCGAGCTGCCACCCCACCACCGCGTTGCGCACGCTGTCCGCCAGCGGGTTCGCTGGCTGGATGCATGAGATGGTGAGCAGCCGCCCCGGCATCGGCCCAGTACCCCAGATCTCGGGATCGGCCGCCAGCGCGCCCTTGTCCGGCTCGTGCAGATCCGTCGCGGTGTACTTCAACCAGTCGTCGCCGGAGGCCTCGGTGCGCATGAACAACGTGTCGCCCGGGGCGACGTTGTGGTGCTGCGCTTTGCCGTCGTAAAGCTGGTTAAACACCGCGCTCACGCCGGCGCCGGTGTGGCCCGCGACCACCACGATGTCCTGCGCGTCCGTGCCCGGCAGCGCGTACGGGTACTGCGGCCCCGTCAGCGCGCACGCTTTGTCCAGCGTCTTCGGGTTGATCGCCCCGTCCTGCACGCGGCAGTCACCCGGCTCGAACTGCGCGCGCAGCCCCAGCACCGGCACGACCATCTCCACCGGCCTGCTTTGCGCAATTGAGGCCGCTGCCTGATGACGCGGCTCCGCGGGTTGCGCGGGTTGGTCCGAAGGGGCGTCATGAAGCAGGTCCCTCGCGCCCACGACAATGACCAGCAGCAGGATCAGCAATGCTGCGGCGCGGCGGAGGTGGTACTTCACGGCGGTTATCATACGAACCATGAAAGAAGTTTCTGTCACCGAAGTCCCCGCAGGCGCGCAGCTCATCGACGTCCGCGAGCCCGACGAGTACGCCGCCGTCCGCGCAGAGGGCGCCGTGAACATCCCCCTGTCCGAGTTCGTCGCCCGCGCAGACGAAATCGACCCCGAGCAGGACATCTACCTGATCTGCAAGTCCGGCGGACGCAGCGCCCAGGCAGCCCAGTACCTGGAGCAGGCGCGCGGCTGGGACGGCGTACACAACGTCACCGGCGGCACCACCGCCTGGGTGGAACAAGGCCTGCCCCACCAAAGTTAGGAAGCGCCAATTGTTGGGCGTGGGCAGGTAGTTAAGATGGACGGCATGTCGACGCTCCCCGAACTGCCGTCCACCCTGGCCAAGTCCCCCCACTTCCAGGTGGAACGCGTGCGCAGGCACACCAAAGACGAGGTGGAGCGCGCCCTGGCCACCCACGACTCCACCATGCGCGAGTACTGGATCCTCGCCTGCGTGGACGGCCAGCCAATGAGCCAGCGCCAGCTTTCCGAGCTCCTAGGCATCGACGCCTCCGACATGGTCCGGCTCATCGACTCACTGGAGACCAGCAAATGGGTCACCCGCGAGCGCGACCCGAAAGACCGGCGCCGCCAGATCGTCGCCGCCACGAAGAAGGGGACGAAGGCGCTGGCGCGCCTGGCCGCCGACGTAGCCGAGGCAGAGGACCGCGCGCTCGAGGCATCCTCCTCCAAGCAGCTGAAGAGCCTGCGCAAACTGTCCCAAGCGCTGGAGGCGGAGGAGTAGCGGCTCGGGGTCGGGTCGGTGTGTTCCGCCCCGGTGCCCGCCCCGTTCCCGCGGATCCAGCTGGTAGGAGCCAGCTATTCCGCCTCCAGAGCCGATTAGCTGGGTCCTTGTAGCTGGATCCGCGGCGGGAGGACCCGACCCGGCGCACCCCGGCGCTACGGCCGGTACGGCGTGGCTGGCACGGTGACGGGCCCGCGGGCGTCGGCACGCGCCTTCGCGTCGAACACGCGCCGGATGCAACCGGCCTCGTCGCGCAGGATCTCGGCGGGAAAGAGGTGCAGCACCTCGTAGCCCTGCTCCTTCAGCCAGTTATCGCGCGTGGTCATGCGGATGACCTCGGCGTGGGGCATGTCGTCGAATTTGATGTAGCCGTCGATTTCGATGATGAGGTTGCCCCACAGCAGGTCAACCCGGTACCGCCTGCCCACCCACATCTGCTCCTTGGCCTGGATGCCGTGCTCGAGGAGGATGACGCGGAAGAGCGACTCAAACGCGGACTCCGAGACCGTCGAGCTGAGTTCAAACGCCCGGCGCGCCAGGCCCACGCCCTTCTTGCCGGCTAGCCGTCCCATGGTGGAGGCCAGCGCGGCCCGGGTCGTTTCCTGTCCGATCGGCGTCTGCTCGCGGTAGAGGCTGTCCATGGCTACGACGGCGTCGCGCACCCCGTGGAACCGGGCGATGTCGATGGCGGTGCGCGCGGGCGTGGTCAGCCGGATGCGTCCGCCGGCGCCCGCGGGGTCGAACGCGGTGTGCTCCCGGATGTCCATCTCCGGGATGGGGATGTTGCGGTACACCACCCCCTCCGGCCACTGGGTTTTCGACGGCGGGTGGCCGTTGCGCTGCGCTAGTCCGATAACCTCTGGGTCTTTGCCCAGCACCCAGAGCCCGAGCGCCCGCGCCGCGGATCTGCCCACCAGCACCGCCTTGTGCGCGCTGACCCCGGCCGCGTAACAGCGCAGGAATTCCTGCTCGTGGCGTTTCAGCCCTGCCCACTGCTCGGCGGGGACGAACTTGGTCGCGGAAAGTTGCACGCACGCGAGCCGTTCCACATCCCCGCGCGCCACCAGCAGCGCCGCTAGTCGTGCTTGATCCATGGTTTCCCCCCTGTGTCTGCGGCCTCCCCCGAGGCAGCGGTTCGAGGCTAACAGCCCGGGCGTGCGACCGCAGCGCTGCGGATCCAGCTAGTAAGAGCCAGCTATTCGGCCTCCAGAGCCGATTAGCTGGGCCCTGGTAGCTGGATCCGCAAAAGGAAAGGGCACAAGGTGGGCCAGCGCAAATAGTGGGGCTTTCCCACAATTTGCGGTTTTTCGGCACATCATTAGCCTTATCCGCATGTCTCAGCCCGGAGAAGACACCGCGAATCCGCTCCTGCGCAGCCACTTGGCCCCGCCGGAGCGGACGCTTATCGACGTCCTCACGGCCACCGCCGCCCAGCACCCCGATGCCGCCGCCATCGACGACGGCAACCGCGGCAGCGCCAACCCCGACGATGACGGCGTGCTCACCTACGCGGAGCTTGTGGAGGAGATCGAGCACCGCGCGGCTGAGATGCGTGCCAGGGGTGTGCGTGATGGGGGCCGGGTGGGGGTCAGGATGACGTCGGGAAGCAGGGAGCTCTACCTGGCCATTTTGTCCACCTTGCGCGCGGGCTGCGCGTACGTGCCGGTGGACGCGGACGACCCGGACGAGCGCGCGGAGACGGTCTTCGGCGAGGCGGACGTGGACGCGATCTTCACCGACGAGGGGCTGCGTGTGCTCAAACCCGCGGAGCCCACCCCGCTGGGCGAGGTCACCCCGGACCACGACTGCTGGATCATCTTCACCTCCGGCTCCACGGGCAAGCCGAAGGGCGTGGCCGTCACGCACCGCTCTGCAGCCGCGTTCGTGGACGCGGAGGCGCGCCTGTTTTGCCAGGACAACCCGCTGGGACCGGACGATAGGGTGCTGGCCGGCCTGTCGGTGGCCTTCGATGCCTCCTGCGAGGAAATGTGGCTGGCGTGGGGCCACGGCGCCTGCCTGGTGCCGGCCCCGCGCGCGCTGGTGCGTTCCGGGCAGGACTTGGGTCCGTGGTTGATCCGCCGCGACATCACGGTGGTGTCCACCGTGCCCACCTTGGCCGGGCTGTGGCCGAAGGAGGCGCTGGATAATATCCGCTTGCTCATCGTGGGCGGCGAGGCCTGCTCCCAGGAGTTGACCGACCGCCTGGCCGAGGGCCGCGAGATGTGGAACACCTACGGCCCCACCGAGGCGACCGTGGTGGCCAGCGCGAAGCGGCTGTACCCGGGTGAGCCGGTGACCATCGGTTGGCCGCTGGACGGCTGGGATCTCGCCATCGCAAGCGATGACGAGGAGGGCCAGGGAGAGCTGATCATCGGCGGCGTGGGCCTGGCCCGCTACCTGGACCCGGCCAAGGACGCGGAGAAGTACGCGCCAATGGGCGAGTGGGAGCGCGCCTACCGCACCGGCGACCACGTGAAGCTCACGGACCACGGCCTGGCGTTCATCGGCCGCGCCGACGACCAGGTGAAGATCGGCGGGCGCCGCATCGAGCTGGGCGAAGTGGAGGCCAACGTGGCCGCGCTCGCCGGCGTGTACAACTCGGCCGTGGCCGTGCAGGCGCTGCCCTCCGGCGACAAGGTGCTGGTGGGCTACGTCTCCCCCAACAAGGGCACCGACCTTGACGTGCTGCAAATGCGCGAGCGGCTGGCGGAGGTCATGCCGGCGGCGCTCGTGCCGCGCCTGCACGTGATGGAGGAGCTGCCCGTGCGTACCTCCGGCAAGGTGGACAAAAAGGCCCTGCCGTGGCCGCTGCCCGCGAGTGTGGACGCGGTGGGCCTCACCGAGACAGAGGCGTGGGTGGCGCAGCAGTGGGTGGAGGTGCTGGGCCTGGACGTGCCGGGCCGGGACGCGGACTTCTTCGAGCTCGGCGGCTCCTCGCTGGCCGCGGCCGCGCTGGTCACGCGCCTGCGCGATCGCGTGCCCACCTTCGCCGTGCGCGATCTCTACGACCACCCCAGGTTGGAAACGCTTGCCTCGCTTATCGACGAGCTAACGCTCGCCAGCCGCACCTCCCTACGCGAGCGCGCGGTGAAACCCGTCGGCGCGGGCACGCGCGTGGCGCAGACGGTGGCGCTGCTCCCGGTGATGACCCTCAAGGCTGCCACGGCGGTGACCTGGGTGGCCGTCGCGGCAAACCTGCTGGGGCTGACTGAGCTTCCCTGGGCGTGGCTCGCCGCCGCGTTTGTGGTCCTGTGCACCCCGCTCGGGCGCATCCCCGTCGGCGCGCTGGGAGCGCGTGTGATCCGCGGCCGGGTCACGCCCGGCGTGTACCCGCGCGGCGGGGTGCGGCACGTGCGCCTGTGGGCCGCCGAGCGCTGGCTGCACGCGTCCGGCGCGCTGAACATCTCCAGCGCGAACGCCGCCAAGGTCACCGGCCGGATGCTTGGCGCGAGCATCGGCAAGGGCGTGGACATGCACACCTTCGCCCCGGTCACGGGCCTGCTCACCGTCGGCGAGGGCGCGGCCATCGAGCCGGAGGTGGACCTGTCCGGCGTATGGCTCGACGGTGACGAGCTGCACGTGGGCGAGGTGTCGATCGGTGCGGAGGCCCGTGTCGGCGCGCGCTCCACGCTCATGCCGGGCACGGAGATCCGGCAGGGCGCGCACGTGGAGCCCGGCTCGACCGTCACCGGCGACAAGCCGGTGAAGAAGGGGTCGCGCTGGGCGGGTTCGCCCGCGCGGAAGGTGGGCCGCTCCAAGCACCGGTTCCCGGACGAGCGCCCGCCGCGCCGCACGTTGTGGGCGCTGGGCTACGGCCTGACGTCGCTGCTCCTGGCGCTGCTGCCGGCCGCCGCGGCCGTTGCCGGCGCCGCCGCGACGGTGGGCCTGGCGCGCCTCGCGGATACCGCGTCGGTGTGGGGGCTGCTGGTGTTCGCGCCGGTGGGCGGGCTTGTCTACTTCGGGCTCGGTTTGGGGTTGACGTGGGTAGCCGTGAGAGTGGCGTCGATAGGCATAAGGCCCGGCGTGTTCCCCGTGCGCAGCGTGCATGGCTGCGCGCTGTGGACGGTGACCAGGCTGATGGACGACGCCCGCACCCGCTACTTCCCCATCTACGCGGGCTTGGCCACGCCGGTGTGGCTGCGCTCCCTGGGCGCGACAATCGGCGAGCGCGCCGAGGTGTCCACCGCGGTGCTGGTGCCCAAACTGACGGAGGTGCGCAGCGGCGCGTTTCTGGCGGACGACACCATGGTGGGCACGTACGAGCTCGGCGACGGCTGGATCCGCACCGAGCGCACCGTGGTGGGCAAGCGCTCCTTCGTGGGCAACTCCGGCATGGTCGCGCCCGGCCGCAAGCTGGCGAAGCAGTCGCTGGTGGCGGTGCTCTCCGCCAGCCCGAAGAAGTCCAAGGCGGGGTCGAACTGGTGGGGCTCGCCGCCAGAGCGCATGCGCCGCGTGGAGGTGGAGGCAGCCGGCGAGGCGACGTACGCGCCGTCGCGCGCGCTCATGCGCAAGCGCGGTCTGGTGGAGACGCTGCGCCTGCTCGCGCCGATGGCGCAGGCGGTGCTGGCGGCCGTGTTCGCGGCGGCCGCAGTCACACTGCTGGAGCGCTTCGGTGTCTGGACGTACCTGCTCGGCGGGCTGGTGTGGATGGCCGTGGGCGCGCTGGCGGTTGGCAGCGCGGTGGTGGCGAAGTGGGTGCTGGTTGGGCGCCAAAAGGCGGGCGAGCACCCGCTGTACTCCTGGTACGTGTGGCTCAATGAACTGCAGGACCAGTTTGTGGAGGTCGTGGCCGCCCCCTGGTTCTTCAACCACGCCGCCGGCTCCGGGGAGATGAACCTGGCGCTGCGCGCGCTGGGGGTGCGCGTGGGCCGCGGCGCGTGGATCGAGTCCTACTGGTTCCCGGAGACCGACCTGTGCCAGGTGGGCCGCGGCGCGTCCGTCGGCCCGGGCACGGTGGTGCAGACGCACCTGTTTCAGGACCGCGTGATGTCCCTGGACACGGTGGCGATCCAGGACTCCGCGACGCTGGCGGCACATTCGGTGTCCCTGCCGGGCTCCGTCATCGGGCAAGGCGCCACCGTGGGCCCAGGCTCGCTGGTCATGCGCGGCGACGAGGTGCCCGCGATGACGGTGTGGCAAGGCAACCCGGTGGAGCCGCGGTAGCGGCCGGAACCTGGGATCAGGCTCGAAGAAATCTGGGAAATATGTAACGCCGTCTGCCGGTTCCCGATGTATTTGAGGATAGGCCGGGCCACAAGCCCGGCCTGCTGACATCTGGGAAACCGGCTTTTTTCAACGAGAAGGAGCGTGCATTTTGAAGCTTGCCAAGACCATTGCGCGGTGCGTTGCGGGCGCAGCCCTTGCGGCGGGCCTCGTCGCGGCACCGGCCGCGGACGCGGCGCCGAACCGCAACATTGTCACCCTGGGCGACTCCTACACCGCGAACCCCGACCAGGTGCGCAACGCGCTGCGGGACCTGAACTGGCAGCCCGTCCAGGATTACGTGAACAACTACCCCTCCAGGAACGGCTGCCTGCAGGCCCCGAACAACTGGCCCCGCCGCCTCGCCGCGATGGAGGGCGCCCCGCTGGCCGACTGGTCGTGCACTGCGCAGACCTCCCAGACCATGCTGCACCGCCTGGACAACGCCATCGCCAACGGCGACGTGCATCGCGGCACCCGCGCGGTGATCATCGCCGTGGGCATGAACGACTTCGGCCCGTTTGGCATCCAGCAGGGCTTCCAGCCGTGGAACCCGGGCAAGATGGCCTCGGACCTGTCCATGAACATCCGCATTGCCAAGGACAAGATCCGCTACCACGCGCCGCAGGCAAAGATCATCCTCTCCGGCATGATCGCGGTTGCAGACCCAGCCGCGCCCAACATGTTCTGCCCGGTGAACATCGTCCCGAACGCACCGGGCGGCTTCCCGCTGCCGCCGCTTGCCGCCGTCGAGGCCGCGAACGAGGCGAACCAGCGCGCCGCAGCCGCGGCCAACGGCATCCAGTTCGTGCCCATGCGCATGGAAACCCGCGGCAACACCACCTGCGCGCCCGACCAGGCCCGCTTTGTCAACGGCGGCATTGACACCACCGTCCCGGGCGGCGTGACCATGAGCCTCCACCCGTCGCACGCGGGCAACGAGTTCATCGCCCGCCGCCTCTCGCAGTCGGTCTAAAACTGCGGCAGCGGAACCGGGCTCAGCGCCCGGATCTGCTGGCCAAAGTGGGTGGCCACAAACGCGAAGGATCCGCCGAGCACGGCGAGGATCCCCAGCACCAGTGCCACCTTCTCCCCCGTCGAGGAGCCCGCGGCTGCCGGGGTGTTGTCCTCGGCGGGCTGCACCGGCGGCGCGGAGAGGCGGCGCTGCTTGGAAAAGTCCTGGTACTTAGTCATCTTCGCCTCGCCCTCGGGGTTGAGCAGGCTGTGGCCGTCTTTGAAGTCCCAGGCTTCGACGCGCACGCGGTCGTCGTAGATCTTCACGCGCAGGCCGGTCGCCGCCTGCCCGTCCACGATGTCCTCGTCATGGTCGCCGTCCGGCAGGTACTCGTTGAGGATCGCGCGGGTGTTCACCACCGGGAAGCCGATCGCACCTTGCGGGGTGCCGTCGTAGCGCCTAGTGCCCCACCAATTGTTCTGTCGCAGCGAGGAGTGGGAGTGGCTGGTGAAGGCGACCACGCCGTTGTACTTGGACAGCACGTCGGAGACGGCCTCTTCGTCTTCAAAGTCGTTTTGGTACCACGCGGAGTGCGACATGGACACCGTTCCCGGTAGCAGTGGGCGCGTGAACACGAGCGCGGTCACGCCCTGCGCGTCCCAGTGCGCCAGCCGCTCGTCCAACCACCGCAGCTGCTCCGTAGAAACGCGCTGGAAGGGCTCCTTGCCGTCGCGGTCGACATCGGAGTAGTACTCGGTGTTGATGGAGATCATCGGCGTGCCGTTGACCACCACCTCGTCCCACGGCTTTTCCTGACCGGAGTATTCGAGGAAACGGTTCAGGTGCACCTCGGACGTCTCGGGGCCATACATTTCGTGGTTGCCGATGGTCCACAGCTCCACACCCGAGCCGTGCATCACTTCCTCGCGCGCGGCGAGGAATGTGTCCCATTGCTCCTGGCCGCCGTTGTCCACCAAGTCGCCGTTGATTACCAGCGCGTTCGCCTTGTCGGGCATCGCGTTGAGGCGCCGGACGGCCAGCTTGTAATCCTCGGGGTCGTCCTACGTGTCGGAGATGACGTCGATGATCGCGCGCGGCTTCTCTCCTCCCCCCACCGGGGTTGCGCACCTCTTCGGAGCTTTCTAATTAGAGGTACGGACGGGCAGGATCCGACGGCCCCGCTCCGCAGCGCGAGCGCGCTGCCGCCTAATCGCCGATCTGGTCGCGGCCGCGCTTGACAATCAGCGGGTCCGGCTGGCCCACAACCTCGTGGTCCTTATTGGTGTACTCGAACTTGGACAGGATGTAGCGCATCGCGTTGAGGCGGGCGCGCTTCTTGTCGTTGGACTTGATGGTGATCCAGGGGGACTCGTCCGTGTCCGTGTAGCGGAACTGCTCCTCCTTGGCGCGGGTGTAGTCGTCCCACTTGTCCAAAGACGCCAGGTCCATCGGCGAGAGCTTCCACTGGCGCACCGGGTCCACCTGGCGGATGGCAAAGCGGGTGCGCTGCTCCTTCCGGGTCACGGAGAACCAGAACTTCGTCAGCGAGATACCGGAGCCCAGGATCATGTTCTCCAGCATGGGCACCTCGCGCAGGAACTCGGCGTGCTGGGACTCGGTGCAAAAGCCCATGACGCGCTCGACGCCGGAGCGGTTGTACCAGGAGCGGTCGAAGAAGACGATCTCGCCGCCCGACGGGAAGTGCTCAATGTAGCGCTGAAAGTACCAGGAGGTGGACTCGCGCGGCGACGGCTTCTCCAGCGCGACGGTGCGGGCACCGCGGGGGTTCAGGTGCTCGTTGAAGCGCTTGATGGTTCCGCCCTTGCCGGCGGCGTCGCGGCCCTCAAAGAGGATGATGTGGCGCTGGCCCGTGTCCTTGGTCCAGTTCTGCCACTTCAACAGCTCGATCTGCAGGGCGCGCTTTTCCTTCTCGTACTCGTCGCGGGACAGGCGCTCCTCGTACGGGTAGTTCTCCCGCCACGTCTGGATGGCGGTGCCGTCGGGCATAAGCAGGACCGGATCGTCCTCGTCGGTGTCGTCCACGACCCAACCTTCGGTCTCGGCGAGGTCGATCAGCGGCAGGTCGTCGTCTTTGATGTCAGCCATGGTGCACACTCTATTCTGGGCGGGGGAAGTACGCCGGGGAAGCTTTTCAGGGGGATAAGAAAAACCCCGCCGCTTAGCGACGGGGCCTTCGGCGAGTGCGCGTTACTTACGCGACCAGGCCGATGAGCTTGGCGAGGTAGCCAGCCAGCTCACCGAAGTCAGCGAGCAGGTTGAGCAGTGCGCCCGGCACCTTGGTGATGTCGTTGTCACCGGTGCCGGAGGAGAGGGAAACCCAGTTGTTGATGGCCTGTGCAGCATCGACCTTGGATTCGGTGTCCTCGGTGGAGGAGGAAAGGTTGGCGAAGAAGTCCTTCATGTTGTGTGCTCCTTAGATTCAGTAGTGGCTTAGTTGTCTTTAGCGGCCGTGGCGGCATCGCTGCCGTCGGCGATTGCCTTCGCGAACTTCTGCAGCGCGACCGGCAGCTCCTGGAACAGCTTGGTCAGGTTCTTGGCGAAGGTGGAGAAGTTGTCCAGCTGGGTCTGGATGAACTTGAGATCGACAGGCATGTGCGTTCCCTATCTGATTGGCGCCAGCGGACAGCTGGCGGGACTTGTCAGGTACGGACCCCCCTTGCGGGCGTCACAGGCGGTATTTTGCCACAGGAATCAGCCGCGTCAAGGGTTCTTTTACGCTTCCGCCTATCGCATTCACTCTGCGCACAGGTGGTTTTTGTTCACCTTCGCGTAACCTTGGCGGTTCCTGGCAGGAAAATTAGCCCCTGCGTTCTTCCGAAGGTGAACACGGGTTAAATTCCGCGTTGCTCGGCGTCTCTCTGGGGTGTCAAAACTGGTTCCGTAAGGCCTGCCTTTTACACCAATCCGGGGGTGGTCCGGAGGGGCGTCGAGAAGCAGAAGCAGGCCGCTCCGGGCAAGAAAAAACGCGCCCCGAAGGGCGCGTGTGCAGCTCAGGGGCGATTTACATCATGCCCATGGCCTCCGGGTCCATGCCCGGGTTCGCGGAGGCCGGCTCCGGCTTGTCGGCCACGACAGCCTCGGTGGTGAGGAACAACGCGGCGATGGAGGCAGCGTTCTGCAGCGCGGAACGAGTCACCTTGGCCGGGTCGGCGATGCCGTTGGCCAGCATGTCCACGTACTCGCCGGTAGCGGCGTTCAGGCCCTGGCCGTCGGGGAGGTTGACAACCTTGTCTGCCACCACACCCGGCTCCAAGCCGGCGTTGAGGGAGATCTGCTTCAGCGGGGCGGACAGCGCCTCGCGGACGATCTTCACGCCGGTCGCCTCGTCGCCCTCAAGGCCGAGGTCGCCCTCGAGCTCGTTGGCGGCCTGCAGCAGGGCCACGCCGCCGCCGGCGACGATGCCCTCCTCAACAGCAGCCTTGGCGTTGCGGACAGCGTCCTCGATGCGCAGCTTCTGCTCCTTCAGCTCCACCTCGGTGGCGGCGCCGACCTTGATCACCGCAACGCCGCCGGCCAGCTTGGCCAGGCGCTCCTGCAGCTTCTCGCGGTCGTACTCGGAGTCAGAGTTCTCAATCTCGGCGCGGATCTGCTTGACGCGGCCGTCGATCTGCGCCTGGTCGCCGGCGCCCTGGACCAGGGTGGTCTCGTCCTTGGTCACCACAACCTTGCGTGCCTGGCCGAGCAGCTCGAGGCCAGCGGTCTCGAGGGAAAGGCCGACCTCCTCGGAGATGACCTGGCCGCCGGTGAGGATAGCCAGATCCTGCAGCATGGCCTTGCGGCGGTCGCCAAAGCCCGGAGCCTTCACGGCCACGGACTTGAAGGTGCCGCGGATCTTGTTCACCACGAGGGTGGACAGAGCCTCGCCCTCGACGTCCTCGGCGATGATTAGCAGCGGCTTGCCGGACTGCATGACCTGCTCCAGCACCGGCACGAGCTCCTTGACGTTGGAGATCTTGCCGGAGACCAGCAGGATGTACGGGTCTTCCAGCACGGCCTCGCCGCGCTCCATGTCGGTGGCGAAGTAGGCGGAGATGAAGCCCTTGTCAAAGCGCATGCCCTCGGTGACCTCGAGGTCCACGCCGAAGGTGTTGGACTCCTCCACCGTGATCACGGACTCCTTGTTCACGGAGCCGTTGCCCACGGCGTACATCGCCTCGGCGATCTTCTTGCCAATCTCCGGGTCGGACGCGGAGATGCCGGCGGTGGAGGCGATCTCCTCCTGGGTCTCCACCTCCTTGGCCTGGTTGAGCAGGTACTGAGAGACCTTGTCGGTGGCAGCCTGGATGCCGCGCTTGATGCCCATCGGGTTGGAGCCAGCGGCCACGTTGCGCAGGCCTTCGCGCACGAGCGCCTGGGCGAGGACCGTGGCGGTGGTGGTGCCGTCGCCAGCGACGTCGTCGGTCTTCTTGGCAACTTCCTTGACCAGCTCGGCGCCGATCTTCTCGTACGGGTCCTCGAGCTCGATCTCCTTGGCGATGGTCACGCCGTCGTTGGTGATCGTGGGGGCGCCCCAGGACTTCTCCAGCACCACGTTGCGGCCCTTGGGGCCCAGCGTGACCTTCACGGCGTCGGCCAGGGTGTTCAGGCCGTTTTCAAGGCTGCGACGTGCTTCCTCGTCGAATGCGATCATCTTTGCCATGTGAGTGTGTCACTCCTTATTGAATAGAGTTCATCTGACGCTCACTCAGTTCGTCGGTGCAAGCAGGCGCCCGCGACGGCACGGCTGACGAGTGGTCTCAGCCTCACCCGCTTTATTCGTTTATTTGGCACTCGGTTTACGTGAGTGCCAGCCACCATGTTTAGCACTCGGCCGGGTTGAGTGCAAGGCACGCAAGGGGCCGGGCGCTGCTGCTAGCGTGGGGCCATGACTGAACAGACTGCACAGCACTTCTCCCCGCAACGCGACCGCATTTTCAAGGACCTCTCCGAGCTGGTCGCCTTCAACTCGGTGCACTCCACGCCCGCGCTGGCCGACCAGCACGAGGCCGCCTGCGCCTGGACGGTGGAGGCCCTGCAGGCCTTGGGCCTGGACGTGACCCGCTACCCCACCGTGGATGACGCGGACACGATCGTCGGAAAGCGAGAGCCCATCAACGGCGCCCCGACGGTGCTGCTGTACTCCCACTACGACGTCGTCCCCGCAAACAACCCGGAGGCCTGGACGAGCGACCCGTTCGAGCTGACGGAGCGCGACGGCCGCTGGTACGGCCGCGGCGCCGCCGACTGCAAGGGCAACCTGGCCATGCACCTGGAGGCGCTGCGCATGCTCGAGGAGAACGGCGGCACCGACCTGGGCCTGAAGGTCGTGGTGGAGGGCTCGGAGGAGCTCGGCGGCGACGACGGGCTGGGCAAACTCATCGAGGACAAGCCCGAGGTCTTCGAGGCGGACGCCATCCTGATCGCGGACACCGGCAACATGGCGGCCGGCGTGCCCACGCTGACCACCTCCCTGCGCGGCGGCGCCCAGGTGAAAGTGACGGTGGAGACGCTGGCCAACCAGGCCCACTCCGGCAACTTCGGCGGCGGCGCCCCGGACGCGGCCCACGCGCTGATGGTCATTGCCACATCGCTGTTCGACGAACACGGCCGCACCACTATTGACGGCGTGGACACCACCGCCAAGTGGGACGGCGACGCGTACGACCGCGAGACCTTCCGCACCGACGCCACCGTGCTGGAGGGCGTGCAGCTGCTGGGCACCGTCGACGACGAGCCGGCGGACCTGGTGTGGGCGCGCCCCGCGGTGACCATGATCGGCTTCACCTCCACCCCGGTGGCAGAGGCGCTCAACGCCGTCAACGCCCGCGCCGAAGCGCAGTTCAACCTGCGCGTGCCGGCCGGCCAAAGCACCGCCGAGATCACGCAGAAGATGGAAGAGCACATCAAGGCCCACACCCCGTGGGGCGCGAAGGTCGAGGTTGACATCAGCGGCGTGAACGAGCCGTTTGCCACCAACCCGAAAGCCGGCGCCGTTGCCACGCTGGGCGAGTGCCTGCAGGAGGCCTACGGCGCCGACGAGCTGGCCGTCGTCGGCTCCGGCGGTTCCATCCCGCTGACCATCACGCTGCAGAACACCTTCCCGGACGCAGAGATCGCACTGTTCGGCGTTGAGGAGCCGCAGTGCGGCATCCACGGCGTGGACGAGTCGGTGGACCCCACCGAGATCGAGCGCATCGCTGCCGCAGAAGCTGCCTTCTTGCAGCGATACGGCAAGTAGCACCAAATATCGCTAAAATTTCTTCCCAACGGCCGCGCCACTGGTGTTGACGCGTAGATACCCAGATAACTCAGCCCCCTGCTGTGTGAGTATTTCTGTGTGAACTCAATGAGCTCCCCCGCTTGAGGCGCGGTGTGCCCGCACGCACACAACACAAGGAGGGCCGCGCACTCGTGCTGATATTGCTCATCGCTCTCACCGTTGCCACGCTCGCCGCCCCCGTGCTTTTGCGCACGGTGGGCCGCGCCGCGTTCGGCATCATCGCGCTCGTACCGCTTGGCGGGTTCATCTGGGTGGCCAGACTCTTCGCCACAGGGGTGTTCGCCAACGGCGGCGAAATTTCCGCGGCGTTCACCTGGATGCCGTCCGCCAACCTCAACTTAGAGTTCCGCCTCGACGCCCTCGCCGGGCTGTTCAGCCTGATCATCCTCGGCGTGGGCGCGCTGGTGCTGCTGTACTGCTGGGGCTACTTCGATAGCAACCCGCGCCGCCTGGCCAAATTCGGCTTTGAGCTGACGTTCTTCGCCACCACCATGTACGGCCTGGTCATCGCCGACAACTTCCTGCTCATGTACGTGTTCTGGGAGCTGACGTCGGTGCTGTCCTACATGCTGGTGTCCTACTACGGCGAGCGGGCCTCTTCCCGCCGGGCCGCCATGCAGGCGCTCATGGTGACCACGTTCGGCGGCCTGGCCATGCTGGTGGGCATCAACCTGCTGGGCTACAAGGCCGGGATTTGGAAGCTCTCCGAGGTCTCCCAGATCGCGGACATTGAAAACACCCAGGCCATCTCCGCCGCGATCGTGCTGATCATGCTGGGCGCCCTGACCAAGTCCGCCCAGGCGCCCTGGCACTTCTGGCTGCCCGGCGCGATGGCAGCGCCCACCCCAGTGTCTGCGTACCTGCACTCCGCGGCGATGGTGAAGGCGGGCATCTACCTCGTCGCCCGCCTCGCACCCGACCTGTCCGCGGTGACCACCTGGCACCTCGTGGTGCTCTCCACCGGCGGGTTCACCATGCTGCTCGGCGGCTGGATGGCCCTGAAACAGCAGGACCTGAAGCTGGTGCTGGCCTACGGCACGGTGAGCCAGCTCGGCTTCATCATCACCGTCATCGGCGTGGGATCGCGCGAGGCCGCCATGGCGGGCCTGGCCATCACCTTCGCCCACTCGCTGTTCAAGGCCGCGCTGTTCATGATCGTCGGCGCCATCGACCACACCACCGGCACGCGCGACATCCGCGAGCTGTCCGGGCTGGGCAAAAAACAGCCGCTGCTCATGGTGCTGGCGGTCATCTCCGCGGCGTCCATGGCCGGTATCCCGCCACTGTTCGGCTTCGTGGCCAAAGAGACGGCGCTGGATGCCATCCTGCACGAGGAGCTGCTCACCGGCATGCCCGGCAACATCACGCTGGTGGTGCTGGTTGTCGGCTCCATCCTCACCATGGCCTACTCCGTGTACTTCTGCTACGGCGCTTTTGCCACCAAGCGGGAGCAGGCCACCAACGACGCAGGGCAGTCTGAGGCCGTGGAAACCATGCACCACGTGGACTCGAAGCTGTGGATCCCTCCCGCCGTCCTCACCGCCGGCACCGTGGCGTTCGGCCTGATGCCGCAGTTCCTCTCCCGGCCCATCAACGAGTACTTGAACGTCCGCTTCCCGGACGTGGAGGGCTCGAAGCTGGCCCTGTGGCACGGCTTTACGGTGCCGCTGGCGCTGTCCGCCGTGATCATTGCCGCCGGTGCGATCATGTTCTGGCAGCGCGGCATTGTGGCCAAGGCCCAGTTCGAGCGCCCCGCGCTTGGCGACGCCAACGATGTCTGGGACGCCATCATGGGCACACTCAAGCGCTGGTCGCTGAAACTCACCGCGTCCACCCAGCGCGGCTCCTTGACCATCAACCTGGCCATCATCTTCATCGTGCTCGCCGTGGTCCCGCTGTCGGCGCTCATCCTGGGCGATTCCAACAACATCCGCATGACGGTGTGGGACAACGTCTGGCAGGGCCTGACCGTCACCCTCATGGCGGGCCTGGCGTTCTTTGCCACCCTCCAGCACAACCGCCTCTCCGGCGTGATCATGGTGGGCCTGACCGGCTACTTCATGGCGCTCATCTTCGCGCTGCACGGCGCACCGGACCTGGCGCTCACCCAGGCGTTGGTGGAGACCATCTCCCTGGTGCTGTTCATGCTGGTGCTGCGCAAGATGCCCACGGAAACGGAGCCGCGAAACGACGACAACCGCCTGCGCGCCTGGCTGTCCATCGGCACCGGCGTGTCCGTGGTCACCGTGGCCATGACCGCCATGTCCGCGCGCATTGCAGACCCCATTTCCAAGTACATGCCGGAGCTGGCCTACGAGATCGGCCACGGGCGCAACACCGTCAACGTGCTGCTGGTGGACCTGCGCGCAGCCGACACGTTCGGCGAGACGCTGGTGATCGTGGCGGCCGCCACCGGCATCGCCAGCCTCATCTTCGGCACCTTCCGCTTCGAGCCGGAGTCGCGCCGGCCCACCCTGTCCACCACCAAGGCGCGCTGGCTCGCCTCCGGCGTGGAGACGGAGACCGGCCAAAACCGCTCCATCCTGGTGGACGTGGTCACCCGCCTGCTGTTCCCGTCCATGATGCTGCTGTCCGCGTACTTCTTCTTTTCCGGCCACAACGCGCCGGGCGGCGGGTTCGCCGGCGGCTTGGTCGCCGCGCTCGCGCTGACGCTGCGGTACCTGGCTGGCGGACGCCGGGAGGCGGAAGAAACCCTGCCGGTCCACCCGGGCCGCGTGATGGGCATCGGCATCATGTTCACCACCGCCGCGGCAGTGGTGCCCATGTTCTTCGGCTACCCGCCGCTGACCTCCTCCTACGTCGAGTTCACGCTGCCGCTAATCGGCGAGGTCACCGTGCCGTCGGCGCTGGTCTTCGACGCCGGCGTCTACATCATCGTGGTCGGCCTGATCATGCACGTGCTCGCCTCCATGGGCGCGTACCTGGACCGCGAGGAAGACACACGCAAGCAGCGCGCCCGCGACCGCGCGCGCGAGCTGCAGGTCAAAAACGAGGAACGCCGCCGCTCGCTGTCGCGGGGCCGCAGGGCGCGGTTTGCGCAGCGCCAGGCGGTGGCGGCCAGCGGATCGTCCATAAGCAAACGCGAAGAAAGGAGCGAGTAGATGGAAGCGAACCTGTTCCTGCTCATCGGCGCCGGTGTGCTCATCGCGTGCGGGGTGTACCTCATGCTGGACACCTCGATGACGCGCATGATCATGGGCGTGACCCTGATCGGCAACGGCGCGAACCTGCTCCTGCTGCAATCGGGCGGACCCGCGGGCTCGCCGCCGATTATCGGGCGCGACTCTGAAGCGGCGGCCAACGGGGCCGACCCGCTCGCCCAAGCCATGATCCTCACCGCCATCGTGATCTCGATGTCCATGGTGGGCTTCATGCTCGCGCTGGCCTACCGCCAGTACCGCTACCGCACCGACGACGTGGTCGAGCGCGACGAGGAAGACCGCGCCGTTGCCGCCCGGCCCCACACCCCGGGCCCGGAGCGCGAGAACTCCGACGACGCGCCAGCCGGCAAGGCCAGCGCTCCGGGCGAGTCCAGCCCGAAGCCGTTCGAGGACCCGGTGAAAGAAGTGAAGGGGCGCGCCGATGCGAGCTAGCTTTATGACGTTCGCGGACTGGGCCCTGCCCGCCATGCCCTACCTCACCGTCATGCCGATCGTCCTGCCCGCCCTCGCCGCCGGGCTGATCGCGCTGTTTCGCGGCGTGAACCTGCAGCGCACAATCGCACTGGCCACCCTGGCCGCCCTGACCGTCATCGCCGCGGTGATGATCATCGTGGCCGACACCCACGGCATCCAGACCGTGCAGATGGGCGGCTGGGACGCACCGGTGGGCATCACCATGGTGGCGGACCGGCTGTCCTCCATCATGCTGTTCGTCTCCTCCATCGTGCTGTTTGCGGTGATGTGGTACGGCATCTCCCAGGGCCTGCGCGACGGCGACGAGGACGACCCAGTGGCCGTCTTCCTGCCCACCTACATGCTGCTGACCTTGGGCGTGAACCTGTCCTTCCTGGCCGGCGACATGTTCAACCTGTACGTGGGCTTCGAGGTGTTCCTGGTGGCGTCCTACGTGCTGCTCACCCTGGGCGCCTCGCCCCAGCGCGTGCGCGCCGGCATCGGCTACACCTTGGTCTCCCTGGCGTCCTCCATGATCTTCCTGTTCGGGCTCGCCCTGGTGTACGCGTCCACCGGCACGGTGAACATGGCCCAGGCCGGCGAGCGCATGTCGGAGCTGCCCTCCGGCACCAGCGCGGCCATCTTCGCCACCTTCATCGTGGCGTTCGGCATCAAGGCCGCCATCTTCCCCCTGGACGCCTGGCTGCCGGACTCCTACCCCACCGCCGCCTCCATCGTCACCGCCGTCTTCGCGGGCCTTTTGACCAAGGTGGGCGTGTACGCCATCATCCGCGTGCGCTCCACGGTGTTCACGGACGGCTCGCTGGACTCCACCCTGATGGTGGTGGCGCTTTTGACCATGATCGTGGGCGTGATGGGCGCGATCGCCCAGAACGACATCAAACGCCTGATGTCGTTTACCCTGGTCAGCCACATCGGGTACATGATCTTCGGCGTGGCGCTCGGCTCCGTGGCGGGGCTGTCCGGCGCCATCTTCTACGCCGTGCACCACATCCTGGTGCAGACCTCCCTGTTCCTGGTGGTGGGCCTGGTGGAGCGCCAGGCCGGGTCTTCGAACCTGCGCCGCCTGGGCTCGCTGCTCTACACCGCGCCCGTGATCGGGGTGCTCTACCTCATCCCGGCGCTGAACCTCGGCGGCATCCCGCCGCTGTCCGGCTTCCTGGGCAAGGTCATGCTCATCCAGGCCGGCGCCGAGGACGGCTCGTGGCTGGCGTGGGTGCTCATCGGCGGCGCCGTGGTGACATCCCTGCTCACCCTCTACGCCATGATGAGCGTGTGGTCCCAGGGCTTCCTGCGCGACCGCGCCGACGCACCCGAGGGCGACGTCGTGCTCGCCCGCCCCGCCAACTTGGTCGCGCGCGAGGAAACCGTTGCTTCCGGCGATCGCGACGACGTGGGCCGCATCCCCGTGGGCATGTTCCTGTCCACCGCGCTGTTGGTGGCCACGTCCACGGCCATCACGTTCCTGGCCGGCCCGATGTCCAACATCACGGACCGCGCTGCCCAGTCCGCCACAGACCTGTCCATCTACCGCGGCGCCGTGCTTGGCGACGACCCTTCGGACCCCACCCGCGACCTGGACGCGTTCCGCGAGGAAAGCGGCGAGGGCGGCACGCGCGATGCCCTGGACCGCCGCGACAACTCCAGCCCAGCCGGGCCCACGTTCACCGGTGTGACCACCGAGATGGTGCCGGAGCCCGTAGACGCTGAATCGAACGAGGTGGAGAAGTAATGCTTTCTGGACTCTCCAACCGCTTCCGGCCGTGGTCGGTGGTGTGGCTGACCTTCATGTGGATCCTGCTCATGGGCGAGATCAGCTGGGGCAACGTGGTCGCCGGGCTCGCCCTGGGCACCATCATCGTGCTGGCCCTGCCCCTGCCGCCGATCCCGCGCAGCGGCAACCGGGTCAACTGGCTCAAACTCGCCGCGTTTATGGCGGAGTGGCTCTGGGACCTCTTGACGGCCTCCGCCAAAGTGGCGTGGCTGTCCCTGCGCCGGGCACCCCAACCGAGGAACGCCATCCTGCGCGTGCCCATGCGGCTGAGCAACGAGATGGTGCTCTACCTGGCCGCCTGCGCCTACAACCTGCAGCCCGGCGGCACGGCCACCGACATCGACCTGGCCAACCGCGAGTGGACCATCCACGTCCTCGACGCCGAGACCGACGAGGACATCGCCCGCGAAATTGCCAACGTGCAAAAATTGGAACGCCAAATGATCGCCATCTTCGAAGGAGGACGCTGACATGGACAGCACCATCTACACCGTCTTTTTGACCGTGGCCGCAGTGTTCCTCGTCGCCGGCTTCTTCATCTTCGCCTGGCGGATCGTCGTCGGCCCCGACTCCATGGACCGCCTGCTGGCCAACGACGGCATCACCGCCTCCCTGCAGTGCGCGCTGGCGCTCTACATCTGCTGGACGCTGGACACCACGGTGGTCAACGTCATGATCGTCATTGCCCTGCTCGGCTTCATCGCCACACTGTCCGTGGCCCGCTTCCGCAAGAGGGACGGTTCCCTGTGATTACCGACATCATCTCGCTCATCTTCATCCTCCCCGGCGCGTTTCTGGTCTTCTCCGCCGCCGTGGGCACCGCCCGGTTCAACTCCACCCTCGCCCGCGTGCACGCCGTGACCAAGCCGCAGACCACCGGGCTGGTGCTCATGATCACCGGCACCATCATCCGCGTCACCACCGCCGACGACTTCGGCGTGCATGAAAAAGGCGACATCGGCATGATGGTCCTGCTCGTGCTGTTCGCGCTGATGACCAGCCCGGTCACCGCGCAGCGCGTGGGCCGCATCGCCCGCCGCGAGGGCCTCTACGGCGGCGAGGAGCAGCTCAGCCGCAACGACCGTCCGGCCAGCTACCACCCGCGGCGCATGAACCCTAAGGGGTAAGCTCCCACATCTCCGCGCAGGTGGTGTCCACGACGTCCTTCCAGTCGCCGGTGCGGGCGTAGATGGCGCGCTGGCGCTCATACCCCGCGCCGCGCTGGATAATCTCGCGGACTAGGTTCAGCTCGTCCACGCAGCCGAGGTCGGCGGCGACGGGCGTGAGCTCGTCGATAAGCAGCTGCAGCTCGTCTTTCACCCACGCCTCGTCCGTGTCGCGGTTGGTGATGACCAGGGCGTCCATGCCGTAGCGGGCCCCGCGCCACTTATTCTCCGCGACATGCCACTGCTGCAGGGTGGGCAGCTCCGCGCCGCGCTCGAGCATGCGGTCGTAGTGCACGATGAGGCAGTGCGTGAGCGCGACGACGGCCGCGAGCTCGCGCAGGTTGCTCGTCGCGTCCGAGATGCGGACCTCGATGGTGCCCCACTTCGCGGCCGGGCGGACATCGAAGTGCATGGAGCCGGTGTGGTTGATCACGCCCGACGTCTGCTGATCGCGCATGAAGCTGACCCACTCGTCCCAGCTCTGGAACTGGTACGGCATGCCCGCGGTGGGCAGCTGCTGGTAGAGCATCGTGCGGTTGGAGGCGTACGAGGTGTCGATGCCGTCCCACCCCGGGCTCGACGCCGAGATGGCCAGAAGGTGCGGGTACTTGGTCATCACCGCGTTGATGATGGGCCACACCTTGTCCTCGTGGCTGATGCCCACGTGGCAGTGGATCCCCCACAGCAGCATGTGCTGGCCCCAGTACTGGGTGCGGTTGACGATCTCCTCGTACGTGTTCTTCGGGCTCAGCGGGTTAGTGCGGAAATCCGAGAACGGGTGGCCGCCGCTCGCCCAGAGCTTCAGGCCCTTCTCGTCCGCGACCTCCTTGATGGCGGTGAGGTCCTTGTTTAGCGCCTGGATGGCCTCGCTGGTGTTCGCGCAGATGGGGGTGACCAGCTCGATCGTGTTCTGCAGGAACTCCCGCTCGAGGTGGATGTCGGGGTGCCTGGCCTGCACTTCGTCGATGACCTCGGCCGCGCGGGGCACGAGGTCGCGCGTCTCCGGGTCGACGAGGCAAATCTCCCACTCGACGCCGAGTGTCGGGCCTGCGGACCTGGCAAAGTCGCGGAATGGATCCATAGTGCTCGAGCCTATCCGGTGGGGCGCGTTTGGCTGGCTCCGGCGGTGGTTTTTATGCGGGGCGTTTGCCGGGCGGTTGCCGGTTTTTGCCCCTCTGCGCACAGATGGTGAGCTAACGATGGTGAATCCGGCCCGAAACGGGGTATTTTCACCATCCTTAGCTCACCATCTGTGGGCTGGCGGGCCCGGGTGCTGGTGCTAGCGCGCCAGGACGACCGTGACGGCCTCGCGGTTGTTCGCCTGCTCCGGCAGGCTCGCGCCGTCCGGGATGTCGCTCTTCGCGCGCGCGGTGCCGCCGACGCGGCCGGCCACATCCGCCGCCACCTGCTCGGCGCCCGGCACGGCAGGGTCGTAGAAGACGTAGGTCTCCGGGAAGACGCCGTAGACCTGCTCCGGCATGTTCATCACAGCGGCGTCCGCGGAGTCGTTGGCCACGTTGAACTGGCCCTTCAGCTGGTCAGCGGTGCGGCTAGCCAGGTCCGGCACGCCGGAGTTGTTGTAGACGTACACCTGGGCGGAGGCGGCGTCGAGGGTCGCTCCCCCCGGTGCCGGGGCCGGCGCGGGTGCGGGCTGGCCCTCAGCGCCCTGGTCGGGCTGCGCGTTGGGGTCCTGCGCGTCCTGCTCGTCGGCGCGGACGGTGTCCGTCACCGTCGCGGTGGCCCGGGCGTTCGGGTCCTGCGACGGCTGGCTGGGCTGCGCGTTGGGGTCCTGCGACGGCGACGCGGCCGGGGCGGCAGGGGTGCCGATCACGGTGGATGAGGTCGGTGCGGCGTCCTCGCCGGCGCCGTCGTTGTCGTCCTGGGTCAGCTTCCAAATGCCCCACAGCGCCAGAAGCGCCGCCACGGCGATGAGGATCATGGCCAGGCCGCGCTTGGGCAGGCCGCCCTCGGCGCCGCCGGCTGCGCGCTCGGCCGGCTCATCCTCGAAGGGCTCGTCGTAGACCGCTTCGTCGGCGCCACCTGCGTAGACGACGTCGTAATCAGCATCATCCTCGTCTCGGCGGTGCGCACCGCGGTAGGCGGGGTCATCGTCGACGATCTCGGCGTCGATCAGCTCGGCGTCGTACGCAGTCTCGTCCCCACCCTCGCGCAAGGACGGGGTGTAGCGCGTGGAGCCGGCGTCGGGCTCGAGATCGGGGCGGTCGTTGCCAGAGTTGTCTTGAGTCACACCAGTAACTCTAACCACACCAATGCGCGGGGCCGGCGCAACACACCGTAAACCTCAACTAGAGGTTGGGGTGCCCTTGGCCGTCGCGAAGCCGCTGCAACCTCCGCACCAGCTGCGGCTCGGCGGCGAGCGCGTCGGGCGAGTCCAGCAGCCTGTTCAGGTGCTGGTAGTAGCGAATGGGCTGCATGCCCAGCTCGGAGCGCACGGCGTCCTCGCGCGCGCCGACCGACCTGGGGGCGCGCGCGGCGAAGCGGAGCACGGCGAGGTCGGTGTCGGAGAGCATGCCTAATATATTGGCATGACAATCCGACCCATCGTTATCCACGGCGATCCGGTGCTGCACGAGCCCACCAAGGAAGTCACGCAGCCCGTGGAGGAGCTGGCAGAGCTCATCGCCGATATGCACGAAACCATGGACGCCGCGCACGGCGTGGGCCTGGCCGCCAACCAGATCGGCGTGCCGCTGCGCCTGTTTGTCTACCACTGCCCGGACGGCGACCAGATGCGCCGCGGCACCGTGATCAACCCGGTGCTGGAAACCTCCGAGATCCCCAAGACCATGCCCGCGGACGACGGCGAGGACGACGAAGGCTGCCTCTCCGTGCCGGGCTACAGCTGGCCCACCGGCCGCGCGGACTGGGCGAAGGTGACGGGCCTGGACGAACACAGCAACGAAATCGAGGTCGAGGGCACCGGCTTCTTCGCCCGCTGCCTGCAGCACGAGACCGGCCACCTGGACGGCTTCCTTTACACCGACGTGCTCACCGGCCGCTACAAGAAGGAGGCCAAGCGCGTCATCCGCGACAACGGGTGGAAGGAAGCCGGCCACACCTGGCTGCCGGGCACGGACGAAGACCCCTTCGGCCACGACGAGTAGCCGTGTCCCGGATTTTCCGCTCTGACGAGGTCGCGGTCGGCGACCGTGTCGTAGTGCGCCAGCGCCGCGGCGAGCACGCCAGCGACATCATCGGCCACGTGGTCTCGCTGGACCCGCTGGTGATCCGCCCGCAGGAGGTCGGCGGTTTCCCCTCCGCGAAGGAGGCGATCGAGGTCGCGGACGTGCACATCATCAAGAAGCTGTCCCCGCGCACCGTGCGCAACTCCGAAATCCGCGCGCTGGAAGCCCGCCTTGCCGAGCGCCTCGACGTGCACGAGGAGGCCTGGGCCGGCGGCTGGCTCATGCGCACAGGCACCACCGAGGAGGCCAATTCTGCCGTGCCGCTGGGCCCCTCGGCCGGCTTTGAGCCCCTGCCTATCGACGCCATCCGGTCCTTCTACACCCAGCGCGACCTCCCCGTGCGCCTGACCATCCCCGAGCGGATTGGCAAACCGGCGCTGAAGGTCGTCGACAGCGGGTGGACGCTCCAGGACGAGCAGGTTGTGTGGGAGGCGGGGGATGCCTTTGGCGTGGCGTCGATAGGCGATGTGCCCGAGGGAGCACTCGAGCACCACCGCAGGCGGCTGGCGCTAGGCTAGGCCGCATGCGAATCGCCACATGGAACGTGAACTCGGTGCGCACCCGCGCCGAGCGGATCGCCGCCTTCCTCGAGCGCGAGGACGTGGACGTGCTGGCGATGCAGGAAACGAAGACCGCGGACGCGAAGTTCCCCTACGCCACGTTCGAGGCGGCCGGCTACGAGGTCGCGCACGTGGGCGTGAGCCAGTGGAACGGCGTGGCCATCGCGTCGCGGGTGGGATTGGACAATGTCCGCGACCACTTCGACGGCCAACCCGGGTTTGCCAAGAAGGGCGACCCGGAGATCGAGGCGCGCGCCGTGGGTGCGTTCTGCGGCGGGGTGGACGTGTGGAGCCTGTACGTGCCCAACGGCCGCGAGATCGGCGACCCGCACTACGACTACAAGCTGCAGTTCCTCTGGTCCCTGGCGGGCCAGGTGCAGCCGGGTGAGCTGCAGGTGTACATGGGCGACTTCAACGTTGCCCCGCGCGATGAGGACGTCTGGGACGTGGCCTGGTTCGAGGGCAAGACCCACGTGACGGAGCCGGAGCGCGCCGCGTTCCAGATGCTGCTGGAGGCCGGGCTGCACCAGGTCACGCACGAGGACCAGTACTCGTTCTGGGACTACAAATCCATGCGGTTTCAGAAAAACGAGGGCATGCTCATCGACTTCCAGCTGGCCACCAAGCCCTTGTTCGAGCGCGTGGAAAAGGCCTACGTGGATGTGGAAGAGCGCGAGGGCAAAGGCGCGTCCGACCACGCACCCGTGATCGTGGAGTACGACACCCGCGGCCTGGCCTACGACGAGGTCCGATGAGCAACCGATGACGCTCGACCTGTCCTGGTGGCAGTTCGCGGCCATGGTCGTGGACTACGCCATAAAGTTCGTCATGATCGGCGTGGTGCCGGGCGGGCGCAAGCCGTCCTCCGCCAACGCCTGGCTGCTGCTCATCCTGCTCCTGCCGGTGGTGGGTCTGCCGCTGTACCTGCTGTTCGGCTCCACGTTTGTCTCCCGCCGCCGCCACCGCATCCAGGTGCGGGCGCGCCGCGCGCTGGACGGGGCGTGGGCCGGCCCCGACGACACGGTCCGCCACCTCCCGCCCGAGACCGCGTCGCTGGTCCACCTCAACCGCGAGCTCACCGGCTACCCCGCCGTCCGCGGCCAAGTGCGCGCCCTGTGGGCGGACTACAGCAAGACAATGCGGCGCATGGCCACGCTTATCGACGAAGCATCCGCCACCATCTCCATCGAAATCTATGCCGTCGCCTGGGACGACACCACCGACGTGGTGTTCCGCGCCCTGGAGCGCGCCGTCGCGCGAGGGGTGCACGTGCGGCTGCTGTTCGACCACATCGGCTCGGCCAAATACCCCGGGTTCCGCGCGTTGAAGCGGCGGCTGACTGCGATTGGCGTGGACTGGCACATGATGCTGCCCCTGGCACCCCTGCGCGGGCGCTGGCGCCGCCCCGACCTGCGCAACCACCGCAAACTGGTGGTGATCGACTCGCGGGTGGCACTGATGGGCTCGTTCAACCTCATCGACCGCGGCTACCTCATGCGCGGCCACCGACGCGCCGGCCGCCAATGGGTCGACGCATTCGTGGAGCTGGAGGGCCCGATCGTGGGCTCCATCGAGTCCATGTTCGCCGTGGACTGGTACACCGAGTCCGGGGAGACGATGGAGTTGGAGTCGCAGTTCCAGGCGGTGGAGGGGCCGGAGGAGGCGTCGAGAAGCAATGTGCTCCAGCTCGTGCCCTCCGGGCCGGGCTACCTCACCGAGCCGAACCTGCGCATGTTCAACACGATCGTGCACAACGCGAAAGAGCAGCTCACCCTGTGCTCGCCCTACTTCGTGCCGGAGGAATCGCTGCTGGAGGCGATCACCTCCGCCTGCTATCGCGGGGTGCGCGTGGACCTGCTCGTGGGCGAGCGGGCCGACCAGTTCGTGGTGCAGCACGCGCAGTCCGCGTATTACGAGCAGCTGCTCAAGGCCGGCGTGCGCATCTGGGAGTTCCCGGCGCCCTACGTGCTGCACACGAAGTTCGTGCTTGCGGATCCGGGGCGCGAGGGCGGCGTCGGCGTGGTGGGGTCCTCCAACATGGACATCCGCTCGTTCTCGCTGAACTACGAATCGTCCCTGCTTGTCGCCTCCGGCGGGCTCATCAACGCGCTTGAGCAGCTCGGTGCGAACTACCTGGCCGTGTCTCGGGAGCTGACGCTCGAGCGGTGGTCGCGCAGGCCCTGGTACCGGCGGTACGTGGACAACGTGATGAAGCTGACGTCCGCGCTGCAGTAGGGGTACGCAGATGGTGAACCAAGGATGGTGAAACTGGCCCATTTTGGCGCATTCTCACCATGCTTAGTTCACCATTTGCGGCCGAGTTGCTCGGCCAGCGCTTGGGGGAAGAACTGCTGGCGCCGCGGCCCCCTCGGCTCGCACAGGCGCGGCTGCTCCCGCAACGGCCGCGATTCCTCCTCGAGCTTGTCTAGAACACGGCGCACCACCTCTACCTCGTTGCGGTCGATCTCGCCGGTCCTGACGCGCAGCACCTTGAAGCCCTGCTCCCGCAACCAGTCCTCCCGCTCGAGTTGTTTCAGCACCACGTCTTCGGGCTGCTTTGCGTACTTCACCCGGCCGTCGATTTCGATGATGACGTCCCCGGCCAGCAGATCCACCCGGTACGGGCCAATGCTCACCTGGGCGTGGCATGTGATGCCGTGCTCCTGCAGGATCAGCCGCAGCAGCGTCTCGTACGCGGACTCGGACCGGTTGGTGGCCTTCGCGAGCGCAGCCCGCGCCTTGCCAATGCCCTTCGTGCCCTTCATGCGGCGCATCAGCGCCGTGCACTCCTGCCGCACGAGGTCGGCCTGCGCGTCGGTGCACCCCGCCAAGAGGCTTTCAAACGCGATGATGCCGGACCGCTCCCCGGCGCTGCGGGCGATATCCACGGCGGTGCGGACGGCGTTGGTGAAGCGGATCCCGGCGCGCTCGACCACGTCTTCGGCCGGGACCGCCATTCGCTTGTACTCGATACCCGGGCTCTGCGACTTTGCCGACGGCGGCTTGCCGCTCGGCAACGCGACCTGCACGCCAGGCTTGACGTCGGAGTGCACCCACACGTCGCACATGCGGGCGGCCGAGAAGCCGACCAAAATCGCCTTCCGGCTCTGCCTGGACGCGGCGCAGCACCGGAGAAACTCCTGCTCGTAGCCGGGCAACGCGTCCCACTGCGCCTTCTCGACGTACACCGACGCGGTCAGCTGCCGCATCTCGCCATCACGTAACCGCGAGTGGGTCGCCTCGTCGTGCGCGGCGACCCGACGAACGTCCACCAACAGCTCCAGCAGCGCGTTCTTGCGCGAACCTTCCATGTCTGAACCCCCCGTTCAGTAACCCAGCCCGAACAGTACCCAATACGGGCCGCCTACGCGTCGCGGGCCTCCAGCGTGACCAGGCCAGCGGCCCACAGCGCCACCGCCCACACCGCGAAGATGCCCAGCGACGTGCCGAGGGACCAGTACGCGGTGGGTTGGTTGGTCATGAACGCGATGAGGTTGCCAAACGGGAGGTACTTCGCCACGTCGGGGCCGAGGCGCGGGATGAGCACGACGACGGTCTCTACCAGCAGCATCATGCCCATGCCCGTCACCACGGCGCCGGAGGTGTTGCGTACGAGCCACCCCACGCCCTGCTGGAACATGGCAATCAGCGCCATCCCCAGCGGCACGGCCCACAGCGAGCGCCGCGCGGCGGGGTTGCTGGGCCAGTCGGCGGGCACGGTGGCGGTGAGGTCGCCGAGCACGAAGGCGAGGACCAACCCCAGGCATGTGAGCACGGCCGCCAGAAGGGCGCCGAGTGCCAGCTTGACCAGGGCCACCTGCCACCGTTTGGGCGCCACCCGGAAGTTCGTGGCGGGGATGCCAAAGCGGTACTCGGTGGTGACCAGCATGGATTGCTGCACGATCACGATGATGCCCGTGGTCATGGCCACGGTAGCCACCACCTGGAGGGGGATGTACGGCAGGCCGCCGGAGCGGGAAAGCGTGCCGAAGAGTGCGCCGTACAGGGCGCTGAAGAGCAGGATCAGGCCGGCGGTCCACCAGAAGGAGGCGGTGGAGCGCAGCTTGGTCCACTCGGCGGGAAACAGGTTAAGCATTGGTACCTCCCGATGAGACGTACTGGGCGTGGCCCTCGGTGGATCGCATGTAGGCCTCTTCGAGGGAGGCGCGGCGCTCGGAAAGCTCGGACAGTGCCACGCCGGCGGCGAACGCCAGGCGGCCGACCTCGTCGGAGGTGCGGTCGGGCACTTCGATCACCCAGCGGCCGTCAGCGTCCTCCGCGCGCTGAAACGCCACCGCCTCGCGCTCTAACGCGCCGGCCAGCGCGGCTGCCGCGTCCTCGGTCGGCGTGCGCACAATGGTGGTGACCCCGGAGTTGGTGCGGATGAACTCCGCCACGGAGGTGTTGGCCACCAGGCGCCCGCGCCCGATGATGATCAGCTCCTCGGCGGTCTGGGCCATCTCGGCGAGCAGGTGGGAGGACACCAGCACGGTGCGCCCCTCCGCGGCGAGGGACTGCAGCAGGCTGCGCACCCAGCGGATGCCGGCGGGGTCGAGGCCGTTGACCGGCTCGTCCAGGATCAGGTACTCCGGGTCCCCCAGCAGCGCCGCCGCGATGCCGAGGCGCTGCCCCATGCCGAGGGAGAAGCCGCCGACGCGCTTGCCGGCGACGTCGCTCAGGCCCACCAGCGCGAGCACCTCGTCCACGCGCGAGCGCTCGATGCCCGCCGCCTGCGCCTGCCAGAGCAGGGTGGCGCGGGCGGAGCGGTTGGGGTGGACCCCTTTGGCGTCGAGAAGCGCGCCCACTTTGCGCGCGGGGTTCTCGAGGGAGCGGTAGGGCACGCCGTCGATGAGCGCGGTGCCGGCGGTGGGTTTGTCTAGCCCCAGGATCATGCGCATGGTGGTGGATTTACCTGCGCCGTTGGGGCCGAGGAAGCCGGTGACCACGCCGGGTTTGACCGTGAAGGTGAGGTCTTCAACCGCTTGGACGGCGCCGTACCGCTTGGTCAGGCCTTGCACTTCAATCATGCGGATCAGTATGCCCCATCGCTATTTCGAGCACATTGCCTAGCGACGCCGCGAAGCCCGGGTGCAGCGCAAACCCCGAAACGTCGCGCAGTGGCACCCACCGCAGCTCCTCCGACTCCTCGTTGGCGGTGACGGCAAGCGGGGCGTCGCACCGCGCGATGACGGTGGTGTAGCTCCACCCGGGCACGTCGGTGGTGACCAGTTCCTGCACCACCCGGATGCGGCCCGGGTCGATGCCGCACTCTTCCACGGACTCGCGGATGGCGGCCTCGGCCGGGGTCTCGTGGCTGTCGCGGGCACCGCCAGGCACGCCCCACGTGCCGCCTTGGGCGGTCCAGACGGCGCGGTGCTGGAGCAGCACTTTCGCGTTGTCGCCCTCGCCGGCGACGAGGAAGAGGCCGGCCGCGCCGTAGAGCCCCCAGAGTCGTGTGCCGTCGGGTGCGTGGACCCAGCCGTTTCCGTCGCCAAGCATGGCACCCACTGTAGGTGGCAACGGTTATCATTGCGGAATGGTGACGCAGCCGGTGAGCGACGACGCGTGGCTCGACGAGCTTGAAACGCGGCCTGCGCACCCGCGCCTGCACGGCGTGATCCACGGCCCGCTGGCCGGTCCGCTGCGGCTGGGGCGGCGCAGCAAGGCGTTCGCGCAGACCACGCCGGGCAAGATCATTGTGGTGATGGTGCTGCTCACCGCGAGTTTGTTGGCGGCGGGGCTGTCCATGAGCCAGTCCATGGCCGGGCGCAACCAGGCCCTGGACACGGTGCGGGAGGCCACCGAGCCGATGAGCGCCGCCGCCCATCTGCTGTCCACTTCCCTGCTGCGCGCGGACACCATCGTCGCCGGCGGCTTTGTGCAGCCCGGTCCGCTGTCGGAGGAGGACACGCGGGCGTACGCGGCGGCGATCGATACCGCGGTCACCGCAGCCGGCGAGATTTACAAGGGCGCGGTGGAGGCGGACTCCCCCTCCAGCGCCCGGATCGAAGCGCTGGTGGGCGACATCCAGCGCGACCTTCCCGTCTACGCCGCCCTGAACGAGCGGGCGCGCGTGAACCAGCGGATGGGCAACCCGGTGGGCGTGGCGTACATGTCCGAGGCCTCCGGCATCATGCGCTCGCGCATGCTGGTGGCCGCCTCCGAGGTCAACGCGCTCACCCGCGCGGACGTGGCGGCGGAGATGCGCCGGTTGTCCCAGCCCCAGTGGGTCCCGCTGTCCGGCCTGCTGGCGGCCCTGGCGTTCCTGCTGCTCGCGCAGTGGTGGCTGTGGCGCGTGTTCCGGCGCCGCCTCAACCGGGGCTTCCTCGCCGCCACGCTCGCTGTTGTGGTGTCGCTGTGCTGGGTGGGCGTGTCCAACTACCAGTCGTGGCGCAACGGCTCGGTGGGTTACGAGCGCGCCGCCCAGCCGTGGGAGGAGCTCACCGCCGCGCGCATCGACGCGTTGGAGACCCGCACGGACGAAACCTTCGCGCTGCTGCGCCGGCAGTCCGTTGTGCATTCGTCGCGGGCGTTTGACGGAACGTATGCGTCAGTAAGCGGCGCCCTCGGCACGGTCGAGTCCTACGGCGGCAGCCAGCAGCCTATCGACGACGCCCGCGCCGCCCTCAACACCTGGGCCTACGATCACAACGAGCTGGTCGCCGCCCTAAACACCGGCAGCTACGACCAGGCGGCGGCGCTGCTGGCGTCCGGGGGCGCGGCAGGCGAGACGGCGTCCAGGGAGCTCGACGCCGCGCTGTCGGAGCTCATCGCGTCTTCGCGCGGGAGCACCCGGGCTTACATCGACGCCTCCCTGGACGCCACGCGCCGGGTGTCCGCGGCGGTGGCGCTGCTGTCGGTGCTCGCGGTGATGTGCATCTGGCTCGGCATTCGCAGAAGGTTGGGTGAGTACCTGTGAAACGGACGCTGATCGCATGCGTGGCGGTGGCGGCGCTGCTTGCCGGTTGCGCGGACGCGCCGACGCCGGTGGACACACCCGCCGACCCGGAGCTTGCGGCCTCCCCCACCCGCGAGGTGCTGCCGCTGCCGCCCGACGCGACGCTGCAGGACGCCGAGGGCCTGCCAGCCGAGCCGTACGTGCCGCAGCGGCTGCAGTGGGAGGGCTCCCTGAACCCGCGCGGGGCCGAGGAGGTCACCCCGAGCGTGGACCGCATCCGCGACCGCGGGCGTTTGGTGGTGGGCATCGACCAGTCCCTCTACCTGCTGGCTTACCGCGATACTGCCAGCGGCACCCTGCAGGGGTTGGAGGTGGATCTCGCCCGCGCCATCGCCGACGACATCTTCGGCGACGCCGCCGGCGCGGACCGTGTAGACCTGCGGTTCGTGGATTCCGCGGCGCGCACGGACGCGCTGCACACCGGGGATGTGGACGTGGTCATCCGCACGATGTCCATCACCCCGGAGCGCGCAGACGAGGTCGAGTTTTCCACCCCCTACCTCACCTCGCGCGTGCGCGTGCTCGTGCCGCGCGACCGCGGCGTGGCAGACATCAACCAGCTCGAGGGCAAGACGGTGTGCATCGTGGACGGCACCAACCTCGACCAGATTGCCCGCGCGTTCGCCCCGCACTCGGCGCTGCTGCGCACCCGCTCGTGGTCGGACTGCCTCATGGCAACCCAGCAGTTCCAGGCGGACGCGGTCATGGCAGACGACGCGATCCTGGCCGGCCTGGCCGCCCAGGACCCCTACGTGAGCATCCTGCCCGGCACGCTGGCCACGCAGTACTACGGCGTGGCCGTGGGCAAGGGCCAGGGGGACCTCGTGCGGCAGGTGAACGCAACGATGGAGCGCATGCGTAACGACGGCACGTGGTCCGAGCTTTACGGCACCTGGCTCGGCGGCTCCATCGCAGCATCCTCCCCGCCGCCGCTGATGTACCGGAAAGAGGAGCAATGAGCGACACACCCGAAGAAGCCCAACCCACCGAGGCCGTCGCGTTCGACCCGTTCGCCGACGACGAGGAGCCGGCCACCGAGGCCGTCGCGTTCGACCCCTTTGCGGACGACGAGGACGAGACCGACTACTCGGCCATGGGCGAGATGGCCGGGCTGCTCCAGGACTTGGACAAGCTGCGCAAGGGCGGCAAGCGCGAGGACACGTCGCAGCGCTCGCGCAGGCAGGCGCTGGACACCTTCCGCGAGCGCCGCGGCGCCCGGCGCGTCACCCGCGTGGTGGCCGACGGCATGGTGGAGCTGCCCTGGGTGGAGCCGACGCAGCCGAAGGAGGCGCTGATCGACCCGGAGCCGGCCGTGGTGCGCAAGGGGCTCACACCGCCGGTGCTGCAGCCGGGCGACGTGGTGGCCGGCCAGTACGAGATCATGGGTGTGATCGCCCACGGCGGCATGGGCTGGATCTACCTGGCGCAGGACCACTACGTGGCCGGTCGCGTGGTGGTGCTCAAGGGCCTGCATTCGACGGAGAACCCGGACGAGGCGGCCGCGGCCGCGGCGGAGCGGGAATTCCTGGCGGACATCACCCACCCCGGCATCGTGCAGATTTTTAACTTCATCGACGATCCGCGCGTGCCCGGCGGGTTCACGGTCATGGAGTACGTGGGTGGGCCGAGCTTGCGGGCGTGGCGGAACGCGTCGAAAAGCGGAGTAATCGAGCCGGACATCGCCATCGCCTACCTCCTCGAGGTGCTGCCGGCGCTGGACTACTTGCACTCGCGCGGGGTGGTGTACAACGACCTGAAGCCCGACAACATCATCGTCACCGAGGACCGGGTCACGCTGATCGACATGGGGGCGGTCTCCGGCATCGGCGCCTTCGGCTTCATCTACGGCACGAAGGGGTTCCAGGCGCCGGAGGTGGCGTCGCAGGGCCCCTCGATCGCGTCGGACGTGTACACGGTGGGGCGCACGCTCGCGTCACTGGTGGTGGACCTGCCGCAGACCGACGGCGTGTACGACGCGGGCATTCCCACCCCGGCGGAGGAACCCCTGTTTCGCCAGTACACCTCCCTATACCGCCTGATCGCGCGCTGCTGCGACGAGGACCCGGCGCGGCGCTTCACCAGCCTGCCCGAGCTGGAGGCGCAGCTGCTCGGCGTGTTGCGCGAGGTGGTGGCGGTGCGCGACGGGCGCACGTTCCCCGCGCAGCACTCGCTCTTCTCGCCGCAGCGCACGACATTCGGCACCAAACACCTGGTGTTTCGCACCGACCAGCTCATCGACGGCATCGCGCGCAGCGTGGACATCACCCCGCAGGAAGTGGTGGCCGCGCTGCCCTCGCCGCTGATCGACCGCTCCGACGTCGGCGCCACCATGCTGCAGGGATCCTCCTACGCCGAGCCGCGCGAAACGCTCGAGATGCTGCGCCACGCCATGTCCACCCCGCAGTACGAGCACTCGGTGGAGATCCCGTTCGGCGTCGTGCGCACCATGATTGACCTGGGCCTGACCGGGCAGGCGCGCGCCTGGCTGCGCTCGCTGACCGAGCGCTTCGGCTCCAACTGGCGCTACTGCTGGTACACCGGCGTGGTGGAGACGCTGCTGGGCAACTTCGACGCCGCCAAGAACTCGTTCGCGCAGGTGCTGTACCAGCTGCCGGGCGAGGCCGCGCCGAAGCTGGCGCTGGCGGCCGTCAGCGAGCTCATCCTGCAGGAAGAAGGGTTGCAGGACAGCGAACTGCTTGACGACGAGCTCGCGCCCGCAGCTGCCGGCCTCGCCCAGCACCTCTGCGACGTGCCGAACTCCGCGTTCGAGCAGATGGCCGCGTCCGGGGTCACCGACGCCACCTGGTCCATGCACACGCCGTCGCCGGAGGGCCTGCGCTTCCACGCCATCCGCCTGTACGCCTTAGTGTGGCTGACCAACCCCACCACGGTGTCGTCCGCGTTTGGGCTGGCGCGCATGCTCATGTGCGAAGAAGAGGTGGACCTGGCCATCAAGGCGCTGGACAAGGTGCCGGGCGCCTCGCGCCACTCCCGCATGGCGCAGCTAACGGCGATCCTCTGCCTGGTTGCGGGCCAACCCACCGAGTCGCAGATCCGCCTGGCTGCCCGGCGCCTGGAGCAGATCCCCTCCACCGAACCGCGCTTCTTGCAGATCAAGGTGTCCGTGATCGAAGCGGGGCTCACCCACCTGCGCGAACACGGCACCGCCGGCCCCGCTCCCCTGTTTGAGTACCCCTTCACCATGCGGGAGCTGCGACGCGGGCTGGCGCACACGTTGCGGGCGCAGGCGCGCATCGCCCCCTACCCCAGGCACCGGTACGCTTTGGTGGACATGGCCAACAAGGTGCGCCCCGCCACCTGGTTCTAAGGCGCGCTTATCGCACGCGCGCGGCCACGGCGGCGGCCTTCTGCGCGATTGCCAGCTCCTCGTTGGTGGGCACGACCAGCACCTTCACCTTGGACTCGTCGGTGGAGATGATGCGCGGGCCGTCGTTGGGCAGCGCGTTCTTCACCGGGTCGACCTCGATGCCGTACATCTGCAGGCTGTCCAGGGCGTCCATGCGCACGGCCTGGTCGTTCTCGCCCACGCCCGCGGTGAACGTGATGGCGTCCACGCGCCCCAGCGCGATCATGTACGAGCCGATGTAGCGGCGCAGCTGGTTCAGGTACACCATGTAGGCCAGCCAGGCGTTGTCGTCCTCGTTTTCAATCATGGCGCGCAGCTCGCGGAAGTCGTTCACGCCCGACAGGCCCTTCACGCCGGACTGGCGGTTGAGCAGGTTGTCAATCTCGTCGATGGACATGCCGCCCTCGCGCACCAGGTGGAAGATGATGCCCGGGTCGATGTCGCCGGAGCGCGTGCCCATGACCAGGCCGGCCAGCGGCGTCAGGCCCATGGAGGTGTCAATCGGGTGGCCGTTGGCAACCGCGGAGGCGGACGCGCCATTGCCCAGGTGCAGCACGATCTGGCGGGTGTGCTGCGGGTCGCGGCCAATCAGCCCCGGAACCTGGGAGGAGACGAACTCGTGCGAGGTGCCGTGGAAGCCGTAGCGGCGGATCAGGTTCTGCCCCGCCACCTCGGCGTTGATGGCGTACAGCGCCGCCGCCGGGGGCAGGTCGTGGAAGAAGCCGGTGTCGAAGACGGCCACGTGCGGGATGTCCGGCAGCAGGGCGCGGGCGACCTCGATGCCGTCGATGTTCGCCGGGTTGTGCAGCGGCGCCAGCGGGATCAGGTCGCGGATTTTCTCCACCACCGGGTCCGAGATCAGCTCCGGCTGGGAGAACACCATACCGCCGTGCACCACGCGGTGGCCCGCCGCGACGATGTCTAGGTGGGTGGGGCCGATGCCTTTGGCATCGAGAAGCTTGAACGTTTCCTCCAGGCCGCTCGCGTGGGTGGGCACCCGCTTCTGCACGACGTACCTCTGGCCGTCGTGCTTGATGGTGACACGGCCCTGCGGCTCGCCGATCTGCTCCACCAGGCCGGAGACGAACGGGGTGTCCGACGCGTCCGCCGCCGGGTCAACGATCTGGAACTTGATGGAGGAAGACCCCGAGTTGATGACAAGGACGTAGGACATCTACTTCGCCCCTGCCTGGATCGCCGTGATGGCAACGGTGTTCACGATGTCCGGCACGGTCGCGCCGCGGGACAGGTCGTTGACCGGCTTGTTCAGGCCCTGCAGGACCGGTCCAACGGCGAGGGCGCCGCCGGTGCGCTGGGCGATCTTGTAGCCCGCGTTGCCCGCCTCCAGGTCTGGGAAGATGAACACGTTGGCCTGCCCCGCCACCGGGGAATCCGGGGCCTTCTTCTTGCCCACCTCCGGATCGCACGCCGCGTCGAACTGCAGCGGGCCATCCACCAGCAGCTCAGGGTCCGCCTGCCGGGCCGCCTCAACGGCGGCCACCGCGCGGTCCACGTCCGGGCCGGAGCCGGAGGTGCCGGTGGAGTAGGACAGGATGGCCACCTTGGGGTCGATGCCGAACTGCTGGGCGGTGCGCGCGGACACCGCGGCGATCTCGCCGAGCTGCTCCGCGGTCGGGTTCGGGTTCACCGCGCAGTCGCCGAACGCCCACAGGCGGTCCTGCATGACCATGAGGAAGATCGAGGACACCACGGAGGTGCCGGGGGCAGTCTTGATGATCTGGAAGGACGGCTTAATCGTGTGCGCCGTGGTGTGCGCCGCGCCGGAAACCATGCCGTCTGCCAGGCCTTTGTGCACCATCATGGTGCCGAAGTAGGACACGTCCTTCATGGTCTCGCGCGCCTCTTCGAGCGTCACGCCCTTCTTCTTGCGCAGCTCCGCAAAGTCCGCGGCGAACTCGTCGGCCAGCTCCGACTCGAGGTGGTTGATCAGGTGCGCGCCGGACAGGTCCAAGCCCAAATCGTGGGCGCGACGGTGCATGTCGTCGACGTCGCCGAGGATGGTCAGCTCCGCCACGCCCTGCTTGAGCAGTTGGTCCGCGGCCTGCAGGATGCGGTCGTCCTCACCCTCCGGCAGCACCACGTGCTTGCGGTTGGCCTTCGCTTGCTCGATCAGCTGGCGCTCAAACACCACGGGGCTCATCACCTGCCGGGCGCCAACGTCAGCGACCTGCAGGTCCCCGAGATCGCCCGTGCTTACCGACGCCACGGTCGCCCCGGCCTCCTCGATGCGTGCCTGTGCGAGGCCGGCCACTGCCTCGTCGCCCGCAGCCAGCACCACCGGGACCCCGATGGCGGCGGCGAGCTGGGCGTCGAAGTTGTAGTCCCCGGTGCCCACGTACAGCGAGGGCACATCCGTGACCTGCTCCGAGTTGAAAATATCGGCCACGCTGTCGCCCGTCAGGCGCACGACCGCCAGGTCGAGCCGGCTGGCAAGTTGCTGCAGATCAAGGCCGTCGAACGTGCGGTTAGCGAGGGTTACCAGCAAAGATTGACGGGGAGACATGGCTTCACCTTTCGTCGTGGTCGAACACCCACGAGTTTACTGGCGTTGCCGACACAACGACCGGCAGAAAGGTGTGATCTATTTCTCGTCGATGCGGGTGATCGCCTGGACGGCCTCGTCCGCACGCTGGCGGGCCTCGTCGGCGGAATCGGCCGTTGCGAGCACCAGCGTGCCGTCGCCAAGCATTCGCACCGTCGTCTCCTCCACCGCCAACGCCGCGGCGAGTGCGCGCTGCGACGGCCAGTGCCCAGCCAGCAGCCGCGCGGCACCCGGGCTGACCAGCGTCGAATCAATCGGCAGCTGCTGGGTCGCGCGCGCCTGGAGGTCGAACTGGTTGATGCGCTGGGTGGCCAGGGTGACCAAACCGTCGCGGCTGGGGCGCGGGGTGACCTGGGAGAAGTAGACGTCATCGCCCGAGACGAACATCTCCACCGAGAAGATGCCGCAGCAGGCGAGCGCGCCCGTGATGCGCGCGGCGATGGAGCGCGCGTTGTCCATCGCGCCCTCCGGCAGCGGGGCGGGCTGCCACGCCTCGACGAGCTTGCCGTCGCGGTGGCGGGTGCCAATTGGCTCACAGAACCAGGTGGCCAGCTGGCCCGTCTGTGGGTCGATGGAGCGCGCCGTGAGGATGGTCACCTCAAAGTCGAAGTCGATGTAGCGCTCTACCACCGCGCCCTGGCCGTCTCCCCGGTCAGCGCCGCGCCACGCGTCCGCGAGATCCGCGTCGCTGCGCACGAGGCTGAACCCCTCGCCGTCGTTGAACGTGGGCGACTTGACCACGCACGGGTAACCGATGCGCTCGACGGCGTCCTGCATCTCCTGCGGGGTGCTGGCGAACTCGTCGTCCAGGGTGGGTAGACCCAGCTCCTCGTTGGCGTGGGTGCGCACCGCCATGCGGTCCGCGGTCCGGCGGCACGCGTCTACCGACGGCGCTACCGACGCCCCGACGCGCTCGGCGGCCGCCTCCACGTCCCCGATGGCATCCGAGGCCTCGCCCGTGGTGACGATGATGTCCGGGCGGAACTCGTCGGCGTCGCTGGCCGCGCCGGTGCGGGTGACAAACCCGAGGCGCCGGTATGCCTGCTCCAGCTCAAACGCGATGGGCGAGGTGCCCAGAATGAGCGCGCGGCTGGGGGACTCTGCGGGATTCGCGTCAGTCATGGTGGTTCATTATCCCACAGTGTCCGGTTAGGACGGAATGACCGACCTAGCGCTCCATCACATCGTGGCGCACGATGGTCTGGTCCCGGCCCGGCCCCACGCCGATGTAGGAGATGGGTGCGCCGGAGAGCTCCTCGAGGCGCAGGACGTAATCCTGGGCCTTCTGCGGCAGCTCGTCGAACGTGCGGCACCCGGTGATGTCCTCGTCCCACGCCGGCATGGTCTCGTAGATCGGCTCGGCGTGGTGGAAGTCGGTCTGGGTCAGCGGCATGTCGTCGAAGCGCGTGCCGTCGACGTCGTAGGCCACGCAGATGGGGATCTCCCCGATGCCGGTGAGCACGTCCAGCTTGGTCAAGAACAGGTCCGTGAAGCCGTTCACGCGCGACGCGTAGCGGGCGATCACACTGTCGTACCAGCCGGTGCGGCGCTTGCGCCCGGTGTTGACACCCACCTCGCCGCCGGTGACCTGGAGGAACTCACCCCACTTGTCAAACAGCTCGGTTGGGAACGGGCCCGCGCCCACACGGGTGGTGTACGCCTTGATAATGCCGAGGGACGCCGTGATGCGCGTCGGGCCGATGCCCGCGCCCACGCACGCGCCGCCGGCGGTGGGGTTGGAGGAGGTGACAAACGGGTACGTGCCGTGGTCCACGTCCAGCATCGTGGCCTGGCCGCCCTCCATGAGCACGTGCTCGCCGCGGTCCAGGGCGTCGTTGAGCACGCGCTCCGCGTCGATCACCATGGGCTGGAGGCGCTCGGCGTAGCGGCCGAAGTAGTCCATCGTCTCTTCCACGGAGATGGCGCGGCGGTTGTACATCTTCACCAGCATCTGGTTCTTCACGTCCAGGGCCGACTCGATTTTCTGGCGCAGGATGGATTCGTCGAAGACGTCCTGCACCCGCAGGCCCACACGCGCGACCTTGTCCGCGTAGGTGGGCCCGATGCCGCGGCCGGTGGTGCCGATGGCGCGCTTGCCCAAGAAGCGCTCCTGCACCCGGTCCAGCTGCTGGTGGTACGGGGCCACCAGGTGGGCGTTGGCAGAAACCTTCAGGCGCGCGGCGTTGGCGCCGCGGGCCTCAAGCCCGTCGATCTCCTCGAACAACGCTTCCAGGTTCACCACGACGCCGTTGCCCAAGATTGGCGTGGCGTTTTCACTGAGCACGCCGGCAGGCAGGAGCTTCAGTTCGTACTTCTCCCCGCCCACTACAACGGTGTGGCCCGCGTTGTTGCCGCCGTTCGGCTTGACCACGTAATCCACCCTGCCGCCGAGGATGTCGGTTGCCTTGCCTTTGCCCTCGTCGCCCCACTGGGCGCCCACGATGATGATGGCGGACATCGCACACTCCTTATATATGGCGCAATAACGGCCATATTGTAGCGTGAGCGCCATGCGGCTCATCCACTGCGCGTGCGGCGAGGCTCCGGCCATCCCGGGGGCCCTGCGCCTCGACCTCCCCCAGCACCCCAGCCAGAAAGAGCTGCGGGTTCTCACGGACATCGCGCGGGAGGTTCTGCCGGAGGACCCAACCCCGTCTTTGGATGAGATCCAGGCAAACCCGTCTGTTTCCCACCTTGGGGACCCCGCGTTCGCGCCGCAGCAGCCCGACGAGCCGGTGCGGGTGATCGTCTCCGGCGACGACCGCGCGCTCGGCCTCGTGCTCACGCGTTTGATGCGCTCTGACGTCATGTGGGTGGAAGTCGGGTACGTGCCCGTAGACGCGCACTCGCCTGCGGCGCTTGTGTGGGGCGCGGGCGACGTTGCGCTTGCGGTCGAGGGCGCGGTACAGCCGATGCCGAGCGTGCGCACGGACTTCGGCGAGGTGGTCGCAGGCTCGGCAGAACTGTTCACTGGCGACGGCTCCGCGCCGTTTACCGGCGAGATCGTGGTCGACTCGGAGGTGCTGGCCGGCGCCGGGGAGTACGGCGCGCGCCTCGTACCCACCGCAGACGCGCCCGGGCTCGTCGCCGTGCCCTACGTCAGCCCGCTCGTGCCCACACGCCGGTTCCTGCGGCGGCAGCCCGTGGGCCGCACCGACGCCTCCCGCGTCTTCGCAGGCCGCGCCCTGCAAGCGGGGGGCCAAGAGATCGCGGTGCGTATCGACGGCGTCGCGCGCCCCCGCCCCGTGCAGCGAGTCACCTTCTACCGCCATCTGCGCGACATCCAGAGCGTCCGCGAACCCTAACTTCCGCATTGTGATTTATCTCACATTGTGAAGATTGGGGCGCATGTGACCCCGTTCGTTACCGCGCCGATACACGGCGGCAGTCCCAGCTCCAACAATTTCGATGACGACAGGCCATGAACATCCACGTCATGCGGGTGTGACGGGGGCTACATCAAACGCGGCAGTTTGTCGCTCGACCACATGTTCGAATGGGCTAAATTGAACGAGTGTCCACGCGGCGGCGGCGCGGCTCCCCTACGTTCGTTGGTGTTCCCGCAACGACCGGTTGCCGGCTTGCGGAAGCACAACAAATTTACAAGCCAAAATCTTTAAGGAGAAATCATGGCTGAGACGAACCGCATCGAAGACCTTGCAAACGCAACCGCATACGACGTTGACGGCGAGAAGCTCGGCGGCGTCAAGGACGTTTACGTCAACGACGCCACCGGCCAGCCGGACTTCGTGTCTGTGAACCACGGCATGTTCGGTGGCGGCGACTCCATCGTTCCGCTGCGCGGCCACACCCTCCGCGACGGCGAGCTGCACCTCGCATTCCCGAAGGACCGCGTTGAGGACGCTCCGGAGCTGGACGAGAACGGCCACCTCACCACCGAGGACCAGGACGCGTTCTACCGCCACTACGGCCTGGAGGGCACCCAGGACGTGACCACCTACGAGACCGACAACCGCACTGCACAGGCTGGCGCTGCCGGCACCGGCGCAGCAGCGGGTGCTGGCTACGCAGCTGGCGAGCGCGAGGTCGACGCTGACCGCCGCGACGTTGTTGATGCCGGCCGCCACGTTGCAAACGATGACGAGATCGTCCGCTCCGAGGAGCAGCTCGACGTTTCCAAGGACCGCGTCGAGACCGGCCAGGTTCGCCTGCGCAAGTACGTCGTGAACGAGACCGAGAACGTCGAGGTTCCGGTTGAGCGCGAAGAGGTCCGCGTTGTCCGCGAGCCGATCACCGACGCTGACCGCGCTAACTACGACGGCAACATCGGCGAGCAGGAAGCTTCCGTCACCCTGCACGAGGACCGCGTGAACGTTGCCAAGGAGTCCGTCCCGGTGGAGAAGGTTTCCCTGGAGAAGGACACCGTTCAGGACACCGAGCGTGTTTCCGAGGAGGTCCGCAAGGAGCGCTTCGAGACCGACGGTGTTGTCGAGGGCGACGTCCGCGACGCTGACCGCGACAACCTGCGCTAAGCAGCGCGTTAGCTGCCGCTAGCCCAAAGCGTTCACCCCGGTGGGATTGCTCCCACCGGGGTTTTTGCTGCTTGGGGCAAGCTAGTCGAGGTCGAAGGTTTCCGGCTCCACACTTGGTGTCTCGGACGTGGGAGCGAGCGCGGCCAGCGCGGACTCGTGGGACATGCCGCACACCATGAGCAGGTCCACAATGAGCGAGCGCGTCTGGGCCAAGATGGCGTAGGCGGACAGCACGCCGTTTTCGGGGATGAGGTCCATGCCCGCTTTCTGCCCTGCGGCGCGCAGCTCGTTGACGCACTGCGGGATCACGGTTGCCTGCGCGACGCGGGAATTGACGTCGTACACCTCCGACAGCTCCAGGCAGACCTGGGAGAGGGAATCCAGCAGCTCGATCTGGGCGGGGGTGGCGGAATCGTTGTCATCGGCAAGCACGCGCGCCCGCCGCGCAAGGACGCGGGCCGTGCGCACCGCATTATCGACGGGCGGGATCACGCGCGCGAGCGAGTTGATGTAGCGGCGCGTGCCCCAGAGGAAGGGCGAGACCAGCGACGTTTCCTGGCCGGCCTTAATGGCGGCGGCGAGGTCGTCGATGCCGGTCTGGGTGCCGCGGATCAGCTCCAGGGCCTCGTCGATGACGTCGGGGTTGTGGTCGCGCATGCCGTCGGCGACGTCGTCGAGCACCGACGACATGATGCCGAGCACTTTGGACACCTCCGCGCGGGCGGACTGCATCGGCGCCTGCGGGATCAACGCGATGGTGGCCATCGCGACCACGCAGCCGATGATCGCGTCGATGGTGCGGTCGATGCCGGTCACCTCCGCGCCCGGCGGCATGATCGTGGCGATCAGGATGGCGCCGATGGCGGCCTGGTTGTTCACCAGCACGGAGCTGGAGAAGAACGACGCGATGAGCAAGGAACCTGCGACGATGACCGCGATCTGCCAGCCGCCGTCGCCCAGCCTGTAGAAGATGAGGTCCCCCACCAGCACGCCGAGGATGCAACCGAGCGCCATGTCCACGGACTTGGACACGCGGTCCCCGCCCGTCATGCCGATGATGATGACCACGCTGATCGGCGCGAAGAACGGCCGCGGGTGGCCGGCGAGGTCGTGGGCGAGGAAGTAGGCGAACCCGGAGGCGAGGCCGATCTGCATGATCGGCAGCAGGCGCTTGCGAACCCGCTTCACGCGCGCCTGCACAGACTTATCCACTAGTTGGAGCCGCTCTCGCGTGCCCATCCTCTGTTTCGCCATGGTTAGACAGTGTAGGCGGGCATGAAAAGAACCTCCGGCGGACCGGAGGTTCGTCGTGAAGCAGAAAGCGCTTACTTGGACACGGACTTGCCCACGGAGTGGAGGTCCTGGCAGGCCTCGATGACGCGCTCGGACATGGCCTGCTCGGCCTTCTTCAGGTACGAGCGCGGGTCGTAGGCCTTCTTGTTGCCCACCTCGCCGTCGACCTTGAGCACGCCGTCGTAGTTGGCAAACATGTGGCCGGCGATCGGGCGGGTGAACGCGTACTGAGTGTCGGTGTCCACGTTCATCTTGATCACGCCGTAGCGCAGCGCCTCCTCGATCTTCTCCTTTTCGGAGCCGGAGCCGCCGTGGAAGACGAAGTCGAACGGCTGGGCGCCCTCGTCCAGGCCCAGCTTGCGGGCGGCGACCTTCTGGCCCATGTCGAGGACCTCGGGGCGCAGCTTCACGTTGCCCGGCTTGTACACGCCGTGGACGTTGCCGAAGGTCGCGGCCAGCAGGTAGCGGCCGTTCTCGCCGGTGCCCAGGGCGTCGACGGTCTTTTCAAAGTCCGCCTCGTTGGTGTAGAGGTTCGCGCCGGCCCTCGCCTCAACGCCGTCCTCTTCGCCGCCGACGACGCCGATCTCCACCTCGAGGACGATGTTCGCCGCGTTGGCCTTGGCCAGGAGGTCCTGGGCGATTTCCAGGTTCTCGTCGATCGGCACCGCGGAGCCGTCCCACATGTGGGACTGGAACAGCGGCAGCTCGCCGGCGTTGACGCGTTCCTGTGAGATGGCGATGAGCGGGCGGACGTACTCGTCCAGCACTTCCTTCTGGCAGTGGTCCGTGTGCAGGGCGATGTTGACGTCGTAGTGCTGCGCGACCTCGTGCGCGAACGCGGCCAGCGCCTTCGCGCCCGCCACCTTGTTCTTCACGCCCAGGCCGGAGCCGAACTCCGCGCCGCCGGTGGAGAACTGGATGATGCCGTCAGACTCCGCCTCCGCGAACCCCTTGATTGCCGCGTTAATGGTCTCAGACGACGTGCAGTTGATCGCCGGGAACGCGAACCCGCCCTTCTTGGCGGTGTCCAGCATCTGGTTGTAGACCTCGGGGGTTGCGATAGGCATGGGATCCTCCTGCGTACGGGTTCAGTTACGCCCCCAAGTATGCCCGTTTTACCCCTGCGCCGCAGCTACCCGCGCCGCCGCCTCCAGCAGCATCCAGCCGGACAGTTGGACCGAGAGGTCGCGCTCGTCGATGCGGACGAGCCCAACCGCCTCGCTTATCGACGCAGGCCCGAGCCCGTAGTTGTGCGGCAACTTCGCATCCTGGGTCCACTCCGCCGCGAACACCGGAAGGCCGTCCACCTCGAGGCGGTGCGCCCAGAGCGATTCCGCGGACTGCATGACCAGGCGCGCGGCGATCTTCTTCGTGGCGATGTTCTCCTTCGAATCCTCCGGCAAGCGCACCGCGACCTCAGCCAGGTAGCGTGCGAGGATGCCCTTGAACAGGCCGCCATCGCCCTCGCCCGATTCTTCCGGCGGGCTGAGCAGGACCCCCTGCGGGTTCGCCATGCGCAGGGCCACTGCCTGCACGATCGCGCGGATGTGGGTGATGTAGAACATGGAGGCGTCCGCGCGCTCGGAGTACTCGAAGGAATCGATCTGCTCGTCGTGCGCGAGGCCCACGTCTTCCCGCAGCGCCAGCGCGATCTCCAGGCTCGCGCCCAGCGCGGTGCCCTGGTTGTAGGTGTAGATCTTCTCAACCACCTCTGGCCCGCTCATGCGCATCCGGATGCCGTCGTTGAGCAGGCCATCTTCCCGCACGAGGTTGTCAAAGATCCAGTCCACGATCTCCTGCGCTTTGTCCAGGCGTCCGGTGCGGGCGAACAGCAGGGCTGCGGTGGCGTTGGAGGGCACGTTGTAGAAGGTCTCGCCGGTGCGCCACGGCAGGACGCCCATCACCGGGTCGATGCCCGCGAGCAGGTCGAACTCCAGCGCCCCCAGGCGGCGAGTGCGGGTGATGCCGTCCAGGTTGGTCGCGCGGTTCCACGCCAGCGCCAGCCAGGCCTTATCGTCGAAGTGCCGGTTGGCGGTGAGCTTGCCGCGGTTGCGCCGCTGGATCCCGCGCAGCGTGTCCGCAATCCGCCGGCGGCGCGTTTTCGTCCCGCGCCTCGTCGCCGCGTCCACCTGGCAGTCCAGGTATTGCGCCTGCCACCAGTAGTGCCAGTGCCAAAACGCCCGGTCCTTCGGTCCCGGCGGCCACGTCACCACCGCCAGGTTGGTCTTGGGCATGCCCCACAGTCTCTGGGCGTGGCGCTCAGTCACGGCAGATTCAGCCAGGTCGGCGCGGTGCGCCCACGTTTCCGGCACGGGGTGCCTCCTCAGGAAGTAACGATTCGCCCTTATCTTGCCAGAGGCCGCAGGCGGGGTGATAACGGAGCTACCACGCCTGGGAGAGGTCCGCGTGCTGGCGGATCCAGGCGTGCATGGCAATGCCTGCCGCGACCCCGGCGTTGATGGAGCGGGTCGAGCCGAACTGGGCGATGGAGCAGGTCATCACCGCGGCCTCCTGCGCCGCCTCCGTGACGCCCGGGCCTTCCTGGCCGAACAGCAGCACGCACTCGCGCGGCAGCCGCGCGGTCTCCAGCGGCACGGACCCGGGGGTGTTGTCGATGGCCACGACGGGGATGCCCTCCGCCGCCGCCCACGCCATGAGGTCCGCTACCGTCTCGTGGTGCCGGATGTGCTGGTAGCGGTCCGTCACCATCGCGCCGCGGCGGTTCCACCGTTTGCGGCCCACGATGTGCACCTCCCGCGCCAGAAACGCGTTGGCAGTGCGCACCACGGTGCCGATGTTCATGTCGTTTTCAAAGTTCTCGATGGCCACGTGGAAGGGGTGCCGGCGCTGGTCCAGGTCCGCAACGACGGCCTCCAGCGACCAGTACCGGTACGCGTCGACGACGTTGCGGCGGTCGCCCTCCTCCAGGAAGGCGGGGTCGTAGCGCGGGTCCTCCGGCCAGGCGCCCTCCCAGGGGCCGACGCCGTGGCGGCCTTCGTTCCACTCGGTGGGGCCGCGGAGTTCGTCGTTAGGCAAGGCCCAGGTCTTCGAGTCCGAGAAGGTAGCGGTACTCCAGGCCTGCGTCGCGCAGGACCTGCTCGGCGCCGGTCGCGCGGTCCACGACGGTGGCCACCGCCACCACCTCGGCGCCCTCCTCGCGGCAGGCCTCCACGGCGGTCAGCGGCGAGTTGCCGGTGGTCGTGGTGTCCTCCACAACCAGCACGCGCTTGCCGGCGATCGACGGCCCCTCGATGCGGCGCTGCATACCGTGCTTCTTGGCCTCCTTGCGCACCACGAACGCGTCGACCGGGCGGCCCTCGGCGTGCATGATCGAGGTCGCGACGGGGTCCGCGCCCAAGGTGAGGCCGCCCACGGCGTCGAACTCCAGGTCCGCGGTGAGCTCGCGCAGCAGCGCACCGATGAGCGGGCTGGCCTCGTGGTGCAGTGTCGCGCGGCGCAGGTCCACGTAGTAATCCGCTTCCTTGCCGGACGACAGCGTCACCTTGCCGTGCACCACTGCCAGCTCCTTGACCAGTTCAGCGAGCCGTTCTTTCATGTCTTTACTCCTTGTCGTCGAAAATCGAGCTTGGCCCTTGCACCCGGCGCACCCGCGTGAGATCCACCACGCGGCGCTCGTCGCCCGCGATGGCTTTCACATCGTCACCGCCGAGGTCATGGTCCTCCACCTCGCCGCGCGTCCCGCCGGTGGTGCGGGTGGGCAGCGCCACGGGGTCCTCCGGGCGCTGCATCACCGGCTCCGGATCGGCCTCCGGCAGCGCCGCGGGTTGCTCGCCCGGGATGGTGCGGGTGGGGTACGGCAAGGTGAGTGGAACGTCCTCGACGGGCGGCAGCGTGCGCGCCGCGTCCGCCAGCAGCGCCAACGGCGCGAGTGCGGCGTCCCAGTCCCCCGGGCCCGACTCGCGCGTGAGCTCCGCGATGGCCCACGCCCCCTCGAACCACACCGCCTGCACCGAGGTGGGCAGCTGCTCGAGCGCCGTGAGCACTCGGCTATCGACGAACCTCCGGCCCGCCCCCGCCTGCGTAGCGAAACACCGAAACCCGCTGTAGCTGTCCAGCTCCACTAGGTCGTCGGACGTTTCTGCAGCAAGGCCCTCCCGGCGGAAGTCGACCACCGCCCGCGTCTCCGCGCCCGTGCCCATCGCGACAACGACGGAGTCCCCCAGGTCCGCCACGTGCACGTCGTGGCCGTACGCGTTGCCGGTTGCGACGTTGCGCGCCGACGCTCCCCCGGCCGCTGCGCCACGCGACCACTCGCTGGCAAGCAACTCGTCGGCGCTCTCGAAGTTGAAGCCGCGCTCGCGGGCCCAGGCGCGGCGGGCGCGTTTGCCCGGCGCGCGGGATTTCACCGGCTTCTCGGCCGGCGTGTCAGTGCGTGCCTCGTCCTTCTCGGCGGGCGCTGCCGTGGTGGCGGCGCTGTCTGTGTTGCCTGTCTCGGCCGAGCGCTCGCGCGCATCCGACACGAAAAGCGCCACGGCGCCAAGCAACGCCGCGAGCGCGAGGAGAAACAACAGGGTGACCATCGCGGACTATGCTACCGCGCGCCCCGACACGGCCACGCCTGGCTTACATGTCAGATGCCACCGGGTTGTCCCGGTTGGCGCTCCACTGCGACCAGCCGCCCACGTAGTGCGTGAGCAACGGCAGGCCGGCGTGCTCCAGCGCGGCTAGGAGCAGGGCGGAGTGGTTGCCGGAGCCGGAGTAGGCGATCACGCTGGCCGGGTCCGTGTTCTGCGTGACGCCGATCTGGGCGAAGCTCTCCCGGATGGCGTCGGCATCCTTGACCGTGTTGGTGTCGTCGTCGAACAGGTCGTTCACGGGCAGGTTCTTCGCCCCCGGGATGTGCCCGGCGCGCAGGTCCAGGGTTTCGCGGCGGCCTGCGAAACGGCGGGCACCCCTGGCGTCGATAAGCACGCCCTCGAATGCCCGCACGTCGTCCATGGTCGCGGCAGGCAGGCTGCCCGCGGTGAGTTGGGCCTCGCGCGGCACCACGACGCTGCCTGGACCCGCGATGGTGGGCAGGCCTTGGCCGTCCCAGGCCGCGAAGCCGCCGTCGAGAATATGCACGTCCTGCACGCCCGCCCAGCGCAAAACCCACCAGGCGCGGGCTGCGAACAGGCCGTTGCCGCCGTCGTAGACCACAACCGGGCGGCCGGCTTCGATACCCCAGCCTGCGGCGGCCTTCGCCACCGTGTCAATGCTGGGCATCGGGTTGCGGCCCACCCGCCGGCCCGGCATGCCCGCGAGCTGCACCGACGGGTCGCAGTACAGCGCCGTTGGGATGTGCTCCGATTGGAACTTGGACCACGCCTTGCCCGCTTTCGGCTCCCACAGCGCGGCAATGACGGTCTGTTTCTGGCCGGCCTGGATGCGCTCGTTGAGCTCAGCGGCGGAGACAAAGACGCTCATGGCCGCAAGTGTAACGGGGTTTTACGCCATGTACCCGGGGGCGAGCTGGATCGCGCCCTGCGCTTCCAGGCTGCTCAGCCACTCGGTGATCCCCTCACGCGGGCAATCCGCGCCGATGCTGGCGGCCAGCATGCCGCCCGGGCCGAGCTCCACGCGGCAGCCGAACGCGAGCAGCGTGCCGGCGATCTCGTTCGGGTCCTGGCCTTCCGGGTCTTCCGGCAGCACGCGCACCGTCGACGCGCCGCCGCGCACGACCACCCTGTCCACGTGGAACGCCCCGCCGACCGTCACGCACTCCACGATGTCGCCCATGGCGAGCGTCGTGTCTACGAACGGCACGCTCGCCACCACAAAGTGGTCCCGGCCGATCTGGTGCGCCTGCAGCTGCTCGCTTTCGACGCCGGGGACAGCAACGCGGGTGATGATCGTGGTGGTTGGTTGCATGCAGGGCAGTGTAAACGCTGCGGCCTCCTGCGTGGTTTTCGGCGCAGGGCGCTGACTTAGACTGCAGCTGTGACTGGATACCTTGCTCCAACGAAAAAGGTGCGCGTCGCGGACTTCGCGCGGAAGAAGGCCGACGGCGAGAAGTGGGCGATGCTCACCGCCTACGACTACTCCACCGCGCGCGTGTTTGCGCAGGCCGGCATCGAGTGCCTGCTGGTCGGGGACTCCGCCGCCAACGTGGTCTACGGGTACGAGACCACCAACCAGGTGTCTGTGGACGAGATGGCGTACCTCGGCGCAGCCGTCGTCCGCGGGGCCGGAAACGCCCTTGTGATCATCGATCTCCCGTTTGGCAGCTACGAGGCGAGCGACGAGCAATGCGTCCGCACCGCCACCGAGCTTGCGCGCCGCACCGGTGCCCACATGGTGAAGTTGGAAGGCGGCGAGCGGATCGCCCCGCGCATCCGGGCGTTGAAGAACGCCGGCCTGGCGGCGTGCGCCCACGTCGGTTTCACGCCGCAATCCGTGGACAACCTGAGCGGGTTCAAGGTGCAGGGCCGGGACGCGGGCGCCGACCAGCTGCGCCGAGACGTCGCGGCGGTGGTCGAGGCCGGCGCGGACATGGTGGTCTTCGAGATGGTTCCAGCCGCGCTGGCCGCTGAACTCACCGCGTCGTGCCCCATCCCCACGGTAGGCATCGGCGCAGGTGCGGGCACGGATGCCCAGGTGCTGGTCTGGCACGACATGGCCGACGTCCCGGCCGGGGATCACCGGGCAGCATTCGTGCGGAAGTTCGGCTCCGTTGGCGCTGACCTGGAAGCGGCGGCGACAGCGTTCAAGCGGGCAGTGCACCGCGGCGAGTTCCCGGCCGACGAGCACGCGTTCTAGCCGCGCTCAACCTCGATCGGGGCGTTATCCAGCAGCCGGGTCGCGCCGACCTTCGCCGCCACCAGCATCCGCGCCGGGCCGGTGTAACCAGCCGGCAGGTCGGTCATATCCGGGGCGGTGGTGACCAGGTAGTCGAGTTCGAGGCCTTCGGTAGCGTCGAGAAGCGAGCGCGCCTCCGACAGGCTGCCGGTTGCAAGCGCCCGCGGGATGGCCAGCGCGATCGCGCGCTCCTGCGCAGAGAGGTAGCGGTTGCGCGACGACAGCGCGAGGCCGTCAGTGTCGCGCACGATCGGGCAACCATGGATACGCACCGGGAGGTGCAGGTCCTCCGCCATCTGGCGGATCAGCGCGAGCTGCTGGTAGTCCTTCTCGCCGAAGAACGCGTCGGTGGCGCGGGTGAGCGCAAACAGCTTCGCCACCACCGTGAGCACGCCCGCGAAGTGCGTCGGCCGCGTCGCACCCTCCAACACCGACCCCAGCGGGCCGGGTTGGATCGTGGTGCGCGGGCCGTGCGGGTACATGGTCTCCGGCGCGGGCGCGAACACCGCGTCGACGCCGAGCGCTTCAAGCTTTGCGACGTCCTCCGGCAGCGTCCGCGGATAGTTGTCCAGGTCCTCCCCCGGCGCGAACTGCAGCGGGTTGACAAAGATACTGACCACCACGGGATTGTCCAGCGCTGCGGCGGCGCGCACGAGGGCGAGGTGGCCGTCGTGCAGCGCGCCCATGGTGGGGACGAGGGAGATAGGTCCGGTAGGAAGCGCCGCAGCCAGCGCTTCCGGAGTGTGCACGAGTTTGGTCATGCACCCATTATCTAGCGCGCCGTGACGTCCAGGCCCTCGCCGCCGTCGGCCACGTCGACGTGCACCGTATCGCCGTCTCGGATGTCGCCGGCCAGGAGCTTCTTGGCCAAGCGGTCGCCGATGGCCTGCTGAATCAGGCGGCGCAGCGGGCGGGCACCGTATGCCGGGTCGTAGCCGCGGTCCGCCAGCCAGCTCTTCGCGGAATCCGACACATCGAGCGTCAGACGCCGGGCGGCGAGGCGCTCGGCCAGGCCCTGCAGCTGGATGTCCACAATGCCCACGAGCTGGTCCTGGCTCAGCGGCTCGAAGACGACCACGTCATCGAGGCGGTTGATGAACTCCGGCTTGAAGTGGTGCTTGACCGCGTCCATGATCTGCTCACGGTTGCCGCCGGCGCCCAGGTTGGAGGTGAGGATGACCACGGTGTTGCGGAAATCCACGGTCCTGCCTTGGCCGTCGGTGAGCCTGCCCTCGTCCAGAACCTGCAGGAGCACGTCGAAGACGTCCGGGTGCGCCTTTTCCACCTCGTCGAAAAGCACGAGCGAGTACGGGCGACGGCGCACCGCCTCGGTGAGCTGGCCGCCAGCGTCGTAGCCGACATACCCCGGAGGGGCACCAACCAGGCGGGCGACGGAGTGCTTCTCGCCGTACTCGGACATGTCGATGCGGATCATGGCGGATTCGTCGTCGAAGAGGAACTCCGACAGGGACTTCGCCAGCTCCGTCTTACCCACGCCGGTGGGGCCGAGGAACAGGAACGAGCCGATCGGGCGGTTCGGGTCCGCCACGCCGGCGCGCGAGCGGCGCACCGCGTCGGAGACCGCGACCACAGCCTCACGCTGGCCGACGACACGCTCGCCGAGCACGCGCTCCATGTGGAGCAGCTTCTCGGTTTCGCCCTGCATCATCTTGCCGGCCGGGATGCCTGTCCAGGACGACACGACGTCCGCGATGATGTCCGGGGTGACCTCCTCTTCCAGCATGGTCTTGTTGCTGGCCTCGGATTCCGCCTTCGCCACCTCTGCCTCGAGCTCCGGGATGCGGCCGTAGCGCAGCTCGGAGACCTTGGCGTAGTCGCCTTCGCGCTCCGCGATCTCAGACTCGTTGCGCAGGCGCTCGAGCTCCTCCTTCGCGGACTGGACCTTGTTCACCTCGGCCTTCTCGTTTTCCCAGCGCGCCTTCATCTCGCCCAGGCGCTCGCGCTGGTCGGCAAGCTCCTCGCGCAGGTGCTCCAGGCGCTGCTGGGACGCGGCGTCGGATTCCTTCTGCAGGGCGATTTCCTCGATTTCCAGGCGGCGCACGATGCGCTCGAGCTCGTCGATCTCCTGCGGGGAGGAGTCGATCTGCATGCGCAGGCGCGAGCCAGCCTCGTCCACCAGGTCGATGGCCTTGTCCGGCAGGAAGCGGTTGGTGATGTAGCGGTTGGACAGCTCGGCAGCAGACACCAGCGCGGAGTCCTGGATGCGCACGCCGTGGTGCACCTCGTAGCGCTCCTTCAGGCCGCGCAGGATGCCGATGGTGTCCTCCACCGTCGGCTCGCCCACGTAGACCTGCTGGAAGCGGCGCTCCAGCGCGGCGTCCTGCTCGATGTACTGGCGGTACTCGTCCAGCGTGGTTGCGCCCACAAGGCGCAGCTCACCGCGGGCGAGCAGCGGCTTGATCATGTTGCCCGCATCCATCGCCGAGTCGCCGGAGGCACCGGCGCCGACGATGGTGTGCAGCTCGTCGATAAACGTGATGATTTGCCCGTTGGACTCCTTGATCTCGTCCAACACAGCCTTCAGCCGCTCCTCGAACTCGCCGCGGAACTTCGCGCCGGCGACCATGGAGCCCAGATCCAGCGAGATCAGGGTCTTGCCCTTCAGGGACTCGGGCACGTCGCCCGCGACGATGCGCCGCGCCAGGCCCTCAACGATCGCGGTCTTGCCCACGCCCGGCTCACCGATGAGCACCGGGTTGTTCTTGGTGCGGCGGGACAGCACCTGCACCACGCGACGGATCTCAGAATCACGCCCGATGACCGGGTCGATCTTGCCCTCGCGCGCACGCGCGGTCAGGTCGGTGGAGTACTTCGCCAGCGCCTGGAACTGATCCTCCGGGTTCTCCGAGGTCACGGTCTTGCCGCCGCGCACTGAGGAGAAGGCCTCCTTGAGCGCGTCGAAAGTAGCGCCGCGCTTGGTCAAAAGCTCCGCGGCGTCGTCGCCGCCCTTGGCAATGCCGGCCAGCAGCACATCGGCGGACACGAACTCGTCTCCAAGCTCGCCCGCGAGATCCTGCGCCGCACTCAGTGCGACCTGCAAGTCCCGGTTGAGGCCCGGGTTCGCCATGTTCTGCCCCTGCGCGCTGGGGTACGTGCTAATCAGCTCGCCGGCCTCGCGTGCGACCGTCTCCGGGTCCACGCCCGTGGCCTTGAGCACCGGGGCGGCGATGCCGTCTTGCTGCTTCAGCAGCGCCTCCAGCACGTGAGCTGGGCGTATCTCCGGGTTGCCTGCGGCGGAGGCGCGCATCTGCGCCTGCTGCAGGGCCTCCTGCGTCTTCTGCGTGTACTTGTTCGCCATGAATCCATGGTCCTTTCTTGCCTAACGTTGTTTCGCACTATGTGTAACGCACCAGGAGTTGAGTCTGTTCCTGTCAACGGCAAAAAAGCTGCGCGAGGGTGGCTCAGGGTTAAACAGCGAAAAGTGTACCTAGATGGTTGTGCCCCTTAGCGTGGTGTAACGCGTAGTGATGGTGGGCCCTGCGGAGCTAGTTGAACACGTTATTAAAAAAGTCGAACCAGCAGGGGTGATGCGACAACGGGATTCGAGCTATTGCTGATAATTGGAGTGGAAATGTGATAACCGTTACGAAAGCCAAATCATGAATTTCAATTATGACCCAGAAGCTGACGCAGCATATTTAGCCATATCGCAATCAGGTGCCCTTCCAGAAAAGCAGATATCAGCAATAACTACAGAAGGAATGGAAGGGGAAATAGAGATAGACGTTGATGAAGATGGAAAGGTTATTGGTATCGAGTTCGTGAACGCTTCCTTAATCCTTCCTGCAGATTACCTTCGAAAATAGCGTGGAATAGTGTCACCGCCGTGGCACCCGACGGGCAGAAGCAGCTTCGATTCCACCGCGTTTCCCACCGGCTCACGAACGCAATGAACCCCGCTGCCGCTGCCTGGCTAGCGGGGCAACAATACATCCCTTTGGCTATTCGTAAACGCCCGTCATAGAGCACCCCGCTTTACGACGACTCCTCGCGCACCGGTATCCATTTCAGCACGTACGCCATCACCACAACTCCGACTGCAACAGCGAAGGACACCCAGGCGAACCCGGTGACAAAGCCGGCGATGACGGCGATCGGCGCGAGGATGGTCATGCCGATCTCGAACGGAGCGAAACCGACGTAGGCCACGCCGTATTCGTTGAGCGTGCCAGATTTGAGTTTCGGGTCCACCATCTTCAAAAGCGCGATGCCGGTGGCAACGGCGGCGGTGGCCCAGCCCCAGCCGAACAGGCCGCGCTCGAGCCACTTTTCGCCGAAGAAGCGGGGACCGGCCCACAGCATCCACACAAGGCAGAACACGGTGCCGAGCACGAACAGGACGACGAGCGCCTGCCAGTAGCCGGCCAGGGCTGCGGGCACGATGGAGGCGATGCCGAAGGCGATCATGTAGTCGGTGGCGGCGCCGGAGACCGAGTTGATGGTGGAGCTGTCCAGGTAGTTCTGACGGCCGGTGAGCTTCAGCACGAGGCGTCCGACGAGCCCGACCACAAAGGCCATAGCGAACAGCGGGATGGAAACGTTCGACCACTGGTCCTTGATCACTGAGTTGAGCATGTAGGCGATCAGCACCGTAAACACGATGAAGCCGGCGTGCAGCGCGAGCGGCTCGATGGACGACGGGTTGGTCGTGGCCTTGCCGATGGAGGGGCGTTCTTCCTCGTTGCGGATGTAGCCGGTGCGCAGGTCGTCGGGAAGCGTGCCCGCGAGCTGGGATGCCTTGCCTTTGCGGATGCCCCAGTTGGCCATGATCACGCCGCCGACAATCGCCACGAGCGTGCCCACGGTCGCGGAGGTGAAGCCGAGCGAAGATGCGCCCTCCACACCGATTTCCTCCAGCGCGGAGCCGACGGCCGCGGCGGTGCCGAAGCCGCCGACGAAGCCGACTGGCAGCATCATACCGAACCAGATTTCGGTGCCGAACAACGGCGCGAAGAAGTACAGGCCGAGCAGCACAAATAGGCCCCACTGGCCCATGAACATTGCGGTGGAGTAGCCCCACATGTTGCGCGCACCCGAGGCGACGGAACCGCCGAGATCCATAGAGTACGCCATGGACGCGAACACGACCGCGATGAGCAGCGTGGTGTACGTACCCACCTGGTCGGACCAGTGGATGACGCCGAGGACTTCATCGCCCAAGAGCAGGCCGAGCAGACCCGCGGTGATGGGAGCGGGCAACAGCAGCGCCTGCAGCAGCTTCAAGCGGTTGCGCAAAATGTTGCCGACGATCAGCAGGACCGAGATCCAGCCAACGTCTGTAAGCAGCGTGTATGGGGTGAATTCCATCGCAGCACCTCTTTTCTATCCAGTTATTGCGGACAAACCGCGTGCAACTTTATCCCACGGGTGATGCCCAGCAGCGGTTCAGCGCATGACGCTGCTGTCGCGCATCGCGGCCAGCGGGAGCTCCTTACGCGCCGCCGCGGCGTCGCTCGGGTCGATCTCCACGACGAGCGTTTCCGGCCCGTAGCCGGCCTCAGCCAGGCGCACACCCGTCGGGCTCACCACCGCAGAGTGCCCGACCCCGGTGGGCCCGGACGGCTGGCCGGCCTCGACCTCGTGGTGCGGCCGCGCCTGACCCGCCGCCGCGATGAACACGCCGACATCCAGTGCGCGCGCCGCGGTGAGCGTGCGCCACTGCTCCACCTTGCTGTTCCCGTCCGCCCAGCTCGTGGGCACTACGACCACCTGCGCGCCGCGCGCGGCAAGCTGCTGGAACTGCTCGGGGAAACGAATGTCGAAGCAGGTAGCCACGCCCACCGTCGTCCCCTCGTGGACGAACGTGACCAGCTCCTCGCCGGGGCACACAGTGTCCGACTCCTTGTAGTTAAAGGCGTCGTAGGTGTGGATCTTGTCGTAGCCCGTGTGCACACCGCCGCCGGTAATCAACGCGGTGTTGTACACGCGGTTAAACTCCTTGCAGTTCACCGTCTTGGTGTCTGCCGGGCGGAACATGCCGGCGACGATGGTGACGCGGAGCTCGTCGGCAAGCGTGCGCAGGCCGGTGGCGAACGGCCCGTCCAATTCCTCGGCTTGAGTGTCCAGCCTGCCCTGCTCAAAGGCCTGGCTCGCACCCTCCGGCAGCACGATGAGGGTGGCGCCCGCCGCCGCGGCATCGCGCACCAGCGGGGTGATCATGGCCAAGTTGTCCATCTTGTTGCCGCCGGAGGCGATTTGCAAGAGCGCGATCTTCATGTGGATAACTCTAGGTGCGCGGAAGGGCGGTTATCCACAGTTTAGGACCAGCCCCTTGAATCGCTTGTTTCGTTCACGTTGGGTTGAGCGCATGGCAATCATTGAACTGACCACCAGCACCGCACCCGTGGCCCGGCGCTGCATCCGCAGCTTTGCGGCGCCACCGCTTGCCCACCTGCGCCCGTCGCGCTCCGCCGCTGCGCTAGCCTCGCTGCAGCAGCAGGAGCATGTGCGTATCGACGCCACCACGTCCCGCATCACCACCCACCTCGAGGATGTCGCCGCATTTGCGTTAGAGGTCGAACGGTTGGACACCTCGCTGAGCAGGAAATTGGCGCCGTGATCTACGCACCCGCACTCGACGCGAACGAACTGGCTGCCGCCGCTGCCGCGGTCCGCCTCGCAGCTGCGGCGGCATCTGAGCGCGCTGCACACGCCCCAGCGTCGGCTGCCGCGATTGGCGCTACCGGGTTTCGTGGCCCTGCCTTTGACGCCTCCACGGCACGCCTTGCAGGGTACGGAGCTGAGCTGGACGCGAGCGCCGCTCGGCTACACACGGCGGCAGGGCTGCTGGACAACGCGGCACAGACGCAACGCGAGCTGGACGAGGCTGCCCGTTTCGCCGCCAGGCACTTCCATTCGCGCGGCGTGTTGTGGCTCAACGCGATGTCCATGATGCTGGATTTGCAGTTGTCCCAGTCGTTGCTGGGCGCCGCAGGAAAAGAGCAGGTGTACGACCCGCTTTTTGCGCACCCGGATGAGGATCTGGCATCCCTGGACGCCAAGCATGCCCAGACCGTGCCGGCGTCCACCCGCGAGGCGGTGGCCGCCGCAGGCGGTGTGTTCCTGGAGGCGGGCCCAACTGCAGCCACTGTCATTGTGGGCGACGCTGTCGACCCGGAGCGCGTGATCACGATGGTCGCGGGCGCCACCACCGGGAAACCCTCCCAGCTGGCGGGGGAGCTGGAGAAAGCCCGCAACTTGTCCGAGCAGACCGGAGCGGCAGTCGTGGTGTGGCAGGGCTACGCCCCTCCCCCGCTGCTTACGGACGCGATTTCCCCGCACCGGGCGGAGGCGGGTGCGGATGACCTCGCCATGTTCCAGGCGGCGCTGGACGAACGGTACCCCGACGCCCAGAAAACCGTGGTCGCCCACAGCTACGGCACCCTGCTGGCCACCAAAGCGGCGAGTACGCACGGCCTGCTTGCGGATGATCTGTGGATCCTGGGCAGCGCCGGCGTGGCGGCCTCACACGCCTCCGAACTCACGCTGGCGGGGCCCGAGGCGACCGTGCATGTGGTGGATTCGCCCACCGACCCGATCTTGCTGCTGCGCTCGGGGCCGTCGGCGGCCCTCGGTGCGTCGCCGTCGTATGTAGGGTGGGGCGGCGAGCAGGTGCCTGGAGTTCGGGGCGGACACTGCGACTACTTCACAGACCCGGCCTTTGTGTCTGCTTTGCAACAACGCTCTGACCGTGCCACGGAAAACTCGTTACCATGGCGGGTGCCGAATGAAACGACCTTTGAGGAGAAGTAACTACAATGCCAAACTTTGCCGAACAGGTAGTGCAGCGCCTAGAGGACTTAGGCGTTAAGCGCGTTTACGGCCTAGTGGGCGACTCGCTCAACCCGCTGTCTGACGCAGTGCGTCAGAGCGATATTGAGTGGGTCCACGTACGCAACGAGGAGGCCGCCGCGTTCGCCGCTGGCGCAGATTCCCTCGCGTCCGACGAGCTCGCAGTGTGCGGCGCATCTTGCGGCCCGGGCAACACCCACTTCGTGCAGGGCCTCTTCGAGGCCCACCGCGACGGCGCGAAGGTGCTCGCCATCGCCTCCCACATTCCCACGATTGAGATCGGCTCCTCCTTCTTCCAGGAGACCCACCCGGAGCTGCTCTTCCAGGAGTGCTCTTCCTACTGCGAGGTTGTGCACGAAGCCGATCAGGGCATGCGCGTTTTGCACAACGCCCTGCAGAACACCATGGCCGGCAACGGCGTGTCCGTGATGGTCGTGCCGGGCGACATCTTCGCTGCCGACACCGCCGACGGCCCGCACACCAGCGACTCCGTTTACGCCACCGGTAAGAACAAGCGCGTCTACCCGGACCCGCACGAGGCCGCCCGCCTGGTTGAGGCGATTAACAAGGCCGACAAGGTCACCCTCTTCTGCGGCTACGGTGCGCGCGACGCGCGCGACGAAGTCTTCGCGCTGGCGGAAAAGATCAAGTCCCCGATCGGCCACTCTTTCCGCGGCAAGATGTACTTCGAGTACGACAACCCGTTTGATGTGGGCATGTCCGGTCTTCTCGGCTACGGCGCCTGCGTTGAAGCCATGGATGAGTCCGACCTGTTCATTATGGTCGGCACCGACTTCCCGTACACCGACTGGCTGCCGGACGAGAACGTCGCCCAGATCGACATCGACGGCGCACACATCGGCCGCCGCACCAAGGTGGACTACCCGGTGGTCGGCGACGTGAAGAGCGTCATCGAGAACATCCTTCCCCACATCGAGGAGAAGACCGACCGCAAGTTCCTGGACAAGATGCTCAAGCGCCACTACCAGCTGCTCGAGCACGTGGTGGACCACTACACCACCCAGGCCTTCGAATCCAAGAAGCCGATCCACCCGGAGCTCGCTGCATCCGTGCTGGATAAGCTTGCCGACGACGACGCCTACTTCACCGTCGACACCGGCATGTGCAACGTGTGGTCCTCGCGCTACCTCACCCCGAACGGCAAGCGTGATGAGGGCGCGTCCTTCCTCCACGGCACCATGGCCAACGCGCTGCCGATGGCCATCGGCGTGCAGGCCGCATTCCCGGACCGCCAGGTGATCTCCTGGTCCGGCGACGGTGGCCTGGGCATGCTCATGGGCGAGCTGCTGACCATCAAGCTGCACCAACTGCCGGTGAAGGTCATCTGCTTCAACAACTCGTCGCTGGGCATGGTGAAGCTGGAGATGATGGTGGCGGGCATGCCGTACTTCGGCACCGACCACGAGCAGGCCAACTACGCCGAGATTGCTAACGGCGTGGGCATCAAGTCCTTCCGTATTGAGGATCCGGACGACCTCGAGCCGGTGCTCAAGGAAGCCCTTGCCTACGACGGCCCGGTGCTCGTGGACATCGTCACCGACCCGGAGGCTCTCTCCCTGCCGCCGGGAATCACCTGGGACATGATGAAGGGCTTTGCCAAGTCCGGCGCCCGCACCGCCTTCCTCGAGGGCGGCGTCGGCCGACTGTTTAACCTGGCCAAGTCCAACCTCCGCCACATCGGCGGCGCCGCGGCCATCGAGTTCGGTGGCTAACGTGTAGCGCTTGCTACCGCATCCCTTAAGCCCAGAGCCTTCAGCGCTCTGGGCTTTTGTGTGTGCGTGGACGACGTCTGCATCCGTTCTGTTGGTCAAGTGTTACCGAACTGCGACCCATTGGTCGCACCAATCACGTACCGTGGTGTGAGTTGTCATTGATTCCACGAAGAAAGGTTTAGAACTATGACTTCTCCCCAGAACTCCCGCCGTGCTCAACGCGCGCCCCGCCCGGCGACATCCAGCACTGCCGTGCACTCTGAAACCGTCGCCGACGAGGACCAGCGCATCGGCCAGGAAGCCTGGATCGGCACCGATTCCACCGAAGTGTCCACCGGCAACGTGTCCTGGGGCGCAATCTTCGCTGGTATGGTGACGTTCCTGGCCATCATGATCCTGCTCGGCGTAGGCGCTGCGGCAATGGGGTTGCAGGGCTCCGGCGGACTGGCCACCGGCATCTTCGCGCTCATCTCCCTGGCCGTGGCCTTCGCCGCCGCTGGCTATGTCTCCGGTGCACTCGGCGTGCGTGCCGGCCTGTTCCACGGCTTGGGCACGTGGGCTACCTCCCTGATCGCCTCCCTGATTCTGGCCGGCTGGCTGGGCTCCTCCATTATCGGCGGCCTGGGCTCCGTGCTGGGCAACGTCAGCGGAACTGTGGCGGAGACCGTTGGAAACGCCACGAACGTCACCCGCGAGGATGCGCAAGACGCGTCCAACGCCGCGCAGGACAACGTGTCCCAGGAGGACATCAACAACGCCGAAGACCGCGCCCGCGACGCTGCAAACGATGCCGCCGACCAGGCACGCGACACCTACAACGAGTACTCCGATGACGCCGCAGAGGGCACGTGGTGGACTTTCGCCGGCCTGCTCATCGGTGCCGTAATCTCGGCCTTCGCCGGCGCCGCTGGTGCACGCTCTGTGCTCAACCGCGACGAGACGCAGGTTCTTACCACCCGCCGCTAGCGTGAGCTCGAGTGCCTCGCGCGGTAGCGCGGGGCACGACGCTTGCCCACACGGTCCGAACAGGGGCGAAACCATCGCCCTCAAAACCAGCTATAAGGACCCAGCTATTCGGTATTCAAACGGGGGTGCGGACAAAAAGTTGGAGTGCGTTTTGGGGGACGTTGTCTCGTTGTTACGCACTTAATGCTTGCCGGTGCTCGGCGATGGTGGTGCACCCTTTGCCGAGTGTCGACTTCAACCGACGGTG
>NZ_JAAXPF010000006.1 GCF_012396315.1 Corynebacterium mucifaciens | reverse complement strand
ACCAAAGCCGGCACAAGCCTTCCAGCAGAAGTCAGCATCATCCGCACCACCACCCAAACCGCCCCACCCCCACAACCCATCACGATCTAACACCCAAACCCGTTCACAACCACTTGACACAAAGCGCAACGACATTTACCGCCCGGTTTCACCACGCGACCGGGCGGTTTTTCGTACCTTTGTAACAAGCGAAAGGGTATACAACGGTGGATGACGAAATGGGCAACGGAGAACTCGAGACGATGCGTCCCAGCAAGAAGCCGCTGTGGGTCGCGGTGGCGCTCATCGCAGCGCTTGCCCTGGTGCTGACAGCGGCTGGACCGTCGGTGCGGGCATTATTCGCACCGGAATCATCCACGTCAGCACCTGGAGAGGGTAGCCGCAACGACGTAGACGTCCACTTCATCGGGATGATGGTGCCGCACCACGACCAGGCGATCGAGATGTCCGAGGTGCTTCTGGCCTCCGACGTAGACGACCCGGCCGTGCGCGACCTAGCGCAGCGCATCAAGGACGGCCAGGAGCGGGAGAACGCCCAGATGCGGGCATGGGCCGATGAGTGGGGTATCCAGAAAGACATGGAGCTGCACTCCACCCACATCGCCAACGGGATGTTTCTCCCGGAGCAGTTGGATGAGTTTGCGACGCTGCGGGGCGATGAGCTGCGCACCGCGTTTTTGGAGATGATGCACTACCACCACGCCCACGTGATCGAGATGACGCAGGATGAGGTCGCGCGCGGCGGGTACACCCCGCTCAAGGAGATGGCGCAAGAGATGGTCGACGTGCAGACTGCCGAGATGAAGGAGATGGAAGACCTGCTCGGCTACACGCCGAATTAGGCCAGCGCCGCGCCGGCGTTCTGCATTTCTCGGAGGGCATCGGCGCCGCGAGCGTCGTCGACAGGCGAGCACATGTCCTGCAGCACGCGTACCTCGAAGCCCTCCTTAAGCGCGTCGAGGACGGTGGCCCGCACGCAGTGGTCGGTGGCGATGCCGCACACGTCGAGGCGGGCGATGTCGTGCTCGCGGAGCCAGTCGGCCAGCCCTTGATCGGCGTCGTTGACGCCTTCGAAGCCCGAGTACGCGGCTGTGTAGTGGCCCTTCTTAAAGAATTGGTCGATCTGGCCGGTCGGCACCGGGCGGCGGATCTGCGCGCCGTCACTGTCAGCGACGCAGTGCTCGGGCCACGAATCCACGAAGTCCGGGGTCTCCGAGAAGTGGGCCCCTGGATCAATGTGCCAATCCTGGGTGGCCACAACGTAGTCGTAATCGCGGGCTTGGCCGTCCGCGCCTGCAATCAGTTCGGCAATCCGGGTCGCGACCTCGTCGCCACGGGCGGTGGCCAGCGCCCCGCCGGGGCAGAAGTCGTTTTGTACGTCCACAATGAGCAGCGCTGTCTTCATGAGGATCAGGATACGCATGAGCAGGGTGGCGTTGCCGCGGTTTACGCCACAACAAACAAGGCCAGCGAGTGGAATTTCCCGCTGGCCTTGCTGTGATGTTGTGCGCCATCAGGGAATCGAACCCCGAACCCACTGATTAAGAGTCAGTTGCTCTGCCAATTGAGCTAATGGCGCATATTTTGTTGTTTCCGTTGCTCTCGGCAACGGAGAGAAACTTTATCACCGAGGCTGCTATGCGTGAAATCGCCTGGTTACGGGCAGAAAACGTCCATAAGCACGGAGCAGGAAACGCACATGTGGGGATAGTGGGATTTCTGGGTTAAGAGGATAGGGTGTTGAGAATCCGGAAACATCGTCATGTGAGGGGTAGGCAGTGGGTCACCGTCGAGTGGTGCGCGGTCTCGCGTTAGTAGTGGCAGCGGCGTCGCTGTCCTCGTGCACGATCGGCGATACTGGCCGTACCCAGTCCGTTGTTGACGCACCGGAAACGACGCAGCAGAGCTCGCCGCGGCCGCCGGAGATCAACGTGGAAAACGGCGAAACGGGCGTGGAGCCCGCGGAGCCCATCAAGGTCACAGCAGCCGCCGGGCTGGACTCGGTGAGCATGACCAACGAGAGCGGCAAAGAGGTCGAGGCCGAGTTCAACGACGACAAATCTGAGTGGACCACCACGGAGCCGCTCGGCTACGGCCGCACCTACACGGTGGAGGCGCGCGACACGGACGGGCAGAGAGTCGTCTCCTCGTTCACCACGCTCTCCCCGGACGCGACGGTGCACGCCTACCTCGGGCCGCTCGACGGCGCAACGGTCGGCGTGGCGCAGGCGGTGACCATCCGCTTTGATACCGCCATTCAGGACACCAAGGCTGTCGAGGACCTCATCAACGTAGAGACCTCCAACGGCACCGACGGCGCCTTCTTCTGGCTCGACCCGTACGAGGTGCGCTGGCGTCCCAAGGAATACTGGGAGCCGGGCACCGAGGTCAGCGTGAAGGCCAACATCTACGGCCACGAGATGGGCGAGGGGCTCTACGGGGCGCAGGACTCGGAGACCCACTTCACCATCGGCGACAAGGTGGAAGCCGTGGTGGACAACGACGACAAGATGCTGCGCGTCTACGCCAGCGACGAACTGGTCAAGGAGTTCCCCGTCTCCCTGGGCACCGACGGCACATACGACACCCCCAACGGCACGTACGTTGTCGGCGACGAGCACGAGAAGCTGACCATGGATTCGCGCACCTACGGCCTCGCGCTGGATGCCGGCGGTTACGTCACGCCGGTGGACTACGCCACGCAGCTGTCCTACTCCGGCATTTACGTCCACTCCGCCCCGTGGGCGAGTGGCGCGCTAGGCAGCTACAACCAGTCCCACGGCTGCATCAACGCGTCCTACGACAACGCCAAGTGGTTCCAGGACTACGTCAAGCGAGGCGACCCAGTGGTGGTGAAGAATACGGCTGGGGCAACACTCACGCCTTACGACGGCCTGGGGTACTGGAACCTCGACTGGGAGCAGCGCTCCGGCGGTTCTGGGCAGCCGCTGTACGAGTAGGGGGTGTTCGGCTAGCGCGTGCAAAAGGGGTAGTCGGTGTAGCCCTTCTCCCCGCCGGTGTAGAAGGTTGACTCGTCCGGTGCGGCCACCGGCAGCCCTTCCTTCCAGCGGCGTACTAAGTCCGGGTTGGAAATGGCCAGCCGGCCCACCACGGCGGCGTCCGCCTGCTGCGAGAGCCGCTCGGCCGCGTCATGGTCGGTCAGCTGGCCGAACCCGGAGTTGAGGAAGACGCGGGTGCGGCCGTTCTCGCGGGCACGCGCGATCAGTTCGGCCACCAGCTCACCTGCGGGTTCCGCGTGCATGATGGAGACGTAGGCGAGGCCAAGGTCTGCGGTGGCGCGCAGAAGCCCGCCGTAGGTGGCCAGCACGTCGGCTTCATCCAGCTCCTCGATGCCCTGAATGTTGTTCTGCGGCGACAGGCGGATAGCCACCCGGTCCGCCCCGATTTCATCCGACACTGCGCGCAGGATCTCCTCGACGAGCCGGAACCGGTTCTCCGGGGATCCGCCGTAGGCGTCGTTGCGCAGGTTCGAGTTCGGAGCGAGGAACTGGTGCAGCAGGTAGCCGTTTGCACCGTGGATCTCCACGCCGTCCATGCCGGCGTCGATGGCGTTTCGTGCGGCACGGCGGAACTCGTCGACGATGCCTGGCAGCTCAGCGGTGTCCAACGCGCGGGGGACTGGGCAGTCCTTGCGGGACTCGAAGTCCCGGACCGCAGTGCCGGAGGCCACAGCGGACGGCGCGACCGGCTGCGTGCCCTCCTGCAGGCTGGCGTGGGAGAGTCGTCCGCCGTTCATCACCTGCATGAAGATGTGTCCGTCGGCGTCGTGGACGGCGTCGGCGACGCGTCGCCACCCGGCGATCTGCTCGGCAGTGTCGATGCCGGGCTGGCCCGGAAAAGTCCGACGGCTTACCGTGGGGAAGACGCCTTCGGTGACGATGAGGCCCAGCGAGGCACGCTGCGAGTAATAGGTCTCGTGCAGTGAGGTAGGCACTCCGTCGCGCCCCGCGCGCGAGCGCGTCAGCGGAGCCATGATGATGCGGTTGGGCAGGGTCAAGCGACCGACTTCGAGGGAATCAAAAAGTGAGGACATGCGCTCCACAACGCGTATGTGACAACAACTATTCCGCGCCTGCGCGGGCGTCGACCACATCCACCATGACGAGACATCACCGCATGCTCAAATCTTCGCCGTACCGCTGGGTGCCGAGCGTGACCTGCCCGGTGGTGTCACTGAGCGGAAGCTAACCCCTCAACACCGGAGGATGATCGCGAACTGTGGCTACCGTTGATCGGGAAATAAGCGGCCGAGCCAGATGATTTAGCACAGGTTAATTTCCGTGTGGAACAGGCAGTACGATAATGACATGGACCTCTCGTTTCATCCCATTACCGACCCCATGACATTCTCGCAGGACATGGCTGATGATTATGAGTTCCACCAGCATTGGTTGGGCACATACCAACTATCCGAGGATTATGAATGGTACGCGGTGCGCGATGGCGGTGAACAAGTGGCGAGACTGGAGCTGGACTTGAAACCTCACCGAAGTTACTGGGAGGGCTCCGACTACCCCCTGCCAATGGATGGTCCCGACGTGATCGAGATTCAGTTCATCGACGTCAGACTCACTCATCGCGGTCGTGGCATAGGAACAGCAATCGTTCACTGGGTGGCGGAGCAGTACCCCCAGCGGCAAATGCTCGCGCTGTCTGAAGAGGCGGACGGATTCTGGCAATCCTTAGGGTGGGAGTTAATCGCGCCTGATGACGGTAGATCCCGTCCGATGTACGCTTCGCTGCTATAGCGCCGAGATGGGCCAATCAGCCCGTTAAGCTCTCCGACCTGGGTCCGGCCGAGTACAGAAGAGTTGCGTTCCTTAAAGCGGTTGTGCCCCTGCCGTCTAGACGCAGATGCTGCCGTCAACGTTCTTCCGGTCGCTGGTCCACTGGTAGGCGTGACGGACAACCCTTTCCCAGGTGCCGACGCAAGCCAGCAACCATCATGATTACGCTTCGGATCCGAACAAGAATTCTGCTTAATCCACTTCAATGCCACGACTTGCAGCTACGGTTCCTTACCGTGCGATCGGGCACGAGGCACTTTGAACCGAAAGGAGACACTATGTTGCAAATGGACGACCTCAATGGAATCGCCGATGGGGTCATCGCCACCCTAGGCTTGATTGGCGACTCAAGTTGGAGCTACCTCAGGGAAAAGGGGTCTGCAGAGTCATGGACTGTTGCCGAGACTGCAATTGGTGGAATAAAGCTTCGCATCCACCAGCTTGATGACTTCTACATCTTGAATCTCATTCACTTAGTGCACGACGAAAATGGGGTCATCCGTACTGTGGACGCCTACATTCCCTACAACAGCGACCACGGCGCGAAGGCATCCATCCTCGCCGAGGCCTACAGGAAGCTGTACCTCGAGGACTAGGTTCCAAGTCCGTAACACGGCCTGGGAGGGCGGCTGTGAACGTACGCGCTTGATCCGGAGTTCGGCGGGCCCCTAGAGAGTGGGGAATGCCGCTTGCAGCGTGCCGTGGGCAGGGTTGGGCTTGATCCCCGCGGTGACCCCAGGGTCTGGCTGCGAGGGGGTGGGCGGGCCGCCACGGGAAAAGCGAACAATAGTTCGCTCGACGCTTATCTGCATCAGGACCGCTGTTACTATGACGAGCACACGATATTCATGATCGCAAAAGGGAACAATGTCTAAGTATTAGTCGGTAGAGGTATGCGCTGGCGCAGGAGGGCAAGCTCTTGGTCTGGAAATGGCGGGGTTTGACCACGCCGCCCTCGTAGAAATCGAGCCCTGGCCGGTGACAACCTTGCGTCACAATCGCCCCGAGTGGAACATCATTCAGGCTGATTTGAACGAGTGGGAGCCGGATGAATCGCTCTACGGGCTGGATCTCTCGCAGCAGAACGGGCCTTGGGAGATATTTATCGGTAGCACCGGGAAACAAGCCCTCTGACCACCGCGCAACCTGCGGCTATCAGGTCGTGACCTAAAATGTCTAGCTATGGGGAAGATAGATATTGAGCGGTCCGCGTCGCACCAAGCATGGGAAAAGCGCCTAGACAAAATGTCAGGGACAGTGAACCAATGGCGAGAGATAGTGGAGAATCCCGTGGCCCCTGAACCAGGCAGCTCTCTGGCAGCGGATGGCATGAATGGGCTGGATATCGAAGGCGCTGCCTGGTATCTTATGTGTGTTTCGGTAGAACACTTGGCCTTCGTTTTCGAGACCATGAGGCGAACACGCACGATGCATCCATCCGTCTATATGACTATCGTGCGTACGGCTTATATCTCTGGGGTGAACGCGTTATGGATTCTCTCTGGCGCTACCCGCAAAGAACGTCGTCAGCGTGCTTTACGACTAAGAGCGGAGGATTTCAGGGTTCAGTTCACCGCTATTAATGACTTCGCCACACTGGAAGAGACAGAAGACGCTAAGAATCAAAAGGTTAGGAATATTCGGGAGCGCCAGTCCGCATTGCAGGAACTAGCCACCAAGCTAGACATTGTGGAAAATGTGCGAACGATGCGGGTGCATCAGACAAGGGTCATTGCAGACATTCTTCCCGTAATAACCGGAGAAGAAAATGGACTCCTTGCTGATGGTCTGCGCTACATCTGGCGGTCGGGTAGTGCGGCTGCCCATGGCCAGTACCATTTCGGGGCGGATCGTGTCGGACCTGAGGATGTAGTTTCCTCGAAGGGGGGTAAGTCCACTGTTCGCCTTACGGGGAGTCTGGAAAACGATGTTGGCCCTGCTATCTCGGGAGTCTATCTCGTACTCCAGCACGTGTTCGAACTCTATGATGCTAGGCGAGTGAAGTACATTTAACGGAAACTTATCAGCGAAGATGGTTCGTACACCGCTGTCGATACAGCTCAATTGCTCGTTTTAACACCAGGTAGGCCACAAAAAGCAATGGGCCCACGTCTGTATCGATCTTCGCCGACATAAGCATCATGCCCGGGGGGACTGGGCCGTTCTCTTCAGTCGGCGTCTCAACACGGGTCAACGAGTGGTGATAGTACCCATGGGCTGCCGCACTCGACATACGCCATAACTGCTGCATGTTTGAGCGGATTAACTGATCTTCCTCAGAGTCACCGTTAAACAGGTCATGGGCGACTTCTTGAATGACGTCAGTCTGGTTAATCTGATGCTTCCTGGGGTCCAAATGAGGATGAATACGCTGACCGATCTCATGCAATTGGGCACGCTTATCCTCTAACCGCTGCTTTTCGATATTTGTGATCTCATCCCAATTCTTACCTACTGGAAAATCAGTCAAGGCGGAAAGGGACTCCTTCACTTCCTTTGCCTTCAAACGGAAAGCGCGCTCTTGTCGCTCTTTTCGCGATGCCGGTGCCAAAATCCACGCTGCGTTGAATGCAGTCATGTAAGCAGTCCGGCCAATGGTCAAATGAGCAGTAGGGCTGATGGATTGTCCGCTCAACAGCGAGCTTAGGGAGAAGTGAAGATGTTCTGCTGCTATATCGATCTGGTAAGCGGCTGAATGGCCAGGTTGAAGCCAATCCACCTCATCACCTTTTAGAGCACTTCCGGGTTCTATATCGGGCAACAGTTCCCAGGATGCCATCCATTCTTCGACTCGTGGCGCAATGGCGTGGAGGCTTTTCATCCATTTTAGTTCTTCTTGCGACAGTGTTTGCTTGGTAGTTCCACCCAATTTAAATGCTCCTCGGTGAACATAACGCAGTACTACTAGGTATTAGCGTAGGTGGCTGAGTAAAAGACTCCCAAGTATTCGATGACGCTCTAAGCATCGGCATCCCGATTACGGTAGGCGGAAGGTCTATCGGGTTGACGGAAGTAGAAGCTCATGGTCGTCTCCTGCTTCAAGTGCTACGAGCAACTGCTCCGCCGTGACTGTGGTGTCGATGGCCTTGCTGTCCGTTATAGATTCGCTCATCCTAGTATCGGCCGACTTCGCTTTATAAAAACTTAAGCGTAGTTTAAAGCGTAACTGCTCTGAGTATGAAATAGCTCCCCTACCTGTTTTCACAGGTAGGGGAGCTATTGGGGTGGCTGACGGGACTCGAACCCGCGACACCCAGGATCACAACCTGGTGCTCTACCAGCTGAACTACAGCCACCATTGCTGTTTTCCAGCGGGATCTACATTAACCCCTCGGCGCGGTTTCACAAAAACGGCTGGTAGGCGTCGGTTGCGCCTGAGGCGGCGTCCGCGGCTGTCTTCGAATCCGGGCCGGGGGCGGGCACGAAGACGGCGCGACGATAGTAGTCCAGCTCCCGGATGGACTCCACGATGTCCGCCAGCGCGCGGTGCGCCATGCCCTTCTGCGGCTGGTTGTAGTACGCCTTGGGGAACCAACGGCGAGACAACTCCTTGACCGTGGAGACGTCGATCATGCGGTAATGCAGCGCGGCGTCGAGGCGCGGCATCTGCGCCCGGATGAACGTGCGGTCGGTGGCAATCGAGTTGCCTGCAAGCGGTGCGGGGTGCGCAGGGTCGCAGTGCTTCTCGACGAGCGCGAGCACCGCATCCTCCGCCTCCGCGAGACTGACCGTCGACGCCTTGATCTCGTCCAGCAGACCGTTTTCGGAGTGCATGCGGGTGACAACATCGTCCATCTCCGCGAGCTGCGCGTCGGTGGCGTGCACGACCAGGTCCACGCCCTCGTCGATGATGTTCAGCTCAGCGTCGGTGACAAGAGCCGCTACCTCCACGATGACGTGGCGGGCGGGGTCGAGCCCCGTCATTTCCAAGTCGACCCAGACGATGCGGTTGTCCTTCGCGGCAATATCCATCTATTCCTCTCCCATCTGTGCGTAGAACTTGCCCATGATCGGCGGCAGCCACCCGCGCGGGGCGTAGTTGGACACCACGTCCATGGTCTTCGCCAGGGGGCCGGGCACGATGCGGCGGCGGTTTTCCCGCATGGCGCTGATTGTGTCGACGGCGCAGGACTCGTAGGTGGTCCAGAGGAAATCCGGCACGACCTTGTCCACAATGGACTGCTCTTCCTCCGGGATGTGTGCCTCGCGCACCGGGCCGGGGGCGAGCAGCGTCACGTGCACCCCAGAGTCTTTCAACTCGTAGTGCAGTGCTTCGGTGAACTGGTTGACGCCGGCTTTGGTGAACACGTAGGTGGCGTTGTTCGGGATGGGCAGGTTGCCCGCTGCCGAGCCGACATTGCACAGTGCGCCCTCGCCGCGCGGCACCATCTGGTCCAGCACCGACTTGGTAATGCGGAACACCGCGGTGGCGTTCAGGTTGAACTGGTTTGTCTCGTACTCCCAGTTTTGGCGCATGAACGGTCCGAAGCTGGCGATGCCGGCAGAGTTCACGCAGATACTGATCGTACGGTTGTTGATGTGCCGGATCAGGGCATCCACATCGCGCTGCGTGGACAGGTCCCCAGCGAAGATTTCGACATCGATGCCGTGGGTGAGCGAGAGCTCGTCGCCAAGCTTCTGCAGTACTTCTTGGCGCCTGGCGACGAGGATGAGGTTGTGCCCCTCGGCGGCAAGTTGGCGCGCGATCGCTTCGCCGATGCCTTGGCTCGCGCCGGTGATCAGCGCGAACGCGCCGGGTGCGGGTGCGGGAAAACTCATGGGCTCGAATCTACCCGCCAGCGATCTCGCGCAGCGCTGCCGTGTGGTTTTCAAAGGCCCGCGCGCCGGCCGCGGTGAGCGTGACCCACACCGTGTCCTTCGCCCGGGACGAGCCGTACTCGCGGAAGCGCGTGATGTAGCCGTGCTCCTCGAGCGTCGCCAGCTGCTTCGACAGCGCGGAGTCCGACAGGTCCACCTTCTCCTTCAGGGCTCCGAAGCGCATCTCGTGGCGGGAGGTTTGCTTCTCGACGGCGCCAGCGTGATACAACGCCGCGCAGATCTTCAACCTGGCCAGGGGGTGAATGACGGGGTCGATGCCGCTCATCGGCGCTTCTCTCCGCAGATCAGGACGGCCGTAAATACGACGGCGACGACAACGCCGGCGATGGTCGCGCCGATCACGCTGCCCTCGGGGATGAGCCAGATGAGGGGCATAACGATCACGGGGGCCAATGCGGCCGGCCAGTTCGTTTTTGGGTCCTCCTGGATCGGTTGCTTCATGCTTGGCCGCACGTTGCGGTTGTGATCCCAGACAGCGAGCGTGATGCAGGCGATAATGAGGACCGCGAACAACACCCACCAGTAGGTCCACTGCATGATCGTGCCGGCGACCGTGACGCCGAAACTGGTGCCGAGGACGGCGTAGACCCACGATGGAGTGTGCTTGCGTTGTGACTGGTGCTCGATATCGTCGATTTGCGCGAGGGCAGCGCGGGCCTCTTCCTGCGAGATCGGGTTGCTTGCCATGTAGGCGAGTGTGAAACTTTCCCGAGGGGAAGGCAACGGGTGTTGCGACCCTGCCTCATGAATCCAGCTGGTAGGAGCCAGCTATTCGCTCCCACGGGCTCGTTAGCTGGCTCCTACTAGCTGGATCTGGGGTGGCGGCACGGGGGGCGCTAGATCTCGTGCATCTCCTGGTCCTTCGTCTCAGGGGCGGAAATGATGGCTGCCAGCGAAATCGCGGTGACGACCACCAGGTAGAAGCCCACGGCCTGCGGCCCGTATTTCGTGCTCAGCGCAGTTGCGATGAACGGCGCAATGGCGGCGCCCAGGATAGAGGCGACGTTGTACGCGATGCCGGAGCCGGTGTAGCGCACGCGGGAGGGGAACAGCTCGGGCAGGATGGCGGACATCGGGCCGAAGATGAATCCCATCAGGATCATGCCGATAAACAGGAAGATTCCCAGCGAAATCATGGTGTATGTCTCGGGGTTGAGCAGCCACTTGAAGCACAGGCCGTAGACGATGATCGCGGCGGAGGTCAGCCCCAGCGTCGGGCGGCGGCCGTAGGTGTCCGCCAGGTGCGCAGAGACCGGGATGCCGAGCATGAAGCCGAAAATGCAGACGAGCTACAGCTTCAGGAAGGTGGGGTAGGCGATTCCCAGGCCGACGCCCTCTTCCGCGGAGCCGATGCCGTAGGAGAGGAACCAGGTGGTGACCAGGTAAAACAGCGTGTAGCAGCCGACCATGATGAACGTACCCTGGATCAGGGGCTTCCACGCCGTCTTAAACACCTCGGCAAGCGGGGACGCCGCCTTCTGATCGTTTTGCTCCACGTGCTGGAACACCGGCGTCTCTTCCACCTGCAGGCGCACCCACAGGCCGATAATGACCATGACGGCGGACAGCAAGAAGGGGATGCGCCAACCCCAGCGCATGAACGCGCCTTCGAAGTCGCCGGTGGTGTGGCCGAGGGCGGTGACCAGGATGAGGAATAGGCCGTTAGCCAGCAAGAAGCCGAACGGTGCGCCGAGCTGCGGCCACATGCCGGCCCAGGCGCGCCGGCCCTTCGCGGCGGTCTCGGTGGAAAGGAGCGCTGCGCCGGACCACTCGCCGCCTAGGCCCAGTCCTTGGCAGAAGCGCATGAGCGCCAGCAGCGCCGGGGCCCAGATGCCGGCGGTTGCGTACGTGGGGAGCAGGCCGATGATGAATGTCGCGACGCCCATGGTCAGTAGCGCACCGACCAGGGTCGCTTTGCGCCCCACCTTGTCGCCGAAGTGGCCGAAGACTACTGATCCGAGCGGCCGGGCGATGAACGCGAGGCCGAACGTAGCGAATGAGGACAGCAGCGCGACGGTGCTGGACTCGGATTTGGGGAAGAAGAGAAACGGGAAGACGGCCACGGCTGCCGTTGCGTAGACGTAGAAGTCGTAGAACTCAATAGTGGTGCCGATGGTGGAGGCTAGGCGGACGCGTCGGCGTTCCTCCGGGGTGGTCTCCCTGATCGCGGCGGGTGCCGCCTGTGTGGGTGTGGGGTGCTCGACGCTTGTTGACATCGCCCGTCCTTCCATTCCATGTAGCGGAATTGCTGTCTCATGTAGTGGCGAAACCGTACCACATGGTGGAACAACGGTTCCACATCGGGGTGCAAGAGGGATTTGCCAAGCGGGCGCGCTGCAATATTTGACAACCGGGACAGTCGTCCAGCTTTAAACCGCCAGGTCACCGAAGTATTAGCGATCGACGATGTCAACTTTTGCAACGTCGGGGCAGCAAAAACGGCCCTCCGTAAAGCATCGGAGGGCCGGAAGCCGGCCGAAGCCAGCTGTCTCAACCGGGGCTACTCGCCGGAAACGTCACCGTCGCGGACGGTGCGCTCGACCTGGTCGGTGCGCTCTTCGGTGTTCGGGTGCTCGTCCTTGTGGCCGGAACCGGTCTCGACTGTCTCGTCCTCGGCGTTTTCAAAGTCGTCCACCGAGCTGAAGTTGGTCGGAGCATTGCCGATGCGGGCAGTGCCTGCGTCGATAAGCTTGTCCAGCTCGGACTCGGTGCTGCCGGAAGCGTTGATGTCGGCCATTAGTTCGTGCCGTCCCTTTCAAAGTCGTTGTCCTCGCCGGTCTCCTGAACGGAGGAATCGGCATCGGGGTCGGACAGGTTGTTAATGCTGTCTTCGTCGACTGGGGAGTTCTTTGCTTCAGCCATGTCTGGCCTCCTTCGCATTCGAGGTAGGTACCCCAACGACTCTAGCGCCGAACGGCGACCCGCGGCTCGCGGCAGTGGCGCCCCCAGCAGGACTCGAACCCGCGACCAGCCGGGTAGAAACCGGATGCTCTAATCCACTGAGCTATGGAGGCAACGCCTGCACATTGTAGTTATGGCTCCGCCTGCGGCGAAAGTAGGGTAAGCGGCATGACTGCACCTGCGCGCACCCGCACTGTCGCTCCCGCTTGGCCGCTGTACCTGGCCGCGCTGGCCGTCGCAGCCGTCATCGCGGGTGCGGTGGGGCAGGGATTTTCCGGAGGGTCGCTGGCGGAGCTTGGTATCCCAGACCCGGGGGCGGCCACGACGTTCGGGCTGCCGGCGCTGCGGGGTGTGGCGTGGCTGCTCATGGCGCTAGCGACTGGCTCGTTCATGCTGGCGGCCTTCCTTGTCCCGCCGAGCCAGCAGGGCGAGGACCTCAACGGTGCGCGGCTAACTGTGGACGGGCACATCGCGTCACGCACCGGCGCACATGCGAGCGCGGGTGTGGCGCTGATCGGCCTGGTAATGATCCCGCTGGTGCTTTCAGACGTCTCCGGCCAGCCGCTGAAGACGGTGCTGTTCGAGGCCGCAGCCTGGTCGACGGCGCTGGACCAAGTGGCGGACGCGCGGGTGTGGCTCATCGTCGCCGCGTTTGCGGCCGTCGTTGCGGTGGGCGGATACACCGCCACAAGCTGGTGGTCCCAGGTAGCGCTGTTCGTTGGCTCGATCCTGGTTGTCATGCCCATTGCGCTGACCGGCCACTCGGCTACCGGCGGTGCGCACGACTTCGGCACGAACTCCCTGATCTGGCACCTGGTGGCCATGCTGCTGTGGGTCGGCGGGCTCATGGCGCTGGTGGCGCACGCGTATCGTCGCGGACCGGGCCTCGCCGGCGCTGCCAGCCGCTACTCCCGCATCGCGCTGTTCGCCATCCTGGCCATGGCCGTCTCCGGCGTGGTCAACGCGCTGGTGCGCGTGCGTCTGGAGGATCTGACGCAGTACGCCTACGGCTGGGTCCTGATTATCAAAACCGCCGGCATTGTCGTGCTCGGCCTCATCGGCTACGTCCACCGCGAGCGCACCATCCCGCAGCTGGGTTCCCGGCCGCGCGCGTTCACCCGCCTTGCTGCGGGCGAGGTGGTCGTCATGGCCGCTGTCTCTGGCCTCGCCGTCACGCTCGGGCGGACGCCGCCTCCGCCGCCGCAGGACCCGAACCTCACGCGTATGCAGATCCAGATGGGCTACAACCTGGAAGAGCCGCTCACCTGGACAAACTGGCTCACCGAGTGGCGCCCGGAGCTATTGTTCAGCGTGATCGCGGTGCTGTTGGCCGTCTATTACCTGCACCTGGCGCGCCGGGTGCAGGGCTGGCCCGTGGGCAGGACCGTGTGGTGGCTGCTGGGCTGCGCGACAACCGTGATCACGCTGAGCTCCGGGCTCGGCATGCACATGCCCGCGTCCTATTCCGCGCACATGACGGTGCACATGATCCTGTCCATGGGCGTGCCGGTGTTTCTGGTGCTGGGAGCGCCGCTGACGTTGGTGCGTGCGGCGTACCCGGCGGGCGAATTCAATCCGGGCTTGTGGGCGGAAAGCTTCCAGCGCTCCAAGTTCCTGCGGGCGGTGACGTACTCGCCGGTGTCCACCATCCAGTTTTTGGTGTTCTTCTACGCCATGTACGTCATCGAGCCCTTCTACGAGCTCATGATCTCGGAGCACGCCGGCCACGTGATCATGAACGCGGTGTTCCTGCTCTCCGGGTACTTCTACTTCTGGGAGCTCATCGGGCCCGATGAGATTGCCGGTCGCCCGAGTGCGAAGGTGCGCCTGCTGTGGCTGTGGGTGTCCATGCCGTTCCACCTGTTTATGGGCGTCTACCTCATGCAGCTGGGCTCGGTGATGGGGGAGGAGTTCTACCGCTCCCTCGAGTTGCCGTGGAATCCGGATCTGCTTGCTGTGCAGAAGGCCGGCGGCGGCATCGCCTGGGCGTCCGGTTCGTTCCCGCTGCTGATTGTGTTTGGGGAGCTGTTCAGGCGCTGGTGGCGCGAGGATAGGGCGGAAACGGTCGCGTCGGACCGCCGTGCGGACGAAACTGGCGACGAAGAATGGCGCCAGTACAACGAGATGCTCGCTAAATATAATCGCCGCTAGCTGCGAAGTGTGAAATTCACAGGTGAAGTTATCCACATTTCGCCTAACCCCTTTTCTCTGCGTTTGTTTCGTGGAAGTCTGCTGGTGCAGGGGGTAATTGCTTATCGACGACACGCTTCGCCCCTTCACCGCACACCATCCGCACACACAGAAAGGGGCCGACTCACATGGCCAACCTCGATTACACCGTCATCGGCAACCTCACCGCCAAGCCGTTTTTCCGGCGCTTCGACTCGGGAAGTACGGTGCTGCGCTTCCGCGTGGCCACCTCGGACGCAAAGAAAGTCACGGACGACAACGGCAAGGACGGGTGGGAAGACTTCAACCAGTTCTACGTGGACGTTGAGTGCTGGGGCCAGCTGGCGGTCAACGCTGGCGCGTCGTTGCGCAAGGGCTTCCCCGTCATCGTCGTGGGCAAGCTCGTGCACGAGTACTGGGAGGAAAAGGCGGCGGACGGGACCACGAACATGCGTTCGCGCGTGAAAATGAAGGCGCGCTACATCGGCTTCGACCTCGCGCGCTACCAGGTCAACTCGGTGCGCGCGACAGCATCCGGCAACACGCTCGACGGCCACGAGCCGCCCACAGCCATGGACGCTGCTGCGATCGACCGGAAGCTCAACGGCGACGACGCCAACCAGAATGTCGGCAGGGAGGATGCCGGGACCCAGGGCGGCTGGAGCGGCCTGCCGGAGGACCCTGCAGTGCAGGAGCATCGGGTGAGCGCCGAGGACCTCCACTTCGACGACACTGCCGACTCTGCCGACGCTGCGGGGACCGCGGACGCTGCTGGGGAGGAGAACCTCGCCGGCGCCGGCGTGCGGACCGGCAATCCCCCGTTCTAACGCCCGCGCCCCGCCACCGCCGAGCGCGTGCTCGGCGTGGTTGGGGCGCAGCTCGCGTGATGTACGCTGAGTGCGGCATTTACCTCCGTACTCACCAAAAGGGGATTCGTAGTGGCTGAGTTCATCTACACGATGAAAAACGTCCGCAGGGCCATCGGCGACAAGGTCATCCTGGACAACGTCACCATGGCGTTTTACCCCGGCGCGAAGATCGGCGTCGTGGGCCCGAACGGCGCCGGTAAGTCGTCGCTGCTCAAGATCATGGCCGGCATCGACCAGCCCAACAACGGCGAGGCGTTCCTCCAGCCCGGCGCAACAGTGGGCATACTGCTGCAGGAGCCGCCGCTGAACGAGGAGAAGACCGTGCGCGGCAACGTCGAGGAGGGCCTCGGCGAGCTGTTTGAGAAGAAGCAGCGGTTTGAGGAGATCGCCGAGGAGATGGCGACCAACTACTCCGACGAGCTGATGGAGGAGATGGGCAAGCTCCAGGAGCAGCTTGATGCGGCTGACGCGTGGGAGATTGACTCCAAGATCGAGCAGGCGATGGAGGCGCTGCGCTGCCCGCCGTCGGACGCGCCGGTGACCAACCTTTCCGGTGGTGAGCGCCGCCGAGTCGCGCTGGCCAAACTCCTGCTCTCTGAGCCGGATCTGCTGCTGCTCGACGAGCCGACCAACCACCTGGACGCCGAGAGCGTGTTGTGGTTGGAGAAGCACCTGCAGTCCTACCCGGGTGCAGTGCTGGCGGTCACCCACGACCGGTACTTCCTGGACAACGTCGCCGAGTGGATCTGCGAGGTGGACCGCGGCAAGCTCTACCCGTACGAGGGCAACTACTCCACCTACTTGGAGAAGAAGGCGGAGCGCCTCGAGGTCGCCGGCAGGAAGGACCAGAAGCTGCAGAAGCGCCTGAAGAAGGAGCTGGACTGGGTCCGCTCCTCCCCGAAGGCCCGCCAGGCGAAGAACAAGGCCCGCCTTGAGCGCTACGAGGAGATGGCGGCAGAGGCCGAGCAGTACCGCAAGCTCGACTTCGAGGAGATCCAGATCCCGACGCCGCCGCGTCTGGGCAACAAGGTCGTGGAGGTCAACGAGCTGGACAAGGGCTTCGACGGCCGCGTGCTCATCGACGACCTGTCCTTCACGCTGCCGCGCAACGGCATCGTCGGCGTGATCGGCCCCAACGGCGTGGGCAAGTCCACGTTGTTCAAGACCATCGTGGGGTTGGAGGAGCCGGACGACGGCTCCGTGGAGGTCGGCGAGACCGTCAAGATCTCGTATGTGGACCAGAACCGCGAGAACATCGACCCGGAGCAGACGGTGTGGGAGGTTGTCTCCGACGGTCTGGACTACATCCACGTGGGACAGAACGAGATGCCCTCGCGCGCCTACCTGTCCGCGTTCGGCTTCAAGGGTCCCGACCAGCAGAAGCCGTCCAAGGTGCTCTCCGGCGGTGAGCGCAACCGCCTCAACCTGGCGCTGACGCTGAAGCAGGGCGGCAACCTGATCCTGCTGGACGAGCCCACCAACGACCTCGACGTGGAAACGCTGGGCTCGCTGGAAAACGCGCTGCAGAACTTCCCGGGCTGCGCTGTGGTGATTTCGCACGACCGCTGGTTCCTGGACCGCACCTGTACCCACATCCTTGCCTGGGAAGGCAACGTGGAAGAGGGCAAGTGGTTCTGGTTCGAGGGCAACTTCGGCGATTACGAGGCCAACAAGGTCGAGCGCCTCGGCGAAGAAGCCGCGAAGCCGTCCCGCGTCACCCACCGCAAGCTCACTCGATAGGAGCCCATCATGGCTGAGAGCAACGTCCACATCCACACCATCCCGGTGCGCTGGGGCGATTTCGACCGCTACGGGCACGTGACCAACTCCGCCTACATCGAGCTGGCGCAGGAGGCGCGCCTGGCGTTCGCCCAGGAGTTCTTCTTCTCGCAGGGCCACGAGTTTGTGGTGTTCGTGCGCCGCCTCGAGGTGGACTACGTCCGCCCGATTCTGCCCAGCACGACCGAGGTGACGGTGGAGACGCACGTGGCCCACGTTGGCAACACGTCGTTCACCACCCGCCAGGAGATCAAGGACGCGCAGGGCAAGGTCTGCTGCGTGATCGATTGCGTGCAGGTCACGGTGGACACCACGACCACGTCGCCGCGCGAGATCACGCAAAAGGAGATCGGCATCCTCTCCCAGACCGCTGGGGCGTAAGTGGTCGCGGTTCACATCGATCAGGGCGCGCGCGGACTCATCGCGCTGCTCACACGCGCGCTGGCGCTGGATGCGCAGGCGGTCGCGCGCGTTCAGGAGGTGGGCGAGGGCCAGCTCGACGTGTTTGTCACCACCCCCTTTGATGCCATCGCTTCCCGACGCACCTTCGGCTCCACCACCCACCCCGGCGCCGCCGTCAACGCGAAAGCGCTCCTCGACGCGCTGCGCGAAGGAACTGACGAGGTAGGCCCTGCCCGCGATGCGGCGTGGCCCGGTGCGCTGCCGCCCGCGGGCGGGTTCGTCGCTCGCGAGGAGGTGCCCGTCGGGGTGGCGCGCCGTTTGGCGGACGAGGGGCGTAATCTGGCCCGCCAGTTCTCGGGGCCTGCGGGCCCGCCGCGCTCGCTGCTGGACGGGGTCGTGCTCACCGCCGATGCGGAAAGCGCACATCCGGTGGAGATACCGATGCGCATGATCTTCGCCTGCACCGCGCTCGGCTTGATCCCAGGCTTTGAAGCCCCGGCCGAGATTCCCCGCCACCTGCGGGTGGCCACCGCCGGTAGCTGGGTGCGGCTCGACGCGCCGTTCGGCTCGGTGTACCGCAGCGCGCGGCCGAACCTGTTGTTCTAGTACGCGCGGGGCCCCTGGTTGATCATCATGTAGGCCACGCGCTGCATGTGGTTCCACATTTCGGCGCGGTAGGGCTGCGGGAGCTCGTCGTCAGAAAACTGCTCCATAGAGTTGCCCATGAGCTGCAGCCACCGCTCGGCCTCTGCCTCGCCGATGGCGAAGGGGAAGTGGCGCCGGCGCAGCATCGGGTTGCCGCGCTGCTCCTGGTAGGTGCGGGGCCCGCCCCAGTACTGGGCGAGGAACCAGCGCAGCCGGTTCTGGGCGCCCTCCCAGTCGTCGTCCGGGTACATCGGGCCGATGATGTCGTCTTGTTTGACTTGGCTGTAGAAGCCCTCGACGAGCCGGTGGAAAAACTCCTCGCCGCCGACGGCCTCGTAGAGCGTGTGCTCCTGCTTAGGACTGATCTCCACGGTTCTCCTTCATTTCTACGAGTACGGAATCCATCGCCGTGAGCACCACGTCTTTCTGGTGCAGGGCGGCGAGGATGCGGTGGTTGAGGTGGCGTGCCACCGCCCACTGCTGGCCCGGCATAGTCTGCACCGTCAGGCGGAACGAGACGTACGTGGGGTTGAATTCGCTGGGCCCGAGCATGGCGGGGGTGTCCATGACGAAGTCGCGGATCTCCGGGTCGCGGCAGGCGGCGATGGCTGTGTCCTCGATGACGCGAGAGACCTTGTCCGGGTCGGCCATGAGCGAGACCGGGATTTGCAGGCGCGCTGTGGAGAAGCGCGCGGAGTGGTTGCCCACCTGGTCGATGTCGCCGTTGCGCACGTGCCACAGCGCGCCGTCCATGTCGCGGATGGTGGTGATGCGCAGCGTCATCATCTCCACCTCGCCCACGATGTCGCCGACCTGGATGGTGTCGCCGACACCGAACTGGTTCTCAATGAGAATGAACATGCCGGAGAAGAAGTCCTTCACCAGCGATTGCGCGCCGAAACCGATGGCCACGCCCACCACGCCGGCAGAGGCGATCAGCGGCGCCACGTTTACACCGAGCTGGTCCAGCACGGCCAGCGCGGCCCACGTCCAGATCACAATGACGGCGACAGAGCGGCCGACGTTGCCCAGGGTCCGCATGCGCTGCTGGCGGCGGGCCTCCTGCGCGCGGTACTGCGGCGTGTCGTCCGCCTCAGATGCAAGCAGCGGCGTGCGTTCCATGCCGCGGCGCGTGGCCCGGTGGATGATTCGGCGGGCGAGCCAGTTCAGCACGAGCGCCACAATGATGATCAGCAGGATCTTCAACGGGCGCTGGATCAGGATGTCTTGCGTTTCGGGGTCGTTCCACCAGCGGGTGACGCCGGTGACTGCTTCGTCGACCTTTTCGGCTGTCTCGGATTGTGCGTTCATCGTGGCACGAGTCTAGTGCATAAAAATGGCCCCGTAATGAACCGCTTGGTCTACTGTCGGTGGGCATGACTGGATTTGCAACCGACGCCATTCACGCCGGATACGAACCCGATAGCCTGTACGGGCCGATCAACACGCCGATCTACGCCTCCACCACGTTCGCCCAGGACGGGCTCGCGCAGCTGCGCGGCGGCTACGAGTACACCCGCGTGGGCAACCCCACCGTCACCGCCTTGGAAAACGCGGTCGCCGCGCTCGAGGGCGCCGAGTACGCCGTCGCGTACTCCTCGGGCATGGCGGCTATCGACGTCGTCCTGCGCGTCCTGCTCAAACCCGGCGACCACATCGTGGTCTCCAACGACGCCTACGGCGGCACCTACCGCCTGATCCAGCAGGTGTTCACGCAGTGGGGCGTGGACAACACGGTGGTGGACATGACCGACCCGGAGGCCGTCGCCGCTGCGGTGCAGGACAACACCAAGGTGATTTGGGTGGAAACGCCCACGAACCCGATGCTGGGCATCGCGGACATCGAAGCAATCGCGGCCGTGAAGCAGCACGCGGCCCTCGTGGTGGACAACACCTTCGCCTCGCCGTACTTGCAGAAGCCCTTCGAGCTCGGCGCGGACGTGGTAGTGCACTCCACCACGAAGTACATCGGCGGCCACTCCGACGTCGTCGGCGGCGTGGTCTGCGGCGACGATGCGCGCGTGCCCGGTTTCCACGAGCAGCTGCGCTTCTTCTTCGGCTGGGTGGGCGCGAACCCCTCGCCGTTTGACACCTACCTCACGGGCCGCGGCCTGAAGACGCTCGCCGTGCGCATGGAGAAGCACTGCGACAACGCCGAAGCCGTGGCGACGTTCCTGGAAGCCCAGCCGCAGGTCGCGCGCGTGTACTACCCGGGCCTTGCGTCCCACCCCGGCCACGAGGTGGCGAAGAAGCAGATGACGCGCTTCGGTGGCATGGTCTCACTGCTGTTCCAGACCACCGAGCAGGCCAAGGCGTTTTGCAAGGCCACCAAGCTGTTCTGCCTCGCCGAATCGCTCGGCGGCGTGGAGAGCTTGGTGGAGCACCCCGCCACCATGACGCACGTGTCCGTTGCCGGGTCTGCGCTCGAGGTGCCGGGCGAGCTCGTGCGCCTTTCCGTGGGCATCGAGGACGAGGCCGACTTGATCGCCGACCTCGAGCAGGCGCTTAAGCGCTTGTAGCGTCGACCTCGCGGTTGCGCACCGCGCGGGCGATGCGGTCCTGGCCCTCGGCGATGACGCGCTTGAGGCCGGACGGTGCGTCGTCGCTGAGCAGCAGTTCATTGGCCTTGTCGACGGCTTCGGCAGTGACGTCCCAGCGCGGGTACATACCCTCGAGTGTGCGCTGCGCCATCTCGTTGGTCAGCCGCTCCCACAGCGCGGGGGCTTCGCGGAAGTACTCGTCGGTCAGGCCCTCCAGCCCGTCGTAGGTGAAGGTGAGGCCGTCCATGAGGTAGCGGGCTTCGAGGTTGGTCAGGTCGTCTTCGACGAGCTTGTCCCAAGCCCACCGCTTATCGACGACAGCTTTCGCCCTCAGCCTGGAAATGGTGCCCTCCGACGTGTTGTCCTGCTCCTCGTCCGCGGCGGACAGCGGCAGGGCGCCGGCGGCAATGAGGCTGGTCAGCGCGAGCCAGCGTACCTCCTGGTTGTCGGAGCGCTCCAGCAGCTCCTTGAAGTACGAGATGGTCTCCTCGGTGGGGGTCAGGCGTGCCAGCGCGCGGTCGAAGATCGCGGCCGGCTCGGCGCCGCGGAAGGCCGTGTTGAGCAGGTCCATGCCCTCGCCCTCCCAGGCGGGGTCCACGTACTGGCGCACGGCCTGGGTGGCCTGGGCCAGCAGGCGCTCCTGCACGGAGGGGTGCGTCTCGCGGCTCGCTTCGCGTGCCACCAAACGGACAAACTCGCGGGCGGGGAGCTCGCCGTCGCGCACGGACTCCCACAGCGACGACCAAATGACGGTGCGGGCCAGGGAATCCTCGATCTCGCCGATATGCTCGAGCGCGAACCGCTGGTGCTCCGGAGTCAGGCGCATCTTGGCGTAGGTGAGGTCATCGTCGTTGACAATGGCCAGGTCGTGCTCGATGCCGGCGAGTTCGGGGATCTCGGTGCGCTCGCCGTCGATGTCCGTCTCAACCTGCTTGATCCTGCGGACCGCGTCCCCCTCGAGCTTGTACAGCCCCACGCGCACGCGGTGGGGGCGCGGCCCCTCCTGGAGCACCGCGAAGGTTCCGTTCGGATCCGTCTCCGGACGAAGTCCGGAGACGCCGGTGGTGCGCAGCCACTGCTCGGCCCAGCCGGAGAGGTCGCGGCCCGAGGCCTCCTCGAGCGCGCCGAGCAGGTCCGCGAAGGTGGCGTTGGCGTACGCGTGGTTGTCAAAGTGCTTGCGCACGCCCGCGAAGAACTCTTCGTAGCCAACATATGCCTGCAGCTGCTTCAGCACGGACGCGCCCTTGGCGTAGGTAATGCCGTCGAAGTTCTGCTCCGCAGTCTCGATGTCCGGTGCATCCGCAGCGATCGGGTGCGTGGACGGCAGCTGGTCCTGCTGGTACGCCCACGCCTTTTCCACGGACGCAAACGTGGTCCACGCGTCGGCGTACTCGCCGATGGCGGTCTGCGCGGTGGCCGCGGACCACGTGGCGAAGGACTCGTTGAGCCACAGGTCGTCCCACCACTGCATGGTGACCAGGTCGCCGAACCACATGTGCGCCATCTCGTGCAGGATGGTGTCGTTGCGGCGCTCCAGGCGGTAGGGGGTCGGCTCGGAGGTGAAGATGTACTCGTCGCGGTACGTCACGCAGCCAACGTGCTCCATCGCGCCCATGTTGTACTCCGGGCAGAACACCTGGTCGTACTTGTCGCCGAACGGGTACTTCCGCCCGAAGTTGGCGTGGTAGAAGTCGAAGCCCTCCTTGGTCTGGCGGAAAATACGCTCCGCGTCCATGTGGGGGATCAGGCTGGCGCGGGCGTAGAGGCCGAGCTCGATGACGCGGCCGTCGCCGGCGTCGTAGGTGTCGGAGATGCGCTCAAACTCGCCCGCGCAGATGCAGATGAGGTAGGTGGACAGCGGGTAGTCGATCACGGTGGTCCAGGTGGAGGTGCCGTCGCCGTTGTCCTCGCGGGTGACGGCCTCGTTGAGGATCACGGTGTAGCGCTCCGGCGCTGTCACGCTGACCCTGTAGGTGGCCTTCAAATCCGGCTGGTCGAAGCCCGCGAACACCTTCATGGCCATCGCCGGTTCGAACTGGGTGTACAGGTAGTCCTTGCCATCCACCGGGTCGGTGAACTTGTGTAGGCCCTCGCCGGTGCGGTTGTACGCGTCGTGGGAGGTGACCACCAGGGTGTGCGCGCCGTCGTGAAGCGAAAGCTCGCGCCCCGTGGCCTCGCCGTCGAGCGTGGCCTCGAAGCCGGCCGCGACCAGGTCGAAGTGGGTGGTGCCCGCCTTGGACTCGAAGGTCACGGTGCTCACGGTGGTGAACTCGTCGGTGCCGGTGATGTCCACGGCGATGTCGTAGTGGACGTTGGAGATCAGTTGCGCGCGCTCCTGCGCGTCCTTGCGTGCCAGATTGGTCTTCATGTGTCGTAGCTTACATAGGCGGTATCGCGCTATCGTGGGCCCCATGACTGAGAAAGTGACGTTCTGGTTCGACGTATCCTGCCCCTTCGCGTGGCAGACCTCCCGCTGGATGAAGGAAGTGGAAAAGGTCCGCGACATCGAGATCGAGTGGGTGCCCATGTCGCTCGCCGTGCTCAACGACGGCCGCGACATCCCCGAGGACTACGCGGCAATGATGGAAGCGAACTGGGGCCCGGCGCGCGTGTTTGCGAAGGTCAAGCAGGAGCAGCCGGACAAGGTGGATGAGCTGTACACCGCGATGGGCACGCTCGTGCACCCGGGCGGGGAGAGCATGAAGCAGGGCTACGGCGCCTACGACGAGGTGATTAAGAAAGCGCTGGCAGAGGTCGGTCTGCCGGATCACTTCGCCGAGGTGGCGAACACCAGCGACGAGGACGACCTGCTGCGCGGCTACCACGCCACCGCCATGGAAGCCGTGGGCGACGAGGTGGGCACCCCGGTGGTGAAGCTGGGCAACAACGCGTTCTTCGGCCCCGTCATCACCCGCGTGCCGGAAGGCGAGGAGGCGGGCAAGCTGTTCGACCACGCCGTGGGGCTGGCGGAGTTCCCGTACTTCTTCGAACTCAAGCGCACTCGCACGGAGATGCCCCAAGTTTAGGCAGGTACGCTAAACGGCATGCGTATTTACCTTGGAGCAGACCACGCCGGATTCGAGCGCAAGAACCAGATCAAGGCCCACCTCGAGGCCCAGGGCCACGAGGTGACTGACTGCGGCGCCCACGAATACGACTCGGCGGACGATTACCCCGCGTTCTGCATCGCCGCCGCCGAGGCCGTGGTGGCGGATCCGGGCTCGCTGGGCATCGTGCTCGGCGGCTCCGGCAACGGCGAGCAGATCGCCGCGAACAAGGTCAAGGGCGCGCGCTGCGCCCTGGCGTGGTCCGTCGAGACCGCAAAGCTCGCCCGCGAGCACAACAACGCTCAGCTCATCGGCATCGGCGGACGGATGCACACCGAGGAGGAGGCGTTGGCGATTGTCGACGCCTTCGTGTCCCAGCCGTGGAGCGACGAGGAACGCCACCAGCGCCGCATCGACATCTTGGCGGAGTACGAGCGCACCGGGGTTGCGCCGGAGCTGCCGTAGCCCTCACCAGCCCGCGAAGTAGCGCTCCAGCTGCAGCGGTCCCTGCACCGGCGTCATGCCGATGTCCTCCGGGTTCGCCGTCGCGGGCTCCATTCCTAGTGCCGCTGCGCGCGCGGTGCGCACGACGGTGCCGTCGGGGCAGAGCACGTATTCCACGGCCAGCAGGGCGTCGAGGTCCTGCGGCGCCCAGCCTGCTCCGACGGCGATGTTTACCCGCGCGGGCTTTTCCTCCGTGCCCACCCGCGGGTCAGCCGCGAACAGCTCCGGCACATCGGTGACCTGCACGTACGCGCCGGCCTTGAGCCATTCCGCGATGACGAAGTCGCGCACGCCCTCGCCCTCGAGCTCCGGCACTTCCACTTGCATGTCGAAGGTGTCGAAGATGATCCCCTCCGGGCGCGCCAGCGGGTGCGTGACGCGCCGGGCCAGCGCAAGGGTTTCGGCGTTCTTCACGGCGGTGGCGGCCGCCGGGTCGTCGTAGCGCGAGCCGAAATCCTCGTCCTCGTGGTGCGCAATCGCCGCAGGCTCGTGCACGAACGTCGCCCCGGCGTTCCAGGCGCGGAAGCCGAACTCCCAGTCTTCACCGCCGTAGCCGACGAGCGTGCTGTCGAAGCCGCCGATCTCGCCGAAGAACTCGCGGGAGCACGTCAGCACCGCGGAGATGATGTAGCGCCAGGACGTGTGGTCGGCGTCGCGGAGGTTGGCGGTGGCAGCCCAGGCGTCGGTCAGCCACTGCGGCTCCTGGTCCTGCGCGCCGGTGCGGCGCGAGCCAACAACAACGGCCCGGTGGTCGCCCACCACGTGCGGCACCACCGCGGATAGGTAGCCCCGCTCGGGGACGGTGTCGGCGTCGAGGAACGCGAGCACCTCGCCGCGCGCCGCGTCTGCGCCCAGGTTGCGCGCGGCGGCGGCGCGAAAGCCCAGGTCCTCCTGGCGCACCACGCGCACGCCGTCGAGCGCGGGCGGTGTTTCGGAGCCATCGTCGGCGACGATGATCTCCACCGCGCCCGCGTAGTCCTGCGCGCGCACGGCGTCCACGACGCGGGCCAGCGACACCTCGTCGTTGTAGTGCGGGATGACCACGCTTACTTCAGGCCAGCGGAATGCCATGCTTCCTCCCATAAATTGGCCACCTCAGCCCAGCCGTAGCGCGGCGGGTCAAGCTGTTCGGGCACATGCTTCTCCACGGCGTCGCGCCACCCACCTTCTTCCACCAACGTCACGCGGCCGGGGAGCCAGGCGTCGATCTCGCGGGCGTAGTCGGAGTCCGTCACCAGTACCTTCCGGCCGGCGCCAAGCCAGGTCATCAGCGACCCGGAGGCGGAGAAGTGGCGGTGCGGGCACACCGGCACGGCGATGCGGCCGATCTCGCGGGCGAGCTCGTCGTCCGTGAGCCAGCCGGTGAGCTCGACGTTGCGCGCGGAAGCGACGAGGCGGTCAGCCCACTCCTCGTGGCCCGCGGAGACCGCGCCGAGGAAGCGCAGTGTCGCCTCCGGCAGTGCGGCGATGAGGTCCTCGTGGCCCTTGCCGGGGTAGAGGAAACCGAGCACCCCGACGGTGCCGTCCTCGGGGGCGAAGGGGGAGTGGATCACCGGGATGGGAAGCCGGATCACGGCGGGCGCTGACGCGCCGGCCGGAAAGAACTGTGCCTCGTGCTCGGAGTTCACCACGGCCACGTCGGCGGCGCTGGCGAGCGTGCGGTAGATCTCAGCGCGGCGGGCGTAGCGGCCCTCGCCCTCCTCCGGCTGGGGGATGTCGTGCAAGCTCACGGAAAACGGCCGGTCGCCCAGGCGTGCAAGGAGGGTCTCGGCGGTGTCGCCGAAGAGGTGGTCGGTGAAGGTGACGTGGATGGGCCCCTCCGGCAGGGGAGCGGACCCGAACGTCTCCTCCCGGATCACGCTCGCGGCGTTTGTGGCGCGGGCCAGCCCCAGCGCGTATTCCGTCACCCCGTGGCCGTCGGGCCCGACGATGAGATGGTTCATGCGAGCAACCCTAGGTTCTCAATGCGCTCGGTGTGGCGCTGCAGCCCGTGCTGCACGAGCGCGGGGCGCTGGCGGTAGAACTCCAGCTGGGCCTGGCGGATCTCCTCAGCGTCGATGACCCCGCCCGCGCGGTCGCGCCACACATCGCGGCCGTCCACTGCAACCCCGAGCGCCTCGGCCGCCGCGGCCTCCACGGGGGCGTCCAGGCCGCCGAGCATCTCGTAATCAGGCGGGACGGGCTCGCCGTCGAGCCCCAGCGCATCCAGCACGCGCGACGCCATGAACGCGAGCGTGGCGTTGTCGGGGTGGTTGACGGTGTGCCAGACCGGGTTCGTCTCTAGGTAGTCGGACACGCGCACCGCGCCGTGTGCCTGCTCGCGCACCCGGATCTGCTCCACCGACATGGCGGCCGCGCGCCGCAACGCGCTGGGGTCCGGCTGCGGCGCCGCACCGTAGCCGGCGGCTGACACGAGCGTGCGCAGGTCGTGGTACGGCACCACCGGGGGGTTCAGCGAGGGATCCGCGGGGTCGCGGATGATCGCCTGGTACGGCATAAGCCCGTCGAAGCGCAACACCGGCACCACCACGTGGCGCGCCGATGGCGCCAGCAACTCGCGCAGCTCGCGCGTGCCCACGGGCAGCCCGCGGTAGTCGTCGCGGATGGGCTGGGTCACTAGCACGTCGGCGCGGCGCACGAGGTCTAAAAACCACCCCATGTCGCCCGCCTCAAGTTCGTGGACCGGTGCGATGCGCTCGCCGGTGAAGTGGCCGGTGGACATGAGTAGCTTGCGGGTGGACTCCGCCTGGCAGTTGCCGACTACAACGAGCAAAGACATGTCTTCACAGTATTCGAGAAGGTTTATATTAGGGGAATGCGCGTTCTCTCCATCCCCGCTGAACACCCGTATACGCAGGCGATCCAGCCGGCGGGCGTGGAGTATCTCCCGGACCCGGACATCGACGGCCACTGGTGGCCGCACCCGGCGCTCGAAGCCGAGTACTGGAACCAGCCGCGAGACGTAGACGCCGTGCACATCCACTTCGGCTTCGAGCACCGCACGCCCGCGCAAATCGCCGAGCTGTGCGCCGCCCTGCCGGTCCCGCTGGTGCTCACGGTGCACGACCTGGACAACCCCCATCTGGAAGACCAGGCACCGCACCACGAGCGGCTGCAGCTGCTTGTCGACGCAGCGTCCGCCATCATCACCCTTACCGACCAGGCCGCCGAGATCCTGGCCCGCGACTACGGCGCGAGCAACGTGCAGGTGATCCCGCACCCGCGCATCACCGACACCCCCGCGCAGGTTCACTCGAGTGGCCGGGCAGCGGTGTTTCTCAAGTCGCTGCGCTCAAACGTGGTCGCGGACGCGCAGTTCTACGCCGACATCGCCGCGGAGGTGCCGTTGGACGTGTATGTACATGAGGGGGCGAAGCTGGCGTCGATAGGCAACGCGAACGTGGTGGTGCACGAGCCGATGAGCGACGACGAGCTCTTCGCCGCCGTGGGGCGCGCCGGGGTGTGCATTCTGCCGTACACTCGGGGAACGCATTCAGGGTGGCTGGAGATGTGCCGCGACCTCGGCGTGCCTGTCGTCGCGCCCGAAACCGGCTGCTACGAGGGCCAGGCGGACACGCCTGCGGCCGTCGAGGTCTACCCGGCGGGCGACGGACGCGCGGCCGGCCAGGCGGCGGCGCGGCTACTCGCCCGCGGGCCGGTGCCCTACACCGGTGACAGAGAACAACAACGTGCCCAGGTACGACGGGCACACGAGGAGACGTACAAGAAGGTGGTAAGCGAGTGACGGTCGCAGCGCAACCGGCCGCAAGGGCCCGGCGCACGCAGAAACTGCGCATTGCGCTCATTGGCCCTGCGCGCTACCCAGTGCGCGAGCCGTACGCCGGCGGGCTCGAGGCGTTTTGCCACACCATGGTGTCGGCGCTTCGCGAGCTGGGCCACGACGTGGACTTCTTCGCCGCCGAGGGCTCCGACGGCAACGTCAAGAACTACGAGCTGCCCGGCGTCGACTGGGGAGCGCACGCGGAGCACGCCACCGACACCACCTACCCGGAAGGCGGGCGCGAGCGCGAAAACGCGGCATTTCTGCAGCTGCGCCAGCTTCTGGTCGCCCGCGGCTACGACGTGGTGCACAACAACAGCCTCAACCCCTATATCTTCCCCTCGCAGGCCTCGCCGGAGCCGCTGCCGATGCTGACTACGCTGCACACGCCGATGGTGGAGGAGATCCAGGACGCGATCACCGCCGCCGGGCTGCGCGCCGGGCGCTTCGCCGCCGTCAGCCGCACCACGGCGCGGGATTGGCGTTTGCCGTCCGAGCCGGTGATCATCCCCAACGGCGTGAACGTGAACCTGTGGCAGCCAGGCCCGGGCGGGGAGACGGCCGTGTGGTTCGGCCGGCTCGTGCCGGAAAAGGGCGCGCACTTGGCCATCGACGCCTGCCGGGCCGCCGGCATCCCGCTCGTGCTGGCTGGGCGCAACGGCGATCACCGGTACTTCCGCGAGGAGATCGAGCCGCGCCTGGGTGACGGGGTGGAGTGGATCGGTGAGCTGTCCCACGCAGAGCTGCGCGGCCTCGTTGCCGGGTGCGCGGTGGCAGTGGTCACGCCGCGTTGGGAGGAGCCGTTCGGGCTCGTCGCCTTCGAGGCGATGGCGTGCGGCACCCCGGTTGCCGGTTTCCGCCGCGGGGGCATGGGCGAGCTGCTGCGAGACTCGCCGGCATGCCTGGCCCCCGCCGACGACGTGGCGGGGCTGGCGGCGCAGATACAAAGCGCGCTTGAGCTGGACCGGCGAGCTGTGCGGCAGTGGGTGGTGCACAACCACTCGCTGACCCAGACGGCCAAGCGCTACACGCACATCTTCCGCCAGGTGGCGGCGTTTTCAAAGGTAGGACAATGATCGGGATGTATGCCCACCACCACGGCTCGGGCCACATGCACCGCTGCCGCGCGATCCAGCGCGAGCTGCGCGCGATGGGCTACGAGTGCGAGATTCTCTCCACCGCCGGCGGGGACGTGCCGCTTGTCGACGACGCCAGCGACGCCTCCCGCGAACTGCGCAGCGGCCGCGCCATGACCGCCGGCGGCACGCTGCACTACGCGCCCTACGGGTCGCCGCAGATCGCGTCGCGGTTCGCGCAAATTGCCAAGTGGGTGGCGGACAACCAGCCGGAGGCGTTCTACGTAGACGTGTCCAACGAGGTCGCGGCCTTCGTGCGGCTGATGGGCATCCCGGTGGTGGTGCACGCCATGCCGGGCGCGCGCGGGGACGCCCCGCACCAGCTCGCGTACGCGCAGGCCGACGCGATCGTGGCCGCGTGGCCGGACTGGGTGCCGGTGCCCGAGCACCTGCGCGCGCACGCCGACCGGTTGCACGCGGTGGGCGGGATCTCGCGGCTGACACCGCGCGAGGGGGTGCAGCGCGACCCGAACCACGTTGTGGTGATGGCCGGGCTGGGCGGATCGACCTGGTCGCCGGAAGACTGGGCTGCGGTTGAGGCCGCCTGCCCCGAGTACCGGTTCACCTTCCTCGGCGGCGACAACCACGTCGACGACCCGACGGAGCTTTTGCAGTCCGCCGGCATCGCGGTGACGGCGGGTGGGCAAAACTCGGTGGCGGACTTGGCCGCCACGAACACCCCGGCGGTGATCCTGCCGCAGCCGCGGCCGTTCGCTGAGCAGAAGCTCGGGGCGAAGGTGCTCGACGGTCTCGCGACGGTGCGAAACGCCTTCCCCACACCAGAAGAGTGGCCGGAGCTGCTGCGCCGCCGCGACACAGACTGGGCCCGGTGGCAGACCGAGGGCGCGGCGCGCCGGGCCGCCGAGGTCATCGCGGGCGTGGCGGAGCACCCAGGCCAGCCCGCGATCTGCGTGGTCTCCCTCGCCGACGCGAACCGCAGGGACCATCTCACCCACCAGGTCAACCTCATGCCGATGGGCGTGGATCACGTCACCGTGGCGCTCGCGGACGCCGACGTGCTGACCAAGGCCGTGCCGAAGAGCCACGTGGTGGCGGGGCCGGCGAACTTGGCGGCCGCGCGCAACCTCGGCGCCCGCACCGCAATCGAGCGTGGAGCGGAAGTGCTGGTGTTCCTGGACGCTGATTGCCTCGCCTCCGACGCGCTGGTGCCGCGCTACGTCTCGGCGCTCAAACAGCGCCCCGACGCGGTCGTCGCCGGGCCGGTGACGTACCTGGCGGAAGGCGAAATGCGCGTCACTGACCCCGACCCGCACCCGGCGCGGCCCAACCCGGCCCCGGGTGAGCTCGTCGACGCCGAGAACTACGCCCTGTTCTGGTCCCTCTCGTTCGCGCTGACTGCCGAGACCTGGCGGCGCATCGAGCGCGAGTTCGGCGGCTTCGACCCCAGCTACGAGGGCTACGGCGGGGAGGACACCGACTTCGCCCGCGAGCTGGAACGCCACCGCGTCCCGCTGGTGTGGGTCGGCGGCGCCCACGCCTACCACCAGTGGCACCCGGTGTCGTCGCCACCGTGGGAACACATCGAAGACATCGTCGCCAACGCTAACCGGTTCCACGCCAAGTGGGGGCAGTTCCCGATGGAGGGCTGGCTCGAGGCGTTTGAGGCCGAAGGTGGCGTCGTCAAGCAAGATGCCCCCGAGCGCTATATCCTGCGGGACTATGAACTTCACCGTCCACGAGGGGAGTAACGACTGCCCCGTCATCGTCCACGTGCCGCACGCCTCGCGTGAGATCCCGGCGGAGGTGGCGGCCGATTTCATCGCTACCGACGAGCAGATCGCGCAGGAGCTCGACCGCGTCACCGACGACTACACCGACACGCTCGCCGCGGCCGCCGCTGAGCAGTCCGGGTGCGCGCCGTGGATGATTGTGAATAACCTCTCGCGCCTCGTGGCGGACCCTGGGCGGTTTTCCAACGAGCGCGAATCCATGGAAGCCACCGGCCGTGGCGCGATCTTTCTCAAACTCGGCGACGGCAACCCGCTGCGTCCGTTGGACATGGACGTCGCGGACCTAAAGGCGCAGTACTACTTCCCGTACGCCGACGCGGTGTCCAAGCTCGTGCGCGGGCGTATCCAGGACTGCGGCTGCGCGGTGATCGTGGACGTGCACTCCTACAACAACCAGCCGGAGGAGTACCGCATACACCCGGGCAAGCTGCTGCCGGACGTCTGCATCGGCACCCACTCCGTGCACACGCCCGCCGTGCTTGCCGACGAAGCGGACCGCGCGTTTACCGCCGCCGGCTTTTCCGTGGAACGCAACACCCCGTTTGCCGGGGCGTACGTGCCGGTGGATTACGACAAGAACACCTCCGTGCTGGCTGTGATGTTCGAGGTGCGCAAGGACCTCCTCGAGGCCGACGATTCGCGGGTACGCGTCGAAGGCGCGCTGGCGGAGGTGATCCGCAAGGCCGTGGAGATTTCGCGCACCGACATGGGCCGCCCGCTGTAGTGGTCTCGCGCCCCTTAGCCCGCGCGCGGCTGCATGCGCAGGGGCTGGTCGGACAGCGTTGGTCAACGCCAGCCGAAGCGGTCGGCGCGTTCGGGCTTATGCAGGGCCAAGAGCGAACCGTGTTCTCGTCGGTGGCGTTGCGCACCGGCGGGGACATTGCCGCGGTGCGCGCCAGCCTGGACGCTGGGGAGCTGGTGCGCTCGTACCCCATGCGCGGCACCGTGTTCTTGGGCCTCGCCAATGAGATGCGCTGGATGACCGAGCTGTTAGCCAAGCCCGGCCCGGAGCAGCTCGCTGCCCGCGCGGCGCAGGCGGGGATCACGCGCGCCCAGCTCGATGCGATCGGGGAGAAGGTGGTGGACGAAGGCCGGGCCGACAGCGAGGCCTACCGGCGCATCGTCGCCAGCGTCGTGCCTGATCCCACGAACGCCGCGGTGTACCGGTCGCGTAAGTACCTGCTCACCTCCGGCGTGCTCGCCTACGTGGGGTCGCGGCAGGTGCTCGCGCCCGCACCCGACGCGCCCGGTCTGGAGGAGGCGTTCAACGGCGAGCGCCAGGCGGCTGTCGACGAGGTGGTGCGCCGCTACGTCACCACCCGCGGGCCCGTAACGGAAGCGGACGTGCGGTGGTGGTCCAAGCTGCCCGTGCGCGAGGTCCGCGCCGCACTGTCGCGGCTGCCCGAGGTAGACGGGCTGTATCTGCCTCTCGACGACCTCCCGGTAACCCCCGCCTCCGCTTTCCGCACGCCACTGTTGCTGCCTGCCTTCGACGAATACATCCTGGGGTACAAGGACCGCCTGTTCGCCATGACGGAGGCGATGCATAAGCACCTCGTGCCCGGGAACATGGGTGTTTTCCGCAAAGCGGTCGTGGTAGACGGGGTGGTGCGTGCGTCGTGGTCCGGTGCCGGTGGGAGACTCGCGGTGGCCGACGTCGCGGGCGTGCCAAAGTACGCGCTGCCCGGCATCGAGCGCGCGTTTCGGGCGTTCCCGTTCTAGGACACACTGCGGGGGTTAGTGGAAGAGCAGTTCCATCGCCCCGGGCGTGTCCATGGGCACCGCCACGCCGTTGGGGGCAACCCACCGGATGCGCCCGCCGGGGTTGTCGATGTGGCCGAACCTGCCCTCCCGGTTGTCGTCGTTGACCCCGTTATGAAACGGGCACAACTCGGCGAGGTTGTCCATGTTGGTCATCCCGCCGTGTCGCCACGCGTGGATGTGGTGGGTTTGGGTGGTCTCGGCGCAGTGTTTGCAGTCGGGAAACGCACACGCAGGGCACATCAGCTTCGACATGGTCTTCTGTTTCGTGTTGGCCAAGCGCTGTGCGCGGTACAGGTTGACTGGGCCGTCTTGGGGGTGGAACGCGGCGACTTCTAGCACATCGCCGAATTCCTGCTCCAGGTATTGCGCACCGGTGATGGTGGTGCCGTCGGTCAGTGTCAGGGTGACCTCGTCGCCGTGGTCGGCGTGGATGCGGACGTGGTCTTCTACGGGCACGAGCACGATGGGGCGCAGCTTAGCGCGCGGCAGGCTGTCGCCCTTGCGCAGCAGGTCGAACAGGGCGTCGGCCATTTGTGCTGCGGCCGGCTGATTCGGGTTGATCGTGCCGCGCAGGGTGTGCTCGAGGTCGGCGAGGTCGCGCTCGTTGTACGTCCATGTCATGGTGCGCATGCCTGCCTTGGACCGGGTGAACCGGCATGCGGGTGTCGGCGGTTTTGCGGGTAGGTCGATGAGCCGGTCTGCGCGTTTGGTCAGTGTCCGGTAGGAGCCGCGGTGGCGTACCAGGTCACACCGGATGCGCCAGCGTTCTGCGGCGGTGTCAACGGCGGTGAGTTTCTTCTCGATCAAGATGAGCTGGTCGAGCGGCATGCCGGCTGCTGCTGTGAGCGCGTCGTGTTGTTTGCGGGTGTATTGCGTCGGCCCGTAGAACGCGGCGTGCACCCGCGCGAGATCGCGCACCCGGGTGGTGGACAGGCCCGCGGCCATTGCGGTGCTGCGGGAGAAGTCGGCGAGCACTGCGACGTCGGCGGTTGCGAACTCGGTGAAGTGCATGGTCTGCACGCTAGGCGGGCGAAGCGGCGTCGGAAAGCGTTTGCTTGAAAGCTGTGGATAACCGCCGCGGGTTGTTGACACCGCAGCGGAGTTGTCCCCAACTAGCGCTTGGACACCTTGCCCGTCGCGTTGGCCAGCGGCGCGACCACGGAGGCGCGGGCAGCCCACCACCCCAGGGCGGTCACGGCCAGCGCGATGAGGAACAGCACCACGCCGAGCCAGCTCGTGGCGTCCTCGCGCGCCGCGAACATCGCGTTGAGGTTGCCGCGCGCACCGGTGGCGAGCACCAGGAACACGTGGATGGCCACGAACGCCACGAAGTAGATCATGGTGGGGAAGTGCACCGCGCGCGCCCACGACACCGGGACGGCCTTCCAGGACGACGGCCACATCCCGCTCATGCGGACACCGGACGCGATGGCCAGCGGCGCCGCCACGAACACGGTGACAAAGTAGGACAGCTCCTGCAGGGCGTTGTAGTACACCCAGCCGTTCTCATCCGGCCAGTCCAGCGAGAGGTACTGCAGCCCCGCCGAGACCGCGTTGGGGAAGACCTCCCAGCTGGTGGGCACGATGCGCATCCACTGGCCCGTGGTGAAGAGCAGGACGAAGAACACGGCACCGAGCGCGACCCATGCGATGTCGAGCACCTGGTGCAGCCACAGCGTCACCGAGATCTTCTTGCCGCCCTTTTTCGGCTGCCAGTACGCGGCGGGACGCTTTTCGCGCCGCACGTCCAGGCCCGTTTTCACAATCAGCGCCATGAGGAACATGTTGAAGAAGTGGGCCCAGTTCAGCCACGCCGGGAGGCCGACGGGGGCGTTGTCCGGCAGCGGCTGGAGCCCGTCGTAGCGGGCGATAAACTCCGCGCCCGAAGCCGTGCCCACGTACCAACGCGACCCGATGACCGCCGCGGCGAGCAGCAGCAGCGCTCCAAGCGCCCACGGGAGCCACCGCTTGCCGACGCCCTCCGGTTCCTCCTCCGCAGCCACCTGCGCGGGCGCGGGTACCGGCGACGGCTCGGGTGCGGGGGCGGGTTCGCTGACGGCCGCCTCGGGTGCAGCCTCGGGTGCGCGCTCTGCGGCGGGCGGCGCCACCACGCGCACGGTGCCGGCCGGCGGCCACGGCTGCCCGCCTACGACGCGGGGCAGACCTTGGCGCAGCGGAACCTCGACCGTGTCCACATCGTTCTCAACCGGCGCCGTCGCTTCCGGGGTGTCGGCGGGGGCGGCAGCGGGCGCCGCGACATGCACGGTGCCGGCCGGCGGCCACGGCTCACCGCCCGGCACGCGGGGCAGGCCCCGGCGCAGGGGCGTTGCAACGGTCTCGGTCGCTGGGGGCGCTGTAGGCGCCGCAGCAGCCGCTGGCGCGTCCTCGATCTCCACGGTGCCTGCGGGCGGCCACGGCTGCCCGCCTGCGACGCGGGGGAGGCCTCGGCGGAGTTCAACCTGCATTACTTGCGCGCCTCGATCTCGGAGATGATGTCCGGCACCAGGTCGAACAGGTCGCCGACGATGCCGAAGTCGGCGATGTCGAAGATGGGCGCGTCTTCGTCGCTGTTGATGGCCACGATCGTGTCTGCGGTCTGCATGCCCACCAGGTGCTGCACGGCGCCGGAGATGCCCACGCCGACGTAGAGCTTCGGGCTGACCATGACGCCGGTTTGGCCGATCTGGGCCTCGTACGGGACTTGGCCCTCGTCGACGGCGGAGCGGGTTGCGCCCACGGCGGCGCCGAGCGCATCAGCGAGGCCGCCGACGAGCTCTTCGAACGTGTCCTCGTCGCCCAGGGAGACACCGCCCGCGACAACCTTGTCGGCGGTCAGCAGCTCTGGGCGGTTGGAGGTCCGCTCCACGGGGGTCACGGAGAGCACGTCTGCCTCTCGACGCCCTGACGGCTCCACCTCGAGCTCCCGCACCTCGGGCGACGCGGCCTCGGCGCGCGTCTCCACAGCACCTGGGCGCAGGGTGATCACCGGCGCGGAGTGGGTGGCGGCAGCGACGGCGGAGTACACGCCGCCGTAGTTTTGGTGGTCGGTGACAATGCCCTGGTCGTCGCGGCGGACGGACACGGCGTCGGTAAGCACCGCCTTGCCTTTGCGCGCCGCGAAGCGCCCTGCGGCCTCCCGACCACGGACGGTGTGCGCGAACAGCACCGCGGCGGGGTAGAGTTCGTCGAAAGCCGCGTCGATGGCGTCCACGAGCGGGGCGTCGGAGACCAGCACCGTCTTCGCGCCGAGGCGCCCGAGCTCGTCGGCGTGCGCGCGCTCGGGTGCGAGCACCACGGGGGTGCCGATCGCGGAGGCCGCACCAATCAGCTCTTCGACGCTGGGCTCTACCGAACCGTCGGGGGAGCGGTCCGGGACTACAAGTACTTCAGTCATGGGTGCTCCTTAGATGAGGTTCTTCGATTCGAGGAAGTCCACCAAGCGGGTAGCGGCGGAGGAGTTGCCGTCGATGATCTCGCCCCGCTCGCGCTCAGGGCGGCGCTCGATGTCCACCATGATGGCGCGCGGGTGGGTGAAATCCTCCGGGTCCACGCCCAGCTCGGTCAGGGCGACGGTGTTGAGTTCCTTCTTCTTTGCGGCCATCAGGCCCTTAAAGTTGGGGTAGCGGGGGTCCGCGAATCCGTCGGCGACGGACACCACGGCCGGCAGCTGCGCGGACAGCTCCGCCGTGGCCGTCTCGGAGGCCTGGGTGGCGCGCACGGAATCGCCGTCGATAGACAGCTCAGTGAGATTTGTCAGCACAGGCCACCCCAGGAGCTCTGCGACGAACGGCGCGACGACCCCGGCGGCGCCGTCGGAGGACATGCCGCCGGCGACAACGAGGTCGTAGCCCTGCTTCTCGACGAGCTTCGCGAGCACCTGCGCCGTCAGCGTCACATCCGCACCGACGAGCGCGTCGTCGGAGACGACATACGCCTCGCTTGCGCCCATGGCAATGCCGCGGCGCACCGAGTCCGCGGAGGATTCCGGGCCGACGCTCAAGATCTCCACCTCGACCTGCGCGGAGTCGCCCGCTGCCTCGGCGATGCGCAAGGCGGCCTCGACAGCGCGCTCACTGACCTCGTCGGCCACGACGTCGCCGGAACGGTCCGTCAAACCCGTCTCCAGGTTCATCTCGCGGTCGCTGTAGGTGTCCGGCACTTCTTTCAGTAGCACAGCAATGCGCACGGCCACTCCTTGTCATGTATTGGGTGGTGTATCTGGTTCGCAATCGCAGTGCAGTCTAACGCACGGCTAAAAGTCGAATCCGCCGAAGTCAAACCCGCCCCCGTCGTCGAATCCGCCGCCGAAGTCCCCAAAGTCGCCGCCGCCCATATCGCCTGCGTCACCCATATCGCCAGCGCCGTCGAAGCCCTCGCCCGCATCGCCCATGTCGCCCGCACCGTCACCAAGGCCGCCGGCCTCGAACGCCTGCGCCGACGCGACGCCGGACATGCCCGCGAACATGGTGGAGTAGAACATCATCGAGCTCGCGGCCCACACGCCGGTCATCATCGCCGGCGCCCACCAGGCGGTGGAGTACCAGCCAGCCGGCACCGGGCGCCCCGCTACTGCGCCGCCGGGGTAGTAGTGCGGCGTCTGCTCCGTCGCGTACGGGGATGCCGTGACCTGGGTGCCGTCCTGCTGGGTGACGGTGCGCTGCTCCGTCACGCGGCCCGCCTGGCGCTGGCCCTCCAGCTCCGGCAGCTGCGGGCCAGCCGGCAAGCCCATGATCTCGCGGGCGGCGTTGACGTAGTGCAATCCTTCCAACGCGGACTCGCGCGCCAGCGTGGCCTGCTTGACGGAGCGCGCCTCGCTCAGCCCGGCGGACGCCGCGTTGAAACGCTCGGACGCATCCGCCATCGCCTGCTTCGAGGCGGCGTCGTTGCCGGAAAGGTTGAGCACCTGCGAGCCGAGCCGATCGGTCCAACGCTTGGCGTCGGCGTACGCGTCGTCGAACGACAGCTGCTGTTGCTGCGCCACCTGGCGGCGCGAGGGCTGCACTTGACGCTGGCCACCCATCATGGGCAGGAACAACAGGGGGGCGAAGAGGAAGAGGAGGAATAGTAGGCCGAACACCGGGGCTCCTTTGCGCATCTGGTCACGTGTTTGGTTCAACGGTACCGGCTGCGCTAACATTTCCGAACAGCGCGTTTTAGCGCGTGGGAATGTCGTATAGTGGCTAATACCTCAGCCTTCCAAGCTGAAGACGCGGGTTCGATTCCCGTCATTCCCTCCACTTTTCTCACCGGTTCCGCTTGCGGGGCCGGTGTTTTTGTGCCCTTAATGCGGGCGGTGTTTTCGGCCCCGCTACAATGACATTCCTGAACCCCAGCCGTGCAGCGGATGTGGTTCATACCGTGCGGTTTTGCCGCTACGGGGCGTGGCGCAGTTTGGTAGCGCACCTGCTTTGGGAGCAGGGGGTCGCAGGTTCAAATCCTGTCGCCCCGACAAAGGCGGGCCCGTCGAGTGCGGGCCCGCCACACATGAACATCCGACAATCGTTGTTTCGATCTAGTACAGGAGAAATCCGTGAAGACTTCCGTCGACAAGCTCAGCGACACCCGCGTGAAGCTCAACGTCACCGTGCCGTTCGACGAGCTGGGCAAGGAAATTGACCAGGCCTACAAGGCCATCGCCCAGCAGGTCAACATCCCGGGCTTCCGTCGTGGCAAGGCGCCTCGCCAGCTTATCGACGCTCGCTTCGGCCGCGGCCCGATCCTGGAGCAGGTTGTCAACGACATGCTGCCGACCCGCTACGAGCAGGCGCTGGCGGAAAACGACCTCAACCCGCTGGGGCAGCCGGACATCGACGTCACCAAGATCGAAGACAACGACGTTGTCGAGTTCACCGCAGAGATCGACGTGCGCCCCGAGATTGAGGTGCCGGACTTCTCCCAGATCTCCGTCACGGTGCCGGAGCTCAAGGTCGACGACGCCGCAGTGGATGCGGAGCTGGACACTCTCCGGGAGCGCTTCGGCGAGCTGAAGGACACCAAGCGCAAGCTGAAGAAGGACGACTTCGCCATCATCGACCTCGAGGCCACCATCAACGGCGAGAAGCTCGAGGACGCGTCCACCGAGGGCCTGACCTACCGCGTGGGCGCCGACGACCTGATGGACGGCCTGGACAAGGCCATCAAGGGCCTGAAGACCGGTGAGGAGGCGGAGTTCACCTCCGAGATCCAGTACGGCGACCACAAGGGTGAAGAAGCCACCGTGAAGGTCACCGTGCAGCAGACCAAGGAGCGCAAGCTGCCGGAGCTCGACGACGACTTTGCCCAGCTGGCATCCGAGTTCGACACCGTCGAGGAGCTGCGCAACTCCACCCGCGAGCAGGTGGAAGAGAACGTCAAGGCGCAGCAGGCCGCCGACATCCGCGACGAGGTGCTCAAGGCTGCCCTGGCGCAGACCGAGTTCGCCCTGCCGGAGTCCGTGGTGGACGAGCAGGTGCACAACCAGCTCCACCAGCTGCTCGGCCAGATGGCGCACGACGAGAACGCGCTTGCCCAGCTGCTCGAGGCGCAGGGCACCACCCGCGAAGAGTTCGACGCGCAGTCTCGCGAGCAGGCGGAGGAGTCCGTGCGCACGCAGCTGTTCCTCGACGCGGTGGCCGACCAGGAGCAGCCGGAGGTTTCCCAGCAGGAGCTGACCGACCACATCCTGTTCACCGCGCAGTCCTACGGCATGGACCCGAACCAGTTCGTGGCCCAGCTGCAGCAGTCCGGCCAGATTGCCAACCTCTTCTCCGACGTGCGCCGCGGCAAAGCCCTGGCCATCGCCATCTCCCGCACGCAGGTTGCCGACGAGGCCGGCAACACGGTCGACCCGAACGAGTACTTCGGCGAGACCGAGGAGAACGCTGCCGACACCGAGGCAGCTGAGTCCGCGGAGACCACCGAGGCCACCGAGACCGACGAGAAGTAACTTTTCGTCCGCGAAGGAGCGGCCGGGGCTTACGAGCCCGGCCGCTTTTGCGTGTTCCGGGGCCGAACGAAATTCGTTCACTCTTCCGAACCCTGCGGGTGAACAAAAGTGCCGAGAGACGGGCGATGTGTTCATTTCCCCCAGCTCGAGGCGCGCTCGCCGGGAATGTGTTCACACGCGCGTGAACGAATCTGCGCGCCGCAAATGCTGCACCGTACGCCGGTAGCGAACAGGCTCGGACTTCAACAACCACCCGAGTAGGGTAGTGGCGTTACCGGATGAACTAGCAAAGGAGCGTCTGTTATGACTTCCCCGACCCAAGGCATGAACCTGGGAGACTCCGTTTATGAGCGCCTCCTGCGGGAGCGCATTATCTTTCTGGGCCAGCAGGTGGACGACGAGATCGCCAACAAGCTCTGCGCCCAGATCCTGCTGCTGTCGGCGGAGGACCCGACGCGCGACATTAACCTCTACATCAACTCGCCCGGTGGCTCGGTGACGGCCGGCATGGCGATTTACGACACGATGAAGTACTCCCCGTGCGACATCGCCACCTACGGCATGGGCCTGGCCGCATCCATGGGCCAGTTCCTCCTCTCGGGCGGCACGAAGGGCAAGCGGTACGCCCTGCCGCACGCGCGCATCATGATGCACCAGCCGTCTGCAGGCGTCGGCGGCACCGCTGCCGATATCGCTATCCAGGCGGAGCAGTTCGCGTCGACAAAGCGCGAGATGGCCGAGCTCATCGCCGAGCACACCGGCCAGTCCTTCGAGCAGATCACCAAGGACTCTGACCGCGACCGCTGGTTTACCGCCATGGAGGCGAAGGAGTACGGCATCGTGGACCACGTCATCGAGAACGCCGCCCAGGCCGGCGAGTACTCGATCGGCGAGAACTAAGGCACACGAGGATTAAGGAGACACACACCATGACTTTCCAATTGCCCAACTCCCGCTACGTGCTGCCGCAGTTCCTGGAGGAAACCAGCTTTGGCACGAAGCAGATCGATCCGTACGGCAAGCTCTTCGAGGAGCGCATTGTCTTCCTGGGCACCCAGGTGGATGACACGTCGGCAAACGACATCATGGCGCAGCTGCTGGTGCTGGAGTCCCAGGACCCGGACCGCGACATCACCATGTACATCAACTCCCCGGGTGGCTCGTTCACTGCGTTGATGGCCATCTACGACACGATGCAGTACGTCCGTCCCGACGTGCAGACTGTCTGCCTGGGCCAGGCTGCTTCCGCTGCCGCGGTGATCTTGGCCGCTGGCGCCCCGGGCAAACGTGCGGCGTTGCCGAACTCACGCGTGCTGATCCACCAGCCGGCCACCCAGGGCACGCAGGGTCAGGTGTCGGATTTGGAGATCCAGGCGGCGGAGATCGAGCGCATGCGCCGTCTCATGGAGGAGACGCTGGCGCGCCACACCGGCCGCACCGCCGAGCAGGTCCGCATCGACACCGATCGCGACAAGATCCTCACCGCCGCCGACGCAGTGGAGTACGGGATCATCGACCAGGTCTTCGACTACCGCAAGCTCAACGGCTAGCAGGTAGAGGAAACGCGCCCGGGTTCGTCCCGGGCGCGTTGCGCTTCACGACGCCCCTCCGGCGCCACCCGTGCCGGCCGGGTCAACCGACACCCAGCCGCCGCCCCTGGCCACCCAGAAGTAGTCCGTGCCGTCGGGGGTTACCGTGCGGGCCCACGCGCGGTCGCAGAACGTGCTGTATTCCTGCCCGCCGCTGGATTCGCCCTGCGCGGGCCACGCGCAGGCGGCGCCGGGGCGGTCGTCCACGATGGTCTCGCGCACTTGCGCTGGCTCGCGTGCCTCGTTGCGGGAGTTGCTGCCTGCGCTGCTCGAGCGGCGGCTACTGGAGCTGGTGGACGCGCGCGTCGATGTCGTTGTTGTCGTCATCGAAACGGTGCGCAGCACGGTTTGACGCAACCATTACACTCGGTTGGGATTTATCTAAGACGGGAGTAGATAGGCGCATATGGCAACCACGCACGACAGCGCGAACCTGCTCAAGTGTTCTTTCTGCGGGAAGAGCCAACAACAGGTGCGCAAGCTCATCGCCGGCGGCGGCGTCTACATCTGCGACGAGTGCATTGAGCTTTGCAACGAGATCATCGAGGAAGAGCTCGCTGGAGCACAAGCGGCGGGGGAGACGTCCGATCCGGATCGCCTGCCGCGCCCGAGCGAGATCACGGCGTTTTTGGACGAGTACGTCATCGGCCAAGACACCGCGAAGAAGACCCTCGCGGTCGCGGTGTACAACCACTACAAGCGCATCAAGGCGGAGTCGTCGAACGTGGCCAGCCGCAAGCGGGACGAGGACGTGGAGATCGCCAAGTCCAACATCTTGCTGCTCGGCCCCACCGGCTCCGGCAAAACCTACCTCGCGCAGACGCTTGCGCGGATGCTCAACGTCCCGTTCGCCATCGCGGACGCGACGAGCCTCACCGAGGCGGGCTACGTGGGCGAAGACGTGGAAAACATTTTGCTGAAGCTGCTGCAGGCCGCGGACTTCGACGTCAACCGCGCGCAGCACGGCATCATTTACGTCGACGAGGTGGACAAGATCTCGCGCAAGTCCGAGAACCCCTCGATCACCCGCGACGTCTCCGGCGAGGGCGTGCAGCAGGCGCTGTTGAAGATCCTGGAGGGCACCACCGCGTCGGTGCCGCCGCAGGGCGGGCGCAAGCACCCAAACCAGGAGTTCATCCAGGTGGACACCACGAACATCCTGTTCATCGTCGCCGGAGCGTTCGCGGGCCTGGATAAGGTTGTCGCGGAGCGCGTGGGCAAGAAAGGCATTGGCTTCGGCGCGGAGATCGACTCGAAGGAGCAGCGCCAGGAGGCGGACCTGCTCGCGCAGGTGCAGCCGGGTGACCTGGTCAAGTTCGGCCTCATTCCCGAGTTCATCGGTCGCCTGCCCATCATTGCGCACGTGAACGACCTTGACCGCGATTCGATGAAGCGCGTGCTCACTGAGCCGAAGAACTCGCTGGTGAAGCAGTACCAGCGCCTATTCGCCATGGACGGCGCGGAGCTGATCGTCACGGATGGCGCGCTCGGCGTGATCGCGGACAAGGCCGCCGAGCGCAAGACGGGCGCCCGCGGTCTGCGCGCGATCATGGAGGAGCTACTCGTGCCCATCATGTACGACCTGCCGGACCGGGAGAACGTCGCGGAGGTCATCGTCGACGACGCGGTCGTGCGCGGCGAGGGCGAGCCGACGTTCGTCGAGGCGGAGGAGAAGCGCTCCGCTTAGTGACGCCCCATCGGCGTCACACGATCCGGCCGTCCTCGCCGTAAATGTCGAACAGCTCGTCCGGCTCGGTGGCCTCCGCGGGCGAGGGGGCGGGCTCTAAGTAGGACTCGTAACCGGAGTAGGAGATGTTGGAGGTCAAAAACGCCAGCACGGTGTCGATGACCATGCGCCGCATCCCGTCGACGTTGCGGCGGCTTTCCAGATCCACCCGGGACAGGTGCTGCGCCGTGACGCCGTTGCTCACGCGGAAGAAGCACAGCGACAAGATGAGCGCGAGGAGGTCCACGGCGGTGATGCCGGGGCGGAACGCTCCCGCGTCTTGGCCCGCCAGCAGCAACCGCTCGGCGTGCAGGGTCATTTCGCGGGCGTCGGTGAGCAGCGCTGCGTCATCCGCCTCGACGGCGGGATCCAGATTCTCGCGCAGCACGAGCCGCACGGCGTCGGGGTTGTCCAGGCAGGTGTGGTAGAGCGCGTCTACAAACCTGCGCATGCCTTCCACCGGTACCGCGAAGGAGCGGTTCAGCACATTCTCCGGCGGTGTGAGCTGGCCCAGGGCGTGGCGTAGCGCTGCCACGTAGAGGCCGCGTTTGTCGCCGAAGTGGTAGTGGATCATGCGCTTGGTCATCCCGGTCTGTTTGGCCAGCGTCTCCACGGTAACGCTGGCGTAGCCGTCGCGGGCGAACGCCGTCACCGCAGCGCGGACAACCGAGTCGGGGGATGGTGCCTCGGAAACAGCGTCGGCCACGTCCTGTCCCTTTCACTCGGATTCCCCCTCAATCGTGCACTAAATGCCCGTTCTTGGTGCAAACGGCAGCATTTCTGCCCCGGGCGGGGGTAGGTTGGCGGGGGACAACACCGCAATGCACAGGAGATGACCTATGGCCAAGATCGTTGTGACCGGCGCGGCCGGCAACATCGCGTACTCCCTGCTGTGGCGTATCGCCGCAGGCGACGTGTTCGGCGACGAGCCGGTGGAGCTGACGCTGCTGGAGATTCCGGATGCCATGCGCGCAGCTGAGGGCACCGCCATGGAGCTGGCGGATTCCGCGTTGCCGCTGGTGCGCAGCATCGACGTGACCGACGACGCGAACAAGGCGTTCGACGGCGCGGAGGCCGCCTTCCTCATCGGCGCGAAGCCCCGCGGCAAGGGCGAGTCCCGCGCCGACATGCTCGCCGCCAACGGCCGCATTTTCATCGCCCAGGGCGAAGCCATCAACGCCGGGGCGGCCGATGACGTCCGCGTGCTCGTGGTTGGCAACCCTGCTAACACCAACGCCTACATCGCCTCCAAGGCTGCGCCGGACGTGCCGAAGGACCGCTTCAACGCGCTGATGCGCCTGGACCACAACCGGGCGCAGTCAATGTTGGCGGGCCACCTGGGGGTGGCGTCGGCAAGCATCGAGCGCCTCGCGGTGTGGGGCAACCACTCGGACACCCAGTTTCCGGACATCACCTACGCCACGGCGGACGGCGCCCCGGTGGAGGTGGACCGCGAGTGGTACACCGGCGAGTTCATCCCGCGGGTGGCAAAACGCGGAGCCGAGATCATCGACGTGCGCGGCAAGTCCTCCGCGGCATCTGCCGCGTCGGCGGCCGTCGACCACATGCGTGATTGGGTGCGGGGCACGTCCGGGCGGTGGGCGACGGTAGCGTTGCCGTCGTCAGGCGAGTACGGCGTGGACGAGGGCTTAGTCTTCGGTTTCCCCGCTACCGGCGACGGGCAGTGGCACGTCGTCGAGGGGCTTGAGCTTCACGACGACCAAAGGGAGCGCATCACCGCCAACGTCGGGGCCCTGCGCGCGGAAGCCGCGATCGCCGACAAGCTGTTTTAGGCCGCTGGTTAAGATAGTCCGCGTGACTGAGACTGATCTGAACCGCGCGAACGAACTGCCCAAGTCGTGGGAGCCCAGCGCCCACGAACGTGACCTGTACGAAGGCTGGGTGGATGCCGGTTACTTCACGGCGGATCCGGCCTCGGACAAACCCGCGTACTCGATCATGCTGCCGCCGCCGAACGTGACCGGCCAGCTGCACATGGGTCACGCGCTCGACCACACGTTGATGGATTCCCTGGTGCGCCGCAAGCGCATGCAGGGTTACGAGGTGCTGTGGCTGCCGGGCATGGACCACGCGGGCATTGCCACCCAAACCAAGGTGGAGGCCAAGCTCAAGGCGGAGGAGGGCAAAGACCGCTACGACTACGGGCGCGACGAGTTCATCGGCCGCGTCTGGGAGTGGAAGGAGCAGTACGGCGGGACGATCACCACGCAGATGCGCGCGATCGGCGACTCTGTTGACTGGTCCCGCGAACGCTTCACACTCGACGAGGGCCTGTCCCGCGCGGTGCAGACCATCTTCAAGCAGCTCTACGACCGCGGCATGGTGTACCGCGATTACCGCCTGGTCAACTGGTCGCCGGTGCTGGAGACGGCCGTGTCCGACATCGAGGTGGTGTACAAGGACGTCGAGGGCGAATTCGTCTCCATCCGCTACGGCTCGCTGAACGACGATGAGCCGCATTTGGTCGTGGCCACCACGCGCGTGGAAACCATGCTTGGCGACGTCGCTATCGCCGTCCACCCGGAGGACGAGCGCTATGCGCACCTGATCGGCGAGGTCTTCGAGCACCCGCTGCGCGACGGCATGCAGGTCAAGGTCATTGCCGACGACTACGTGGACATGGAGCTGGGCACCGGCGCGGTGAAGATCACCCCGGCGCACGACCCCAACGACTACGAGATGGGCCTGCGCCACGACCTGGACATGCCCATCGTGATGGACGAGAAGGGCCGCATCGCCGACACCGGCACCGAGTTTGACGGCATGACCCGCGAGGACGCCCGCATCGCCGTGCGCGAGGCGCTCGCGGCGCAAGGCCGCATTGTCAAGGAGGTGCGCCCCTACGTGCACTCCGTGGGCCACTCGGAGCGCTCCGGCGAGCCGATCGAGCCGCGGCTGTCCCTGCAGTGGTTTGTCAAGGTGGACGAGCTGGCGCGGATGGCTGGCGACGCAGTGCGCGAAGGCGACACGGTCATCCACCCGGAGGCGCTGGAGAAGCGGTACTTCGACTGGGTGGACAACATGCACGACTGGACGATTTCGCGCCAGCTGTGGTGGGGCCACCGCATCCCGATTTGGTACGGGCCGGAGGACGGCAACGGCGAGCGCGACGTGGTCTGCGTGGGCCCGGACGAAGAGCCGCCGGCCGGCTACGAGCAGGACCCGGACGTGCTGGACACCTGGTTCTCGTCGGCACTGTGGCCGTTTTCTACCCTGGGCTGGCCAGAAACAACCCCGGAGCTGGAGAAGTTTTACCCGACCACCGTGCTGGTCACCGCCTACGACATCTTGTTCTTCTGGGTTGCGCGCATGATGATGTTCGGCACCTTCGCAGGCCAGACCACTCCGGAAATCCTGGGGGCAGGGCAGGAGGGGCGGCCTCAGATTCCGTTCCACAACCTCTACCTGCACGGCCTGGTGCGCGATGAAAAGGGCCGCAAGATGTCGAAGTCGCTGGGCAACGGCATCGACCCGATGGACTGGGTGGAGCGCTACGGCGCGGATGCGCTGCGTTTCGCGCTCGCCCGCGGGGCAAACCCGGGCGTTGACCTGCCCATCGGCGAGGATAACGCTACGGCCGCCCGTAACTTCGCCACCAAGCTGTTCAACGCCACCAAGTTCGCGCTCATGAACGGCGCGCGGGTGGACGCGCTGCCGGACCGAGCCGCGCTGACCGACGCGGACCGGTGGATCCTGGACCGCGCCGAAGAAGTCAGCGCCGCGGTGGATGCCTACCTGGACGACTACCAGTTTGCCAAGGCCAACGAGCTGCTCTACCACTTCGCGTGGGACGAGCTGTGCGACTGGTACCTCGAGATCGCCAAGACGCAGATCCCGCGGGACGGTGAGAGCGAAGAGGGTGAGAACACCAAGGTTGTGCTGGGTCGCGTCTTGGACGTGGTGCTGCGCCTGTTGCACCCCACCATGCCGTTCATTACCGAGGTGCTGTGGAAGGCGCTCACCGGTGCAGAGACCGTCACGCTCGCGCCGTGGCCGACCGCCGCGGACACCAACGGCGGCGCCGCGACCGACGAGCAGGCACGCGCCCGCGTGGAAGACGCCATCAAGCTCATCACCGAGCTGCGCCGCTTCCGCGCGGACCAAGGGGTCAAGCCCTCGCAGAAGGTCCCCGCGCGCGTGGACTTCGCCTCCGCCGACTTGGCCGAGCTGGAGGATCTGGTCCGCCAGATTGCCAGGGTTGAGCGGCCGGGGGAGGACTTTAGTGCGTCGGCAAGCATTGAGATGCGCCTGAGCAAGGCGAACCTCGACGTCGCGCTGGACACCTCCGGCACGGTGGATGTGGCCGCCGAGCGCAAGCGCCTGGAAAAGGAGCTCGCGGCGGCGCAGAAGGAGCTGGACACCACCGGCGCCAAGCTGTCCAACGAGCAGTTCCTGGCCAACGCGCCCGAGGCCGTGGTGGACAAGATCAAGGTCCGCCAGCAGGTCGCGCAAGAGGAATTCGAGCGCGTCACCGCTCGCCTGGACCAGCTCCCGGAGGCGTAAATGGCAGACGAGAATTTCGAGCTCCCCGAGCTCCCCGAGCAGTACGACATTCAGCAGACCGACGCCGGCCTCACCCTCAACCTCGGCGCGCCGGGGGAGGGCCGAGAGGCCGACGAGCTCGCGCCGCGCGGCGTGAGCGACGAAGATCTCGCCGCGCTTGCGCAGGTGGAGGCCGAGCTCAATGCCCGCTGGCCGGAGACGGCCATCGACCCGAGCCTGGAGCGCATCGAGCTGCTCATGGACTTCTTGGGCGAGCCGCAGAAATCTTACAAGGTGATCCACGTTGCCGGCACCAACGGCAAGACGTCCACGGTGCGGATGGCGGAGTCGCTGCTGCGCTCCTTTGGCAACCGCGTGGGCCGCACGACGAGCCCGCACCTGCAATCCATCACCGAGCGCATCGGCATCGACGGCGAGCCGATTCACCCGGCGGATTTCGTGCGCATCTACCGCGAAATCGAGCCGTACATCCAGATGGTGGACGAGCGCACCGGGGTGCCCATGAGCTATTTCGAGGTCATGGTGGGCCTCGCGTTCGCGGCGTTCGCGGACGCGCCGGTGGATGTCGCCGTCGTGGAAGTCGGCATGGGCGGGCGCTGGGACGCGACCAACGTGGTCGACGCGGACGTGGATGTGATCATGCCCGTGGGGCTAGACCACACCGACTACTTGGGCGACACCATCGCGGAGATCGCCGGCGAGAAGGCGGGCATCATCCGCAGCGCCGACGCCGTGGCCGTGATCGGCCAGCAGGACCCTGACGCCATGCCGGTGATTCTGGAGCGTGCCGTGGAGATCGGCACACCGGTGGCCCGCTTTGGCCAGGAGTTCGGCGTCGCCGCCTCCGAGGTTGCCGTGGGAGGCCAGACGCTCACCATCAAGGGCCTGTCCGGCGAGTATGCGGACATCTTTATCCCTTTGTCCGGGCCGCACCAGGCGCACAACGCCGCCGTCGCGCTCGCGGCGGTGGAAGCGTTCCGGGGCGCGTCGTCGGAGCGCACGCTCGACGCCGACACCGTGCGCGAAGGGTTCGCCGCAGCCACGTCGCCGGGGCGGCTGGAGCGCGTACGGGCGACGCCCACCACGTTCATCGACGCCACCCACAACCCCCACGGGGCGCAGGCCCTGGCCGCGGCGCTGGAGCGCGACTTCGACTTCACCCGCCTCATCGGCGTCTTGGGTGTGTTGGGCGACAAGGACGCGCGCGGGATCATGGAGGCGCTTGAGCCGGTGCTCACCGAGGTAGTGATCACCCAAAACAGCTCCCCGCGCGCGACGGACGCCTACGAACTGGCGGAGACCGCGCGCGAGGTCTTCGGCGACGAGCGAGTGCACGTAGAAGAGAACCTCCCGTCCGCGTACCAGCTCGCCGTGGAGCTGGCGGAGGAGGCGCTCGCCGAGGTGGGCGTGCAGTCCGGCTCGGGCGTGTTGATCACCGGCTCCGTGGTCACGGCAGGAGAGGCGCGCGCCATGTTTGGAAAGGACCCGCAATGAAACGCCGCACGCAGGAGATGGGCCCGCTCGGGCCCGGCCAGCAGCCCGTCAAGGACCCGATGTCGGGCCTGACCGGGGTGCTCGCAGGAACGCTAATCATGGAGGCGATCACGGTCCTGCTCATCCTCACCGTGATCCTGAAAGTCGACGACGGCGCGCACTGGACCACCTTTAACTGGGTCTACGTCACGGTCATTGGCCTGGCGCACGTGGTGATGGCGTTTTTCCAGAAGAAGCCCGCCGCGCTATGGATTGACCTCGCGCTGCAGATCCCGCTGATCTTCGGCTTTTTCATCCACTGGTCGGTCACGGCCGTCGGCATCATCTTCGGCGTCGTCTGGTACTTCGTCATCCGCATGCGCTCGGAGATCCTGCAGCGCATGCGCGGCGGCTACCTCACCACCCAGCACTTGGGCACTTAGAGGTCTTTGCGCAGGATCTTTCCTGCCGCGTTGCGCGGGATGGCGTCCACGAACGCCACCGCGCGCACCTTTTTGTAGGCGGTCACGCGCGCTGCCACCCACGCAATCACGTCGGCCTCCTCCAGGCGGCCCTGCTTCACGACGAACGCCTTCGGCACCCCACCGCGCTCGGCCACAGCCACGTCGCTGATCTGCGGGTGCGTAAGCAGCAGCGCCTCCAGCTCGGCGGGCGCGATCTGGAACCCCCGGTACTTGAACACGTCTTTCGCCCGGTCGACGACGGTGACAGTCCCATCCGGGTTGACCCGTGCGATGTCGCCGGTGCGCAGCCAGCCGTCAGTAATTGCGGCACGGGTGGCGCCCGGGTCCCGCAGGTAGCCGCGCATGACCTGGGGGCCGCGGACCTGCAGCTCGCCGGGCTGCCCGTCCGGCGTCTCCGCGCCGGTGTCCAAGTCCACGACGCGGAACTGGGTGTTGGGCAGGGCGGCGCCAATGGTGCCCGGGTTGGTGCGCCCGGCGATGCCCACGTGCGTGACCGGCGACGATTCCGTGGTGCCGTACCCCTGCAGCATGACCACGCCGAGGCGGTCTTCAACGCGCCGCGCCAAGGATTCGCTCAGCGGTGCGGCCCCGCAGACCATGTGGGCGGTGGAGGCGAAGTCTGCCGGGTCCACATTGGGCGAGTTGGCCAGCGCGAGCGCGATGGGCGGGGCGATGTAGCTCAGCTCGATGGCGTGGTCGCGGTGCGCGCGGGCAAACTCGGCGAGGTTAAAGCGGGCGGCGGTGAAGACGTGGCGCCCGGCGGCCAGCGAGGAAAGCAGCAGGGTGTTCAGCCCGTAGATGTGGGAAAACGGCAGGGGAGCGGCCACCCGGGTGCCCTCGCCGATGCCGCTGGCGGCGAGCGCGGCGTTGAACTGGGCCGCGTTCGCGGTGATCGAGCGGTGGGTGAGCTCAACCGCCTTGGGCATGCCGGTCGTGCCTGAGGAAAACGGGATCACCGCCACCGCGTCCGGGTCGGAGGCGGTCCATGCCTGCGCGGAACCCGGTACGAAGTCGGCGGGTTCGACGCGGTGGGTGACGCCGGCGAGGGCGGAAAGGCGCGACGCTTCGGCGTCGAGAAGCGAAGGCCCGATGAGCGCCGCGGCGGCGCCCGTGCGGGCGACGGCGAGCAGCGCGACCGCGAAATCGATGGAGTTGGCCAGCCGCACCTCCACCACACTGCTGCTGCCGACGCCGCGGGTACGCAGGCGGCCGGCTGCGGCGTCAGCGAGTGCGTTGAGCTCGGCGTAAGTGACAGTGCGGCCGGTGTCGATCTCCGTCATAGCAGGCGACGCTGACCGGGAGGCGACCATGCGGTCGATGGTTGTGCCGGGCAGTGCAATCGCCGGCAGCGGGCTGCTGTGCACCATGGCCAACAAGGCTACGGTATTGCTCATGCGCATCGTGAGCTTTGCCCTGGCCGCCGTGTTCTCGCTGATCGCGGTGGCGGCCGTGTACACCTCCCTGCCCGGGTGGGCGGGGACGGCGGCGATTGTGGCGGCGGGCCTATTTTTGGTCCTCGGGTTCTACGAGCAGTACAAGGCGCGGGAGGAGGAAGTCCCCGAGCTCAACGGTGAACAACGCGCGACGGTGCAGCGGATGAAGGCGGAGGGCAATATCCAGCTCGCCGTGCAGCAGGTGCAGCTCTGGTTCCGCGCCGCCACGCCCGAGGATGCGGCGCGCATCGTGCGTGAGGCTTAGGTACTATTTCGGGCTATGACTGAACGCACTCTGATCCTGATCAAGCCCGACGGCGTTGCAAACGGCCACGTCGGCGACATCATCGCCCGCATTGAGCGCAAGGGCCTCAAGCTCGTGGAGCTGGATCTGCGCACCGCGGACCGCGAGACCGCGGAGCAGCACTACGCGGAGCACAAGGACAAGCCGTTCTTCGGCGAGCTGGTGGACTTCATCACCTCCGCGCCTCTAGTTGCGGGCATCGTCGAGGGCGAGCGCGCCATCGAGGCCTGGCGCCAGCTGGCTGGCGGCACCGACCCGGTGTCCAAGGCGACCCCGGGCACCATCCGCGGCGACTTCGCGCTCTCCGTTGCGGAAAACGTCGTGCACGGTTCTGACTCCCCGGAGTCCGCTGAGCGCGAGATCGGCATCTGGTTCCCCAACCGCTAGGTCCGCCACACAAACACCGCAGCCTGAGGGCTGCGGTGTTTTCTCGTCTGACGTTGGGGTTGCCCGGTCCCCGCGCGGGCATGTTGTATTAATGAAGTTGCATGTAGGCCGGCAGGCAGAAAGGGAGGCGGCGGTGGCATCTCGCGGGGAGCAGGCACGGGCGGTGGAGAAGCGCTCCGCAATCCTGGATGCGGCAATCCGCCTGCTGCTGACGGAAGGCATGAAGGGCGTGACGCACCGCCAGGTTGCCGCGGCGGCGACAGTGCCGGTGGGATCAATCGGCTACTACTACTCCACCCGTGACAAGCTGGTGGCCACCTGCTTCGACCACCTGGTGCAGCAGCGTCGTGCCGCGTTCGCCCGTGCAACGTCGGGGGAGACGGATCTCACCGACCCGGTGTGCCTGGCCGAGTGCGCCGTGGATGTCGTGGCGTGCGGCCAGCCCGAGCGCGCCGGCACGATCATCACCGCGTTTGTCGAGGCGCAGCGCGAACCGAACGAGGTCGGGGCGACCGTTGAGCGCGCCCTCCAGGAGCTTAAAGAGATGATCGGGGAGATGCTGCGGCGCGGCGGCGTCGAGCAGTTGAACTCCGCGCGCGTGCTGCAGATCGCGGTGGGCACCGCGCTGACGGAGCAGCACCACAACGCGCCGATCGCGGCGGTGGCGGACCTTCTGCGACTGGCCGAGAAGTAACACCCTGCCCGCGCAGTGACTCTGGCTGTGCCACAATGGTGGCGCAAGCGCCGGCGACCCGGCGCTGAGAAACGTTTACATGTACCGCACCGTGGGGCCCGCCGCGCGGCCGCTTCGGCACGATGTTGCCGGCGCCCGGCCCGCCCCAGCGCGATGCGGCTGAGCAAAATTGGAGAATGCCACAGTGGCTGGTCACGAGGAGCCGACACAACCGGCGCGCAAGCGCACGGCGAAGAAGACAGAAACACCCGCAGGCAACCCGTACGCCGCGTTTGACCGGTCCCAGCTGGGCCCGAAAACGCGCGTGTTCGCGCTGGCCAAGGCCCTCGGCGTGCCGTCGAAGGAGCTCGTGGTGGCGTTGTCCGAGCTCGGGGTGGTCAAAGTTGCGCAATCCACGCTAACCCGCGCCGAAAGCGAGCAGCTTCTCGACGCGCTGGCGAACCCCACCGCCGATGGCTCGGACACCGACGACGCTGCGGCCGCCGACGACGGCGCGGACAAGAAGATCCGCGAGCGCGTGCGCAAGGACGTGGAAAACGAGATCCACCAGATCGAGGAAAAGGTTGAGGCGGACCTTCGCGACAGCGCCGAGGGCGACCCGCTCACCGACGTCGAGCCAGAGGTGGCCCCGGTTCCGGAGGACACCGCGAACCGCGCGCCGCTGTTCAAAGCGCCCGAGCGCAAGCGCCGCCGGGCAACGCGGGCCGCGGCACCCACACAAGACGAGCCGCAGGAAGAACCGCAAGAGGAGCCGCAGTCTGACGACGTGGCTTCGCCGGAGGACGTCGAGAAGCAGGAGACCGAGCTCATTGAGGAGCCGAAGGCGATCAAGGGGTCCTCGCGCCTGGAGGCGCAGCGTCGGCGCCGCAGCGAGAAGCGCGAGGAGCAGCGCAAGCGCTCGCGCATTGTGAGCCAGGCGGAGTTTTTGGCGCGCCGCGAGTCGGTGGAGCGCCACATGGTGGTCCGGGAACGCGACCGCCACGACGGCCACGGGAAGATCACCCAGGTGGGCGTGCTGGAAGATGGTCTGCTGGTGGAGCACTTCGTTACCGCGGAGAGCCAGTCCTCGATGATCGGCAACATCTACCTGGGGCGCGTGCAGAACGTGCTGTCCAGCATGGAAGCGGCGTTCATCGACATCGGGCAGGGCCGCAACGGCGTGCTCTACGCCGGTGAGGTGGACTGGAAGGCCGCTGGGCTGGGCGGCCGCTCGCGCCGCATCGAGCAGGCGCTGAAGTCCGGCGACCAGGTGTTGGTGCAGGTGACGAAGGACCCGGTGGGGCACAAGGGCGCGCGACTGACCACGCAGATCTCGCTGGCGGGCCGCTACCTGGTGTACGTGCCGGGCGGGCGCAGCGCCGGGATTTCGCGCAAGCTGCCCGCGCCCGAGCGCAAGCGGCTGAAGGAGATCCTGAACAACGTCGTGCCCGGCAAGGGCGGGGCGATCATCCGCACCGCAGCGGAGAACGTGCCGGAAGAGGCCATCGCGGCGGATGTGAACCGCCTGCACAACCAGTGGACCGCGATCCAAGAGCAGGCCGAAAAGGAAAAGGCGTCCAAGGGCGCGAAGCCTGTGACGCTCTACGAGGAGCCGAACATCCTGGTCAAGGTCGTCCGCGACCTGTTCAACGAGGACTTCACGTCGCTCATCGTGGACGGGCGCAAGCCGTGGAACACGGTCCACGCGTACGTGCAATCGGTCGCGCCGGATCTGTTGGACCGGTTGGAAAAGTTCGACCGCGACGCCCACGACGGCAAGGACGCGTTCGAGGTCTACCGCATCGACGAGCAGCTGCAGAAGGCGCTTTCGCGGACGGTGTGGTTGCCGTCCGGCGGAACGCTGGTGATCGACCGCACTGAGGCCATGACCGTCATCGACGTCAACACCGGCAAGTTCACCGGCTCCGGCGGCTCGCTGGAGGAGACCGTGACCTCCAACAACTTGGAGGCGGCCGAGGAGATCGTGCGCCAGGTCCGCCTGCGCGATATCGGCGGCATGATCATCATCGACTTTATCGACATGATCCTGCCTGAGAACCAGGAACTCGTGCTGCGCCGCCTCAACGAGGCGTTGGGCCGCGACCGCACGCGTCACCAGGTTTCGGAGGTGACGTCGCTGGGGCTTGTGCAGATGACGCGCAAGCGCCTGGGCAACGGGCTGCTGGAAACCTTCTCCACCGAGTGCGAGTGCTGTGGCGGCCGCGGCATCATCGTCTCCGACGACCCAGTCGAGCACGACCCGTACTCCGAGCGGGGCCGAGACGAGCGGCCGAAGCGCAAGCAGCGTGACGACGAGCGCCGCCCCGACCGCCCGCGCGACAACGGCCGCGACGGCGGCGAGGAGGCGCAGCCCCGCAACGGGCGCCGCCCGAAGCGGAAGCACCTCAACGACGACGAGATGGACGACCTGCTCAACTCCATCTTCAGCGACGATAACGACGAGAGCGGCGAAAAGACGGACGAAACGCCTCAGGCCGGCGACCGGGACGACGAGTCCTACGATCGCCGCCGTGCCCCGCGCCGCCGCGGCCGGCGGGGCGGCAACCGCGGGCGCGGCAAGCAGGAGCAGCCCGAGGCGCAGGACGCGCAGGACACGCAGGACGCTGCCGAGCAGGAGACCGGACAGAGCTACGAGGAGGCGGTCGACGAGTTTGAGCGCTCGCCGCGCCGCAAGCGCCGCACCCGCGGCAACTCGCGCTCCGACCACCGTCCGCGCCGCGAAGACTTCGAGCGCGATGACGCCCAGCCCCAGGAGGCGCCGGAGCAGGAGACCGCGACCGCGGAGTCGAAGCCTTCGGCCGGTCGCCGCGGGCGTCGACGGGCGGTCCGCAAGTCCAACGCGTCGACCAATGGCAGCGCCCAAGCGGTGCGGGGCACTGCCCGCGATGGCAAGCCCGCGGGCACAAAGCAGACGGGCGGCGCCGAAGGGCGTCGAGAAGCAGGCGCTTCCCCGCGGCGCGGGCGTCGGCGCGCCACGCGGCGGACCAGCTAGCGCGGTTTGGTAAAGCGCAAGCTTCCGGTGTAGTCTTGCCAAGTCGCTGTTTCGGGGCGTGCTGCCTCGTTGCCTACGCATGCGGGCACGGCTGGCTCGTTACCGGCCCCGAAACGCTCGAACTGTTCCATTCCGCCCTTGTGCATGCCGGGGGTGGGCGAGTAGAGATAAGGGGTAACCCTCTATGTACGCGATCGTCAAGACCGGCGGCAAGCAGTACAAGGTTGCCGAAGGCGACCTCGTCAAGGTCGAGAAGCTTGAGGGTGAAGCAGGCGACAAGGTCGAACTCACCCCGATCCTTCTCGTTGATGGCGCAGACGTCACCTCCGGCACCGACGCCCTGTCCAAGGTCAACGTGACCGCGGAGATCGTCGAGCACGGCAAGGGCAAGAAGGTCGACATTCTGAAGTACAAGAACAAGACCGGCTACAAGGTCCGCCAGGGTCACCGCCAGCAGCAGACCACCGTCAAGATCACCGGCATCAAGTAACTACTAGGAGAGTTTGAACTATGGCACACAAGAAGGGTGCATCCAGCTCCTCGAACGGTCGTGACTCTGAGTCCAAGCGCCTCGGTGTGAAGCGCTTCGGTGGCCAGCAGGTCAAGGCCGGCGAGATCATCGTCCGCCAGCGTGGCACCAAGTTCCACCCGGGCGACAACGTCGGCCGCGGTGGCGACGACACGCTGTTCGCTCTGGCTGACGGCTCCGTCCAGTTCGGCATCAAGCGCAAGCGCCGCATCGTCAACATCGTCCCGGCTGACGGCCAGGGCGTTGCTTCCGAGGTCCTCGAGCAGGCCGAGGTAGCAGGCGTTGTCGAGGAAGGCACCGCCGCCGAGGCAACTGCCACCGCGTAAGCGCTGGTGAATCGGCGCCGCTGGTCCGTTCGGGCCGGCGGCGCTTTTTGCATATCATCGTCCGTATCGCAAGGCCAGAAGAAAGGCGGGACTCACCATGGCCCAATTTGTTGATCGCGCAACCTTGCACCTCCAAGCGGGCGACGGCGGCCATGGCTGCGCGTCCGTCCACCGTGAAAAGTTCAAGCCCCTTGGCGGCCCCGACGGCGGCAACGGCGGGCACGGCGGCGACATCGTCCTTGAGGTGTCCACGCAGGTGCACACCCTGCTCGACTTTCAGTACCGCCCGCACCTGAAGGCGCAGCGCGGCGCGAACGGCGCCGGCGACTGGCGCAACGGCGCGCGCGGGGAGGACCTCGTACTCGAGGTTCCGGTGGGCACTGTCGTGCGGGACGAGGACGGGGAGGTGCTCGCGGACCTTACCGTGCCGGGCACCCGCTTCATCGCGGCTGAGGGAGGTTTCGGCGGCTTGGGCAACGCAGCCTTGGCGACGGCGAAGCGCAAGGCACCGGGCTTTGCGCTCAAAGGCGAGCCGGGTGAGGCGCACGACCTCATCCTGGAGCTGAAGTCGATGGCGGATGTGGGCCTGGTGGGGTTCCCGTCGGCAGGCAAATCGTCGCTCATCTCGGTGCTGTCGGCGGCCAAGCCGAAGATCGCGGATTACCCGTTCACCACCCTTGCGCCGAACTTGGGCGTGGTGAACGTGGGCCACGACACCTTCACCATCGCTGACGTGCCCGGCCTGATCCCGGGTGCGAGCGAGGGGAAGGGGCTGGGCCTGGACTTCCTGCGCCACATTGAGCGCACCGCGGTGCTGGCCCACATTGTGGATGTGGCGACGATGGAGCCTGGGCGTGACCCCCTCTCAGACATCGAGGCCCTCGAGCACGAACTGGACACCTACGCCGGTGCGCTGGACATGGATTCCGGCCTCGGCGACCTGCGCGAGCGCCCGCGCCTGGTGGTGTTGAACAAGATGGACATCCCGGAGGCAAAAGAACTCGCTGAGTTTTTGCGGGACGACATCGAGGAGAAGTTCGGGTGGCCGGTGTATCTGATCTCCACCGCTACCCGCGAAGGCTTGGATGAGCTGAAGTGGGCGATGTGGGACATCGTCAAGCGCGCCCGCGCAAAGCGCAAGGAGCAGCCCGTCGCGGAGCCGCAGGTTATCCGCCCAGCATTTGTCGGCCGCCGCCACGACGATGCCGGCATCGAGGTCACGCGCGATCCCGTTTACCCGGAGGGCTGGCTGGTCACCGGCGAGAAGGTGGAGCGCTGGGTGCGTCAGACGGACTTCGAGAACGACGAAGCCGTCGGCTACCTCTCCGACCGACTGAACAAGGCCGGCGTGGAAGAGCTGCTGCGCAAGCAAGGTGCGCAGGAGGGCGACACCGTCACCATCGGCGAGATCTCGTTCGACTGGGAGCCTTCCATCGGCGGCGACCCGACGCTTGCAGGCCGCGGCCAGGACGCCCGACTTGGCGGCACCGACCGCACCTCTGCGGCCGAGCGCAAGCGCGCCTCGCAGGCGCGCCGCGGCCTCATCGACGAGTACGACTACGGCACCGGCGAAGAGGCCGACCGCGAGCGCTGGCAGGGCTAGGGCCGCCGCTTGCCGAACAGCAGGTCCATCGCGCCGCGGTGGCCGCGCGGGTTGGACACCGGATACCCGCGCGGGTAGCGCCAGTAGATCCGGCCCTGCCTCCGCACGATGCGGCCGCGTCGGGATAGTCCGGGCGAGTCGTCGTTGACCCGGTTGTGGTAGCGGCACAGCGGCGCGAGGTTCGCCAGGTTGGTGGGGCCGCCGCGCGCCCAAGGCACGATGTGGTGGAACTCGCAGTGATCTGCAGCGCGCCGGCAATCTGGGGCGGAGCACACCGGCTGGGCCACCCGCAGCAGGTCGCGCTGTTTCTGGTTGGCAAACCGCGCGCTGCGGTACAGATTCACCGGCCCCTCCTCGGGGTGGAACAGCGCGACTTCTAGCGCCTCGCCGTGGGTGCGCTGCAGGTATTCGGCGCCGGTCATGGTGGTGCCGTCGGTAAGCCCGAGCAGCACCTCGTCGCCGTCGCCGGCGAGGATTTTCACGTGCTCCTCCATCGGCACGAGGACGATGGGGCGCGGGGCGGCACGGGGGATGCCGGTGGTGTCGGACCGGAGGACGTCGAGAAGCGGGCCGAGCATCTGCTCCGACTCGGGGAGTGCGGGGTCGAGGTCGGTGCGCAGGGACGTTTCGATGTCGGTGATGTCGCGCTCGGTGCCGGTGACCATCATGGAGCGCATGCCCATCCGCGGCGCGGAAAAGATCACCTTGGCGCGCGGCTTTTTCGGCGGCGGTGCCGGCACAATCTCCTTCGCCCGGCGGCGCAACGCCTCGTAGGTGCCGCGGAAGGCAAGCAGCTCGAGGCGCAATGCCCACTGCAGCGCCGCGTCTGCGATGTGATGCAGCTTCTTCTCAATCAGCACCAGCTGGTCCAGGCTCAGCCCGGACGTGCGCGCCCGGGCCACAGCCTCACGTTGCTTCGCGGTCCACTTGGTGGCGCCGAAGAGGACGTTGTGGACCTTCCGCCACTCGCCGACGCGGCGGGGGCTGAAGCCGGCGTCCAGCAACTGCTGCCGGTTGAAGTGCTTGAGGAAGTCGACGGCGCAGGCGTTCATCGTTGCATCGAATGCGTTCACGGGGCGCAGCCTAGGCGAAATAAGCAATCCTTATGCGCAACCTGTGGATAGCGTTCGGGCGTTTTCCACAGGCGATAGACTGTCTCCCCATGATGTCCCTCCGCGAAGAGATCGCCGCCGCGCGCCGTATTGTGGTCAAGCTGGGCACAAGCTCCCTGGTTAACGCCTCGGGCGAGCTTGACCCGGTGAAGATCGACCGCATTGTTGACGCTATCGAAGACCGCATTGCGCGCGGTTCCGACGTCATCGTGGTCTCCTCCGGCGCGATCGCCGCGGGGATGGCGCCGCTCGGTTTGAAGGCCCGCCCGCGCGACCTGGCCACTAAGCAGGCAGCCGCGTCGGTGGGGCAGATCCACCTGGCGCAGGTGTGGGGCGCGTCGTTCGCGCGCTACGGCCGCACGATCGGGCAGGTCCTGCTCACCCAATCCGACGCCGGGTCACGCGAGCGCGCCCGCAACGCGCAGCGCACCATCGACCGCCTGCGCCAGATGGGTGCGGTGCCGATTGTCAACGAAAACGACACCGTCGCCACCTCCGAGATGCGCTTCGGCGACAATGACCGGCTGTCCGCCATCGTGGCCACGCTCATCTCCGCGGATGCACTCGTGCTGCTGTCCGACGTGGACGGCCTCTACACCACCAACCCCGCGGACCCCGGCGCCATGCTTATCGACGAAGTGCGTTCCGGCAACGACCTCGCAGGCATCCAGGCGGGAGATGGGGGAGTCTTCGGCACCGGCGGCATGGCGGCGAAGGTCTCGGCCGCTCGCCTGGCCACCCGCGGCGGCGTGCCGGTGCTGCTCACTGCCACCGAAAAGATCGACGCGGCGCTGGAGACGGCGCAGGTGGGCACCGTGTTCCACACCCGCCCGGAGAGCAAGCTCAACGCCTGGAAATTCTGGGCCCTGTACGCCGCCGACGCGGAAGGCGTGCTGCGCCTAGACCAAGGCGCCGTCGACGCCGTCACCCGCGGCGGCACCAGCCTGCTTGCCGTGGGCATTACCGGCATCGATGGCGAGTTCCACGCCGGCGACATCGTGGAGATTCTGGGCCCAGACTCGCAGGCGGTGGGCCGCGGCGAGGTGGCCTACGACGCCGCGGAGCTTGCCACCATGCTCGGGCGCCAGTCAGACGAGTTGCCGGAGCACCAGCGCCGCGCCGTTGTGCACGCCGATTACCTGTCCAACTACGCCTCGCGGCTGTAGCCGCTACCCTGGGAGGGCATGAAATTCGCGTACTTGCCCAAGCCGAAAGACGAGCCCATCGCCCACCTTGAAGCGCAAGGACACACCCATGTCGCGCTCGACGACAACCCGGACCTGGTGGTCTTCGGCGGCGGGCCGAAGGACTTCCCGGACGAGCTCCCGGAGTCGGTCAAGGTCGTACAGATCCAGTACGCCGGGATTGAGGCGCTGCTAGAGGCCGGCACCCTGGCCAAACATGCCGCGAACGGGGTCCGCTTCGCTAACGCCGGCGGGCTCTACGACGACACGGTCGCCGAATCCGCCCTCGCCCTGCTGCTCGCCGTGGAGCACCGGATCAAGGCCGTCAGCCCCGAGTGGAACAACACGCAGCTGTTCAAAGAGAAGGAATACCTCTTCGACGGCAAGAAGCTCGCGCTCATCGGTGCGGGCGGCATCGGCAAAACGCTCATCCGCTTCCTCGAGCCGTTCGGCATGGACATCACCGCGGTGAACCGCTCCGGTAACCCGGTCGACGGCGCCGACCGCACGGTCACGCTAACCGACGATGTGTGGGCCGATCACGACTACTTCGTGCTGCTGACCCCGCTCACCGAGGAAACGCGGCACATGGTCAATGCCGAGACAATCGGCAAGATGCAGGACAGCGCGGTGATTATCAACGTGGGTCGCGGACCGCTCGTCGATACGCCCGCGCTCACGCAGGCGCTTCGCGACGGCACGCTCCGCGGCGCCGGCCTCGATGTCACCGAGCCCGAGCCACTGCCTGCAGACCACGAACTGTGGGGGCTGGACAACTGCGTGATCACCCCGCATGTGGCGAACATCCCGCGGTTCATGGAGCGGCGCATCGGCGGGCTGGCCGCGAAAAACTGGGAGCTCTTCGAAGCCGGAGAGAAGATGTCCACCGAGGTGGACATCGACGCCGGGTACTAACGCTACGATTGCCGCATGAGTGAGCAGCAGACCGAGCAGCAACGACAGGCCGAGCGCGCGGAGGTGCTTTCCCAGGCACGCCGCGCCAAGGACATCGCCCCGCAGCTTGCGGTGCTGCCCACCCCGGTGAAGGACGCGGTGCTGCGCGACGCGGCGGCCGCCCTTGTGCAGCGCGCGCCCGAGATCCTCGAGGCCAACGCGTGGGACCTCGCAGACGGGCGGGCGAACGGGCTGGCGGAGTCGGTGCTGGACCGCCTCGCCCTCGACGAGTCGCGCATTGAGGGCATCGCCGACGGCCTACGCCAGGTGGCTGGGCTGCAGGACCCGGTGGGGGAGGTGCTCACTGGCCGTACGCTTCCGAACGGCATCCAGATGAGGAAGGTCCGCGTCCCGCTGGGGGTGATGGGCATGGTCTACGAGGCCCGCCCGAACGTCACCGTGGACGCGTTCGGGCTGGCGCTCAAATCCGGCAATGCGGCGCTGTTGCGCGGCTCCAAGACGGCGCGCCACTCCAACGCCGCGCTCGTCGCGGTGCTCCAAGACGTCCTCGCCGACCACGATCTGCCCCGCGAGGCAGTGCAGTTGCTGCCGTGCGACAGCCACGACTCCGTGCAGGACCTCATCACGGCCCGCGGCCTAGTGGACGTGGTGATCCCCCGCGGCAGCGCGCGGCTGATCGAGGCCGTGGTCACCGGCGCGACCGTGCCCACCATCGAGACGGGCACGGGCAACTGCCACTTCTACGTCGACGCATCCGCCGACATGGACAAGGCGATCGCAATGCTGATCAACGGCAAGACGCGCCGGGTCAGCGTCTGCAACGCGACCGAGACGGTGCTCATCGACGCCGCGCTGCCCGACGAGGACAAGCGGGCAGTGATCGCCGCTTTGCAGGAGGCGGGGGTTGAGGTGCACGGCGACGTCGATAGGCACGCTGCGTTCGGGGCCGATGTGACCCCCGCGACCGAGGCCGACTTCGCTGAGGAGTACCTCAGCATGGACATCGCGAGCGCGGTCGTGGACGGCGTCGACGGGGCTATCGCCCACATCGCGCGCTACTCCAGTGGCCACACGGAGGCCATCGCGGCCCAGGATGCTGATGCTTTGCGACGGTTTGCTCACGCCGTCGACGCCGCCGCCGTCGTCCTCAACGCCTCGACCGCCTTCACGGACGGGGAGCAGTACGGCATGGGCGCGGAGATCGGCATTTCCACCCAGAAACTCCACGCCCGCGGCCCCATGGCGTTGCCGGAGCTGACCACCACGAAGTGGATCCTGCAGGGCAGCGGGCAGGTACGGCAATGAACCGCATCGGAGTCATGGGCGGCACCTTCGACCCCATCCACCACGGGCACCTGGTGGCGGCGAGCGAAGTCGCGGACCGGTTTCACCTGGACGAGGTCATCTTCGTGCCCACCGGCCAGCCGTGGCAAAAAGAGGGCAAAACCATCAGCCCGGCGGAGGACCGCTACCTCATGACGGTGATCGCCACCGCCGCGAATCCGCGCTTTTCCGTCTCACGCGTGGACATCGACCGCGACGGGCCGACCTACACCATCGACACCCTGCGGGATCTGCGCGAGCAGTACCCGGACGAAGCGCTGTACTTCATCACCGGCGCGGACGCGTTGTCCTCCATCATGTCCTGGCACGACTGGGAAGAAATGTTCCAGCTCGCGGAGTTCGTCGGCGTGACCCGCCCGGGTTACGAACTCCGCGAGGACATGCTGCCGGCGGATATCCAGGAGCGGGTGCATTTGGTGGAAATTCCGGCGATGGCGATTTCCTCCACAGACTGCCGCACCCGCGCCGCTGAGGGCCGCCCGGTCTGGTACCTGGTGCCGGACGGGGTGGTGCAGTACATCTCGAAGAACAGCCTCTACGGCTAACTAGCACTACCGGGGCGTGTCGTGGGACAATAAGCCGGTCTGTCCGTTTCACCAACGAAGGGTTTCCCACTTGACCGCTCCGCAGATCTCCATCGACCGGGCCAAGGTCGCCGCCAAGGCAGCCGACGAGAAGCTTGGCAAGAACATCGCCGTCATCGACGTCTCAGGCGTCATGGCCATCACCGACGTGTTCGTGATCGTTTCGGCGGACAACGAGCGCCAGGTCGCCGCCATCGTCCAGGAAGTTGAAGACGACCTGACGGAGCAGGGCGTGGAGCCGAAGCGCCGCGAAGGCAACCGCGAAAACCGCTGGGTGCTGCTGGATTACGGCAACTTCGTCGTCCACATCCAGCGCGACGCGGAGCGCGAGTTCTACGGTCTGGACCGCCTCTACGCGGACTGCCCCGCCATCGAGGTTGAGGGGCTGGAGCCGTACGAGCGCCCGGCCGCCTTCGGCGACGAATCCGAGCTGCGCGAGGCGACAAACCTCGAGGACCTGCCGCTGGCGGGTGAAGGCCCGGCCGTGGCCGACGACGAGTACTAGGCCCCGGCGATGCAACGTCGTTTGATCTTGCTGCGCCACGGCGAGACGGAGTACAACGCCTCGTCCCGCATGCAGGGACAACTGGACACGGTGCTCTCGGACCGCGGCGTGGCGCAGGCCCACGCGGCCGCGAAGGAGCTGCGCGGTCTTGGTATTTCCAAGATCGTCTCCTCGGACCTCATGCGCGCGAAGCACACTGCTGACGTGGTGGGGGCGGATTTGGGGCTGCCCGTAGGCGTCGATACGCGGCTGCGCGAAACCCACCTGGGCGACTGGCAGGGCAAAACGCACAGCGAGGTGGACAACGAGCACGGCGGGGCGCGTGCGGTGTGGCGCACGGATGCCTCGTGGGCGCCGCCGCGAGGGGAGAGCCGCCTCGAGGTGGCGGCGCGTGCGCGCGAGGTGGTGGACGAGCTGATGCGCGACTACCGGCAGTGGGACGATTCTGCGGTGCTGCTGGTCGCGCACGGCGGCACGATCGCGGCGCTCACCGCGTCGCTGCTGGGCTTTGTGGTCGCGCAGTACCCGGCGCTGAAGGGCTTGGGTAACGCGAACACCGCGAGGCTTGTGGCGATGCCGCGTCTCGACGACCCTTCGGCGATCCGCTGGTACCTGGAGGCCTGGAACCGGGGGCTGAACTAAATGACAGTGCGCGTGGTGGTGGATTCTTCCGCCGGGCTGCCGGCGGAGGTGGTGCGCGAGCTGGACATCACCGTCGCCGACATGCACGTGGTGGAAGCGGGGGAGGAAAAGGGCACTTCGGGCCTGTCCTCGCTGGAGCTCGCTGCCTGCTATGCGCGCCAATTGGAGCGCGGCGGCGACGACGGCGTAGTGGCGCTGCACCTGTCCAAAGCGCTGTCGTCGACGTGGTCCGCGGCCGTTGCGGCGTCCGCGGTTTTTCCCGGCACCGTGCGGGTGGTTGAGACGGATGCCGCCGGCATGAGCGTTGGCGCCGCGGCGATGGCGGCCGCCACGGTGGCGCTGGAAGGCGGCGACCTCGCCGCGTGCGAGGCGATGGCGAAGTCCACGCTCGCGCGCGCGGAGACGTGGATCTACCTGCACCAACTGGACGATCTGCGCAAGTCCGGGCGCCTACCCACCGGCACCGCTGTGCTGTCCGCGGCGCTGCTGGCCAACAAGCCGATCCTGCGCATGCACGACGGCAAGCTAGAGCTCGCCGGCAAGACCCGCACACAGTCGAAGGCGTTTGCCAAGCTGACCGAGCTTGTGGTGGAGCGTGCCGCGGGAGAGCCGGTCTTCGCGGCCATCCAGCACGCGGACGCCACAGAGGCGGCCGGGCAGCTCGGGGCGATGCTGGAGGAGGGGCTACCGCCCGGGTCCCGGGTGATGCTTGAGCCGCTTGTCGACGTCCTCGCGGTCCACACCGGCCCCGGCGCGATCGGCCTGTCCGTTGTCTTCTCCTCGCAGGAGCCGACCCAGTAAATGTGGATAACCTGCGGCAGTTGGTGACGCCGCAACGAAGTTATCCACAGTCCCGCGTAACGGGTCTACCGCTTGTCTGTGGCCGCGCCTAATGTTCGGTGCATGACCGCTATCGACCGCCTGCAGGAGCTCACTCGGCCTACCGGCGAGGAAGACCTCATGGCCGTGCGCTACCCAGCGCCGCGGCTGTCGGTGCCGGTCAAACCGGCCGCGGCAGTGGTGGTCGCGCTGCTCGTGGCGGTTGGAGCGTGGGCGGCCACCCGCGGCGGCGGGGACGAAGGCGAGGAGGTGGAGTGGGAGCAGGTTGCTTCGCCCACTGAAGTCGGCGGGGTTGTGGTCGTGGCCGTCGTGGGGGAGGTGGCCAATCCGGGGCTGATGACGTTGAACGAGGGCTCCCGCATCGCCGATGCCCTCCAGATCGCCCAGCCCCTCCCAAATGCGGACCTGCTTGCGCACAACCAGGCGCAGCTGCTCGTGGACGGCCAGCAAATCGTCGTCCAGGCAGTCGGCGCCGCGCCACCCGCGGCTGCGGCCGCGGCCTCGGACAGTGGGGGCGCGGGGGTGGTGTCGCTGAATTCGGCCACCGCCGCCGAGCTGACGGCGCTGCCAGGCGTGGGGGAGGCGACCGCGGCGGCCATCGTGGCTCACCGCGAGGCCAACGGCCCGTTCACGACGGTGGAGCAGCTGATGGACGTGCGCGGCATCGGCCCCGCCAAATTCGAGGCCATGCGCGAGCAGGTGGGGTTGTAGCCGTGTCGGAGCTGCGGCTGGTCCCGGCGGCGCTGGCGGTGTGGGCTGCCGCGGCGTGCTGCATCCTGTTCGGTGTGTGGGCGGCCGCGGCGGTAATCGCGGTGCTGGCCGCGGGCTGTCTGCTGCTCCGCCAGCCGGGGCAGGCGCTGCTAACAGCTGGGTTAGGCGCGGCCGCGACGGTAATGGCGGCGGTGCGCAAGGGGATGTCGGCCGCCGCGTCCGAAGTGGCGGGCACGATCAGCGGGGCGCCGAAGCAGACATCTTCTGGGGCCTTCCTTGTGCGGGTGCGGGTGCCGGGGAGGCCCTCGACAACGCCGGTATTCACCGAGGAACCTCCGTCCGGCGCCGTCAGCGGCGCGCATGTGGTGGCGCGCGGGGTGGCCAAAGAATCTTCGGTGCCAGGGGTGAACCCGTTCGTGCTCAACGGGCGGGTGGAGGTGCTCGGCCCGCCGGAGGGGTTGGCGGCATTCGCGCTCCACGTGCGCTCGACGTTTGCGGCGGCAGTGGAGGCGAAGGTGGGGCCGGCCTCGCAGGGGCTCATCCCGGGCATGGTGCTGGGGGACGTGAGCCTGCAGTCGCCGCCGGAACAGCAGATGTACATCGACACCGGGCTATCGCACCTTTCGGCGGTCTCGGGTGCGAATATCGCGATCGTGTCCACCGCGGCCGCGGTCGTGGCGGCTGCGGCCGGGGCGGGGCTGCGGGGCAAGATCGCAGCGTCCGCAGCGGCGCTGCTGGTCTACGCGGGGCTGGTGGGGCCGGAGCCGAGCGTGCTGCGTGCCTCGGTCTCCGGGCTGGTGGGGTTGGTGGCGGTGCTCTCCTCGCGGCAGTCGGAGCCGATCCACGCGTTGTGCCTGTCCGTGATCGGGCTTGTGCTGGTGGATTCGGATCTGGCTGTGCATTACGGGTTCGCGTTGTCCGTCGCCGCCACGGCGGGCATCGTCGCGGTGTATCCGCTCCTGTACCGGGCATTCGCGGTGACGGGATGGCCCGATATCCTCGTGCGCGCGCTTGCCGTCGCGGTAGCAGCGGATGTGGCCACGATGCCCATCGTGGCCATGATGGCGGGGGAGGTTTCGCTGGTCTCGGTCGCGGCAAACGTCGTGGTCGCTCCCGCGGTCGGCCCGGTGACGGTGCTGGGGCTTGCGGCCGCCGTGCTTTCGCTGGTGCCAGGTGGGCTGGAAACGCCGGTGCTGTGGTGCGTGGAGCCAATGGCCTGGTGGGTGCAGATGGTCGCCCGGACTGGGGCGGGGATACCGGGCGCAACCGTCGCCGCCACCCCGCTCGTGGCGCTCGTGGTCTACGGGTGGGTCATCGCGGGCGTGCTCGCCGGCCGGCCACGGGTGACGCTCTGCGCCACGGTCGCGTGCGTGGCGTTGTCCGCCGCACCCGGCCAGCCCGCGTCAATCGACCCTGCGGGCAAGCGCGCCCACGTTGTAGACACCGTCGAGGAGGTGGAGCCAGTGCCGGCGGGGGCCGAGCTTGTCGTCGTCCTCGAGGACGGCCCGGCCCGCACACGCCCGGTAGCGACGCGGGAGGGGATCCCCGTGATCTTTCCAAACCGGGAGCCGTAAGATGGCGCGCATGCTCAACCCCGTGCACCTCGTGCTCGGCGAGGACGATTTCCTCGCCGAGCGCGCGACCAAAGCTATCGTCGCAGCCGCCGGCGAGGGCGTCGAGGTGACCACCCTGCGCGCCGGTGACGTCTCCGAGGGCGAGATCGCCATGGCGACCAGCCCGTCGCTGTTCGCCGAGGACCGGGTGGTCGTGGTCAAGCACGCTGAGCTTGCGGGCAAAGAACCCACCGAGATCCTGCTCAAGGCGTGTGTGGACCCGGCGCCCGGTATCACGCTGGTCATCGAGCACACCGGCGGCGGCCGGCAAAAGGCGATGGTTGCGAAGTTCTCCAAAGCCGCCGAGGTGCACAAGGCGGATCCGCTCAAGGACAACGAGCGGCGCTCCTGGCTTATGGAGGAGTTCCGCCGTCACGGCGTTCGCCCCACCCCGGACGTGGCAGCAGCGGTGCTGGAATCCGTGGGCTCCGACCTGCGCGAGCTTGCCTCTGCGGTGAGCCAGCTGGTCAGCGACACGGAAGGCGATCTCACCGTCGAGTCCGTGCGCGACTACTACGTGGGTGTTGCGGAGGTCGCCGGATTCGACATCGCAGATCAGGCAGTGGCAGGACGCGCCGACCGTGCCCTGGCTTCGACGCGCCGCGCGCTACAGCTGGGCACGAGCCCCGTGTCCATTTCCGCCGCGCTTGCCCGCAAGGTGGGCGACATTGCCAAACTGCACGGCGTGCGCGGCAACCCGGACCAGCTTGCCCGTACGGTCGGCATGCACCCCTACGTGGCCAAAAAGACCATGCAGGTTGCCCGCCAGTGGAGCGGCGACGCGGTCTCGCACGCGGTCATCATCGTCGCCGACCTAGACGCAGAGGTGAAGGGGCAGGGTGGCGACCCGCAGTTTGCCCTGGAAAACGCGGTGCGGCGCATCGCCGAACTCGCATGATCGCGCCGGGGGATCTCGCCGTCATCGTCGGGCTCAACCTGGTTGGCGCGGCCGCGCCAGGCCCGGATTTGGTGCTGCTCATGCGCACCGCCACCCGCTCACGGCAGCACGCGTGGGCCGCGAACCTGGGCATCCACACCGGCGCCGCGTTGTGGTTCGCCCTTACGATTATCGGGGCGGCAGCGCTGCTCAACGCGGTGCCCCAGGCCGTCACCGCCATCCAGATCGTCGGCGGCGCCGTGCTTGTGTGGATGGGGCAGCGCAACCTGCGCGGGGGTCTGCGCGACCGCCACGACCCGCCCGCTGACCTCGACGAAGCCGTGCAGCGCCTGGGTTCAGTTCGCTCTGCCTACACCCGCGGGCTGATGACCAACTTGGCAAACCCGAAGATCGTGGTGGCGCTGACGGCGATGATCGCGCCGTTGTTGCCTCCGAACCCCTCCCTGGCCACCGCACTTATTGTGCTGGCGTCGCTGTGGCTCAGCTCTTTCGCGCTGTTCGGTGCGGTCGTGCACGTCACCTCCACCGAACGGGTGCGACGTTCCTTGCTGCGCGCCGGCCCATACATCGACATCGCCGCCGGCGCGTTCTTCGTGGTGGTCGGCACCCTGCTCGCGGTGCGCGGGCTGTGCGAGGCCATCTAGAGCAACCCGCGAACGCAAAACGCCCCGCTCGGCGACGAAAATGCCGACGGGCGGGGCGGAAGCGAAGCGGAAACTAGTCCATCTTGTTCAGGGCGCGAGCCATGTTGGACTTCTTGTTCGCCGCGGAGTTGCGGTGGAACACGCCCTTGGTCACAGCCTTGTCCAGCTTGCGGGAAGCCACGCGCAGCTGTGCCTCGGCAGCAGCCTTGTCGCCGGACTCCACAGCCTCACGGAACTTGCGGATCTCGGTGCGGGTGGCGGAGCGGACGGACTTGTTGCGCATGCGGCGCTTCTCGTTGGTGAGGACGCGCTTCTTCTGCTGCTTGATGTTTGCCATCTGTGCAATACCTCTTGGTTTCTCAATCGAACATGGATGTCGTCGTCCCGGCTAGGGCTTCGCGTGCGCGACTTTGGTTATGAACGCGGACCCAAGGTCCTGTCCGCGTAGCTGCGCACACCCGTCAACGGCCGGCAACGGGCAACTCGAGCAGAATACCAGCCGGCTCTTACCAGGCCAAACCGTCTACGACCACTGAAACCGCTCGCGCAGGGTGTTGGCCACCCGCTCGAAGCGGCGCTGGGGCACGGTGGTGCCTCGCCGGTGTACGTCGGCTTCCGGCACCACGAGCGTCTTGTCCAGCCGGACCCAGCACGGGCTTCCCGACGCGTCCCAGTCACCGGGGCCGATTTCAAACCAGCGGTCGTCGTCCGCGTGTTGGTCCTCCGGGGAGATGAGCAGGCCCAGCACATCCCGGTACTCCCTGCCCACCACCAGCATCGAGCGCTCCCGCGGCGGCTGCGACGGCACGGTCACCCACACCACCTCGCCGGGCTCCGCGCCGCCGTCCATGTCCGGGGCGTAGTAGACGTTGCGGGGCACGGCACCAGTCGGGCGCACGTTCACGCGCGAGGCGTGGTTGCGACGGTGCTCGATCTGGTTGGTCACGCGCTCATGCAACAGCGCCAAACCTTGGTCGAGCGAGGCCGTGCGCGGCCGCCCACCTTTGCGCCTGAATCGCTCGAACGCCACGTGTGCACCTCCGGTTGCAGTTACGGCAACCTTAAGCCGTCGAGCCCACCTGTACAAGGGTTTTCTGTTGGCCAGTTGAAACTTTTTCGCGTTCGGGGCTGACATCCCGCAGCGCCCACAGCATCAGCGCGGTCGTGGCGACCGCCACCAGCGAGGACATGATGGTGTCCGCGGGCAAAATTTCCGTCTCGGTGGGGTCCGACAGCGCCAGCGCCCCGTAGCCGAACACCATGAGGTTGCCCACGGCGTGCAGCACAATTGGCGCCTCCAGGCCACCGGTGCGCCACGCCAGCAGGGAGGTGCACAGCGCGAAAATGGCGATGTCTACCAGCCCCACCCAGTTGTAGACGTGGCTGGCCACAAACAACGCGCCCGGCACCAGGTACGCCAGCCACGCGGGCCAGCGCCACTGGCCCAGGATCTGGGGCAGCGCGCCGCGGAAGACAAACTCCTCGGCCGCCGACTGCAACGGCACCGCAATCAGCAGCGCGAGCAGCAGTTTGGCCCGGAATGGGTTGAAGATTGGCTCGGGGAAGGCCGTGAGGACGTCGATAAGCACCTGCACCCCGTAGACTGCCCCGACCACCCCAAGTGCACGGGCGAAGACGCCCCACCGCCACCGCAGCGCCCGGGAGATGAGCGCGCGCGGGTTGCGGCCCGCGATGCGGGCGGCGACAAAGGGCGCCGGCAGCATCGCCGCAATGGCGAGTACCTCGATCAGCGGCATAAGCGGGTCGGCGGAGTTTTCCGCCACATCCACCCCGGCAAGCTCAGCGGCGAAGCCGAGCAGGATGAAGATGACGACACTGAGCACCGTTGCAAGGACGGCCAACGCCACAAATTCGATAAGCGGGCGCCACCACGCGTTCGCGCTGTAGCGGTGGGCGAGTCCGAGGCGGTAGTACGGCATGCTGCATACCGTAGCGCGGCGCACGCGAAGTAGAATGTGGCAATTATGGCCGCCAAACCGACAAACTTTGCAGAGGACACGTTCACGGACCCGCAGCGGATCCGGAACTTCTGCATCATCGCGCACATCGACCACGGCAAGTCCACACTGGCAGACCGCATCCTGCAGCTGTCCAACGTGGTCGACGAGCGCGAGATGCGCGACCAGTACCTGGACAACATGGACATCGAGCGCGAGCGCGGCATCACCATCAAGGCGCAAAACGTACGCCTGCCGTGGGTGCCGAAAACCGGCGACCACGTGGGCGAGCAGATGGTGCTGCAAATGATCGACACCCCAGGCCACGTGGACTTCTCCTACGAGGTCGCACGCAGCTTGGACGCGTGCGAAGGGGCAATTCTGCTTGTCGACGCAGCCCAAGGGATCGAGGCCCAAACTTTGGCCAACCTCTACATGGCCATCGACAACGACCTCGAGATCATCCCGGTGCTGAACAAGATCGACCTGCCGGCGGCGGACCCGGAGAAGTACGCGCTTGAGATTGCCAACATCATCGGCTGCGAGCCCGAGGACGTGCTGCGCGTTTCCGGCAAGACGGGCGAGGGCGTACCGGAGCTCCTGGACCGCGTGGTGGACCTGATTCCTTCTCCATCCTCCCCGTCGGGCGCGTCAGCGACCGACGCGGATGCCCCGGCGCGAGCGCTGATTTTCGACTCGGTCTACGACACCTACCGCGGCGTGGTCACTTACGTGCGCATGATGGACGGCAAGCTCGAGCCGAACCAAAAAGTGCTGATGATGAACACGGGCAAGACGCTCGAGATCTTAGAGATCGGCGTGGTCTCGCCCACGATGAAGAAGACGAAGGGCCTCGGCCCCGGCGAGGTGGGCTACCTCATCACCGGCGTCAAGGACGTGCGCGACACCCGCGTCGGCGACACCGTCACTTGGGCCTCCAAGGGTGCTTCGGAGCCGCTGGAGGGCTTCGAGGAGGTCAAGCCCATGGTCTACTCGGGCCTGTTCCCGGTCTCGCAGGAAGACTTCCCGGCGCTGCGCGAAAGCCTGGAAAAGCTGCAGCTTAACGACGCATCACTGACCTGGGAACCAGAAACCTCCGTCGCCCTCGGATTCGGGTTCCGCTGCGGCTTTTTGGGGCTGCTGCACATGGAGATCACCCGTACTCGCCTGGAGCGCGAGTTCGACCTGGACCTCATCTCCACCGCGCCGTCCGTGACCTACCGCGTGGTGGCCGAAGACGGCACCGAGCAGATCGTGCACAACCCGTCGGACTGGCCCGGCGGCAAGATCCCCGAGGTCTACGAGCCGATTGTGAACATGACCATCATCGTGCCCCAGGAATTTGTGGGCGCAACGATGGAGCTGTGCCAGTCCAAGCGCGGCCAGATGAAGAACATGGAGTACCTCTCCGAGGACCGCGTGGAGCTGCGCTACATCATGCCGCTGGGCGAGATCATCTTCGATTTCTTCGACATGCTGAAGTCCCGCACCAAGGGCTACGCCTCGTTGAACTACGAAGAGGCGGGCGAGCAGCTCGCCGACCTGGTCAAGGTGGATATCCTGCTGCAGGGCGAGCCGGTGGACGCGTTCTCCGCGATCGTGCACCGGGACTCCGCGCAGTGGTACGGCAACAAGATGACCAAAAAGCTTAAGGAGCTCATCCCGCGCCAGCAGTTCGAGGTGCCGGTCCAGGCCGCGATCGGCTCGAAGATCATCGCCCGCGAAAACATCCGGGCGCTGCGCAAGGACGTGCTGTCCAAGTGTTACGGCGGCGACATCTCCCGCAAACGCAAGCTGCTGGAGAAGCAGAAAGCCGGTAAGAAGCGCATGAAGAACATCGGCTCGGTCACCGTGCCCCAGGAGGCATTCGTGGCGGCTCTGTCCACGGACGGCGAGGAGTAGGTCCTTCTCCCGCTCCCCAATGACGGATGCTGCATCGGCGATGTAACATCTGTCATTTTGCCCAGGTGGCGACTGGAGCACATGCAACATCCGTCATCGCCGGTCATCCGGCACTCCTAATCGCTTGCGCAGCTCCGACTCGACTACCTGGACGCACATCTGCATGCTCTTCGACCCCGCGCGCGGTACCGTCCAGCCGTGAAGCATCGACGTGAGATTGATCGTGGTGTCTAGCTGGCGTTGTTCGTGCTCCCAGTGGTGGCGGCCGTCGAACATAATTCCCAGCTTCAGGTCTGGAATAGCGAAATCGAACGTGGTGACCACCCTCCCGCCCACCACCAGGGGATATTGCTCCACCAGCAGCACGTCGTACTTCTTCGCTACCGGCTGAAGGAGGAGACGCAGCTCTGTCTCTTTCGGGGAGTCTGCGGTCGCGCGGGACAGTTGTATAACCTTTGTCATCCATCGTTGGTTCAGCTGGCCCGTTGTCGCGTTGTTCACCTCAGTTACCTGCAGGTTCAGGTATCGTCGCACACAGTCGACCAGCTGCACCGCTCTCACGACCTCAGCTTGCACGCCCGGCACCGGCTCTGTTTGCCAGGAGTGTTCGCCCCGGCGTATCTGCTGCAGTGCCTGGGCTGTAGCCCGCGCGGGCGTGGCCACACGGATGGGAACGCCCCGGTGTGTGAGCGTCCATGTCTCTGTGTGAGGTGCTCTCAGCCTGGAGATTGCCGGGGCGAACGCTGAAGCCGGCGAGCAGCGACCTATGGGGGCGCGCAGCGTCGTGTCTGCACCCTCCACCAAAAACGGTAAGCCGTAGAGTGCCAACGCGGAGAACCCGCAAACTACGCTTCCGGGACGCTCGTAGGCGTGGACCACTGCCCGCACGGCCGCCGGGACATCGTAGCGTTCGCTGCGCGGGTGGTGCCTCGCCGCAAGATTCACGGTCCAACGATCCCGCCCGTATGACTCATGAACGAACCGTGCGTCGCTGATCCGCAGATAGGTCCGTCCACGCTCGAGTTGCGACGCGTTCACTATTACCGGCGAAAATTCGATTTCCATTCCGTCGTGCATAGGTATACGACGCAGCGAAAACTCCTGCAGTTCCTACAATCTCCGCATGCGCGAAATTGAGATCACCCGTGGAGGCTTCACCGTGTTCGCCCGCGTTGTCGGCGACCCCGACGCCCGGGCACTGCTGTACCTCCAAGGCGGGCCAGGCTTTCCGGCGCCGCGGGAGCGCTTCGAGTGGATGAACGTGGCGCTTGCCCGCGGATACCAGGTGGTGCTGCTGGACCAGCGCGGAACGGGCCGCTCCACGAGGATTGATGCTGCAACGCCGGAGCTCATCACGGTCGATGTGCTCACCCGCCTGCGTGCCGACGAGATCGTCGCCGACGCCGAGGCGGTGCGCGAGGAGTTGGGGCTGGACCAGTGGGATGTGCTGGGTCAGTCGTTCGGCGGGTTCTGCCTGCTGCACTACCTTGCCGTACGCCCGGAGAGGGTGGGCAGGGCGTTGTTTACCGGAGGGTTGGCGTCGATAAGCACAGGCCCCGAGGACGTGTACCGGGCGACGTTTGCGAAGCTGAAGCGCCGCCACCTGCAGTTCAACGAGCAGTACCCCGCGGCCGAGCGGATGGTGCGCGAGGTGTGCCGCCACCTCGAGGTGGGAGAGGAATTCTTGCCCACCGGCGAGCGGCTCAGCGCGAGACGGCTGCGCACGGTGGGCATCGAGCTGGGCCGCGAAGGTGGTTTCGAGTCGCTCGCGCGGCTGTTTGAGGCGCCGTTCCACGCCAACGGCAGGCTGCGCACCGACTTCCTGGCGGCGGTGGGGGATCGCGTGAGTTTTGCCAAGGGTCCGCTGTACGCCGCGGTGCACGAATCCATCTACGGCGGCACGGCGCCGGGGGCGACGGCGTGGGCGGCCGAGCGGGTGTCCGCTGAGCTGGACGGCTTTGCGCCCGATGCGAGCCCCGATGATGCGGAGTTCTACCTAACCGGCGAGCACATCTTCCCGTTCCAATTCGCCGAAGACCCGGCGCTGCGCCCATTTTCGGCCGCCGCCGATGCGCTGGCGCAGAAGGACGACTGGTCAAATCTCTACGCGGGCTTGGCCGGCGGCCACGACGCGTACGCGGCGGTCTACACCGACGACATCTTCGTTCCGCGCGAGCTGTCGCTAGAGACCGCGTCGCACATCGGCGCGCAGGTTTTTGAGACGGACAGGTTCCAGCACGACGGGCTGCGCCGCCATGGCAAGGCGGTGCTGGGCCGCCTGCTGGACATGGCGGGGATTTAGACCGACGGCAGCGTATCAGCCGCGGACGGGTACGACGGCTGCGCGCCGGGCCGTGTGACGGAAAACGCGCCGACGCGGCAGGCGAAGCGGGCGGCGTCCATCATTGAGTCGCCAGCCAAGATGCGGTGGCAGAACGCGCCGGCGAACGCGTCGCCCGCGCCGACGGTGTCCACGGCATCCACGTTGGGCGATTCGATGTGGGTCAGCTCGCCGCCGGAAGCGACCAGCGCACCGGCCGAGCCGAGCGTGAGCACAACGGAGGCGAACCCGGCGTCCAGTAGGCGGCGGGCGAGCTCCTCCGGGGTGCCTGCGCCGTCCAACCCGAGCTGCTGTAGCACGAGGCCAGCCTCGTGCTCGTTCGCCATCAGCGGATCGGCTCGCAGGAGTGCCTCGCGCGGCACGTCCACAACGGGTGCGAGGTTGACCACGACGCGGCCACGCGCCAACTCCACGGCACGAGCGAAGCCGTCGGCAGGGATTTCGCCCTGCAGCAGTACCAGCTCGGCGGCCTCGATCGCCGCGGCGTGCCGCTGCACAAGCTCGGCGCCCACCAGCGCGTTCGCCCCCGGCACCACGAGCACGGTGTTCTCGCCGCCAGCGGCCACGGTGATCACGGCCAGGCCCGTGACGTCCGCCACGTCTTCCACGTGGGCAAGGTCCACGCCGGCGTCGCGCAGCAGCGCTGTGGCGGGCTCGGCGTTCGCGTCGGCGCCGACTGCGCCCACCAGCACCACCGGGGTGCCGAGCTTGGCGGCGGCGGCGGCTTGGTTGGCGCCTTTGCCGCCGGCGGTGATCCCGCCGCCGGAGCCCATGAGGGTCTCACCCGGGGTGGGGTGGCGCCCCACGTTGACGGTCAGGTCGGCGTTGATGGATCCTACGACGCACAAACTCATGGGCGCCAACTTACAGCCCCTACAGCACAGCCTCGAGCAACTGTCGTGTGTACGGGTGCTGCGGCGCCGCCCAAATCTCCTCGGTCGTACCGCGCTCGACGATGCGCCCGTGCTGCATCACCGCCACAGTGGGGCACAGCTCGCGCGCAACCCGCAGGTCGTGGGTGACAAAGATCAAGGTGTTGGTCCCGACCGTGTCGCGCAGCAGGTCCAGGACGTGGTCTTGGATGGTGGCGTCGAGGGCGGAGACGGGCTCGTCGGCAAGCAAAATGCCCGGGCGCGGGGCGGCGGCGCGCGCGATGGAGATGCGCTGGCGCTGCCCGCCGGAAAACTGCCGCGGCGTGCGCTCGCCGGTGCCCGCCAGGCCCACCAGCTCCAACACCTCGTCGGCGCGGGCAGCATCCACGCCGGCCTCAGCTATCGACGTCCTCACGGCCATCCGCGGATCCAGCGACGAATACGGGTCCTGAAAGACCATCTGCACCTCGCCCGCTACGCTCACGGCGCCGCTGGTCGGCTCGCGCAGCCCGGCGATGAGGTGCAGCAGCGACGTCTTGCCGGAGCCGGACCCGCCTACGATGGCGAGCCGCTCGCCCGCGCGGACGGTAAGGGTGACGTCATCGACGGCCAGGGTCTCCCCGCGCCGCAGGGACACGCCCTCGAGCGTCACCACCGGTTCGCCGAGGGGCAGGGGAGCGGCGGGCGGTCCTGGCTCGGCCGCAGCGGCCAGCGCCAGCGCGTAGTCCGAGTCGCCGGGGACGATGCGCCCGCCCTGGAACACGAGCACCCGGTCGGTCATGCGGCGCACCACCGCCAGGTCGTGGGAGATGAACAGCAGTGCCATGCCGCGCTCGCGTACGAGCTGGTCGAGCAGCTCCAGGATCTCCGCCTGCACGATGGCATCCAGCGCGGTGGTGGGCTCGTCGCAAATGAGCACGTCCGGGTTCTGCGATAGTGCCAACGCAATGAGCACGCGCTGGCGTTGCCCGCCGGATAGCTCGTGCGGGTACGCGCCCGGGCGGTCCACGCCGACCTCGCGCAACAGGTCGCGGGGCACAAGCCGGCCGATTTTTTTCAGCGGGTCCAGCGCCGTCATCGGTTCTTGGAACACCATCGCCACCGTGCTGCCGCGCACGCGCCGGCGGACGCGATCGGGGGTGCCCACCATCTCGGTGCCGTCGACGGTGATAGAGCCGGTGGCCGGCAGATCGCTCAAGCCCATGATGGAAAGCGCCGTGACGGACTTGCCCGAGCCGGATTCGCCGATAATGCCCACGCGCTCGCCCGGACCGACCGCAAACGTGATGTCGTCCAGGATGCCGGGGATGGTCAGGTGTTTAACGTCGATCATCAGCGTGTCCCAACAAGTTGAATCCCAGCACGGTCAACGCGATCGCCGCGCCCGGCCACAGCGCGAGGTGCGGAGTTGTGGCCAAGTATGGCTGGGAAGCCTGCAGCATGCGCCCCCAGGACGCGTAGGGTGCCGGCGCGCCGAGGCCCAAAAACGACAGCCCGGCCTCGGCCAATATGGCCAGCGCAACCGAAACGGAGACCTGGGTGAGCACGATCGGCCAAATGTTGGGCAACACGTGGCGCCGCGCAATCACCGGCCCGGGCACCTTGGCCACCCGCGCGGCCAAGATGTAGTCCTGCTGCATCACCTGCATGGTGCCCGCGCGGGCCACGCGCACGAACCCGGGGATGCCGGCGATGCCGATGGCCAGCACCACGATCCAGATGGACGCGCCGAACACCGCCGTAAACACGATGGCCAACAGCAGGGCGGGGAAGGCGAGCAGCAGATCCGCCCCCGCCATCACCACGCGCGAGGCCCCGCGCCGCATACCTGCCCAGATCCCCAGCGGCACGCCCACCAGCGCGGACAAGCCCACGGCACCCACCGCCACCGTGAGCGTCAGCCGCGCGCCGTCCATCACACGCGAGAGGATGTCGCGGCCGAACTGGTCCGTGCCCATCCAGTGTGCGGGAGAGGACCCGAGCAGCCGCGCGGCGACGTCCGCCTGCAACGGGTCGTACGGCGTCCACGCGAAGGACACGAGCGCCGCGACGGCCACGAGGGCGACAATCGCCGCGCCAACTGTGCGCTGCCAGCTCATGCTTGCCTCCGAATCCGCGGATCCACCACCGCGTACGCAAGGTCCACAATTAGGTTCACCACTAGGGTGAACGCGACGAGGAGCATCATCACCGTCTGCACGGTGGCCAGGTCGCGGTTGCCCACTGCGTCGAGAAGCATGGTGCCCAAGCCCGGAATGGTGAACACCCGCTCGATCACCACCGCGCCCACCACCAGCGACGCCAGCTGCACACCCGCCACCGTGATCACCGGCAGCGCCGCGTTGCGCAGCGCCGACGAGAACAGCACTGTGCCTATCGACGCACCCAAGGCCCTGCCCGTGCGGACGTAATCCCTGCCCATCTCCTCGCGCACCGCAGCAGCGACGTAGCGCGTGAGGATCGAGGCCTGCACCAGCGCAAGCGACGCCACCGGCAGTACCGCGTGCGCAGGCGTGCCCCAGCCGTTGGCCGGCAACCAGCCCAGCCGCACCGAGAAGAGCGCCACCAGCGCGATACCAACCAGAAACGACGGGACAATGATGCCCACCTGCGACAGCGCGCCCACCACCGCGCCGCCGGGGGAGTGGGAGCGCAGAGCCAGGTAGACGCCCAGCGGCACGGCCACCGCGAGGGACACCGCCATGGCCGCAAGCGTCAGCGTCAGCGACACACCTGCGCGCTCGAGCACCGTCTCCGTGATGTCTTTGCCGGAAGCCATGGAGATGCCGAAGTCACCGGTGAGCAACCCACCGACCCAGTCGGCGTACTGCACCGGCAGCGGATTGTTCAGGCCCAAGCGGGCGGTCAGCTCCGCGACGGCCTCCTCGGTGGCGGAAACGCCCAGCGCCACGCGCGCCGGGTCGCCGGGGACCGCGCGCAGGAGGACGAAGATGATCACGCTCGCCGCCGTCAGCAGCAGTACAAAGCGCAGCAGGTGTTTCACCACGGTGCGGATCATTTTTCCACCTCGTTCAACCGCAGGGAGTCGGTGACCACGTTCGGGTCAAGCCCGTGCACGCCGGGCGCGAAGAGCACGATGTTCGGGGCGTTGACCAGGGTGAGGGCCGCCGCGTCGTCCATGATCTGGTCGATCGCGCCGGCCATGTCGCCGGCGGCAATCTGCTCGCGCACCGCCGCGTTGTCGTAACCCAGGTAGTAGTCCGGGTCGGCAAACAGCATGGGCACGTCGCGCGGCTCCACGTGGGCGACAAGGGAGGACTGGTAGTCGTGGCCCTTGAGCACCTGGTTCAGCCAGACAGCGGGGAACTCCACCGTCTCTAGGCGCACGCGGAAGCCGACGTCGCGAAGCTGCGAATACAGCAACTCGCTCGCCTCCTGCGCGTACGGAAGGTTGGGCACGGTGATGGTGATGTCCGGCGTGCGGCCCGCCAGCAACTCGCGCGCCTTCTCCGGGTCGAAGGGGTAGTAGTCGCGGCCGGGGAACCACGGGTCTGTCGGCGGCACCGGCGCCCCGCCGGTATCCGTGGCGAGCCCGTTGTAAACCACCTCGTTGATGGCCTTCCGGTCCACGGCGTAAGCCACAGCGCGGCGCACGTCCGGGTCGTCGAACGGGGCGCGCTGGTTGTTCATGGAGAGCAACACCTCGCCGTTGGTGGTACCCACCTCGACGCGGATGTCCTGAGGCAGCGTCTGAATCAGCTGCGGCGCCTGCATCGCCCACACCACATCGGCGTCGCCGACTCGCAGGGCGTTGACGGCGGAGACCGGGTCGTCGAAGTAGCGGATGGCCGCGTCGCGGGCGACGGGCCCGCCCCAGTAATCGTCGCGCGCCGCAAACTGGATCCGCTCGCCCACGTCAAAGCGCTGCACGGTATACGGCCCGGTGCCCAGTGGCGCGGTGGCGAGGTCGTCCACGCCGTCCGGCGTCATCATCGCGCCGGTGAGCGTGCCCATGGACCACAGCCACGCGTCCTCGGCCGCCGTCCCGCCGTCAACGCGCACGCGCAACGTGTGTTCGTCGAGCACCTCCACGCCAGCCACGGGAGCCATCTGGGCCTTCAGGCCGTTCGTCCACTCGTCTTGCACGTAGCGGATGGAAAACGCGGCGTCGTCCGCTGTGAACGGTTTGCCGTTGGCGAAGGTGACGTCGTCGCGCAGGTGGAAGGTGAAGGTGCCGCCGTCGCGGTCCCAGCTGCGGGCGAGGAAGGGCACGGGCGTACCGGAGGCGTCGATACGCACCAGCGTTTCGTAGACGTTGCCGACCAGCGCCTGAGGCGCAGCCGCGCCGCCTGTGGTGGTGAAGTCCAACCCGGCGGGGGCTGCGGACGCCGCCACGACGACAGAATCGCGGTCGTCGGGCTGACTACATGCGGTCAGAGGAAGGGCCAAGGCGACAGCTGCCGCCAGAGTCCGGACATGCATGCTGTGAGACTACTGGATGCGCGGGCCCCATTGGAATCCGAGGGGCAGCAATCGCGGCTAGTTCCACACCTCGGCGAGGATTTCCATGGAGCGGCCCGTCTCTTCGTGGCTGCCGGCCTGCAGGGAGATCATCAGCTCGTCAGCCTGGGCGGTGGCGCGGAAGTTCTCCAGGTACTCCGCCACCTGCTCGCCGGTGCCTTCAGCGGTGTACCGCAGCATGTCGGTGATCTGACGGCCCTGGTAGGAGTTGACCACGGTGTCCAGCTGGTCGTCGCTGAGCTGCTTGCCCTGGCGGCCCATGAAGGCGCGGACGCGGTTGCGGTGCACGATGGTGGTCTGGCGCTTCGCGTCCTCTTCGGTGTCCGCGGCGGTCACGTTCACCGCGGCGATGCAGTACGGCTCCGGGTGGTTCTCGGACGGCTGGTAGTTGTCCCGGTAGTACGCGGTGGCCTGCTCTAGGTGCTGCGGCGCGAAGTGGGATGCAAAGGCGTACGGCAAGCCCAGCTGCGCAGCCAAAGACGCGCCGAACATGGAGGAGCCGAGGATGATCAGCGGCACGTTGGTGTTAAAGCCCGGCACGGCGGTCACGCCCGGCAGGGGCGAGGTGTTGGACAGCCAGGCCTGCAGCTCCTGCACGTCCTGCGGGAAGTTCTCGGCGGCGCGCGGGTCGCGCCGCAGGGCACGGCCGAGGGTCTGCTGGTCGGTGCCGGGCGCGCGGCCGAGGCCGAGGTCGATGCGGCCGGGGTAGAGCTCCTCCAGCATGCCGAACTGCTCGGCGATGACGTAGGGGGAGTGGTTGGGCAGCATGACGCCGCCGGAGCCCAAGCGGATGCGGCTCGTCTTCGCGCCGATGTGCGCGATCAGCACAGCGGGGGCGGACGAGACGATGGTGGGCATGTTGTGGTGCTCGGAGTACCAGATGCGTTCGTACCCGAGGGCTTCCGCCTGCTGGGCGAAGGCCACCGAGCGCTGCATCGCTTCGCCGATGGTCTCGTCGGGGTAGCGGGTGCAGAAATCAATAAGCGAAAGTGGGGCGTTCATGCGCCCCACCGTACGCCGTTTGCTTAGCGACGACTGCTTCGCCGATGTCAGTCCTTCGCCTGCAGAACCGGCACAGCGTCGCCCTCGGCGGACAGGTCTTCGCCCTCGACGGATTCCATCGTGCCCGGGATCATGGCAGGCTTCGGACGGGCAAAGTCGATGATCAGGCCGATGAGGAACGCGACTACGACCGGCGCGACCCAGCCCAGGCCGTCCTCGAACATCGGCGCCCACTGCACGATCGGGGTGAGCGCGTCCGCCCCCCATTCCAGCGAGATGAGCGTCTCGATGGCGGACCACACCACGGAAACCCACAGCGGGACAAAGAACGCCCAGCTGAAGCGGGTGCGTGCCCGGAAGGCCGGCTCGATGAGCGTGAGCGCGATCAGGGTGATCGCCGGCGGGTAGAGGAAGCCGATCACGGGCGCGGCGATGGTCATGACAAACTCCAGGCCCTGGGTGGCCATGATCATGGAGGCCACGGCGAAGATGACGGCCCAGACGTGGTAGGCGCCGGGGAACTGCTCGGAGAAGTACTCGGCGGTTGCGGTGATCAGGCCGACTGCGGTGGTGAGGCAGGCCAGGAGCACGATCGCGGAAAAAACGGCCTGGCCGGCGCCGCCCATGGTGAGGTTTGCGGCCTCTGCCAGCAAGCCGGCGCCGTTGTCAAAGTTGGCTGCGCCCGGCATGACGCGGCCGATGAGGCCTAGCCCGACGTAGACCAGGCCCAGCATGATGCCTGCGCCGACGCCGGCTGCGATGGTGCCGCCGACGAGTTCCTTGCCTTCGTTGAAGCCGCGGTGGCGCAGGGTAGAGATGACCACGATGGAAAACGCGAGCGCCGCGATGGAATCCATGGTGAGGTAGCCCTCGAGCAGGCCGGCAGTTAGCGGGCCGTCGTCGTACGGCGCGTTCGGGGTTGCGGGCTCGGCGGTCCAGCGGAAGGCGGCCACCGAGATCATCGCCACCAGCAGCACGAGCAGGGCGGGGGTGAGGAATTTGCCCAGCTTCTCCATGATGGTGGTCGGGTTCCAGCTCAACACCAGCGCGATGCCGAAGAACAGCACGTTGAAGATGGCGGATGCCCCGAAGGAGTCGAGACCGAACAGCGGGGTCACGGCGGTTTCAAAGGACACCGCGCCCGTGCGGGGCAAGGCGTAGAACGCGCCGATGGATAGATACGCCATGACGGGGAAGACCACGCCAAATGCGGTGCCGGCGCGCTGGGCCAGGTCGCGCAGGTTCGAGCCGGACAGCGCGATGGCGATCACGGCGAGCACCGGCAGCAGGGAGGCGGTGAGGAGGAAGCCGATCAGCGCGGGCCAGAAGTTGTCGCCCGCCTCCACGGCCAGCATGGGCGGGAAAATGAGGTTGCCCGCGCCGAAGAACATGGAAAACAGTGCAAGGGCGGTGACGATGATCGCGCTATTCGACCGCTTCGACCCCCCGCCTTTTCCCGGCGACGCCGGCTGTGAAACCGCTGTGGAACCCATTGGTAGACCTCTCTTGACAGGTTGAAATGGCCTACAGCATAAACCAGTCTATCGCCTGATGGGAACTGGGTTTCATAAAGTGAAACGTCAGAGTGTTTCGATCGCGTCACCGATGCGCCGCACCGCCTCTTCGAGGATCTCCAGGCTGGTGGCGAAGTTCATTCGCGCGCGGTGTTCTCCGCCGGGGCCGAAGTCCACCCCCTCGTTCATGGCCACCTTCGCGTGGCGGCGCAGCCACCCGGCCGGCTTTTCGGTGTCGAGCTTCGTGCCCTTGAAGTTCAGGAACATGAGATAGGTCGCCTGCGGCACCTCGATCTCGACGCCAGGCACCGCCTTGGGCAAGTTCTCCACGAGCCAGTCGCGGTTGGCCTTCAGCTGGGCGACCTCTTCGTCCAAAAACTCGCGGCCGTGGTCGTAGCAGGCCTCGGCAGCCACGATGCCGAGCGTGCCAACCCCGTCCTTCGCCACTGGGGAGACAGCGTTCCACGCCTGCACGTCCTCGTCGTTGGAGAGGATCAGCTGCGCGCATTTCAGGCCCGCTACGTTCCAGGCTTTCGACGTCGCCGTAACCGTGATGCACACGTCCGGGTTGTTCGCCGCCGCGCAGACGTGCGAGCCCTCGTAGACCAGCGGGGCGTGGATCTCGTCCACGATCACGCGGGCATCGTACCTGCGCGCCAGTGCGCAGAGCTCATCCAGCTGCGCCTCGGTGAACACGTAGCCGCCTGGGTTGAACGGGTTGGTCACGATGATGCTGCCCGCGCCGTTTTGGAATGCGGCCTCCACTTCGCCAAGATCGAGGCCCCCGGCGGAGCTGACGTCGATACGCTTCCGCCCCGCCACCTGCGCAACGTCCAGGAAGGGGAAGTAGGCGGGCACCGGCACGACGACATCGCCCTCGGTGAGGTACTGGATGGCCAGCATCACGCCGCGCACCACGTCCGCGACCGGGAAGATTTTCGCCGGGTCCGGGCGCCAGCCGTACCGCTCGGCGTAGAAGTCGGACACGGACTCGCCCAGGCGGTGCGCGTGCGGTGCGGGGGTGTAGCCGAACATCTCGCGCTCGGCGGCGTCCACGATCGCTTGCTTGACGGCAGGCGCGGTGGGGAAGTCGCTCTCCGCGATGAATAGTGGCAGGACTTCAGTGTCGAACTGTGTCCACTTCCGCGTGCCGCGGGCTTGCAGGGTTGGCAGGTCGGGGAATTGCATGGCTCCTACGGTAGCCACGCGGGGTGCTCATGCCTACTCCTCGCCGTCTTCACTCTCCGCGCCCTCGACGTGGAAGCCGAACGCCTTGAGCCGCGCCCGGTCTGCGGCGGAGGACGACGCGGTCAGGCGCAACAGCTCCGAGTAGATGCCGCCGGAGACGGCGAGCTCGTCGGGCGAGCCGATTTCGTCGACGCGTCCGTCGCGCAGCGTGATGATCGTGTCCACGCCCGCGATGGTGGACAACCGGTGCGCGATCATGATCGTGGTGCGCCCGACCATCAGCTCGTCTAGGCCAGCCTGCACGGCCCGCTCGGCCTTGGTGTCCAGAGCGGAGGTGGCCTCATCGAGGATGAGCAGCGGCGCGTCCTTCAGCATCGCGCGGGCAACGGCCACCCGCTGGCGCTGCCCGCCGGACAGGCGCAAGCCCCGCTCGCCGATGACAGTGTCGTACCCGTCGGTGAACTTCATGATGAAGTCGTGGGCGTTGGCGCGCTTGGCCACCTCCACGACCTCTTCCAGCGTCGCGTCCGGCTTGCCGTAGGCGATGTTTTCAAACACGGAGCCGGAAAACAGCGCGGCTTCCTGGAACACCACGCCTGTGGTGGCGCGCAGTTTCTCCACCTCCAGCTCGCCGATCTCCTCGCCGCACACGCGCAGCTGCCCCTGCGTGATGGGGTAGAGGCCCAGCAGCAGGTTCACAATCGTGGACTTGCCGCCGCCGGATTCGCCGACCAGGGCGATCTTCTCGCCTTCGTGGGCCGTGAAGCTGACGTTGTGGAGCACGGGCTCGCCGGGGAGGTACTCGAAGGTGACGCCGTCGAAGGCGACCACCGGCTCGCGCACGGCGAGCGGCGCATGCTGGGCGGGCTCGAGCTCCGGCATGCCCGAGGTGCGCGTCGCCGCCACCAGTTGGCGGTTTGCGGTGGGCTCCACCGGCTCGTCCATGACCTGGAAGTAGTCGCGCGAGCCGGCGATGGCGCGCTGGGCGGAGTCCACGATCCAGCTCATCATGGTCACCGGCTGGCGGGCCATGGTGACCATCTGGATCAGCATCACCATCTCGCCGACGGTGAAGTGCCCGTCCAGCGTGCGGGTGAACAGGATGAGGTAGATGGCCAGGAAAATGAGGTTCATGGCCACGCCGCGGGCGGTGTCCATGGAGTGCCACCAGCGCGACTGGGGGCGGGTGATCTCCACGGTGTTGGTGTAGTGGCGGCCGAACTTCTCCAGCTCGCGCACCTCGGCGCCGTAGGACTTGGTCACCTTCACCTGCCCCACCACCTCGGCGAAGCGCCCGTTGCCTTCGTCGATGTTGGCGTTTTTCTCCTTTTCAAACACCTGCCACCGCTTGGACGTCAGCGCGGTCAGCCACGTGTAGAGGGGAAACAGCAGGGCGAGCAGCACGGTCAGCGGCCAGTAGTAGTACGCGGTGATGCCCAAGATCGCGATCACTTGGATCAGCATGGGCAAGAAGTTGTTGGTGAAGGACTGGACGAACTGCGTCACGTTCGCAATCGAGCGGTCCAGCCGCGCGATGATCGTGCCGGTGACTTGGTTGTCGTAGTAGCGCTGCGGCAGCGCGAGCAGCTTGGCAAAGTAGCGCGTGGACAGGATCTGGCGGATGCGCGCGACCATCACGTCGCCCAAGTAGCCGGACACGTTGCGCAGCAGCGACGCGGACGCCTCGGCGGCGAACAGCGCGATGGCCAGCCAGATGACGGTGCGGGTCGGGTCGGGCAGCGAGGCGTCGCCAAGCGTTGCCACGATCGTGTCCGTCGCTTCCCTGATCAGAAACGGCGACACCAACCCCAGTCCCGCCACCAGGGAGGACACCACCACCACGGCGACGTAGTACGGCCAGAGGGCGGAAGCGCTGCGGGCGACACGCATCAAAGACTGCATAATTTCGACACACTACCCGGGCTGTACAGTGGTGCAGAACCTTCAAAAACCCGCGAGAAAACGAGGCACCCATGTCCCACCGCACCCGCCGCGCGCAAGGCGCCACGCTTGTCGCAGCAGCCCTCGCCGCCACGCTGACACTCACCGCGTGCGCGGACGACGAGGCGGCGCAGGACACGGTCAGCTCCACGCAAGTCACCGCGGCGGAGGACGCGCCGCAGGGCCAGGCCGACGACCGCATCGGCGTGCAGCGCAAGACCTTCGAGGTCGAAGAGGTCGATCCGGTGGAAAGCGACGAGACGGACGGGGAGCGCGTCGAGGACCCGGCCATGGAGCTGTCCTACAAGTGGCAGGGAACGGCCTACTCGGCGGACGGTGGCTCGATCGTCGTGGTGGCGATCACCAACGAGTCGGACGCGCCCCTGCCCGCGGACGCGTTGACGCCCACGCTGCGCTACAACGCCAACAGCAGCTCCAAGCCGGACATGAAGGACGCGGAGTTTCAGACCGACGGCGAAGATGCGGATGTCGACGTCGTGGGCCTCGACCGCCCGCTGGGCCCGGGGGCGACCGTGAACGCGAAGTACCCGTTCGATGTGTCCACCAGCGAGCTCTGGGACGCGGAGTTCACCATCGGCAACGTCACCTTCAAGGGCAACCTGAACAACTAGCGGGCGAACCGCGCGATCTCCCGGGCGTCGAGCCCATCCGCGACGCGGATGTCCACGAGGTCTGCCAGCTCGGCGTCGTCCCAAGGGTGCGGGCCAAGCGAGCCGAACACGCTCGCGTATCGACGGTAGCTTCGCTCCACCCGGCCAGGTTTGTTTTCCGCCAGCTCGTTGAGCTTCGCGCGCGTCAGCGGAGCGGACAGGAGGGCGCGCACCGCCCACTTCCGCTTGGCGTAGGGCGCGCGGGGAAAGACTGGGTCTGCCGCCCACGCGCGGCGGAACTCGCCGGCGTAGTGGTCACGCCGGCACAGCCACAGCGCCACCGCAGCGTCTGCGCCCGCGCCGGCCACGGTGACGTTGGTGGGGTCGCCGCCGAACGCCTCGATATTGCGTTGGATCCAGGAAAGGGCCACAGCCGCATCCGCCACGCCGCGAAAGTGCGCGATGGGGTCCGCAGGGAAGGGGAGGAAGCCCTCAAACCCGGTGCGGTGGGGAACGTGCACGTGCACAAAGCTGACGGTGTCCAGGTCCTGCCCGGCTGGGGCAGTCAACCACACCACCACCGGGCAATCCGCGCCGGGTCGCGCACCGAGCGGGGTGATCAGGGAGAGGGCGTTCGGGTGCGGCGCGGTGGCGTCGATACGCATGCCCTGCTCAAGCGGCACAGGGTCGTCGAACGCGCCGGCTGGCGCGAGGTAGGGCACGGACGCGAACTCGCGCACCCCGCCACGCGTGCGGCCGCGGATCGTGCCGGCCGCGCAAGTGATGTCGGTATCGCCCATGGGCAAAGCGTAACCGCCTACACTGTCCGCCATGACAAACCCGCTCCTCACCCCCTCGACCCTGCCGTACAACCTGCCGGACTTCGCCAACATCCGGCTCGAGCACGTGGAGCCCGCCTTCGACGTGGCGCTGAAGCGACACGCAGCCGAGATCGCCGAGATCACCACCGCGGCGGAGCCGACGTGGGAGAACACGGTGGAGGCGTTCGAGCTCGCGGGCGCAGACCTGGACCGGGTAATGGCCTGGTTTTTCAACCTGCAGGGCACCGATGCCACCGAGGAGTTCGACGCGGTGGCCGACCGCATCGTGCCCCGGCTCTCCGCGCACGTGGACTCGATCTACCAAAACGACGAGCTCTACCAGCGCATGAAAGCGGTGGAGGTGCCGGCGGACGAGGAATCGCAGCGGCTCCACGGCGAGCTAACGCGGCGCTTCACCCGCCGCGGTGCCGACCTGGACGCGGCAGGCAAGTCGCGCCTGCAGGAGATCAACCAGCGCCTCTCCGAGCTCTCGGAACGCTTCGGGCGCAACCTGCTCACGGACACCAAGGCGCTGGCGGTGACATTCGAGCGCGAGGAGCTCGCCGGGTTGTCGGAGGACCAGCTCGCCGCCTACGAGCAGGACGGCCACTACGTGGTGCCCATCGAGTTGCCCACCACGCAGGCCCTGCAGGCGGAGCTCGAGGTGTCTGCGTCGCGGCACAAGCTTTTCGACGCGTCCCGCGCCCGCGGCCGGGAATCCAACCGCGACATCGTGCTCGAATCCGTGCGGCTGCGCCAGGAGCGGGCGAAGATGCTCGGCTTCGACACCCACGCGGATTACGTCATCGCCGAGGAAACCGCGGGCACGGCGGCGGCCGCGCGGCAGCTCATCGCGGATCTTGCCCCCGCGGCCGCCGCCAACGCCGAGGCGGAGCGCAAACTCGCCGGCGAGCTCGCGGGCCAGGAGCTGGGCGGCGCGGATTGGCCGTACTGGCAGGCAAAGCGCCGCGAGGAAGAGCTCGGCATCGACGAGGCGGATCTGCGCAAGTACTTCCCGCTCGAGCAGGTGCTCACCGACGGCGTGTTTTACGCAGCGAACCTGCTCTACGGCATCACGGTGGAAAAGCGCGGCGACCTCGCCGGCTACCGCGACGACGTGGACGTGTGGGAGGTGAAAGAGGAAGACGGTACGGGCATCGGCCTGCTGCTGACGGACTACAACGCCCGCCCGTCCAAGCGCGGCGGCGCGTGGATGAGCTCGTTCGTAGACCAGTCCCACCTCGCGGGAACCAAGCCGGTGGTGGTCAACGTGATGTCGGTCAATTCCAACCTGCTCACCATCGACGAGGTCACCACGGTCTTCCACGAGTTCGGCCACGCCCTGCACGGGCTGCTGTCCGACGTGCGATACCCGTCCCACTCCGGCACTAACGTGCCGCGCGACTGGGTGGAGTTTCCCTCCCAGATCAACGAGAACTACGCGTTTGCCCCCGAAATCGCGCGCAACTACGCCCGCCACGTGGACACCGGCGAGGTCATCCCGCGCCCGCTGCTGGAGGCGCTGGAGGCATCGCGCCAGTTCGGGCAGGGCTTCTCCACCGCCGAGTACCTCGCGGCGAGCGCGATCGATCTCGCGTGGCACTCGCTTGACGGCGAGATCCCTTCGGACATCGCTGCCTTCGAGGAATCCGTGCTGCGGCAGTACGGCCTCGACGTGGACGGGTTAGAGCCGCGCTACCGCTCCACCTGGTTCAACCACATCTTCGCCGGCGGCTACTCGGCCGGCTACTACTCGTACCTGTGGGCCGAGGCGCTGGACGCGGACGGCTACCAGCTGGTGGCGGAGGAGGGCATCAACCGCGCCACCGGCGCGAAGTTCCGGGAGGCCATCCTGTCCAAAGGTGCCTCGCGCGACTACGCGGAGGCCTACCGCGCGTTCCGAGGCCGCGACAAAGACACCCGCCCGCTGCTGCAGCGCCGCGGGCTGGCGGGCTCTGCGACGGGCGCTGCGACCGACGAGCCTTCACCCGTCCAATGAGTTGGCTGATGGGGTTGAGCCCCTGGTTGCAGGTGCCGGTGATCCTCGCCGTGGCGGCCCCTGCATGCGGCGCTGCCGGTTACGCGCTGGTGCGCGGCATCGACGCGATTGCCCGTCGCGTTTCCCGCCGTTGACGCATCCGGCTAGGCTGGTGCCCCATGGCGAACCCCGAAGAGCTGCGTAAGCAGGACCAGAAGCTGCCTAAGCCGCAGCGCAAGTACCCGCAGTCGCGGGTGACCCAGGTGATGTGGGTGCTCATCGCGCTGGTCGTCGTCGCCGCAGTGGTGGGTGCTCTCTAGCGAGTGCTTGCGGCGGCGATGCGCCTGAACAGCGGCTCGTCGGGCAGGTCTTCGATGAGCACGGGCGTGCCGGAGGCGTCGCAAAGCGGGATGCGCCAGTTGGGGTACATCTCGCTGTTGGTGCCCGGCTGGTTTTGGATGCGGGTGTCGCCCACCATGTCCACCAAGTTTGTGCAGGTCATCGCGGACGGGGTGGAGGCGACGAACCTGGTCAGGCCCTCCACCAGGGTGGCCACGTCGTCGTATTCGCCGAGGTCGCGGTCGAGGAAGTCCGCCTCCGCGAGCGGCGTGCCGTCGAAGGCGCCCTCGGCTTGGGCGGCGGCGAGCACCTGGCAGATCCACACTGCGTCGGACGCGTTGAGCTCCTCGAGCGTCTCCGCGACCAGGCCAAGTTCGTGGCGCAACTCGTTGTGCGCGCCCTCTAAGTATCCCGCCGTTGGCGGCAGGTCGTGGGTGCCCACCGCCGTCAGTGCCAGGTTGCGGTACTGCTGCGACGGGCGCGGCACTTCCGGCGGCACCGATTCGAACCACAGCACGGACGTGCCCAAGATGCCTTTATCCCGCAGCACGTCTTGTACCCACGGCTCGAACGTGCCCAGGTCCTCGCCCACCACCACGGCGCCAGCGCGCTGCGCCTCCAGCACGAGCACGCCGACCATGGCCTCGAAGTCGTAGTTCATGTACGCGCCGTGCATCGGCGTGTCCATGCGCGGCAGCCAAAACAAGCGGAACAGCCCCAGGACATGGTCCACGCGGATGCCGCCGGAGTGGCGCAGGACGGTGCGCAGCAGGTCGCGCCACGGCCCGTACCCGGCCTCCGCCAGCTGCTGCGGGTTCCACGGCGGCTGGGACCAGTCTTGGCCTTGCTGGGAGTACTGGTCCGGCGGCGCGCCCACGGATGCGTCGGGCACGAGCACCTCGTGCAGGGTGGCCGCGTCTGCGCCGCCGGGGTGGATGCCCACCGCCAGATCGGTCATGATGCCCAGCCGCATGCCCGCCGCCAGGGCGCGTTCCTGCGCCACGCGGCGCTGCTCGTCGGCGATGAACTGCAGCCACATGTAAAACTGCACCAGCTCCTGGGGGTCTTCGCCGGCGTGTTTCGGCGCGCCGTGGTGCTCCGACTCGGAGGCCTGCGCCGCACACCACTGCGCGAACTGCTCGAGCCCTTCGCCCTCGTCAAGGCAAAACAGCTCGAAGTCGCGGGTGCGTGCGTCGTCCGCGGCAGAGAGATAGAACAGCGTGCGCAGCGCGGCCAGCTTCGCGGCATAAATCCTGTCGCGCTGGAGCGGCTCCGCGGTGTGGTTCATCGCCTTGAGCTCCGCGGCGAGCTCCGCCACGTCCTCCCGGTCCTCTTCGTCCAACATGGCGAATTCAGGGACCTGCTCCACGGCGATGTAGATAGGGTTAACAAACCGGCGGGAGGTGGGAAGGTACGGAGAGTCCTCGATAGGCGGGACCGGTTCGGCGGCGTGCACGGGATTGATCAACAAGTAATCGGCGCCCTCGGCCGCCACCGCTTCGGCGATTGCCCCGAGGTCGTGGAAGTCGCCGATGCCCCACGAGTCCAGCGAGCGCACGGAGTACAGCTGCGCCATCACACCCCACACCGGGTCCCGGACAACCTCCGCGTTGGTGGACAACGCCGACGGCACCACGATCAGCGGGCAGACCTCGTCCAAGTTGTCGGACTCTAAGTGCAGCTCGTGGTAGCCGGCGGGCAGGTCGCCCGGTACGTGGAAGGTGGCCTCGCCCCACACCACGCCGTCGGAAGCCGTAAACGGCGGGGCCCAGTTCTCGTCCTGGTACGCGTCGCGCGAGGAGCCGTCTTCCAGCCGGATCCAGCTGTGGGCGAAGTGTCCGTCGTGCACGTGCACGTTGAAGTGTTTTTCCGTCCCCTCGGTGGCCACCACGCACGGCGGAAGGGGCCGGGTTGCCCAAAATTCCTGGCGGGCGTGGAGGTGGAAGTGGAGTTCTTCGTCCGAAGGGTCGTCGCTAAGCGTAACGCCCAGCGCACGGAGCAACTTCACAAATGACTCGGCGGGCGGCTCCGTGACCAGCCCGTTCGAGGCGCGGTAGGAGGTGCCAAAGCCGTACGACTCGGCGAGGGCGTGCAGCAGTTCCACGTTGGTCACCCCACGCATTGTGCCAAAGCCGGGCAGCGCACGCTGGGGTAGTGTTGACCACCATGCCTTCAGATGCGCACACGACGGAACTTGGATTCACCCTCAACGACACGGACACGTGCCTAAGCAGGCTGATTCGCACCTGCGAGGAGAGCCCCCACTTGGTGCTCTACTACCGTCCGCGCAACTACGAGTGGGTGTCCGTCACCGCCGCAGAGTTCCTGCAGGAGGTCTACGATGTGGCCAAGGGGCTCATCGCCGCGGGCATTGAGCCGGGGGACCGCGTGGCCATCTTGTCGTCCACGCGCTACGAGTGGTCGCTGCTCGACTTTGCCATCTGGGCCGCCGGCGCCGCGTCGGTGCCCATCTACCCGTCGTCCTCCATGCACCAGATCCAGTGGATCCTGGAGGACTCGGGCGCGAAGATCGCCTTCACCGAAACGCGCGACCACACGCAGCTGATGAGCCCGTTCTTGCTGGACGAGACGGGGAAGCCGAAGTTCGCGGACTCGCCGTCCAAGCTCGAGCACATCTACGAGTTCAACGCCGCCGGGGTGGAAACCATCAAGTTCGAGGGCCGAGACGTGGAGCAGTCGCGTGTCGACGAGCGGGTCCGCGCCACCCGCCACGAAAGCCTGGGCTCCATCGTGTACACCTCCGGCACGACCGGGCGACCCAAAGGCGTGGAGATCACCCACGGCAACTGGGCGTACCAGTGCTGGGCGCTGCTGGAAAACGAGATCGGCCGAGTGTCCTACCCGGGCCAGCGGATGGTCACCTTCCTGCCGCTGGCGCACGTGCTGGCGCGCGCGGTATCCCTGGCGTGGACGATTTCGGGCGCGACCCAGTCGCACTGGTCCGACACATCGACGCTGATGGTGGAACTGCAGCGCGTGCGCCCAAATTTGGTGGTCGGCGTGCCGCGCGTGTTCGAAAAGGTGCGCGAAGGCGCGTACAACAAGGCCGCCGACGGCTCGGCCGTGGGCAAGCGCATGTTCCTCGAGGCCGAGAAGGCCGCGATCGAGTACTCGAAGGCGCTGGACACCCCGGAAGGTCCGTCGCGGGTGCAGAAGGCGAAGCGCGCTGTCTACGACAAGCTGGTCTACACCAAGCTCAAGGACGCCATGGGTGGCTCCGTCTGGTACGGGATTACTGGCGGGTCCGCCATGAGCGCGGATCTGTCGCACTTCTTCCGCGGCATGGGCGTGCCCGTTTACGAGGGCTATGGGTTGACCGAGACCTGCGCCGCGGCGTGCGTGAACAACGCGCACGCCAACAAGATCGGCACCGTGGGGCGGCCGGTCAACGGCTATAGCGTGCGCATCAACGACGACGGCGAGATCGAGTTCGCCGGCCCCGGCGTCTTTTCCAAGTACTGGCGCAACGAGGCCGCCACTGAAGAGGCGATCACGGACGGGTGGTTCAACACCGGCGACTTGGGCGAGGTAGACGAGGAGGGCTTCGTCTCCATCACCGGCCGCAAGAAGGACCTTATTGTCACGGCGGGCGGCAAGAACATTTCGCCCGGGCCGATGGAGGAGATCATCCGCCAGGACCCGCTGATCTCGAACGCGCTCGTGGTGGGCGACGGCAAGCCGTTCGTGGGCGTGCTAGTCACCCTGGACGAGGAGGAGCTGAAGCGCTGGAAGGCCAACCACAACATTCCGGCGTCGAAGAAGGTCTCCGAGCTCGCCCAGGACCCGGCGCTGCGCGCGGAGGTGCAGGACGCGGTGAACATGGCCAACGCCACCGTCTCGCGCACCGAGGCAATCAAGAAGTTCCGCATCCTAGACCGCGACCTGTCGGAGCAGCACGACGAGATGACGCCGACCATGAAGGTCAAGCGCAACGTGGTGTTTCAGCGGTTCCAGGAGGACATCGACAAGCTGTACCAGCGCTAGCGCGGCTCAGATCGGCGCGCCTTCCTTCCTCCGCTGTGGCTGTGGCCTAGCATGCCAACTTGTCGCTAATTAGTCACTACCGCACAGGCGTTTCCAAGGAGGGCTCGGGATGCACAAAACAGCCGCTGTGCTGCGCCACCGCGAGCTCACCCAGGAGATCTACAACATCGGCGACGAGGTCGCGGAGTACACCGAGCACCTCGCCGAGGCGATCGCGGATTACGACGGCGAGCTCACCGAGGACTGCCTCGCCGAGTTCGTCGAAATTGTCGACGACGCCCGCCAGGACGCCCGCCGCGTGGTCGCCGAGCTGATCGGCCTGCGCCAGGCGCTCACCTCCGGCCGCGCCGCCGGGTACCTCTCCGTCGGGGTGAAGCCCGAGGAGCGCATCCCTGAGCCCGAGCTTCTCGACGCCTCCGGCCTCAACGACCTCTTCCCCCTGCAGGCCCCGTTTTCGGTCCAAACCATGCAGGACGCGCTGACCGGCCGCACCGACCTTGTTGTGCAGCACTTGGGAGAGGTGGTGTCCTACTGTCTGGAGCAGACCGACATGGTCGCCCGCGAGCTCGGTGTGGTGTCGCTGCCGCACCTGTACGCCCGGGTGGGCGAGATCGTGGAGGAGGCCGTGACGGGCTGGGTGGAGACCGTCTGTGTGGACCACCCCGCGTTCGCGCGCACCATGCGCGGGTCCAACCCGCCGGCGTTTTTGGAGGAGCGCGCCCGCATCGACCGCATCGTGCAGAAGGTCGCCGCCAAGCGTTCCCGCCGCGGGGCCTAACCTAAGCCGTATGGATGCATTCGGCGTGTACGTCCACGTCCCGTTTTGCGCGACGCGCTGCGGGTACTGCGACTTCAACACCTACACACCCACCGAGGTGGACTCCTCCCACGCCCAGTACTTGGACGCGCTGGAGCGCGAGCTCGAGCTAGCCGCCGCCCGCGGGCTGCCGCCGGCCGAGACCGTGTTCATCGGCGGCGGCACGCCGAGCCTGCTCGGCGCGGACGGGCTTTCGCGCATCCTCAACGCTGTGCGCAACACATTCGGGCTGGCAGACGGCGCGGAGGTGACCACCGAGTCCAACCCCGAATCCACCAGCCCGGAGTACTTCGCGGGGCTGTTGGATGCTGGTTTCACCCGCGTGTCCCTGGGCATGCAGTCCGCCTCTACGCCGGTGCTGCGGGTGCTGGACCGGCAGCACACCCCGGGCCGCGCGGTCGCCGCGGCGCGCGAGGCCCGTGCCGCCGGGTTCGAGCACGTGAACCTGGACATGATCTACGGCACCCCCACCGAGACCGACGACGACGTGCGCCGCACCCTCGACGCGATCCTGGGCACAGACGTGGACCACGTCAGCGCGTACTCGCTGATTGTCGAGGACGGCACCGCCATGGCCCGCAAGATTCGCCGCGGCGAGCTTCCTGCCCCCGAAGAGGACGTCTACGCGGACCGCTACGAGCTCATCGCCTCCACCCTCGACGCCAACGCCTACGGCTGGTACGAGGTGTCCAATTGGGCGAAACCGGGCGGGCAGTGCCGCCACAACCTCATCTACTGGCACAACCGCCAGTGGTGGGGCGCAGGCCCCGGTGCGCACAGCTTCATCGGCGGTGAGCGTTTCTTCAACGTCAAGCGCCCCGAGACGTACGCGCAGCTGCTTGCCGACGGCGCGTTGCCCGTCCACGACTCCGAAATCATCACCGCCGAGGAGGCGCACACCGAGGCGGTCATGCTCGGCCTGCGGTTGAAGGAAGGCATCCCGGCGGAGTGGATCGGGGAGGGGGCACGCGGAGTCGTCGAGAGGCATGAGCGCGCGGGGCTGCTCGAGACCGGCGAGCGGCTGCGGCTGACGGACGCGGGCCGGCTGCTTGCGGACGGCATCATCACCGATATCCTGGCAGCCGAGTAAGGAGGCGAGATGGGTTCCGCGGATGAGAGGCGGCAGGCGGTGTTGCGCGCCATCGTGGCCGACTACATTGCCAGCCAGGAGCCGGTGGCATCGAAGTCGCTGGTGGAGCGGCACAACATGGGCGTGTCGTCGGCGACGATCCGCAACGACATGGCGGTGCTGGAGCAGCAGGGCTACATCTCGCAGACCCACGCGTCGTCCGGTCGCATTCCCACGGAGGCGGGCTACCGCGCGTTTGTCGACGCGCTGCACGACGTCAAGCCGCTGTCGTCCGCGGAGCGCCACGCCATCCTGGATTTCCTGGAAAACGGGGTGGACTTGGAGGACGTGCTGCGCCGCTCCGTGCAGTTGCTGGCGCAGCTGACCAACCAGGCCGCGGTGGTGCAGCTGCCCACGTTGAGCGTGTCGCGGGTCAAGCACTGCGAGGTCGTCGAGCTCACGCCGACGCGCCTGTTGCTCGTGCTGATCACGGATGCCGGGCGCGTGGACCAGCGCAACGTCGACCTGGCCGCGCCGATCGATCAAGACGGCGTGCGGCTGCTGCGCGACCTGCTCAACGAGGTGCTGGTGGGCAAAACCATGCGCGATGCGTCCGCGGCGCTCGCCCGCGTATCGACGAAAGCTCCGCCGCACCTCGCCGACCCGGCCGCTCGCGCCGCTGAAGTGCTGATCACCACCCTGGTGGACGCCACCCCGGACCGGTTGATCATCGCGGGCTCGTCGAACCTGGTGGTGCCGTCAGGCGGCCTGCAGGGCGTGATCGACGCGCTGGAGCAGCAGGTGGTGGTGCTCAAGCTTTTGGCGGGTGCGCAGGAGCTGGAGCAGGTGTCGGTGCGTATCGGGCACGAGAACGAAGACGAGGAATTTTCGCGTGCGTCGATTGTTACAACTGCGTACGGCTCGGGCGACGAGGCGCTCGGCGGCCTCGGGGTAGTCGGCCCAACGCATATGGACTACCCCGGTACCATGCAAAAGGTTGCCACCGTGGCCCGCTACATCAGCCGCATCCTGCGGGGCGAATAGAAGGGAAGTTATGGCTCGCGATTACTACGGCATCCTCGGCGTGGACCAGGAAGCCACCGAGCAGGAGATTAAGAAGGCGTACCGCAAGCTGGCGCGCAAGTACCACCCGGACGTGAACCCGTCCGAGGAGGCGGCGGAGAAGTTCGCGGAGATCGCGGCCGCCCAGGAGGTCCTGCTGGACCCGCAGAAGCGTGCGATCGTGGACCGTGGCGGCGACCCGATGGAGGCCGGCGGCGGTATGGGCGGCGGCGCAGGCTTCGGCGGGGGCCTGGGCGACATCTTCGAGGCGTTCTTCGGCGGTGGTGGCGGCGCGCGTCAGCCCCGTTCCCGCGTGCAGCCGGGCAACGACGCGCTGCTGCGCACCTCCATCACGCTCGACGAGGCATTCGCCGGTGTGAAGAAGGACGTCACCGTCGACACCGCCGTGCTGTGCGAGAAGTGCCACGGCACAGGTTCCAAGACCGAGTCCAAGCCCGTCACCTGCGGCACCTGCGGCGGCGCCGGCCAGGTGCAAGAGATGCAGCAATCGTTCTTGGGCAACGTGATGACAACGCGGGAGTGCCCCACGTGCCACGGCTACGGCGAGGTCATCCAGGACCCCTGCACCCAGTGCGCGGGCGACGGCCGCGTGCGCGCCACCCGCGACCTCGTGGTGAACATCCCCGCCGGCATCAACTCCGGCATGCGCATCCGCATGGCCAGCCAGGGCGAGGTCGGCCACGGCGGCGGGCCTGCCGGCGACCTCTACGTGGAGGTCCAGGTGGAGCCGCACCCGGTCTTCGTGCGCGAGAACAACGACCTGCACCTGCGCCTCACCGTGCCCATGTACGACGCCGCGCTGGGCACCCAGCTCAGCGTGGACAACCTCGCCGGCGAGCGCACGACCATCGACGTCCCCGGAGGCACCCAGCCGGGTGACACCATCCACCTGCCCGGCGAGGGCATGCCGCGCCTTCGCGCCGAGGGCGCCGGCGACATGATCGCCCACGTCCAGGTCACCGTGCCCACCGCGCTATCCAACGACGAGCGCGCCACCCTGGAGGACCTGCGCGACGGCTGCCCGGACAACGCCGAGGTCCACGTCGAATCTAACGCGCACGGAGACGGCTTCTTCTCCCGCATGCGCGACAAGTTCCGTCGATGAGCCTGCCGTACTTCCTTGCGGACGACCCGGCGAGCGGCGTGCTCACCGGCGCCGAGGCCAAGCACGCCCACGTGAAGCGGATCGAACCGGGCGAGCACATCATGCTTATCGACGGCCAAGGCTCCGCCGCCGTCACCCGCGTGACGTCGGTGACGCCGAGCCGGGTTGACGGCGTCGTCGAGAAGCAGACCCGCGTGCCGCGGCCGTCGCCTCGGGTGACGGTGGTGCAGGCGGTGCCCAAGGGCGAGCGGGCTGAGCTCGCCGTGGACCTCGCGGTGCAGGGCGGGGCCGACGCGGTTGTGCCCTGGATTTCGCACCGCACGATCTCGCGGTGGCCGGCGAACAAGCAGGCCAAGCAGGTGGAGAAGTGGCGCGCCCAGGCGCTGTCCAGCGCGAAGCAGGCGCGCCGGGCGTGGGTGCCCGAGGTGCGCGAGCCGGTGACCACGAACCAGCTGTCCGCTCTACTGCGTGACGCGAAGGATGAGCGTCACGCACTCGTGCTGCACGAGGACGCCACCGGCTCCATCAGGGACGTCGATTTCGCGGCGCTGGGCGAGGACATCTGGCTCATTGTCGGCCCGGAGGGCGGCATCGGCGACGACGAGCTGGAGGTCCTCGGCGCGCACCCCGTGAAGCTGGGCCCGGAGGTCCTGCGCACCGCGTCGGCGGCGTTTGCCGGGCTTTGCGCCATCGGGGCGCTGACCGCCCGCTGGTAGGGTAGGCCCCCATGGAAGAAATGGTGACGCGCAAGGTCGAGCTCGACTCGGCGTACGCGCAGTCCGTTCTGGGTATCAATGATGACAACGTGCGGGTCCTTGAGGACCAGCTCGGCGTAGGCTTCCACGCCCGCGGCACGCAGCTCACCGTCAAGGGCCACGCGGAGCAGGCGGCGCACGCGCTGCGCGTGGTGGAAGAGCTTGAATCCATGGCCCGCCGCGGGGTGCCGCTGGGCCCGGACACCGTGGTTCAGGCTGTGCGGATCCTGGAGTCTGAGGCGCCGGGGTCCGTCGCGGACATCCTGGGCGAGGAGATCATCTCGCGCCGCGGCAAAGTAATCCGCCCGAAGACCGCGGGCCAGCGCGCGTACGTGGACGCGATCGACGACAACACCATCACATTCGGCATCGGCCCGGCCGGCTCCGGCAAGACCTACCTGGCCGTGGCGAAGGCGGTGCAGGCGCTGCAGAACAAAGAGGCCAAGCGAATCATCCTCACCCGCCCCGCGGTGGAAGCTGGAGAGAAGCTCGGTTTCCTGCCCGGCACGCTCTCGGACAAGATCGACCCGTACCTGCGCCCGTTGTACGACTCGCTGCGGGACATGATGGACCCGGAGGCGATACCGAAACTCATCGAGGCCGGCATCATCGAGGTCGCCCCTCTCGCCTACATGCGCGGCCGGACGCTCTCGGACGCGTTTGTCATCCTGGATGAGGCGCAAAACACGACCGGCGCGCAGATGAAGATGTTCCTCACCCGTTTGGGCTTCGGCTCGAAGATGGTGGTCACCGGCGACACCTCTCAGGTGGACCTGCCGCGCGGCACGGTTTCCGGCCTGCGCGTGGCCCGCCGCATCCTCGGCGACATCGAGGACATTTCGTTCCAGGAGCTCGGCGCCGGCGATGTGGTGCGCCACCACCTCATCTCCCGCATCGTCGCGGCCTACGATCGCCACGACGCCCAAAACGCGCTGCGCTATGAGAAGCGCCAGCAGGCCATCGAGGACGAGCGCGCGGCGGAGGCGGGCCAGTGAGCATCGAAGTTCTGAACGAGTCCGGCGAGGCCGAGGTCAACGAGCAAATGCTTATCGACGTCGCCTCATACGCCATGCGCGCCATGGACGTCCACCCCGACACGGAAGCGACCATCACGCTCGTGGACGAGCCCACGATGGCCGACCTGCATGTGCGTTGGATGGACCTGGAAGGCCCCACGGACGTGATGAGTTTTCCCATGGACGAGCTCACCCCGGGCGGCGGGCGCCCCGACGCCGGGATGCCCGGGCCCGCCATGCTTGGCGACATCATCTTGTGCCCGGCGTACGACCGGAAACAGGCTGAGATGGCGGGGCACGATCTCGCCCACGAGATGGCGCTGCTTACGGTCCACGGCGTGCTGCACCTGCTGGGCTACGACCACATCGAGGCCAAGGACGAACGCGAGATGTTCGCGCTGCAAAACGAGATCCTGGCGGACTGGTACGACGACCTCGCGCGCCGAGGCGTTGCGTACCAGCCGAAGCCGTCCGGCGCGCACGCGTTCCCCTCCGCCGCAGACCGCGACGAGCTGGACAAGCGCATGAAGCAAGCTGACAACGATGGTGGCGCCGAGTGACGCCCACGTTGACTTACGCAGCCATCACCATCGTCGCGCTGCTGCTCGCCGGCGTGCTCGGCTCCATTGAATCGGCCCTCACACCGATTTCGCGCGCCCGCGTCGAGGGCATGGTCAAGGACGAGACCCCCGGTGCCGAGGCGCTGCTGCGCGTGGTGGACCAGCGCGCGAACCACGTCAATACCCTTGTTTTGGTCAGGACCGTGCTCGATGTCACGGCGTCGGTGTCGGCCGCCATGCTGGCCATGTGGGTGTTCGATTCCGACGGGTGGGCGATCGCGGTCGCGGTGCTCGTGGTCACCCTCATGCAGTTTTCCATCGTCGGCGTGTTCTCCCGCACCGCGGGCAAGCGCAACCCCTACACCATCTCGCTGAAAGCGGCTCAGGGCTTGGGGGCGTTCCAGGTGGTGCTTGGGCCCGTCGCAAAGCTGCTGATTTGGGTGGGCAACCTCTTCCACCCAGGCGAGGACTTCCGGGGCGGCCCCTACGCCACCGAAGTCGAACTGCGCGAAATGGTGGAGGTCGCCCAGGAAAAGGGCGTGGTGGAAACCACCGAAGGCCGCATGATCCAAAACATCTTCGACCTCGCCTCCAACTACGCCCGCCAAGTCATGGTCCCGCGAACCGAGATGGTGTGGATCGAGGGCGAGAAAACCGCCCGCCAAGCCACGGCGCTGATGGTGCGCTCGGGTCACTCGCGAGTGCCGGTGATCGGGGAGAGCGTCGACGAGATCGTCGGCGTCGCGTACCTGAAAGACATGTTCAACGACCGGGGAACCCCGCTCGACCCCAGCACTCCGATCACCGGGTTCATGCGCGAGCCGCTGTTCATCCCGGACTCGAAGCCGCTGGATGTGCTGCTTAAGGAGATGCAGCAGGCGAACACGCACATCGCCATGCTTATCGACGAATACGGTACCGTCGCTGGCCTCTTGACCATGGAGGACCTGCTGGAAGAGATCGTCGGCGAGATCACCGACGAGTACGACGAGGACGAGGAAGCGCCAGTTACCGAGGTGGAACCGCGCGCGTTCCGGGTGCAGGCCCGCCTGCCGCTCGACGACCTAGTGGATTACCTCGCCGACAACCTGGACTACGAGTTGGAGTACGCCGAGGACGTGGTGGACAACGTCGAGACTGTGGCGGGTTTGCTGTCGTACGAGCTCGGGCGAGTGCCGCTGCCGGGGTCGTCGATTCTGCGCGACGGCGTGCGCTACACCGCAGAGGGTGGCCGCGACCGCCGCGGGCGCGTCAAGACCCGCACGGTGCTCGTCTCTGTGGCAGAAGACACAGAGCCACTCGGGGGCGAGAAATAGCACTTCTCGGTAAAATAATACCTGTCAGCAGGGATTTTCGACCGAGAGGAGCTTCACATGCGCGCTGTGCGCTACTACGGCCAGAAGGACATCCGTGTCGAGGAAATCGACGCCCCGGTTGCAGGCGAAGGCGAGGTGCTCATCGACATCGCCTGGTGCGGCATCTGCGGCACCGACCTGCACGAATACCTCGAGGGCCCGATCTTCTGCCCGGCGCCCGGCCACCCGCACCCGATCACCGGGGAGGAACCGCCGGTCACCCTCGGCCACGAGTTCTCCGGCGTCGTCGCCGCGCTCGGCGAGGGCGTAGACGACCTCGAGGTTGGCCAGCACGTCGTCGTTGAGCCGTACGTGCTGCCGGACGACGTCGACCCGAAGGAGCCGGGCCCGTACAACCTGCACCCGGACGTGAACTTCATCGGCCTTGCCGGCGGTGGTGGCGGCCTCTCCGAGCAGGTGGCGGTCCAGCGCCGTTGGGTCCACCCGATCAACAACGACGTGCCCCTCGACGAGGCTGCGCTCATCGAGCCGCTCTCCGTTGCCCACCACGCCTTCGTCGCCTCGGAGGCGAAGGAAGGCGACGTCGCCCTCATCGGCGGCGCCGGCCCGATCGGCGTGCTCACCGCCGCCGTCGCGAAGGCGTACGGGTGCACCGTGGTCGTCTCCGAACTGTCCGAGCTGCGCGGCCAAAAGGCATTCGACGCGGGCGTCGCGGACTACGCCATCGACCCGTCGAAGCAGGACCTGAAGGAAGAGATTCTGAAGATCACCGACGGTAAGGGCGCCGACGTTGCCTTCGAATGCACCTCCGTCAACGTCGTGCTCGACCAGCTCATCGACTGCCTGAAGCTCAAGGGCACCCTCGTGGTCGAGTCCATCTGGTCCAAGAAGGCGCAGTTTGACATCCACGCCCTGGTGATGAAGGAGCTGACCGTCCGCGGCATCATCGGCTACGCCCACGACCACGAGCAGACCATCAAGCTCGTTGAAGACGGCAAGGTCGACCTCAAGCCGTTCATCACCGGCAAGATCGGCTTCGACGGCGTGGTCGACGAGGGCTTCGACACCCTCATCAACCGCAACGAGACCGCAGTGAAGATCCTGGTGTCTCCGGAGCTCTAAACTTGTTGCCATGAGCAACATTCTCTCCATCCAGTCCGCTGTAGCGTATGGCCATGTCGGCAACTCGGCAGCGGTCTTTCCTTTGCAACGCATCGGCCACGAGGTCTGGCCCGTCTACACCGTGAACTACTCCAACCACACCGGCTACGGCGAATGGGGCGGCCCGATCATCCCGGCCGCCGACGTCGACGCCGTCCTGTCCGGCGTGAAGGACCGCGGGGCCTTCCCGCTCATCGACGGCATCCTCACCGGCTACCAGGCCTCCCCGGAAATCGCCGACGTGATCGTCGGTACCGTCCGCGACATCAAGGCCGAGAACCCGGATGCGATCTACGCCTGCGACCCGGTGATGGGTTCCGCGAAATCCGGTTGCTTCGTGGCCGACGCCATTCCGCCGCTATTCCGTTCCACGATTGTTCCGGCCGCTGACATCATCACGCCGAACCAGTTCGAGCTGGGCTACCTCACCGAGCGCGACGCCTCAGACCTGGATTCCACCCTCGCTGCGGTGGACGCCGCCCGCGAGATGGGCCCATCCACCGTGCTGGTCACCTCGGTTGAGCGCCCCGAGACACCGGAGGACGCGATCGAGATGATTGCCGTTGACGACCACGGCAAGTGGATCGTGCGCACCCCGCGCCTGCCGTTCAAGCGCAACGGGTCCGGCGACGTCACCGCAGCCCTCTTCCTCGGCCACGTGTTGCGCGGCCGCGCTGGCTCGGCCCCGGAAAACGCCGTGAAGGATGCTCTGGCCAAGACGGCGTCCTCCGTGTACGACCTGCTGCGCGTCACCCAGGAAGCGGACTCGTCGGAGCTGCAGCTGGTCCAGGCGCAGGAGTACTACGCCAACCCACAGCTCCAGTTCGAGGTCGAGGCCCTCTAGCCATATCCAGGCATGCCGAATGGCCCGCCCGTGCGCGGGTTTCGGTGAGCGGGGGTTAGTCGAAGAGCAGTTCCATCGCCCCAGGGGTGTCCATGGGCACCGCCGCCCCGTTGGGGGCGACCCACCGGATGCGCCCGCCGGGGTTGTCGATGTGGCCGAACCTGCCCTCCCGGTTGTCGTCGTTGACCCCGTTATGAAACGGGCACAGCTCGGCGAGGTTGTCCATGTTGGTCATCCCGCCGTGTCGCCACGCGTGGATGTGGTGGGTTTGGGTGGTCTCGGCGGAGTGTTTGCAGTCGGGAAACGCACACGCCGGGCACATCAGCTTCGACATGGTCTTCTGTTTCGTGTTGGCCAAGCGCTGTGCGCGGTACAGGTTGACTGGCCCGTCCTGGGGGTGGAACGCGGCAACTTCCAGCACATCGCCGAATTCCTGCTCCAGGTATTGCGCACCGGTGATGGTGGTGCCGTCGGTCAGTGTCAGGGTGACCTCGTCGCCGTGGCCGGCGTGGATGCGGACGTGGTCTTCTACAGGAACCAGCACGATGGGGCGCAGCTTAGCGTGCGGCAGGCTGTGGCCCTCGCGCAGTAGGTCAAACAGGGCGTCGGCCATTTGGGCGGCCGCGGGTTGATTCGGGTTGATCGTGCCGCGCAGGGTGTGCTCGAGGTCGGCGAGGTCGCGCTCGTTGTACGTCCATGTCATGGTGCGCATGCCTGCCTTGGACCGGGTGAATCGGCAGGCGGGTGGGGCGGGTGTGACCGGTAGGTTGATCAGCCGTGTGATGCGTTTGCTCAGTGTCCGGTAGGAGCCGCGGTGGCGTACCAGGTCACACCGGATGCGCCAGCGTTCGGCGGCGGTGTCAACGGCGGTGAGTTTCTTCTCGATCAAGACGAGCTGGTCGAGCGGCATGCCGGCTGCCGCTGTGAGCGCGTCTTGTTGTTTGCGGGTGAATTGCGTCGGCCCGTAAAACGCGGCGTGCACCCGGGCGAGGTCGCGCACGCGGGTGGTGGACAGGCCTGCGGCCATTGCGGTGTTGCGGGAGAAGTCGGCGAGCACTGCGACGTCGGCGGTTGCGAACTCGGTGAAGTGCATGGTCTGCACGCTAGGCGGGCGAAGCGGCGTCGGAAAGCGTCTGCTTGAAAGCTGTGGATAACCGCCGCGGGTTGTTGACACCGCAGCGGAGTTGTCCACAGGTAGGATGACCAGGCATGAGCGAATTCCCCGATTTCCCGGACGACATGCCCGCAGAGGCGAGCGCGAACGATGTCGACCGCGCCGACGCAGGCGGTTTCACCGACACTCCTGAGGGGTTCAAGTCCGGCTTTGTCAGCTTCGTGGGCCGCCCAAACACCGGCAAATCCACGCTGACGAATGCGCTGGTGGGGGAGAAGATCGCGATCATGGCAGACCAGCCGGAGACCACCCGCCATCCCATCCGCGGCGTGATCAACCGCGACGACGCGCAGGTCATCGTGGTGGACACCCCGGGCATCCACCGCCCCCGCACGCTGCTGGGCGAGCGCCTCAACGACGTGGTCAAGGACACGTTCGCGGACGTGGACGTCATCGGCTTCACCGTCCCGGCGGACGAGAAGATCGGCCCGGGCGACCGCTACATCCTGGAGCAGATCCGTACGACGAAGCCGAACACGCCGATCGTGGGCATTGTGACCAAGCTAGACAAGGCGGGCAAGGACACCGTCGGCGAGCGCCTCTTGGAGCTGCACGAGCTGCTCGGCCCGGACGCGGACCTCGTGCCCGTCTCCGCCACCGCCGGCGTGCAGACGGACACCCTGCTCGACGTCATCGTGGACAACCTGCCTGAGGGCCCGCGCTTCTACCCGGAGGGCCACACCACCGACGAGGACGTGGAGACCCGCATCGCGGAGCTTATTAGGGAAGAGGCGCTGCAGGGGCTTCGCGACGAGCTGCCGCACTCCGTCGCCGTCCAGATCGACGAAATGCACCCCGACCCGGACAACCCGTCACGGACGATGATCTACGCGGTGCTGTTCCTGGAGCGCCCCGGCCAAAAACGCATCATTGAGGGCCCGGACGGGCGGCGCTTGAGCGGCATCGTCCACCGCGCCCGCAAGCAGATCATCGAGCTGACCGGCCAGAACGTCTACTTGGACGTCCGCGTGAAGGTGCTGAAGAACTGGCAGCAGGACCCGAAGGCGCTGGGCAGGCTTGGCTTCTAAGGCCCCGCGCCCAAACTGGCGCGACCGTGCGTTTGTGGTGCGCACCTATGACTTCGGGGAGGCGGACCGCGTGGTCGTGCTGCTCACGCAGCACCACGGCCTCGTCCGCGGCGTGGCCAAGGGCGTGCGCAAGGCGAAGAGCCGCTTCGGCTCGCGCCTGCAGCCGTTCGTCGAGGTCGATGCGCTGATCTACCCGGGCAAAAACCTGGCGACGATCGCGTCCGCCGACACCGTCACCTACTACGGCGCCCGGATCATCGACGACTTCGACCGTTACGCCGCCGCCTGCGCGGTGCTGGAAACCGCGGAGAAGCTCAGCTACGACGAGGCCGACCCGGCGCTGTTCGCGCTGGTGAAAGATGCCCTGGAGAACCTGCAGACGGACCAGCACCCCACCATGGTGCTCGACGCCTTCATCCTGCAGGCCACGGAGCACGCCGGCTGGGGCCTGTCCTTGTTCAACTGCGCAAACTGCGGTGCGCCAGGCCCGCACAAGGCGTTCAACGCCGCGGTCGGCGGGGCGGTGTGCAACAACTGCCGCCCGCCGGGCTCGCTGGACGTGGAGCGCGAGACCCTGCATGACATGTGGCTGATGCAGCGGGGGAGCCCGGTGTCGTCGCAGCGCGCGGCGCAGATTCACCGCGCCACGGTCGCGCACCTGCAGTTCAACCTGGAGACCGGCCTGAAGAGTTTGAAGATCATGGAGCAGGCATAATCGTCCCCATGGGCGCTCCAACGATTGATCCGAAGTTCATCCCGAAGCACATCGCGTTGGTGATGGACGGTAACGGGCGCTGGGCCCAGCAGCGCGGCCTGAAGCGCACCGAGGGCCACAAGGTGGGTGAGGAAAAGCTCATGGACGCCGTGGATGCCTGCATCGAGCTCGGCGGCGTTCAGTGGCTTTCCGCGTACGCGTTTTCCACCGAGAACTGGAAGCGCTCGCCGTCCGAGGTCCACTTCCTCATGAACTTCACGCGCGACGTGCTGCGCCGCCAGCGCGACGAGCTGCACGAGAAGAACGTCCGCGTGGTGTGGTGCGGGCGCCGTCCGAAGCTGTGGGGCAGCGTGATCGAGGAGCTCGAGGTGGCTGAGGAGCTGACCAAGCACAACACCGGCCTCACGCTGGCCATGTGCGTGAACTACGGCGGGCGCGCCGAGATCGCGGACGCGGTGCAAAAGCTTATCGACGACGGCGTTTCCGTCGCCGACGAAGCGACCATTGCCCGCTACCTCTACCGCGCTGACATGCCGGACGTGGACCTGTTTCTACGGCCGTCTGGCGAGCAGCGCACCTCGAACTTCCTGCTCTGGCAGTCCGCGTACGCGGAGATGGTGTACCAGGACGTGCTGTTCCCAGACTTCACCAAGCAGAACCTGTGGGACGCGGTGCTGGAATACGCCAAGCGCGACCGGCGCTTCGGCGGCGCGGTGGACAAGTTTGCGAAGTAGCTAGCGCTTCGCCTGGCAGGAGCGGCAGACCCCGTAGACCTCAGCCTCGTGGCCGGAGAGTTCGTAGCCGTAGCGCGCGGCGATGATCTCGGCCCACTTTTCCACGGGGCCGCCTTCGATCTCCTCGCTGCGGCCGCACTCCGTGCACACCAAGTGGTGATGGTGGTGGTGCGATAGGCAGTCGCGGTAGAGGGTTTCGCCGTCGGGGGAGTGCAGCACGTCCACGGCGTCGACGTCGGCGAGCGACTGGAGGGTGCGGTAGACGGTGGTAAGTCCGACGGATACGCCGCGGTCTTGCAGCTGGTCGTGGATTGTCTTCGCGGACGCGAACTTGTCCAGTCCCCGCAGCGTCTCCACGACTGCGGCGCGCTGGCGCGTCATGCGTGGGCCCAGCTTGGGTACGGGGCGCGGCTGGTGCGCCCGGCGGTTGGGTTGCGTCATGGCCGAGTAGTGTAGCTAGTCCCGCACCGGCTCTGGTGTGGTCAGCAGGGGGTCGGCGATTGCGGCGAGCTCAGCGATGATGGCGATGATGCCCGGCTGCGCCAGCGCGTACAGCACCTCGCGGCCTTTGCGGGCCGAGGTGACGAGACCCGCCGCGCGCAGTACGCGGAGGTGCTGGGAGATGAGGGGCTGGGATTTGCCCAGTTCGGCGACGAGTTGGTGCACCACCATCTCTTCCTCGCCGAGCAGCAGGAGAATCTCCAGCCGCGTCCGGGAATCCAGCACCTTCACCAGCGCGGCGGCTCGGTCAAGATCCTCTCCTGTGAGATCTAAGCGATCAGCATGACGCCGGCCGTCGCTCATCGGCGTCCCCTTTCGTCCGCGTCTGTGGGCGAAATGCAGTGACAAGACCCCAGGATACAAGAGATGCTCCGCGCATTGGGACTGCTGTCCAAACTGGGTGGGTGACCGGAGGCGTCGTCAGGCGGGCTAGACTATGGCCCGTACTTTGCACGCACTTTCGCTCCAGGAGACGTTGATGCCCGCATCAAAGATCGAGACCGTCGTTAACCTCTGCAAACGCCGTGGGCTGGTGTACCCCGCGGGCGAGATTTACGGCGGTACCCGCTCCGCGTGGGACTACGGCCCGCTGGGCGTGGAGCTGAAGGAAAACCTCAAGCGCCAGTGGTGGAAGCACATGGTGCAGTCGCGCTCGGACACCGTCGGCGTGGACACCTCCGTCATCCTGCCCACCAAGGTGTGGGAGGCGTCCGGTCACGTGGAGGTGTTCACGGACCCGCTGGTGGAGTCGCTCTACACACACAAGCGGTACCGCGCCGACCACCTCATCGAGGCGTACGAGGAAAAGCACGGCCACCCGCCGGCAAACGGCCTGGCGGACATCAACGACCCGGAGACCGGCCAGCCCGGCAACTGGACTGAGCCGAAGGCGTTCTCCGGGTTGATGAAGACGTATTTGGGTCCCGTGGACGACAAGGAGGGCCTGCACTACCTGCGCCCGGAGACCGCGCAGGGCATCTTCGTCAACTTCAAGAACGTGATGACGTCGGCGCGCATGAAGCCGCCCTTCGGCATCGCCAACACGGGTAAGTCCTTCCGCAACGAGATCACCCCGGGCAACTTCATCTTCCGCACCCGCGAGTTCGAGCAGATGGAGATGGAGTTCTTCGTCAAACCCGGCGAGGACGAGACGTGGCACCAGTACTGGATCGACGACCGGTTCAACTGGTACGTGGATCTGGGCATCAACCCGGAGAACCTGCGGCTCTACGAGCACCCGCAGGAGAAGCTGTCGCACTACTCCAAGCGCACCGTGGACATCGAGTACGCCTTCGGCTTCGCCGGCTCCAAGTGGGGCGAGCTGGAGGGCGTGGCCAACCGCACGGACTACGACCTTCGCACCCACGCGGAGGCCTCCGGCGAGGACCTTTCCTACTTCGACCAGGAAAACAACGAGCGCTGGATCCCGTACTGCATCGAGCCGGCCGCTGGCCTGGGCCGTGCGATGATGGCCTTCCTCATCGACGCGTACGACGAGGAAGAAGCCCCCAACGCCAAGGGCGGCACCGACACCCGCGTCGTGCTGCGCCTGGACCGCCGCCTCGCTCCGGTGAAGGTGGCTGTGCTGCCGCTGTCGAAGAAGCCGGAGCTTGCCGGCCCCGCGGAGGAACTGGCGGCCAAGCTGCGCCAGCACTGGAACGTGGACTTCGACACCTCCGGCGCCATCGGCCGCCGCTACCGCCGCCAGGACGAGACCGGTACCCCGTTCTGCGTCACCTACGACTTTGACACCTTGGAGGACCAGGCTGTCACCGTGCGCGAGCGCGACACCATGGAGCAGGAGCGCGTCCCGCTGGCGGAGCTTGAGTCCTACCTGGCCGCGCGACTGATCGGCTGCTAAGTTCTTCGCCCATGCATTACGTCAGCTGGGATCGCACGAACCGGGACGCGCTGAAGCTGCTTGCCGAGGACGGCCCGGACATCCTCGGAGTATTCGAGCACGACCGCGCAATTGTCTGCGGCCAACACTGGGAGCTGACCTCGCACCCGGAAACGGGCGCGGTGGCCACGAGCGGCGGCCGCGACATCGTGCGCACCAGCGACAGCCTAAAGCGCGCCAAGCGCATCGACGTGCTGGTGGAGGACACCCCGTACGCGTTCATCCCGGAGACGTCGAAGAACTGGGTGGTCGAGGGCCCGGACGGCGCCAAGGTGGCGCAGTTCACGCAGGACCACAACGGCGTGCGGAAGGCCATCCTCGAATTCGAGGGGGAGACCGCCCTGCCGCCCACCCACGTCGCCGGGCTGGCGTGGCTCTCGCGCAGCGTGCTGGAGGCGCGCAAGATGGTCACCTCCACCGCGCTGATTGCCACGCTGGTGTTCTTGTCCCTGTTTACCGCCGTGGTGGCGGTGCTGTGATCTGGCGGGGCTCGTCGCTTCTCGACGACCACAGGCCCATCGCCGAAGCCACCCCCGACACGGTCACGGTGTTCGGCGGCACAGCGAACGAGACCGTACTGCGCATTACCTCCGACAACCCGGTGCGGTTCCGCGCGTTCGATGTGGGCACCGGCGGCGAGTACGAGCTGCGCAAGGCGGGGCTCACCGTTTCGCGCTACGTCGCCAGTTGCGCCGGGCGGCGCTACACCTGCAACCGCACGGGTTTTGATTTCCTCGCCGGCGCCATCACCCCGAAGCGCGAGATCCGCGACGCCTCCGACGAGCTCATCGCCGTCACCCGCGGGTTCCCGTCAGGCGAGCTCGGCGTGGACGTGGCAGAACCGACCCTTCGCGCCGACGGGTTCGACGAGATCCAGCTGGTGGACCTCGCCTTCATCTCTTGGGCGCTGACCTTCGTCGACGCGCCCGCCCGCCGCACGCGCATCTAGCGCTGTGCTAGGCGCCGCCGTGGACCCGCCCCTCCACCGCGCAAACCCCTATTAAGCGACCCAGAGCATGGCCGTTTTTAGGCCATACTCTGGGTTTGTTGCTCTGGGTCTGGTGGATGGCGCCGGGGAGAACCAGACCTCAGCGCGAAACCAGACCTCAAGAGCGGATGCAACCTGAGGTTTTGCAGGTGCGCTCGGCTTGAGGTCTGGTTCGGGCGGAGAGCAGGGCTGCCCGGCAGGGCTGCCTGGCAAGGTTGACTGACGCGGGCGTGCTAGAAGGTGCCGCCGCGGTTGGAGGGCCGCCCGCCGGAGAACCCTCCGCCGCCCCCGCCGAAGCCGCCGCCACCAAACCCTCCGCCGAAGCCACCGGAAAGTATCGAGCCCCACAGCACCGCGCTGGCCAGGGAGTCGGCGGTCTGGCGGTTGCGCGCGGCTTGGTAGCGGCGCATGTCGTCGTTCGCAGCCGCCTCGGCGCGGCGTGCGGTGTCGGTGGCGGCGCGTGCTGCGTCGATGGCCGTGCGGGTGTCGCGGACGCGCAGCTGGTGCGCCTGCGCGTACTGCCGCTTGGATTCCGCCAGCAGCGTGCGCGCCCGGGAGCCGATGATGCGCCCGCGCGAGAGGATCAGGTCTTCGGCGCGCTGGATCTGGGCGCCGGCCACCTGCATTTGCTGGTCGAAGAGCTGCAGCGCGCGGGACTGGTCGCCGGCGATGCCCTTGGCGCGGTCGAGGGCGGCGTCGATCTCCGCGTCCATGCCAGTCAATTCCTGGTACAGGGACAGCGGGTCGGTCTCATCCCGGCTCCCCATGTCGGCCAGCATGCGTTGAGCCTTGGCGGCAACGGCGTCGAGCGAAGCGATGTCGATAGCCGCGCCCTGCGCACGCGCCGCCTTCACCTGCTCGATCTGGCGTAGCTCGTCGCGGATCTCGTTGACCAGCGCGGGCAAGTTCGCCTTCGCCGCGCGGATGTTGTCCTCGGCGTGCTCGATGGCGGCGAGGTTAGTGTCGGAGACGTTCACCGCGCGGGTGGCGGCGGCGAGGGTGTCCAGCAGCGCGCCTTGGCGCCCGGCCGGCTGCTGCGCAATCTGGCGCGCCTCGCCGAGGGCCTTTTCCGCCTCGTCCAGGGAGGCGGCGGCGAGGTCCACATTGTCCACGATGGATTCCAGCATCTCGGCCGGGTACTCGCCGCGCAGCTGCTCCAGGGTCGCGCGGGCGGGCTCCAGGCGGGCGCGGATGTCCACGGTGCGCGCGAGGACCTTGTCCACTTCCTCCGGCGCGCGCATGAGCACGCCGCGCATCTCGTTGAACTCCTGGGTCTTGTCGCGCAGCGCCTGCTCAGCGCGACCGGACGAGGAGATGATGTCCACCAGCATGGCGCGCTTCTCGGGCTCGGTCTCCGGGATTGCGTCGTAGAGCTGCTGGTGCGTGGCGAAGGCGCGCTGCAGGGTGGCGGTGGCCTTGTTCATCGCGGAAGTGAACGGGCGCACGCGGTCCGCGCCGAACTCGGAGGTAGCCAGCTCGAGTTCCTGCTTGCCCTGTGTGATGGAATCGTCCGCGGAGACCAGCGCGTCGCGCGCGAGCTCTTCCAACGTCGGCGTGGGCAGGCGACCCAGCGAGTCGGTGTCGGAAGGATCCAGCGCCTTCGCGGACTCGATCTGCTTGGCCTGCTGCTTCTTCGAGCCCTTGCGCGTTGCCGCGTACACGCCACCGCCCGCCAGCGCGGCTACCCCCAGCCCGCCGGCAAGCCAGCCTGCGCCCGAGCCGTCGCCGCCCGACGACGACCCTCCGGCCGACACCGCATTAACCGCATTCAACGCCGCTGACGACCAGTTCATGCTGGTCAGCTGCGCGTACGCCGCGTCGTTCATGCGGTCGATCTCCGATTGGGCCCACTCCTCGCCGCCGCCGACGTTGTAGGCCCGCTCGTCGGGGGAGATAGCCAGCACCGCGGTGTTGGAGCCGTTGGCCGCCACCGCCTTATCCACCCACGCCGACGGGGTGTACTGCCCGAAGGAGCGCAGAAACACCACGCGCACGGATTTGCCCTTGGTCTGGCTGACCTGCTGGATGGCGGACTCGATCTCGGAGCGCTCGTCCGCAGACAGCACCGCGGCGTCGTCGGTCACCGGCTGCGTGAGCAGGCCTGGTTCCACTGAGGCGGTGGTGGCTGTGGTGCCGGTGGCTTGGGCCTGGATGAGGGCGGGCGGAGCGTCCGTCGATACGCCGAACGCTGGGGCGGCTGTGACGAACAGGCCGCCGGACACGGCGAGTATGCGGAGGTAACGGCTAGTCATGCCGACTAGGGTAGCGCGACGTGTACGTTTACAACGCCGCCGATACGACCCGCCGCGCCGACGAGGCGCCGAAGGGCGCGCAGCTCGCCCCGGATTCGCGCGGAGACTTCGCCCGCGACCGCGCGCGCGTGCTGCATTCCGCCGCGCTGCGCCGCCTGGCGGACAAGACGCAGGTTGTCGGCCCCCGCGACGGGGACACGCCACGCACGCGCCTGACGCACTCGTTGGAGGTGGCGCAGATCTCGCGCGGGATCGGCGAAGGGCTGGGGCTGAACCCGGACCTGTGCGAGATGGCCGGCCTGACGCACGACATCGGCCACCCGCCGTACGGCCACAACGGCGAGGTGGCGCTGGACCAAGTCGCGCCGTGCGGCTTCGAGGGCAACGCGCAAACTCTGCGCATCCTGGCGCGGCTCGAGCCGAAGGTGCTTATCCGCGCCACCTCTTTCGGCCTCAACCTCACCCGGGCCTCCCTCGACGCGGCGGTGAAGTACCCGGTAACGCGCACGAACGCGGACGGGTCCGTCAACCGCAAGTACTCCGCCTACGACGAGGACGCGTCCGTGCTGGCGTGGGTGCGCGACGGGCACACAGACGGCGCGCCCCCGATGGAGGCGCAGGTCATGGACTTCTCCGACGACATCGCCTACTCCGTACACGACGTGGAGGACGGCATCGTCTCCGGACGCGTGTCCCTGCGCGTGCTGTGGGACTTCGTGGAGCTTGCCGCGCTGGCGCAGAAGGGCGCGGCCGCCTTCGGGGGCGACGCCGACTCGCTCGTCGACGCCGCGGACCGGCTGCGTGCGCTGCCCGCCATCGCGGCCGCCTCCGAGTTCGACTACTCGCTTCCGGCGTGGGCCGGGCTGAAGGCGCTGACCTCACAGCTGGTGGGCCGCTACGTCGGCGCCGTCACCCGCGCCACCCTGGAAGACGAGGCCAACCGCGTGCTCGCTGCGGGCCAGGGGTTAGGGCGCCAGCACGGCCGGTTGGTTGTGCCGCCGAACGTGGAGGCGGAAGTGCGGCTGCTCAAGACCGTTGCGGTGCTCTACGTGATGGACCAGCCGGCGCACCAGGCTCGCCAAGAACGGCAGCGCGACCGCATCTACCGCGTCCACCAGTACCTGCGCGCCGGCGCGCCGGGCAGCCTGGACACGATGTTCCAGGCGTGGTTCCGCGCCGCCGAGACGGATGTGGAGCGCGAGCGCGTGATCGTGGACCAGATCGCCTCGATGACCGAGTCGCGCCTCGAGCGCACCGCCAAGAAGGCCGCCGCGTTCGAGGGGTATTACTAACTCACAGCCGCGAGGCGATCTCGGCCAGGGCGCCCCGGGTGCCAATCTCACCTGGCAGCCACGGCAGCTCCCGGCGCGGCACGTCGAGCAAGCGGGCATCGAGGAGCGCCAGCGCGTCGTCCTCCACGCGCCGGCGCGCGGCCATGAACTCGCCGGCGCCGGCGGGGCTGCGGCGGTTGATCACCAGCGAGCTGACGCGGATGCGGTTGGCCGTGAGGTCGTCGTACAGCTCGGCGCTCTCGAGCACCGGCAGGCGCTCGGCGGTGAGCACGATGTGGAACAGGCATTTCCCCGGGTCGGTGAGGATGTCGCGCAGGCGCTCGAACTTGCGGCGACGGTGCAGCAGCGTGGCGCGTATTTCTTGGTTGCGGCGCTCGACCGGGCTGCCGTCCGCGATGCCGCCCAGGCCACGGACGGCGCGGGAGAACTTGTCGGACTGCTCGCGCCGCTCCATCAGCCCGCCGGTGTAGGCGGCCATGAGCTCTGGCATCGCCAGCAGGCGCGAGGTGTGGCCGGAGGGGGCGGTATCGAAGATGATGTGGTCGTAGCCCTGCCTATCGACGAGCTCCGCCACTGCCTCCAGCATCGCCGCCTCATGCATGCCCGGGGAGTTCCTGGACAGGTCGAGGTGGCGGCGGATTTCCGGGTGCATTCGCTCCGGCATCATCGCTCGCATGGAGCGCTCCACTCCGGCGAGGTGCCGCTCGGTGGTCACCGCCGGGTCCAGCTCCACCACGTCCAACCCGGGCTCCAGCCGGGTGGGCTCGGCGCCCAGGCGCTGCGACCAGATGTGGCCCAGGTTGTGCGCCGGGTCCGTGGACACCAGCAGCACGCGCCCACCGGCTTCGGCCAGGCGCACCGCGCAGGCTGCGGAGACGGTGGTTTTGCCCACGCCGCCCTTGCCGCCGAAGAACATCACGGGCGCGGCTTCTAGCAGCATCGCACGCCGTCCAAGGGGGAGTGCTCCATGCCCATGCGGGTGTGCCAGGCGTGGAACTCGTCGTAAAGCAATGGCATGAGTTCGAGTGTGTAGAAGCTTGCGGGGTTGGGGATGCCCAGCGTCTCCGAGGCGACGAGGAGGGTAAACAGGTCGTCCTCCTCGCGCGCGGCGCGGGCGAACTCGCGGCGGTAGGGGGCTTTGTAGAACTCGTCTAAGCCGCGGGCGAATGCTTTAAGACGTTCGCGCATCCGCCAACTCGCCCGGAATGGTCTCATCGTCGCGCCAGGTCACAGCTGGCTCGCGGCGCGCCTTCGAGATCGCGGTGAACGCCTCCACGATGACCCAGATGGCGCAGCAGATGATGATGACGTCCAACACAAACAGCAGCCAGTTGCCCGCGCCCCAGAAGGTGCGCAGCTGCAGCACCGCCGCCCACAACGACATGACGGTCACAAACACCAACGGGATCAGCACCGGCCAGGTCGGGCGGCGCAGCTGCGTCAGGATAATCACCACGATCGACAGCGTCAGGCCCGCCATGAGCTGGTTGGTGGTACCAAACAGCGGCCAGATCAGCATGCCGCCGGAGCCGTCCAGGCCCATGGAAAACGTCAGGCCCAGCGCGCAGCCCACCGCGATGATGGTGGCGACCAAGCCGGAGAGCTTCACGCCGGCCAGCTCCGCCATTTCCGCGACCACGAGGCGTTGCAGGCGGATGCCGGAGTCCATGGTGGTGGCCGCGAATAGCACGGCCATGGTGGCCAGGATGGTGGCGGACAGGGAGGTGGGAATGCCCAGGCCCTCGTTCATCAGGTCGCCGCCGCCTTGGATGAACGCGTTAACGCCGCCCGCGTTCCACTCGTTGTAGATCTCCTCCCACGCCGCCAGCGACTTGAAGCCGGAAGTGGTGGCCACGATCGTGCCAAGTGCGAGCAGGCCCTCGCCGACCGCGCCAAAGTAACCGACGAAGCGCGCGTCCGTCTCCTTATCCAGCTGCTTCGACGACGTGCCCGAGGACACGATGCCGTGGAAGCCGGAGATGGCGCCGCACGCGATGGTGACAAACAGTAGGGGGAAGATGCCGGGGGTGCCGTCCGGAACGGCGTCGCGAAGCGAGGGCGCGACAATCTCCGGCCGCACGATGAAAAACGAGCCGTAGAGGATGATCAGGCCCACGAACAGCTGCAGGCCGTTGATGTAGTCGCGTGGCTGCAGCAGCACCCACACCGGCAGCAGCGAGGCGATGAACGCGTAGGCGAACAGGAAGATAATCCACCAGCCGCGCGCCGGGATGCCCAGCATCGTCTCCGGCAGGGAGACCGGGAATTGGTCGCCCAGAATCATCAGCCCGTACAGCGCGGCGACGCCGACAATGGAGACCAGCGGCAGGTTCCAGTTGAATCGGTAGATGGCTTGGCCAATCAACAGCGCCACAACAATCGCGCCCCAGGTGGGGATCACGGCACTCGGCGTGGAGATGAGTAGGTTGGAGATCACGACGGCGAATGCCGCGTTGACCATGAGCAGCAGCAGGAAGATGACCACCAGAAAGAGGTTGCGCCCGCGCGCGCCGATGTAGCGCCCCGACAGGGTGCCGATGGACTGGCCGCGGTGCCGCTGCGACGCCCACAGCGCACCCAAGTCGTGCATTCCGGCGAAGAACACCGTGCCCAGCGTGACCCAGAGAAACGCCGGGACCCAACCCCAGATCACCGCAACGGCTGGGCCGATGATCGGCGCCGCACCCGCGACGGAGGTGAAGTGGTGGCCCCAAAGGACGTACTTGTTGGTGGGGACGTAATCCACGCCGTCTTCCATGGTGTGCGCCGGGGTGGTGTAGGCGTCCGAGAGGCTGTAGACCCGTTCGCCCAAGAACTTCGAGTACAGCAAGTATCCCGCGGCCACCATTGCTAGGCCGACGAGGACCATGATGAGTGAGCTCATAGGTCATCTCCGATCGTGTCGTGTCTCACATGTTGCAAATCACAATGATCGGCATTATGGCACACGACACTTTCCCAGGTGTCTAACAGGCGGTTTATATTCGCCGGCTCTATTGGCTCGGGGCGGTGAGGGCTGTACCTCGCACGCTAATTCCGAAAAACCCGAGTAAGCCCTCCCGAGAATGCTCGATTTCGGGCCTTACTTGGGGTTTGTTACTGGGGGTTTGTGGAACCGGGCACGGGAGGCCCGGATACGGGCGGGAATGGCGCCGTTGAGGTAGCCTCCGCAGCGGGTGAACTGGTCAGGGGGGACTAATGAGAGACACTCGTAAGAAGGAGCTTCGCGAGAAGCTCGTGGACGTGCGGAGAGTGTCGTCCATAGACACCGAGACGCACCGGCGCATCAGCGAAGGGGAGTTGGTGCAGCTGACCAAGTCGATGTACTTCTGCGCCGAGACGTGGAAGAGGCTCAAGGAGCACGAGCAAGCGTTTCTGAAGTGCTACGCAGCGGGGTGCCAGAGCCGGAAGGCCGTGCTTATCGATTGTTCGGCGGCGAGGCTCAACGGCGTGTGGACCATCGCGCGCAACCAACCCGTCACGCTGGCGGTGCCGAATGGGCGCCCGGCCTCCACTAACGGTGGCTGGACGGGGTACGAGTACCGCCACCGGCGCATACCGGAAGCTGACATCATTCACGACGGGCCTGTCCGCTATACGAATGCGATCCGCACTGCGGTCGACATCGCCCGCGAACGCGGTGTGTGCGAAGGCGTCGTGGCGTTCGACAGCGTGCTGTCTGGACACGGCGATGAGATGTACCAGGAGCTGCTGCACCGGTTTCGGGCCACCATCGCTCGGCTGGCCGGCACGAAGGGCATCGCCAACGCCCGCGAAGCGCTCCCGCTCTCCACTAGACTTTCGGACTCGCCCTACGAGTCCCTCCTGCGTCTTATTCTCGACGCCCACGGCGTGCCGTATCGGATCCAGGCGGCGATTGGGCGGTACCGGGTGGACTTCCTTATCGGCGAGAACATCGTCGTGGAGGTTGACGGGTGGCTCAAATACGAAGAAGTCCCCCATAAGGTGCTGGCTAAACAACGTGTGCGCGACGATTGGCTCGCTGAGCACGGGTACAAAGTCCTGCATTTCTACACCGAGGACTTCTGGGGAGACGAGGGGGACCTGATCCAACGCATCCGCGATGCGTGGCCCGTTGCTCAGAACTTCCTCCCCGCGCGGGTGCAGCCGAAGCATTACACGCCGGACGGCCCGGGGCGCAGTGTAGCGCTGCCGCCGGACTTGCAGGAGGTGGTCGACGTGCTGCACAAATCCTGAGAATCAAAGCCAAAGAAGGCGCCATTTCAGGCCGTAATAGGGGTTTGGTTCTCGGGGTTTGCGGGCTTAGCGGGCCAGCCCGACGCTCGCGTCGGCAAAAACGTCGAGCAATCCGCCTATCGACGCCTCCGGCACCTGCCAATCCGTCACCACCACACGCCGCACCTGGGTCTCGCGCAGAAGGTCCGCGAGCGCGTCGAGGTTGCGCGGCACCGGGCGTGCTTCTGTCTCGGCGGGCCCGTACGCCGCGGCGATGATGGCGGCGCCGAGGTCCTCGACCGAGCGCACCGGGCGGGTGACAAACACTGGGTGCATTAGTTGACCTCCATTTCGCAGAAGGATTCGTAGTGGTCTGCCGTGTAGAACCACTCGTCGACGTGGCCGTCCGCCCCGCCGCCCGTGACGATACGGCGCGCGCCCCGGTGGCTCACACCCGGGGTGTCCACGGTGTACTCGCGGTAGTAGTTCTTCGGCTGCTCGGGAAGGGTTCGTTCGTAGTTGCCGAAGCGCCGGTCGTCGTTGTCCGGGTACGGGAAGGGCCCGCCGGCTTCGATGAGGTCGACGGTGTCCCACGCCTCGCGGGGGAGTGCGCCGCACGCGGTAAGCCCCGACGCCGGGAGGTCGGGATGGGGAGGGGCCGAAGGTGGCGTCGCTAGGCAGCCGCCTAAGAAACAGCATGCGAGCAGGGTGAATGGGCGCTTCATAGGGGCATATCGTGCCACGCGCTAGAGTGAGCGCCATGGCAAGGGGCAGAATTCCGGATAGCGACATCGAAGCTATCCGCCAGCGCGCGCCGCTCGACGAGATTGTCGGCGAATACGTGCAGCTCAAGCCTGCCGGGCACGACTCGCTGAAGGGCCTGAGCCCGTTCAAGGACGAGCGCACGCCGAGCTTCCACGTCCGTCCCGCGCACGGCTATTACCATTGCTTCTCCACGGGCAAGGGCGGCGACGTCTTCTCCTTCATGATGGAGATGGAGCAACTGACCTTCCCCGAGGCCGTGGAGGCGGTGGCCGACCACATCGGCTACCACATCAACTACCAGGGTGGGTCCACGGGCGCGCGCCAGGTAGACCGCGGCACGCGCCAGCGGCTGCTCGCAGCCAACAAGGCCGCCCACGACTACTTCCGCGAGCAGCTGGAAACCGCCGACGCCGCCCCCGCGCGCGACATGCTGCTACAGCGCGGTTTCTCGCGCGAGCTCATCTACGATTTCGAGTGCGGCTACGCGCCCCGTGGCTGGGACTCGATGACCAAGCACCTGCTACGCAAGGGCTTTGAGGTGCAGGAGCTTATCGACGCCGGACTGTCCTCGATGGGCAAACGCGGGCCGATCGATAAATTCCGCGGCCGCCTGATTTGGCCGATCAAAGACACCGCCTCCAACGTCATCGGCTTCGGCGCGCGCAAGCTTTACGACGACGACCCTCTGGGCAAGTACATCAACACCCAGGACACGCTGCTGTACCACAAATCCAAGGTGCTCTTCGGCATTGATAAGGCCAAGAAGAACATCGCGGAGAAGCACCAGACCGTCGTGGTGGAGGGCTACACCGACGTGATGGCTATGCACGCCGCGGGCGTGGATACCGCCGTGGCCACCTGCGGCACCGCGTTCGGCGGCGACCACATGAGTCTGATCCGCCGCCTCATGCTGGACGACAGTTTCTTCCGCGGCGAGCTCATCTACACCTTCGACGGCGACGAGGCCGGCCAGAAAGCCGCCATACGCGCGTTTGAGACTGACGCGGAGTTCGGCGCCCAGTCGTTCGTCGCGGTCGCGCCCGACGGCATGGACCCGTGCGACCTGCGCCTCGCCCGCGGCGACTCGGCCGTGCGCGACTTGGTCGCCTCCCGCGTGCCCGTCTACGAGTTCGTCATCGAGTCCCTGTTGCAGGACTACTCGCTCGATTCCGCCGAAGGACGCGTGCAAGCCTTGCGACGCACCGTCCCCGTCGTCGCCACCATCTCCGACCGCGTGCTCCAACAGGAGTACGCGCGCAGGCTGGCCGGCTGGGTTGGCTGGCCCAACCCCGACGAGGTGCTCGAGCAGGTCCGCGCGGAGGCGAAGAAGCCGAAGAAGCAGAAACGCACGCCTAAGGCCGAGGTCAGAGACCCGGCCGCGGCCGCGGGGCCGGACGCTTCCGGCGCGCAGTCCGAGATCCTCATCCCGCCGCGCCCCGACGACCCGGTGCTGTGGCCCCAGCGCGAGGCGTTGAAGATCGCCCTGCAGCACCCCGCCGCCGCTGGCAACTACTTTGACGGCATCAACCCGGACGCATTCACCCACGACGCCTACCACCAGGTCCGGGAGGCCATCACCGCCGCTGGCGGCTGCGCCCGGGCTGGCGCTGACAATCCCGCCGAGGAGTCGAACTTCCTCGCCGCTGTGGCCGGCGAGATGCGCGACTACGCCGGACGCAACTTCGTCTCCGAGCTGGCCGTCGAACCCATTCACGCCGACGACCTCTATGAGTACGCCGACTCCGTGTTGTCGCGCCTGCAGGAAACCCGGGTGGGCCAGCAGATCGCGCAGCTGAAGTCCCAGCTCCAGCGCATGCGGCCATCCGACGACGAAGAGGCCTACAATGCGCTGTTCTCCGACCTTGTCGCGCTGGAGCAGGCACGCCGCGACCTCAACGACCGCGCCTTTCGCGGCACCCGGTAGTGGGGTCGCGCGGGCGCTGGTGTCCGCGATTCGGACCCGGCCTCGCCCATGTGCCCCAATCCGCGCTAAGACGAGAACCGCCAGTGTGTCGAAATTGCAATGCGGCATATATTTGCCACGTTGCGTAAACACACCTTTGCCTCTAGAAGCGTTTCACTATTTAAGGAGCGGGGAAACGCCGCGCTACGGCCCCCTACTCGGAGCGACGAGCGAACTCCCGCAACGCCCACTCCACGGCGTCGAGGGGCAGCTCGGCGTCGTAGGCGTCGCGGCCTCCCTTCAGCGCGTCGAGGTATTCGCCGTACTCCTCGGCGGACCAGTCGGCCTCCTTGGTCAGGCCGGCAACCCGCGCGCGGTTCGAGCAGATAATCACCGGCTTCGAGGCCTCGCCCGGCTCCTGCTCGCCGGCCAAGAAGTACGCCACGGCGGAGGCGAACTTCGGCGCCAGCCCGGTCGCGACCAGGGCGCCGTAAGCGTCCACCGCGCCCGCGCTGTCGAGTTTGCGCACCGCAGCCAGCAACTTCGACGCGTTGCCCTTGTTGCGCAAAAATGCCTGCATCTGCATCACCTGGTTGGATTGGCCCGCGACGTATGCGAAGCACGCGCCGAGGAAGTCGATGATCTGCTCGCGCGCGTAGCCGGACTCAACCACGTCCGCCGCAAACGCGAACACCTCAGAGCGCGTGATGGACGCGCTGGCGTCGTCGCGGAACGGCGGCACGCGACGCAGGTGGTGCGGCCACCCGGTCTTCCAGCGGATGGGGGAGAAGGTCACGGAGTCGCCCAGCACGTCCTGTGCGGTGGGCTTGACGGCCTCGAGGGCTTCTGCAATCTGAGTCATGCGCCCCATCTTAGAGGCCCTACACTTGCCCTCCATGACCGCAACCGTCCTGCTCCTCGACCCCCGCTGGCCCACCCTCATCCCGCTCCACCTCGCCGGCCGCATCTCGGGCGAGGTTGCGTTCACGCCCGAGGTTCCGGTCGATGTGCGTTGGGCCCTCGACACCGCAGGCGGCGAGCACCGCTGGCTAATCTCGACGGACCCTGAGGATCCGGAGGTGCTGCGTTGGCAGGGGGAAGGGGCGGTGACGGAACGCGTCGATAGTCTTGCGGATCCCGTCTACCAAGCCACCCGCACGATGCACGCCGCCCGCCGCCGCGGCGAGTGGGAGCAAGAGATGACGCACCAAAGCCTCCTGCCGTATCTGCGGGAGGAGGCGGAGGAGGTCGCGGAGGCGATCGAGGACGATTTGCCTAGCGACGCCCTAAAGTCCGAACTCGCAGATCTGCTCCTCCAAATCTTGTTTCACGCCGAAATAGCGTCGGAAGGCGGGGCGTTCGACTTCGCCGAGGTCGCCGACGCGTTCGTGCAGAAGATGCGCCGCCGCGCGCCTTACCTTTTCGACGGCTCCACCGGCCTGGTGGACAAGGCCACCCAGGACCGGCTCTGGGCGGAGGGGAAAGCCCAGGGAGCGGATTCGCAAAGCGAACAGCAGTAGTAGGCGCGGAAATTTAGCGGCTAGCGACGGACCGGTACACTTTTCGCCCATGACTGCAGCCAGGCGAGTAGCGCGCGGGTGCGGCTGCGCGGGGCTCATCGCGGCGGCCGCGGCCGTCGTCATGGTCGTCGCGCTGATCGCCTGGCTAATCGCGGCGTTCTCCACGCCGGAGCAGCAGGAGCCGCTCCAGCCCGTGCCGTCCACGATGCCGCCGCCGGCCGCGGAGGCGCCCCCGGCGATCGACATCCATGCGCCGGGCCGCACCTCTGACCTGCTGTTTGATTGGTCCCAGGACATCGGCAATGCCACCGACATTTCTGGGCAGGCCGTCCGGGCCTACGCCAACGCGGCGCTGATCGCCGCCGAGTCTTGGCCGGCGTGCAACCTCACATGGAACACGCTGGCAGGCATCGGCTGGGTAGAAACCCGGCACGGCACGTACACCGGCCGGTTCCACAACTCCGTGCTGGACCTGAACGGCTACCCGGACCCGCGCATCATCGGCCCGAGGCTGGACGGCGACGGTTTCGCGCGGGTAGGCGACACCGACGGCGGCACATACGACGGCGACACCGAGTTCGACCGTGCCGTCGGGCCTATGCAGTTCATCCCCGAATCGTGGGGCCGCTACGGCCGCGACGCCAACGGCGACGGCGTCGCTGACCCGCAGCAGATCGACGATGCGGCGCTCGGCGCCGCCAACCTGCTGTGCAACTCCGGCGGCGGCAGCCGCGACCTCGCCACGGAGGAGGGGTGGCGGCAGGCCATCTTCGCCTACAACCAGTCCAACGACTACGTCGCGCGGGTGCGCGACGCGGCAGCGAATTACGCCGTGAACCAACCCGCACATCGCTGAGATCGCCTCGGCCGACGGCTAAGCTGGACCCCGGTAACACAGCATTCGACCCACGCAAGGAGTCACTATGGCCGACATCATGCACATCTTCGCCCGCGAGATCCTGGATTCCCGCGGCAACCCCACCGTCGAGGTTGAGGCGTTGCTCGCTGACGGCTCCCACGGCCGGGCGGCGGTGCCGTCCGGCGCGTCCACCGGCGAGCACGAGGCGCACGAGCTCCGCGACGGCGACGAGCGCTACGCCGGCAAGGGTGTGCTCAAGGCAGTGGGCAACGTCAACGAGACCATCGCGGATGAGCTCGCTGGCCTGGAGGCGGACGACCAGAGGATCGTCGATAGCCTCATGCTCGAGCTCGACGGCTCGGACAACAAGAAGAACTTGGGTGCGAACGCCATCCTCGGCGTGTCCATGGCCGTGGCGAAGGCTGCTGCGGATTCCGCGTCCTTGCCGCTGTACCGCTACATCGGCGGCCCGAACGCGCACGTGCTGCCGGTGCCGATGATGAACATTCTCAACGGCGGCGCGCACGCCGACTCAGGCGTGGATGTGCAGGAGTTCATGATCGCCCCAATCGGGGCGGAGACCTTCACCGAGGCACTGCGCATGGGCACCGAGGTCTACCACGCGCTCAAGAGCGTGCTGAAGTCCAAGAACCTCTCCACCGGTCTCGGCGACGAGGGCGGTTTCGCTCCGTCCGTCGGTTCCACCAAGGAGGCGCTGGACTTGATTGTCGAGGCCATTGAGAAGGCCGGCTACACCGCGGGCGAGGACGTGGCGCTCGCGCTCGACGTTGCCTCCTCCGAATTTTTCAATGACGGCGCCTACAACTTCGAGGGCGGCCGCCACACCCCGGAGGAAATGATCCAGGTGTACGCGGATCTGGTGGAGCAGTACCCGATCGTCTCCATCGAGGACCCGCTGGACCAGAACGACTGGGACGGCTACGTCGCCCTGACCCAGCAGCTGGGCGACAAGGTGCAGCTCGTCGGCGACGACTTCTTCGTCACCAACCCGGCCCGCCTGGCCGAGGGCATTGAGAAGGGCGCCGCGAATGCGCTGCTGGTCAAGGTCAACCAGATCGGCACCCTCTCGGAGACGTTCGACGCCGTGGAGCTCGCCCACCGCAACGGCTACCGCACCATGATGTCGCACCGCTCCGGCGAGACCGAGGACACCACCATCGCGGACCTGGCCGTGGCGCTGTCCTGCGGCCAGATCAAGACCGGCGCGCCGGCCCGCTCCGAGCGCGTGGCTAAGTACAACCGCCTCCTGCGCATCGAAGAGGAGCTCGGCCCGGCCGCCGAGTACGCAGGTCGCTCCGCCTTCCCGCGCTTCAAGTAAACACCTGCCTAGCGACGCACCTTTCGGCCCCGCCCGTTCCCGGCGCGGGGCCTCTGGCGAGCTTGGCCCCTGACGTATCATCTGCAGACTATGAGGAAGCGCTCGATCCGGCCCCGCCGCCCCAGCACGGTCCCCGTTGCCAGCCGCGACCGGGAAAACGCCGAGCGCGCCGCCCAGCGCAAGCAGCGCGGCCGGGCCATTGCGTTTCCGAAACAGGACATGGCGAGCGTGGTGATCCTGATCGGCGTGCTGATCGTGGTACTGCTGGCCATCGCCGCCCCGCTGCGCAACTTCTACGAGGGACGCGCCGAAATCGCCCGGGCCAATGAATCCATCGCCCGACTCGAGGCCCAGAAAGAGGCGCTCGAAAACGACATCGCGAAGTACGACGACGAGGAGTACCTCAAGCAGGAAGCCCGCCGTCGCCTCGGGGTGATGGAGGAGGGCGAGACCGCGTGGCGCATCATCGACCCGCGCATGACCGCGCCGGAGGCCATCACCACCGGCAAGGACGACGTTCCGGACACGCGCGGCTGGGCTGAGGTGCTGTGGGATTCCTTGCGTGAGGTCCCCGAGGCGCTCCCGCCTGCCGACGACGCTTCGCCCGCCTCCGCCCCTGAGGTGTCGTCGGCCCCGGAAGCTCCCGCTCCTGCGCCCGACGCTCCACAAGATCCCGCCCAGTAATTGACTCGAGAGAAACAGACGGAGTGGAGACTTCGATGACAAAATATTCCAAAAAACTTACAACGAAAGCGGGCGCGATCGAATCAGAGTCCGTTACCGACCTGCTCAACGAAAACGAAAACTTCGCGGTCGAGTTTCTAAAGAAAGCATTACGGTTCAAGCTCGCAAGGGTGGACAGAGACCACTTCCTGCGAAGCCAATTAAGTCAGGCTGGGGTTGCTCCTGAAACCATCGCGATTGCTTTGCGCGAGGGCACGACCGCAGCGGATATTCCACCGGCCGTTCTCGACAAGATCGCAAACTCCAGTATCAATTTTGAAACTAGGAACTCCACTTACTTGTCTATGGCTGCAGGTGTGGGTGGTGCAGCAACACTTGCCGTGGTGCTTCCCGGTGACGTTACACAATATTACATACATGCATTCCGGATTATGCAAAAACTGGCCTATATCTATGGGTGGAAAGATTTCATTCGAGAGGCTGATGATGTAACCGATGAAGTGCTAGGCCAGTTCCTCATGTTGCTAGGCGTGATGATCGGAGTGGGAGGCGCCAACAACGCCCTGCGTGCCTTCGCTGCTCAGGTGGCGCCAAAAATGGGCAGGCGCGTCGCTAACCAGGCACTAACTAAAACTGCTTGGTATCCAGTGGCCAAGCAGGTGCTCAAGCAGGTCGGCGTGAAGCTAACGAAAGATATGACCGGCAAAGCAGTTCAAAAGTCAATTCCGGTGGTTGGTGCATTTGTGGGCGGTTCCATCACTTACGTCTCGCTGAAGAACCAAGCTGATCGTCTGCAACGCACCCTTAAGGAGATACCGGCGCCCACATCTGCTGTGGGACAATAGCCCGCATGCACACACCTCCCGCAGACGAACAGCTCGCCATCGTTGCAGAGCAACTCGGCCGCACCCCCCGTGGCGTGCTGGCCATCGCGTACACCACCCCGGACGACCAGCCGGCTGTGGTGAAAACAGCCCCCAGGCTCGACGACGGCACCCCGTTTCCCACCCTCTACTACCTCACCGACCCGCGCCTGACCGCTGAGGCATCGCGCCTCGAGGTCGCGCAGGTGATGAAGTGGATGGAAAACCGTCTCAACGAGGACAATGAGGAGGGTGAGGCGCTGCGCGCCGACTACCTAGCCGCTCATGAGCACTTCCTTGCCCAGCGCAACGCCATCGAGGACCTAGGCACGGATTTTTCCGGCGGCGGCATGCCGGAGCGGGTGAAGTGCCTCCACGTGCTCATCGCCTACGCGCTGGCGGAGGGACCGGAACGCGTCCGCTTCGGCACCGAAGCCGTCGCGCTCGCCGCCGAGCACGGCGATCTGCGCGGTACGGCCATCCCTGCCGACTGGCCGACGCTGGCAGACCTCGGCATAACCCTCGAGGAAGCAGGGGAGGGGTTGGCATGACCCGCGTCGCCGCCGTGGATTGCGGCACCAATTCCATCCGCCTGCTCATCCACGACACTGACGCAGGCGAGGTCTCCCGCCGCAACACCATCGTCCGCCTCGGCCAGGGCGTAGACGAGACCGGCGCCTTCGCGACTGAGGCTATCGAGCGCACCCGCGCAGCCCTCGCTGACTACGTGGAGGAGATGCAGCGCGAGGGCGTCACCCGTGTGCGTATGGTGGCCACCTCGGCCACCCGCGACGCAGTGAACCGCGAGGACTTCTTCGCCATGACCCGCGAACTGCTTTGCCGGATCCAGCCGGGCGCAGTTGCGGAGGTCATCTCCGGCGAGGAGGAAGCCGCTCTGTCGTTCGCCGGCGCGACGGCCGACATCGACCCGGCACGCGGCCCGTTTTGCGTGATCGACCTCGGCGGCGGCTCCACCGAATTCGTCATGGAGGGCCACGCGGTCTCCACCCAAATGGGATGCGTGCGCATTACCGAGCGCATTATGCACACGGATCCGCCCACGGCCGACGAGACCGCTGCGGCGCGAGCGTTCGTAGACGAAAGAATTGCGGAAGCGTCCGACGCAGTACCCTTCGCGGACGCGCGGTGCTTTGTCGGTTGCGCCGGCACCTTCACCACGCTCTCCGCGTTGGCGCAGGGGCTGGGCAGCTACGACCCAGCGCGGATCCACCTCTCGGAGATCCCGTTCGATCGCCTGCGCGATGTGACAGCAAACCTGCGCTCCAAGACCGCTGCCCAGCGCCGCGGGAACCCCGTCGTCCACCCAGGACGCGCCGACGTCATCGCCGCGGGCGCGACGGTGGTGGAGCAGCTCATGGATGCCTTCGAGCGCGCAGCCGGCGCCACCAGCTTCGTCATTAGCGAGAAGGACATCCTGGACGGCATCGTGGCAGGACTTATTCAAGACTAAAGGCGGATGCCTTTAGTCTTGGTCCGGCTCGTAGATCGTGTCCTCGATCTGGTTGGCGGACTTGCCGCGCAGCTTCTTGCCCTTGCGCAGGTCCTTGACCTCGCGCATGCGCGGCTCCGGGTCGATCTTGTTGGCGATCGCCCGGCGGGCTGACGCGGTCACCTGCTTGGTCACCGGGGAGGTGGCAACCGCTTGGGCGGCGTTGACAATCTGGTGGTAGCGCTTCCGGCCGGCTTTCGTGCCCAGCACGTACCCGGCGGCCGCTCCGATAACGTATTGGTACATGGTGGCTAGGGTACCTTCCGTTGTCACCCGGTGATTCACATCTACTGCGGGGATGTAGAATCTCCCGAAGCGCACGCGTTTTTGGGGTTATAGCTCAGTCGGTTAGAGCTGCGGACTCATAATCCGTTGGTCGCGGGTTCGAGCCCCGCTAACCCCACTACCTCTTACACTGGCCGCATGCGCATCATGGATTACAGCGAAGTCCTGGCCGCCGTCACGCCGAGCGCGGCTGTCGACGCCCTTCGGCGCGCGCTTATCGACGGCTTCGACCCCGCCACCGATCCGCGGCGGCAGAAGGTGGGCCTGCCGCACGGGGAAATGCACCTGCTACCGGCGGCGCTTGACGGCGCGGTCGGGGTGAAGGTGCTGGGGATTCAACCGGCGGGGTCGGTCGTCGATGTGCCACTCGTGCAGGGGTCGTACCTGCTCATGGGCGGGGAGACGCTGACGCCGGAGGTGGTGATGGATGCCGCAGCGCTCACAGAGATCCGCACGCCTGCGGTTGCGGTCGCGGGGGTGCTGGACCGGTTGCGAGCGTCGAGTGAGTCGCTGGAATGCGTCATCGTCGGTGCGGGTATTCAGGGGCGGGCACACGCGCGGACGGTCGAGGATGTGCTCCGGGGAGTGCGCGAGGTGTCGGTGACGTTTGTGTCGCGCCACGAGCCGGCGGATCTGGCCTACCCGTGGGTCCGGCTGGGCAGCGATGCGGCCAACGACGCGTTGGGGAAGGCCGGATTGGTTGTGCTAGCGACGTCCGCAGGGGAACCTGTGGTCGTCGATAGGCAATTGCGACCTGATGCGACCGTGCTGGCTGTGGGGGCGCACACCGCGGACACGCGGGAGTTGCATGAGGATGTGCTGCGCGGCGCGCAGGTGATTGTGGAGGATGTGGGGGCTGCGCGCAGGGAGGCTGGCGATGTGGCGATCGCAGCGGAGAAGGGGGCGCTTGCGTGGGATGGCGTGGTGACGATGGCTGAGGTTGTGCGCGGGGAGGTGGCGCTGGATCCGGCGCGGCGGGTGGTGTTTAAGACCGTCGGGATGCCGTGGGAGGACCTGGCGGTGGCGAGGGTGGTTGCGGACAGGGTGTGATGATGCGGCACGTCCTCTAAGCAAATCCGGTAGCGTCTGGCGAGCTCTAGAATTCGTGTGGCACTTTGAAGAGGGAAGGACATCGCGATGGCGCGGACCCAGAAGATTGTGACAGCGGAGGATGCCAAAAAGAAACTTGGGATCACTTCGTTTCGGGAGCTCTCCGGGGAAAAGGTCATAGAGCTCCTCAACAACATGGGAGGTATGGATCCCGAAACAAGAAAACTCATCATCGCGCAGTTCCCGAGCATTAGAGATTTTGGAAATCGAGCGATCGATGCACTCGATGGCGCACAGAGCAAAGTTCAAGACGCAGATTCGGCCGAGGCGCACCAGGTGCACCAGGGGTGGACCGAAGTGCGGGAGACCCTCAAAGAGGAGCTCAAGCGTGATGGGTTAAGCGAATCCATGCGGGCATTCATCCTGGAGGAGCTGATAGAGACGGCGGACCGACAGGAGCAGGTCCTCCAGAAGAGCCGGAGCGCCAGAAAAGAAATTTTGGAATGGGCCAAGGTGGCAGTTGGCGGAGTAATTACGGTAGGCGCTGTAGCCGCTACAGCGGCGCTGAAGGAACGGGGTAAGTAGCAAAATGTGTGTCCGGTCGACGTGTCGCGGGCCGGGTGCTTTGGAGATTCACGACGTGGATACGCGGGAATTGCACGAGGATGTGCTGCAGGATGCGCAGGGGACGCCCGCGGTTGGACGGAACTAGTGGAGGAGACAACCCGTGGGAATCGGAGAAACCCGGTCGCTCTGGCCTGAATTGCTCATAGCCGTGCTGGGATTAATCCTTGTCATTGCGGCGCCGATTAGGGCTGGCTGGCTGGGTGCAGTGGTTATCGTGATTTCGATTGTTTCTGCACTCGCTGCGCCGCTGTTGTCCAAGCAGTCCAGGAACGCTCAAATAGTTGGATTCGTCGTTGGCGTCCTTGCAATTGTGGCTGGTCTCCTTATTGCTCAAACTGGCGGTGGGGACCCGGAGATTTTCTCACCAGCGCTGATTTGGGTAATAGGTGCCGGGTTGGTGATGTCGACTCTGATCAACTTGGCAGCCGAGAGACTGAGCGGAAATGATGAGGGGATGGGCTAGAAACCCAGACTCGCACTCAGTGCAGCCTTCATGCGAGGGTGCTTGCCGCTAGAGGCAGCCGCGACGCTCCGATTGCAGCCCTAATGGTGTTTAAAGCCGTGGGCATGCCGTGGGAGGACCTGGCGGTGGCGAGGGCCACCGCCGGCCAGCCACAGCGTTAACCCCTCTACTTCGTTTTAGGCGAGGTCCTTCACGAGCCGCTCTGCGAGCTCTCGCGACGAGGACGGGTTCTGCCCGGTGTAGAGGTTGCCGTCGACGGTGACGTAGGGCGCCCCCGGCTCCGGTGCTTTGTTGTACTCGACGCCGAGGGCGACGAGCCGGTCCTCAAGCAGCCACGGCGCCTTGTTGGCGAGTCCGGCGGCGCGTTCCTCGTCGTTGGAGAAACCGGTCATTTTCCGTCCGGCGAACGGGGAGCCGCCGGACACACTCTCGGTAGCGAGGACAGCGGCCGGGGCGTGGCAGAGAAGAGCCACAGGCGCGTTGTCTGTCATGCGATCGACGAGGATGCGCCCGGAAGTCTCGTTGACTGCGAGGTCTTCCATCGGGCCGTGCCCGCCGGGGTAGAAGACAAGGTCGTAGTCCGCAGCGTCGACGTCGTCGAGGTTGAGCGGCTCCGCCAGAACAGGCTGCAGCTCTTCAAGTTTGGCTTTTACTGCTTCGAGGGTCTCCGCGTCGCCTGCGCTCTCATCGAGGCTCACGTTATCGACGGTGGGGGCGATCCCGCCAGGGGTTGCCACATCCACGTCCCAGCCAGCGTCGGTGAATATCGAATAGGGGGTTACCAGCTCTTCGGCCCAGAAGCCGGTGGGGTGGTGTGTGCCGTCGTTGAGCGTCCAGTGGTCGGCTGCTGAAACAACCATAAGTACCTTGGTCATGTTGTCCTCCTAAAATTTAACGATCATCTTGCCGGTGTTGCCGCCCTCGAAAAGCTCGAGGAATGCGGCCGGCATGTTGTCGATGCCCTCGCGCACCGTCGATTCGTATTTGATTGAGCCATCGACGACGAGCGGGGCGATCTTCTCCTGGAATTCCTTGGCCAAGTGAGTGTATTGGCCTACGACGAACCCGCGAAGGGTGAGGCATTTGCCGATGGAAAGACCGAGATTTCGCGGCCCCGGTGCCGGCTCAGTGTCGTTGTACTGAGAGATGGCCCCGCACATGGCAATGCGGCCGAACGTGTTGGCGTTCTGAATTGCTGCCTCGAGGTGGTCCCCGCCGACGTTATCGAAGTAGACGTCGACGCCGTCCGGCGCCGCCTTGGCGAGCTGGCCGTTCACATCACCGTCTTTGTAATTGAACGCCTCGTCGAAGCCGATTTCGGTGAGGTAGTCGACCTTTTCGGGGGAGCCGGCAGATCCGATCACCTTGGCCGCGCCGAGATGCTTGGCTATTTGCCCGGCTGCTGAACCCACAGCACCTGCCGCGCCTGAGATGAATACGACATCGCCCTCCCTCATCTCGCCGACGGCGGTGAGCCCGACGTAGGCGGTCAAACCTGTCTGCCCGAGAATGCCCAAATACGCCTCGGCTGGAGCCAGGTTGGTGTCAATCTGCTCCGACTGGTCCTCATTCAGCACAGCGTGGGTGCGCCACCCGGCAAAATGCCTGACCGTATCGCCCACCTTGAACTTGTTCGAGCGAGACTCGGCGACAACTCCGACCGCGGTGCCAGTCAGTGGTTCATCGATCTGAAATGGCTCGATATACGACTTTACGTTGTTCATCCGCCCGCGCATATAGGGATCGACGCTGGCGAAAGTGTTCTCGACGAGGATCTGGCCGTCAGACAGCTCTGGCAGCTCTACCTCCTCGAAACGGAAGTTCTCGACGGTTGGTGGCCCATCCGGACGAGAGGCAAGAACCCATTGTTTAGCGGTGGTCAACGCGCTGCTCCTTACTCGTTGTGCTCTCGGCACGACCTCAGCCCCTCTTGGTGGGCTGGGCCAATGCTCTTGAACACCAGTTGCAACGTTGCGCGGGGCCGCCGCTATTCCTTCCGCCTCACCGCACAGTCAAAAACGCCCTGTGACTAGGTTTTACGCTAGCCACAGGGCGAATGGAATGGCTCCTCCAACTGGGCTCGAACCAGTGACCCTTCGATTAACAGTCGAATGCTCTGCCAACTGAGCTATGGAGGAATACGTTGCGGTTGCTCTCGCTGTGCAACGAGATGTAACAATAGCCTGGTTTTTCCAGGTTGCCCAAATCGCCAGCTAAGGCGCCATTTTGATCGTCGCATGAGGTAGTGTGTGGCCCATGTTGATTCCGGTTGGTGGATTCCGCGGACAGGCGGTAGCAGGCGGGCTTGCGGGCTTCGGGGTGGTGTGCCTGCTCACGGCGAACCGTTTGGCGGACTGGCGGGCGCTGACGTTTCTGGGTTTGGCGCTGATCGTGCCGTCAGTGGTCTGGCTGGTTGCCGACAAGTGGTTCGCACGGCCCCGAGGCGCGCTGTGGTGGGTGCTTGTGGTTGCAGCCGTGGCGCTCGGTGTGTGGGGGGTTGCGTTGATCCCCTCGAGGTGATGGTCCCGTTTGGATAGGGTGGGGCTTATGAAGAAACCGATGCTTGCCCTCGGCGTCGCCGCCGCCGTCACCACGTCCGCTGTCATCGCTCCTGCCGCCTTTTCGGCGGAGGACGGGCAGAGCGACGGGGTGGTGTCCGCGCAGGGGTCGGCGGAGGGGGCCGAAGGGTCGTCGTTAAGCACGGGCGAAATCCTCGGCATCACCTTAGGTGTGCTGGCTGCGGTGGGCGTGGCCGGGGTGTTCGCGGTGCAGCAGGGCTGGGTGCAGCTGCCCGAGTTTGTGGACCGCGCGGCGGTTGAACGGATGGTTGCGCTGCTCCCGCCAATGCCCATTCCGGTGGTCGTGCGCCCGGGTTCGGCGGGCGGCGCTGGGGCAAAGGGGTCGTGCGCACCGCAGGCGTTCGACGATGTGGTGCCTGGGTGGCCTCACTTCACCGGCACGTCCGTGATCTTCTGCGACGGCCACTGGGCCATCGCGGGCGCCAACCAGACGGACTGGGTGCTGTACTTCAAGAATGCTAACGGGAAGTGGGCCGTGATCCGTCCGGCCGGGACCAAGCAGACGGGTCTCGCGCAGGGTTGCTACAACGGCATCACGCTGCGGGAGCAGGGAGCGCCGGAGGAGTTCATCCGCCGGGCGCCGATCTGCACGCCGGCGGAGATTGGGAAGTAGTTTTATCGTGGATGCAAAAATGACCCGCTCAGGTTGCGGGAAAATGTTCGATGCTTATTTTAACGTAAGTGTGAGAAATGCGAGGCCGTTTGGGGCCTTTTCGCCGTATTCATCGACGGGGTCGACAGTGTAAAAAGCCATTTCTCTTCGCCACCACCTTGCAAATCGACGGAACGAGACTTTTTCACCCCTTTTTTACGGAAATGCGGTGATGGAGTCCACCGTTGAAGCGTGCCTCACTAACGTTCACTCCGTAGCTGTTCGGAACATTAAACGCTCAAGTGGCATCGTAGTCAAACGTAGTATAGCCATTCCAACCGAAGTCTGCCGGTGCCTTGTAAATGCAGTAAGTCGAGATATAAGACCTCTGGTAATCGGTGCCGTCTAAAGTTAGGTCGACGCCCCCATTATTCTTGCCCGTCTTGCTAGAGCTATTCGTGTGCAGCTACTTGGGGCAGCGAATTAAAGCTTGGAGTCGTTGCACGGCGGGGGTGATGCTCGGGCGGTTGGAAGCCCATTCCCCGCCGACCTCGCCGCCACCCCTCATAAGCCCAGCGATCACCGTGATGGAAGGGAGAGATGGCGGCCACGAGGGAGCTGACGGCCTGGCGCAACGAGTTCTGGGATTCGCGGCGCTTTCGCTCGGAATCAAGTGAAAGGGTTCTGAGAGAAAATCCCATCGCCTTGCTTGAGGTGCTAATACCACCTTCCACCTTTGGTTGAAGTCGCATCGTCCAGCGGCTCGTGGTGAACTACCCGATGTCGACGTCGGAGGGCCAGCCAGCTACAACCTAGGGCCACGTTAAAAGTTGGATAATCAAAGAATTCGAACGCTCGGGTGTTTGCCCCATTTCGTCCTGATGAGAGCATCCAATTTTCCAGGGGCGTTATTCCCTGTCTGGAAAGCAACATTGAGCGAGCGTTTGGCTCTTGAGCATGCAACGTAGAAGACGTTAACGATTTCTTCGTACCGGTGGTCTACAGGAGTGCTTTGCAGCAGCTCGACTAGATGCGGCTGTCCATCCGGTTTCCAGTTGCCGACGACGACTGACACATTTTCAAACTCCAGACCCTTAGCGCTGTGTATAGTTCCGGAGTTAACAGCATCAAACAGCTCAGTCTCCGTTGGCTTTACCGACCATTGCTTCTCAGCGAAACTTGGGTAGCGGCTGTTTGTTCGAATCGGCAAGCCGGGCACTTTTGGACGTAGACTGAGGAAGTCAGCAATAGTGGATTCGATGACTGAGGCAACGTTGTCTCGTCCCAAAAAAATTGAAACCCGAAGCTCGTCCCCATAGACCAGATCGGACACTAGGCGGCGTGCGATCAATTCTGAGGGGGACATACCTGCCTTAGTTAACCCAAGATCCTCGAGCCGTTCGATCAATTCTTTGCGATTCTCGAAACAATTGACTAATTTCGTAGCGCGTTTTAGCAATAATTTGATACTTGATGGCTTGTCCTGACCACGATCAATCGCTTCCACGAAGTCGTAGACGGGATCAGACTTCTGACCGTAGGACTCGGGCTGGCCAAGTATTTTTTTGAACGTTTTTTCCTGGTGGCTGAGCACCACCCAGGGCGAGTCGGCGGGTAATTTCGCAAGTTTAGAGTGGTAATCGGCTTCATCCGAGAAAATGGTGATTGTCACTGCGGGTGCCGATAGGGGGTATGCAGCGGCCCCGCCAGGATAGATGCCGGTGTCGTAGATAGTGTTTAGAAAGTCGCAAATGTGCTTGTTTGATCGATAGTTTTCGGTGAGCTCTAATTGGATCGCGTTGCCTCCGCGGGCTTCGAAACCCATTGAGTTCCGGAACCGATAGATTTCTTGGTGTGGATCGCCAATGTAGGACACATTTGCGCCGTGCTTTTCTAGCATATCTACAAGGAGATAATCGCTTTTTGCGGAATCCTGCGCCTCATCGATATAAATTTTCGGGAACCGCGCGGACATGTCGGCGAACCGCCGATCGAGCTGCCTTGTTAGATCTGCCAGCCGAGATTGATCCATGGATTCGAAGGGCCATCGCCGCTCACCCGCGACCATCGTCTCGAAAATGTATCTAGAAACCTTAGAAGACAGAATCCCCTGATCGAACAGCTTTCGATAGGTTTCCATGACATCCTTGCGAAACTCCGAAAATTCAGATGCTTTGCTACAGACGCTCCTTTTGCCTAGGTAAGACCCATCAAACTCGAAATCTTCTACAAACAGTTTCCCGCTGCCGCTAGGATCGCTCAGCCAAGCACTCGCCTCAACCTCGTAGCTCGGAACGAAATTGAATGATTTTGCGGGAAAGATTGACGAAAGTGCAGCACGAACAACGTATCGATTGATAACACCGTCGAAGGTGCTAACCAAAGTCTTGGCCAGACAGTCGCGACCTATATCAGATAACCTCTCGGCGGTGGATCTAAGTTTATGCTGAAAAGCAGTAACTCCAGCCTGCGTGAAAGTGATCACCAAGATGGGATCCGGGTCAGAACTGTTTAGCTCGTGAAAGAATCGATTGACGAGGGTTGTTGTTTTACCGGTTCCCGGACCCGCTTTCACTTTCACGGCACCCTCGGTTTCAACCACCGCGAGCTGCTGATCATTCAAGTTCATTCTATTCGCCATTTTCCTTGAGGAAGATTCTTAATAAGTCCTCGAAGATTTCCTCGAGACCACTCGGTAGTTGGGGGATACCCTCCTGTTTCTCCAATAGGTTTTCGGCAACAGATTGGGCGAATGAGCCTTTGGAGAAATTTGAAATTGATGCGATCAAGTGCCACAGATCACCCTTCTTGGGTTCAGCTTGCTCTTTGTGAAGCTTCCACTTTTGTGGGTGGAGGGATGCTAATGCCTGCTCAACCGCACCTCCGAGGGCCCCACTGGCTTCCTCCTCGGCAAGCCGGGTGAGTTCCTTTTCGAACGTGCCGGGTGTTATGCAAACTAGGAGTTGGTCGTCGGGAAATTGGTTTCGATTCGCCACTGAACAAATTTCGTTCCTGCGCGCTTCCCCCGGGGTTCGCTTTTCGACTGTTTTTATTCCGGTGTCTTCGTCGGAGTCTGTGAGCACGTACACCCGTCTCCTGGGAGTTGTAGCCTGCCCGCTCGATGTCAAGAGCGAAACATATGGTTTGAAATCCACCGAGTGCACAGCGACGACAACGAGATATTCCCGCAGAAACGTTCCGAGATCACGCCTAAGACGCACACGCTTCTGGTAGTCCTGTACCCCATCGAAAGCATTTAGTGTTCGAAGCTCGAACAGGACTGGAAGCAGTATTTCTTCTGAGATGCCTTCAACGAGCAAAACGAATTCAGCAAACAGCGCTTCGGGTCGTCTGGAAATGAAAAAGCGGTCGAGTTTTCTTTCGGCAGTCTCCTCAACTTTAAACTGCCAGTGCCTCGAACGTTCGCTGGATCTTGACATGCCTTGTAATGCGGTGACACCGGCGGCCGCGGCAAGCGTGGCTGAATGAGTCGTCAATATTATCTGTGGCGCCGGTTGCCCATCTTCTCCTACTTGGAGCGAGTTCTGTAGCACGCGGACCAAAGAGGATTGCAGCTGCGGGTGAAGATGCGCTTCCGGCTCTTCGATTAGAAGAATCCGGTGAGTGTCGGGGGCTTCGTGGGTCAGTTCGGCCAGTACCGAGGCGAAGTATAGAAGGTTAGCGTAACCGAGGCCTATCTGGTCGAGCTCCCAGTACTGGTCAGATTCCTTCAGCCCCAGTTTGAGACGCCTGAGAGCAATGCTCAAGTCCTGAGAAGAGGGACTTATCACCGGTTCGTTCAGACTACCGAAGTGGGTTAATGACCTGAAAGGGCTCGAGATTGCGTCACCAACTTTCTTTACAGCGGCATTATCTGATACCGCCATGTCGTTTTCGCGTAGGAGCTCTTGCAGCGCAGCTACTTCCTCTCCCGAGGCTAAAAAATTCACGAGTCTGCGAAGTCTATTTCCGCTGTACGAGGCCAGCTCTTTTTTGGCATCTCGGAGCGGTTCCAGATAAACCGACTGGAATGCCTCGCGCGCCGGGTACCAATCGTTGATTCGATTATCACTGCCTACAAGAAATTCTGAGCGGTACCCACGAAACTCTTCCGCTCGTCGGAGAAAGCGTTTTCCAAACGTAATGCGCTCACCATCTAAGCTCAATGCTTCCAGGTGCGTGGCTCGTTCACTCGCAGATAGCTCAGACGCTTCGACTCGAATCGTTGCGGAGTCTGAGCCCACCGAGAAATCTTCAATGCGGAAGTAAGACTGACTTGCCCGGTTGACGGGGGTCAGTGCAAGCCTTAGTGCATCGATCAGAGCCGTTTTGCCTGCGTTGTTCGGGCCGATAACAACGTTGAGGCCCGGTTTAAACTCCGCTCCGAAGCCGTTCAACCCTCGGAACCCGTCTACGTGTAGCTTGCTTACATACATATGACGATTTTATGGGAATACTCGAGCGTCCGCGCGCGTTCGTCGACAAACGAAAAGCGCTGCGGGCAAATCCCAGCGCCCTTACGTTGAGCAGGGTTGCTACAACGGCATCACGCTGCGGGAGCAGGGTGCGCCAGAGGAGTTCATCCGCCGGGCGCCGATCTGCACGCCGGCGGAGATTGGAAAGTAGCCGGCCGGCGACCTACACCTGGTAACCCATCGGGGAACCGGGGCCGAGCGGGATGCCGAGTGTGTACCAGAGCATGAAGAAGAGGAACCAGCCCACCAGCATGGCCACCGAATACGGCAGGGACAACGACATCAGGGTGCCCACGCCGGCCTTCTTGTAATACTTCTGCAGGAACGTCAGGGCCAAGGCGAAGTACGGCGACATTGGGGTGATGATGTTGGAGGGGGAATCGCCGATGCGGTAGAGCATCTGGGTGACCTCGGGGGAGACGTTGACGTACATCATCATCGGCACCACCACCGGCGCCATCAGCGCCCACTGCGCGGAGCCGGAGGTGATGAACAGGTTGATCAGGGTGACCATGAGCACGAAGGCGGCGAAGAGAACCACGTTGGGCAGATCCCAGGACTGGAGCAGCTCGGAGCCCTTAATCGCGGTCCACGGCCCCAGGTTGGACCACTGGAACCACGCCAGGAACTGGGAGACAGCGAAGAACAGCACCAGGATGGGCAGCAGGGACTCCAGGCCCTTGGCCATGAATGCGGGGATGTCCGCGGCCTCCTTAATCGTGCCCACGATCAGCCCGTAGACCAGGCCGGTGGCGAAGAATATGAGGGTGATCGGCACGGCGATGGCGCGGATGAGCGGGGACTCCATGAAGCCCTCGTCGGGTCGGGCAAAGGGGGAGCCCGGGACGAGCAGCAGGGCAAAGTAGGCGGCCAGGCAGATCAGCAGGGTCACGCCCGCCCAGATCAGGCCTTTGCGCTCGAGTGGGGTGAGGGAGAGGTCGTCGTCGTCGTCGTCGGTGAGGTGAGCGTCGTCGGGCTCGTTGGACTCGTCCATCTGGAGCTCGTCCTCGTCGACGGCGTCGTGGTCCACAAGGTCTTTCGCTTTCTTATCCACGTACAGTTCTGTCACCGCCGTAATAATCAGCGAGAGCACGATCGCGGACGGGATGACGAAGAAGATGTTGGCGAGTGGGGAGACTTCGTAGGCATCGTCCACCAGCTGCGCGGCAGAGGTGGAGATGCCGGCGAGCAGCAGATCGGTGATGTTGAGGATGAGCGACGCGTTAAATCCTGCCGACGCCGCCGCGAACGCCACCATCGAGCCGACGATGGGCGAGCGGCCCACGGCGTGGAAGGCCATGGCGCCGAGCGGAATGATGATCACGTAAATGGCGTCAGAGGCGACCGAGCCGGTCACGCCGGCCAACGCCACCATGAACGTGAGGACTTTCGGGCTGACCCTGTCCACCATCGCGCGGACCATCGCCGCCAGAAGGCCGGTCTGTTCGGCGACGGCGACGCCGAGCATCGTCGCTAAGATCACGCCCAGCGGTGGAAACGCGATGAAGTTCTCCACCGCGTCGGTGACCATGCGGGAGAGGTTGTCTCCGGTGAGCAGCGATTCGACGTGAATCTCCTCGCCACTTGAAGGGTCCACCGCGGACAGGCCAGCCATACTGGCCAGCCACGAGGCAACGGCGACAACGCCGGCAAGGATGACAAACAGCCAGAACGGGTCTGGCAGTTTGTTGCCGATCTTTTCAATCCACCCGAGAAGGCCGGTCATGCCGTCTTGGTCGCGATGGTCGTCGTTGTCGTGGGGTTTCGCGTCGTCGCGGGGCAAATCTGCCTTGGTGGTTCCGGACATGGTTCGGCCTTCCGTGTGTCGTGCCTCGTCGTGCGTGTGATTCGCGCGCGGCCGCCGGGGCGGTGCGCGGGAGGTCACAGCGAGCTTACAGAAGGATGCGGTGGACCGTAGGACATCGGCAGGCAGCAGCTATTATGCGCAGGTGTGAAGAAACTCAGCGGCAGAGTTGTGTCAGTTGTGGCGGTGCTTGCGACCGTCGCGCTTGTGTTGGTGCTGGTGCGTCCAGCGATTTTCGAGCGCGGGGAGCGCACCATCGATTCCACCTCGATCGGCGGCGAGTTCAACGACATCGCGCAGCTGGCCACGGAAGAATACGTCTACTCGTCCGTGGGCAAGTTTGACGACGAAGGCTTACGCCTGCTCAACGTTCGCGTGCCGTTCACCGGCAAGAATTTCCTGGTGTCCTACGAGGGGAAGGTCACCGCCGGCATCAAGGACGCCGGCCAGATCACGGTCGACGTTGACGATGCCGCACAGACCTTCACCGTGCGGCTGCCACGCGCGGAAGTGCTGGATTCCACCTGGACCGAGGGCAGCTCCGAGGTGTGGGACCAGACTATGAACCCCATCAACCAGATCAAGGTGGAAGACGTCACCGAGTTTGTGGACTCGCGCCGGGAAGCGGAAAAGCAGAAGGCCGTGGACGACGGGCTGCTAGATCGCGCCCAGGCCAGCGCGGAGGAGCTGGTGCGGTCGCACGCCAAGGCGCTGATCCGCGGCACCTCGATGGAGGACTACGAGGTGAAGGTCGAAAGCGCGACCTAGTGCCAGGGCCGGGCACGTATGGTGGCTGGCATGGATCTCGCGCGGTACTTCGATGACTGGCCGGTAGACAACGTGGCGGCGGCGCTCGTGGGGGACAACCAGGGGCAGTTCGGCGAGACCGACCGTGTCTTCGAGCTCGCCAGCGTGACCAAGCTGCTGTCCGCGTACGCCGTGCTCCTGGCGGTGGAGGAGGGGGCGTTCGGGCTGGACGATCCGGCCGGCCCGGAGGGATCCACCGTCCGCCACCTGCTCGCGCACGCCTCCGGGGTCGGGTTTGACAGCCGGGAGCCGCAGAAAGCGCCGGGGGAGCGGCGCATCTACTCCTCGGCGGGCTACGAGATCCTCGCTGAGCACCTAGAGAAGGCCACCGACATCAAATTCGGCGACTACGCCCGCGAGGGTGTCTTCGAGCCGCTGGGGATGGACAATACGGAGATTTATGGTTCGGCGGGGCATGGCGGGAGCTCGTCGATAGGCGACCTGCAATTGTTCGCGCAGGAGCTCATTGCGCCGACGCTGCTGGCGGCAGAAACGCTGAAGGAGGCGTTTTCCAACCAGCTCGGTGACCTGCGTGGCGTGGTGCCCGGTTACGGGATGCAAAAGCCGTGCCCGTGGGGGCTCGGGTTTGAGATCAAGGGCGAGAAATCCCCGCACTGGACCGGCGACGGCATGCCCGCGGACACCGTCGGCCACTTCGGCATGGCGGGCACGTACCTGTGGGTCGCGGGCGGGCAGGCGTGCGTGGTGCTCACGGACCGCGAGTTCGGCGACTGGGCCAAGCCGCTGTGGCAGGAGACCAATACCGCGCTTTGGGAGGCGTTGGGGTAGCGCTGAGTGGAATCTGTGAGGCGAACGCTGAGAGGCAGGCCTTACGTGTTTTACACTGCCCGCATGACTTCGACTCACACCCCGCAGCCAGCGGCGGGGCAAAAGCTGCCGACCAACCAGGTTGTGCCGTTGATGGTGGCGCTGCTGGTCGCCGTGTTCGCATTCCAGCTCAACGCCTCCATGCTCGCCCCGGCGCTGGCCACCATGGAAAGCGACCTGAACGCCACCACCGCGCAGATCGGCATGACGCAGACCGCGTTCTTCACCGCCGCTGCGGTGTTCGCGCTATTCATGCCGCGCTGGGGTGACCTGATTGGTCGCCGCAAGGTGCTGGTGGGCATGATGGCCGTGACGGTCCTCGGCTCCGTGGTCGCGGCGCTGGCCACCAACGTGACCATGCTGTTCATCGGCCGCGTGATCCAGGGCGTGTCCGGGCCGACCGTGGCCCTGACCTCGGTGATGCTGCGCCAGGCGGTGCGCGAGGAGAAGCAGTTCGCGTTCCTGGTGGGCATCCTCACCTCGGTCAACGGCGGCATCGCAGGCATCGACGCGCTGTTGGGCGGCTGGCTTACCGACGCCTTCGGTTTCCGCTCCCTCTTCTGGGTCATCGGCGCCGCTGCCTTGCTCGCCGTGTTCGCCGCGCGCTACGGCGTGCCGGAGACCAAGTCCAATGAGCTGCAGCCCATGGACTGGAAGGGCGTTGCCGGCCTGGTCGTTGGCGCCGCAGCGATCCTCACCGCCTTGAACATGGCGGGCGAACTCGCCGCCGCGAACTGGGTCATGGTAATCATCCTGCTGGCCATCGGCGCAGCGTCCTTGGTGTGGTTCTGGCGCACCGAGAAGTCCAGCCCGCACCCGCTTATGTCCACCGACCTACTCTCGCAGCGCCGCACATGGGCGCTGCTACTCACCACCACGCTGACCATGACCGGCGTGTTCGCCGTGATGAACGGTCTCGTGCCCAACCTGGCGCAGGACGACGTCGCAGGGCCCGGCATGTCCGCCGGCGTGGTGTCGTGGTGGACACTGACCCCGTACGCCCTGGCCGGGCTGGCCATGGGCCCGATCGCGGGTTGGCTCGCCGGCCGCGTGGGCTACAAGGTCATCCTGCAGATCGGCATCGCCGGCGCGGCGCTGTCCGTTCTCTTCGGCGTGGCGGTCGTGGGCAACCCGACCCGCGGCCTGCTGCTGGCCATGTCCATCCTCGCGGGCATCACCTACGCCGGCATGGCCAACATCATGCTCGGCTCCCTCGGCGTCGTGCTTGCCCCGAAGCGCAACCAGGGTTACCTGCCGGGCCTGAACGGCGGCGCGTTCAACCTGGGTGCGGGCCTGTCGTTCACCATCGTCTTCGCGGTGTTCACAGCCACCGGCGGCAACTACCGCGCGGGCATGATCGCCGGCGCGATCCTTTTGGGCTGCGCGTTTGCGGCGTCCTTCCTCATCCCCAAGCCGGAGACGGTTCCGGACACCCTCGCGGCCGAGGACCGGGCGGCGCGCAGTGCGTAAAGTCATCCTGGATTGCGACCCCGGCCACGACGACGCCGTGGCCATCCTGCTCGCAGCCGGCAACCCGGACATCGAACTGCTCGGGCTAACCACCGTCGGCGGCAACCACACCATCGACCACGTCACGCGCAACGCGCAGCAGGTGCTCACAGTCGCCGGGCTGACCTCGGTGCCCGTCTACCGCGGGGCGACAAGACCATTGCTTAACGACGTCGTCACCGCCGAAGACATCCACGGCGACACCGGCATGGAGATCCACGGATTCGAGCTGCCCGAACCTGCGGTGGGGGTGCAGGACGACGGGGCGGTGCAGTGGATCGTCGATACGCTCATGCGCGAAGAGCCGGGGACCGTCACGCTCGTGCCTACCGGCCCGCTGACCAACATCGCACTGGCCGCGCGCCTGGAGCCGCGGATTGTTCCCCGCGTGCGGGAGGTCGTGCTCATGGGCGGTGCGTACGGGGCGGGCAACTACTCGCCGTCCGCGGAGTTCAACATCGCGGTCGACACGGAAGCCGCAGCGATCGTGTTCGGCGAGGACTGGCCGGTCGTCATGGTCGGCCTGGATCTGACCCGCCAGGCGCTTGCCACCCCTGAGGTAGAGCAGCGGTTTGCGGTGCTGGGCACCTCGTGCGGGGACTTCGTGGTGGGGCTCATCGACGCCTTCCGCCGCAATTACAAGGACGCCCAGGGCTTCGACAACCCGCCGGTGCACGACCCGTGCGCGGTGGCCTACGTCATCGACCCGTCCGTCGTGGAGACCGTGGCCGTGCCGGTGTCGGTGGAACTCGCTGGCGAGCTGACCCGCGGGCGCACCGTGGCGGACCTACGCGCGTTCGGGGCGGTGACGGCGTCTGGCGCGCCGTTCAGCGGCGTTGATGGCTCCGCGGCTTCGGCGTGCAACACATCCGTTGCGACGCGCCTCGACGTGGACCGCTTCTGGGACCTCGTTGTGGATGCGGTCCAGCGACTGGGGTAGCGCGGACGTTCAGGTCCCTCGGAGACAAATGGTGAGAGGAGGGTGGTGAATATGCCCAGAAATCCCGGAGTCTCACCATCCTTATCTCACCATCTGTCGGCGCGCCCGGGAGATGCTCGCCCGGACCCGCCCCACTAGCGCGGGCGTGGACTAGACCGGCGGGCTAGCCTTAGCGCTCATGGAGACTTCGGACACCGTAGGCAACCTGTACTTCGTCCTCGAGTACACGGGCGTGCTGTTGGCCGCCACCGTCGGCGGCACTGTGGCGAAACGGATGAACTTTGACATCGTCGGGTTCGCCTTCATCGCGTACATCTCATCGCTGAGCGGCGGCTTCATGCGCGACGCGATTCTCAACGACGGGCCCGCCGCCGCGCTGACCAATCCGGGGTACCTCATCACCGCCACGGTAGGCGCGGCGATTGCGTACACCGTGAATCTCCACGGCAGGCTGTGGGAGCGCTTCCGCTTCTACGCGGATGTGGTCACGATCGGTGTCTGGGCGGTCGCGGGCACGCTCAAGGGTCTGCTCGCGGACCTCAACTGGGTGCCGTGCCTGCTGCTCGCCGTGATCACCGCAACCGGCGGCACGCTCGCGAGGGACATTGTCTTACGGCGCGTTCCGTCCCTCTTCACCTCCCAAAAAATGACGGTCTTCCCGGCCATCATCTCCTCGGCGATTCTGCTCGTGATGAACCACTTCGACCTCGTGCGCGAGGGTATGCTGGCAGCGGCGATCGCTGCCCCGATCTTCGCCATCGCGGTCTACTACGGCGGCGACCGCATCGCGTTTTTCCAAACAAGGCACACCGAGCGCCCGCTGGAGCAAAAGATCGGCGACGCCCTCGGCGTGTCCACCGATTCGAAGCACCCTGAACAATCCGGCGAAGACGTCACACGTGCGTTGGAGGGCGCATCCGACCAGGAGCTGATCAAAGCCCTGCGCATCATGCTGCAAAACGAGGTCCAGGAGCGCACCGAAACCAAGACCTAGCCCGGGTTTCAACCCCCTACGATGGCGCGCATGTACTTCGACAACGTGTTCACCGCCGTCGGTTTCTCCTTCGCTGTGCTCGACCTCATCGGGGTATTCCTCAACGCGCTGATGGGAGGGCTGGTGGCCAGGCGCATGCGTTTCGACGCCGTCGGGTTCATGCTCATCTCCATCATTTCCGGCATGGCGGGTGGCATGATCCGCGACGCGCTTATCGGCTCCACCCCGGCCGCGGCGCTGCAGAACCCGTGGTACATCGGCACCGCGCTTGTTGGCTCCCTGGTCGCTTTCGCCCTTCCGCTGGAGGGCCGCGCCTGGGAGCTGTTCCGTTTCCATGGTGACATGGTCATCGTCGGCGTGTGGGCGGTCACCGGCACGGTCACGGCACTGCACGCGAACGTGACCTGGTTCGGGTGCATCCTCATGGGCGTGCTCACCGCCACGGGTGGGATGGTCATCCGCGAGATCATGATTGGACAGATTCCGTCCATTCTCGTGGACCGCCAGTGGTACGTGGTCCCGGCGATAGTGGCGTCGATAAGCGTGCAGCTCTTTTACGACGTCGGCTGGGAGTCGGCGGGGCTGGCGGTGTCGGCGCTGCTCGGCATCTCGCTCGGGGTGGCGGCACACTGGCTGCATTGGTCGGTGCCGGGTGCGGAGGCGCTTGCGCCCGTGGACAGCTACTTCACGCGCGTGAAGCGCAAGGTGGGCGAGAAGCTCCCGCCCGTTGCTTCCGGGGACGAGACCGCAACCACCATGGTCTCCGCGCCGACGCGTAAGGACGTGCGGGACGAGCTAGCGGCCATCGACGGCGAGGTCACCCACGACGAGTTCGTCGCCGCACTGTACCGCGCGTACGGCCTTAGGTAGCTAACTCGATGTAGCGGGTTTGGTCGCCGACTTTGACCTCCATGACCTCGCCTTTCTGGGTGAGCTCGTAGGGCTGCTCGGGCGCGGCGCCGTCGTGCGTGGCCCGGATATCCGTCGGCGAACGCACCGTAATCTCCCAGCCGTCCAATTTCACCGTGGAACCGGGCGGGAGCGGATTGCTTATCGACGTCCCTTCGGCCGCAGCCAGCTGCCTGCCCAGCCGTCCATAGTGCTGGGCGCTCCTCTGCACCTGCTTGAACTGCTCCTCGGTGTATTCGTGCGCCTCTATCGCTGCGAGCTGCGTTTGCACCGCCGGGATGGAGGTGAAGCCGAGGCCGGCGAGCGCGAGTGCGGCGGCCAGCGCCGGACCCCTACGCGGCCGGATGCGGAGCGCGAGACCGACCGCGCCCAGCGTGAGGGCAACGCTAAGCAGCACTATGCCGGCCAGCCTCGTGCCGTGGTTCATCGCCAGAATCGTCCCGGCAAAGGCTGCGAGCGAGCCGGCCGCCCCGAGCATGGTTGCGTTCACGAGAATTCCCCCTATGTACATCCCCCCCAGTGCGCTTACGGAGTGTAGCCGGGGCAGTGGCGAAGTTCCCGTCGTGAGAAAATCGCCCCATGTTGTTGCTCGTGGCGCTCGCGGTGGGCGGGCTGATTCCGATCCAGACCGCGGCGAACTCCCGCCTGCGCTTGAGCGTGGGCAACAAGCCTGTGGTGCCCGCGCTGGTCTCGTTTACGGTGGCGCTGTTGGTAGCGATACTCGCCACGACCGCGCTGCGGGGTAACCCCGTGCCGCAATTCGCGGACGGGGTCTCTGCGCCGTGGTGGGTGTGGCTCGGCGGCGCGATGGGGGTGTGCTTCGTGCTGGGCAACATCGTGCTGTTTCCCCGGCTCGGCGCCGTGCAGACCGTGGTGCTGCCGATTTTGGGCCAGGTGATGATGGGGCTGTGCATCGACAGGTTCGGTCTGTTCGGCGCGCCGGTGCTGCCGGTGTCGTGGATGCGGGTGCTCGGCGCCGTAGTGGTGCTGGCCGGCATCGTGGTGGTGCTGCGCGCAGGGAAGCGGCCCGCGGTGGAGGGCGACGCCGCCGGGGTGGAGCTGTGGCTGTTCCGTGCGCTGGGCGTGCTGGTTGGCGTGGGCTCGGCGGTTCAGACAGCGGTAAACGGGTACCTGGGCACTATCGCCGGGTCGTCGCTGCACGCAGGTGAGATCAACCTCGCCGTCGGTGCGCTGCTCTTGCTGGTGGCGGCGCTGGTGAGTAGCCCCCGCCAGCTCGCACGAAAGCCCGAGCCGGGGCCGTGGTGGATGTGGGTCGGCGGCCTCGTCGGCGCCACGTTCGTCATCTCGGGCGCGACGCTGGCGCCGCTGCTGGGCACCGCCACCACAGTGATCGCGTTCAACGCCGGCACTATCGCGGCGGGTCAGGCGCTGGAGGCGCGCGGGGCGTTCGGTGCGCGGAAGAATCCGTTGACCGCCATGCGGTTATTTGGGCTCGTGGTCATCTTCCTGGGCGTGCTGGCGGTGCGGTTGCTCTAGGCGGGGCCGCCTCAACCTCAACCACAGCTCGAGTAAATAGGGGGATCAAGCAGCGGTTGAGGGTTGCCCGAGTCAACTCGTGTGAAGCAATATCGGCCGAGAGAAATCAGAGGCCGTTGGGGAAGACGAACCTCTCGTCTCACACTCCGTCGCGCGGACTAGTCACCCGTCGCGACAATCCCGCTTAGTCACCGGGGCAGGAGTGTGCCGCTACCAATGCGGGCGCGCCGTCGCAGTAGGCGCCCGCAAGAAGGGTCCCCACCTATGACGACAACACTGGCCGCGCCCCGCACCTGCCGCGCCACGCGCAACCGACTCGCGTGGACGCTCCGCATTGAGGGGATGCCGGGGCGGGTGCGACGGAGCGTCGAGAAGCTTATGCTCCTGCTGCCCGAAGGTGAGCCGGGCGAGGTCTGGTTCACCCGCTGGCAGCGCCACCCGGACCGCACGTACTCATGCACCGAGTCGATCCGCGCAACCGAAGGCGAGATCGCGGAGTTTGCGCACGCGATCGAGCAGCTAGCCCGCGAGGAGAATTTCGTGGCGGGCATCACCGCGCGGTCGTATAATGGCGTACATGTCTACTAAGTACCGAGTACAAAACCCAAAGACCAACGAAATCGCCCAGTCCTACGACTTCATCACCGACGACGAGCTCGAGCAGGCGCTGACCACCGCCGACGACACCTTTAAGCAGTGGCGGGAGAAGAGCTTCGAGGAGCGCGCAGAGGTGCTGCGCAAGGTCGCCTCGCTTTTCGACGACCAAAGGGACGAACTTTCCCGCATTATCGCCGAGGAGATGGGTAAGTCCGTTAAGGAGGGCGACGGTGAGATCGACGACGTCGTCGAGATCTTCAACTACTACGCCGACAACGGCGCAGAGTTCGGTGCCGACGAGGAAATCCCGAACAAGCGTGGCGGCACCTCCGTGATGCGCAAGGTTCCCCTCGGCGTGATCGTGGGCATTATGCCGTGGAACTTCCCGTACTACCAGGTCGCCCGCTTCGCGGCGCCGGCACTGATGGCCGGCAACGTAGTAATGGTCAAGCACGCGGAGATCTGCCCCCGTTCTGCCGAGGCGATTGAGAAGATCTTCGACCAGGCTGGCGCACCGAAGGGCCTGTACACCAACGTGTACGCGCAGCACTCGCAGATCTCCACCATGATCAAGGACAACCGCGTGCAGGGTGTGTCCCTCACCGGCTCCGAGCGTGCGGGCCGCGCCATTGCTTCCCAGGCTGGCGAGGCCCTGAAGAAGTGCGTGCTCGAGCTCGGCGGCACCGACGCCTACGTCGTGCTGGACTCCTCCGACGTGAAGGCGGCAGCCGAGACGGCGTGGAACAAGCGCATTAGCAACGTTGGTCAGGCCTGCACTTCCAACAAGCGCATGATCGTCATGGAAGACATCTACGACGAGTTCGTACAGGCGCTGGTTGACATTGCCTCCTCCTACACCGAAGGCGACCCGCTGAACCCGGGCGAGGGCAACGAGTTCTACCCGCTGTCCTCCCGCGACGCCGCGGAACTGCTGGCACAGCAGCTGCGTCTAGCCGTGGATGAGGGCGCGAACCTGCGCGTCGGCGGCGAGGTGACCGGCAAGGGCGCCTACATCACCCCGGCCGTGATCACCGATATCCCGGTGGGCTCCGACTCCTACTACGAGGAGTTCTTCGGCCCCGTGGCTGAGGTGTACAAGGTCTCCTCCGAGGAGGAGGCAATCAAGGTTGCCAACGACTCCCGTTACGGCCTCGGCGGCGCCGTGATGTCCGAGGACGAGGAGCGCGCCAAGAAGGTCGCGGCCAAGATCGACACCGGCATGATCCACGTCAACATCCCGCAGGCCCGCGGCGCCGAGCTGCCGTTCGGCGGCGTGAAGGCGTCCGGCCTGGGCCGCGAGCTCGGCCCGCTGGGCATGGACGAGTTTGTGAACAAGCAGCGCTTCTACGTCGCTGGCTCTGACTCCCAGGTGTAAAAACCTCTGCAAAGCTTCGGCCCGGGTGCGTCATCTCGACGCCCCGGGCCGTTGCTCTTCTGTTGGCCGGTCTTACTCCTCGTCCGCGTAGAACCCGTCACCGAACGGGTCGCGGATGTGCTCCACCAGATCGGCCACCGACTCGACCACGGACGTGGGGCGGAAGGGGTAGCGGGAAATCTCCGCGTCGTCGGAAATCCCGGTGCGCACCAGGATGGTGCGCAGGCCCGCCTCGAGGCCAGCCTTGACGTCGGTGTCCATGCGGTCGCCGATCATCACCGTGTTCTCGGAGTGCGCGCCGATGTTGTTCAGCGCCGAGCGCATCATCACCGGGTTCGGCTTGCCCACGTAGTAGGGCTCCATCCCGGTCACCGCGGTCATCATGGCCGCCACGGACCCAGTTGCAGGCACAACGCCAGCCGGGCCAGGCCCAGTCAGGTCGGGGTTGGTCGCGATGAAGCGCGAACCGTTCCGGATTAAGTTCGACGCGGTGGTCAGCGCCTCAAACGAGTACGTGCGGGTTTCGCCCAGCACCACAAAGTCGGGGTCCGCGTCGGTGAGGATCCAGCCGATCTCGTGCAGCGCCGTCGTCAGACCTGCCTCCCCGATGACGTACGCCGAGGCCACGCCGGCCTGCTGCGAGAGGAACTTCGCCGTCGCCGTGGCGGAGGTCCAGATGCGCTCCGGCTCGATATCCAGGCCCATGCGCTGCAGCTTCGCGGACAGGTCGCGCGGTGTCCGCATCGAGTTGTTGGTCAGCACCATGAACTCGATGTCCTCACGGCGCAGCGCGCTAATAAACTCCTGGGCGCCGGGAATGACGTCGCCCTCGCGGTGCAGGACGCCGTCCATGTCGGTCAGGTACGAAATCATTGGTGCTCCTCCACATATTTGGCGAGGTCTTGGGCGGTGGGGCAGGAGGCGTACACGTGCTCGTCGATAGGCACTCCGAACGCGTCCTCGATGCGCACCGCGAGCTCGATGCGGTCTAACGACGAAACCCCGCTCTCACCCAACCCCGTTTCAGGCGCGATTTCAACGCCTGCGACCTCCTCCACGAGCTCCGCGAGGCGCGTGAACGTGTCCCGGGCCTCGGCAGCGTCGGTGTCGTCGGCGAGGTCGAGGGCACCCAAGTCCAGCCGTTGCGAAAGTTCCATGCCGCAATGATAAGCCCATCCAGCGCGGCGCAGGCGCGAAAGCGCGGCGAGCGAAAGTCATGAAATCGAGACGACCATTTTGTACAGATCAGCGATCTAAAACACATATAGTTTGTAAGTGTGTTGTAGAGCACAATAATCGAGAAAGGAGCCGACGACATGTCTGAAATCACCGCGCGCGAATGGCTGGACAAACTCGAAGCGGCCACGGGGGCAGAGGATCCTGACAATGCCGCTGAGCAGGCGGCTCAGCTGTTTGAAGAGGACGGGTTTTGGCGCGACCTGATCAGCGTCACTTGGAACCTGCATACGGCCGAGGGGCGCGGCGAGATCGCCCGAATGGTGCGCGAAACGCATCCAGCATGCCGCATCGCAAACACCGAGATCACGGAGGAGGTGGACGAAGGGGCGGGTGTCACCCGCGTGCAGTTCACCGGCCAAACTCGGGATTTCAATGTGCGGGGTGTTCTTCGGTTACGTAACGGACTGGGGTGGATTCTCCTTACTTCTGGCCGCGAACTGAGGGATTTTCCAGAGCGCACCGGTCGCAATCGCGAGCTCGGGGCACAACACGGTCCGAAGCTCGACCTCGAGAATTGGGCGGACAAGCGAGAGAAACGCCGGGCAGCGCTCGGTGTGACAGAGCAGCCGTACGTCCTCATCATCGGCGGCGGCCAGGGCGGTATCGCCCTCGGCGCGAGACTGAAGCGGCAGGGCGTGCCTGCGATCATCGTAGACAAGCAGTCCAACCCCGGTGATCAGTGGCGCGGCCGCTACCACTCTCTCTGCCTGCACGATCCGGTCTGGTACGACCACCTTCCCTATCTGCCCTTCCCTGACGATTGGCCGGTTTTCACGCCCAAAGACAAGATGGGGGACTGGCTCGAGCACTACGTAGGCATCATGGATCTGGATTACTGGACCAATACCGAGGTTCTTAGTGCGTCGTTCAATGATTCGGAAGGCCGGTGGGATGTCACCGTCAACCGCGATGGGGCGGAAAGCGTTATCCACCCGACACAACTCGTTTTTGCCACAGGCATGTCGGGTGTGCCGAACAAACCACAGTTGCCGGGGCAGGAGAATTTCGCGGGCGAAATCCGCCACTCTTCCGAGCACCGCGGCGGTGCGGTAGATGCAGGCAAAAATGTGGTTATCCTCGGCGCAAACAACTCCGCCCACGATATCGCCGCGGATCTGCACCACAATCGCGCTCACCCGGTAATGGTGCAGCGCTCCTCCACACTCATCGTGCAGTCAGATTCATTGATGAAGCATGTTCTCGGTCCCCTGTATTCCGAAGACGCGGTCGAAGCTGGCATTGACACCGACACCGCCGACCTGCTCTTCGCTTCATGGCCATACAAGGTGTTGCCGGGCGAGCAGAAAAAGGTCTTCGACGCCATCCGTGAGGAAGACAGTGACTTCTACGAAGCCCTAGACAACGCGGGCTTCCTCACCGACTTCGGCGACGACGAATCCGGAATGTTCCTCAAGTATCTGCGCCGCGGCTCCGGCTATTACATCAATGTCGGCGCCTCGGAGCTGGTCATCGACGGGAGCGTCCCAGTCCACTCCAACACCACCATCAGGGAGGTGACGGAGGATGCGGTAGTGCTTGAGGACGGCACAACTCTGCCAGCCGACGTCATCGTCCTCGCGACCGGATACGGTTCTATGAACGGCTGGGTGGAAAAGTTAGTGTCTAAAGACGCCGCCGATGCGGTGGGCAAAGTCTGGGGTCTCGGATCGGGAACCACCAAGGATCCCGGCCCCTGGGAAGGGGAGCTTCGAAACATGTGGAAGCCCACCCAGATTCCAAACCTCTGGTTCCACGGGGGCAACCTCCACCAGTCTCGCCATTACTCCCGCTACATGGCATTGCAGCTTAAGGCCCGCTACGAGGGGATGGAAACCCCAGTCTATGAGCTCGCCAAGGTGCACCACACGGCGTGATACTTGGTGCCCACGGATTTGTTCACCCTAGCCAGGGCCGGGAATGAACAAATCCGCGCTGAGCCCCTAGTGCCAAGGTGGTTGTGAACGACGAACCGTAGGAGGTTTTGTTCATGACCGATTCGCAGTTGCCTCAGTTGGTGCCGTCGGTGTTGACGTCGGCTCCGGCTGTTGAGGTCCCGGTGGTTGC
>NZ_JAAXPF010000005.1 GCF_012396315.1 Corynebacterium mucifaciens | reverse complement strand
CGTCGATTTCTACAACCACGAACGGTTGAAGTCGACGCTGACCGAAGGATATACAACCATCGCCCAGTACCGACAGGCACTGAGCGTATAAAAGCCCCCAGTGGTCCAAGAAATAGTCAGCACCCCCGTGTAAGGCACCCCACTCGATGGATAAGCATCCTGGGGTAAGCATCTTCGCCGGAATGAGCACCAACCCGGCTGGTAGCGTGTGCGCCATGCCCGATGCGCCTGTCCATCCCCTGCCTACGTCCGTGGAGACCATGAACAAGGTGTCCCCGAAACTGATGTGGCCGCAGTTGGTGAACAACGCCATATGGATGGTGATCGTCTGCGGTGGCCTCTACCTCTGCTACCGGGAGTGGGGATGGGGCTTTCTCATCCCGCTGGGGATTTTCGGCGTCATCTTCATCTGGCGCTTTTTCCTCATCCCGTTCCAGGTTCGCAACATGGGTTGGCTGGAAACGGACAATGAGCTGGTGCTGAGCAAAGGCAAGATGTTCCACACCATCACGGTGATTCCGTACGGGCGCATTCAGTTCGTGGATGTGGAATCGGGCCCGATTGCCCGCTCGCTGGGGCTGAAGGAGCTGAAGGTGCACACGGCGTCGAGTTCCTCCGATTCGGACTTGCCGGGGCTCTTGGCAGCAGACGCTGACGCGTTGCGCGACCGGCTCGCCGTCAAAGCGCGCGAGCGGATGAGCGGCCTGTGAGCAACATCCACACCACCCCCGGCATGGAGGGGTACCGCCAGGTGCACCGACTGACGCCGTTGCTGCGTGTCTGGACGTTCACGCTGGCGTTGGCCACCCTCGCCCTGTTTAACTTCAGCATGCCCATTTACCACTGGGCGCAGCGCGAGAACGTCGGCGTGACCGACATCGGGTGGGCTGCGGCCGGTCTCGTCGGGGCGCTCGCGGTGGTCTTTGCGGTCTCGCAGATCTGGTGGCGCCGCAGCGGCTTCAAAATCAGCGACGACGAGGTGGAGGTGCGCCGCGGTGTGCTGACCAACCAGGTCCGCGCTGCGCGCTTCGACCGCATCCAGGCCGTCGACGTCATCGAGTCATTCGCGCCGCGGTTGTTCGGGCTCGCGTCGGTACGCATTGAGGCCGCGGGCAGCGCGCAGTCCGCGATCAGCATCACCTACCTGCCGCGCGACGAGGCGGAAGAGGTGCGCGCGCAACTGCTGCGCCGCATCGGCGGCACGCAGGAGCGATCGCCTATCGACGCCACCTCCGGCCCCGACCTCGTGCCTCCCATTCCCATCCGCAGGTCGCTCATCGGCACCGCCTTTCAGATGTCCACGCTGTTTACCATCGCGTGGGCGTTCGTGCCCATCTGGACGGAACTATCCGCCGCCGCGATCATCCCCGTGGTCGTGGGGTTTTTGCCCAGAATTTGGCGCACTATCGACCAGTCGTGGCGGTTCACCTGCACCAAGGAGGGGGAGATGTTCCACCTCACCTACGGCCTGGCCAACCGCCGCCGTCAGGCGGTGCCGCGCTCGCGGATCCACGCGGTGCAGCTGCGCCAGCCGATGTTCTGGCGGCTCTTCGGCTGGTGGACGGTCTCGGTGGTGGTCGCGGGTTACGGCTCGGAGCGCAACAAGCAGTCCGGTACCTCGAAGCTGCTGCCGGTAGGCACGTGGGCGCAGGCGAAGGCGATGGTGGACGCTATCGGGCCGCTTGCTGGCGACGACCTAACGGACCTTTCCACCGCGGAGTACCGCTCGCCGCGCAGCGCACGGTGGGTCTCGCCGATCGACTGGAAGCGCCAGACCGTCAAGGTTCGCGACGGCGCCGTTGCGACCACCGCGGGAAGGATCGGACGCTGGTACCAGATGGTGGATATCCCGCACATTCAAGAGCTGGCATTGGAACAAGACCCGTTGCAGCGCAAGCTTGGCCTAGCCAGCGTGGACCTCGACATGGTGCCCGGCCCGTTCCGTGTGTCGCTGCGCGATGTGGAGGAGGCGCAGGCGCGGGAGATCGTCGATAGGCTTCGTGCCCGCAAGCTCCCGCCGATGCAGGTCACGGACCCGCTGTCAGACCCCGCCGAGGAAGCCGAGCTGGCGCCACGCCTCGTAGACGGCGACTGACGCGGAGTTGGTCAGGTTCATGCTGCGCCGCGCCGGGAGCATGGGGATGCGCACGCGGCGGGTAATCCGCGGGTGGGAAAGGTGGTCCTCGGGGATGCCGTTGGCCTCGTTGCCGAACATGAGCGCGTCCCCGTCTTGGTAGGACACCTCGTGGTAGTGGTGCTCGGTGTGCGCGGTAAACGCGAAGACGCGGGAGTCGGGGATGGAATCGAAACAGGCGTCGATGTCGGGGTGAATGATCACGTCGGCCAAGTCGTGGTAATCCAGTCCCGCGCGCTTGAGGTGCTTGTCGTCGAAGTTGAAGCCGAGGGGTTCGACGAAGTGCAGCTGCGCCCCGGTGTTGGCGGCGAGGCGGATGGCGGCGCCCGCGTTGCCGCCAATGGCCGGGTTGTCGTAGATCAGGTGGAGCACGCCTGACAGTCTAGGATTGAGGCCGTGACTGCGATCAAACTGGACGGCAAACTCTACCGCGAGGAGATTTTCGCGGACCTGCGTGAGCGCGTAGCTCGTCTCAAAGCAGAGCATGGCATCACCCCGGGGTTGGCCACGGTGCTCGTGGGGGAGGACCCGGCCAGCCAGAACTACGTGCGCATGAAGCACAAGGACTGCGAGGAGCTGGGTATCGCGTCCATCATGAAGGAGCTGCCGGGCGACTGCACCCAGGACGAGCTGGAGCAGGTGATCAGCGAGCTGAATAACGACCCAGCTGTCACCGGCTACATCGTCCAGCTGCCGCTGCCGAAGCACCTGGATGAAAACCGTGTGCTGGAGCTGATCGATCCGGCCAAGGACGCCGACGGCCTCCACCCGGTGAACCTGGGCAAACTCGTGCTCAACGAGCCGGCGCCGCTGCCGTGCACCCCGAACGGCTCCATCAAGCTGCTGGAACGCTTCGGCGTGGATTTGAACGGCGCGATCGTCTGCGTCATCGGCCGCGGCGTGACCGTGGGCCGGCCGATTTCGCTCATGCTCACCTCCCGCGGCGTCAACGCCACCACCGTGCTGTGCCACACCGGCACGAAAGACCTGGCCGCGGAAACGCGCCGCGCGGACGTCATCATCGCCGCGGCGGGCAAGCCGCACATGATCACCGCCAACATGATTAAGGAGGGCGCCACGCTTCTCGACGTAGGCGTGTCCCGCGTGGACGGCAAAACCGTCGGTGACCTGCACCCCGACGTGTGGGAGAAGGCCGGCTGGGTCTCGCCGAACCCGGGCGGTGTGGGACCGATGACGCGCACGTTCTTGGTGCGCAACATCGTGGAAAACGCCGAGCGCCAGGCGGGCATTGGCCAGGCCGCCAGCTAAGGCGGGAGCCGGTTTGGCACGGAGCAGGATCCAGCTACCCGGGGCGCAGCTTCCCGACGGGCTCACGCTGGACAACCCCCACGACCGCGGCAACGCCACCTCGCCGCTGCCTATTACGGCGCAGCGCGTCATGGCGGCGGTGTTCGTGGTGGGATTCGTGCTGTCCGGCATCTACATGGCAACGGAGCACTGGCGCCGCGCCACCTTCACCCTGGGCGCGGCCATGCTGTGGCTGACCGTGATGCGCCTGACCTGCGATTCGCGGGTGATCGGCCTGGTGTCGGTGCGCTCCCGGCGCTTCGACGCGCTATTCACTACCGTCTTGGGAGCGGCCATGATGTGGCTGTCCTGGTCGGTGGACGCGTTGGGGTCGTAGCGCGTTCGATTGTTAGACCCCAAACCTTCACCGTAAGTTCATGCAACCGTCCCTTTAGGGCAACCTCGCATCCGTAATGTGCCCCGGGTGATTTTGGACAGCGGTGCCAGCAGAGACCCCCAGGTATCCTTACGCGGCGTACGCCGCGAGTTTCCGGACGGCACTGGGCTCCACGAGACCTCCCTGGACATCGCGAAGGGCGAATTCGTCTCCATCCTCGGCCCCTCCGGCTGCGGCAAGTCCACGCTGCTGCGCTGCGTCGCCGGGCTGGAAACACCGGACGCGGGCGTGATCGAGTTCGCTGGCCGCGAAGTGTTCGGCCTGAGCACCAATGTGCCGGTAAACAAGCGCAACCTGTCGATGGTGTTCCAGGACCTCGCGCTGTGGCCGCACATGACCGTGGCCAAAAACGTCGAGTTTCCGTTGACCACTGGCAAGCAGAAAGTATCCAAGGCGGAGCGCGAGGAGCGCGTGGCCCGCGCGATGGACATGGTGGGCATCGGCGCGAAAGCCGAGCAACGCCCGAACGAGCTTTCCGGCGGCCAGCAGCAGCGCGTCGCGATTGCGCGCGCGCTCGTCTCCGATCCGAAGCTTTTGCTTATGGACGAGCCCCTGTCCGCCCTCGACGCAGCCCTGCGCAACCAGATCCGCTCCGAGCTGACCCGCCTGGCCTACGAGCTCAACCTCACCGTCATCTACGTCACGCACGACCAGTCGGAGGCACTGGCCATGTCTGATCGCGTCGCGGTGATGAACGCCGGCAACGTCGCGCAGTTCGCGGACCCGGTGGAGCTGTACGACCACCCGGCAGACGACTTCGTGGCCGGCTTCCTCGGCGTGACCAACACCCACGAGACCCTGCCGTCGAACCGGCCGGAGGATCTGGGGGTCACCCCGTTGCATGGAAAGCGACCGGATGTTCTTCCGGCGAACTCCATCGTCGGCGAGGTGGTGGAAAGCCAGTACACCGGCGGGCGCTACGAAATCCGCAGCGTCGTGCCGGGGGCGCCGGAGCCGTGGCTGGCCTACACCAGGCACCGCCTGGGTCGCGGCGACGACGTGCTGCTCACGCTCACCCCGCGTTCCTAATCCCGTTTCCCCTTTACAGGAGATTTCCCAACATGAAGAAGATCATCGCAGCGCTCGCGGGCGCATCCGCCGCTTTCGGCCTGGTTGCCTGCGGCTCCGTCGAGTCCAACGACACCGCTGAGTCCACCGGCGCAAACGAGGCCAACGAGACCGTCGCCGCCGACGAGTGGAAGGCCCCGGAGGGCCTGTCCGGCTCGATCGACTATTATTCCGCAAACCCGCAGGGCCTGACCGACGCACTGGTGGAGGCCTTCCAGGAGAAGACCGGTGTGACCGTCAACGTGTTCGCCGGCACCACCGGCGAGGTCACCGCCAAGATCAAGGCAGAGGAAGCCAACCCGCAGGCCGACGTGGTCTACCTGGCGTCCTGGAACGCCGCAAACAAGCAGGCAGAAACCGGTGCGCTGGAGTCCTACAAGCCGGAGAACATCGACAACGCCAACGCTGACTGGAACGCCGCCGACGACACCTTCCACGGCCGCGACGGTTCCGCGCTCGCCCTGGTGGCAAACACTGACGTGGTCTCCGACATCCCGACCGACTGGGAGGACTTGGCAGACCCGAAGTACGCCGACCAGGTGATCATGCCGGATCCGCGCGAGTCCGGCACCGCCGCCGACCTGCTCACCGCCATGATCGCCGAGTGGGGCGAGGACAAGACCTGGGAGCTGTTTGACAAGCTCTTCGACAACGGCATGATCGTCCAGGGCGCCAACGGACCGGCGCTTGACCAGGTCACCTCCGGTTCCAAGGGCATCGTCTTCGGCGGCGTGGACTACTCCGCCTACTCCGCCAAGGGCAAGGGCGAGCCGCTCGAGGTTGTCATCCCGTCCTCCGGCACCACGGTCACCCCGCGTCCGGTGATGATCATGAAGTCCTCCGACAACATGGACGCCGCGAAGGCCTTCGTGGACTTCATGTTCTCCGATGAGGCGCAGCAGATCTCCGCGTCCAAGAACATGATCCCGTCCAACAAGAACGTGGACCCGAAGAACGGCCCGAAGCTGGCGGACATCAACCAGATCTCCGACGACTGGACCGCCATCTCCAAGGACTCCAAGAACGTCCGCGAGCAGTTCGCTGACCGTTACCTGAAGTAAAAGGCACCAATGACGGCGAAGACGAAAATCAGTCCCGGGGTCTACCCGGTCCTGATCATCCTCCTGGTCCTGGTCGCGGCACCGCTGGTGTCCGTCCTGGTCACGGCGGTGACCGGATACCGCGGCGAGGAATCTGCCCTGCAGAGCCTGCTGCGCCCGGAGATGCTGCGGGTGATCCGCAACACGGTCTGGCTTTCCGTCCTCGTCGTCTTGTTTGCCACACTGTTCGCGGCACCGCTGGCCTTCTTCCGCGCCTGGACGCCCATGCGGCGCGCCGGGTGGGTGGAAGTGCTGGTCATGGTGCCGTTTATGACCCCGCCGTTCGCCGCGGCGATGGCGTGGATGGACTTCACCCGCCTGCGCGGCGTGGCGGACATGCTGCTGGGGCCCACGCTTGGCGACGTCGTCCGGTACGCCATCAACTCAGTGTGGGGCATGGGCTTCATCATGGCTGCCGAACTCTTCCCGTTCCTCTACCTGATCCTGCGCAACGCGTTCGCGTCGATCCCGGCCTCGCAGCTGGAGATGGCGCAGGTGGCGGGGGCGAGCCGGTGGCAGCAGTTCAGCCGTGTGGTAGTGCCTGCGGTGGTCGGCCCGTACTCGCTCGGCGCGCTGATCGTCTTCATCAAGGCCGCCGGCGAGTTCGGCACCCCGGTCACCCTCGGCAACGCCATCGGCTACGAGGTGCTCGTCTCCTCGATCTACCAGGACGTGACCATCGACCCGCTGAACTTCTCCAAGGCGGCGGCGTCCTCCAGCGTGCTGTTCACCCTCGGCGTGATGGCGTGGGCCATTCAACAATGGGCGGGCAGGGGAGTGCTCGCCACGGGTGGCAGGGTCGCTCGCGCGGTCAACCTTCGGCCGTCGAGAAGCATGATGGCTCTTGCCTGGGTGTACACCGCGGTGGTGTTCACGCTGAGCGTGTTCATCCCGTATATCTCCATCATTTTGGCGGCGATGACCATCCTGCGCTCCAAGCCGCCGACACTGGACAACCTCACGTTCGACTACTTCCACATCGTGCTGACCATGCCGTCCGGGCAGGAGGCGCTGACCCGCTCCATCGTGCTCGGCGCCATCGGCGCTACCACCGCGGTGATCCTTGCGCTGGCCGTGACGGTGTTCACGATGCGCAGCCGCCGCTGGCCCGCGCGCGCCTCCGACTTTTTGGCCGTGGCTCCAGACACCGTGCCCGGCATCGTGCTGGCGATCGGTTTTATCCTCCTGTGGAACTCGCCGAAGCTGCCGTTTACCCCGTATGGATCGCAGTTGATCCTGGTCATGGCGTTTACGGTGCTGTTTGTGCCGATGGCGGTGCAGAACATCAAGACCTCTGCCGCCGCGATGTCGCCGACCCTTTCGGAGGCCTCCGCCGTCGCCGGCGCGACGTCCTGGCAGACGTTTACCCGCGTGACCCTGCCGATGCTCGCGCCCGGAATTTTCGCCGGCTGGCTGCTCGCGTTTTTCGTGGGCATCCGCGAGCTGGTCATGTCCTCGCTGATCCGCCCGACACGCATCAACCTGCTCGCGCCGTGGATCATGAACCAGTTCGAGCAGGGCCACCGTGCCGAAGCCATGGCGATGACGCTCATCGGCGTGGGGACATCAACCGCGGTGCTCGTGCTGATCCGCTGGTGGCAGGGCAGAAGTAGCGCACACGTTCGGTAATTTGGCACTGCGTGTCGGCGGGGTTCGTAGGGTTGAAGCTGTCGTTTCCCCAGGAGGTCCCGCATGACAGATTCCCGCCCGAGTTATTTCTCGCTCACCACCGACGTCCCCGGCGCCGGGGTTGAGGTGACCGTGATGGTGCAGTCGCTTTTCGACGACGCCCCGTCGCCGCGACAGGTTGAATTCGCCCGGGAGCTGTCAGCGACGCTGACGGCAGTCGCGTCCGAGTACACGCCGGTGGAGCCGTGGCGCACCGAGTCCTTGGACGCCTACCTCGTGTTGGCCAACACTCACCAGCTGCTGGACCTCGCGCGCAATTCCGTGGACGCCACCCCGTCGCAGGCGCGCCGCTACTTCGCGGGGGCCGCCGACAACCTCGAGGTGCTCAAGGAGTGGGACCCTCGCTTCACCAACGCCTACTACCAGACAAGGAAGTGCGAGCAGGCGGCGGGCAACTTCCTCATGGATGACCTCGAGGAGTTTCACGATTGCTTAGAGACGTGGCTGCCAGCGCGGTTGCTGGGACGCAGCCCAACAGAGCGCGTCGTGGTTGTGGACGATTTGCAGACACCCGAAAGCTTCGCCGCCACGCTCACCCCGGACCACGAGGCCGTGAGCGTGAACATGCTGGACGCGGACGAGGTGGACAGCTATACCGCCGTGGGCCGCACCGTCTACCCGGTGCCGATGTATCGGGACGGGACGATCAGGTCCCGTCTTGCCACCTCCATTTATGTCGACGGCATGCGCCTGACCTATATCGTCCACACGGACAACGAGGCGTTTCCGCTGCTGAAAGAGCTTGGCGAGGCGGCCGAGGTGTTCTGCAGCGTCACCTGCGGCTACACCCCGGTGGAGTACTACACCGAACTCGCCTACGCGAAGCAGCTGGACAACCTGGTGTGCTCCCCGCGCTTCGACGAGGACGGGGTCTACCGCCGCAACCTGTTGGACATGTACGCGTACTCGCTATCGGTGATGAGCAACTTCGACAGCACGTTTGAAACGCCCCGGGACCTGGCCCGCAGCGCGGCGCAACTCAACGAGGAGATGCGGGCCGATGCGGCAATTGAGCTGGCCCGCACGATTGGGTACTGGCTGCCGCGCGACATCACGGACCTCATTCCCCGCGGCTGGACCGACGCCAGCAACGATGAATTTGCGATGGAACTTGAGGACGGGCTGAACATGCTGCCGGGGCGCCGCTTCGTGGTGGTGCTGGACCACCAGTCGCCCGAAGAGTACGAGCGGACGCGCCTGCCCAACCGGGAGAAGCTGTACCCGATGGTCTACGGGGAAATCGCGGACGTGGACATCTTCGACCTGAGCCACACCGAGATTTTCCTGGGCGACGTCTAGCCCGCGGATATCCTTGCACCATGCCCCACAACGCAGCCGACCCCGTCTTCGCAGCCGACCCCATCCTCGTTGTCGCCGACATCCACCTCGGCCGCAAGCAGCACGGCGACAAGAAGACCGGCCCCGGGATTGACTGGGCGCTGGGCACCCTGCAACGCGGCGCGGAGGCAGGCGCCCGGCACCTGGTGATGCTGGGCGACGTCATCGACCGCAAGCGGTTCACCGACGCGACATACGGCGAGGTCACCCGGTTTTTCGCCCGCGGGCTCGAGCTGTTCGACACCGTCGTGTTCATCGCGGGCAACCACGACGTGCACCACGACCTCACAGCAGTGATTCCGGGCGGCGTGATCGTCGCAAAGCAAGAGCCCCAGACCATTCGGGCAGGAGGGTGGGCGCTGCACACCGCTGCGGTGGAGGTGGACCGGGACCCGCGTCAGCTCGTCTCTAAGTTCCCAGTGCCGGTTGAAGGGGTGCCGAACTTGGGGCTGCTGCATACCTCGGTGACCGGGGAGTACTCAAACAATCCGTGCCTGCCGTGCACCCAGGATGAGCTCGCTGCCTGCGGGTATGACGCCTGGCTGCTCGGGCACGTGCACCAGCAAATCACGCTTTCTAATGCGCCGTTCGTGGGCTGGGTGGGAATGGGCAAGGCCTACCTGGCCGTCGCGGGCGGCGACGGGGTGAGCGTCAGTAACCTCTAAATGTCGTAGGCGCCGCGCTCCGCGGCAACCTCGCGCGCAGAGGGGGTTTCCCGCGTCAGGGTGATGAAGTTGCGCAGGATCCGGTCCATCTGCCGGGCCTCGACCAGGAACGCGTCGTGGCCGACGGGGGAGGACAGCTTCGACATAGCCAGCAGGTTGCCCAGGTTGCGCGACAGGTGCTCCTGCTGGTGGTACGGGTACAAGATGTCCGTGTCCACGCCCACGATCATGGTGGGCACGGTGGAGGAGGCGAGTGCTTTGTTCAGCCCGCCGCGGCCGCGGCCGACGTCGTGGCGGTTGAGGGCTTCGGTGAGGGTGACGTAGCAGGCGGCGTCGAAACGCTCGGTGAGCTTTTTGCCCTGGTGCTCGAGGTAGGACTGGACGGCGAAGCGCTGGCCGTCCTCGCGGAAGGGGCCGAGCGGGTTTTCGCCGGGCTGGGCGGACGTGCCGAAGCGTTCGTCGATTTCTAGCTCGCCGCGGTAGGTCAGGTGCGCGATGCGCCGTGCGGCCGCCAAACCGGCATCCGGCGCCGCGCCTGTGCCGTGGTAATCCCCGCCGCGCCAATCGGGGTCCTGGGTGATCGAGGTGATCTGGGCGGACTGGATGCCGATCTGCCAGGCGCTCGCGCGGGCTGACACCGCCAGGACCAGCGCGTAGTCCACCTGCTCGGGGTAGAGCAGGGTCCACTCCAGGGTGCGCGCGCCGCCCATAGAGCCCCCGATGATCGCGTGCACCCGGCTGATTCCTAGCTGCTCCAAGAACGCCCGCTCAGCGTGCACCATGTCGCGCATGGTGATTGCGGGGAATCGTGAGCCCCACACGCCACCGTCGGGGTGATCGCTGGCCGGGCCCGTGGAGCCGTAGCAGGAGCCCAGTGCGTTGGTGCAGATCACGCACCATTCGTCGGTGTCCAGGGCCTTGCCGGGGCCGACGGCTTCGCACCACCAATCGGCGGCGTCGGAGTCGCCGGTCAGGGCGTGCTCGACTATCAGGATGTTGTTCTTGCCGTGGAGGTCGCCGCGCGGAGCACCCCAGCGTCGATAGGCAATGTGCGCATCCTGAATCACCGCACCGGCTTCGGTGCGCACGTCGCCGATGGCGACGGTGGCCAGCTCGCCCTCCGCAGCCAGCATTTAGACCGCCGCGAAGCCGCGCTCGAGGTCGGCGATGATGTCCTCGATGTCCTCGATGCCGACCGACAGGCGCACCGTGGCCTGCGTGATGCCGGCGCGGGCGAGGCCTGCGGCATCCGACTGCGAGTGCGTCGTGGAGGCCGGGTGGACCACCAGGGAGCGCACGTCGCCGATGTTGGCCAGGTTGGAGTGCAGCTTCAGCGCGTCGATGAACTTCCAGGCCGCGGTCTTGTCGTCCGCATCGCCGGCGATGTCGAAGGAGAGCACCGAACCGGTGTACTTTAGGCCCAGCTTCTCCTGCGTGGCCTTGTACGGCGAGCCGTCCAGGCCTGCGTAATTGACCTTGGCCACCTTGTCGTGGGTGCTCAGGAACTCGGCAACCTTCTTCGCGTTCGCATTATGCTTTTCGACGCGCAACGCCAACGTATCGATACCCTGCAACGCCACCCAGGCATTGAACGGGGAAATGGCTGCACCCGTGTCGCGCAGAAGGCCAGCGCGTGCGCGCAGTGCAAATGCCGGTGCGCCGAGGTCCGCGTACTTCAGGCCGTGGTACGCCGGGTCTGGGACGGTAAACAGCGGGAACACATCCTCGCCGTTGCGCTGGACGGTCCAGTCGAACGTGCCACCGTCCACGATCGCGCCGCCGATGGCCGCGCCGTTGCCGGTGTAGAACTTCGTGGTGGAAAGGACCACGATGTCCGCGCCGAGCTCCAGCGGTCGGACGAGTGCCGCGGTGGCCATGGTGTTGTCCACAATCAGCGGGACCTGGTTGTTGTGGGCCACCTCGGCGATTGCCGGGATGTCCAGCACGTCCGCGATTGGGTTGCCAAAGGTCTCGCCGTAGAACGCCTTCGTGTTCGGCTGCACCGCGGCCTGCCAGCTTTCCGGGTCGTCCGGGTTCTCCACGAACGTGAAGTCGATGCCCAGCTTCGGCAGCGTGTGCTGGAAGAGCGTCTCGGTGCCGCCGTAGAGGCGCGGGGAGGTGACCACGTGATCGCCCGCCTGTGCGAGGGTGAGAATCGCGGCGGTCTCCGCGGCCATGCCGGAGGCGAACGCGGTGGCTGCCACGCCGCCCTCCAGGGAAGCGAGGCGATCCTCCAGCGCGGACTGGGTCGGGTTGGTCAGGCGCGTGTAGATGGGGCCCGCGTCCGAGAGGTTGAAGCGGTTCTCAGCGTGCTGGGCGTCGTCGAAGACGTAGCTGGTGGTCATGTAGATCGGCTGGTTACGTGCGCCGTGATCCTGGTCCACCTGCTGGCCGGCGTGGATGGAGCGGGTGCTGAAAGACCATTCGCTGGGGTTGGAGTTGTCGTACTTCTGCTTCGAGTTCGTCATGGGGTGCAATGTAGTCCGCTTTGTCTGCCGTTGTGTACCAAGCGGTCTACTGCGGGCTGATGTGCAGTGGGTTTATGTGAATATAAACGCGTTGGGAACCGGGGCGGGTGCCGGTGCGTCTGAGTGGGCATGGGGATGGACCGGGAAGATGCACAGGCACTGAGGCACTGGGAGGAACGCAAGGAGGAGCTGCGGGCGGAGCTCGTCGATAAGCGAAGGCTCGCGCACGGCACCTTCCCGGGGCTCCGTGTCGATGGCCTGGGCGTAGCCATGCAGGTCCTTGGCGATCAGGCTGAAGACCTCGGCCAGCTCTGCGTCGTTGGCGACAGGGCCTAACGGTCCGTAGTGTGCTAAATCATACAAAGTAGGTTTTCCTACTTGTGCAACAAAATTTCGGGTTTGATAATTGTCATACGGTGGGAGCCCCTCCGCCGCTGAATATCTGCCGATGGGAGGAATCATGAAAATTCAAAATCGACACCGCATCGGTGGTGTAGTTTGGGCGGGAGCGTCGACCTTTGCTGGCGCGGGTATTGCTGGGGCGAGGACGGCTAACATCGACGGCCACTACTTTCACAACGGCGTTCGTCATGGCTCTACAGCTGTGGGCTAGAGCATGTCTCTTCTGAAATCAGGCCTATTAGCCGTGGGGATATTCGCCACGGCCATTCTGGCGACTACCGTGGCTTTCCTCGGCGCGAGGCTTTACTCAGCGATCGATGGTCACCTGGGTGAGTACGGGGTACAGGTGGAATCAGATCGCACCGCTTCGGAGCGTGCGAGTTTCTATACCGAGCTGGCCGAGTTTGCGCGGAGCAATGACTTCGATATCGCGATTAATTACTCGTCGCTCGCTGTCTCTGGTGGTGAGCAACGAGTCTACTCATCCTCGCTTCCGCCTGACGGCGGTCGGATGCAACGGCCGCGCTTTGAACGTGGGGAAGTTGACATATTTTATCCGCTGGAAGACTTTCCATACTCTGATCCAAGGCAACCTCTCCATATCAAAGGGTCTGCGACGGACGAGCAACACTTGCTGCGGTGGTTAGCCGAACAGGGGCTCGACGCGGAGCCTCTTACCAGTTACTTCTCCGAAATCTTTGCATCTTCGACAATTCCCATTCTGCTGATCCTATCTGTGCTCCTGTGTCTGGTACTAGGCGCGGGCCATGTCCTTGCCCGCTCGCGGGAGGTCGGTGTTCATCGACTGCTTGGGCTCAGCGTCGCAGAAACGACCCGTATTGAAATTCAGCGCCAAAGCGTTGCGCTTACGATCGCCTACCTCGGAAGCCCCCTGATTGTTGCTGGCCTTCTTTATGTCTACAACGGGTGGGCGGAGAGCTGGGTATTTTGGAGAATGTATTTCACGATCAGCGTGATTCTGTCTGTGTGTTTGCTCGTTGGCTACCTAGGTGGGCAGTTTCTGGTTCGCAGGACATCGATACCGCAATCCATCAAGGGCAAGATTCACGCGCGGCCAATGCTATATGCCCTGACTGCAGTCCGCGGAGTGACCCTGGTAGCTGCGCTCAGTGTGGTTGCAACCTTGGTTGGGTTTTCTGCGGAACTCGAGGCGCGTCACCGCTTGCAGGGGATGTGGGATGCGCACCGTGGGCCGCAAGAGTTGGCGTTGAACGTCAACACGGCCTTCGAAGACTGGTCAGATACAGAGACCGCAGCGCCATTCCGGGTTGCCGACGAGGCGGGAGACGTACTCCTCGTTGATCCTTATTGGATTACATGGCCCGTGGAACTAGAGGCACCAGTTCTATTAGCGAACCAGGAATTCGCGCGACAGGCGGGAGTGTCGATGTTGGATGGTGCTGTAGTGACGGTCTGCTCGCCGGGAGAGTTGTCTGTGCACTCGAGAAACGTGATCGAGGATTCGCTCGAGTTCGAGGCCGGCTATGCCAATGAACCAGCGCCCGACATAGAGTGGCGGGACGGTTGCAGCTTAGGCTCGGTATTCACCTATGACGTTAACTACCGTCCGCAGGTCGATAACCCGATTCTCGTCATACTCCCGCGTGGCCTCGCTCCGTTGGGCGACCACAACTTGATGTCAAAGGTATCCCAGCAAGTCCTTCTAACTGTCTCCCCTGACGTGCCTTCGCAAATGTTGAAGGGTGCTACCGGGAACTCACTTGCTTTCTTTAGACCGCGTGAAGACTCATGGCAGGCGAGCATTCGCACCGCCGAGCAGAATGTGGCTCTGTGGGGGCTGAATGGTTTTGCATCAGTCCTGCTTGTGACGGTCTTGGTCGGAGCCACGGTCCTTACTTTTCGCGTCACCTACCGGCGCAAAATCCACGTTGCCTATGTTTGTGGGCGAAGCCCTTGGTGGGTTGCAAAAGAAGCAGTAGCTATCGAAGTTGCATTCTTCCTAGCCACGATTGGTTGGCTGCTTTATAAGGTTCGCGATCATTGGATTCAAGCCGAGAGCCGCGTGCCGTCAACCTGGAGTATCGGGTTTGAAAATCAATGGTCGCCATCCACCATCGTCGCAGTAGTAGGTTTCGGCGCAGTATGGTTCATGGTTTCTGTGGGGTTGATGCTCAAAGCTGCTTCGCGGTGGGATGCAAGAGGAGGTAGGGAACCGCAATGACAATTCAGGTAAGCAACGTATCCTGCGCATTTGGCGAGCGGACGGTTTTGCAAGCTTTCACAGCCACGTTTAGGGCAGGTCGAATCACGGCGCTCACAGGGCCCTCCGGCAGCGGCAAGACAACCTTGCTCAATATGTTAGGCGGACTGACTACGCCGGATTCGGGGACGATCGAGTTCGAAGGGCTCGACATCGCATCCATAAATCCGGGCGCACGTCGCAGATTTCGGCGAGCAAACGTCGGGTACCTGTTTCAAGACTATGGTTTGGTACCCGATCTCTCTGTGATGGAGAATATCAAGATTGCTGTCCCCCGCGTCTCCCGCGAGACGATGGCAGCGGCGCTGACTGAAGTCGGGCTTGGAGGAACTGAAAAGCGAACCGTAAGCGAGCTTTCTGGTGGCGAGCAACAGCGCATTGCTTTGGTAAGACTCATTCTCGCGCAGCCTAGGATTGTGTTAGCTGATGAACCAACCGGGGCCCTCGATGAAGCAAACGCGCAACTCGTCCTTAAATATCTACGTCAATTTGCTCAGGGTGGTGCAGTGGTCGTCGTAGCCACCCATTCTGCGTTTATTTCCAATAATTCAGATGAGGTAGTGGAGCTCTGATGTAGCGGAAAAATATAGCTGGGATCGAGCGTCACCCCTGTACTTGTCGGATGCGCAGTCGTTTTGTGACGCGTAGGCAGCACCCAGCGACTACGGGAGGGGTGGCGTTTGGGGATGGAAGGCGAGACTGGGCTGATCAACGCGGTTGTCTCGGTCGGGCACAGCGCTTCCCAGCCGGCTAACGCCGGTGGCGAGACCTTCCTCGTACCCAAGACGATCCAGGTCACCATGAACGGGCTCGCCATCGCCTGCGCAACGCCGGGGAGGTTGTCGGCTTCGACGCCTCGGAGCCGGAGAGGCGGATCCAACCTAAAACGCGCCCGAGAAGCAAGAAACAGGCAATAAAACATTTCCGCAGGTAAGGGAATTTTTTGAAGAGTTTAAGGGCTGTTTTGGCATCTTTTTCTGGTTACGGAGCAAGAAAGAGTGTGAATGTACGGGGCCAGAAAGAATCGTGCTTCTGATCTGATGTAGGTGGTCTAGTTCCTCGGGTAAGCGTTTGCGGTAAATGGGGCGGAGGTACTGGGCTGGGCGCAGCGCTGCCCAGCCTGACCAAACAAAAAAGGCCGGCGCCGGGGCGCGAAACCCCGGCACCGGCCGGTTTTATATCAGCGAGCTACTTCTCCAGTGCGTCGATGATCTTGTTGAAGGTTGCGGACGGGCGCATAACCGCCGCGGTCTTCTCCTCGTCCGGCCAGTAGTAGCCGCCGAGGTCGGCAGCGGAACCCTGGGCGTCCAGGAGCTCCTTGTCAATCACGTCGGCGTTGTCGCGCAGATCCTTTGCGATCGGGCCGAAGATCTCAGCCAGCTCAGCGTCCTCGGACTGGGCTGCCAGCGCCTCTGCCCAGTAGAGGGCGAGCCAGAAGTGGGAGCCGCGGTCGTCGATCTCGCCGACCTTGCGCGACGGGGACTTGCCTTCGTCGAGCAGCTTCTCGGTGGCCTGGTCCAGAGCGGCGGCGAGAACGCCGGCCTTCTCGTTGCCGTTCGTGTTCTTTTCGTGGCGGAAGGACTCGGCCAGCGCGAGGTACTCGCCGAGGGAGTCCCAACGCAGGTGGTTTTCCTCCTCAACCTGCTGGACGTGCTTCGGGGCGGAGCCGCCAGCACCGGTCTCGAACAGGCCGCCGCCAGCCATCAGCGGAACGACGGAGAGCATCTTCGCGGAGGTGCCCAGCTCGAGGATCGGGAACAGGTCCGTGTTGTAGTCACGCAGCACGTTGCCGGTCACGGAGATGGTGTCCTCGCCGCGGCGGATGCGCTCCACGGAGGTCTTGGTGGCCTCGACCGGGGAGGCGATGGAGATGTCCAGGCCCTCGGTGTCGTGGTCGGCCAGGTACTTGTTCACCAGCTCGATCAGGTTGCGGTCGTGTGCGCGCTCCTCGTCCAGCCAGAAGATGGTCTTCATGCCGGACAGGCGTGCGCGGTTGACGGCCAGCTTCACCCAGTCCTGGATCGGGGCATCCTTGGTTTGGCAGGCGCGCCAGATGTCGCCGGCCTCCACGTCGTGCTCGATCAGTACATCGCCTGCGGAGTTCACAACCTGGACCTTGCCGTCAGCCGGGATCTTGAAGGTCTTGTCGTGGGAGCCGTACTCCTCAGCCTTCTTGGCCATCAGGCCCACGTTCGGGACGGTGCCCATGGTGGTCGGGTCGTACGCGCCGTTTTCGCGGCAGTCGTCGATGACTGTCTGGTACACGCCGGCGTAGGAGGAGTCCGGGATGACGGCCAGGGTGTCCTGCTCCTGGTCGTCCGCGTTCCACATGTGGCCGGAGGTGCGGATCATCGCAGGCATGGACGCGTCGATGATCACGTCGGACGGCACGTGCAGGTTGGTGATGCCCTTGGAGGAGTTCACCTGCGCCAGGGCCGGGCCGTCCTGCAGCGCCTTGTCGAAGGCGGCGCGGATCTCCTCGCCGTTGTCCAGCGAAGCCAGGCCGTCGTAAATCGCGCCCAAGCCGTTCTCGCCGTCAAGGCCGGCTGCCAGCAGTTCCTCGCCGTACTTGTCGTAGACGTCCTTGAAGTACGCGCGCACGACGTGGCCGAAGATGATCGGGTCGGAGACCTTCATCATGGTGGCCTTCAGGTGCGCGGAGAAGAGCACCCCTTCGTCCTTGGCTCGCTTCACGGCATCCAGCAGGAAGGCGTCGAGCGCCTTGGCGGACATGTAGGTGCCGTCGATGACCTCGCCCTTTTCCACCTTCAGGCCGTCCTTGAGCACCTGCTCGCCGTCTGCGGTGACGAGCTTGATGGTCAGCGTGTCCGCCTCCGGCATGATCACGGATTGCTCGTTGTGGCGGAAGTCGCCAGAGTCCATCGTCGCCACGTTGGTCTTCGAGTCGGAGGACCATTCGCCCATGGAGTGCGGGTGCTTCTTGGTGTAGTTCTTCACGGCCTCCGGGGCGCGGCGGTCGGAGTTGCCCTCGCGCAGCACCGGGTTCACAGCGGAGCCCTTGACGGCGTCGTACTTCTCCTGCGCGTCCTCGTAATCCGGGATGTCAAAGCCGGCGGCCTGCAGCTCGGTGATGGCCTTCTTCAGCTGCACCAGGGAAGCGGAGATATTCGGCAGTTTGATGATGTTGGCGTCCGGGGTCTTTGCCAGCTCACCGAGCTGCGCGAGCGCGTCGTCGACCTTCTTGTCACCGAGGCGGTCGGGGAACTGCGCCAAGATGCGGCCAGCCAGCGAAATGTCGGCGGTATCCACGTCAATGCCGGCGCGGGACGCGAACGCCTCCACGATCGGCTTGAGGGAGTACGTCGCCAACAGCGGCGCTTCGTCGGTGCGGGTCCAAATGATCTTCGCCATAATGCTCCTCAGGTTTAAGGTGTCTGACTTCAGCCAACCAGACTACTAGGGTCGTCACACATGAGTCTCACTATCGCGTCGGTCAACGTCAACGGCATTCGCGCCGCCACCAAAATCCGCAACGAGGACAACCCGGGCATGCTGGCCTGGCTTACCGAAACTCCGGCCGACGTGGTGCTGATGCAGGAGGTGCGCGCCACGGAGAAGCAGTCGCGTGAGGCCCTGGCACCCGCCCTCGAGCAGGGGTGGCACCTCGCCGTCGCGCCCGCGGAGAGCCCCGGCGCGAAGGGGCGCGCTGGCGTGGGTATCCTCTCGCGCACTCCGCTTAACGACGTCACCTTCGGCATCCCCGCCTTCGAGGATGCCGGGCGCTTCATCGCGGCCACGCTCCCCGGCGGCACCCGCGTCGGCTCCCTGTATCTGCCGTCCGGCTCCGCGGGCACGGCGAAGCAGGACGAGAAGTACCGCTTCCTGGACGAGTTCGAGCCCATGCTGGAGCAGTGGGCGGGGGAGTACCCGGACATGGTCGTCGGCGGGGACTGGAACATCTGCCACCGCCGCGAGGACCTGAAAAACTGGAAGACCAACACCAAGAAGTCCGGGTTCCTGCCCCATGAGCGCGCGTTCATGGACGCCGTGTTCGGCACCTTCCCGGACGAGCAGCCGCAGGACGCGGAGGCGAAGGCCGATCCGGTGGGGGCGGGCGCTGTGGAGTACGCGGCCGATAGGCGTCGAGAAGCAAGCAGCTCCCCGAGGTGGTTCGACGTGGCCCGCAGGCTACAGCCGGAGGACGCGCCGTACACCTGGTGGACGTTCCGCGGCCAGGCCTTTAACAACAACGCGGGCTGGCGCATCGACGTCCAAGCGGCCACCGAGAACATGCTGCGGCGCGCGGAACGCACCTGGGTGGACAAGGCGCCGGCGGTGGAGCAGCGGTGGTCTGACCACTCGCCGCTGCTGGTGGAGTACCGTGAAGAAGTGTGAACAAGGTTAAATTCGCTGTAATTGTGGCGCCGGTCACGCTGCTGGTCGCATGTTCACACGACGCCAATACGCTCGACGACGCGCTCGACGGGAGATCCAACACCGCGACCGTGGATCTGGCTGAGGCGTATCCGTCCGCCAGAAGCTTGTTTGTCGTCTGCACTAGCGACGACGCTGCGGTGAGCGACGTCTTTGGCAGGGACGTCCTGGACGAGCCGGAAGACGATGAGAATTGGATGATCCAGCAGCGCTTCGACAGCGCCATCCTCACCGAGGCGTACAAGCGCGACGAGGTGGACTTGTGCGGGGACAATCACGACGAGATCGGCGAGGTGACCAAGGAGGAGCTCGACTTCGAGCACCGCGACGGCACGTGGACCCTAGTTGGGGAGCGGGGCGTTGACGTGCAGGATCTCACCCGGATCCCGGTGGAATGACACAATCCGGGCCATTTAGCTGAACGCCGTTCAATAACCGGTTACACTGACTCTCGCTTGTGAAGTGGAACACGAAGAACGGAGTGCAGCACCATGACTGACATCCTTGAAATCGCACGGGAGAAGGCTCTGGAGAAGGGCGAAGGCCTGAACAAAGAGGAGCTCGTGCAGATCCTCAACATCGAGGACGAGCGCCTGCCGGAACTGCTGGACCTCGCCCACCAGGTGCGAATCAAGCACTGCGGCGTGGACGTGTCGCTGGAGGGCATCATCTCCCTGAAAACCGGCGGTTGCCCCGAGGACTGCCACTTCTGCTCCCAGTCGGGTTTGTTCGAGTCCCCGGTGCGCGCGGTTACGCTGGACATCAACGAGCTGGTCGAGGCCGCGAAGCAGTCCGAGAAGATGGGCGCGTCTGAGTTCTGCATCGTCGCCGCGGTGAAGGGGCCGACCCAGCAGCTGCTCGACCAGGTCGCCGAGGCCGTGACCGCCATCCAGGACGAGGTGGACATCTCCATCTCCGCGTCCCTGGGCATCCTCACCCGCGACCAAGCGCACCAGCTGGCCAAGATGGGCGTGTCCCGCTACAACCACAACTTTGAAACCGCCGAGAGCTTCTTCCCCAACGTGGTGACCACCCACACCTGGCAAGAGCGCAAGGACACCCTGGAGAACGTCCTGGCAGAGGGCATGGAGACCTGCTGCGGCGGCATCATCGGTCTGGGCGAGAGCATCGAGCAGCGCGCCGAGTTCGCCGTCCAGCTTGCGGAGATCCAGCCGCACGAGGTGCCGATGAACTTCCTCGACCCGCGCCCCGGCACCCCGTTCGCCGACCGTCCGCTGGTGCCGCAGGGCGAGGCCCTTCGCGCGGTGGCGGCCTTCCGCCTGGCGATGCCGGCGACCCAGCTGCGCTTCGCCGGCGGCACCGAGCTCGCGCTTGGCGACGACGGTACCGAGGCCGGCCTCATGGGCGGCGCCAACGCGATCATCGGCGGCAACTACCTGACCACGTTCGGCCGCCCGATGGAGAAGGACCGCGACGCGGTGGACCGCGTGATGGAAGGCGGCGCCCGCCCGGGGCTGAACCTGAACATCACCCCGGTGGGCCAGAAGCAGAACTCCGGCCACGGCGTGCTCTACGACACCATCAAGTCGCTGTAGTCTTCCGCCTGATGAAGATCCCCGACAACACCGATCTCGCCGACGCCGTCTTGTCGGGCGAAATCGCCTGGCCGCTCGACCCGGCCAGGCCCTACGACGCACCGCGCATCTGCCCGCTGTGCGGCCGGCGCATGGTGGTAAAAATCAGCCCGATGTCGTGGGAGGCGGCCTGCTCCCGCCATGGGCTGCTGCGCTCCGAGTGGTTGGAGAAGTAGCGGCTACTCGGAGTCGGTGATGTCGAGCAGTGCCGCGCCCTTATCCACGTGGCTGCCGGCCTCCACGGCGAGGTTCTTCACCACACCGCTCTTGTGGGCCTTGACCGGGTTTTCCATCTTCATGGCCTCGAGGATGACCACGATGTCGCCGGCTTCCACCCGGGCGCCTTCGGTGACCTCGGACTTGACCACGGTGCCCTGCATCGGCGCAGTCAAGGTGTCTGCGCTGGCAGCGCCCTTGCCGTAACCCTTGCCGCCGGACCCGCCGCTACGGGAGCGGCGTTTGCGGTCGCGGCGGGTCAGGGCCGAAGCCCCCAGAAGCAACGACTCCGGCAGCGTGACCTCGATCGATCGGCCGTTGACCCCGACCGAGACAGTGCGACGGCGCGCTTCGTCCTGGTCACCGTCTGCGCCAGCGCCGTCGGACTCGTAGGGTGCGACGTCCGGGTCCCATTCCTCTTCGATCCAGCGGGTGTAAACAGCGAATTGGGTGGCGTCGCCGGTGAAGGCGTCATCGTTAAGCATGCGCTGGTGGAAGGGGATGATGGTCGGCACGCCTTCGACCCGGAATTCGGCGAGGGCGCGCTTGGCGCGGGCGATGGCCTGGTCACGTGTTTCGCCGCGAACGATGAGTTTGGCCAACATCGAGTCGAACTGGCCGCCGATGGTGGAGCCTGCGCGGATGCCGGAGTCGACGCGCACGCCGGGGCCTGCGGGTTCGATGTAGGCGGTGGCGGTGCCGGGCATGGGCATGAAGTTGGTGCCGGCGTCTTCGGCGGTGATGCGGAACTCGAAGGCGTGGCCGGTGGGCTCCAGATCGGCGTCGAAACGCAGCGGCTCGCCGGCGGCGATGCGGAACTGCTCGATGACAAGATCCACACCGGTGGTTTCTTCGGTGACGGGGTGCTCGACCTGGAGGCGGGTGTTGACCTCAAGGAAGGAGATCAGCCCGTCAGCACCGACGAGATATTCCACGGTGCCAACGCCCACGTAGCCTGCTCGCTTCGCAATCGCTTTAGCGGACTCGTGGATGCGTTCGCGCTGCTCATCGGTGAGATATGGGGCGGGGGCTTCCTCGATGAGCTTTTGGAACCTGCGCTGCACGGAGCAGTCGCGGGTGCCAGCGACGATGACGTTGCCGTGCGTATCCGCCAGCACCTGTGCTTCAACGTGGCGGGCGCGGTCGAGGTAGCGTTCCACGAAGCACTCGCCACGGCCGAACGCTGCTTTGGCTTCGCGGGTGGCGGACTCGAACAGTTCGCGGATCTCGCCACGCGTGCGGGCGACCTTCATACCGCGGCCGCCACCACCGTACGCCGCCTTGATAGCTACCGGTAGGCCGTGGTTGTCGGCGAATGCGACCACATCGTCGGCGCTGTCTACCGGGTCCTTTGTGCCCGGCACCAGTGGGGCGTCGACCTCTTCAGCGATGCGTCGGGCAGTGACCTTGTCGCCAAGCGCGTCGATGGCCCGCGGCGGCGGTCCGATCCAGGTCAGCCCCTCGTCAATGACGCGCCGGGCGAACTCGGCGTTTTCCGCCAAGAAGCCGTAGCCGGGGTGGACGGCGTCCGCACCGCTGTCGCGGCAAGCCTTGAGCACTTTGTCGATATCCAGATAGCTTTGCGACGACGTCTCGCCACCGATCCCAATCGCCTCATCCGCCATTTCGGTGTAGGGCGCGTCCTTGTCGGGGTCGGCGTAGATCGCCACGGAGGCAAGGCCTGCGTCGCGGGCTGCGCGGATGATACGGACCGCGATCTCGCCGCGGTTGGCGACGAGGACTTTGCGGAACGGAAAGTCATGCATATGTGCGGTCCTTTCTAAAAGTAGGTGACGTTGCCGATGGTTGGCTGGCCGAACGCATCGCCGAACATGTTGTCTTCGTAGGCAGCACCGGCGCCGGCCTCAGCAGCGGAGGTGGCCTGCCAGGTTTGGGCCTCGGCGAGCACGGTGGTCAGCGCTGCCAGTTCGTCGTGGGACAGCGACGTGTCGTCGGTACGAAACAGTGGTGTCATGGTGACTCTCCTTAAACGGTCGGGGTCGCGATCGGGTACGTGCCGTCGGCGTTGAGACGGGCGTCGGGGTTGAGCAGGAGTGCGATCTCGTCGGCGTGGTCGTCGATACCAGTGAAGCGGCGGTTCTCCACCTGGGTGAAGAGGTCGGCGCGGCCGATCATCCCGGCCTCGAGTCGGCTTGCGCCCTGGGCGAGGCGTCCGGTGGCGCGCTCACGCCAGGCGTCGGCGTCGCGGTTGTCGCGTGTCAGTGCGGCTTCGAACACACCCGGGTGGCCCAGCACGACGAGCGCGCCGACGTGGCCGAAACCGAGCGAGGTCAGGGCCGCCGCCTTCACGTTGCCGGCTCCGAGAGCGAGCGGGGAGCGCAGCCACACCAGGTTGGTTGCCTTCGACTCGATGAGAGGGTCGACGCAGTCCAGTGAGGCGTTCGGCGGGAGGTCGCCGGTTGTCAGGACGTCGAGGAGTCCGCCGGTCTGCAGCAGCGCCGCACCTGCCTTGGAGTGACCGGTGAGGGTCTTCTGCGAGATGACGTACATCGGTGCATCCGGGTCGCGGCCAACGGCCGGCCATAGCACGGAGTGCAGTTCGGACTCGTTCGGATCGTTGGCGTTGGTGGAGGTGTCGTGCTTGGACAAGACGGTGACATCATCAGGCGTGAGTCCCAGCGAGGACAGGGATCGGGCCAGGCGCGAGTCGGTACCGCCGCAGGCCGCCGCCAGCACGCCGAGGCCTGGTGCCGGGATGGAGGTGTGTGCACCGTCGCCGAAGCTGGAGGCGTACGCGACCACTGCCAGCACCGGCAGGCCGAGCTCGGCGGCGAGGGTGCCGCGGGCGAGCAGGACCGTGCCGCCGCCTTCGGCTTCGAGGAAGCCGCCGCGTCGACGGTCGTTGGCGCGTGAGATGAAGCGGCCGTCGATACCTTGTGCCGTCATCTTGGCGGTTTCGGCGGTGGCGTTCATGTCGCCGAAGCCCTGGAGGGATTCGACCTGGACGTCGTCGATACCACCGGCGACGACAAAGTCGGCCTTGCCCAGCGCAATCTTGTCCACCGCTTCTTCGATGCTGACTGCGGCGGTGGCGCACGCGCCGACCGGGTGGATCATGGAGCCGTAGCCGCCGACAAGCGCCTGCATGGTGTGCGCGGCTACCACGTTGGGCAGCGCTTCCTGCAGGATGTCAGTCTGGCGTTCCTCGCCGATGAAGCGGGAGACGAACACCTTGTGCAGCGATTCCATGCCGCCAATACCGGTGCCTTGGGTGGTGGCGATGAAGGATGGGTGCACCTTCTGCAGGAGCTCCGCCGGGGTGAAGCCGGCGTTGATGAACGCGTCGACGGCGGTGACCAGGTTCCAGGCGGCCATGCGGTCCATGCCGTCGGCCATCTGGGCGGGGATGCCCCACTTGGTCGGGTCGAACCCGTCCGGCATCTGGCCAGCGACGGTGCGCGACAAGGTGGCCTTCTTCGGCACGTGTGCCAGGGCACCGGCGTGGCGTGTCACACTCCATTCGCCGTCGATCTGGCGGATAGTGGTCTTCTCACCGTCGCCTTCCACGTATGCAAGTGCTTCTTCTTCCGTGGTCACGGTAAACGTGATGTCGCGGTCGAGGTAGACCTGCTCAAGGTCGATGGAGCCTTGGTCGGTGAGGAAGTACTTGTCCGTCAGCGTGCGGATGCCGCTGCGTGCGATGACGTCGTCGCGGAAGCGTTCGTAGATGTCCTCCTCGGCAACCTCCGCGCCGTCTTCGTCGTACCAGGCCGGGTTCGGGTCCTCGGACCAGGTGATCAGGCCCATCATCCACGCCAGTTCTAGGACGCCGGCTGCAGTGAGGTCGACCTCGCCGGTGCGCGTGATGCCGTATTCGGCTTGGCGGCGGGTGCGTCCGGAGCCCCAGCTGGATACTTCGCCGATGCCGACGACAACCACCATGTCGTCCAGCGAGCAGGTGACATCGCCCACGCTCGCCGGTGCGGGTTGGCGCGGGGTAGGGACGTTTGGCAGTGCGCGCACCGTGGCGCCATTGCTTGTCGGCGACTCCGTGCCCGCCGCATCCACACGTGCATTCCGTGCCAGATCGGCGATGGACACGCCTGCGTCCTCGAGCCCGCCAGTGAGGTCGAGATCCAGCGGGGACTGCTTCGCCTGCTCACGGGATTCCTCGGTGACCAGGCCTAGCAGCTGCGTGGAGATCTCCTTCGGGCTCCACACGTGAATACCTGCGGCCTGTGCCGCCGGGACGAGGCCGTCGTTGCCTCCCATCAGGTGCGTGCCGGCAACCCAGCCGATGCGGGCCTGCGCCAGGGTGACACCGTCCGGCCAGCCGGTTTCCGCGGACCACTTGTTCACAATCGCGTCGAAGGCAGCCTTGACCTCGCCGTAGGCGCCGTCGCCACCGAACGTGCCGCGGTTCGGCGAGCCCGGCAGAACGATGTGAGCGCGCTCGGCAGGGAAGTTATCGCCGCGCTGCGCCAGGTCGGACAGGCCGGCGATGGCGCGCTCCACCGACCAAAGCAGCAGGCGGGCCTGCGTTTCGGCGTTGCCGCCGACCTCTGCAAGCGAGCCGGACACCGGCGGTGCGGCGAACGGGAAGGCAAGCGTCGGCGTGAGGGCCGGTTTGATGATCTTGACGTCCTTGCCAACGGTTTCCTTCTGCTCGGAGCCGATCCACTCGATGAGCGCATCGATGTCGCGGTAGGACGACAGGTTCGTCGGCACTAGCCACAGGCGCGCGCCCACGGACGCGTGCTCGGCGAAGAGGGTGCGGGCGAATTCCTTGCGCGCCTGGCTGACGTTGGATGCGGTCATGATGACCGTCGCACCGCCTGCGAGCAGGCGTTCCACCACTGCGGTGGCGATGGAACCCGGCGCGGCTCCGGTGACTAAGGCGACGTCGTCTGCGTACGGCTCGTTCGCGTCGGCGATGGCGGCTGCTGCGATCTCGCCGAGTGCCTTGCGACGATCACCTTCCACGCGCTTGGCGTACCATTCGGCCTGCTTTGCCACGGTGGAGCCGGTGCCAGCGAAGCGCTGTGGTGCGAGGTCGATCTCGCCGAAGGCGACGCGTGCGAGGTCTTCGCGGGCTTGGGCCCAGCGGTCGTCGAAAAGCACTGCCTTGCGCTCGTCGAAGACTGGGGTGACCTGCTTGACCCAGCCGGAGCCGAGTTCTGCCTCGATCGTTTCCACGATCGTGGTGTCCGGTGCGGGGATTTCCGCGACCTCGTCTTCGATGCCGAGCTTGTTCAGCAGCATGCGGGCGGTGGCCACCAGGGTGTCGGTGACTTCGTCCTTGTAGGCGTCGAGCGCGGCCGAATCCACCACGCCGCCGCCGGAGGAACCACCGCTGGTCGCCTGGGAGACTGCAACGCCGTAGCGTGCGGCGACGTTTTGTACCGCCTGGTCGATCAGTGCCGTGATCTCCGCCTTGGTCGTGGCCGACGGCAGGCTGTTGAGCGAACCGCCGCGCACCGATTCCTCGGTGCGGCTGCCCAGCAGGATCTCGGCTTCGACGTGCGCGGTCCAGGATGCGGGCAGGCTCCACGCGGCTGCGAGGTGCTCGCCGACAAACGCTGGCTTCAGGCCTGCGCCGCCGAAGAGTTGGCGCAGGCGGGTGCCCACGGCCTCGGACAGGACCGCGCCGAACGGGGTGTAGCCTGGCGCGGCGGTGTTCACGCGCGTGTTCAGCGTGGCCACGTCGGCTTCCGCTGCGCCGTCGATGGCGGGCACGCCGAGCTCGGCGGACATGTCCATGAGCAGCTGGTTGCGTCGCGACGACACCCCGCCGGTGAGCTCCTCAATCGTGTCCGAATCATTGATCTGCTCGGGACGGATCTTGTTCTGTAGTGCGAACAGCACGGTGATCGCATCGGCTGCGGTGAAGGGAAGGTCGGACGCGGGCGTGCCGGAGGCCGGTGCAGCCGGTGCTGGCGCTGCCGGTGCGGCGGGTGCTGCGGGTGCAGCCTCGGCGGCTGGTCGCGGTGCGGATTCGGCTGCTGGGGCCGGTTCGGCGTCTGCTTCGGCCGGGGTGTCGTCGACAAGCACAGGCTCCGGCGCGGACACCGCGTCGTTGAGCATGACGATGTCCTGGCTTGCCTCAACGTTGAAGACTGGCACGTGGATGCCGATGACATCCATCTCGCGCTTGGTCAGGTTGGTCAACGTCGGCGAGGACGCAAGGCCAACCTCAATGACCTGGTCAACGCGACCAAGCAGGTAGTCCTGCGTTTCAATCCAGCGCACAGGCGAGGCGAACTGCCACGCCAGCAACTCGATAAGCAGCGTGCGTGCGAGCGTGTTGCGTTCGGTGTTCTCCGGCGTCATGCCCTTGAGACGCTCGGACGGGACCTCGTCGGTGACGGCGTCGATGAACTCCTGCGTCAGCGCGAACGGCTTGGCCACCAGGTTCGGGATGTAGCGATCCACCAGCGTATCCACGTCGATGATTGCCGGCATGTGCTCGTCGAGCTTCTCGGCGAAGTCCGCAACGCCCTCGCGCAGCACGCGCGAGTGGAACGGAACGTCCACACCAGGGACCGTGACGTAGGCACGCGGCGTGACCGAGTTAGCCTTGCGCTCCAGGGCGGCAAGGCCGCGCTTCGTGCCCGCGACGGAGTACTGCTGGCCCTTGATGTTGTAGTTGACAATCTCCAAGAACTCGCCGGAATCCTGCGCAACACCAGCGACGTAAGCCTCGACCTCTTCTGGGCCGACACCGATCATGTTCGGGCGCAGTGCACCCATGCCGTAGTCGGAGTTGCCCTCCGCATCGCGCGGTACCAGGGAGCCCATGGCGGAGCCGCGCGAGTACACGATGTCGATGACAGCTTCCAGACCAAAGATATTGCCCAGGGCTGCAAGCGCGGTGTATTCACCGAGCGAGTGGCCTGCAAAGTACGCGCCGGGGGCCAACGCGTTGGCCTCGTTCAGGCGCTGGGTCTGGGCGTAGGCGACAACCGCCATGGCCACCTGGGTGAACTGGGTCAGGTGCAGCACGCCGTCCGGGTGCTTGAACTCCACACCGCGGATAACCAGACGCGACGGGTTGTCCTCCACAATGCGCTGGATGGAGAACCCGTGGGTCTCGCGCGTGTGGCGGTCTGCGCGGCGCCACACCTCGCGCGCGACAGCCGAGGCTGCGCGGTCGCCGTTGCCCATGCCCTGGGTCTGAATGCCCTGGCCCGGGTAGATGTAGGCGGTGCGCGGCTGGGCCAGAAGCGCCTGACCCCGTGAGACGACGTCGCCGGTGATGCGGCAGGTCACCTCAAGGGCCTGCTGGATGCCGACGCGGCCGACGCGCTCGACGGTGATCTCTACCTCGTCATCAAGCTGCACCATGCCGTACATGGAGTAGGTCCAGCCGACGACCTGGCCGTGGCCGGCGGCAAGGTGCTGCGCGGTGGCAGACAGCCACATGCCGTGCACCAGCGGCGCATCCAGGTTGACCAGGGCGGCAGCGTTGGCGGAGGTGTGAATCGGGTTGTAGTCGCCGGAGACCAGAGCAAACGGGGTCATGTCCGACGGTGCGCGCACCACGGTGCGGTCCATGAACGAACGCGGGGTCGGCTCAACCTGCTCGCTTGCTGCGCCACCACCGTAGGCCGGTGCCGGGACCGGCGTTGCAGTACCGGTGGCGCGACCACGGATGGCAAAGCGCTGCATCTGGGTTGCCACAACCTCGTTGCCGGAGCGCAGCTCCAACTCGACGGTGACAATGCGGCCAGAGGTGGACTCGGCAATCGAGGTGCACTTGGAGGTCACGTCGATGCGCCGGCCATCTGCAAGCTCGGTAAGCGGGACGCGCAGGTCGATGACGTGATCCAGGTGGACGGCGTTGAGCAGGCCTTCGATCACCGGCGTGCCGTCAGCCAACTTGCCGGAGCCCAGCGCTGCGTAGATCGCCGGCCAGCAGGGGCCAACCAGCACGTCTGGCGTGCCCACCACAGCGTTGTCGGCCACAGCGCCGCCGGTGACCGCAGAGTGCGATGCCAAAAGGGAAGCGGGCAGCGTAAACGACGAGCGCGCCACACCAAAAGGCGCGTCCTCAGTCGGTGCCTCGATCTGCGGGATCTCAGTAATCGTGTCGCCGGCTTCGCTGACCGAACCGACACCAGCCAGGCCAGACAGCAGCTCGAAGACGCTGTCAGACAGGCGATCGCCGTCCACAATCGGGGAGGCACCCGTGCCCGCACCGGCAGGGATCTCGACCGGGATGTTCACCTCACGCACGTAGAACGGACGCTGGTCGTCCGGCAGGTGGTCCCACGCGGAATCAGCGTGGATTCGGATCGTCCACTCGCGCTCACCAGCCGTGTTGGTGGTTGCCTCCACGTCGAAGGCGTCCTCGTCCAGCGCGTATGCAGGGTTGGCCATCAGGTGGCCGTGCCACACCAAGGTCGGGCAGGAGCGCAGATACGCGGCCTCGTCGGCGGCGTCGCTACGCCGAGCGAAGCGGGATTCGGCGGTGGCGCCGTCGTCGATAAGCATCTGCGTCGCGGCATCCTCAAAACGTGCCAGCAACTGCGCAACCGGCTCGTTCTTACGCGTAATACCAGTAACCGCAACCGGGCCCGGGATAATGCGCACCTGGTCAGCGGTGTAGCGCTCATCCTGTGCCTGCCACAAGGTGTCCTTGCCAAACCAGGACTTCAGATCCGCATCAAGTGCTGGCACCCACGGCATCGGCTTCGGGTAGGCATAGTGCAGACCGATCCACCACGCCGCATCGCGCGGGGAAACCACGACCTCGCGCGCCTGCGGGTAGTGCTGCAGCAAGGTGCTGAGACCATCGCGCGGGGAGATCTCGACATCGTCGGGGAAGAGGGTCGGGATCTCGCCATGGTCGGCCTCGTTCAGACGTGCCTCGATGCGCTGGAGCAACGCAACAAAGCGCGCGTTCCAGGTCTGGTCGATAAACGGATCGGCGAGCTCGACGAAGCGCTCGACCCACTCGGCGTACGTCATCGTCTCCACGTCGCCGAAGTACGGCTTCGCCGTCTTCGACAGTGCCTCGATGATCTCCTCGCGGTGCGCCGGGTACTCCTCAATATCCAACGAGGCGATGAACCGTGCCGCCTTGGCAAAGGAGTTGTCCAGGTCGTGCAAGTCCGCCAGCAGGTGCGATTGCGACGACGCCACACCCGCCACGCCGCGACCGCGGCCGACCCAACCGCCGTTGTTCTCCGGCGGCAGGCCAGGTGTGTCCACGAGCAGCTGCTTGACCGAATCCGTGGCTTTCGCCTCCTTCGTGGCCATAGCCACGGTGCCGACGAACACTCCATCCACCGGCATCGCAGGCAAACCGAACTTCTCAGACCAACGGCCCGTAATCAGCTCCGCGGCACGCTCCGGCGAGTACACGCCACCGCCGACGGTGAGCACCGCGTTGTCGTGCGCGCGGATCTCGGGGTAGGTCTCCAACAGCATGTCCTCCAGATCAACCCAGGAGTGGTGGCCGCCAGCGTGGCCGTCCTCCACCATCAAGATGACCTGGTCGTCCGGGTTCGCCGCAGCGATTGCGAGCGCGTTGCGGATCTGCTGCGTTGTACCGGGCTTGAGCGCAATGTAAGGGAAGCCATCCTGGTGCAGCTGCGCGAACAGTTCTGTGGCCTCGTCGACGTCCGGAATGCCCGCGGAGATACACACGCCGCTAAACGGAGCACCAGCAGCGCGGGCCTTCGGCACCATGCGCGTTTGGCCGAATTGCAGGTTCCACAGGAAGCGGTCGAAGAACATGGTGTTGAACTGCGCGGTGCGACCAGGCTGCAAAAACGCCTTGAGGTTGGCGGTGTGCTTGCCAAACTCCTCCTCGGAGTACATGCCGCCACCGGCAAGTTCCGCCCAGTAGCCGGCGTTGGCAGCGGCGGCGACAATCTCGCCGTCCGCGGACGTTGGGGTCATGCCACCCAGGATGATCGGGGACAGACCAGTTAGCGACGAGAACTTCGTCTGCGTGTACGTCTTGCCATCCGGCAGCGCGATCACTCGTGGCGCGTAGGCCGAGTAGTCCACGCCCTGCGGCAACTCAGCGCCCGGGCGTGCAAGCTCGTCGCGCTTCGCGGCGGTGGACGCGTCCAACACAGCGACGCCGGAGCCGTTGGCCAAGTTGGTCGCAATCGTCGCCGTAGCCGTATCAAACGTGAAAATGTGGCTCGCGCCCTGGGCAATCAGGTCGCGCACGGTTTCGGTGAAGTCGAACCGGTCCACCAAAATTGATTGCGCAAGTTCACGGGGAGTGGTGGTTTCAAAGGTGATGCCGCACGCGTCCGCCCACTGCTGCGCCAACTCCACACCGGGGGCGTTCGTGTCCACGTGGAAGGGGTACGCAACATCAAGCGAGTCGAACACCGGCGTGATTTCGGATCCGCCGTACTCCACTTCCAACTTGGCGTTGTAGCTGCTCGCAGCCGCTTCGATGTCCTTGCGTGCCTGCGTGAGCGCCTCCGGGCTGCCAGACAGCACCACGTGGCGGTGCCCATTGATCACGCTGATAGGAGCCGCTTGCGTATCGACGACAAACTCACCGACCTGCTCAGGCGTCAGCCCACGAACCGAAAGCATCCGGCTGCGCGAGTCGGCGCCACCGTACACGTTGGTTGCGGCAGCACCCATGATGAAGGCGAACGCAAGAGCTTTCTCCGCAGCCTGTTGGCCGTTGGCGCGATTGAGCGCGGCGGCGCCCAAGATGCCCTGGGAGTGTCCAGCGAACAGTGCGTCGGTGGTGTCGAGCCCGAGCTGTTCGAGATCTTCCGCGGCAACAATCTGCGACAGCAGAATCGCCGGTGCATTGACCGCGGGCAGGGCGTCGATCGCCTCGTGCGAGGTGTCCGCATCCATCGCGTCGCGAATACGCTGCACAACTCCTGGCACGACTGAGGCCAAAGGGCGGGCAACAGCGGCGGTGAGGGACTGGGCGTCGTTAAGAAGCTGTTCCATGCGGAAACGTGCCACAGGAGTCGCGGCAGCATCAGCGAGCGCCTGCTGCCAGGAAGAACCCTGCCCCGGGAACAGGATTGCGGGACGCTTCAGGGAAGAAAAAGAGGTGGAATTCATAACAGTGTCCTTATGGTCCTTTGCATCGGAGCGGGATTAGAGCGGGATATTGCCGTGCTTGCGCATTGGACGCGCCACGGTCTTGTCACGGAAGAAACGCAGTTGCGCTGCGATAACAGCACGGGTTTCGCTTGGGAGGATGACCGAATCGATCAGGCCTCGCTCAGCGGCCTTGTACGGGTTGAGCATCTCGTCCTCGTAGTCGCGCTCGTACTGCGCAATCAGTTCGCGGAGCTCCTCGTCGTTCACGCCGGAATCGCGGGCGTTTGCAATGTCTTTGCGGTTGATGAAGCCGACCGCGCCAGACGCACCCATCACCGCGATCTGCGCGGTAGGCCACGCCAGGTTCACGTCAGCGCCGAGGCCCTTCGAGCCCATCACGCAGTACGCGCCGCCGTATGCCTTGCGCATGGTCACGGTCACCTTCGGTACGGTTGCTTCGCCGTAGGCGTACAGCAGCTTCGCGCCGCGGCGCAGAATGCCGCTGTGCTCCTGGTTCGCGCCGGGCAGGAAGCCGGGAACGTCCACCAGCATGACAATCGGGATGTTGAAGCTGTCGCAGGTGCGGATGAAGCGCGCGGCCTTTTCAGCCGAGTCAATGTCCAAGCAACCTGCGAGCACCATGGGCTGATTAGCGACGAAGCCAACCGGCTGGTCCTGAATCCGACCAAACGCAGTGACGACGCTTTCAGCGCGCTGCTCCATGACCTCCAGGAACTCGCCGTCGTCCGCGATATGCGAAATCACGTCGCGGACCTCATAGGGGGTGTTCGGTGAGTCGGGGATGAGGGAATCCAGCGCCTTGGCGTCGGTGGCGTCTTCATCGGCTGGGGCCGTGGGGCGCGGGGCCGACTTCTGCCGGTTGTTCGATGGGAGGTACTCCAGCAGGTCAGCCACCCAATCCAGCGCGTCCTCGTCGGATTCCGCAACGTAGTGGCAGTTGCCGCTTTGCTGCATGTGGATCCATGCGCCGCCGAGCTCCTCCTGCGAGATCTCCTCGCCCGTGACTGTCTTGATCACGTCCGGGCCGGTGACGAACATCTTCGAGGTCTCATCCACCATGACTACAAAGTCGGTCAGTGCGGGGGAGTAGGCGTTGCCGCCCGCGCAAGCTCCCATGATCACGGAGATCTGCGGGACCACACCGGAGGCTTCGATGTTGTGCAGGAAGGTCCGCGCGATCCAGTCCAGCGACACCGCACCGTCCTGGATGCGCGCACCCGCGCCTTCGTAGAGGCCGATCAGTGGACGACCGGTGGTGACGGCAAGCCGCTGGATCTTGGTCATCTTCTCGCCGTACACCTCACCCAACGCGCCGCCGAAGACGGTGCCGTCCTGGGAGAAGATGCACACCTCGCGTCCGTCAATCGTGCCGAATCCGGTGACGATGCCATCTGTCGCCGGTCGCTTCGCCTGCATTCCGAAATCATGCGTGCGGTGGCGTGCGTGCTGGTCGAACTCCACAAACGAGCCCTCATCCAGCAGGTAGTCCAAGCGCTCACGTGCGGTCAGCCTGCCTGCTGCGCGGACCTTCTCCAGCGGCTTCGACCCCATCGGCTCGGCCGCTTCGGTACGACGTTGCACGAGGTCATCGTGTTTTTCGGCCGTGGTCGCCGGTGCCGGGGTTTGCGCCGTCGTCGGCGGTACCGACTCTGGCCGTTCAGTCGGATTTACACCTGTAATCGTATCTGACATGCTGGCATTTTAAACCTACGAGTCCGTAAGTTACTAGTCCGTAGGTCAATTCCCAGCCACGCAACAGGTTCAATCACGAACGCCAACCCCCGATGGACATTCAAGAAAATTAGGCTTTGACCATGCATATCGGCATCGACGTCGTCTCTATTTCAACCTTCGCCCAACAAATCGAACTCCCAGGTTCAACCTTCGAGTCTGTGTTCACCGACCGCGAAATCCGCACTTGCAACACCAAACCGAACCGTGCCGCATCCTTCGCCGGACGCTGGGCGGTAAAGGAGGCCTACGTCAAAGCCTGGTCCCAAACGATCATCGGCCAGCCACCGCTTATCGCCCCAGACGAGCTCAACTTCGCCGAAATAGAAGTGGTCGACGACGCATTCGGACGCCCCGTGGTCCAGTTGCGCGGTGAGGTCGCACGGTTAGGACCCCGAGTGCACAGCGTCTCCCTGAGCCATGACGGCGACTACGCGGTCGCCAACGTGATCGTGGAGTAGGGGCCCTAGGACTGAGCGGCTTGGACGAAGCCGGCGGCGAGGGTGAGGCCTGTGAGGCCTGTGCGGGTCAGGTAGTCGTCGTAAATAGAAAGCTTCTGGGTGACAGCTGCTGCGTCGTAACCGCCGCGGGCGGCCCACTGAACTGCGACGTCGGGGGCGCATTCGGGGTGGAACTGGACCGAAACGATGGAGCCAAGACGCATCGCGTGGATGGGACAGCGGGCACCCGAGGCGAGCAGTTGCGCGCCGGGCGGGAGTGATACCACTGCATCGTGGTGGGATTCGACCACAACCAGTTTGTGGTCGAGGGTGCCGAGAAGCGGGTCAGTACGACCGGCCTCGCTCAGCGACACCCGCGCGGCGCCTTCTTCATCCTGACTGGCCAGACCGACGGAAACATCTCCCCCGAAGCAGTCAGCGATGATTTGGTGGCCGAGACAGATACCCAGAACCGGCATGTCAGACGAATGAGCAGCGCGAAGGATATCGTGGACGGCAGGCAGCCAAGGTGCGGCCTCCGTGTCCAGAGCGTTGGTGCGACCGCCGAGGAGACGAGGGCGGAGGTGGTGTCGTCGATACGCTGTGGCGCTTGGGTGAGATCTACGACATCGAGTTCAGCACCGGCGCGTTCCAGCCATGGGCCGAGGCGCTGGAGCGGGCTGATCGGGTCAGGCTGGAGAACAGTGATGTGCACAGGAGGTGTCTCAGGGCGGCTACTCACAGTCATCGCTGCTCCTTTCGTGGGCTTCATCTTAGCGAGTAAACAACCCCCGGTTCCCTCGAATGCGCATCGGGCTAATATGTGATGCATGCAACGCGTGCTTTCCGGAATCCAGCCCACTGCTGACTCCTACCACCTGGGAAACTACCTGGGTGCGTTGAAACAGTGGATTGATCTGCAGGATAGCTACGAGGCCTTCTACTTCATTCCGGACCTGCACGCGATCACGGTGGACCAAAACCCCGAGGAGCTGCGCCACCGCACCCTCGCCGGCTGCGCGCAGCTCATCGCGCTGGGCATCGACCCGGAGCGCTCGACGCTCTTCGTGCAGTCCCACGTTCCGGAGCACGCGGAGCTGACCTGGGTGCTGCAGTGCCTGACCGGCTTCGGCGAGGCCAGCCGCATGACGCAGTTCAAGGACAAGTCCGCCAAGCAGGGCCAGGACCGCACCTCCGTTGGCCTATTCACCTACCCGGTGCTCATGGCCGCGGATATCTTGTTGTATTCCCCGCAGCTCGTGCCAGTGGGGGAGGATCAGCGGCAGCACCTCGAGCTCACGCGCAACCTCGCGGAGCGCTTCAACACCCGGTACGGCACCACCTTCACCGTGCCAGAGGGCATGATCGTGGAGGGCGCGGCGAAGATCTACGACCTGCAGGATCCCACCTCCAAGATGTCCAAGTCGGGCTCGAACCCGAAGGGCATCGTGAACCTGCTGGACGAGCCGAAGACGTCAGCAAAGCGGATCCGGTCCGCCGTCACCGACAACGACGGCGTGATCGCCTACGACAAGGAGAATAAGCCGGGCGTGTCCAACTTGTTGGTGATCCAGTCGGCGCTCACCGGCACACCGGTCGAGGAGATCGTCGCCGGCTACGAGGGCCAAGGCTACGGCGCGCTGAAGGTGGATACCGCGGATGCGCTCGAAAGCTTCACGACGCCGCTTCGCGCCCGCTACGACGAACTCATGTCTGACCGCGCCGAGCTGGAAGCCATCCTCGCTCGCGGGGCCCAGCGCGCCCGCGAGGTAGCGGCCCCGCTTCTGGCGGACGTGTACGACAAGGTCGGCTTCCTCGCCCCGAAGCGGTAGCGGCCGCTGGGGTTTACGCGCGGATCCAGCTACAAGGATCCAGCTATTGGCCGAAAGGGGGTGCGGACAAAAAGTTGGAGTGCGTTTTGGGGGACGTTGTCTCGTTGTTACGCACTCAATGCTTGCCGGTGCTCGGCGATGGTGGTGCACCCTTTGCCGAGTGTCGACTTCAACCGACGGTGGATATAGAAGTCGATGTAGGCATCAACATAGTCACGCATCTGCGCAACCGTCATCGTCGACACCACCGGCCTGCCTTTGAGTAACTCTTGTTTCATCGTGCCGAAAAACCCTTCGGTGCGCGCGTTATCGCCGCTGGTGCCTTTGCGCGACAGCGACGGGATGTAGCGCCACCGACTGCTACACCACACATCAGCCTGGCAGGCAGGGCAATCCAGACTGTTGTGGGTGTGATCGGTAATCAAACTCACCCACCGCGGGCTTCGGTACAGCCCGCCCCGGTCGGAATGGATGATCGGTTTTGCCCCGTCGGGTTTGCTCTTATCGATACGAGCGATCATCTCAGCGACAAGGCCATGATCCGGTGACGTCGACATGGTCACCGCCACGGGCATGCCGTCGTAGAAGTCGATCGCCGCTGATAGGAACAGTTTGCCGTCCAGGCAGCGAATTTCGGTGACATCGGTGCCGATTTTCTCCCATGGCGCATCCGCGTGGAAATCGTGGGTCAGCCCCAACGCGGCGGCATGGTCGGTGAAATACTGCGACGGCGCAATCACAGGCCTGGCCGCATCCGCTTGTGCGTCACCGTCGGCGCTGCCGCTGCCGGTATGCGGGGTCATCAGCAGCAGGTTTGCTGGTTTATGGTCGGTTTCACCGGTGTAGGAGGAATACTTACCCGCCTGCTTCGCCGGCGGGCGGCACCCAAGCTCTGTCATGAGGGCGCGAACGATCTTTTCCGACACCGTATGCCCCCTGATCTTCAACCAGGCGTAGATGCGGCGGTAGCCGTAGCTTTGCCCGGATTCCGCCGCTGCCTGCAAGATCAGCGGTTTGAGCGCATCGCGGCGTTGACGGCGCTGCTGGACCACCTGTGTATGGGTGCGCTGGTGGTAGTAAAACGTCGCCGGTGCAACCCCGACCAACCCGCATGCTTTGGCAACAGAAAACCCGTACCTGTCCGTGAGGGCCACAACCACCGCCGCTTTCGCCGCAGTGGATAACTCACCGTCACGGACGCGGTCTTTTCCCTGCGTGTCACCGCCGTCCATGAGCACGTCAATGATGGCGTCTTTGACTCGTTGGCGGTCTCGTTCATCAGCCAGCATTTTCTTCAGCACCGCCGGATCATCCGGCAAGGCATCCATATCCGGTATCGGTCCTGGCCCTGGCAGCCACTCGTCGACTGGACGCGGTTTCCTGCCTGTTTTGCCGGTGGTGTCTGCGCGGTGGTGCTGGCTGGCGCGTTTCGCGTTGCGGTTGTTGCTCACACGGTTCATTGTCGCCTGATACACCTTGTCGAATGGCATCGACGCCGCGTGGTCGCGTTGTTTCTCGTCGGGCCAATACTGCCTCGTCCACCTCAATGCAGCGGTGTCGTTGACGTCGAACTCCGCGGCAATGTCGCGCAGCGTCGAATCCGAGGTCAACCTGCGGGCGACTACCTTGGCGATCGTCTCGGCGCTATAGGTGCGGCGCGCGGTATCGCCTGTGCGTCCGCGGCGTTTGGCGGCAACCCAATTGCCGACCGTGTGCACTGACGGGCGGCGACTGCAGACGCTTTCAACCCAACTGCACACTTCCCGGGCAGATGAGCCGGCTAAAAACCTCTCGATCGCACCATCGCGGATATCAGATGGAAATGCTGCGGGCATCGGAATACCTTTCAGCCCCCAACACTCCAACTTTTTGTCCGCGCTCCCAAAAACAGCGAATAGCTGGATCCTTGTAGCTGGAAACTCGCGGCGGGTGTGGCTGCGGCGCACGCGTACTCGCCCCGTCGGCGCGCGGGCTGCTCTACGATGTGTTCGGTAAACGACACATATATGAAGGGACGTCGATGGCAACCTCGACCGCGCCGCGTAAGGCGTACACCGACGAACAAGGCATTGAACGCGCCTCGAAGCAGCAACAAGAGGGCCTAGAGGACAAGGTGGAGCAGAAGTCTCACGCCGCCGGCCACCTGTTGCGCATGAACGACCGCTTCGGCTCCCAGGGCGGCAACCAGATGGCCGCCGGCGTCACGTACTTCTCAGTCCTGGCGCTGTTTCCGCTGCTGATGCTCATGTTCGCGGGTCTCGGTTTCTTCCTCAACGCTCGCCCGGACCTGATGCGCGACATTCAGGACCAGATCACCCAGTCCCTGGACGGGGATCTCGGCAACATGGTAAACCAAGTCATCGACCAGGCTATTGAGCAGCGCAGCGCGGTCGCCGGTGTCGGTTTGCTCACCACCTTGTGGTCCGGCCTGAACTGGATGAATCACCTACGCGTGGGCGTGTCCGCGATGTGGAAGGTGGACGCGAACGAGGGCGGCAACTTCGCCATGAAGAAGCTCGCGGATTTACTCGGCCTGATCGTGCTGATTCTGCTGTTCGTCGTGGCAGCTGTGGTGACCGCTATCGGCGTGTCCAGCTGGACGTCTACTGCCATGGATCGCCTCGGTATCGGGGATTTCCCGGGTTCGCGTGCGGTGGTCTGGATTGTCGGCTTTTTGGTCAGCGTCTTGGCCAGCTTCCTGGTCATGCTGTGGGTGAACATGTATATGCCGCGCACGAAGGTGCCGGTGAAGTCGGGCCTGAAGGGTGCCTTGCTCGGCGCGGTGATCTTTGCCGTGCTGCAGCAGTTTGCCGGTCTGGTCATCTCGTCGGCTACGGGCAACCCCGCGGGCGCGATCTTCGGCCCGATCATCACACTCATGGTGCTGCTGTACCTGATCTGGCGAGTGGTGCTCTACGTCGCCGCGTGGACCGCCACCACGGACGAGTCGCTGGCGCTGGAACCGGCTGAGGTTCCGGAGCCGGCTGTGATCAACGTCCGCGCGGGCGCCGTGCGCGGCAGGGACGAGCAGAACGCCGCCGGTAAGGCCCTCGGCGTGGGCGCGGCCCTCGGCGCTATCGGCGTCGGCGTTGCCTCGTTGTTGTCGCGAGACTGATCGCCGCAGCTCCGACGGCGAGCACGAGCACGCCCGCCACAATCGCATAGGACTGCCAGCGGTTCCAGGCCGTCTCCTCCCCAGCCACAGGCGTGGGGGTGGGGGCGGCTTTCGTTGTTGTCGGCGCGGCTGGTGCTGCCAAGGGCTCAAGCTTTGCGATGGAGCTTCGCACACCATACGCCTCATTCAGCAGCATCTGTGCTTGTTCCCACGCGCGGTGGTCATAGGCCGCGGTGTCGAGCACCACGGCCAGCAGGCGCCGCCCCTCGTGGTCGACGGCGCCGACGAAGGTATGGTTCGCGTCGTCGGTGTAGCCGGTCTTGCCGCCGATGCCGTCCGGGTCGTTGAGGTAGAGCTGGTTGTCGTTCCACAGTTCGAACGGCGGCAACCCGTCGAAGCCGGGGAAGCGGTAGTGCTCGGTGTCGACAATTCGGGCAAACGTCGGGTTCGTAAACGCAGCGGCGTAGGCGAGCCCCATGTCCCAGGCAGACGTGGACATGCCCGCGCTGTCCAACCCCGAGTAGGAGGTGGCGCGGGTGTCGTGCATCCCCAGCCGCCGCGCGAGCGCATTGATCTTGCCGAGGGTGAGCTCGTCGCCGCCGAGCGTCTGGGCCAGCGCGTGGGCGCAGTCGTTGCCGGAGGCCAGCAGTAGACCGGTGAGGAGATCTTCGACCGTGTAGTCGCCACCTTCGCCGATGCCGGCGGCGGAGCCCTCCTGCCCGGCGGACTCGGCGGAGACCGGCACCTTCTGGTCCAGTGGCAGCTCATTGATGACGGTAAGCGCCAGCAGGACCTTGATGATGGAGGCGGGACGGTAGCGACCGTGCGGGTCTTTCATCGCCACCACCTCGCCCGCGTCCAGGTCGGCGACTAGCCAGGCCGAGGCGACCACGCCGTCTGGGACGCTGTAGCCACCGGCGGCGGTGACGCCGCAGGGGCCGTGGTAGCGCACCGGCAGTGGCGTGGGGGAGGACGCTGCGCGCTCCGACGTGGAGACCGGCTCCGGCGGCCAGGTTGCCTGCGGGCAGTGGTCCGTCTCGGGCGCGCGGCCCCGGCTCGGCGGGATCCAGTTGCCGCCGTCGTCGTAGTAGCCCACGGTCGGGCCGGCCTCTGACGGTGTTGCTGTAGGTGTTTCGGTGTCTTGGGCGAACGCTGGCGTCGATACGCAGAAGCTCAGCGCCGCCGCAGCTGCCACCGCGCGCTTCACCTACGCATCCTTTTGTTTGTAGCGCGCGGAGAGGCGCTCGATGAGCTCGTCGGTCAACGCGTCGTCCGACAGGATGATGTCCAGCATGTCCGCGTTCATCGCCTCCGTCTCGGCCGGGTCCGGCTCGGCGCCTTCGTCGTCGTACGAGTCGCCGGTGAGGTCCACGCCGATGCCGTCGAAGAGCCCCTCGTCATCGGTGGTCTCCGGTGCCGAGGCGCCTGCGGCGGCCAGCATCTCTGCGTCGATGGCGGGGAACTGGGAGGTGAACTCGGTGAGGAAATCGTCGGCGTCGCTCATCGCCTCAGCCGGGCGCTTACCCTTTCGGATCTCAGCCTCGATGCGGCGCTGCAGCGCCTTTTCCATCTGGCGGTGGCGCCACGAGCGCACCCGCGTGGGCTCGAGCTCGCGGGCGACCGCGCGGGACTTGTCTTCGGCCTTGCGCGCCAAGTGAGCGACCTGCGATGCGGTGGCGTTGACCGTCGTGTTCACGGGCGCGAAGTCGGAGTCGGTGGAGATGCGCCAGTTGCCGTAGTAACCGAACAGGAACATGGCGAAGCTGACCACGGGGCCCACGATCATCGCCAGCGCCAAATAGCCGGTGGCGTTGCCCAGCAGCGTGATCACCGCGCAGGCGACCGCCGGGATCACCGTGGGCTGATTGCCGCCGAAGACGCTTGGCTCGCGGCCGGTGACCACGTCGCGGATCATGCCGCCGCCGGTAGCGGTAAACACGCCCATCATGATGGTGGGCAGTACAGGCAGGCCGTACTGAATGGCCTTCGACGCGCCGGTGGAGGCCCACAGCGCAGACACGAGCGCGTCGCCGTGGGACTGGAGAAACTCCCAGGCGCGTCCCTTGAAGTACGTGAACCGGGCGATCAGCGCGCCGGTGAACGCCAAGATGAGGTACTCGGGTTGGCTCATCGCGGCGACGGTGCCCTGGTTAATCAGCACGTCGCGCAACATGCCGCCGCCCAGGGCGGAGAGCATGGCGATGAAGAAAAAGCCGACGATGTCGTAACCGAGCTGGCGCGCCATCGTGCCGCCGATGATGCCCATCAGCAGTACTCCTGAAACGTCCATCCAGTGATAGATGGAGCTGATGAGCGGGTCGACCTGGTCCACTGCCATAGCTGCGAATTGTAAAGGTGGCACGATTGTCGGGCATATCGGGGCACCGCGACCCCGGAGCGTTTGGCCCCACCAGCGCCCCGGCGGGGTTTAGAACTTGGAGAAGCGCTTAATCAGCTGGTTTTCCATCTCGGTCCAGGTCTCCGCCTTATCCGTAAACGGCGCGGACGGCACGTACCCCGCGGCCTCGGTGGAGCCGAGCATGTACGCCAGGTAGTCCTGCATGCGCGGGTTAGCCAGCAGCAGGGAATTGAGCGAATCGTCGCCCGCCCAGTCCGCCGCGTCCGCGAGGAGCTCGTAGGCCTTGGCCATCTGCTTCACGTCAACCGAGTCGGTGCCGTTGGCAATGTCGTCGGCGATGCCGTTGAAGGAGTGCGAGTTGTCCGGATGGACCTCGACTGTGAGCTCGCCCGCGTTGGCGGTGTCGATGAGGTCTTGCCAGGTGGACACGCCCGCGAGGTCGTGGTCGCTGTTCTCCAGCAACCAGCGCCCCAGGTGCTTGGTGGACGGGAAGGTGAAGATCTCGCCGTACTTGCCCAGGAACACCGGCGAGCTGTTCAGGTAGGTGCGCAGGGTGTACACGCTTTGGCCCTGGATGGTGATCTTCACCGGGTCGATGCCGGCGCGGCCCCACGCGGAGGAGTCGTACGGGTCCTGCGCAGCGGCGCGAGCCTCCTCGTCTACGCGTGCTTGCTCGTCGGCGGCGGCGCGGGCCTCGGCTGCGGCGGTGATGGCGGTGCCGGCGGCGGCAACGCGGTCCGCGTCGAGTTCACTGGTGTCTACGACCCTGACCGCCTGGTCCAGCGATGCGACCACGTCTTGCCAGTTGGCCAGCACGACGCGTCCGACGCCGGACCACTCGGACAAGCCGGTGTCGCCCGTGTAGTGCTCGGAGCCGCGGGAGACGTTGCTCAAGATCGAGTGGGAGGCGAAGAAGATCTGCGCCTGCTCCGCGGAAGCGACGTCGGCAAGCGAGCGGGCGATCTGGAACACGCGCGACAGGCTGGCGACGTTTTCGTGGCTCGGACGGCCCGCCAAGAACTCCGGCGCACCGATGATGTCGTAGTAGTGCTTCTCGTCCGGCACCACGCGGTCGTCTCCCTGGGCCCGGAACTGCTCCCACTTCGGGTGGTCCACCAAGTCGTGGGTGTTGGTGGATGATACGTACGCCGACAGCTCCTCGGGGGAGTGGAAGGCCAGGACGGACTGGTCGTTGCCCAAGAATGCTTGCCACTCGCTGCCCTTCTCCCTCCACGTGGGGGCCCAAAGGGTGTAGAAATCGCCCTCGGTCAGGGAGAGCTTGACTGGGACAATCGCGCGCGTAGTCATGCGGCAAACTCTAGCCGGTCGGCCTCCAGAATCCACGGAAGCTCATGCCCAGGTTCTCCGTGCGCACCGGGTTCATCTGCACTGGGTCACCAGCCTCAATCATCATGCCGTCACCCGCGTACATGGCGGCGTGGCCGGACCACAGCACCAGGTCGCCCGGCTGCAGTTCGTCGTAGGACACCTGCCTGCCCACGGTCTGGTCCGCGGCCACGCGCGGGATGTCCAGCCCCGCCTGTTTGTAGGCCCACGAGGTCAGCCCGGAGCAATCGAAGCCACCCGGCGCGGCGCCGCCCCACACGTACGGCGTGCCGAGCTGGCTCTTCGCAGCCGCGACGGCGGCTGCACCGACCGGGGAGCCGGGCGCCTGCGCCGGTGTCGGTTCCGGCGGCGGCGCGGAGGCCTGCACAGGCGCTGGCGGTGGTGGCGCGGCGACGGCGGCCGCGGGTCGTGTCGCCGGCGGCTCCGGGGCCGGTGCGGCAGGGGCTGGCGCGACGGTCATGGATGCGAGGCGCTGCAGGTCCCCGTGCGCCTTTTCCGTGATCGGCCCCGGGCCCGGTACGGCGCGCCCCATCGCGGCGGACGTTTCCGCGGTGAGCGCGCCCGCAATTGCGTGCAGGTCCTTCTCCAATGCTTCTAACACCTGCATTGCGTTGTTGAGTGCGTCGGCGATCAGCCCGGCGACAAACGCGGTGGCGCCGAGAGGGCCCGCGGGTGAAGCGGCGACAGCGGGCGCGGCCATGGCATTGCGGACAAGGCCTGCGGCGATGGACGAGAGTTCGAAGGCCGCCGTGCTAATCCGCGCGCTGCCGCGCAGCAGGCTGTCGCTGATTGTCGCGCGGTACCCCGCGAGTGCGGTTGCGGCGTCGGCGCGGGACGTACCCGACGCGTTGGCCACCTGGGCCAGCGGATTGAAGTCCTTGAAATCCGGCATGCGGAATCCCGGCAGGGTGGGAAGGTCGACGGGCAGCAATGTCGACAGCGTGCCGGCGGTGCCGAGCACGTCCAGGCCAAAGTCGAGCGTGCGGTTGCCGGTCACATCCGCGGGGCCGGTGAAGCGCCCCAGCATCTCGAGTGCCGTGCCAGCGTTTTTCATAGCGACGCCTCCAGCTTCCGGCACGTGCGGTCGTCGACCGCCACGGCGGCATCGACGGCAAGGTCCATGGCCGCGGCGATGCGGTTGGCTTCAGCGCGCAGCGCCTCCGCGTCGGTGTTGGCTTTTGTAATGGCCTGGCTCAGCGCGGCGCTGAATTCGCCGAGGGGCCAGAGGTCGGGCACGTTGACGTCGTCAAGCAATTGCAATCGCGCAGCGTCGGCACGCAGGGAGTCGGTCATCGCGGACACGGCGGTGGGGTCAATGTGAAAAACAGTCATGGCCATTGGACGCGCAAAACCCCGGTGCGGTTCCGCGACGCGGAAAAACGCTGGCGCGCCCAGGCGTGAACTAGCATGAACCGCATGGATATTCAGGTTGTCAACCATCCCCTTGCTGCGTCGCGGCTGACCATCATGCGCGACAAGCGTTCGGATAACGCGGCGTTTCGCGCGGCGCTCGCGGACCTGGGTGCGATGCTGATCTACGAAGCGGCGCGCGGCCTTGAGGTGGAGGAGTTCGACACTGACACCCCGGTAGCCACCGCGCGGGGCACGCGTCTTGCCACCCCGCCGATCATTGTGCCGATCATCCGCGCTGGCCTGGGCATGATCGACCCCGCGCTCTCGATGATCCCGGACGCGCAAGTCGGCTTCATTGGCTTGGCGCGCGACGAGAAGACCCACGAACCGGTGCCGTACATGGAAGCGCTGCCGGACGATCTTTCGGGCCGGCCAGTGTTCCTCGTGGACCCGATGCTCGCCACCGGCGGCTCGCTTATCCACGCCATCGACCTCTTGGTGGGGCGCGGCGCTGACGACATCACATGCATCTGCATGGTTAGCGCACAGCCGGGCGTGGACAAACTCGAAGCTCACGGCGGCCCGGTGCGTTTGGTGACGGCCACGGTAGACCCCTCTCTGAACGAGGACGCCTACATCGTCCCTGGTCTCGGCGACGCCGGTGACCGCCTCTACGGCCCCCGCAACATCGAGCTGTAAGCCTGACGACGTTCCTCCGGTGGCGCGCCCGCTCATCCCGCGCTACATTGCGTGGCGTAACAAGCCGCATGCTGTGGGAAGCGTACGGCGCACGGGGATATCTTGGGGGAACGCATGGGGGACGTATTGCCGCAATCGCACTGGGCGAGCTACGCGCTGGGGCTAGGGGAGCGCGTGCGTGCTATCCGGCTAATGCGGGGCTTGAGCCAGTCGCGCTTGGCGGAGCTCGCGGGCGTGTCGCGCTCGCTGATCTCGAACTTGGAGCGCAACGACTACAACTCCAAGGTGGCCGACCCCACCTTGAGCACGTGCTACCGGCTGGCCTCGGCCCTGCAGGTCCCGCCGGCCGCGCTGCTGCCCGGCGCGGCGGACCATGTTGACGGTTGCTTCCTGCTGGTGGACGCGGATGCACCTGCGCCGATCCGGTTCCAGTGGCCGCGGAGCCCCCGCGATACGGCCCGCTTCCGCGACACGTACCTGCGCCGCGGCGCGCCGAGCGACACGCCGGCGTTCTAAACGGCTTTCGGGTTACCGGTCGGCCTCGCGCACCAGGCCGTCCGGGGTGATGTCGACGTCGATGTCTTGCCACCCGAGTTCCCAGTATCCGTCGTCATCCCACTCGACCTCCGCGTCCCCAGCGTGGGCTGCGTCCAACACGGCCTGCACGTCTGCCTCGGCCAGGCCGTCCTCGGCCATCTCAGCACGGGCCTCATCGGTGTACCGAGTGACTGCCCGAGGCAAGTCTTTAGTGTTGGCGGCGCCTGCGCCGGTAGGTGCGGGGGCGCTCGTTTGTTCACTCGTCACAGTTTCGGAGGAAGCTACCGTCTCTGTGGATACCGCGGTGCTCTGGTTGCCGGGCTCGTTGGTGCCGCTGCAGGCCGTCAGGCTGGTCAGGGCGACGGCGGTGGCGGCTACAGTCGCAACAATTCGGGTTGAAGTCATAGACAGCAGTATAATAACTTGTTCCGCACCGCTTTGTCTACTTTCGGGGTCGTGGGCGTACACTCGTTGCAGCGAAAGAGGATGTCTGAGACTGACCAATAAGGGGAGCGCACGTGGAACACGCCGGAATCGCCGCTGCGGTAGATCGCTGGTTCGCTGAGAATCAGGAGCGTGTGATTGGCTGGCGGCGCCACATCCACTCGCACCCGGAGCTGTCCAACGAGGAAGTGGAAACCACCGAGTTCCTCACCGAGACGCTGCAGAGCTACGGCCTGTCCCCGGTGCTCTTTCCGGGAACCGGCCTCTACGTGGATCTCGGCCCGGCGGAAGGCAAGCGGCTGGCGTTTCGCGCGGACATCGACGCGCTGCGGGTGCCGGAGCAGACGGGGCTGAGTTTCGCCTCCGCGAACCCCGGGGTGTCCCACTCGTGCGGCCATGACGTTCACACCACCGTCGCGCTCGGGCTCGCGTGCGCCCTGTCCACGGTGGATTTGCGCCACCCCGTGCGCGTGATCTTCCAGCCGGCCGAGGAAGTCATGGGCGGCGGGGCGCTGGACGTCATTAAATGGGGCGCGCTCGACAACGTCGCCGCCATCTACGCGGTGCACGCTGAGCCCCACATCAGGGTCGGGGAGATCGGCGTGCGCACCGGGGCCATCACCTCCGCCTCCGACGTGATCCGCATCGAGGTCCAGGGCCCCGGCGGGCACACATCCCGCCCGCAGCTCACCGCCGACGTGGTCTACGCCATGGGTGCGCTCATCACTCAGCTCCCGGCGCTGCTGTCGCGCCGGGTGGACCCGCGTACCGGCACGGTGCTGGTTTTCGGCCACGCGGAAGCGGGCGACGCCGCTAACGCCATCCCCAAACTCGGCGTGCTCGAGGGCACTGTCCGAACCGCCGACATCGCCACCTGGCGCGAGATCGAGGACCTGCTCACCGACCTCATCGACCTCGTGGTCGCACCCACCGGCTGTACCTACCACCTGGACTACATCCGGGGCGTCCCGCCTGTGCTCAACGACGACGCGGCCACCGCCTTGGCAGTCCAAGCCGCCCGAGCCGTGGACCCTCACTCCGTGGTCGCGGCGCCGCAGTCCAGCGGCGGAGAGGACTTCTCCTGGTACCTGGAGCACATCCCGGGGGCGATGATGCGCTTGGGCGCCTGGAGTGGCGAGGGTGAGCACCACGACCTGCACCAGGGCAACCTCAATGTGGACGAGCGAGCCATCGGGGTGGGGGTGCGTTTGTTCGGGTCTATCGTGGAAAAGTACTTCCACCCGGGCGAAGACTAGGCCGCGTCTGGGTACACTGTGGCGTTGTTTGGACCCCGTCACACAACCCACGAGGAGAGCTGTTTTGTCCAAGAAGATCGTCATCATCGGTGGTGGCCCCGGCGGTTACGAGGCCGCGCTGATGGCATCCAAGTACGGTGCGGACATCACGATCATTGAAGACAGCGGTGCGGGCGGGTCAGCGATCCGCAAGGACGTCGTTCCCTCCAAGAGCTTTATCGCGGGCGCGAACATCAAAAACGACCTCCGTCGAGCCGACGATATGGGGCTGAGCCACGCCTTGGGCGACGCGAAATTGTCGCTCTTGGCGCTCAACGAGCGAGTGCAGTCGCTCGCGGGGGAGCAGTCCGGTGACATCCGGGCCCAGCTGGAGCGCAGCGGTGTGCGCTTCATCGAGGGGCGCGCTCGCTTTGGCAAAGAGCAGACCGGCCACACCACCCACAGCATCGAGGTCGAGCTGGCGGACGGTACGAGTGAGACGATCATCTGCAACATGGTGCTGGTCTCCGTCGGCGCGAGCCCACGCGTACTCAAAGGTGCGGAGCCGGACGGCGAGCGCATCCTCAACTGGCGGCAAATGTACGACCTGAAGGAGCTTCCCTCCCACCTCATCGTGGTTGGCTCCGGTGTGACCGGCGCTGAGTTCGTCTCCGCATTCGCCGAGCTGGGGGTCAAGGTGACCATGGTCGCCTCCCGCGACCGCATCCTGCCTCACGACGACGCGGATGCCGCCGACGTGCTCGAGGACGTGCTGGCGACCCGCGGTGTGCAGCTAGAAAAGGACGCCCGCGTTGAGCGCGTGGAAAATACCGGCGACGCCGTCATCGTCCACACCACCGACGGCCGCGCCATCGAGGGCTCGCACGTAATGATGTCCATCGGCTCCGTCCCCAACACCGCGGACCTGAACCTCGAGGCCGCGGGCGTGGACGTCACCCCGTCCGGCCACATCCACGTCGACCGGGTCTCGCGCACCAACGTTGCCGGCATCTACGCCGCTGGAGACTGCACCGACCTCATGCCGCTGGCGTCCGTCGCGGCGCAGCAGGGCCGCACTGCCGTCGACCACGCGCTGGGCGAGGGCGTGAGCCCCATCCGCTTGAAGACGGTGGGCAACGCGGTGTTCACCCGTCCGGAAATTGCGGCGGTGGGCGTGACAGAGCAGCAGATCCGCGACGGCGAGATCGAAGCGGATATTTACAAGCTGCCGCTGGCCACCAACCCGCGCGCGAAGATGCGCTCGCTGCAGTACGGCTTTGTCAAGATCTTCGCCCGTAAGGGATCCGGCCAGGTGCTCGGCGGCGTGATTGTCGCGCCGACCGCATCCGAGCTGATCTTGTCCCTGACCATTGCGGTGACGAACAACCTCACCGTCACACAGTTGGCCAACTCGATGGCGGTGTACCCGTCGCTGTCCGGCTCCATCACTGAGGCCGCGCGCCGCCTGATCACCCACTCCGACCTGGATTAGGCGCTACCAGGCAGGGAACGCCCGCTGCGGGCAGTTTGTGCGCGGGCAGGCGGCGCACCCCGGTCCGATCGGCGTTGCCGACGCCGGGTCCACATCGAGCCCGTCGGCGTAAATCAGCTCGTGCGCGTGCGCCGCGTCGCACCCAAGCGCGACTGCGTGCTCGCGCCGGGGGAGCCCGAAACCCACAGCCGGGCCCTGCACCATGCGCGCCACCCATAGGTGCGTCCGGCCGTCGGGGGTGGAGGAGACCTGCCGCGTCACCCGGTTGGGGGTCTCGAAGGCGCGGTGCACCACCCAGAGCGGACACGTCCCGCCGGAGCTAGAGAAGTGGAACGACGCAGTGGCCTGGCGCTTGGACACGTTGCCCGCGCGGTCGGTGCGGATGAACACGAACGGCACGCCCTGCGCCCCGTGCCGCTGCAGGGTGCCTAGGCGCTGGCAGGTGGATTCAAAGCCGGTGCCGAAGCGGGCGGAAACCACGTCGATGTCGTAGCGCGTCTCTTTGGCGGCGGCGAGAACCTCCGCGTACGGCATGGTCACGGCCGCGGCGTAGTACTGCGCGAGGCCGTGGGCGGTCACGGTGCGGGCCGAAGGGTCGTCGATAGGCACAGTTAGCTCCGAGATCTCCTCGGACGCCGACAGCGTGCCGTAGTGGTATGCGAGCTCGAAGCATTGCTGCGCCTCAGTCAGACCCGCGCGCAGCCTGATTTGGCGCGGCTGCGTATCGACGACGCTTCGCCCCTGGACCTGCTGATTGAAGCGGACCGGGTAGCCGAAGTCCCTGTCCAGCGCAGCGGCGAGACGAGTGAGCCGCATCTGGCGGCCGCCGAGGTTGGCGGCCAGCGCCTCGGCGGCGGTGTCGAGCCCGTGGAAGTAGTTGCCGTGCTTCTGGAAGAAGTTCCGGGTGGCCTCGTATGGGTTGGGGGAGTCGCCGCGTAGGCGGGCGGGGATGCTGCGCACTCCGTCGGCGATGGCGGGGTACGAGCGGGCGAAGGCGGCGAGGTCCCGCTCGGAGATGTCCGGGATGAGTTCTGCCAATTCCGCGGCGGTACGGCGCTCCGCGTCGCCGGAGAAAAAGGCCGCGTCCACGCCGAAGACGGTGGTCAACTGCACAAGCACCGAGGCGGTGAGCGGGCGCTGGTCGTTTTCTAGCTGGTTGAGGTAGCTCGTAGAGAGGTCCAGGGCGCGTGCCATATCTGCCTGCGTGAGCCCGCGTGCTGTGCGCAGCGTCCGGATCTGTCCCCCCGCATAGAGCTTCGCCACCGCCTTTTCGCCTCCTCGATGCCTTGGATGAGCTGCAGTTTTACAACACTTCGCAATCTACAGCTTCCGTGGACGCAACATTCCGCAAACGTAGCTATGACCTGTAACACATTTGTGCCCCTACTATGAGGCGCACCATCATGGCCGGTTCGCCAAGGAGAGACGCATGATCAACCACGAAGTTCGCACACACAAGTCCGCCGAGGATTTTCCGATAGAGGAGCATTTGGCGTACAAGATCGCCAGAGTCGCCGCCGACCCGGTGGAGGTGCCGGAAGAGACGCGCGAGATGATCATCAACCGCGTCATCGATAACGCCTCGGTCGCCGTCGCCTCCTACAACCGCCGCCCCGTAGCTGTGGCCCGCGCCATGGCAAAGGCGCACCCAGCCGACAACAACGGCTCGCTCATCTTCGGCGAGGACGGCACCTACTCCGCGGAGTGGGTCGCGTTCGCCAACGGCACAGCGGTGCGCGAGCTGGACTACCACGACACGTTCCTCGCCGCCGAGTACTCGCACCCGGGCGACAACATCCCTCCGATCCTGGCGGTGGCCCAGCACAAGGGCCTGGACGGCAAGGCGCTCATCCGCGGCATCGCCACCGGCTACGAAATCCAGGTCAACCTGGTCAAGGGCATCTCCCTGCACGAGTTCAAGATCGACCACGTCGCGCACCTCGGCCCCTCCGCCGCCGCCGGCATCGGCACCATGCTCGGCCTGGACGTGGACACCATTTACCAGGCGGTAGGCCAGGCCCTACACACGACCACCGCGACGCGGCAGTCCCGCAAGGGCCTGATCTCCTCCTGGAAGGCGTCCGCCCCAGCGTTTGCCGGCAAGATGGCCATCGAAGCCGTGGACCGCGCGATGCGCGGCGAGGGCGCGCCGGCTCCGATCTGGGAAGGCGAGGACGGCGTGATCGCGTGGATGCTGCACTCGCCGGAGCGCACGTACTTCGTCCCGCTGCCGGGCGACGGCGAGCCGAAGCGGGCGGTCTTGGATACCTACACCAAGGAGCACTCAGCCGAATACCAGGCGCAGGCGCCGATCGACCTCGCGCGCCGCATGAAGCAGACCATCGCGGACGCAGGCAAGACCACCGCCGACATCGCCTCCATCGTGCTGCACACCTCGCACCACACCCACTACGTCATCGGCACCGGTGCGAACGACCCGCAGAAGATGGACCCGTCCGCCTCCCGCGAGACCCTCGACCACTCCATCATGTACATGTTCGCGGTCGCGCTTGAAGACGGCGCGTGGCACCACGTGGATTCCTACACCCCGCAGCGCGCGAACCGCCCCGAAACGGTGGAGCTGTGGCACAAGATCTCCACGGTGGAGGACCCCGGGTGGACCCGCCGCTACCACTCGACCGACCCTCACGAGAAGGCGTTCGGCGCGCGTGCGGTGATCACCTTCAACGACGGCACCGTCATCGAGGACGAGATGGCCGTGGCGGATGCCCACCCGCTCGGCGCCCGCCCGTTCGTGCGCGAGAACTACGTCGCCAAATTCCGCACGCTCGCCGAAGGCATCGTCGATACGCAGGAGCAAGACCGCTTCCTCGCCGCCGCGCAGGACCTGGAAAACCTCACCGACCTGACCGAGCTGAATATCCGCGTCAACGACGCAACGTTGGCCGTCGCCGACACAATCCCGGGAGGCATCTTCTAATGTTCGCACCTGAAACAACCCCGAGCCAACGCCGCAAGGCGCTGCGCCGCTCGCTCGCAGGGGAGGCAATTACCACCCTGCCTGGCGCTTTCAACCCCCTCACCGCCCGGCTGATCGAGGACATCGGTGCCTTCTCCGGCGTCTACGTCTCCGGTGCCGTGGTGGCCAACGACCTGGGCCTGCCGGACATCGGCCTGACCACCCTGAGCGAGGTGGCCAACCGCGGCGGCCAGATCGCCCGCGCCACTAACCTGCCCGTGCTCATCGACGCGGACACCGGCTTCGGCGAGCCGATGTCCGCCGCCCGCACCGTCGCCGAATTCGAGGCCGCAGGCTTAGCCGCGTTGCACCTGGAAGACCAGGTCAACCCGAAGCGCTGCGGCCACCTCGACGGCAAGGAAGTCGTGCCCACCGACCTGATGGTGCGCCGCATCACCGCCGCAGTGCGCGAGCGCCAGGACGACGACTTTGTCATCTGCGCGCGCACCGACGCCGCCGGCATCGAGGGCATCGACGAGGCCATCGAGCGCGCCAAGGCCTACGCGGACGCCGGCGCCGACCTCATCTTCACCGAGGCGCTGTACTCCGAGGCGGACTTTGCCAAGTTCCGTGAGGCCGTCGATACGCCTCTGCTCGCGAACATGACCGAGTTCGGCAAAACCGAGCTGCTGAGCGCCAAACAACTGAAAGACCTCGGCTACAACGCGGTGATCTGGCCAGTGACCACCTTCCGCATCGCCATGGGCCAGACCGAGGAGATGCTGCGCGACATGGCCGAAACCGGCACCCAGGTGCCGTGGCTGGACAAGATGCAGCACCGCTCCCGGCTCTACGAACTCGTCCGGTACGAGGAGTACAACCAGTTCGACCAGTCCGTTTTCACCTATTCCAAGGACACCTACAGCTCCACCTTTGAGAAGTAGGCCCCACACCCCCCCAAACCCAACAAGGAGAGATCCACCATGACCGAGCAAGACATCCGCAAGGGCCTCAACGGCGTCGTCGCAGACTACACCGCCGTGTCCAAGGTGAATCCGGAGACCAACTCGCTGCTCTACCGCGGCTACCCGGTCCAGGAACTGGCAGAGCACTGCACTTTCGAGGAAGTGGCCTACCTGCTGTGGAACGGCGAGCTTCCGAACGACGAGCAGCTGGCGGAGTTCCGCGGCGGCTGCATGGAAAACCGCGACATCGATGAAGAACTGATCCAGGTGATCAACTTCATGCCGAAGGACTGCCACCCGATGGACGTGCTGCGCACCGCAGTGTCCTACCTGGGTGCGGAGGACCCGGAGAAGTTCACCACGGACTCAGCCCACTTGCAGTCCATCGGCCGCAAGCTCCTGGCCAAACTGCCCACGATCGTGGCCACGGATATCCGCCGCCGGCAGGGCAAGGACTACATCGCGCCGAGCAAGGAAAAGGGCTTTTCCGAGAACTTCCTCTGGATGGTTTTCGGCGACGAGGAGAATTCCCCCGCCAACATCCCGAGCGACATCGAGGCGTTTGAGAAGACGATGATCCTCTATGCCGAGCACTCCTTTAACGCCTCGACGTTCACCGCCCGCACCATCGCCTCCACCATGTCCGACGGCTGGTCCGCCATCACCGGCGCTATCGGCGCGCTCAAGGGCCCGCTGCACGGCGGCGCCAACGAGTTTGTCATGCACCACATGGAAGAGATCGGCGACCCAGCGAAGGCGGAGCAGTGGTGCCTGGACAAGCTGAAGAACAAGGAGCTCGTCATGGGCTTCGGCCACCGCGTGTACAAAAATGGCGACTCCCGCGTGCCCACCATGGAAGCCGCCTTTAAGAAGCTCGCGGCGGAGCACCCGGAAAAGGACGCGCAGAAGTGGGTGGAGATGTACGACATCATGGCGAAGACCATGTACGACAACACCTCCATCCACATCCGCCCGAACCTGGATTTCCCCTCGGGGCCCGCGTACTACATTCTCGGTTTCGATATCGAGTTCTTCACCCCGCTGTTCGTGATGTCGCGTATCACGGGCTGGACCGCGCACATCATCGAGCAGTTTGAGAACAACTCGCTCATCCGCCCGCTGTCCGCCTACAACGGCCCGGACGAACGCCACGTGGAGCGCTAGAGCGCACCCCAACCCCCGAAAACGCGGGTCGCCGTGAACGGTGGCCCGCGTTTTGTACCCCCACGCTTTCCCCCGAAGCGGCCCGGAAAAGATGTGATCTGTATTAAACTGCCCGTAACCTTATGACCGCAAACCCCTTTGCGAAAGGAGCCCGATGAACCCGGACAATCTTCCTCTGCACGACCTACCCGGCTTTAACAAGATCCTGGTGGCAAACCGCGGCGAGATCGCCGTTCGTGCGTTCCGAGCAGCGTTTGAGACCGGCGCGAAGACGGTTGCCGTCTATCCCCGCGAAGACCGCAACTCCTTCCACCGCCCGTTCGCTGACGAGGCAGTCCAGATCGGCGAGCCGGGCCAGCCGGTGAAGGCCTACCTGGACATCGACGAAATCATCCGGGCGGCAAAGAAGACCGGCGCGGATGCGGTGTACCCCGGCTACGGGTTCCTCTCCGAGCGCGCCGAGCTCGCCCGCGCGTGCCGCGACAGCGGCATCAAGTTCATCGGCCCATCGCCGGAGACCCTCGACCTCACCGGCGATAAGTCGGCCGCGGTCCACGCCGCGGAGCGGGCTGGCCTGCCGGTGCTGAAGGACTCTGAGCCGTCCGCAGACCCGAAGCAGCTGGCGGAGTACGCCAAGGAGTTCGAGTTCCCCGTGTTCGTCAAGGCCGTCGCTGGCGGTGGCGGCCGTGGCATGCGCTTCATTGAGAAGCCGGAGGACGTCGAGAGGCTTGCTGCGGAGGCCTCCCGCGAGGCGGAAGCCGCGTTCGGCGACCCGAACGTCTACATCGAGCGCGCGGTGATCAACCCGCAGCACATCGAGGTGCAGATCATGGCCGACTCTTACGGCAACGTGGTCCACCTCTTCGAGCGCGACTGCTCCGTGCAGCGCCGCCACCAGAAGGTTGTGGAGATCGCCCCGGCCCAGCACATCACCGAAGAGCAGCGTGAGCGCATCTGCCAGGACGCGGTGAACTTCTGCAAGGAAATCAACTACGAGGGCGCCGGCACCGTCGAATTCCTCGTGGACGAGGCCGGCAACCACGTCTTCATCGAGATGAACCCGCGCGTGCAGGTGGAGCACACGGTGACGGAGGAAGTCACCGGCATCGACATCGTGAAGAACCAGATGTACATCGCAGCTGGCGCTTCGCTGGAAGATGTCCACCTCACCCAGGACCTCATCGAGCTCAACGGCGCTGCGCTGCAATGCCGCATCACCACCGAGGACCCGGCCAACGGCTTCCGCCCCGACTCCGGCGTAGTCACCGGCTACCAGTCCCCGGGCGGAGCGGGCGTGCGTCTCGACGGCAACGTCGCCGTGGGCACCACGATCACCCCGAACTTCGACTCGCTGCTGGTGAAGATGACCTGCCGCGGCCGCAACTTCCAGGTGGCAGTGGACCGCGCCCTGCGCGCCCTCAACGAGTTCACCATCAACGGCTTGTCCACCAACATCGGGTTCCTGCGCGCCCTGCTCAGCGAGCCGGAGTTCCGCCACGAGCGCATCAACACCGGCTTCATCGCCGACCACCCGCACCTGCTGGAGGCGCCCGCGGCAGCCGACGACGCAGGCAAGATCCTTAACTACCTCGCGTCCGTGACGGTGAACCAGCCCAACGGCCCGCGCCCGACCAACATCCGACCGTCCAAAAAGCTGCCGGAGAACACCTACGGCGACCTGCCGCGCGGCTCCCGCGACGAGCTTTTGGATCTCGGCCCGAAGAAGTGGGCGGAGAAGCTGCGCAACCAGACCGCCCTCGGCGTCACCGAGACCACGTTCCGCGACGCGCACCAGTCCCTGCTGGCTACCCGCGTGCGCACCAACACCCTCGTGGCGGCGGCGAAGCACGTGGGCCACCTGACCCCGCAGCTGACCTCCGTGGAGGCGTGGGGCGGCGCAACTTTCGACGTGGGCATGCGCTTCTTGCACGAGTCCCCGTGGATGCGCCTGGACGAAATCCGCGAGGTCATGCCGAACGTGAACATCCAGATGCTGCTTCGCGGGCGCAACACCGTTGGCTACACCCCGTACCCGGACTCGGTGACCAAGGCGTTCGTGCAGGAGGCGGCCACCTCCGGCATCGACATCTTCCGCATCTTCGACGCCCTGAACGACGTCTCGCAGATGCGCCCGGCCATCGACGCGGTGCTGGAGACCAACACCACCGTCGCCGAGGTAGCCATGGCGTACTCCGGCAACCTGCTCGACCCGAACGAAGACCTCTACACGCTGGATTACTACCTCAACCTCGCCGAGGAGATCGTCGAGGCCGGTGCCCACGTGCTGGCCATCAAGGACATGGCTGGCCTCATGCGCCCGGCTGCCGCCGCCAAGCTGGTTGGCGCGCTGCGCGAGCGCTTCGACCTGCCGGTGCACGTGCACACGCACGACACTGCGGGCGGCCAGCTGGCCACCTACCTGGCCGCGGCGAACGCCGGCGCCGACGTGGTGGACGTCGCTTCCGCGCCGCTGGCTGGCACCACCTCTCAGCCGTCCATGTCCGCGTTGGTCGCGGCATTCGCCAACACCGAGCGCGACACCGGCATCGACCTGCAGTCCGTCTTCGACATGGAGCCCTACTGGGAGGCCGTGCGCCAGGTGTACGCGCCGTTCGAGTCCGGCATCCCGGGCCCAACTGGCCGCGTGTACAAGCACGAGATCCCAGGCGGCCAGCTGTCTAACCTGCGCACCCAGGCAAAGGCTCTAGGCTTGGAGGACCGCTTCGAGCTCATCGAGGACTACTACGCCGGCGTGAACGAGATCCTGGGCCGCCCGACCAAGGTCACCCCGTCGTCCAAGGTCGTCGGCGACTTGGCGCTGCAGTTGGTGGGCCAGGGTGTCAGCCCGGAGGAGTTCGCCGAGAACCCGCGCAAGTACGACATCCCCGAATCCGTCATCGGCTTCCTGCAGGGCGAGCTTGGTACGCCTCCGGGTGGTTGGCCGCTGCTGCGCGAGAAGGCGCTGGCGAACCGCTCCGAGGTCGACCACACCGTCCAGGTGCCGGACGAGCTTGCCGGGGACCTGGCGTCCGAGGACCACGCCACCCGCCGCGCGGCCCTGGACCAGCTGCTCTTCCCGAAGCAGTACGCCGAGTACCAGGAGCACCTGCGCACCTACGGCATCACCGATCAGCTGGGTGACAAGGCGTTCTTCTACGGCCTCGAAGAGGGCGAGGAGACGATGATCTGGTACGGCGAGATCGACGAGAACCGCCCGCCGCTCGTGGTCAGCCTCGACGCCGTGAGCGAGCCGGACGAGAAGGGCATGCGCCAGGTCATCCTCACCGTCAACGGCCAGGTCCGCCCGATCACCGTGCGCGACGAGTCCGCGGAGTCTTCCGTCGCCGAGGTGGAGAAGGCCGACTCTTCCAACCCCGGCCACGTCGCAGCGCCGTTCGCTGGCGCCGTCACCGTGACGGTGAAGGAGGGCGACGAAGTCAAGGCCGGCGACCCGGTCGCGACCATCGAGGCCATGAAGATGGAGGCCGCGATCTCCGCCACCAAGGACGGCAAGGTCGAACGCATCGCGTTCAGCCAGCCCACCAAGGTGGAAGGTGGCGACCTCGTGGTGGTCATCGCCTAAACCGCTCTCACGCAACACCGCGCGGACCGTCTAGTGGCCGCGCGGTGTTTGCTATACGGTCCGGGTACCGGGTGCGCGTTTGCCCAGGTGATGTTGGAACGAATTATCAATAACGGCGTGATCGTATAGCAGCTTGTGGTGGCTACTAGACGATTCGCGCCACTAGTTGTTATCCGCGCTGAAGTCCTCCACGTCGACGGCCATGACATTGTCGTGGCCCGCCACGTCTCTGAAGCCAAAGGACTCGTAGCGGTGGCGCGCCCGTTCGTTGTCAGGGTCCACCCACAGCGCCACCTTTGGTGCTCCCTGGCGCGTTGCTAGGTCCACGGCTGCCTGCAGTAGTTTTACCGCCAACCTGTGGCCGGCGTAGCGGTTCTCCACCGCGATGGCGATTTCGGGGATGTCGGGGGAGAGGTTCGCGTGGCCGTCGTCAGGCGACTGCCAGTAGCGCAACCACACCCCGCCCGCAGGCACGTCGAACTGGTCGAACGCCACGATGCCGCTTTCGCGTTCCGGGTCCCATTGGCCCACGTACGTCTCGGCGCCTTCGCGTTCGCTGTCGCCCACGTCGGCGCCCTCGTCGCCGAAGACGTCGGTGAGGTAGTTCAGCCTCCGCAAGTAGGTGCGGTCGGACTCCGTGGCTTCGCGCAAGTGGAACTCAGGTGTGTAATCCATGCGCACCACGTTAACCCGTCGAGTCGTTTCGACGCATGCGCCTGCCGACGCCTACCGCGTTGAGCGGAAGCCTATTTGAGCTCCATGAGCACGACGCCCTTGTTCACCTGCCCGCCAGCCTCGATGGCCAGCCCAGTGACGGTGCCGGCCTTGTGGGCCTTGACCGGGTTTTCCATCTTCATGGCTTCCAGAACCACCAACACGTCGCCCTCCGCGACCTCGGCACCCTCTTCGACGTTGACCTTGATTACCGTGGCCTGCATGGGGGAGGCGACGGCGTCGCCGGAGATGGAGGCCCTGCTAGCCTGGCGCTTCTTCGGCTTACGCTTCGCCGGGCCTGCGGCGACGAGCTCCTGCGGCAGGGCGACCTCGATGCGGCGACCGTCCACCTCCACGGTAAACGTGCGGCGCGCGGGCGCCTCCGATGCGGTGCCGGTGTCGGCGTCGGCACCGGCGGGGGCTGCCGGCAGTTCGCCGTCCCATTCCTCCTCGATCCACCGGGTATAGACGTCGAAGCCGTCCGCGTCGCCAATGAACGCAGGGTTATTCACCACGGCCTGGTGGAACGGGATCACGGTGGGAAAGCCGGCCACCACGTACTCGCCGAGAGCGCGGCGGGCACGCTCGATGGCTTCCTGGCGGGTGCTGCCTGTGACGATGAGCTTGGCCAGCATGGAGTCAAATTGGCCACCGACCACAGAACCTGCGCGCACGCCCGAATCCACGCGCACGCCGGGGCCGGCCGGCTCCGCGTAGGCGGTCACCGTACCGGGGGTGGGCATGAAGTTTGCGGCCGCGTCTTCACCGTTGATGCGGAACTCGATGGCGTGGCCGCGGGGGACGGGATCGCCGTCGATACGCAATGCCTCACCGCGGGCGATGCGGAACTGCTCCCGTACCAGGTCAATGCCGGTGGTTTCTTCGGTGACGGGGTGCTCGACCTGCAGGCGGGTATTGACCTCCAGGAAGGAAATCAGGCCGTCCGCGCCAACGAGGTATTCCACCGTGCCCGCGCCGTAGTAACCGGCCTCGCGGCAGATGGCCTTCGCGGAGGCGTGGATGCGCTCGCGCTGCTCGTCAGTAAGGAACGGTGCCGGCGCCTCCTCCACGAGCTTTTGAAAGCGGCGCTGTAACGAGCAATCTCGGGTGCCCACGACGACGACGTTGCCGTGCTGATCCGCCAGCACCTGGGCCTCCACGTGGCGGGCCTTGTCCAGGTAGCGCTCCACGAAGCACTCGCCGCGACCGAACGCGGCTGTGGCCTCGCGCGTGGCGGATTCGTAGAGCTCCGGGATCTCCTCGCGGGTGTAGGCCACCTTCATACCGCGGCCGCCGCCGCCGAACGCCGCCTTGATGGCAACGGGCAGGCCGTGCTCGTCGGCGAAGGCGATAACCTCGTCAGCGCCCGAGACAGGGTCCTTGGTGCCCGGTGCCATCGGGGCCTGCGCGGTTTCCGCGATGTGGCGGGCAGTGACCTTGTCGCCGAGGGCGGCGATGGATGCGGGGGAGGGGCCGATCCAGGTGAGACCGGCGTCGATGACCTTCTGGGCAAACTCCGCGTTTTCGGAGAGGAAGCCGTAGCCGGGGTGGACCGCGTCCGCCCCGGATTTCTTCGCAGCCGCAATCACCTTGTCCATGTCCAGGTAGCTCTCGGCGGCGGTCTCACCGCCCAGCGCGAAGGCCTCGTCGGCGAGTTGGACAAACGGCGCGTCCGCGTCGGGTTCGGCGTACACGGCGACAGACGCCAGCCCCTCATCCAGGCAGGCGCGGATGACACGCACGGCGATCTCGCCGCGGTTAGCCACCAGCACTTTGGTCACGCTGTGGGTGAGGTCAGTGGTCGCTGCAGTGGTAGGCACGAAGCTATCCCGTCCTTCAATCGGAGAAAGAAACCGTTACAAACGTCGGTCAAACGTCGCACCATGTTACAGCTCCCCGGCCTTAGCGCGCCTAGTCTCCCTTCGCTTGGCCCTTAGCAATGGGCATCCGGACCATGTTGCCCCACTCCGCCCACGAGCCGTCGTAGAGCGCCACGTTGGTGAACCCGAGAATGTGCTTGAGCACGTACCACGTGTGCGATGAGCTCTCGCCGAGCTGGCAGTACACCACCGTCTCCGCGTCCTTGTCGAAGTGCTCGTAAATGGCCCTGATGTCGACCAGCGGGCGGAAGCGGGCGTTGGGGAAGACGGACCGGCCCCACGGCACGTTCACCGCCCCCGGGATGTGCCCCTGCCGCAGGGAAGGGGCGGCGATGGATTCGGAGTGCGTGTCCTCGCCCAGGTAGGCGGAAGCGGGACGTGCGTCGATAAGCTGGGCCGGCTTGTGCTCCAGCAAGTCCGCCGCAAACGCGCGGAAGGGAGCGTCCTGGCGCTCCACCACCGGGTAATCGGTGGCCGGGTACTCCGGCACGACGAAGGAGGTGTCGCGCTCCTCGCCCATCCACGCGTCGCGGCCGCCGTCGAGCAGGCGGACATCCGGGTGGCCGAACAGCTCAAACACCCACGCGGTGTAGGCCGCCCACCAGTTGGAGGAGTCGCCGTAGACCACCACCGTGTCGTCGCGGCTGATGCCGCGCGAACGCATGAGGGCGGCGAATGCTTCGCCGTCGATGAAGTCGCGCACCAGCGGGTCATTCAGATCCCGCTTCCAGTCAATGCGCACCGCGCCCGGGATGTGGCCGATGTCGTAGAGGAACGCGTCCTCGTCGCTCTCCACAACTTTCAGCCCCGGAACGCCCAGACGCGCAGACAGCCACGCGGCCGTGACAAACTTCTCCGGGTGCGCGTACTCCTGGAACTGGGGGGTGTTGTCGAGCTCGATGCCCATGCCGGCAACCTTTCTTTTTCGCCCGCATCCGCGCAGCTTTCTCGCGCGAACACGCCACCTGACGGCGGGTAACAAACCACCGTTAACAAACCACCGTTAACGATACAGATACGGCTGCCGCGCACTCGATGCATCCGGACGAAACACGCAAAGATGTGACCTTGCGCACTATCGCGTCGCCCGCCCGGTGGGAATCACGCCCCCGGGTTACAGTCGTCGGCGAGAACACACAGGTCGTGGCCAGTTTGTTCTGACCATCAACTTTGCCCCGCCGGTGCGATACGCCCCAACATGCGGGGCTTCGATTCTGAAAGGGACCTACTGTGCACAAGGCAATTGTTGTCTTCGAGGTCGAGGGCGGCTCCGACAAGTCTTTCGACGGCCACCGCAAAGACACCATGCCGATCGTGAACGCGATCAAGGACAAAGGCTGGGACTCCGAGGTTGTCTACTTCCGCCCCGAATGGGCGGACGACCTGTTCGCCTACGTCTCTGAAAACTTCGACGCGTACATCTCCCGCGTGAACCCGGGCAACATCCCGGGCGGTGAGAAGGGCTATTTCGACTTGCTGACCCGCCTGTCCGACGCTGGCCTGGTGGGCATGTCTACCCCGGAGGAGATGATTGCCTACGGCGCGAAAGACGCCCTGGTCAAGCTGAACGGGACCAACCTGGTGCCGGACGACACCGCCGCGTACTACGACGTCGACGACTTTCACGACACCTTCCCCACGTCGCTGTCCTACGGCGAGCGGGTGCTGAAGCAAAACCGCGGCTCCACCGGCTCCGGCATCTGGCGCGTGCGTCTGGCCGACAAGTCCTTGGCAGAGTCCGTCGAGCCGGGCACCGCGCTGCCGCTGGACACCAAGCTCAAGTGCACCGAGGCGGTGGACAACCACACCGATGAGCGCGAGCTCGGCGAGTTCATGGATTTCTGCGACCAGTACATCGAGGGCGACAACGGCATGCTCGTTGACATGCGCTTCATGCCGCGCATCGTCGAAGGCGAAATCCGCATCCTGCTTGTGGGGCCGGACCCGGTGTTCATCGTGCACAAAAAGCCGGCCGACGGCGGCGACGCGTTCTCCGCGACGCTGTTCTCCGGCGCGAAGTACACCTACCAAAAGCCGGAAGAGCGCCCGGAGCTTCTGAAGATGTTCGCCGAGGCCCGCCCAGTCATCGCCGAAAAGCTCGGTGACGACGACATTCCGCTGATCTGGACCGCAGACTTCATGCTCGCCGACGACGACGAGACCGGCGAAGACACCTACGTCCTCGGCGAAATCAACTGCTCCTGCGTCGGCTTCACCTCCGAGCTGGACATGGGCATCCAGGAGAAGGTGGCCGAAGAGGCAATCAAGCGCGTGGAGGAGAAGCACGCCTAGCGGGCGTCTGCTTATCGACGAGCTCCGCTAGTCCAGCAGTCATTCAACGCACGAGGCGCGCATAGGGCGAAACAGGCAGACCGTCTAGCAGCCAGGTTGGCCCGCTAGACGGTCTGCGTCGTATTGGTAACCGTGTTCAATACCACCTGGGAAAATGTGTGTCTCCGCGCGGGATCGTCTAGCGGTCGTCTCGCCACCGCTAGACGATGTGGTTGTAGGGGCCATCGGCCTGTCAGTCCAACAGCTCGGCCACGCTTGCCGGGTCCGCGTCGGAGAGCATTTGGCGGCAGCGGTCGTACTCCGCCTGGTCGCCGATCGCCTTCGAGGCCAGGGCCAGCATCGCGATGGCCTTGAGCACGCCGCGGTTCGGCTCGTGGGAGGCCGGCACCGGGCCCCAGCCCTTCCAGCCGTTGGCGCGAAGCCGGTCCAGAGAGCGGTGGTAGCCGGTGCGGGCGTACGCGTAGGCGACGAGCAGGTCGCCACCGTCAAGTTCCCGCTCGGCGCGGGCGGCCCACACCGCGGGGGAGTCGGGGTGGGCGAGCGCGGTGTCATCCGCCAAGAGGTCGTTGCCCTCCGCCGGGTCTGCCGGGAGTTCGATGGGTTTGGGCGCGAGCATGTCGTTGATTTCCATGGCCGCCAGGCTACCCGCGCGCCGGGGCCGAACGTGCCCTACGCCCAGAAATCGGAGGCGTCCAGCCCGAAGCGGTAGAGGCAGCGACGCAGCAACGGCATGGACAGGCCGATGACGCTGGTGGGGTCACCTGCGATGGAGTCGATGAACCAGCTGCCCAGCGCCTCCAGCGTGAACGCGCCGGCGCACTCGAGGGGCTGCCCGGAGCGGGCGTAGGCCTCGATGTCTGCGTCCGACACCTCGCCGAAGCGGATGGTGGTGGCAACGGTGTCCTCGACCCACTCGCCGCCGAACCACACGGCGTGGCCGGTGAGCAGCTGCGCGTCTTTGCCCCGCTGCGCCTTCCAGCGGCGCACCGTCTCCTCAACGGTGTGGGGCTTGCCCAGCAGCGCGCCGTCGAGTAGCAGCATCGAGTCGCAGCCCACCACCACGTCGTCGGGAAATTCGGCGATAGCGGTTTCGGCCTTGGCCCGGGCGAGGGTGGCGACGGTGGTGGCCGGAGGGGCGTCGATAAGCGATGCGATCAACGCCTCCTCGTCGATGTGGGCGGGCCGCAGCACCGGCTCCACACCACCTTGCTCGAGCAGCATGCGCCGCGACGGCGACTGCGACGCCAGGACGAGCCGCATCAGAAGTACGCCGCCGAGTCGAACGCGTGCGGGTTAAACGCTGTGGCCGGGTGCGCAGCGCCCCAGAGGTTGGCGTCGGGCCGCACGCCGGCGAGTTTGCGCTCGCGCTGGAGCTGTTCCAGCACCTGGGAGAGCGCGGCGAGCTCCGCCTCGGTGGGATTGCCCTTGAGTACCTGAATATCCACGTCAGCCTCCTTACAGCGGGATGTTGCCGTGCTTCTTCTGCGCCGGGTAGGCCACCTTGCGCTCCAAAAGGCGCAGGCCCTCGAGCACGCGGGCGCGGGTGGCGGACGGCTCGATGACCGCGTCCACCAGGCCGCGTTCGGTGGCCACGTACGGGTTGAGGTTCTCCTCGGCGTAGGCGGCCTCGTCGGTGCCGATGGCTTCGGCGGCGGTGGTGGCGTCGGCAAGCGCGATCTGTGCCGTCGGCCACGCGAACACCAGGTCCGCTCCCAGGCCCTTGGAGCCCAGCAGGGCGTAGGCGGGGCCGAACGCCTTGCGGGTGACCACGGTGATCGTGCCCACCTGTGCTTCCGCGAAGGCGTAGGCGAGCGCGGCGGCACCGGCGGCGGCGCCGGAGCGCTCCTCCTCCACGGACGGCACGAACCCCGGCGAGTCCACGAACTGCACGATGGGCAAGTTGAACGCGTCGCAGGTGCGGATGAAGCGGGCGGCCTTCCGCGCGGCGCCGCGGGTGAGGCAGCCGGCCAGCACGCTCGGCTGTGTCGCCACGACACCGACAGCACGCCCGCCCACGTGCGCGAACCCCGTGACCACCGAAGCCGCGAAACCGGGCGAGAGCTCGAGGAAGTCCCCGTCGGTGACTGCGCCGATGATGTCGGCGACGTCGTACGGCTGGTTGTCGTCGTCCGGGATGAACGTGTCCAGGTCGGTGTCAGCAGCAGCGGCCTCCGCGCCCAAAGGCGAGGTGGCTTTGTTGTTTAGCGGCAGGTAGCTCACCACGGCGCGCGCCAGCTCGACCGCGTCGGCGTCGGTGGCCGCAGTCAGCTGGGCCAGCCCAGTCTCGTTCGCGTGGACCGCGCTGCCGCCCAGCTCTGCCGCGGTGGTCTCTGCTGCGGACACCTTGCTCACAATGTCCGGTGAGGTCACATGCAGCGACGCGCCCTCGGCCATGACAGTGATGTCTGCCAGCGGGGCGGTTACTGCGGCGAGTGCCGCGGCATCGCCGGCCACAACCGCGATCTGCGGGATCAGGCCGGAAGCGCGGGTGGCGGCGCGCAGGATCTGCGCCTGCATGTGCGCGGTAACAATGCCCTCTTTCCACCGGGGGCCAGTGGAGTCGTAGATGCCAATCAGCGGTACGCCGGTCTTCGTGGCCAGGTCGTAGATCTTGAGGATCTTGTCGGCGTACACCTCGCCGATCTGGCCGTCGAAGATCGTCGGGTCCTGGGAGAACACGCATACCCGCCGACCGTCGATAAGTCCGTAGCCCGTAACCACGCCGTCGGTCGACGGCTTCGACTTGTCCATCTTGTACGCCTCGACCCGGTGCTTGGCCAGCGCGTCGGTTTCCACGAACGTGCCGTCGTCCACAAGCTGCAGCACCCGCTCGCGGGCGGTCGCGCCCCCTGCCTCGTGCACTGCGTCGATCGCGTCCTGACCGACCGGGGCCTGCGCCTCTTCCAGGCGGTTGCGCAGGTCCTCGATGCGGCCTGCGGTCGTGGTCATGTCGGGTTTGGATGAACTCATAACGCCTCAGTCTAGATTCCGTGTGTACCGCAATGCTTATCGACGGCTCCGCCGCCAACGTTTCGGTCTACCCGAGAACCGCCTGCGCCGCCGCCCGCCCGGAGCGCACTGCGCCGTTGAGCGAGCCGCCCACGGTGTAGTCGCCGGCGCGGCCCGCGTCGTGGGCACCGAGGTCGCCTGGCCGCTGCGACGGGAGCGAGTGCTCGACGTCGGTGCGGGCGACAAGGTCCCACTTGGTGGCGTCCGTGCCCCACAGCGCAGACAGGTGGGCGGTGACGTCGGTGTCCGTGACCGCCGGGTTGTGCAGCGCCGATGCCTGAATCAACGCCGAGCCGTCCGGCGAGTAGCTCGGCGCGATGTTGGTCATCACCGCGGTGTTGACGACGGGGCCGGAACGTGTGGCGTCGATGCGCACGAACGGGCTCTCGGTCGGCGCCTCGTCTGCGCGGAACCACCAGGTGGTCAGCCCGCGGGTGGTCTTGCCGTTATCTTGCGGGGCTGTGGCGACGACGATGTCGCGGGCCGTAATTGTCCCCTCCGGCGTGTCCACCGCTCCGTCGCGGACCGTGGCCTCGGTGCCGGTGCGAATCTCAGCGCCCGCGCGCTTTGCCGCCGCCGCGAGCTGGTTGGACAGCGCCTGCGCGCCGCGGGAGGGCACCGACGGGCGCCCGAGCGCGAACGTGGTGAGGAGGAACTGGCCGATCGCGGCGTCCACCGCGTCCGGGTCGTCGGCGACGACGCCGGGAAGGAATGGCGCGAGCACCTTGGTGCGGATTGCGCCCGTCACGCCGAGGCGATCGAGCTCAGCTCCGAGCGCCGCACCGCTCCTAGGGGTGGAGGCGACAAATCGGGCAACGCCGGCGACGTCGCCGGCGTTTACCAGCCCGCTCGCCAGCGTCTGCGGGAGCAAGAGGGGATGGCGCAGGGGGTTTGCCAGCGTTTTCAGCCCCTGCTGCGTGGAGACTTGCACGCCGTGGCCGAACGGTTTGAGGTCGAGCGCCTCCAAGTCGACCTCGGCGCGCAGCGCCGGGTAGGCGGGGTTGATCAGCTGGAACCCGCGGTCGATCAGGTAGCCGTCCACCGTCTCAGTGCGCACGCGGCCACCCACCGTGTCCTCTTTCTCCACGACCAGGACACTCCGGCCGACCTCGGCCAGAACCTTTGCCGCGGTGAGGCCGGACAGGCCTGCGCCCACCACAATTACGTCGAATGCAGTCATAGCAGCCAGGGTAGTTGTTTCGAGCTCCGGGAAAGGGTGCATGTGTGTTCGAAAACGACAAGGCCCGTGTCGGCACGCTTCGTAACGTGCTCAATGTACCGACTAACCGACCGCAAGGAGCTCCCATGACCAGCCGCCCGACACCCGCCATGTTCGCCCGTACTTCCTGTAAACCAGTCGCAGCCATCCACTACGTTGCGCGACTGACCGGTGAGACACCATGCGTGGACATCGCCGCAGCGGTCAACGGCCGCACCATCGTGATGGCTGCGGAGCCCGCCTGTGATGAGGCGGACGTGCACCGCGCCCTCCTTCGAACGTTGAAGACAGTGTGGGCGCACGAGGATGGCGGCCTCGAGATCTACGGCCTGCCGGCGGAGCTGCGTGAGGTCGCGCAACTGGACCCGGAGTTTCGCGGCATCGAGTTCCCCTCGACGGCGACCGGTCGCCTGTCCAGCACGTGGGAGACGTGCCGCGCGAGCTTCGCGCTCATGCAGGAGACCCTCTACCGCAAGGCGGAGCAGCAGAAAGCGCCGGAGGAGGCGGCGCACCTCACCATCGCCACCGATGCCTCGAAGCAGAAGTGCTCCAATGTTGTGGGCATCGCGGCGGTGAGCACATCCGGCCGCATCACAACCTCCCAGGTGGCAACGTCCAAAGTGCTGGAGGGGGAGTTTGCGGCGATCGAGCTCGCGCTTTCCACGGTGCGCGGCAATGTAGCCAGTGTGGAGGTGCTTACGGATTCGCAGAAGGCTGCGCGCAACCTGAATATCGTGCTGCGCGGGGCGCAGACCCAGCGCCCTGGCTGCGGGCCGGAAGAGGTCAAGTGCCTCCGCCGCCTCGACCGAGTGCGCCACAGCGGCGTGCAGGTTTCGGTTCGCTGGGTCCGCGGGCACAGCGGGCACGAGCTCAACGAGCTCGCCCACCGCAGCGCGGTCACCGCGCGCCGTAACGCGCAGTGGGGTTTGGAGGACTCCCCGCAAATGGCGCACTTGCACGAGGAGCTCCGTCAGGTGGTTGCCGCTGTGTAGGAGCGGCAACCACCGGGGTGGGTTTAGCGCTCCCAGACGCGGTGGGAGGCCAGCAGCTCCTTCACCGGGGCGGCAGCGGCGTCGGCCGCGTCGACGGCGACGATGCCCGGCTGGTCAGCCGGCACACGTGCGCCGTCCAGTGCCTGCTTGCCCGCCTCGCCGACGACCACGATGGCCTTCTTGTGGCGTTCGAGCTCGCCCAGGATGGTGTTCACTTCGGTCTTCGCCGGCGGGTTAACCACCACTGCAGCGTCGAACTCGATGGAGCTTGCGGTCAGGTACGTGCGCGAGATGGACACGTCGCGGCCGCCGAGCGTGACGGCGCCGCCCTTCTCCGCGACCAGCAGCGGGGTGGTGCCGGCGGCGAACAGCTCGTCAACGAGGGCTCCCACTGCCTGCGCGGAAGCTTCATCCAGGTCGGTGGAGATGAGGATGCCCACCTGGCGGCCGTCGATCGGCCAGGTCTTGCCCACCTGGGACAGTGCCGGGGACGGCTGCACGTCCGCGATCTCCTGTGCGGCCGGGTGCGGCAGACCGAGGTTGTCGGCAACCGTCTCAGCCAGATCCTGGTCTACGTGCGCGAGGACATCGAGGTAGCGCACCTTCACGGCCTCCTCGTAGCACTTGCCCAGCTCGAAGGAGACTGCGTCCGCGAGGTGAGCCTGCTCCACCTCAGACAGGGAGATGTAGAAGAGGCGGGCCTGGGAGAAGTGGTCATCGAAGGAGGCGGGCTGCTCGCGGGTAATGGTGCCGGAGACTGCCACGGGGACGTCGATGAGCGCGCCCTCGTCCACGGTCGCCTCGGCCGGGTTACCGCCGTCGAGCGAGTTCGGCTTGTACGGCGCCACGCCGGTGTGGGAGCCGACCTGGTGCATGCCGTCGCGCAGGTTGTCGTTGACCGGCGCCTGCGGGCGGTTGATGGGCAGCTGGGCGAAGTTCGGCCCGCCCAGACGCGAAATCTGCGTGTCCAGGTAGGAGAACAGGCGGCCCTGCAGCAGCGGGTCGGCGGTGACGTCGATGCCCGGCACGAGGTGTCCGGGGTGGAATGCCACCTGCTCGGTCTCCTCGAAGTAGTTGCGCGGGTTCTTGTTCAGCGTCATGGTGCCGATGATCTGCACCGGGGCGAGTTCTTCCGGCACGATCTTGGTCGGGTCGAGCAGGTCGATGCCCTCGAACATCTGGTCCCCGGTGTCGGGGAAGACCTGCACGCCGAGGTCCCACTGCGGGAACGCGCCGGCCTCAATGGCGTCGTACAGGTCGCGGCGGTGGAAGTCCGGGTCCATGCCGCCGGTGATCTGCGCTTCCTCCCACACCTGGGAGTGCACGCCGAACTTCGGCTTCCAGTGGAACTTCACCAACGTGGTCTCGCCAGCGTCGTTGATGAAGCGGAAGGTGTGGATGCCGAAGCCCTCCATCATGCGCAGCGAGCGCGGGATGCCGCGGTCAGACATGTTCCACAGCGTGTGGTGGGTGGCCTCGGTGTGCAGGCCCACGAAGTCCCAGAACGTGTCGTGCGCGGACTGCGCCTGCGGGATCTCGCGGTCAGGGTGCGGCTTGCCGGCGTGGATCACGTCCGGGAACTTGATGCCGTCCTGGATGAAGAAGACCGGGATGTTGTTGCCAACCAAGTCCCAGGTGCCCTCTTCGGTGTAGAACTTGGTGGCAAAACCGCGGGTGTCGCGCACCGAGTCGGCGGAGCCGCGGGAGCCCAGCACGGTGGAGAAGCGGACAAAGACCGGGGTCTCCTTGTCCTTCTTAAACACGGCAGCCTTGGAAATCTTGGAGGCGTTGCCGTTTGCGACGAACACGCCGTGCGCACCCACGCCGCGGGCGTGCACGACGCGCTCCGGAATGCGCTCGTGGTCGAAGTGGGTGATCTTCTCGCGGAAGTGGTGGTCCTGCATGAGCAGCGGGCCGCGCTCGCCGGCGCGCAGCGACTTGGAGGTCTCGCTCAGTCGCGCGCCCTGTGCGGTGGTGAGGTACTCGCCCTGCTGAGCGCGGGGGTCAGGGTTGGAGCTAGCGTCAGCGCCTGCGGCAGCGCCAACGTGGAAGGGGCAGCCGGTGGGGGTAACCGGGGCCGGGGCTTGCTGGGCGTCAGTGTCCTGCGGCGGGTTCACAGCGCCTTCGGGCTGCTCCACACCGGGGGTGATGCCACCCGGTGTGCCGGGTGCGGTGTCGCCTGCGGGAGACGCGGCGTTGGTGGACGGGGTCTGGTTCGGTTCAGACATGCCGGACTACCTTTTCTTTCGGGGTCATGGACTGCCCCGAGGATAGGCCCGCCCGGCGGCCGTAGGTTGGACGAATGGACAACATGGGCTGGGGGCGAAGCGATCGTCGAGAAGCAATATGCTCGAACGCATGACTGTGCGCGACATTCAGGCAATTCAAGACGCGGTGGCGGAGTACTGGCCAGACGTGCGGTGGGTCGAATCCACCGGGTCCACCAACGCCGACCTACTCAAGGACGGCGAGCCGGGGACCGTGCTCATCGCAGACGAGCAGACTGCCGGCAAAGGGCGGCTGGACCGGCAGTGGGTCTCGCCGAAGGGGGCGCAGCTAGCCATGAGCATGGTGGTTGAAGTGGGCGAGACCCCGCCGCCGTTCGGGCTGCTGTCTCTCGCGCCGGGCCTCGCCGTCACTGATGTCGTGCCGCGGGCGCAGCTGAAGTGGCCCAACGACGTGCAGATCGGCGGGAAGAAGATCGCCGGAATCCTCTCCGCGCTGGACATGCCCCGGGTCATCGTGGGCATCGGCATCAACGTGGCCATGCGCGCCGAGGATCTGCCGGTAGACACCGCCACCGCGCTCAATCTCGAGGGGATCGAGGTCGATTTCGACGACTTCACCGCGGACATTCTGCTCGCGATGGGGCAGCGGCTTGCGCAGTGGCGCGACGGCGACCCACAGCTGCTGGAGGATTACCGTGCCGTGTGCACCACCATTGGTCAGCGGGTGCGCCTAGAGATGCGCGAGGGCGAGGAGACCGTCACCGGCACCGTCACAGGGGTTAACGACGAGGGCGAAGTGCTTATTGACGGCGTTGCGTACGCCGTCGGCGACGTTCACCACCTGCGGCCGACCTCGTAGGCGTGCAGTACCCTGCCTGGTGATGTCCGGAAAAGCAGCGTTTCGCGTCGGCGGGGATGAGGTTGTCCTCGCCGACGTTTGCGCGCCGCTGTCCTCGCTGACCATCCCGCTGCTTGAGCTGGTGCTGATCACCGGCGTGGCGTGGATGGCCATCGGCTGGATGGATGTGACCCCATACATCGACCCGGCGGTGCGCAACGCCACGGTGCTGGTCTGGGCGCTGCTCGCGCTGTGGCGGTTCGTCGGGCCCCTGGTGGCGTCCCGGCGGCGCCGATTCATCGTCACCGACAAGCGGATCTTGGCCCGCGGCAAGCGCGGGGTAGATTCCATCCCGCTGCGCCAGATCCACTCGGTGCGCCGCGACCACGGCGGGCTGAACGTCGCGGTGTACGGCTTCTCCCAGCCAATCCGCTTTGCGCAGGTGGGTAAGGCGCGCGCAGTGGAAAAGACCCTGCAGCGGGCACTCGGCGCTCCGCGGTAGTTACCCCTTCACCTCGGTGGTGTGCAGCTGCTCGTCGAGGTCTTCGGGGGAAAGCCTCCCACCAAGAAATTCCGCGGTGACCGGCAGGTGCAAGTCCATGTCGGTGCCCGGGCACAGCTCGATGACTGCCTCGTCCACCGTGTAGTCCAGCACGTGGCCCCCGCGCGAGTGGTCGTCGTTGATGAAGTGCACGTGGCAGCCTGGCACGCCGATGCCCTTCGCGTACGCCGGGGTGCGGAAACCCCCGATGACGCCGTCGACGTCGTTGAAGACGTGCTCCGCGTCGTCCGAGACCGCCTCCGACATCGGCGGGTAGGGCTTTTCCTGCTTGGTCACGGTGCGCACGCGGACTTCCTTGAAGCGGCCGGTGATCTTCACGGCGGTGAAGAAGTTGTGGCTGGGCTCGGCGTCGTCGATGAACTTGGCCAGCTCTGAGCGGACCATGGCCTTTGGCGCGTCGAAGCACAGGCGGGGCACGAAGTTGGTCACCACCGTAAACGGGGTGCGCTGCTCGAGGTCGGCCACGCGGGCCTTACCGTCCGAGGTGAGCTGGTGGCACACCCCGTCCAGGATGAGCATCTCGCCGTCGAGGGCGTCGAAGGTGCCCAGGCCGAAGTTGCCCTTGCTCAAAATGTCGCCGATGGTCAGCTCGCCGTCGTAGATGCCGTCCAGCAGCGCGGTCATCAGCGAATTCTGGAAGATGGGGTGGCGGGCGATGGTTGCAGACATGGCTGCGATGGTAGCCGGTGCGGAGACTACAGTGTGCTGCGTGAGTAACGCCTATGGGATGCCCGTCGTCGCCGTGATCGGCGACGGCCAGTTGGCACGAATGATGCAGACGGAAGCGATCGAGCTCGGCGTGGAGACACGCGTGCTCGCCGCCAGTGACGACGCCTCGGCCGCGCAGGTCTTCGGCGACGTGCGCCTCGGCGATTACACCAAGCTCGAGGACCTGCGCGCGATCGTGGACGGCGCCGACGCCGTCACCTTCGACCACGAGCATGTCCCCAACGAGTACGCGCAGATGCTTATCGACGAAGGCGTAGCCGTCGAACCCCGCCCCGATGCGTTGCTCTACGCCCAGGACAAGCTCGAACAGCGCAAGCGGCTGTCCGAGGCTGGCCTGCCGGTGCCGGCGTTCGGCGCCATCGAATCCGTCGCTGACGCAGAGGCGTTTTGGGAGCAGACCGGCGGCCAGGTCTGCCTGAAAGCAACCCGCGGGGGTTACGACGGCCACGGCGTGTGGTTTCCGTCCTCCCGCGAGGAGTGCGCTGCACTGGTGGAAGACCTGCTGGGCCGCGACCTGCCGCTGATGGCGGAAAAGAAGGTGGCGTTCACCCGCGAGCTCTCCGCGATGGTGGCGCGCAACCGTTCCGGCGAGGTGCGCGCTTGGCCGGTGGTGGAGTCCCGCCAAGACGGCGGTATCTGCCGCGTCGCCATCGCCCCTGCGCCGGGGATGTCGCCCGAGCTTGCGCAGCGCTGCCAGGACCTCGCTGTGCGGGTGGCGGAGGGCCTCGACGTCACCGGCGTCCTCGCCGTGGAGCTGTTCGAGTACGACGGTGAAAACGGCCCGGAAGTCTCCGTCAACGAGCTGGCCATGCGCCCCCACAACACCGGGCACTGGACCCAAAATGGGTGTGTGACCTCGCAGTTCGAGCAGCACCTCCGCGCGGTGCTGGATTGGCCGTTAGGCGGCGTCGACACGCTCGCGCCCGCGACGGTGATGGTGAACACGCTCGGCGGCGAGGAAGACCCGGACACCCCGATGGCAGAGCGGGTGGTGGAAGTGATGCGCAAGTACCCGCAGGCCAAGGTGCACCTCTACGGCAAGGACCACCGCCCCGGGCGCAAGATGGGCCACGTTAACGTGTCCGCGGACAGTGTCGACGAGGCGCTTGCCGTGGCGGAAGACGCAGCGCACTACATCATCCACGCAACCTGGAAGGACTAAAGCTATGGCGCAACCTGCTGTCGGCATCATCATGGGCTCGGACTCGGACTGGGACACTGTCGCCCCGGCCGCGGAGATCCTCGCCGAGTTCGGCATCGCGTTCGAGGTGGGCGTGGTTTCCGCGCACCGCACGCCGGACAAGATGCTGGCGTACGCCAAAGAGGCGCACACCCGCGACCTGCAGGTGATCATCGCCTGCGCCGGTGGCGCCGCACACCTGCCGGGCATGGTGGCCGCGGCGACCCCGCTGCCGGTGATTGGCATCCCGCGGGCTCTGGACACGCTCGACGGCTTGGATTCGCTGCTATCCATCGTGCAGATGCCGGGTGGCGTTCCGGTGGCCACCGTGTCTATTGGCGGCGCGAAGAACGCTGGGCTGCTGGCCGCGCGCATCATCGGCGCCGCCGACCCGTCTGTGCAGCGCGCGATGGCGGACTACCAAGCGCGCATGGCGCAGGAAGTGGAGCGCAAGGACGAGGCGCTGCGCCGGCGTCTGATGGGTGAGTAACCCGATCGTCGTCTTGGGCGCGCGGGTGATCGACGGGCGCCCGTCCCGCATGCTCGAAAGCCGCCTGCGCACGGCCCTCGAGGCGTGGCGGGCGGACCCGCGGCCGTTCGTCGTCTCCGGCTACGGGGAGGCTGGCGTGATGGCCGCGTGGTTGGTGGCCCATGGGGTGCCGGAAACGTCGGTGGTGGCGGAGCCGTACGCGCGGTCCACCAACGAAAACTTGGAGCGCTCCCGGGCGTTGTTTCCCGGGGCGGGGCACTTAACGGTCGTGACCAGCGGGTTTCACGTTCCGCGCACGCGGGTGTGGGCCTGGCACCTGGGTATTCCTGTACGGATGGTGGCGGCGCCGACCCCGACGACGTCGCGCACCAAGAACTACGCCCGCGAGGTGTTCGCGTTACCGCACTCCATCGCGCGCGTTGCTTATCGACGACTCGTGCGCCGCATCTTCAACCGCTAGCTGGGTTGTTGACTCGGCGCGGTGGCCACGGCCCTGCAAAGCCTTAAAACGCCCCACGAGCGGGGAACTAGCGGGGCAGGCCCGGCAGTTCGATGCCGAAGTGCGGGCCAGCGAAGTAGAGGCCGGCGGCGCCGAGGGTGGCCACGATCGCGCCCGCGCAAAGGATGACGGCGAGGAAGCGCAGCGCGTTGTCCACCTAGTCCTGGGAGAATTCGATGCCGCCCGGGCCAGTGACGTTCTGGGTGGTATCAGTGGCGGTTCCAACGTGGGTCGGGGCGGAGGTTGCAATAACCAGGGAGGGGGCGAGTGCCAGCGCGGTAGCGCGGCGGGTCAGGGTGCGCGACATCGGGTTTAGTCCGCCACGGTTTAGCCCACCTGCGCAGGTGTAACGATCACTGCTGTTCGATAACGCGGGTGACTTTCTCGGCGTCCGTGATCTCTCTTAGTCGGTCGGCGGAGGCAAGCCCAGTGACCGCGACGACGGAGCCGCCAGCGGCCAGCGGGGCGAGCACGACGGTGCGGAAACCGTCGGTGCCCTGCCAACCCTGGACGAGGTAGCGCTCGGCTTCGATGCCGTCTTCGGCAAACGTGGACAACTCTGGGCTGATGCCGAAGTATGCGTCGCCGTAAAAGCGCACCGTGGGGCCGAAGTCGACGGTGCCCGGGGGAAGGGTGCCTCCGGCTTCGACGATGCCGCGGCCGAACGGGTCGTCGGAGACGAGTACGCACTCGGCGGCGGACGTCCACTTATCGGCGCGCTCTGGAGTGGTGAAAACGATGTCGGGGGCGGTGGCGGGGTCGTCGATAAGCGGAGTGCGCGAGGAGTTGAACGTGCCCACCGCAATGACGGCGGCCTGCCAAGACACCGGAAGGTCAATGACGATGCTGGCGTCGGGGGAGAGGTCGAACTCCTCGTCGAGCATGTTGGCCACTTTGCTGGCCCAGTTGTCCAGCGTTTGGGCGGAGAAATCCATGCGGATACCCCGCGCGTCGTCGTAAATAGTGAAGCGCGGGGTCGCGGGATCGGCGGAGAGCAGGGGACCAAGCATGTTCATGCCCACCCAGTGTAGGCACTACAGGAAGATTGCCGAGCCGGGGCCGAGCGGTAGATCGAAGATGTACCAGATGAACAGCAAGATGGCCCATGAGATCCAGAACGGGATGACAAAGACGATCAAGCGCGACATCAAGGTGCCCAGGCCGGCCTTCGGCTCGTAGCGACGCAGCAGGGTGAGGACCACGATGATGTACGGGTTCAGCGGGGTGATGATCTGGGTGGCGGAGTCGCCAACACGGAATGCGGCCTGGGTGAACGACGGCTCGAAACCGATGAGCGCGAACATGGGCACGAACACCGACGCCATGAGCGTCCACATCGAGGAACCGGAGATGACCAGCAGGTTCAGGCAGGACGCGAGGATGATGAACGCAAGGATGGCGGCGAAGCCGGTGATGCCCGCCGATTCCAAGAGGGCTGCTCCCTTGACAGCCGAGAAGGTGCCGATGCCGGACCAGCTGAACAGCGAGATGAACTGGCCGAGGATGAACGCCAGCACCAGGAAGCCGACCATGTCGCCCATGGCCTTGGTCATCATGTCCACGATGTCTTTGATGCTGTTTACCGTGCCCGCAGCCTTGCCGTAGGCGATGCCGAGGACCGAAAAGTAGGTGAAGACGATGAAGACGATCGACTGCAGCAGCGGAGACTTCGGCAGGAACGCGCCTTCCTCGTTGCGCCAGGGTGAATCCGGCACCAGCACCGCGACGAGGATGACCGCGGTGACGATGATTGTGGCGACGCCGGCCCACTTCAGGCCGCGGAGTTCCTTGTCGGTCAGGTCAACGGAAATTTCGTTGCCGTCGGCATCGCGGTTCATGCCGTCGTCGCCTTCGACCATGTCCTGTGGCACGTCGAGTTTGTGCATGCGAGGTTCGAGCACCTTATCGATGATTAGGCCGCAGATCAGGCCCAGCACGATGGAGGCGGCGATGTTGAAGTAGTAGTTCGAGATCGGGTTGACCTCGGTGACGTCCATGTTCGGCAGGGTTTCCATCACGGCGTTGGTGATGCCAGCGAACAGGGCGTCGAGCGAAGTGGGCACGAGCGCGGTGGAGTAGCCGGCGCCCACGGCTGCGAAGCCACCGAGCAGGCCCGCGACCGGGTGGCGCCCGGCGGCCTTGAAGACCATGGCGGCCAGCGGCGGGATGACCACGAAAGCGGCGTCCGCCATGATCGATCCGGTCACGCCGATCAGGCCGACCGCGTAGGGCAGGATCGAACGGTTCGCAGATCCGAACAGTTTGCGGATTAGTGCGGAGAGCATACCGGAGCGCTCGGAGACGCCAACGGCGAGCATGATCGGCAGCACGGTGACCAAGGGTGGGAAGCCGAGGTAGTTCTCACCGAGGGTGGTGGTGAACCAGGCAAGACCTTCACCGGTGAAGAAGCCCTTGATCACAACCTTTTCGTCCTCACCGGGAACTTCGACCTCGGCACCGAAGTACGCCATCACCGTTGAGACGACGGCCGTGAACAGGAACAGGATGAGGAAGAGGGTGAAGGGCTCGGGCAGTTTGTTGCCCACCGCTTCCACGCCGCCGAGGATGCGGTCCAAGGCGGTTTTCTTCTCCGGCGGGCTGCCGTCAGCGCTGGTGTCGGGGTCTTTTGTGCTGGTCGTGGTGGGCGCTCCGGTATCCCGTTCAGGGCTCCGGCTGTCGCCTTTACGTGTGATCTTCGGTGTGCTCATGTATGTATGTTGTACCAGTCACACTTTGCGTGCAGTAGGGTTTAAAAGAAATGCCATTCGAGTGACAGAAAATATGGCAGAACGGAGAGTGAGCCCCGTGCATCCCACCCGCCCGACCGAACCGACCCCACCGAACCCGGCGTTTCTTAACCGCATGGACGCGATTGTCGACGAGCAAATCGGCGCCGCAGCCCCCGAATTCGCCGTCGAGCCGGGGTATCCGGAACGCGAAGCAGTCTGGGCAGGCGTGGAAAAGCGGGTCAGCATCGCTCGGGCGGATCTGGAGCACATCATGCGCGACCTGCACGCCAATCCGGAGGAGGCGTTTAAAGAGTTCCATGCTCAGCAGGTCATTGCGGAGGTGCTGGAAACACACGGCTTCGAGGTCATACGCGGCGCCCACGGTGTGGGCACCGCGCTGCGGGCGCAGTGGCAAAGCGACGACTTCGACCCGGCAGTGCATCCCACCGTCGCGGTGATGTCCGAGTACGACGCGCTACCCGGCATCGGGCATGCCTGCGGTCACAACGTGATCGCGGCGTCCGGTGTGGGTGGCTTTCTCGGCGCAGTCGGTTCCGGTTCCGGCCGCATAGTCTTTCTTGGCACGCCGGCCGAGGAGGGGCACACCGGCAAGGAGTGCATGATCTGGGGCGGCATGCTCGAAGGTGTGGACTGCGCTGTGATGATCCACCCGTTTAGCTACGACCTTGTTTCCCACGCTTGGACGGGGCGGCGCTCGCTCACGGCCACATTTTCAGGTGTCGCCGCGCACGCGTCGATGCAGCCGTACATGGGCCGCAACGCGCTGGACGCCGCGACGCTCGCGTACCAGGCGTTCGGGCTTCTGCGTCAGCAAATGCCTCCGTCGGACCGTCTGCACGCGATTATCGCCGACGGCGGGGCGCGCGCCTCGATCATCCCGGAAGAAGCGACGCTGAACATCTATGTTCGCTCTCTCTACACCGACACGTTGATGGATTTGAGCAAGCGTATCGACGACATCCTCACCGGCGCGGCCCTTATGACTGGTACTGGCGTGGAGGTGGACTGGGACAACCACCCGATGTCGCTTCCGGTGCGTAATAACGAAACCCTGGCTGCGCGCTGGGGTGCCACCCAGCAGGCCCGCGGTCGCCGCGTACTGCCCGGCGGTATCCTGCCGGACTCGCAGGCGGCATCGACGGACTTCGGCAACGTCTCCCAACTCGTGCCGGGCATCCACCCGTTGTTGAAGATCGCCCCGGAGGGCACCGCGCTGCACACCGTTGCTTTCGCCGACGCCGCGATCACTCCGGCAGCGATCGACGGGGTGGTGGACTCGGCGGTGGGCCTCGGCCAGGTCATCGCGGATGTACTCAATGATCCGCAATTGCTTGCCGACGCCCGTGCCGAGTTCGATGCCGCCGGGGGAGCAGTCTCCGTGGAGGCGTTGTTGTCCGAAGCGGAGGACGCTACTGGGCAAGCATGATTGACGCGCCCGGGCCCAGCGGCAGGTCGAACTGGTACCAAATGAACAGCAGCGCCAGCCAGAACAGCCAGAATGCCACCGAGAACACGATGAGACGCGACATGAGCGTGCCGATGCCGGCCTTGGGCTCGTAGCGGCGCAGCTGGGTGAGGATGACAATGAGGTACGGGTTGAGCGGGGTGATGATCTGCGTTGCGGAGTCGCCCACGCGGTACGCGGCCTGGATGAATGCCGGGTCGAAACCGATCAGCGCAAACATGGGCACGAAGACCGCGGCCATCAGCGTCCACAGGGCCGAACCGGAGATGATGAGCATGTTGAGGCAGGACGCGAGGATGACAAACGCCAGGATGGCGCCGAAGCCGCCGATGCCAGCGGATTCGAGTGCCTCCGCGCCCTTCACTGCAGTCCACGTGCCGATGCCGGACCAGTTGAACAGTGCGATGAACTGGCCGAGGATGAACGCGAGGACGAGGAAGCCGGTCATCTCCTTGATGGCGGACCCCATCATTTCGGTGACATCGGGAACGCTCTTCACCGTGCCGGCTGCGATGCCGTACACCAAGCCCATCACCACGAAGTAGAGCACCACGATAAACACGGTGGATTGCATCAGCGGCGAGTCTGGGAGGAAGTTGCCCTCCTCGTTGCGCCACGGTGAGCCGGGCACGAGCACGGCGATCGTGCCGACGATGGTGAGGAGGAGCGTCGCCCAGAGCGTGGCGGTCAGGCCGCGCTTCTCAGCCGGGGTGAGCTCCGCAGTGATTTCGTTGCCGTCGATATCGAGGTCCGGCGCGTCCTGACCCTCGGCGACTTCGGTGGGCACGCCGAGCTTGTTCAGGCGCGGCTCAAGCACCTTGTCGATGATGAAGCCCGCCAAGAAGCCGAGGATGGACGCGGAGGCAATGTTGAACCAGTAGTTGGAAACAACGGTGACCTCGTTCGCTTCCAAGCTGGGGAGGGCCTCCATGACGGAGTTGGTGATGCCGGCGAACAGGGCATCGAGAGAGCCGGGCAGGATCGAAGTGGCGTAGCCGGCGCCGACGGAGGCGAAACCGCCGAGGAGGCCAGCAACAGGGTGGCGTCCCGCGGCCTTGAACACCATGGCTGCCAGCGGAGGGATAACGATGAAGGCCGGGTCAGCGATAAGGGACGCGGACACGCCGATCACACCCACCGCGTACGGCAGGACGGTTGTGTTTGCGGAGCCGAACAACCGGCGGATCAACGCCGAGAGCATGCCGGAGCGCTCCGCGATACCCACCGCGAGGATGATGGGCAGCACGTAGACCAGCGGCGGGAAGCCGACGTAGTTCTTACCCAGGTTGACGGTGAACCAGGCCAGCCCCTCTTTGGTGAAGAAGCCGTGGATGGGCCGGACCTCGTCCGAACCCGGGACCTGCACCTGCGCCCCGGACCACGCCATGATGGTGGAGAGGATGGCGGTGAGAAGGAAAAGGATGAGGAAGAGGGTGAACGGCTCGGGGAGCTTGTTGCCCACCCTTTCAATGCCGTTGAGGACGCGGTCTGCCGCGCCTGTTTTCTCGGGAGGGTCAGTGTCTTTTGTCGGCTTGGGCCGCGTCGATGGGGTCATGCACTACGGTTTTACCGCAGCACATGTATAAATTTCCGGGCAATGAGAAAAATACTGTGAAATATATTCATGGCAGGGAGGGTGCGGTGCTGCGCCCGGCTTGGGCCTAATTCACGCACCGCGGGCTGTCGCCGTCAGCGGTGATCTCCGGCGCAGCCTGCGTTGCGCCGAAGTCCTCGCCCGGCGTGCCCACGGGCGCCTCCGCGTCCGTCTCCTCCGCAGAGAGCTTGCCTGGCCCGGCGTAATCCTCGGCCACGACGACAACAAGCGCGTCCTGGTCCAGCGTGCCGTTGGCTACCACAGGCACTCCGCCGAGCAGGCGCGCAAGCTCCTGAGCGGCTGGGTCTTCGGGGTCGGGGGCGACCACCTGGCTCTGGGAGTACAGGCCCTCCATCGCGTTGGCGACCTCGTCCACGGTGATGCCGTCCTTACCCAGTTCCTGCCCCACGCGGCCGGCTTGCCCCGGGACGCCACCGGCGTTGAGCACGGTCACCTGGCGGCCGCGTAGCGCGGACGCGTCCGCGGTGGGGGAGGAGGACGTCTCGGTATCCCCGGTCGTGTTCTCGTCCGCAGTGTCCTTCACGTCCTCTGCGGGCTGCACAATGTCCCCCATGAATTGCTGCACCTGGGCAACATCGACGGTCACGATGGACTCGCCGTAGTCGCCAACGCCGTTGACCGAGGTGACCGGGATGGTGGTGAAGGTGACGTTGTCCCCGGCGAGGCCCGAAAGCTGCTGCGCGAAGCGGACGACGTCCCAGTCTTTGTCCAAAGTGACGGAGCGTTCCGCCGCATTGGACAATTCGCGCAGACGCGACGGGTTGGTCAGCGTGCCCGCGGAGAGCGTGTTGCGCACCAGCGACGCCATGAACACCTGCTGGCGGACAATGCGGTCGAGATCGCCGCGCGGAAGATCGTGTCGCTGCCGGACAAACGACAGCGCCTGCGTGCCGTTCAGGGTTTGCACGCCGGCGGGGAAACGGGCGCCGGAGAGCGGCTCGTCCACTGCCTCGTTCAAGCACACGGTCACGCCGCCGACGGCGTCGGTAAGCAGAACGAAGCCGAGCAGGCCGACCTGCGCGAAGTGGTCCACCTGGACTCCGGTGAGGTCTGCGACCGCGTCGATCAGGCCCTCCTGACCAGCGCGAGCGACTTGCTGCTCCAGTTCCTGCCCCTCGGACATCCCCTCTTCCTCAACCAGCTCCTCGCGCTTGTCGGCGGCGTACGCCCCGTAGACACCGTTGATTTTGAGGTTGCCGTGGGTCTCGTCGTGGACATATGTGTCGCGCGGGATGGAGACTGCGGTTGCCTTGGAGCCGTCTTCCGGGATGCGGATGACCATGATCGTGTCGGTATTAATTTCGCCGTCGGCCACGCCAGCGTTCAGGCGCTCAAGCTCTTCCTCGCTCAGCGGGTTGCCTTGCGCGTCCGTGCGCGAGTCCGAGCCGACGAGCAGGATGTCCACCGCGCCGTCGAGCGCGTCGTCCTTGCCCTTGGCTCGTCCCACATCGAGTTCGGAGGCGGACAGCTGCCCGCCGAGGCGGCCGACGGCGAAGTAACCGATGCCGGACAGCGCGATCGCGGCGGCGGAAAGCGCAGCGAGTACCCCTTTTACCACCGGGTGGCCGGACTGCGACACGTCGCGCGTTCGCGACGGTGCCGCCTGGATGTCGCGGGCGCGCCGGCTGGGGTCAGTCACGCGGGGAAGTATACGACATCCCGGCACCACTCCCGTTCGCGCGCTGTGCCGTACACCGGTTCCGGCCGTTTTGGTGGGTATGATCCCAGCCATTGTGAACGCAGACTTTCCCAACGCAACGGCATCTGGCGCGCCGCTGGCCGTGGTCACGGTGACCTACTCGCCCGGCGAGCACTTGGCGCAACTCATTGCCTCGCTGGATGCCGCGACGACCCAGCCGGTCCACCTCATCTGCGCGGACAACGGCTCCACCGATGGGGTGCCGCAGCGCACGGCGGCGTCGCACGACAACGTCGAGTTTCTCCCCACCGGGGGAAACGTCGGCTACGGAGCCGCCATCAACGCGGCAGCAGCGTCGCTGGCGCAGCGCCGTCGCACCGGTGCAATCCGAGACGACTACTTCCTCATCGTCAACCCCGACGTCCAGTTCGCACCCGGGAGCATCGATGAGCTACTCCGCTGCATCGACGCCGCCTCGCGCGCAGGCGCGGCGGGTCCGCGGATCGAGGAGGCGGACGGATCGACGTACCCCAGCGCGCGCGAGGTCCCAGGTCTGGCCACGGGCATTGGCCATGCATTGCTCTACGGCATTTGGCCCGGCAACCCGTTCTCCCGCGCGTACCGGGCGAATGCCAACATGCACGAGCAGCGCACCGCCGGGTGGCTCTCGGGCGCATGCCTGCTGGTGCGCTGGGACGCGTTCGACGCCATCGGCGGATTCGACGAGCGCTACTTCATGTACCTGGAAGACATCGATTTCGGCGACCGCCTTGCGCGCGCAGGGTGGAAGAACCTCTACTGCCCGTCGGCAGTCATCCACCACGACCAAGGCCACGTGGCTGGCAAGTTTCGCCGTGTGACGGTTCCGGCGCACCACAGGTCCGCTTACCGCTTTCAACGCGACAGGCACCCCCACGCATGGCAAGCACCTCTGCGGTGGGCGTTGTGGCTGGGGCTACAGGCACGGGGCGCAATCCAGCTTGGGCTGCGCGCGCCGCGCCGGCCAGCCGGTACGTAAATACACCCGAAACGAATCCCACCGATAAGAAAAGGACAGGTTATGGCAACTTCGCAGCAGGGCGGCGCCCCCCAGGAAGCCGACGAGGCGGTCATCGAGATGGACGCGGTGATCTTGGTGGGCGGGCGCGGTACGCGCCTGCGCCCGCTTACGGTGTCCACCCCGAAGCCGATGCTGCCCACGGCCGGACACCCCTTCTTGGCGCACCTGCTTGCGCGAATCCGTGAGGCGGGCATGCGCCACGTCGTGCTGGGAACCTCCTATAAGGCTGAGGTGTTCGAAGAGTACTTCGGCGACGGCGCCGCGTACGGCCTGGAAATCGAGTACGTGGTTGAAGAGGAGGCGCTGGGCACCGGCGGCGCCATCCGCAACGTCTACGACAAGCTGCGTTACGACAACGCCATGGTGTTCAACGGCGACGTGCTCTCCGGTGCGGACTTGTCGGCCATTGCCGCCACGCACGTGGACAAAGATGCCGACGTGACCTTGCACCTGGTGCGCGTGCCGGACCCGCGCGCGTTCGGCTCCGTGCCCACCGATGAGGACGGCAACGTGCTGGCGTTCTTGGAGAAGACCGAGGACCCGCCGACCGACCAGATCAACGCCGGCTGCTACGTGTTTAAACGTTCGGTGATCGAGAACATCCCGGCCGGGCGCGTGGTGTCTGTCGAGCGCGAGACGTTTCCGGGTCTGCTCTCGGCGGGCGCGAAGGTGGTCGGCCACGTGGACTCGTCCTACTGGCGCGACATGGGCCGTCCCGATGATTTCGTGCAGGGTTCCTCGGACGTGGTGCGCGGCATCGCGTACTCGCCGCTGCTCCAGGGGTGCACGGGCGAATCGCTTGTCGACGACTCCGCGGGCGTCGCGCACGGCGTGATTCTCATCGGCGGCACTGCTGTGGGCCGTGGTTGCGAAATCGGTGCCGGGTCGCGGGTGGACGACTCCGTGATCTTTGACGGCGTCACCATCGAGCCGGGCGCAATGGTGCGCAACTCCATCATCGCCGCGGGCGCCACTATCGGGGCGAACGCACGCGTCATCGACAGTGTCATCGGCGAGGGCGCGCGAATTGGCGCCCGGTGCGAGCTGCAGGCGGGGATGCGCGTGTGGCCGGGCGTGGAAATCCCAGACTCGGGAGTGCGTTTCTCCTCGGACGCGTAAGCGACACGCTGAAACCCGGGATTAGTTGCTGAATCCCCGCCCGCTACTACATGTAGTACCCCCTCTCTTTACCCCCAACGGCGCGGTCATGTGACAGATGTGGCTCGTGTGACGAGCGACGTGGGAAATGCGGTGCGCGTTCCCGTGAGTGGGAAATTCTGGTTGCGGCTATTTAGTGCTGCAGTGTGTAATCACAGCAGTGTCATCCGCAGTGCCCGCTCGACGGGAAATGCGGGCACCACTCTTTTACGTCCGACAAGCAACTAAGGAAGGTGATGGCGTGGAGAACCAGGCAGACGCCATCCTCCGTGGCGCAGCCGCAGGAGGGATGACCCTCGACGAGTTGTTCGGCGCCGTCGAGCAGGAGTGGCAGGACCAGGCGCTGTGCGCCCAAACCGACCCGGAAGCGTTTTTCCCGGAGAAGGGCGGTTCCACCCGCGAGGCCAAGCGGATCTGCCAAGCCTGCGCGGTCCGAGACGAGTGCCTGGAGTACGCGCTCGAGCACGACGAGCGCTTCGGCATCTGGGGTGGGCTTTCGGACCGGGAGCGCCGCCGCCTGAAAAAGCAGCTCGGCTAACCGGCCAGACTCGGCGCGGCCTACCAGGGAAAGTCTGGATCGATCGTCCGCGGGTCGAGGTTGAGGTAGTTCGCCACCAGAGCGGTCAGAACCCATGTGATGAGTTCTGACCGCTCTTGCGTGTGTGCACTGCGGTGCTCGATGGGCATGCGGAACACCACAAGGCGCGCACGCGTCGGGTTGCCCCGCTTGTCTACGCCAGCTTGAAGCACCCTCCCCAGGGGCACCGGGCCATCGGCGATGATTTCGTCCGGCAGGACTGTCATGTCTGGGCTGAGCCGCATGCGGGGCACCGTGTCCACCGCCAAGTCGACCCCGGCAAGCTCGTTGAAAAATTGGTTGTGCAGTGGCGCGTACGCGTCGAGGACCAGCTGGTCAAAGGCGTCCGTGCGCGTGCGGTAGCGCGGCACGCCCACCGGTAAGACAGGCCCACGCACTCCTCTGCCGTGCCGGTTGCGGGCCGGTTGAACATGCGAGGGGCCGGTCGATGTCATGAGAGGCAAGCCTATTGCCCGTGCGCCCGGGGGTGGCGTGGGCGCGCCGCGTCGCACTGCCGAAATCTCAACATGGGGTTTAGACTTGGCGCCGTGAATGTTTACCGTCGTTGTTGCCGCCCAGGGTGCGGCCGGCCCGCCGTGGCGACGCTGATTTACGCGTACGCGGACTCGACGGCAGTAGTCGGCCCGCTCGCACCCGCCCCGGACCCTCACGCGTGGGATCTGTGCGAGCGCCATTCCGCGCATATCACCGCTCCAGTGGGGTGGGAGCTGGTGCGCGTGGAGCATGTCGAGCTTGATGGTGACGACGCGGACACCGCGGACGACGACACCACGGACATCACCGCGCTCGCGGAGGCGGTGCGCGAGGCGGGGCGAGTGACCACCGGGTTGGTGGAAAGCGGACAGGACCCGATCGAGTATTCCGCGGACAAGGACTTCAACAACCCGGACACCTCCAACCACCCGGTGCACCGCACTAAGCGCGTGGAGGAGCAGATCGCGGCGCACAAAGCTGCCCGCCGCTCCCACCTGCGCGTCGTCCCTGACCCGGAGAGTGAAGACTAGGGCGGGGCACCAGGCGCGTCGAAGGGGCGGGATAAGATGGCGCGCATGGCTATTGAGCACACAACGGACACGCTGAAGAGCGTTATTAAGGCGTACGACATCCGCGGCGTCGTGGGGGAGACCATCGACGAAGACTTTGTCCGCACCGCCGGAGCGGCCTTCGCCAGCATCCTGCGCGGCGAGGGGGAAGACCGCATCGCAGTCGGCCACGACATGCGCCCGTCGTCCCCGGCGTTGTCCAAAGCGTTCGCCGAAGGTGCTGCTAGCCAAGGCGTGAATGTGACGCTTCTGGGGCTGACGTCCACCGACGAGCTCTACTTTGTCGCCGGGACCCGGCGCTGCGCAGGCGCGATGTTCACCGCCTCCCACAACCCGGCGAAGTACAACGGCATTAAGCTCTGCCGCGCGGGCGCCGCCCCAGTGTCCACGGACACAGGCCTGAGCGACATCGCCCGCATGCTCGTCGAAGGGGTGCCGGAGTACGCGGGGGAACCTGGGGTCGTCGAGAAGCACGACGCCCTCGGCGAATACGCCACCTACCTGCGCGAGCTGGTACCGGTTCCGACGCGCCGCAAGCTCGTAGTAGCGGTGGATGCCGCGAACGGCATGGCCGGCATGACCGTGCCGGCGGTGCTCGGCGAGTTGAGCAACGTGGACATCCGCCCGTTGTACTTCGAGCTCGACGGGACCTTCCCCAACCACGAAGCGAACCCGCTGGACCCGAAGAACCTGGTGGACCTGCAACGCTTCACCGTCGAGCAAGGCGCGGACATCGGCTTGGCATTCGACGGCGACGCGGACCGCTGCTTCGTGGTGGATGAGCGAGGCGACGCCGTTTCCCCGTCCGCCATCACCGCGCTGATTGCCTCCCGCGTGCTCGCGGACAACCCGGGTGCGACCGTCATCCACAACTTGATCACCTCGCGCACCGTGCCGGAAGTCATTGAGGAGCAGGGCGGCAAGGCTGTCCGCACGCGCGTGGGCCACTCGTACATCAAGGCGCAGATGGCGGAGCATTCCGCGTTGTTCGGCGGGGAGCACTCCGCGCACTACTACTTCGCAGAGTTTTTCAACGCGGACTCCGGCCTTGTGGCTGCGCTGCACGTGCTCGCCGCGTTGGCGGAGCAAGACGCGCCGCTGAGCGAGATGATGGCCGCCTACGACCGCTACGCTGCCTCCGGAGAGATTAACTCCGAGGTGGCCGACCAAGCTGCGGCGACCCAGCGTGTGGTGGATGCGTTCCGCGACCGGGCCGACTCCGTGGACACCCTCGATGGCGTCACTGTCCAGCTGCGGAACTCGAAAGCGTGGTTCAACGTGCGCGCCTCCAATACCGAGCCCCTGCTGCGGCTCAACGCAGAGGCGCCCACGCGCGAAGAGGTCGACGCCCTGACAGAGGAAATCCTCGGCATCATCCGCGCCTAAGGCACCGCGCGTAGGCTCGCGCTGTATGAGCGGAATTTCCAGGGAAGAGGCCCTCTTTTTCGACGTCGCGCACGAAGGCGCCCAGATCCGCGCGGTAGGCCAGGCGGCAGAGTCGCTGGCCGCGCTGACAGGCCTGCAGCCGCGCAGCGTGGTCGTGCTGGCTACGGACTCGATTGCCGCAGCTGCAGCGCGTGCGCTCTGCGCCTTCGCCGGCCCGCTCGAGGTGCCGGTGGTCGTTGCCGATGTCCTTCCCGCCTATGTCGGCCCGCTCGATGTCGTTGTGGTCGTGGGCGACAACGCAGGACGCGACGAGGACCTGCGCGCGCTGATCACGGCCTCCGACCGCGGCGCGGAGACGATCCTCGCAGGACCGGCGCAGGGGCCGTTGCTTGACGACGCACCACAGGCCACCACCGTGATCCCCGCGCTGCCCGCCGTGGCGGGCACGTCCGCCCTTCGCACCTGCGCCGTTGTCGGCGCTGTGCTGGCGGTGTTGCGCCGTCCCGCAGCAGAAGTCGCAGAACGCTTCGACGCCATCGCGTCGGAGGTGGACGTGGAGCTGGAGGCCGCATCCCCGCACCGCGACGCCGCAGTCAACCCGGCACGTACGCTGTGTGGCCACGCCGACGGCGGCCGAGTGTTGCACACCGGTATCGGTCGCGCGGGCAGCGCTGTCGCGGGACTGGCGGCGGCGCTGTGGTCGGTAAACGGCATCCCGTCCGCGGCGGTGGATGCTGCCGAGCTGCCGGGTGCCGTCGAGCGTGCTCAACTGGCTCATCCGGCGCCGGCCACAGACGACATCTTTTACGACCCCTACATTGACGGACCCTCGGAACTGGTAGGTTTGACAACCGTTGTTTGGTCCTGCGAGGTCGCCGATCCGGTGGCTTCGGCAGGTAGCCGGGTAGAGGCCGTGGAGACGGACTCCACCGACGTCGCTGCTCGCGCGGCCCGTCTGGTGGCCCGGGCGTACGCTGCGACGGCGCTTTCCGCCGACACGGCCGATACGGCCGACGCAGCCGACACCGCCGCCGAGTAGTAGAAGGAGAGTCATGGAGCACCTCGAAGGAGCTCTGCGCCCCTACGCTTGGGGCTCGCACACGTTGCTCGCAGACCTTCGCGGCGAGCCCTCGCCGAGCCCGCAGCCGCAGGCGGAGCTGTGGTTCGGTGCGCACCCCGCGGCCCCGGCGACGGTGGGCGGTACCGGCTTGGACGAGATCATCGCCGCAGATCCGGCCGCGGCGCTCGGCTCCCGTGTGCACGCCGCGTACGGTGATCAGCTGCCGTTTTTGGTCAAACTCCTCGCCGCGGACGCGCCCTTGAGTATCCAGGCGCACCCGTCGCGCGAGCAGGCGGAAGAGGGTTTCGACCGGGAGAACGCGCAGGGGATCGCGCTAAATAGCCCGGACCGGAACTACAAGGACCCGAACCCGAAGCCGGAGCTGATTGTCGCTCTCACCCCGTTTCGCGCGCTTGCCGGCTTCCGCCCGGTGGCTGACACGGCTGCGTATTTTCGGGCGCTCGCCTGCCCGGAACTCGACCGTTACGCCGCGTTGTTGCCCACGGACAGCGACGGCGACCTTCGCGCGCTGTTTACCACCCTGATCTCGCTGCCAGTGCAGTCCCGGGTGGGACTGATCGAGGCGGTTGAGGGCTCGGCCCGCGCGCTCGTCGCACAGGGGGAGCACCCGGAATGGATGGTAGAGGCCGCAGCGCTCTACCTCGAGCTCAACGAGGCGTACCCGGGCGACGTTGGAGTCTTGGCCGCGCTACTGCTCAACCTGGTCACACTCGCGCCGGGGGAAGCCGCGTTCCTGCGTGCGGGCCAACTCCACGCCTACCTGTCGGGCCTCGGGGTGGAGGTCATGGCGAGCTCCGACAACGTCCTGCGGGGCGGCTTGACCACCAAGCACGTTGACGTGCCAGAGCTCGTGCGCGTGCTGGATTTCACGACGCTTGAGAACCCGCGGGCCGAACACGCTGCGCGCGGCGGCCGTGTTGAGTTCCAGATGCCGGTGGACAATTTCGCGGTGAGCATGCACGAGCTCGCCAGCGGTGAGACGCTCACTATTGATAAGGACGGCCCGGCGATCGTGCTATGCACCGCTGGGCAGGTCGTGGATGGGGGATTCGCCCTCACCCAGGGAAACGCCGCCTGGGTACCCGCGAGCAACGGTGCAGTACGCCTCACCGCCTCCGAGAACGCCCAAGTCTTCGTGGCGACGGTGTAGCCGGCTACTGCGTCACCGCGCCGATGAAGCCATCGATGACGTCGCGGGCTGTCGCAGCCTGCGTTTCGCGCGGGTAACCGGCGACGTCTTCCTTACCGGCCACGCGCGCCGGTGCTGAGGTGGTTGGCTGCTCAGCGGGGAGGGCGGACGGCGCCTGAGGTGCTGCGGGGGAGTTGGCCCCATCCTGGTGTGCTTCCTGCGTGGCGTCCGGCACGGGCTCGGCTCCCGGATCCGGAGCGGAAGGAAGGACCGGCTCCTCCGCCTCGGACGGCTGTGTTGTCGAGCTTTCCGGCGCTGGCGTCGCGGGCGCAGTCGGCTTGGTCGCGCTGGGCTGGGCCCCGCCGCTCGGCGTCTGCGGGGAAGTGGTCTGCGTGCTCGGTCGTCGGTTGGCGGGCGCCGGCTCTGCGGTAGGACGGGTGCCTCCCTGGGCGGCGGTGGGCAGGGCCGTGGACGGGACGATGTTGGACGGCCGGTACACGCGGGAGGTTTGGCCCGATTGCGGCGCCCGCGTCACTACGGCGTGCGGTGGCAGGTAGGGGTCGCTTGCCGCGTTGTAGCCCGACGGCGCGGATGCGACAGTTTGCCCAGCTTCACGAGTGTCGCCCGGCTCACCGTCACGCTGGCGGCTGGTGCGCGAGTCGTCGTCGCTGCCCTGGTCGGCGGACCCGGGTGGCTTCGTTTCGCCCGGCGACGCGGACGTCGAGCTCGGTTCCGCGGTCCCGGCCGCTTCGGCTGTGAACCCGGCACGGTTGTTCTGCCCCGGCGCGGAGGTGGCCCAGACGGTGACTCCGACGAGGGCTGCCAGCAATACGCCTGCACCGAGAAACACGGCTACGCGGCGTGCGGTCCCTTCCACAGTCCCCTCCTCCCGCAGATCGTGTCCGACGTGCGTTGCATTACAACTTGGTAACGTTTCGCCTACAGCTCCGTTTATATCACGCAATCGGAGAATGCGGAACCCCGCGGAATCCGCCGGGCGCGCGTTGTCGTGCCCTTGGGTGGGGATATGCCGTATATAGATGGGGACAACACTTTGCGCGGGCGTTTGCTCGCGCACCATGTACGGAAGGAGCGTCGCAGTGAGTACTTGGGACGAGCAGATTTTCACGGTCGACACCAACACGGACTTCCTCGACGAGCTGGCTGACCTCGACTTTGAGGAGATCTTCGAGGCGGTCCGCGACGCCGTGCTGCTGGCAGCAAAGCAGGACGACCCCACCGAAGACGACCTGCTCAACGGCCAGGCTGCGGCGACCATCGCTGCGATCTGGGCTGGTGCGCCGTTTTCCGCCGGCGAGATCGCGGAGGCGTACCCGTTTATCCGCCGCCGTCCGGACGAGATGGACGAGCAGCTCGTGGAGTCCGCCGCTGCGGTGCTCGAGGAGGCTGACACGGACGCTGACTTGGAGCAGTTCCTCGAGGCGCTGGCGTAACCGCATGATTGTTGCAGTCGAAGGCATTGACGGGGCGGGCAAGCACACGCTGGTTGCGGCCGTGAAGGAACGGTTCGGCGCGGAGACGCTCGCGTTTCCCCGCTACGACGAATCCGTGCACGCGCAGCTTGCCAGTGACGCGTTGCACGGCCGGATGGGCGATCTGGCGGATTCCGCGTTCGGAATGGCCACGCTGTTCGCTCTGGACAGGCATGGGGCGAAACAGCTTCTCGACGGCTTCGCCGGCGCCACCGACAAGATCATCGTTCTGGACCGCTATGTGGCCTCCAACGCCGCCTACACGCGCGCGCGTACTGGGGACCCGGCTGCCGTGCGGTGGGTGCACGACCTCGAATTCGGCAAGCTCGAGCTGCCCCAGCCGGACCTGCAGGTGCTGGTGGATACCCCGCCGGACGTCGCCCGCGACCGGGCTGCAGCCCGTGAGGAGCGCGACGCGTCGCGCACCCGCGACCGCTATGAACGCGACGTGGCGCTGCAGGTTGCCACGTTCGAGGCGTACGCGGAGTTGGCGGAGGCGAACTGGGTGAGCCGGTGGATCCGCGCGTCGGATCCGGCGGTTATCATGCAGGCAATGAGCGAGCTGGTGCACTAGCCAGGTAGTGGCATGCAGTAAGGAGGACCCATGGCCCCGAAGATCCTTGTGGTGGATGACGATCCGGCGATCAACGAGATGCTGACCATTGTGCTGGAGGCCGAGGGCTTTCAGACCAGTTCTGTCACCGACGGGGCGGAAGCGGTGCAGACGTTCCATTCCTTCGGCCCAGACCTCATCCTGCTGGACTTGATGCTGCCGGGCATGAACGGCATCGACATCTGCCGCGAGATCCGGAAAGAGTCCGCCGTGCCGATTGTCATGCTGACTGCCAAGACGGACACCGTGGACGTGGTGCTAGGCCTGGAATCGGGCGCGGACGACTACATCACCAAACCCTTCAAGCCGAAGGAGCTCGTTGCCCGCATCCGTGCCCGCCTGCGCCGCACGGATGAGACCCCGGCGGACGTGCTTGAAGTGGGTGATCTGACGGTGGACGTGCCGCAGCACACTGTCACGCGCGGCAACCAGGAAATCCAACTGACTCCGCTGGAGTTCGACCTGCTGGTTGAGATGGCACGCAAGCCCAACCAGGTGCACTCCCGCGAGGAGCTGCTGGAATCCGTGTGGGGCTACCGCAACGCGTCCGATACCCGCCTGGTCAACGTGCACGTGCAGCGGCTGCGCTCGAAGATCGAGCACGACCCGGAGAACCCGGAGATCATCCTCACCGTCCGTGGCGTGGGCTACAAGACCGGTAAGGCGGAGGTGTAACACCTGGACGCCATACGTCGTGGCCGCGACCGGGTGCGGCACGCCTGGTCTACTCGGCTGCAGGTGCGCTTCGTCGGCACCATGCTGCTTGTCTCCGCAGTAGTGATGTCCGTGCTCGGCTTGGCGCTCGCCTCGGTGGTGACCGACCGCATTACCGCGGCGAAGGTCGAGACGGCCAGCGTGGAGATCGAGCGGGCTCGAGCCACCGTGGAGTACCAGCTTGCCAACTCCGGGTCGTCGGCGTCGCTGCAGGCCCGGTTGAACGCTGCGCGCGCCGGGTTGACGCAGCGCGCCCAGGAAAGCGGCGACTCCGCGAGCTTCTACGAACCCGTGCTGGTGGTGGAGGCCGCGAACGGCTCGGTGACATCATCGCCCGAGGCGTACCAGATCCCCCGGCGGCTGGGCGATTACGTCATGGACGGTAACGTGGCCTACCAGTTCGCCGCGGTTGAGCGCCCGGACGGCTCGGCGTACGACGCGCTGATTGTCGGCACCCCGACCAACTCTGACATTCCTAACCTTCGCCTCTACCTGGTCATGAACATGGAGAGCGAGGCCTCCACGGTTGCGCTTATGCGCGGCATTTTGGCCTCTGCCGCGGTGATTGTGGTGGTCCTTCTGATGGGCATCTCGTGGCTGGCCTCGCAGCAGATCGTCGCGCCGGTGCGCTCGGCGTCGCGGACCGCGCAACGCTTCGCCTCGGGACACCTCCGCGAGCGCATGCCGGTGGACGGTGAGGACGAGATGGCCGTTCTCGCCATGTCCTTCAACGACATGGCGGACGCGCTGAGCAAGCAGATCAGCAACTTGGAGGAGTACGGCTCACTGCAGCGCCAGTTCACTTCGGATGTCTCCCACGAGCTCCGCACGCCGCTGACCACGGTGCGCATGGCCGCGGACATGATTGCCGCGAACGAGGATTCCCTGGAGCCGGCGACGAGGCGGGCGTCAGAGCTGATGATCAGCGAGCTGGACCGCTTCGAAGCCCTGCTCAACGACCTACTCGAGATTTCGCGCCACGACGCGGGTGTCGCCGAGCTGTCCACGGCGAGCGTGGACGCACGACAGCCGGTTGAATCCGCGTGGCAGCAAACGCGCTACTTGGCGGAGGAGCTCGACGTGGACGTCGTCTTCGACATTCCGGACGAGCCGCAGACGCTGGAAGGCGACGCCCGCCGCATCGAGCGGATCGTGCGCAACCTCATCGCCAACGCCATCGACCACTCGGAGGGCAACCCGGTCACCGTGCGCATGCGCTCCAACGAGGAAGCCGTGGCCATTACGGTCACCGACCGAGGCGTGGGCCTGAAGCCGGGTGAGGACGAGCTGGTGTTCAACCGTTTCTGGCGCGCGGACAAGTCCCGCAAACGCCACTCCGGGGGCACCGGCCTCGGCCTAGCCATTGCGCGGGAGGATGCGCAGCTGCACGGCGGAGTGCTGGACGCGGCCGGCGAATTCGGCGTGGGTTCGCAGTTCCGTCTGGTGCTGCCGCGCACCCTGGAAGCCGGCTTCACGCAGTCCCCGCTGCCGCTGGAGCCGCCGCGAGTGGAGCTCGCCCAGGCGCCCGAGGTTGCGCAGGCTGGTGGGCAGCCGGAGGACGTCGATACGCAAGTGCCCCAGGAGGACACAGATGCACGCACGTAAACTGCTCGCCTGCGTGACGGTGGCGGCGACCGCGACGCTTTCCGGGTGCGCGTCGCTGCCGACGAACTCCGCGCCGCACGTCATCCGTTCCTTCAACCCCGTGGAGACGGAGACCCAGGCCGCGGGCCCGGAAAAAGACCAGGCGCCGGACCTGCTCCTGCGAGACTTTTACGCCGCGTCCGCCAGGCCCGATGCGGACTACGAGGCGGCGCGCGCTTACCTCACCGAGGGCGCGTCGGCGGCCTGGGATCCCAGCGGGCAGAAGCTCGTGGTGGACAGCATCGGCATGACCACCCTCCCGGGGTCGCCGGTGGGTCAGCGCAGCTATTCGGTGCACGGGTCCGTGGTGGGCTCGGTGCGCCAAGGCGGTTCGTACACACCGGAGCGCGGCACGTACGAGGCCACCATCGACATGGAGATGGTTGACGGGCAGTGGCGGATTTCCTCGCTGCCGGAGGGCGTCGTCCTCGAGCGCACCGAGCTGCGCAACCAGTACCAGCCGTACAACTTGTACTTCTTCGACGAGGATGACCGGGAGCTGGTCACGGACCGCCGGTGGGTGCATTCGCAGCGGGAAACCCTGGCCAGCGACTTGATCGGGCTGCTCATGGAAGGCCCGTCGGAGCGCTTGCTCCCGGCGCTGACAAGCTCGTTGCCGTCTAGCGCCTCCTACACCGGCGAGCAAGACGGGGCCTACACGTTCACCGGTTTCGCGGGGGTGAGCGAGGATGAGCGCGCCCGCTTCGCTGCACAGGTGGTCTGGACGCTCGCGACCGCGGGTGTGACCGGCCCCTACACGCTGGAGGCGGACGGGCAGCCGCTTCTCGACGGCGCCACGGACCTGGACACCGACGACTTCATCGCGGCCAGCCCGCTTGTGGAAACCGTCGGCGAAACCACGCTGTACGCCCTGGCCGGGGGCAAAGTGGTGCGTGTGGACGAGCGGTCGACGCAGCCGGTCGAAGGCGCGCTCGGAAGTGCAGACGACGTGGCCGCGGTGGACATTGCCGACGGCGAATGGGCCGCGATCTTCGGCAAACCTGGGGACGGCGCGGACGACGTGTTCCGCATAGGAATGCTCGGGGGCACCGGGGAAGAGGTCATGCGCGCCGGGACGTTCACCCGCCCCACCTTCGAGCCGGATGCCTCCGCGGTGTGGACGGTTGCCGACGGCACCCGAATCCTACGTACCGTCGAATCTGCGGCAACCGGCAAACTGACAACCGGTGAGGTCGAGGTGGAGCTGCCCGAGGGGGTGGACGGCAACATTTCGGTGCTGCGCCTGTCACGCACAGGCACGCGGGTGGTCATGGTGATCGACGGCAGCCTCTACACCGGCATTGTGCGGCGGGAAGCTTCCGGTGAGCGTTCCGTTGTCAACGTCTACGAATACGCGCAGGAGTTGGACGGCAGCGTCATCTCCGCGGAGTGGCGCCCGGACGGATCCCTGTTGGTGGGTACCGCCACGTCCACCCCGGTCATGCGCGTGGAGCAGGATGGGTCCTCCATGACGGCCATGTCCTCGGGCAACATTTCCGCGCCGGTGGTGGCGGTGGCGGCCTCGCCGAACACGCTCTATGTCACCGACGCCAACGCGCTGCTGCAGGTACCGGCCTCCGGTGCGGACAATCCCATTTGGCGCGAGGTGCCCGGCCTGGAAGGTGTGCGGGCGCTGCCGATCACCTCGCGCTAGAGTTGCCGTCCGAGAGGGGGGAACGGATGGGGGATGTGTTTGCGCAGATGGGGGAGCTTATCCTGCCGCAGGCGTGCGCGGGGTGCCGTCGGCCGGGTCACCTCCTGTGCCCCACGTGCCGGCTAAGTCTCGCCGCGCCGCCGCAGCGGGTCTTTCCAAAGACCGCGCCGCACGCGCCGGTCTTTGCCCTCGGGCCGTACGCCGACCCCCACCGCGGCGTCATCCTGGCCATGAAGGAGCGCAACCACGTGGCGGTGCGCCGCCACATCGGTGCCGTCCTGAATGCGGCACTGAGCTATCTGGAAGCGCGCGGCGATATCCCGTGTGACACCGTGCTCGTTCCCGCCCCCACCCGGGCCCGTTCCGCCCGCGCCCGCGGCGGCGACCCGGTGCAGCAGGTGTGCCGGGCAAGCGGCAGGCGCGTGGCGCCGGTGCTGGCCCTCGACCCGCGCACCGCTGACCAGGCCGGGCTGGACGAGGCCGGGCGCCGGTTGAACCTGGCGGGGCGGGTGCGCATACACGGGGTGCCTGCGGGGCGGATCGTGGTGGTGGACGACGTGGTGACAACCGGCGCGACGCTGCAGGCAAGCACCGCGCTGCTCATCTCGCGCGGCGCGGACGTAGCGGCGTGCGTCACCCTGTGCGCCGCCTAAGCGGCGGCGTAATGGTTCACCGAAACGCCTGAAATTGGTCATAACCAGTTATATGGTGGAAGTGGACGCAGTTCCTACTACCGCAAGGGAGGACGCAGATGACTTCTGCAGACCGCAACCAGACCACCGCGCCGGCCGCTCCGAGCCAGGGGGAGGCGCTCAGCCCGGAAGCTCGAGTGACCATCACCGGGAGAAACGTGGAGGTCCCGGAGCACTTCCAGGAACGGGTCAACAGCAAGCTGGCCAAGATTGAAAAGCTGGACCCCACGTTGACGTCGTTCCACGTGGAGCTGCAGCACGAGCCGAACCCCAGGCGCGAATCGGAGGCGGAACGCATCCAGATCACGGCGACCGGATCGGGCCACCTTGCCCGCGCTGAATCGAAGCAGGAAAACTTCTACGCGGCGCTCGAGGCCGCAGTAGACAAGCTGGAGCGCTCCCTGCGCAAGGTCAAGGCCCGGCGCAACATTGCGCTGTCCGGCCACCGCGCGCCAAAGGGCGCCGGTGTGTTGGCTGCTGAGATGGAGGCGGATGCCAAGGCCGCCCAGCAGCGCGCAGCGGACCAGGCCGGAAAGTACGACGTGGACCCGTACGAGGGCCAGGTCGACGACGTGGTCCCGGGGCAGATCGTGCGCTCCAAGGTGCACCCCAACACCCCGCGCAGTGTGGACGACGCGCTCAGCGAGATGGAGTTGGTCGGGCACGATTTCTACCTCTTCATCAACGAGGAGACCAACCGCCCGGCTGTGGTGTACCGCCGCCACGCGTACGACTACGGATTGATTGAGCTCGCGCCGGAGGGCGAGACCAACTAGCCCCGGCGTCTATTGCCCGCGCCGCCCCAGATTTTCCCGGGCGGGGCGGGCAATCGTGCGTTGGTACGGGTTCTGCTGTGAGGTGCCTTAGAGGTTGTTCCCACCGGCGCTGACGTGCGTACAATGGCCCGTTGTACCACTTTGGCCCTGTCAACCAGTAGTAAAGGACTTTGCACACGTGTTTGGACTGTCAAAGCTGCTCCGTGCCGGCGAGGGGCGCACTGTCAAGCGTCTCGCCAAAATTGCCGATGAGGTAATGGCGCTTGACGAGGAGTACTCCGCGCTGACCGACGAGGAGCTCAGGGCCAAGACTGCCGAGTTCAAGGGCCAACTGGAAGGCGGCGCGAGTCTCGACGACATCCTGCTCGACGCGTTTGCCACCGCCAGGGAAGCGTCGTGGCGCGTGTTGGGCCAGAAGCACTACAAGGTGCAGATCATGGGTGGTGCCGCCCTGCACTTCGGCAACGTCGCCGAGATGAAGACGGGTGAAGGCAAGACCCTGACTTCGGTGCTGCCGGCTTACCTCAACGCGCTGTCCGGCAAGGGTGTGCACATTGTCACCGTCAACGATTACTTGGCCAAACGCGACGCGGAGATGATGGGCCGTGTGCACCACTTCCTGGGCTTAGAGGTGGGCGTGATCCTGTCCGAGATGCGCCCGGCGGAGCGCAAGAAGGCGTACGACGCCGACATCACCTACGGCACCAACAACGAGCTCGGCTTCGACTACCTGCGCGACAACATGACGCGCTCGGTCAACGACATTGTGCAGCGCGGCCACAACTACGCAATCGTGGACGAGGTGGACTCCATCCTCATCGACGAGGCGCGTACGCCGTTGATTATCTCCGGTCCGGTGGACGGCTCGAGCCAGTTCTACAACGTGTTCGCGCAGCTTGCCCCGCGCATGCGCGAGGGCATCCACTACGAGGTGGACCAGCGCAAGCGCACCGTGGGCATCTCTGAGGAGGGTGTCGAGTTTGTCGAGGACCAGCTGGGCATTGACAACCTGTACGCGCCGGAGCACTCCCAGCTGGTCAGCTACCTCAACAACGCCATCAAGGCGAAAGAGCTCTTCGAGCGCGACAAGGACTACATCATCCGCCAGGGCGAGGTCATGATCGTGGACGGCTTCACCGGCCGTGTGCTGCCCGGGCGCCGCTACAACGAGGGCATGCACCAGGCCATCGAGGCCAAGGAGCAGGTGGAGATCAAAAACGAGAACCAGACGCTGGCCACGGTGACCCTGCAAAACTACTTCCGCCTCTACGACAAGCTATCCGGCATGACCGGCACCGCGGAGACCGAAGCGGCGGAGCTGCACCAGATTTACAAGATGGACGTCGTGCAAATTCCGCCGAACCGCCCGAACCAGCGCGCTGACCGCGACGACCTGATCTACAAGACCCAGGAAGCCAAGTTCGCGGCTGTAGCGGATGACATCGCGGAGCACGTGGCGAAGGGGCAGCCGGTGCTCGTGGGCACCACCTCGGTCGAGCGCTCGGAGTACCTGTCGCAGCTGCTCACACGCAAGGGCGTGGAGCACAACGTGCTGAACGCAAAGCACCACGAGGAAGAGGGCCGCATCATCGCCGAGGCGGGCCTGCCCGGCAAGGTGACCGTCTCCACCAACATGGCCGGCCGCGGCACCGACATCGTGCTCGGCGGTAACCCCGAGGTTCTCCTCGACGCGAAGCTGCAGACGCAGGGCCTGGACCCGTTCGAGGACGAGGAGCGCTACCAGGAGGCGTGGAACGAGCAGCTGCCGATTGCCAAAGAGCGCTCGCAGCAGCTCGGCGACGAGGTGCGCGAGGCTGGCGGCCTGTACGTCATCGGCACCGAGCGCCACGAGTCGCGCCGCATTGACAACCAGCTGCGCGGCCGCTCCGGCCGCCAGGGCGACCCGGGCGAATCCCGCTTCTACCTCTCCATGCGCGATGAGCTGATGGTCCGTTTTGTCGGCCAGTCCATGGAGAACATGATGAACCGCCTCAATGTGCCGGACGATGTGCCGATTGAGGCGAAGATGGTCTCCAACGCCATCAAGGGCGCGCAGTCCCAGGTGGAAAACCAGAACTTTGAGATGCGCAAGAACGTGCTGAAGTACGACGAGGTGCTCAACGAACAGCGCAAGGTGGTCTACCGCGAGCGCCAGGAGATCTTGGGTTCACGCGACATCGCCGGCCAAGTGCGGCGCATGATCGAGTCAACCATCGGCGCGTACGTGGACGGCGCGACCGCTGAGGGGTACGTGGAGGATTGGGACCTCGACGAGCTGTGGAACGCGCTTAATTCCCTGTACGGCCCCAAGGTGAGCGCGCAGGAACTCATCGACGGCGACGAGTACGGGTCCCCGGGCGAGCTCACTTCGGGCCAGCTGCGCCAGGCACTTATCGACGACGCTAACGCCCAGTACGACAGCCTGGAGGAGCGCATCACGTCCATCGGCGGTGAAGACCAGATGCGCAACCTTGAGCGCATGGTCATCTTGCCCATCATCGACACGAAGTGGCGCGAGCACCTCTACGAGATGGACTACCTCAAAGAGGGCATCGGCCTGCGCGCGATGGCGCAGCGCGACCCGCTGGTGGAGTACCAGAAGGAGGGCGGCGACATGTTTAACGCGATGAACGAGGCGGTCCAGGAGGAGACCGTGCGCCAGTTGTTTGCCATGCGCAAACAGTTCGAGGACCAGGACGCCGCGGCCGCGTCTTCGCGCTAGAGCACCTTGAACGAGACGAGCTTGCCCCCGTCGATCTTGGCGGCGTAGGCCCGCCGGGTGCCGTCGGCGGCCTGGACCGTACCGAAGAACTCGCCACCCTCGCGGGTGTGGCAGGTGAGAACCCTCACCTTGCCCGCCGCGGGGGTGGTGGCTTTTTGAGCAGCGGCCAGTGCGGCTGCGCGTTGCCTCGCCCGGATGTGCGCCCGCACGGCAGGGGCAAACCGCCACGCCATCATCGACGGTTGCCGGCCCGTACCTAAGGCTGCGGAAAGCGCCTCGGCGACGACGGGCTCCACGTCTCGCCGCGGACTGTGCGGGCCGGGGCAGGGGGACGCGGGTGCGGGGGCCGACGGCGACCGGCCGCGGCTCGCCGTCGGCACGAGAATCTGGACGTGCCGGTGCCCTGGGGCGGTGTAGTACATGTGGGGTGATCCTCCCTCGCGTCATGCGGTGATGCCAGATGGAGGGGGACGGTGTGGCTGCGGGGTGGGTATCATTGTCCACGTTTGCAGCCGCCCGTGTAAAGGGCGTGCTCATTTAAGTGCACATCCGAAGAGCAACAAACGAAAGAGGGGTCCCGTGCAGGGCTTGATCATCGACTACTCAGGCGTGTTGGACACCGGTGCAGAGGACGAGAAGCGCTGGAAAACCCTCATCGCGGCGGTAAAGGAAAAGGACATCGCCGTAGGCATCCTCTCCAACGAGGAGGGCGACGGCGAGGCTGCAGAGCAGATCCGCGAGTGGGAGTTCAACGGCGTGGTGGACGCCGTTGTGCTCTCAGGCGAGATCGGGGCTGAGAAGCCGGAGCGCGCCGCGTTCCAAGCCGCCGCGGACGCTGTCGGGGTGGATCTGAACGAGTGCGTGATGATCGACGACGACATCATGAACGTCCGCGCCGCGGTCGAGTACAACATGATTGGCATCTTGCACACGGCCATCGACCGCACCGCGGTAGAGATCCAGTCCCTCTTCGACATCGAGGGCGAGTTCTAGTGCGCGTTTACCTTCCCGCCACCTTCGGCATGCTCGCCTCGCTGGAGGAGAACAAGCTGATTCACGCCCGAAACGGATGGGCGTTTGCGGCTACCGATGCACTGCACGATTTTTTCACCTCGGGCGATGAGGAGGAGATTGAGGCGGTCGCGTTCGACGACGCTGCGCTCGCCTCGATCCGGCTCTTAGCCATCGGCGACGAAGAGCGGCACCCGCACCGGCGCGTGGTCATCTCCGCGGATGTCGCGGATGCCACCGCGGACCCGGAGATGGGCGAATCCGTGGTGCGACTCGCGGGGCCGGTGAAGCTGGAGGACGTTGCGGCCATCCACGTCGACATTGCGGAGGCTGAGCAGGCAACGGCGAAGGCGATCGAGGTCGTTGATGCCGCCGACCTCGGCGACGAGGACGCAGAGCTGACCGTCGGCGACGCCCAGGACAACTACATGGCGTTCTACGACCCGAGCGAGCTACCGGTCCTCGTCGAGCTGCTTTAACTCCCAGTCGTTGTTGGAGTGCAGGGCCGCAAGCAGGCCCCGCACAGCGGCTGCGCGCCGGCCGACGGGGGAGTCGGGGTCCAGCTCGTCCCACGCACACTCGGGGTCTGCCGGGGGACCAAGGTGGGTGCAGCCGCGGGGGCAGCGCTCCGCGGCCTCCGCAAGATCGGGGAACACCTCCACGATTTCTTCGGGGGCGACGTGCGCGAGGCCGAACGAGCGGATGCCGGGGGTGTCGATGATCCAGCCACCGCCGGGCACCTCCAGCGCAACGGACTGCGTGGAGGTGTGGCGCCCCTTGCCCACGCCGGACACTGCTCCGGTCTCTCGGTCTGCCTCAGGCACGATGCGGTTGACCAGCGTCGACTTGCCCACGCCGGAGTGCCCGATGAGGGCGGAGACCCGACCCGCAATGCGCTCGCGCAGCCGCTCCACCCCGTCCTCCACGCCGGTGCGCAACACGTCGACGCCCATCGCATCGAGTTCGCGTTCAAAGTCCGACGGATCGGCCAGATCGGTCTTGGTGACGCACACCACAGGGGTGACACCGCCGACGAAGGCGGCGATCAGCGCCCGCTCCACAAAACCGGTCCGGGGCGGCGGGTCTGCCGCAGCCACCACGATGAGCATGAGCTCCGCGTTGGCGACGATGATGCGCTCATAGGGGTCCGTGTCGTCGGCGGTGCGGCGCAGCACGGAGGTGCGATCCGCGCGCTTGACGATGCGGGCGAGCGTGTCCTTATCCCCTGAGGTGTCCCCGACGACGCCGACACGGTCGCCCACCTCAATGGAGGTCCGTTTCAACTCCCGGGCGCGTGTGCACTGCAGGCGCGCGCCGGTGTCCAGCACCACGCCCCAGCGGCCGCGGTCTTTGGCCACCACGAGGCCAAACTCGGCGTCCTTGTGCGCAGGGCGCTGCTTGGAACGCGGCCGGGATCCCTTCCCGGGGCGGACACGCACGTCAGATTCGTCATAGTCGGAGAAGCTACGGCCCATTACTGCGCCACCACCTCCGCCCACATCTGCGCGAACCCGGGCAGCGTCTTGGACGTAGTCTCGATGTTTTCCACATCAACCCCCCGCGTCACCAACCCGATGATGGCACCGGCGGTGGCCATCCGGTGGTCGTCGTAGGTGTGCCACACGCCGCCGCGCATCCGGGTGGGGGTGATGCGCAACCCGTCAGCAAGCTCCTCACAGTCGCCTCCGAGCCCGTTGATCTCTGCCGAAAGCGCGGCGAGTCGGTCGGTTTCGTGGCCGCGCAGGTGGGCGATGCCCGTCAGCTCGCTGGGCGTGGTGGCGCAGGCGGCGATCGCGGCCACGGTGGGGGCCAGCTCGCCGATATCGCCCATGTCAAGGTGGATGCCCAGGAGGTGCCCCGGCTGCGGGCCGCGCACGCGCAGGGTGTGGTGCGCTCCGTCTGCCTCCAGCTCAACCTCGCACCCCATGCGCTCCAAGATGGACAGCATGGCCGCGCCCGGTTGCGTGGTGTGCTCCGGCCAGTGGGGGATTCGCACCTCCCCGCCAGTCACCGCTGCGGCGGCCAGAAATGGCGCCGCATTGGAAAGGTCGGGTTCGATCGCCCAGTGCGTGCCCCGGATCTCCTGCGGCTGCACCGCCCACGACTTCTCGGCGGCCTCCACGTGCACTCCGGCGTCGGCAAGCATTGCCACCGTCATGTCGATGTGGGGCATGGAGGGCAGGGTGTCGCCGGTGTGGCGGATGTGCACGCCCCGCTTGAACCTCGGGGCGGAAAGCAGCAAACCGGAGACGAATTGGGAGGAACCGGAGGCGTCGATGTCCACCGGCCCGCCCACGGCGCCGCCGGTGCCGTGCACCGTAAACGGCAGGCTCTCTCCCGTCACGTTCACGCCGAGGGCGCGCAGCGCCTCCAGGATTGTGGCCATGGGGCGTGTGCGTGCGTGGGCGTCGCCGTCGAAAAGCACGGGCCCCTCCGCGAACGCCGCGACGGGCGGAACGAACCGCATCACGGTGCCTGCGAGGCCGCAGTCCACCTCCGCGGAACGCAGCGGGCCCGGCGTGACGTGGCTGGTCGCGCCGTCGCGCCGGATGCCGGTGCCCATCGCCTGCAACGCGGCCTCCATGAGGTCGGTGTCGCGCGAGCGCAGGGCGCCCGTGATGGTGGAGGGGCCGGAGGCGAGCGCGGAGAGGATGTACGCGCGGTTCGTCATGGATTTCGAGCCGGGCACCTCACGGGTGTGGGTGACTGGGCTGGGGTGAAACGGCGCTGGCCACATCTCGCTCATGCGTGCAATGATAATGGAGGGCATGTGCGGACGATTCGTTCTTTTCACCTCAGGCGACGATCTCACCCAAGCCGTGGCGGGGCTGCCCGGCGTGTCGGCGGTGGAGGCGCCGGACGGCGCCCCGCCGCCGCGCTACAACATCGCGCCGACGCAGCAAGTGCCCCTGATCAGGATCGCGGGAAACGACGCGCGTATCGACGCTGCCCGGTGGGGGCTGTTGCCCACCTGGAAGAAGGACGAGACCGGGGCGCCCCTGTTCAACGCCCGCGGTGAGACCGTGGCCGAAAAGCCCTCGTTCCGCAGCGCGTTCAAGGCCCGCCGCGGCCTCATGGTCTTGGACGGCTACTACGAGTGGCGGCAGACGGAAAACGGCAAGCAGCCGTACTTCGTGCGCCCGGAGGACGGGATGCTCTTCGCGGCGGCGCTGTGGGAGACGGGGCTCGAGCGGTTGTCTACGACCATGGTCACCACCGAGGCGGCCGAGAACATGGCGTGGCTGCACCACCGTCTGCCGCTGTTTCTGCGCCGGGACGAAGTCCGGCAGTGGGTTGAGGGCACGCCGGAGGAGGCCCTCGAGCTGGTGCACCCGTCGCGCGTGGCCGAGACGCTCGTGTGGAATGAGGCCGCGCAGGAGGTCGGCAACACCAGGAACGACTACGCAGAACTTATGGGGCGCTGATTGCCGCGAATTGGGCGCCGGTGAGTTCGGCGAGGTCTCGCGGGGACAGGCGGGCAGATAAGCCGCGTTGGCCGGCGGAGACGGTGACGGTGGGCAGGTCGGCCACGGAGGCGTCGATAAGCGTTGGCAGCGTGTGCAGCGTGCCCAGCGGGGAGATGCCCCCGACGACGTAGCCGGTGGCCCGCTGCGCCTTTGCAGGCTCCGCCATTTCGGCGCGCTTCCAGCCCAGCGCCTTCGCCGCGGCCTTGAGCGAGAGGTGCCCGTCCACGGGCACGCAGCAGATCGCCAGGTCGCGTTCGTGGGCAATCACCAGCGTCTTCAGCACGGCGGCCGGCTCTAAGTCCAGCTCTTCGGCGGCGTGGGCGCCAAAGTGGTCCTGGCTCGGGGCATAGGTGAGCACCTCGTGGTCGGTGCCATGCAAAGCGGTCAATGCACGGGTTTTCTCTGCCATGGGGACAGGGTAGCCGTGGCAACCGGTGGCCCTACAATGGCGGGCATGCCCGAAACCGAGCCTGACAACGGCGCAAGCGACGACCTGAAGACGCGCTTCAACGACGAAGCGATGCCCCTTTTGGACCAGCTCTACGGTGGCGCGCTACGGATGACGCGAAACCCGCAAGATGCCGAGGACCTGGTGCAGGAGACGTACCTGAAGGCCTACAAAAACTTCGGCAGCTTCACACCGGGTACGAACCTCAAGGCGTGGCTGTACCGGATTATGACCAACACGTACATCAATTCGTACCGCAAGAAGCAGCGCCGCCCACTGGAGACCTCAGCCGACGAGGTGACGGACAACCAGCTCTACACCTCGAGTTCGCACGACTCGACAGGGCTGGAGTCCGCAGAGGTCGAGGCGCTAAAAGCGATGCCGAACTCACGGATCTCCGACGCGCTCAACTCGCTGAGCGAGGACTACCGCATGGTGGTCTACTACGCCGACGTGGAGGGCATGGCGTACAAAGAGATCGCGGAAGTGATGGACATTCCGATCGGCACGGTGATGAGCCGGCTGCACCGGGGAAGAAAACAGCTCCGAGGGATGTTGAAGGACGTGGCACAAGAGCGGGGCATTGGACTCGACCATGCAGACATGGCTGGCGCGACCCGCGCGCACAGCACCGCACAGGACGCGAAGGAGAAGTAATGTCCACCGGGCACACCCACACCGACGCACACGGCTGCAACGCCACCCACCAACTGCTGTGTGAACTGTTTGACGCCGACACCACCCCTGAACGCCGAGAGGCCATCACGCGGGATCTCGCGTCCTGCCCGGAGTGTCTGGCCGTCGCTCGGTCTGAACGCGACGTGCGCTCCATGGTGAAAGATTGTTGCGGCCCGGCCAAGGCGCCGGAACCGCTGCGCCGCCGGATCATCGCGTCCATCACGACGGTCACCTACACGGAGACGTACTAGTGCTCACCACGGGCGCGTGAATCGCGAGAGCGGGCCCTTCCCCAGGTGGGAAGGGCCCGCTTGCTCGTCGTACCGCGTGCTTATGCGTTAGGACGCTTACCGCGGTTAGCGCTCTTCTTACGACGATCCTTGCGCTTGCGACCACGCTTGCTCATGGGGGCCTCCTCTAGTGATGGGTACCGGTTACAGGTGTTCCACTCTATCGCCCGGTACCCGCTGCCGGGTAATCCGCTAGGGCGTTAGGCCGAGAGGCGGGCACGGTTGCGTGCGCGGGCCTTGTTGCGGCGCTTGAGGGCGCGGCGCTCCTCCTCGGACAGCCCGCCCCAGACGCCAGCGTCCTGGCCGGTCTCGAGCGCCCACTTCAGGCACTCAGAAGTAACGGGGCAGCGGTGGCATACCAGCTTGGCCTGGGCGATCTGGCTCAGGGCAGGTCCGGAGTTGCCGACGGGGAAGAACAGTTCCGGGTCCTCGTCGCGGCAGATAGCTTCGTGGCGCCAATCCATGGTGATTCTCCTTTGTGTGGTTTGTGTGTCGGGTCCATGTGCAATTACGTGCGCACCACAAAACACCCGGCTGAAGCGGATGCGTTGCAAACGACGTTTGATTCCCGGCAGTGGGCGGAGCTCCCTTGTGTCGCGGGGCCCGTCTTCCGTTTACCGGGCGTTAACCCTGTGGTGGCTTAGGGTTAAGGGCTGTGTAACCAGCCCGTTGTTTTTGCTACCCGGAAATAATGGCATGTTCACCTGCACCGCGCTAGGGGGCCAGGCAAAATGTGACCCGAATCATAGAATGAAACGCGATTTTGGGTCTGCGAGGTGAACCGTGGGTTGACGTATGGGGTGGCAAGTAGGTGCTCTGAGCTGCAGAAAGGATGATGTGCGCAGTGTGAGTGTCCGTCAAATCGCGGAGCGTGAATGGGAGTGGCTCTGCAGCGGGCGGCGGAGGGCATAGACTAACTAGCCGTGAACACCAACTCTGAACCCGCCCAGAACGAGCTCGGCACCGTTCCCGCGATCATGCGTTTTAGCGCGGTCGTAGTGCTGGTGCAGTGCGCTGCCATCTTTATTTACGTGGCCACGCTGATCATCTCCCAGTTCACTGACCACACGTCCACACTTGAATCCGAGTCGGCGGCGGCCAGCTACGTGAACATCGGCACGGCCGTGTTTTTGCTCATCATCTTCGGGTTTGTCGGGTACGCCGCGGTATCGACGTTGAAAGGCACCCCTCGGGCGACCGGGGCAGTGGTCCTAGTGGAGGCGATTCTCGCGGGCGTGGCCGTCTACATGTTCCGCGGAGGCGCGCCCCTGCTCGGTGTAGCCACGCTCGCCTCGGCGCTGCTCGCGCTGGTGGGTATCTTCCACCCGGCCACGCGGGACTACAACGAAGCGCGTTACGAGCTGCGCAAAGCGCGCCGGTAGAGCCAGGCGGCCGGTGCCTGGCGGGGAGCCGGGTTACGACGTGGTTGCGCGCATAACGACGACCTCGTCGCCGCGTTTTTCCACCACAGTCGCTCCCGCAGACGCGATGTGCACAGGGCCCGAATAGCCGCCGCGGTCAACGGGAATGACCCGCTCCGGGGCGGTGGCGTGCCAGTCCGCGGCGACGATGCCGTTGTCTGTGGCGTACAAGAGTGCGTCCCCCGCGGCGACGCCGGTGCCTAATGCGTCCTGAAACACCCCGGTCACCTCGAGGTTGGCTGGCTCCATGAGCACGAGCGATCCGTTCTCCCAGTACGTCATGTGGTGCGGAAGATCCGCTACTGGCAGGTTCTTCACCACCCCGTCGGGGCCAATCTCCGGGGCGTCCAGCTGCGGGACGAAGGACGTGCTCATGGTGGCGCCATCTTTGTCGTACCCCCGCACCTCAGACGTAGCGGGGTCGTACACAGCGGCCGCGTCCTGCGAGATGGCCACCAGGTAGGCGTCCTCGCTAACAGGGATGTCCGCGAGGATTTCCGGTTCGCGGGAATCTTCCGGCGTCGCCTCCTGCAGGCGCAGGAACGCGCCGTCGTCGCAGATCTCTGTCACCGCGAGCAGCTCTTTGCGCGTCAGCGCGGAGGTAATGGTGCACTCGTGCGGCTGCTGCTTCGGCTCCTGCTTCGCCTCCACCCGGCCGTACTCCACGGTGCGCACCAAGTCCGACCGCCAAAGCTCAACGCGTTCGGCGCTGGCGTAGCCAACCCGGTCGTTGGATGCGAGGCGGACGACGTTGTCCGGCGCAATAGCGGAACGGGTCCCCGCGTAGGTGCCCGTCTTGGCATCGATTGCCACGACGTCGCCACAACCCGCGTTGTTGCGGTACGCGGCCACGACCTTGTCCCACGCCTGGTCCACCAAGCAGAGCTCATTGGGGCGCTCGTACGTCCACACCGTCTCGCCCTCCGGGGTGGTGGCGCTCAGGGTGTTGTTGTCGTAGGTGATGATCAACCCATTGGCCACCAACGGTTGGTCGCGGCCCGAGGTGTCGCGGAGGGTAAAGCTCTCGCTCAACGCGGAAGGGGCAACGGCAAGCCGACCGTAATCCTGCTGCTCCCCCGCGGCGGGGGCAAGGTGCGCGTCGCGCGCGGGTGCGGTGAAGAATGCGGCGCCGACAAGCAATGCGGAGATGCCGGCGATGACTCCGGTAGCAATGAGATCGCCGCGGGTGCGGCGCAGGGGAGCGTTCATCGCCGACTCCTTCCTGAGTGCTTAGCCGAGGGCTTGCCAGAGGGCTTAGCCGGCCGTGCTCCGAGCACTGTACGTGGGCGGCCGACGCGCTCCGTCGCCGAGTCTGGGATGTTAAGCGCCTGGTGCAATTCCGGGGAGGTAGAGAACCACTCAGGCAGATCCCGGGCACCCAGCGCGAGCTCGTCGTTAATCGCCTGCCATTTCGCCACCTCGTCGTAACCCACCAGGGTCACCGCGGTGCCCTTCTTTCCCGCGCGCCCGGTGCGGCCGATGCGGTGAACGTACGTCATCGGGTCGTCGGGGGTCTGGAAGTTGATGACGTGGGTGACATCCTCGACGTCGATGCCTCGCGCCGCAACATCGGTGGCGACGAGAATGTCGGCGTCGCTCCGCCGGAACGCGTCGAGCGCTGCCTCGCGGGCGCGCTGGCTTAAATCGCCGTGCACCGCAGCGACGGCGAAGCCCCGCTGGGCGAGGTCCTCTGCAAGTTCCGCGGCCGAGCGCTTGGTGCGGGCGAAGATGATGGTGCGTCCCCGATCATTTGCCTGGAGGACCTTGGCGACGACTGCCGTTTTGTCCATGCGGTGGGATTTGAGCGCCACCTGGCGGGTGGTGTCGTGGGTGCTTGGGGCGTCCGCGGCCTCGGCGCGGATGTGCACCGGCGTATGCATCTTCGCCCGGGCGAGGGAAAGAATCGGGCCGGGCATCGTGGCGGAGAAGAGCATGGCCTGCACGTCGTCGCGCACGGCCGCCCACAGCGTCTCGATATCGGGCAGGAACCCCATGTCCAGCATCTCGTCCGCCTCGTCCAGCACGAGGATGGCCACGGCAGAGAGGTTGAGATCGCCCCGCCGCCACAGATCGATCAGCCGCCCGGGCGTGCCGACGACCACGTCCACGCCCTGTTGAAGCGCAGCGAGCTGCTCCTCGTAGGGCCGGCCGCCGTATATCGTGGTGACGCGCACCGGGGTCAGCGACGCCGCATGGGCGAGATCGTCGCCCACCTGCACCGCGAGCTCGCGGGTGGGCACAATAACCAGCGCCCGCGGGGTGCCGTCGAGTTCCTCGATGTCGGCGTCGTCGAAGACACGGTCGAGCAGCGGCACGCCGAAGCCGAAGGTCTTGCCCATGCCGGTCCGCGCCTGCCCGATGATGTCCCGGCCTACCAGCGCCCTTGGCAGCGTCAGCTCCTGGATAGAAAACGGGCGCACAATGCCGCGCTGAGCGAGCGCATCGACGATTTCAGCTGCGACGCCTAACTGAGCGAAGGTCGGGGGCGGTGTCTCGGCACCCACCGAGCCGCCGGCGTCAACGCGGGCGTGTTCACTCTCAGCTGAATAGGGCACGCGTTCATCTTAACGTCAGGCGGCTACAATGACTGCAGTGTGCGAGCGGGCTGAGACATGCCTGCCGCAGCGGCAGAGCGGGAGACCGCTGAAGCGAATGATCTAAAGGACAGTGAGCGACACCATGGATATCAAGATCGGCCTTGCAGACAGCCCGCGCGAACTGACGATCAAGCTGCCGGAGGGGCAGGAAGACATCATTTCCACCGTCGAGCAGGCCATCAGCGGCGGGCAAGCCACGCTGAAGGTAGAGGACGACAAGGGCCGCACCTACCTCATCCGCACCGACCGCATCGTGTACGTGGAGCAGGGTACCGCCGCGGCCCGAACCGTTGGTTTCATGCGCTAAATTACGCACCTATGACACAACGGCACGGGGCTCGTGGGCACGGGGCGCATGAACGCGGCGCCCGGGGCTCCCAGGGGGTGCGACCCAGCCAGAACGGCGACGGCTCCCTCAGGCGGACGGGTGACCCGGAGGGCAGGCTCGCTGCGTTCGCCCGCGAGTACGGGTGGCGCGCGTACGCCATCCCCGTCTTGGCGGTGATCACCGTCTTCGTCCTGATCAACATGGTGCAAAACCCCGAAGACGTAGCGCTCGAATCCGTGGTGTCGGCCGAGGGCGGTGACGGCGGTGGGGAAAGGGCCCTGGAGCCGGCCGAGATCGCAGAAGGTCACTTCGACCCGGACGACCTGCCCCCGGGTGGCCCGTACACCACCACGGGCGAGGGCACCTTTTACGAGGTCGGCGCCCCCGGCATGACTGCGGGCGACGGCACCGAGCTTGTGGTGCGCTACGCCGTCGAGGTGGAGCGGGGTGTTGACACCTCCGGCTACGGCGGGGACAACGCGTTCGCGCACATGGTGGATGCGACGTTGAGCGATCCGCGCAGTTGGACCAACGACCCGCGATTCCGCTTCGAGCACGTGAGCGTCGACGACAACCCGACGTTGAAGATTCGCTTGGCGTCGCTGGACACCACCGCCGAGCTCTGCGGCGCCCAGCTGGGCACAGAAACCAGTTGTCGCACCCGCATCACCGGTGAAGACAGCGTGATTATCAACGAGTCGCGCTGGGTCCGGGGTGCGGTGCCGTTCCAGGGCGACCTGGGCAGCTACCGCCAGTACCTGATCAATCACGAGGTGGGCCACGCCGTCGGCTTTGCGACGCATGAACCGTGCCCGGAGCCGAACGCGCTCGCGCCGATCATGATGCAGCAGACGCTGAGCTTGAACAACGCGCAGCTGCGCGAGATGACCCCGGATGGCCAATACCCGGATAATGCGGACACATGCCGGGCCAACCCGTGGCCGTATCCGCGACCGGCTGCGCTCTAGGGGGTTGCAGTTGAGCACACGCGCAACCGCAGCAATTCCCGGGCACGTTCTCTCTGCGTTCCAGCTCGACGGGCACGCTGGCACACCGCTTGGTGCGGCATGGGACAACGGCGTGCGCTTCGGGCGGGTCGTCGTGTCCCGGGCGGCTCCCACCGCGGCATGGTCCGGTAAGGCGCGGGATCGCGCCGGCGAATTCGGACACGGCATCGCGGTCTCGCGCCCTGTGCGGGCGACGGACGGCCGCCTCGTTGTAGGCGGTTTCAAAGCCGGCGAGTTTGTGGAGGGGCGCCCCTTTTCGCGTATCGACGAGGCCGTGTCCGCCGCGCTGCGCTACGACGACGCAATGGACGGGATCGACGCACCTGCGGTGGACCGGGACGACGTGTTCGCTGCCGCAGAACGGGCGGTGTGGGACGGCTACTCGGAAGAACCCGGTGATGTGGTGGCCCACGTGGATTTCGGGTCCTGCCTGCTGTACTCGGGAGATGCTGCGCCGACGCTGACCGACCTTGTGCCGTCCGCAGGCAAACGCCCTCGCGGCTTCACCGCTGCCTTGGTGATTGTCGACGGGCTTTTGAGCGGCGCGGTGGATGAGGCGGTGCTGGACAGGTGGGCGCATGTGCCCGGGTTGCGGGAGCTGGCGAACCGCGCGCTGGAATACCGTCTGGCCTGTGCTAAGAGTGCGGGATCGGACATACGTTCGATAGCTGAGCGGGTGCAAACGATCCTCGTGTCGGAGTGAGTGACACAATCTGTCGCATGGCTTCCCGTCGATCTTCTCCCGTGCCCCCAGTGGCGCTTGAACCGAAGGCGTACCTCGTACCGCGCTCGCGAGAAAAGACCGTGCGCGAGTGGCCGACAGCGCTGCCGCAGCGCGGGCTATACAAGGTCACCGGAGCGCCCGGTTCCGGGGTGTCGAGTTTTCTGCTGGACACCGCCGCAGAAGCGATCCGCACTCGCGGAAGCGACCTCAGCGAGGCCGACGGAGCTAGTGGCGCTGGTGGAGTGCTTGTGCTGACGGACTCCAAGGAGACCGGAGCAAGACTTCGTGCGGAACTGTCGGATGCCCTCGCGGCGTCGGGGTTTATCTCGGACGAGCCGGTGGTGCGCTCCGTGCACTCACTGGCGTTCGCGCTGGTCAGGCAGCAGCTGGACGAGGAGCTTCGACTGATCTCAGGCGCGGAGCAGGACGCGGTGATTCGCCAGCTCCTCCAGGGCCATGCCGAAGACGGCGGAGGCGCCTGGCCGGCAGACCTTCGCCCCGCGTTGCCGATGGTGGGGTTTGCCCGCCAACTGAGGGACTTCCTTCTGCGCGCCATTGAGCGCGGGCTAGGCCCGGACGCCCTAGTGCAGCTCGGGGAGGCGCACGGCATTCCCATCTGGTCCGCCTCAGGCGATTTTCTGCGCGAATACCAGCAGGTGATGGCGTTGTCCGGGGTGCACCGGATGTCCGCGTCGGAGCTCATCGACGCTGCCCTCCGGGTGGAGTTGCCGCAGCGGTGGCACACCGTGATCGTGGACGACGCGCAGCACCTTGCCCCTGCGTCCGCCGAACTCGTTGAGCGGCTGCTGCGGCAGGCGGATCTTGGCGTTGTCGGCGGCAGCATAGAGCAGTCGGTGTTTCGTTTCCGCGGGGCCTCACCCGCGTTCTTCCGCGACCTCGGTGGGATGACGCATGAGGTCATCGACCTCGGATCCTCGAAGCGGAACCCGGAACGCTCAGTTGCGATTGCGGATAGCAGCGGCACGCAGCTTGCACTTGTCAGCGACGTGCTGCGGCGCGCCCATCTCGAAGACGGTGTGGATTACCGGGATATGGCGGTTGTGGTGCGCTCGACACCGCTGTTGGAGCCAACGCGCCGGGCTTTGCTGCGCGCAGGTGTGCCGGTGGCATTGAACCCCACGGACCTCGTGCTGGGGGAGCAGCGGATCGTGGCCGCGTTGCTGCTTGGCATGCGAGCCTTGTACGAAGAACTTCCAGCCACTCAGTGGCGGGAGCTCTTGCTCAGCCCCGTCGGCGGGGCGGACCCGGTGACGCTGCGGCGGCTCCTGCGCGGCCTGCGGCGCTGGGCACCCGATTCTCGTGCGGAAGACACATTGCGGGGGCTCCTCGTTTCCCCTGACGGACTCCCTGATTTCGACACTGTGCTCACCGACCGCGAGCTGGATATTCTGCGGCGGGTGCGAGATGTGATCGATGCTGGGCGCACCGCTTTGGCCGACGGTGGCAGTGTCGAAGAGGTGCTGTGGGCCCTCTGGCACGCCACGGGCTTGTCCAACCGGCTCATGGCGATGGCGCTGCGTGGTGGCGCAACCGGCTCGCAGGCGGACCTGGATTTGGACGCCGTGATGGCGCTGTTCGACGCGGCCGGCGATTACACGGAGCGCAGGCCGACGGCCGGTATCGAATCCTTCGTCGATTCCATCGCTGAACAAGAGTTGCCCACCGGCGTGCGCGACCGGAGAAACGCAACCCCGGACGCGGTGGCAGTACTGACCGCGCACGGCGCAGCGGGGCGGGAGTTCCGCCGGGTCATCGTCGCCGGGGTGCAGGAACTGACCTGGCCCAGCCTGGGTGAAACAGGATCGCTGTTCAGACAAGAGGATTTGGTCGATCTTATCGATGAGGGAGTGGACCCCGCGGTGCCGGTGTCCCACATCAACGAGCGCCTGGTCGAGGAACGCCGCCTGTTCACGGTAGCCACCAGCCGCGCTACTGAGCAGTTGCTGGTCACGGCCGTGGAGAGCGACAACGGTGACGAGGTGGAACAGCGCTCCCGCTTCGTGGAAGAGTTCTGCCGCGACCACGCCCTCGAGGCGAAGCCTGCGCGGATCGCGGACTCGTTAGACGATGCCGTCGCATCCGCCAGCACGCGGGGCGGCGATGTCGCCGCGGACGACGTGGCCGTCGTGCGCTTGCTTGCCCACGACGACCTCATCGCCGAATTCCGGCGCGTGGTTACTGACCCGGAAACGGGCGAGGCGCAACGGGCGCAAGCCGCCCGGCAGCTTGCCCGCCTGGCAGACGCTGGGGTGCTCGGCGCCGCGCCGGAGCAGTGGTGGACTACCACGACGCCCTCGACCGAAGCCCGGTTGGACACCGCGCGGGCGCTATCCCCATCGCGGGTGGAGCAGTTGCTCGCATGCCCCATGAAAGCGGTGCTGGAGCGGATGTCCGGCCTCAACGAAACGCTGGAGATGGTCTACGGTTCGATGGCCCACGCCTACTTCGAAGCGCTCGGTGCGGGTGCAGACGAGGAAGACGCGCTGCAAGCCACCGTGGCGGCGCGCCGGGCGGCGGGCTCGGCACCAGAATGGAAGGTCGAGCGAGACATCGCGGACTTTCGCGCAATGCTGGAGCGTTCACGCGGCTGGCTGGAAGCAACCCGCGGCACCTTCGAGCAGCTCGCGGTTGAGGCGGATGTTGACGTTCAGGTCAGCGACGCCGTGCGTATCCGCGGCCGTCTGGACCGGCTGGAGCGCGATAGCAGTGGCGCCGTGCACATCGTCGACCTCAAAACGGGGAAGAACCCGCCCACTGTTGCGGCAACGGCGGATAACGCCCAGCTAGCCACGTACCAGCTTGCGTTAGCACGCGGCGAGTTTCTCAACGGGAAGGTGGTCACAGCCGGAGGAGGCGGGGAGCCTCTCGAGGTAGGCGGCGCTGTCCTCGTGTATCCCAACGCGAGTAAATCCTCGCTGTCCACGCGCGAGCAGGCGGCGAAGACCGATGACGAGCTCGCTGCGCTCTCGTCGAGCCTGGACAGGCTGCCGGAAGAGATCGCGGGGCCCACGCTGCTGGCGGCTACTGGGCCGCAGTGTGACCGCTGCGCTGTGCGAGCCCTGTGCCCAGTGCAACCGGAAGGAGCGACGATCCACCATGCGTAACCCGAACCCCATGTCGCCGACGCTGCTGTCGCGATACCTCGGCCAGAAGTTCCCGCCCACCGAGCAGCAGGCGGCGGTCATCGGCGCTGAGCCGGGCCCGTTGCTCGTCGTCGCGGGCGCGGGCGCGGGCAAGACCGAGACCATGGCCGCCCGTGTCGTGTGGCTCGTCGCCAACGGCTACGTCCGCCCAGATGAGGTGCTGGGGCTCACGTTTACCCGCAAGGCGGCGCAGGAGATGGGCAAACGCATCCGCGACCGTCTAGACGCGCTTGCGCAGAACACCGACTTGGTGCGCCGCCTCGACCCGTCGGGGGAGCTGGCACGCAACCTGCAAGTCATTGCGCCGACGGTGTCCACCTACGATTCCTACGCCGGGCAGCTTATCCGGGAGTACGGGTTGCTTGTGCCGGTCGAGCCGGATGCCCGGCTGATCACAGACGCGGAACTGCACGCCATCGCTACAGACGTGGTTGTGAACTATTCGGGCGGGCTGCTTACCGAGCTGGGGGATAACCCGTCGCTTTCCACCGTGGTGGAGAACCTCCTTGCGCTCAGCACCTCGATGGGCAACGAGCTCGCGGCCCCCGACTGGGTGCGCGAACACGCACACGACTTCTTGGCCGAAACTGAGTCGTATCCAACCGGTCCGCGTGCCCGCGTTGAGTTCACCAAGACGCTCTCGGGATGGCGTTCCAAGCAGGAGGAGCGCACGAAGCTGCTACCGCTGGTGGAGGAGCTGGATGCGGAGCTACGCCGGCGCGGGGTGGTGACGTTCAACGAGCAGATGTCCGTCGCCGCAAAATTGGCGCGCGACCACCGGACAGTGGGGGCGTCGCAGCGCGCGCGTTTCCGGGTCATCATGCTGGACGAGTATCAGGACACCTCGCACGCCCAACGTGTGCTGCTGCGCAGCTTGTTCGGCGAAGGCGCGGACCCCGAGCTGACGGTGACCGCTGTCGGAGACCCGATGCAGGCCATCTACGGCTGGCGCGGCGCCACGGCGGCGAACTTGGAGGCCTTCGTGGAGGACTTCCCAACCGCGCAGGGCCCCGCGCCAAAGAAGCAGTTGACCACCTCCTGGCGCAACCCGCCGGAGGTACTGGATCTGGCCAACGGCGTCTCAGACGCGGTGTTAGGCCCCGCTGAGACCCGGGCGGTGGCAGCGCTTGAGGCTCGCCCTGGCGCGGACGCCGGCGATGTCACCCTCGGGTTTTTCCCACACCACGATGCGGAGATCGCCTTCGTCGCGGACCGGCTTGCCCAGGAATACCGCGAGGCGTCTGAGACTGGGCGCCCGTTCTCAGCCGCGGCGCTGGTGCGGAAAAACCGCCACTCGCCGGTGCTCGCTGCCGCGCTGGAAGAGCGGGGGGTGCCGTACGAGATTGTGGGCCTCGCCGGGCTCCTCGACGTTCCTGAAGTCGCCGACACCGTCGCCGTTGCAACCATGCTGGTGCGGCCCGACGACGCTGCCGCCGCACTACGCATCCTGAGCGGACCGGCTGTGGGCTTGGGCCTCGCGGACCTGCAGGCGCTGGCTACTCGTGCAAGCAACCTGCGCGGGTCGGCGGCAGAGACGTCACTGGAGCACGACCCGACGGATGCCACGGAGCACCTCCTTGCTCAGCTGGACGACCTGACTGCGCGAGCGGAGGAAATTTCCGCCAGCGGAGACAAACCTGAGGGGCTCACCGACGCGCTGGCTGACTTGGGGGAGCCGGAGCGCTACAGCGAGGAAGGCCTGGCCCGCATGCGTGACACCGCGGCCAAGCTGCGCTGGCTGCGCACCCACAGCTTGGGCAAACGGCTCAGCGACGTGTTCGCGGACATTATCCACGTCTTCGGCATCCGCACAGAGGTCTTGGCGCGCAGCGCAGCGTCGGGCGCGGTGCATCTGGACCGGCTGATGGAGGAGGTAGCCGCCTACCCGGGCACAAGCTTGGACGGGTTGTTGAACTACTTCGAGCTGGCCCGCAAGTTCGAAGACGGTCTCGCGCCGGGAGCGGTGATGGTGAAAGAGGACCGGGTGCAGATTCTCACCGCCCACAAGGCGAAGGGCTTGGAGTGGGACACCGTGGCGGTGCTGCACGCTGACGCGCAAACGTACAAGGCAAAGACGGAGACGTTTTTGACCCTCACCCGGTACCTGCCCACCGAGACGTTCGGTGATCCGGACGTATATCCCTTCTTCGCCGAGGTGGAGAACCGGACGGACTTTGAAAAGGCGGGCAAGGCTTGGCTTAAGGAAGTCGCGGGCGAATTAGCCGAAGAGTCGTCGCGTCTGTTCTACGTTGCGGTGACCAGGGCTGCGCAACGCCTCATCGTCACCGGGTCCCGCCGGCGTGACGGGGTGGCAAAGGAAGCCGAGCCGTACGGGCACTTCGCCGCCATGCGTGACCGGGTGCCGGAAGCCTCCATCGTGGCGTGGGATGACGGGGCGGACGCGGAGGACGAGCCTGCCGCAGACAACGGTGATGCCGCAGCGGGTGGTCCCTCGCAGGACACTGGTCGCTGGCCGCACTATGCGCCGAGCCCCGGCGACCTCGCCGCGGCGGATGCCGTGCGCGCGGCTATGCAGGAATTGCCTCCTTACGCCGAGGGCGAGCTCTTCTCGCTGTGGGAGCGCGACGCGACAGCGCTCATCGAGGAGCACGAGGCGGCGCAGGCGGCCGACGTGCCGGTAGTGATGCCGGGCGAGCTCACCGCGTCGGACGTGGTGGCGCTTCGGGCAGATCCGGAACAATTCGCCCGGCGGGCGCGACGGCCGGTGCCGTTTAAACCCAACACCTACGCCAAGCGCGGCACCGCCTTCCACGAGTGGCTCGAAGACTACTACGGGGCCCGCCCGCTGCTGACGGAAGACGAGCTGCCGGGCAACGACGACGCAGAGGTCGACCGCGCAACCTTGGAGCGGCTGAAGCGAAACTTCGAGGCCAGCGAGTGGGCCCGGCGCACCCCGGAATATGTCGAGCACCCGTTTGAGCTGTCGCTCGGTGATGCGGTTGTGCGCGGGCGTATGGACGCGGTCTTTGCCGAGCCGGACGGCTGGGTGGTGGTCGATTGGAAAACCGGGGAAAAACCCTCCCGTGACGCGATGGAATCGGCGCAGCTGCAGCTCGCGGTCTACCGTGAGGCGTGGCGCCGGATTGCACATGACGGCAAGCCGGTGCGGGCTGTATTTTTCTACGTGCGCACGGGAGAGACGTTCGCGCCGCGCTACTTGCCTGATCCTGAGCAGCTCGAGACAATGCTTGGCGGCGCCGAGCCCGGGCCCGACACGAGGCCCGACACAAGGCCAGAGAGTGGCGTAACTGTAACGGAAAGCGAGGAGCGACAGGGATGAAGCTTCGGAGCCTGTTGTCGCTGCGAGCGGATGCCACCAATCTCACCGAGATCCCGGTGCACAGCCTGCTCGACGTGGTCAACATCCCGACCGACGCGCGCGCCACACCGTGGGCGCTGATCGCCAGGCGCTTCGGGTACGCCCTTCTGCTCATCATCGCCGTCGCGTTCCTGGCCTACCTCGACCGTGCGGGCTACTCCGAGCCGTTGACGTTCATCGACGCGCTGTATTACTCGGCGGTGACGCTCTCCACAACAGGCTATGGCGACATCACCCCGGTGACACAGACAGCGCGTCTGATCAACATCTTCCTCATCACCCCGGCCCGCGTGGCCTTCCTCATGCTCCTCGTCGGCACCACGTTGTCGGTGCTGACGGAGGATTCCCGCAAGACACTCCAAATCCAGCAATGGAGGAACAGCGTGCGCAACCACACTATTGTCATCGGCTACGGCACGAAGGGCCGCTCGGCCATCGACGCCCTGATCGCGGGCGGGGCAGCACCGTCGTCGATCGTCGTCATCGACCCAGACCCGGCCGCGCTCACCGTGGCGGAAAAGCGCGGTCTGATCACCGTGCACGGCAACGGCACAAAGTCCGACGTGCTGCGCGTCGCCGCTGTGAGCAGAGCACGGTCCGTGATCGTGGCGCCGTCTTCGGACGATACCGCGGTGCTGATCACCCTGTCCGTGCGCGAGATGGCGCCGAGCGCCATGATCGTGGCCAGCGTCCGAGAGGGCGAGAACCAGCACCTGCTCATGCAGTCCGGCGCGGACTCGGTCGTGGTCTCCTCCGAGACCGCCGGCCGCCTCTTGGGCATCGCCACCGTGACTCCGCCGGTGGTGGAGATGATGGAGGACCTGCTCAGCCCAGACGAGGGATTCGCCGTCGCCGAGCGGCAGATCGCCGACGACGAGGTTGGCGCGAACCCCCGCCACCTCGCCGACATTGTGCTCGGGGTCGTGCGCTCCGGCGAGCTCTACCGCATCGATTCCCCCGAGGCGGAGACGGTGGAGCCGGGCGATCGTCTGCTGTACGTGCGCATGAACGGCGCGACCACGCAGCGGGGCTGACGCCGTGTTCTTGCTCATCGACGCCGCAGGAAGGTTCCCACTCACCTCGAACGGGGAGCCACTGCTTTTCGACGCCCCTCCGGCCGCCGCCACGCTGTCGTCCCACGTGCACGTCAGCCCGGGCATCACCGCTGCCCGGGTGCACGGCGTGGATGCGGCGGACCTGGCAGGCTCCGCCGGCGCCACAGGAGACGCCCGTTCCCACGCGGGTCACCCGCTGGCCGCACGCGCCATTGGCCTGGTCAACGCGCGGGAACGCTACCGCTTCGACCCCGTTGACGGTTCGGAGCTGACGTGGGGCGACGGCGGCATCGTCGCACGCGGCGCGTCGGGCCATGCGATCTTTCCGCGGTTGGACCCGTCTGTCATCGGCGTGGTGGAAGACCTGGCGGGTGAGCGCATCCTCTTGGTGGAAAACGCCCGCCGCCCCGGCTATCTCAGCTTGGTGGCCGGGTACGTGGATGTCGGTGAGACCTTAGAAGCGGCGTTCGCCCGAGAGGTGATGGAAGAAACTGGGCGCCGCGCCACTGACATCGCCTATCTTCGCTCCCAGCCGTGGCCGGCGTCGGGTGCGCTGATGCTGGGGATGACGGCGCGCACGGCGGACATTGACCCGATCGCGGCGGTGGATGGGGAGCTCGCCCGCACGGTGTGGGCCACCAGAGAAGAGCTTGATAGCCTCACCCTCGCCGCACCAGGCTCGATCGCGCGCACGCTGATCGAGCAATGGGCGCTACATCCCACCACCCCACATCCAGACCACCTCCCGCGGAAGGAGCACACCGATGGCGATTGATCTCAGCGTGCTGGATGCGGACCAGCGCGTGGCGGCGGAAGCCCCCCGGGGGCCGGTGTGCATACTGGCAGGTGCGGGCACGGGAAAGACCCGCACGATCACGTACCGCATTGCAAACCTCATCGACCGCGGGCAGGTTGCTCCCAACCGCGTGCTCGCAGTGACGTTCACCAAGCGCGCGGCGGGGGAGATGCGTGACCGCCTCACCGCCATGGGCATTGGTGGCGTCCAGGCGCGCACGTTCCACTCCGCGGCGATGCGCCAGCTGCAGTATTTCTGGCCGCAGATCGCCGGCGACCTGCCCTGGCGGTTGCTGGATAACAAGTTTCCCATCGTCGCCCGCGCCACCCGCTCCGCCGGTCTGGACACGGGCAAGGAAATGGTGCGCGACTTGCTCAGCGAGATCGAGTGGGCGAAATCCAGTGTGATTGGCCCGGAAGACTACGTGCAGCGTGTCGGCGACTCCCCGCGCACCCCGCCGGCGGACGCGAACAAGGTCGCACAGGTCTACCGCTTCTACGAGGAGGCAAAGACCAGCCCGGAGGGCATGCTGCTGGACTACGACGACCTGCTCATCCACGTCGCGGGGGCGTTGGAGAACGCGCCGGCGGTGGCGGAGGAGTTCCGCGGGCAGTACCAGTCGTTCGTGGTGGACGAGTACCAGGACGTCACGCCGCTGCAGCAGCGGGTGCTGGAGGGCTGGCTGGGCACGCGCGACGACCTTACGGTGGTCGGGGACGCCAACCAGACCATCTATTCGTTCACCGGCGCGACCCCGGAATACCTGCTCAACTTCTCGCGGACGTACGACCACGCGACCGTCGTGAAGCTGCAGCGCGACTACCGCTCCACCGTGGAGATCACGGACCTGGCCAACACGGTCATCGGCAAGGCGTCCGGCCGCATCGCCGGCACCCGCCTGCAGCTGGAGGGCATGCGCGGCCATGGCCCGACACCGCAGTTCAACGGCTACGACGACGAACCGTCGGAGGCGCGCGCCGTCGCGCAGGCGGTGCGCAAGTTGCTTCGCGACGGCGTCCCGGCCCGCGAAATCGCCATCCTGTACCGCATCAACGCGCAATCCGCGGCCTTCGAAGCGGCGCTGGCGGACGAGGGGATTGTCTACCAAGTCCGCGGCGGGGAGGGCTTCTTCCAGCGAGCGGAGATACGCGAGGCGTTCGCGCAGCTGGTGCGCGCCTCCAAGCGCACGGACTTGCCGGACGACCCAGTGGTGGTCGCCCGCGCGGCTCTCGCACCGCTCGGCCTCACGCCCACGGAACCCGAGGGTGCGCAGGCGCGGGAGCGGTGGCAGTCGCTGAACGCGCTGGTGGATCTGATTGAGGAGATCGTACGCACCCGTGAGGCATCGACGATGCAGGAGGTGCTGGCCTCGCTGCGCCGTCGTGCGGAGGCGAAGCAGCCCCCGGCCGTGGATGGCGTGACCCTGGCCAGCCTGCACGCCGCCAAGGGCCTGGAATGGGATGCCGTCTTCCTGGTGGGTCTGGTGGAGAAGACGCTGCCCATTTCCCACGCGATCAAGGCGGGCGACGAGCAGATCGAGGAGGAGCGGCGCCTGTTCTACGTCGGCGTGACACGTGCGCGCGAGCACCTGCATATGTCGTGGTCGCTGGCTCGCCAGGAGGGCGGCAACAAGAACCGTTCCCGCTCGCGGTTCCTCGACGGCATCGTGCCGGAGGTCGAGGTGGAGCAGTCCCCGCAGCGGCTCAAACGCGCAAAGCGGTGCCGTGTCTGCGGCAACCCGCTGGCCACTCCGGCGGACAAGGCACTGGGCAGGCACGAGGAGTGCGAGCCCAGCTACGACGAGGCCGTCTACACCGCGCTGAAGCGCTGGCGGCTAGAGGTCGCACGCGCCGCCGACCAGCCAGCATTCGTCGTGTTCACCGATGCCACGCTGATGTCCATCGCGGAAGCCATGCCGGCGGATGAGCGCGAGCTGCTCGGCGTCTCCGGTGTGGGCCCTGTCAAGGTGGAAAACTACGGCGCCGGCGTTCTAGGCGTGCTCGAGCAGTTCCGTTAAGCGGTGCGGGCAGCCCCTAGAAGCACACCGGGCAGTCCGGGTGCGGCGGCACCGGCGCAGTGGCGAGCGGGGTGGGCGCGAACGGGTCCACCACGGTGAGCTGGCCCGGCGTGGGCGCGGGGGCGGACACCCCCGGCGGATCAGGCACTCCAGCCAGGCGGCGCAGTGCCACCGCGGCAAAGGCGGCGCCGGCAGCCGCAGTCGCCGCCTCGCCGTGGGCGTTGAACGGCACGTGCTGTTCCACCACATCCCAGTTCGCGTCCCGGTCCAGCAGGTACAGGCGCGCGCACAGCGGACACGGCCCGGGTCGTGCGCACACCGGGCCGACAACCACGCGCGCGTCCACCTGCGTCACCGGCAGCACTGGGCCGTGGCGCAGCCGGGTGAGGGCGGCGAGCTCGCCGAGCTGGGCCGTCGCATTCACCGCGGCAACGGGCAACCAGCGGTCGGTGCGCAGGAGAAACCGCGACAGCGCCTCGCCCCGCGCGGGTGCGCGAACGAGCAGCCCGGATTCGCCGAGCTGCGTGGCCAGCGACGTGGTGAGCGCACCGCAGCCCACCAACAACACGGCAGGCTTGGTCGAGGGCACGAGTATCCGGTACGACACGAGGTCGTCCACCAGGCTGCGCGCCGCGGCATCTCCTAGCAGCGCGGAAAGTTGGTCGACCACCCAGCTCACCTGGCGCGGGCGCAGCAGCGTGGCCAGCACCGCCGCGACGTCCTCGGCGTGGTCTGTGGTTACCAGCCCCGTGCGCGTGGCGTCTGCGCCAAATTGGATCACGTTCGCGGCGCGCAAAAACGGGTGTGCGCTGCCTGCGAGTTTCACCTGTGTGTGCTCGTTGATCATCCCTGCATCCACCCCCAGGGCGGGATCCTACAATGCAAGGCTATGGCTGGCAGGGAAACTGGATCCGAACCGACGCCGTACCGCGTCATCCGCTCTGCGCGAAGGACCCGGTCGGTGCAGGCAAGGCTCGTCGGCGGAGTGGCGGAGATCCGCATCCCTGCCCACTTCACGCAGGCGCAGGAGCGGGAGGTGGTCGAAGAGATGCTGGCCAAGCTGGCAAAGAAAACGCGGGCGCGCCGGCGTGACGACGCCTCCTTGCGGTCCCGCGCCGAATCCCTGAACGCGAGCGTCTTGGAGGGGCGGGCGAGCATCGGTTCGATCCGCTGGGTGTCTAACCAGCGTTCCAGGTGGGGATCCTGCACCGTGTCCACCGGGGATATCCGCATCAGCGACAGGCTCAGGCAGGTCCCGGATTACGTCCTCAACGCGGTGATCGTCCACGAGCTCACGCACACGTTCATTCCCAACCACAGCGCGGAGTTTTACGCGTGGGCGGATCGGGCGCCGCAGGCAGAGCGTGCCCGCGGCTACCTCGAGGCGTACCAGCGCTTCGGCGAGCCGGAAGCCCGTTCCGAAGACGCTGGCGGCTAGAGCTCGGTGCCGTCCTCGCGGCCGTCGTCTGTGCCGTCGCTGTCTTCCCGCTTGAGCTCCGGGTTGTCGCGCAGCTCCTGCTCGAGTTTGGCGAACTCGTCGTCGAAGTCGGTGTCCGGCTGGTCGTCTAGCAGCGTGTCAATGAAAGCTGCCGGGTTGTCCAGGTGCTCCGCGGTGGGGAGGAAGTCCGGGTGGTTCCACACCTGGTCGCGGCGTTCCGTGCCCACGGCGGTGTCGATGCGGCGCCACAGCTCCGCCGCGTCGCGGGTGCGCGGCGCGCCGAGTTCGATACCGACGATGTTGGCGAAGGCTTGCTCGGCCGATCCGCCGGTGGCACGGCGGCGCGCCCACGCTTCCGCCAGCTGCGGCGTGGACGGGATGCGCTCGCCGAGGGCGTCGGCCACCACCACGTCGACCCAGCCTTCAACGAGCGCAATCAGGGTCTCCAACCGCGAGGTCGCGCCTTCGTTGCGGGTGCCCACGCGCGGGGAGAGGTCCTCGCCCTGCAGGTTCTGCAGCGCCTCCTGGATCTGCTGTGGGTCGCCGCCCTCGAGGTTGAGGTTGCGGGCAATTTCTTCGATGTGGGAGGTGTCGATCTCCAAGCCTGCCGCGTATTCCTCAACGGAGGACACGACGCGCTCCACCAGCCACGGCACGTGGCGGAAGAGGCGCTGGCGCGCGGCTTCGCGGGCGGCGATGTAGACCATGACTTCCTGGCCGGGCAGATTCAGCCCCTTGGAAATCTCCGCGATGTTGCGCGGCAGCACCGCGGCGGTGCCTGCGGGAGCCACCGGCAAGCCAAAGTCGGTGCCGGTGAGCGCCTGCTGGGCAAGGTCGCCGAGGGCGTGGCCGAGCTTCATACCAAACTGCATGGCATTCATCTGGTTCAGCATCCCGGCCATCGGGCCCATCATTTCCCGGGCCTGTTCCGGCATCGTGTCCAGCTGGGCGCGGTTCATGTGCTCGGCAACCGGGTTGACCAGCCGCTTCCACATAGGCATGGTCTGATTCAGCCACTGCTCGGCGTTCCACGCCTGGGCCCTTGCCCCGCTCGCCGGCAGGTCGGTGGCCTCGTCCAGCCACAGCTCCACCAAGCGCAGCGATTCCTCGGCGGCACGGGTGTCTGCCTCGGAAACAGGGCTGGCCCCAGCGACGCGCTGACGTGCCATGCGTGCGGCGAGCTCAAAGTTCACCGCGTCGCCGCTGTCCTGGGCGTTCATGGAAGAGCCCATGCCAGAGAGCATTTGGCCGAGCTGGTTAAACATGTCGCCCAAGCCGCCCCCGCCGGATTGGCCGCCGCCGAAACTTCCCCCGATTCCGAATGCCGCGAACGGGTTTGACGCGTCGCCGTCGCCGCGCCCGTCCCCGCGGCCGTTTCCGCCGCCCCGATTGTTGTCGCCGTTGTCGCCGTCGTCGTTGGAGTCGTTGGGGAAGGAGAAGCCAAATCCGTTAGTCATAACCGCCAGAATACATTCAGCCTGCGCGCTCATGGGTTCGCTGAGAGCCAGCACGGGTGGTGCGCGCGGCCTGCGCTAGAATCTGCGCCCATGTCACAAGGCCTTGAAGCCAGAAACCGGCGGTGGTCGACCCTGGTGTGGGGATCCATCCCGGTTGTCCTGCTCGCGGGAGCGCTGACCGTGGACCACATCCCGGGCACCGACATCCGCCTGACGGTGCCCTACGCGGCGGAAGGCCCCGGGCCCACCTTCGACACGCTCGGCGAGGTCGGCGGCGAGCCGGTCGTGGACATCGAGGGCGCACAGACCCAGGACACCGGAGGCCAGCTCAACATGACCACGGTGTCCGTGCGCACGAACATGACACTCGGCCAGGCGCTCGGCCGGTGGATCGCCACCGACGACACCATCGTGCCGGTGGAGCAGATCCTGCCGCCCGATCTGGACGAGGACCAGGTCCGCGAGTACAACCAGCAGGCGTTTGTGGCCTCGGAGGCGTCAGCGACGGTCGCGGCGATGCACTACCTGGGCCGCCCGACCACGGTGGTGGTGCACGACGTCGTTGACGGCGCGGCCTCCGCGGACATCCTGCAGCCGGGAGACCGGATCACCGCAATTGCCGGGCGCAACGTTTCCACCCCGAACGAGGTGCAGGACATTGTCCGCGCCAAGCGGCCGGGCGAGACCATCGAGGTCACCGTCGAGCGAGGGGACAGCGAGCGCACCGAACTCACCGAGCCGATCGAGCTGGGGGAGAACCCGCACGAGAAGGGCCAGGCGATGCTGGGCATCCTCATGACCTCTGAGCCGGCAGACGGTGTCACGGTGAACTACAACCTCAACGACGTCGGCGGCCCAAGCGCCGGCATGATGTTCTCGCTCGCGGTCATCGACAAGCTCACCCCCGGCGCACTTAACGGCGGCACATTCGTCGCCGGCACCGGCACCATTAACGAGGCCGGCGAGGTCGGCGCGATTGGCGGCATCGAGCACAAGATCCGTGGTGCGGAGGACGCGGGTGCTGAGCTCTTCCTCGCGCCCGCCGGCAACTGCGACGCGGTCAAACGCGCCCGCACCGACCACATGACTGTGGCGAAGGTGGACACGCTCACCGACGCTGTGCAAGCGATGGAGGATTTCGCGGCGGGACGCGACGTTCCCGCCTGCTAGTTACTGCTCCGCCAGGCCCAGGTCGTAGATGCGCTGGCGCGGATCCTCCTGGTCGGTGGAAATCAGCTGCTGCATGACCTGGCCCTCGCGGTTATCCACCACGGTGATGATCGCCGAGGTGCCCAGCGTGGACCAGCCCACCACACGGTCGCCGTTGTCCTCCACCACGCGCGAGGAGCGCAGCTCCGTCAGCAGCTGGGTCGTGGAGGCGGCCTTCGAGTCGGAGTCGAAGAACTGGAACTGGCCGATCCCGTCGCCGGAGCAGTCGAAGGACCCGCTCAGCCCACCGGCTACGCAGGAATCAAACTGGTCGAAGAACTCGGGCGGAGCGAGCGTCGAAAAGCGATCGCGCACGTCGCCCAGTACATTCTCGTCGCGGCTTTTTGCGGTGCTGCTTGTCGACGTCGATTCCGTCGCCGACGAACTCCTCTCCGTCGCCCGCGTTGAGGAGGTGGTCGACGACACAGACGACACGGTCGTGGTGTCCGTCGCCGTAACCGCAGACGTCTGCGTGTCGGGGGTGGGGGACTCGGTGGAGGTGATTTCCGGCGCGGCGGTGTCGTCCGCAGCGTCGTCGGAATCGGTGGAGCAGGCAGACAGCGTCAGTGCGGCTGCAGCTGCGGCGGCGGTGAGCGTGAGAGAACGGGGCCGGAAAGTAGACACGAGTGTCATACTAAACCAGCTCGTCGGGGTCCTGCTCGAGGCCGTAGCGCAGCGCGGCCAGCACGCCCGGCGCGATGCCGGGGCCGCCGCGCAGCTCGATGTCGTCCTGGGCGAACGCCCCGCGCTCCTCCAGCTCCTCGTCGGTGAGGCGCAGCTGCAGCAGCGTCTGGTCGAGGTCTTCCCCGCGCAGCACCCCGGAGAACAAACGGGCGGGGCGCGGCTGGGCATCGTCACCGGCGGAGGCGTCCTTGAACACGATCTCCTGCGCCAAGATCACGCCCTCGACCTCGCTGGGCCAGGCGATGCGGGAGACGTACTCACCCAATTCCTCGGAGCCCGGCAGGATGTGCTCCGGCAAATCCTGTACCACCAGCGTGAGCGGGGAAGAATCATCCAGGTCCACCAGCTCGTCCACAAGCAGCTGCGTCGGCACGAGGCCGAAGAGGGTGGGCGGAGCGTCCCAGCCTTCGGCGTGGACGAACTCGACGGCCTCCATCATGGCCTTATTTAATGCTTGCTGTTCGCGCACGGGAACCCTCCGGACTGCTCGGACGTTGGAGTATTTAAGCTCGAAGCTTATCTGCGTTGCACACACTAATTCTTAAGGAGCAGGCTTGGCTACCCGCCTCAATCGGCCACAACCACGCGCCAAGAAACCGAACACGGGGCTCATGACCACCGTGGCCATTCTCGGCCTTATTCTCATCCTCCTGCCAATGGCGGTCGGGCTGTACACCGACTTCCTCTGGTTCGGCGAGGTTGATTTCCGGGGCGTGTTCAACCGCGTGATCCTGGTGCGGGTGGCGCTGTTTATCATCTTCGCCCTGCTGGGCGGGGCAGTGACATGGCTGGCCGCCCGCTTTGCGTGGCGGGGCCGGCCCAAGGAGGACGCGGCGCCGTTCGACCAGGCCGCGCAATACCGCCAGCAGCTGCAGCAGAGCGTCCGCGGTCTGCTGGTGTGGGTGCCCGTTGTGGTGGCCATCCTCTCCGGCCTTGCCGGCCAGCGGATGTGGCGCGTCTTCATGCTGTGGTTCAACGGCGGCGATTTCGGCACCACCGATGCGGAGTTCGGCCGCGACCTCGGCTTCTACGCGTTTACCCTCCCGGGCATTTCGGCGGTGGTGGACACCCTGTCCATGCTGCTGCTTGTCGCGTTCTTGGTCGGTGCCGTCGGGCACTACCTGTTGGGCGGCATCCGCATCGGCAATAAGGTGTCCGGCATTTCCGGCCACATCAGCAAAGACGCGCGCATCCAGCTCGCCGTCACTGCCGGGCTCTGGATGCTGCTGAAGGCGGTTAGCTACTGGCTGGACCGCTACTACCTGCTGTACGGGCGTAACGACATCTTCACCGGCGCGTCCTACACCACCATCAACGCGATGCTGCCGGCGAAGATCATCCTCACCGTGATCGCGGTGCTCGTAGCCGCGGCGTTCTTCGCCTCCATTGTCTACCGCGACCTCCGCGTCCCGGTCCTGGCCACGGTGCTGATGCTGCTGTCGTCTGTGGTGGTGGGCAACGTCTGGCCCGCGCTGATGGAGCAGTTCTCGGTCAAGCCGAACCGCCAAGCCAAGGAATACGAGTACATCGGGCGCAACATCGAGGCCACGCGTGAGGCGTACGGCCTGACGGACACGCGCGTGGAATACATGGAGAACTGGGGCGCGGGAAACACCTCCAACGCGGAGGTAGCGTCCGACACCGCCACGATTGCCAACCTGCGCCTTCTGGACCCGGAGATCATTTCGCCGACGTTTACCCAGATGCAGCAGCTGCGTAACTTCTACGGCTTCCCGGACCAGCTGGCCATGGACCGCTACGAGGTCGACGGCGAGATGCGCGACTTTGTCGTGGCGGCGCGCGAGATGAACCCGAACTCGCTGAGCGAGAACCAGCGCGATTGGATCAACCGCCACACCGTGTACACCCACGGCAACGGCTTCATCGCCGCCCAGGCGAACACGGTGGACGAGGCGGCGCAAGACGCTGGCTCCACCCGCGGTGGCTTGCCCATCTTCACCGTCTCCGACCTGCAGTCCAACGCCGCCGCTGAGGCCGCTGAGGACGCAGAGGAGCTGGGTATCAAGGTGGACGAACCGCGCATCTACTACGGCCCTGTGATCTCGTCTGCGGACGACGGGCTGGATTACGCCATCGTGGGCGAGACCGGCCAGGGGCCGGTGGAGTACGACACGGACGATTCCACTTACACCTACGACGGCAAGGGCGGCGTGGACATCGGCAACATTGTCAACCGCCTCGCCTACACCGTGAAGTACCAGGAGCTTAACTTCCTGCTTTCGGACCGCGTGGGCGGGGATTCAAAGGTGCTTTACGACCGTGACCCGCGCGAGCGCGTGGAGAAGGTTGCGCCGTGGTTGACCACGGACTCCAAGACCTACCCGGCCGTGGTGGACGGGCGCGTGAAGTGGATCGTTGACGGCTACACCACGCTGTCCCAGCTGCCGTACTCCACCCGCACCTCCCTGCAGGACACCACCCAAGACGCGCTGAACCCGGACGGCACGACCCAGCGCTTGATCACGGACAACGTGGGCTACATCCGCAACTCCGTGAAGGCCACCGTGGACGCGTACGACGGCACCGTGGACCTCTACGCCTTCGACGAGTCCGACCCGGTGCTCAAGGCGTGGCAGGAGACTTTCCCGGGCACGGTCCGCCCGGCGTCCGACATCTCGGATTCCCTGCGCGAGCACCTGCGTTACCCGGAGGACCTGTTCAAGGTGCAGCGTGAGCTGCTGGCCCGCTACCACGTTGATGACCCGGGCGTGTTCTTCAACAACGACGCCTTCTGGTCCGTGCCGAACGACCCGACCGCGCCGGAAGGCCGCGGCCAGCTGAACCAGCCGCCGTACTACGTGGTGGCTGCCGACCCGGAGACGGACGAGCCTTCCTTCCAGCTGATCACCCCGTTCCGCGGCCTCAACCGCGAGTTCCTCTCGGCACACATGGCGGTGTCCTCCGACCCGGAGACCTACGGACAGATCACCGTGCGTGTGCTGCCGACGAATACGCAGACCCAGGGCCCGAAGCAGGCGCAGGACGCGCTGATGTCCTCCGACCAAGTGGCGCGCGACCGCACCCTGTGGGAGGGCACGAACGACCTGAAGAACGGCAACCTGCTCACCCTGCCGGTGGGCGGCGGCGAGATCCTCTACGTCGAGCCGATCTACTCGCAGCGCAAGGACCAGGCCTCGGCCTTCCCGAAGCTGCTGCGCGTGCTGGTGTTCTACCGTGGCCAGGTGGGCTACGCGCCGACGATCTCCCAGGCGCTGAGCCAGGTGGGCATCAACTCCTCCGCGGCCCAGGACATCGAGGTCGTGGACGAGGGCGACGATTCCAACAGCGAGGACCAGCCGGCCCAGAATGAGGGTGAGCAGGACGAGAACCAGGATGCCCCACAGGTGGGCAGGGATGAGGCGATGAACCGCATCAATGACGCCCTGCGCAATCTGGAGGGCGCTCGCGACGGCTCCTTCGAGGAGTACGGCCGTGCCCTGGACCAGCTCGACCGCGCGGTGGAGGAGTACCAGCGGGCGCAGTAAGCACGCCAGGCGCCAGCCCGCCACTCGAGAGTTGAAACGATAGTGCCAAACCCGCTTTTACCAGTGGGTTTGGCGCTATTTATTGCTGTATGTATAGTTACTCCACGTTGCCGGTTACGGCGACAGGCGAAAATCACATAAACGCCCGACGCGGGGTGGAGCAGCTCGGTAGCTCGCTGGGCTCATAACCCAGAGGTCGTAGGTTCGAATCCTGCCCCCGCTACCAATGTGATTGCAACCCGGTCAGAGGAGACATTCTCTGGCCGGGTTTTTGCTGCTTCACCTGCCCTGGGTCCGGCGAAGCAAATTGAAGGTTGAGAATCGCAGAGGCACAGGTTCGAACTTGCCAACCTTGGCTGTCAAGGCGAATGCGACCGGTCATCAGTACTGCTCAAGCAATGGAATCTATACGTAGTGCATGCCTCGCAGAGCACTCTCCTGCGAAGTGATTGTGGTGCTCCTATCGCCCCATCGACGGCTCGGTTCGTCAAGAAGAGATTTAAATTGTCGGGATACCGGCCAAGAGCAGGTCTAGCCGGACGTACAGGGTGGGCAGAACTTCTTTGTCGATGCGACGTCCTCAATTTCTATACGCTCTCACCCGGCTCGGGTGCCGACGGTGGGACCGTCTGGTCCTATTGTTGGGTGTCATCCGCTGCCGTCGTAGCTCAGACCAAGAATCAATGTCTGGCTGCGTACCCGCAAGATATCGCTCATTGTGGGAAGATTCCCGATATGACGAAATTACTGGAAGTTCGGGACGGTAAAACTGACTGCCCGGAATGTGGCCGCAAAGTGCGTGTGAACCTCAAGCGCGGGTACCTGTACTCCCACTCGAGGACGGGCAGCGAGAAAGCATGCTACGTAAACGGCGATTATGAGTTCAAGGTTGTTGAAGTACCTCCGAAAAGGATTCCCGAAGCAGCGATTGAAAGCATGATCCTGCAACAGAGGCGCGAAATCTCCCAACACAAACGCAAGAGGCGGCGTCAGAATTACGAGTTCGTACACCTAAAGCCCGACCCCTACCCCGAGAACTGGTCGCGTAGCTTTCGTTCATCCGGCTATACACAGTAGCTGTTTGAGCTGGAGGTGGCCGTCCCGGATTTGAACAGGCCCACTATCAGCAACCCCCACAACGCACTGAGGGGCGCACCACGCGTGTACAAATCCGTGGCGCTTCACGGGGTCTTTGGTTCACCAGTGATGTTCACGAAGGCATCCAGCACGCCTTTTCCGAAGTGCTGCCTGGTGCGCCGTAGCGGCGGTACTATACCCACTTTTAGGGAACCTCCACGAGAGGTGCACGAAAACGCGATTGACACGATCTCGACGTTGTTCCAAACAACCCACCAACGACCTGATGCCCTGCCCGACTGGGCACATTCACACGAAGTTGTTGACCTGCTAAGACCGAAATTCCCGCAAGCTAGAGCGGTATCTGGAGGAAACACTCGACCAGGCGTTGGCGTCTTATCGCAGTCCCGAAATCGGAATGTGCGAAGGTGTGGTCGAACAACCTCGCTGAATGGTTGAACCGGAAAATTCGCCGGCTTGCCGGCGCTATTAGGATCCCGAACCGCGATTCCATCATCCGCTCTGGGGGCTGGGGCATTGCCCCATAACACAAGGACTGTACCCAGCAGAAACGCTACATGTCACTGTCTGCACTCGAACACACCAAACACCTTATGCACCGCACAGCAGAAAATCACGGCGGCGACCTAATCGCCTAACCCCAACCGAATACCGAGCCGGGAGCGCAAACAACTACGCCACTACCCTGGACCCGACCTCGAAAGGTTACGGCCAGGAACATGGATATAGGCTCACTGCGACTCGTGCCGGAGTGGTTTAGTACGGCTAGCTGTGGGTGGTTTCTGTTCATGGCCGATCCGCAGCCGCTTCGGTTGCCGCTCTCGGCTCCGACCGTCGCAACCCCCGGTAAATGCTCACTGGGTAAAGCACGGAACGATTCGGACACGTTTCCTTTTCGAGTGAATAGAGGAGTGGGTATGAGAGGATTGAGGGGTTCGGAAACAACTCATTAGGAAGCACACTAACCATGGCTGATATTGCTAAAGAGGTAGCAGAAAATGCTCCAGCCGGCGGCTTTGCGCAGCGCACGGAGTTACATAAGACCATCTGGAAGATTGCGAACGGTCTTCGTGGGTCAGTCGATGGGTGGGATTTCAAGAGTTACGTGCTCAACATGCTGTTCTACCGCTTTATCTCGGAAAACCTCACCGCGTACCTCAACGCTGAAGACTCTGAACTTGATTACGCAAACCTCTCGGATGAGGACGCAGAATACGGACGCGCGGGTGTAGTCCAGGACAAGGGCTTCTTCATCCTGCCGTCGCAGCTTTTCAAAAATGTCCAGGCGAAGGCACACGATGACCCCAACCTCAATGAGACTATCGAGCTGGTTCTCCGTAATATCGAATCCAGCGCGGTCGGTACAGAATCCGAAGATGACTTCAAGGGACTTTTCGATGATTTCCAGGTCAACTCCACGAAGCTGGGCGCGACCGTGGCTGAGCGAAACAAAAAACTCGTGCAACTGCTCGATGCAGTCGCGGCACTTCCCCTTGGCAGCTTCGAGGACAACTCCATCGATCTGTTCGGTGACGCATACGAATTCCTCATGCAGATGTATGCGTCCAACGCGGGTAAGTCTGGTGGTGAATTCTTCACTCCCCAAGAAGTCTCCGAGCTACTCGCCCGAATTGCGGCATCGGGCAAGGAAAAGGTGCGCCAGGTATACGACCCAGCGTGTGGCTCCGGCTCGCTACTGCTGAAGTTCGCCAAGGTGCTGGGCAAGGAGAACGTCGGCGGGTTCTATGGGCAAGAGATCAACATCACCACGTATAATCTCGCCCGCATGAATATGTTCTTGCACGATATTGGGTTTGAATCCTTCGATATTCAGCGTGGGGACACACTCATCAACCCGCTTCACGACGATATTGAGCCGTTCGATGCAATCGTGTCTAACCCGCCATATTCGATCCACTGGGAGGGCGCAGACAACCCAGTGCTGATTAACGATGATCGTTACTCACCTGCTGGTGTGCTTGCACCGAAATCCAAGGCGGATCTCGCGTTCACAATGCATATGCTGTCGTACCTCGACGTAGATGGCACTGCAGCCATTGTTGAGTTCCCCGGTGCGATGTATCGCGGGGGTGCGGAGAAGCAGATCCGCGAGTACCTTATCAAGAACAACTTCGTCCAGGCTGTCATCCAGCTTCCGGCAGACCTGTTCTTCGGCACGCCGATTGCTACCTGCATCCTTGTGCTGAAGAAATCCAAGGAAGACAACTCCATCCTGTTCGTGGACGCGTCCAAGCACTTCAAGCGCGTGGGCAAGAACAACAAGCTCTTCCCCGAGCACCAGGACGCAATCCTGAAGCTCTACGAGGATCGTGAAGAGGTCGAGTACGAGACGGCGCTCGTCTCCAACGAGGACGTGCTCGACAACGACTCCAACCTCTCGATCAACTCCTACGTCGAGCGCGAGGATGTGCGCGAGGTTATCGACGTTAAGGCTCTCAATGAGGAGCTGCGCCAGATCGTCTCCCGCCAGGAAGTCCTTCGCCAGTCCATCGATGAGATCGTGGCTGACCTAGAAGGTGAGGTGGGCGCAGATGAGTAAGCTCGATGAGCTAGTTCAAGAGCTGTGCCCCGACGGAGTAGAGCGAGTCGCACTCGGAGAGGTTACAGAACTCAAGCGTGGAACTTCAATTAGTAAGAAAAATATTCAAACCGGCGAAGTACCTGTAATCGCCGGAGGATTAAACCCTGCATATTACATCGACAAACCGAACCGCGAAGGCAAGGTAATCGTTGTTGCTGGTTCTGGCGCTAATGCAGGATTTGTAAGTTTTTGGGATGAGCCTGTTTTCGTATCAGACGCGTTCAGTATCCAGTCGCATAATGACCATTTGCTGCTCAAGTTTGTATTTCATGTCCTTAAGTCCAAGCAAGACCAGCTGCATGACCTTAAGAAAGGGGGTGGGGTTCCTCACGTTTACGCCAAGGATGCTGCTGTTCTTCAGATCCCCCTCCCACCTCTTGGAGTCCAGGAAGAGATCGTGCGGATTCTCGATCAGTTCGTGGAGCTAGACCGCGAGCTAGAGGAAGAGATCGCCGGGCGCGAAAAACAGTTCCAGAACGCCCGAGAAGCACTTCTTGACGTAGTGTCCGCTGGGACGGTGCGAATCGGCGATCTGGCGACAGTCGCCCGTGGAGCTTCACCCCGCCCCATTAAGAAGTTCACTACGGATGATCCAGACGGCATTCCTTGGATCAAGATCGGAGATGTACCGGTCGGAGGAAAATTCATCACCCAAACTGCTGAGCGAGTCACTCAAGAGGGTGCTCAGAAATCCCGCATGGTTTATCCCGGCGATTTCGTGCTCTCAAACTCAATGAGTTTTGGTCGCCCGTATATCACTCAAATTGAAGGAGCGATTCATGACGGCTGGCTGTCAATCAGCGATTTCGAAGACTCATGCATTCCTGACTATCTTTACTATCTTCTTAGCTCGGGAGTAGTCCAAAGCCAGTTCGCCAGAGTTGCAAGCTCCGGAACAGTTTCTAACTTGAATTCTAAAGTCGTGCAAGGCGTGGGGGTCCCCCTCCCGCCGCTTGAGGTCCAAGAAGAAATCGCCACCAAGCTCGATACTTTCACGGAATACGTCGACAACCTGAAGCGAGAGCGCGAGCTACGTCAAAAGCAGTACGAGTACTACCGTGACCAGCTTCTCGATTTCGACGCGAAGGAGTAATCCGAAATGGCACAGTTCACGAACCCATCTCGCTCCTTCTCGCCCCGCCCGCAACACGTCTACACCGACCCGGTTGCGGTCACGGACACGTCCACGGTCATAGCCAACTACGTAGCAGACGGCAAAAGTGCTACTGGGTATCAGTCTGAATTTGATCTTGAAGATGCTTTCATCAAGCAGCTCAAAAGCCAGGCGTATGAGCACGCGGATATTCGCACTCCCGAAGTAATGCGCGATAACCTCCGTCACAAACTCGAGGCCCTGAACGATTACGCCTTCACAGATTCAGAGTGGGAAACCTTCTACCACGCGGAAATCGCAAACCCGTCGTCGGGCATCGTGGAGAAGACTCGGACAATCCATGTTGATCACGAGAAAAACCTGATCCGAGATGACGGCACTACAAAAAATATCCGACTGATCGACAAGTCGAACATCTACCGGAATTCCCTTCAGGTCATTAACCAGTACTCAACCAAGGGTAGCGACAAGGGCAGCCAATCCAACCGCTATGACGTGACCGTACTCGTAAACGGGCTTCCACTTGTCCATATCGAGCTAAAGCGTCGGGGTGTGGCGATTCGCGAGGCCTTCAACCAGATCGACCGCTACCAGCGCGATTCTTTCTGGGCGGACGAGGGACTTTTCCAATACGTCCAATTGTTCGTGATCTCCAACGGAACGCAGACGAAGTACTACTCAAATACCACTCGTGACCTGCATGTGAAGGAAGCAGCGGGTAAGACTGACCCCCGGAAGAACAAGAAGAAGACTTCGAACTCCTTCGAGTTCACTTCTTGGTGGGCGGATGCGAGCAATAAACCGATCACGGATCTGATCGCGTTTGCCAAGACTTTCATGTCCAAGCACACGCTGTTGTCTGTACTTACTAGGTACTGCGTGTTCACTGTCGATGAGCTGCTGCTGGTCATGCGTCCGTATCAGATCGCAGCAGCCGAGCGCATCCTGAATCGAATCGAGCGATCTGTGCTCAACAAGCAGCTCGGAACGATTAACGCGGGCGGCTACATCTGGCACACCACTGGCTCAGGCAAGACGCTTACCTCGTTTAAGACCGCCCAGCTCGCTTCCGAGATGGATTCTGTGGACAAGGTGATCTTCGTCGTGGATCGAAAGGATCTGGATTACCAGACCATCCGCGAGTACGACCGTTTCGAGAGGGGCGCAGCCAACTCGAATACGTCCACGCGCGTCCTTTCGCAGCAACTTTCCACGCGCGAAGAGTTGCTTGCAGAAATCGAGCAGCGCGAGCGTGAGGGTAAATCCACGGGCGGGATTGATTTATCTCGGGCGGACTCGAAGATCGTGATCACGACCATCCAGAAGATGAGCCACTTTATCGCCGGAAACGACAAGCGCGAGATCTACAACAAGCACGCCGTATTTATCTTCGATGAGTGCCACCGCTCTCAATTCGGCAGCATGCATACCTCGATTAAGAAGAAGTTCAAGAAGGCTAACTTCTTCGGATTCACCGGCACCCCGATCTTCGATCAGAACAAGGTCGGCTCCAACCCGAACCTGCAAACGACAGCACAAGCCTTCGGCGACTTGCTCCACGCGTACACGATTGTGGACGCTATTCGGGATAAGAACGTGCTGCCGTTCCGCGTGGAATACAACGAGCTTGCGCCGGTCGATCCTGATCCTCATTCCCCGGTAGAGCAGCGAATGGCTGAACTACTCGCGCCCGGACGTGTCGAAGCGATCACTGGCTACATCTTGGAACATTTCGATCAGAAGACGAAGCGTGATCTCGGGCAGACGTACATGCACAAGGTTGTGACCAACGTGGAGCAATCCGTGCGCAAGCGTGGCGCACTTGATGCAACGAAGTCGGATAAGATCGTGCGCGGTTTTAATGCGCTGTTTGCGACTGACTCCATTCCGGCAGCTCGGACATATTATGAGGCGTTCGCCCGACAGCAAGAGCACGTTGCGCCAGAGCAGCGCTTGAAGGTGGCGACGATTTTCTCAGCGCAATCGACTCCAAACGGCGCGGTAGACATTATTGAGGATGAGGACTTCGATACCTCGAAGCTTTCCGGCGACAATCTGGAGTTCTTAGCGGGCGCGGTGTCCGACTACAACGAGATGTTCGCCACCAACTACGACGCGCACGATCCAGAATCGTTCGAGAATTACTACAAGGATCTCTCTCAGCGGATCAAAAACCGCGAGATTGACCTTGTGATTGTTGTGAACATGCTCTTGACTGGGTTTGATGCGACTACGCTCAACACCTTGTTTGTTGACAAGAACCTGCGGATGCACGGGCTGATTCAGGCGTATTCACGCACGAACAGAATTCTCAACTCTGTAAAGACCTACGGCAATATCGTGGCGTTTCGTGACCTAGACGAGAACACGAACGAAGCCTTGGAGTTGTTCGGCAATGCTGATAATGCGGCTCAGGTAGCGATCCTCGCCCCGTTCAAGGACTTCTACCGGGACTACGAGCGCAAGGTGGAGGATTTGAAGGAGTTCTACCCAGCTGGGGAACTCATCGTGTCCGAGAAGGCGCAGGTTGCGTTTGTGAAGATTTACGGTGAGATCCTCAAGCTGGAGAACATCCTGACTTCCTTCGATGAGTTCCATGACAAGAAGCTCATCACTGAGCGCGAGTCGCAGGATTACAAGTCGATGTACTTGGACCTCCACGACGAGTTCAAGGCACGTCGCGACGCTGAGCGCGGGGTGGACAACTCGCACGTTGATGCCCCGGATGATAACCAGCTGGTGTTCGAAATCGAGCTGGTAAAACAGGTTGAGATCAACGTGGACTACATCGTCATGCTGATTGACGATTACCGGACCAAACAGGGGCAAGGCGACGAGGCTGGCGCGCGGGAGACTCGTGCGATCATCGGGCGTAGTGTCGACGCGTCTCCGACCTTGCGCGACAAGCGCGACCTCATCGAAGAGTTCATGGATTCCGAGGACGGCGCTGGCGCGTCCGGCGATACGGATGTGCGCTGGGAGCAGTTCATGGCGATCCGGCGTGACCAGGAACTCAACGAGTTGATCGAGGCAGAGAAGCTGAAAGCTGACCAGACCTACTCGTTTGTGGAGGAAGCACTTCGCACTGGCGTGGTGTCTACCTCTGGCACGGCGATGACGAAGCTTTTGCCGACCACGTCCAGGTTTGGGCGACAGGCAAACCACGATGAGGTGCGCGCTCGTGTGGGCAGAAAGCTGACAGCGTTCGTGGATCGTTTCTCGATGCTGTAGGTAAGGGGTGGTGCTGGCCGCGCTCGGCGTGGCTGCATCATCCTGGTGCTCTGAAGGGCAGTCCCGAGGGGAGCGCGTATGGAGCCACTTACTAGGTGAATCGGTGGGATCACTTAGTAGGTGGTTTTCTCGTTGCCGGTTGACGAGGCGCAGGCGTTGTACTAGGGGCTGGGCAGGGCGCGTTAGTTAATCCGGCGTCACAGTGGTCGTACGCATTACTTTTAATGTGACGTAATTCACTGGCGGTTAATTACACAGTTGTAAGGCAAAATCCTACCTAGCAGACACAAGAAGCGCGCGGTTGTTTTCTTTGTCCGTACCCCTTGAGCTGGGTCGATAGGAAACGCGCTTCGGGCGAAAATACCCACCTACGGGGGAACCTACTAGATGTAGTAGTGATAGTCCGTTTTGGACACAATGGTCTAAGGTAAATGCCGGGACTGAGCGGCAACTCAGCCCCGGCTTGAGAGGTTAGACTCTCCTATCACTTCGTGGTGATGCTGGCGAGTCTAACGGAGTTCACAGCGTTTCACCTAAGAAACGTGCTCACTCTCACTTTTCGCGCGAAGATACTTTTCGCAGAAAGGAATGAGCTATGGCTCGTTATGTTCATCGTTCCGCAAAGACCGGACGATTTGTTTCCAACGCTGCTGCTGCGCGGTGGCCCGGCAAGACCACGACTGAGCGAGTAGGTCCCGGTACGGGTAACGCCCGTAAGGTGACCCGTTCGGCAAAGACTGGTCGCTTCGTTCGGGGTGGACGCGATGACATCGACCCCTCCGGGACGATTGTGCAGTTGGTCTAACCACAGACCGACTGGCGCTCCAGTTTGGAGTGCCGAGATAGCGAAAGGGACCTGTTGTGTTCGTCCATTCGGACGGTGTGGCAGGTCCCTTTTCGTGTGGCTTTCCTCGCCTCGCCGGGGTGTGTGACCACCTGCGGGAATGTTCTGTTAGTGCTGGTCAGGAGGGTTGTTCAGCATTTGCGCAGGAGGAAACGGGAAATGTGCGGGGGTTTTGGCGGGAAGCATTTCTGTAGGGAGTACCTTAGAGCTGGTCACAGAGTTTTACGAAACGCTCTGATTACAACCCGGCCAGAGGAGACATCCTCTGGCCGGGTTTCTGCATGTCGGTCGGATCCCCCCGACCTCGAGTTATACCGCCAGCTCCAGCACCGCCTCGCCCACCCCTGCAGCCGACGTCGGGTTCTGGCCGGTGATGAGCTTGCCGTCCACGACGACGTGCTTGGTCATTGGCACCGTGGCGGTGGTGTACTCGCCGGCCTGGTCGCGCAGCTTTTCCTCCAGGCTGTAGGGGACTTCCTCGGTGCGGCGGGCCAATTTCTCCTCGGCCCAGGAGTAACCGGTGACCTTGCGGCCGTCGAGAAGCTTGCTGCCGTCGGCGAGCGTGACGTCGAGAAGTCCTGCGGGGCCATGGCACACCGCGGAGACGATCTTGTCGTTGTCAGCAAAGTGGGCGACGGCGCGGGAGACCGCCTCGTTCTGGAAGTCGAAGAGCGTGCCGTGGCCGCCGATGAGGTAGATGCCGTCGAACTCGTCTAGGTTCAAGTCGGCGATGGCGGGGGTGCCTTCGAGCTGATCCATGAAGTCGGGGTCCTCGTAGCGCTTGTTCGTGCCGCCGAGCTGGATCACCGGGGTTTTCAGGCTGACCGGGTCGATGGGCACGGAACCGCCGTCGACGCTGGCGAGGGTGACCTCGTGGCCGGCGTCGGTAAGGACGTCGTAGAAGTGGGTGAATTCGCCGAGCCACATGCCGGTGTGGATACCGGAGTTGGCGTAGCGGTGGGCGCTGGTGGAAAGAGCAAGAAACTTCATGCGCCCCATTGAACCACCAGCGAGCGATTTGGGGGAGCGACCTACGTGGCCGGGTTGTGCACTAAGAGCCGGTCTACCTGGTCAGCAAGGTCGGGGGCGTCAATCTGGAAATCGGTTTCCAGTTCCTGGTCCGCGCGCTCGAGCGCATCCGGGTCCGGCTGGCCGGCGGCCATTGCCGCCTCGGCCGCGTCGAGCAGCCGCTGGAGGCGGGGGACATTCAGTTTGTAGGCGCCGTCGTGGGCTGCGCCCTCCACCGGTTTGAGCCAGCCGGTGGCGATGAAGACGAAGAGGTGGCTTTCCAACAACTTAGCTTTGAGGCCCTGCACGTCGTCCGGCAGATCGAGCTCCGGTACGTAGCCAGCCCGTGCCTGGCGCACCGTGCCGGAGTTGTCCAGTACAGGGCCCGAGCGGTCATCGCAGCACAGCGCGATATCGGCCAACATATTCAGTTCACAGGGGTAGAGCGACGGTGCCTTTGCACAGCGCACGGCAGCTCTCAATACTTCGCCCAAGGGCGCCTCCTTTATGCGGTTGTGATGGAACAACGCGACATTATAAATGCGAGGACGAAGCCGCGAGCTGAAGTATCGAACATGCGCGCGAGGAAACCGCGCGCCTCATCCCCAGCGCTGGACGCCTCCGGGCAGCGAGTGCAGCGTGATTCCCAACCGTTCGGCGAGCTCAGCGTGCTCCTGGACAAATCGGCCAGAGCGCACGCCACCCGCACAGTAGACCACCACGTCGTCGCCGGGGGAGAAGCTGGACAGCGCCCGCGCCGCGGCCTCCGGGTCGCGCGCGACCTCGCTGAGCGGCAGGTTCAACCCCGGTGCGGGGAGATCCGCGATCGCCTTCTCGTGGGGTTCGCGCACGTCGAGGGAGGGGAGGTTGTGAGCCGCAAGCGCGTCGAAAAGCTGCTGGCCCTCGGTCGACGGCGCGGCACATGCGTCGATATACGTGCCCAGCGTGGAAGCGAGCGGGCGCGCCGGGTCGCGGGCAACAGTGAACTGGCGCATGGTGGTGGTCAGTGCGTCGTACATGTGCAGGCGGCCGACGTGCACGTCGCCGATGCCGGCGAGGAACTTCACGGCCTCGGTGGACATGAGCGAGCCGACCACAGACGTGGTCACGCCGAGCACGCCGGCGGTGGCGCAGTCCGGCACGGAGTCCGCGTCGGGCTGGGTGGGGTAGAGGTCGCGAAGACCCACCCCGTGCGCAGGCGCGCCGGGGCCGGACCACCATAGCGCGATGTCGCCGCGGTAGCGCAGCACGGATCCCCACATCAGCGGCGTGCCGGTGATCTCGGCGGCGTCGGCGGCGAGGAATTTGGTGGCGAAGGTGTCGGAGCCGTCGATGAGCAGGTCGATGCCCTCGAGCGCCTCAAGGAAATTGTCGGGGGTGAGCCGGTCGTTGACGGCCGTGACCTGGATGTCCGGCTGCAGCGCGCGCAACCGTTCGGCGGCCACGTCGACCTTCCTGCGGCCCACATCTTGCGCGCCGAAGAGGATTTGGCGGTGGATGTTGGTCAGGTCCACCGTGTCGTCGTCCCACACGGTGATGTGGCCGACGCCGGTTGCCGCCAGCGTCTGCATGATGGGGCAGCCCAGGCCGCCGGCGCCAATGACCAGCACGTGGGAGTTATGTAGCCGTTCCTGCTGCTCCGGGCCGAAGCCGGGCAGGTTCATCTGGCGGGCGGTGCGTTTGAGTTCTCGCTCGGGCAGCACGCTACAGCACCTCATCGGCCCAGCTAGCCAGCCCGTCGAAGGTGGAAGACGCCACGGCGTGCTCGCGCCGCGGGATACGCCCCGCGCTTCGAGCCAGGCGGCCCGCCTCCACCGCGTGGCGCATGGCGTGGGCCATCGCCACCGGGTCCTGGCAGCGGTTCACCGCGCTGGCCAGCAGCACGCCCGAGCAGCCCAGCTCCATGGCCAGGGCGGCGTCGGAGGCGGTGCCCACGCCGGCGTCGATAAGCACCGGCACCTCGGCGCGAGAGCAGATCAGTTCGATGTTGTGCGGGTTCAAAATGCCCAGGCCGGTGCCGATCGGCGAGCCCAACGGCATCACCGCTGCCGCGCCCAGATCTTCCAGGCGCTTGGCGGCCACCGGGTCGTCGGAGGTGTAGGCCAGCACGGTGAAGCCTTCGTCGATAAGCATCTCGCAGGCGTCGACCGTCTCCACCACGTCCGGCAGCAGCGTGCGGTCGTCCGCGATGACCTCTAGCTTGACCCAATCCGTGCCCAGCGCCTCGCGGGCGAGCTTCGCGGTAATCACGGCGTCGCGTGCGGTGCGGCACCCCGCCGTGTTCGGCAGCGGAGCGATATCCAGGCGCTTGAGCAGGTCGAACACACTCTCCCCGCCGCCGGTTGTGGCTGCGTGGCGGCGCATCGCCACCGTGGTCAGCTCCGTGCCGGAGGCCTTCAGGGCCTGCTCGAGCATGTCGAAGGAGCTCGCCCCGCCCGTGCCCATGATCAGGTGCGAGCCGAACTGCTTTCCGGCGATTTCCAGCACGTTTAGCCTCCTTGCACTGCGGTGAGGATGTCGGCGGAGCAGCCGTCGTGAAGTTCGCGCCCCCACTGCGAGCGTGGCACGACCTCGCCGTCGATGGCTACCGCGGTGCCGTCGGCAGGGGCGCCGACCTCCGCCACCAGCGCCTCGACGGTGGCCGCGTCGGTTGTGGTTGCTGCTCCGTTGAGTGTGATGTTCATGAATGCCTCCTCGGGTCGCACGCTGACAAGTCTATTGCGGGCTCCTGCCTATCGACGAGCCCCGCCCCAACCCGCGCCCCCAACGCCGCCAACAAGATCCCGTGCCGGAAGTAGCCGGTGGACACGACGGTCCGCTCGTCTATCCGGCCCAGGTAGGGCAAGTCGTCCCGCGTGCCGGGGCGCGCGCCCGCGGTGGCTTCGACGAAGTCGCACTCCTCCACGGCCGGAACAAGCTCGATGGCGTCGCGCAGCAGCTGGTGGACGCCCTGGACCTGGGGCTGGTCGCGGCCGTCCTCGCGGGTGGTCGCGCCGATGGTGAGCGTGCCGTCTTCGCGCGGGATGAGGTAGACGGGGCGGTCCTCCACAAACCCGCGCACCACGCGCGTGAGCAGCGGGTACTGGTGCTGTGGCACCCGCACGCGCAGCACGTCGCCGTACACCGGGCGCAGGTCAAGACCTGGCACGAGTGCACTGGCGCCGAGCCCGTTGGCCACGACGACCTGGTCGCCTTCCGGAGCGTCCAGCGAATTCACGTGGTCGGTGGTGAAGGTGACGCCGGCGGACCGGCAAGCGTCGAGAAGCGCGCGCGTGAACAAGCGCGGCTGCACCTGGTGGTCGCCGTCGATGGCCACCGCGCCGTTGATGGCGGGGGAGAGGGCGGGCTCGAGCTTCCGGGCCTGGCGGACGGTGAGCTTATCCACCGCCATGCCGTGCCGGGACTGGTACTCACCGAGTTCGCGCAGGTGCGTCTTGTCCGCGATGTCGCGCGCCACCACGAGCGTGCCGTCGGTGCGGTAACCGGTGGGTAAGTCCGTGTATTTGGCCGTGAGCGCGATTAGCTCCGGGTACCACTCGGCGGACGTGCGCATGAGTGGAAAGAGCGGGTCCTGTTTGTACACCACCTCCGCGGTCGGCGCGAGCATGCCGCCCGCGTGGTGCGAGGCGCCCGAGGCCGGGGCTGGGTCGTGGACGGTGACCGCGTGGCCGCGGTCCGCGAGAGTGAGTGCTGTGGTCAAACCGATGATGCCTGCGCCGACGACCGAGATGTTCACGCTTGACAGGGTAGCGCGAACGTGTCGGTGCTATTGGGAATTTCGATACCGTGGCAGGTGCAAGTGTGCAAGACCGAATCAAGGACCGATTTAAGGAGAGTGCAACATGTTCATCCGATCCCGCGAAGACGTCGAGACCGTCGAATGGGGCGGCGGCACCAGCGAACGCTTGCTCACCGCTCGCGACGACATGGGGTTTGCCGTCGCCCACACCGTGGTCCGCGCCGGCACCGAATCCAAGCTGGAATACCGCAACCACCTGGAGGCCTGCTACTGCATCGCCGGCTCCGGCGAGGTCGAAGACACCGACGGCAATGTCTACCCGATCACCCCGGGCACCATCTACGTGCTGGACAAGCACGACCCGCACTACCTGCGCGGCGGCAAAGACGAGGACCTCGTGCTGGTGTCCGTGTTCAACCCGGCGATTACCGGCGACGAGGTGCACGAGCTGACCGGCGACGGGTTCAGCTCGTACTAGCTCGTGGGGCAAACCAGACCTCAGCGGTACCTGTGCCGCGGATAAACAAGACCTCAGCGAACTTGGTGCCGCAAAAGCCCAGGTCGCGCGTCGCGCTGAGGTCTGTTTTGTCTTAGGTGGCGCTAGGTGGCCCTAAGTGGCTCGCTTGAACTCGGCGACGACGCGCTCGCAGTACGCCCTCGCGTCAGCTGCGTGCATGATGCCACGCACGATGGCCAACCCGTCCACACCCTGTCGCGCCAGGTCGTATGCATCGTCCGCGGTGACATCACCGATGGCCACCAGGGGCAGCTCGGAGGCGGCCACCAGCTCCGGGTAGCCGTCTAGCCCGATCGGGGTGCGGCCCGAATCTTTCGTCGGTGTCGCGCGGAACGGCCCGCAGCCGATGTAGTCGATCACGTCCTTGTGTTCGTTGGCGGCCCGGACCAGATCGAGCGTGCCGGTGGTCAGCCCGATAATCGCCTCCGGGCCGAGCAGTTCGCGCACCACGCGCACGTCCAGGTCGTCTTGGCCGACGTGCACGCCAGCGATGCCGTGGCCCTGGAGGGCGAGCGCGACGTCGACGCGGTCGTCGATAAGCACGCGTGCATGGGGATTCGCGGAATGCACCGCCTCGGCGACGGCGAGGGAGAGCGAGTAGAGCTCGCGCGCCGAAATCGGCTTCGAGCGCACCTGGATTACGCCCGCGCCGCCGGCCGCGGCTTGGCGCGCGCGCTCGACGACGTCGAGGCCTTGCCCGGTGACGAAGTAGCAGCGCAGGTCGAGAGCTGGTTTAGTCACGCAGCGCCTCGATCAGCTCGTCCTTGGTCATCCCGGAGCGGCCGTCGATGTCGAGCTCCTGGGCGCGTTTGTACAGCTCTTCCTTGGTCCAGTCCTCGTAGGAACCGGCCTCGCCGCCGCGCTCGCCGACCTTTGAGCGGCCGTCGCGCGCCGCCGCGTTGGCTATCGCCGCGGCCTTGGATTTGGAGTTGCCCTCGCGCACGAGGGCTTCGTACACCTCGGGGTCCTTGATCGAATCAGCCATGGTGGTCAGCCTAGGCGTTGCCGCGGGGCCGTTCGGGTTTTCTTTCCCTGGGCGGGGTGAGCGGATCCGCTCGGAGCGCGGAGGCACCACTAGCAGATGACGCTGTTACCGAAACTCGTTTCCAACACCACCTGGGAAAACGCAAACCTGGACGGCTGATCTTCTAGTGCCCATCCACAAACGGCGCGCAGTAACTAGCAGATCCGCGCGTCCCTACATTTCCAGGGGGCCGGTGCGGGTGGGGTGCCCCAGCGGCTCAACGTGCACGATGGTTTCTGCGCTGCCGAGGGCGTGCGCCATGCCTTCCTCTACGGCGTCGGCGTGGTCGTGGGCGCGGGCTACGGTCCAGTCCCCGGGGACCTGCATGACCAAGCTGACGGTGCGCTGGCGGCCGGCGGCGGCAGTGCGCACGGAGGTGAAGGTCACACCGTTCGCGGCGGCGTAGTCGTCCAAGAACGCGTGGACCACCGCGGTCTCTTCCTGCGGCAGCGCCTCGGAGAGCAGGCCGAGCATTGCGCCTTTGAGCAGGTTGTAGCCGGTGAACAAAATGTTCAGGCCGACGATGAGGGCGACGATCGGGTCCAGCGGCTGCCACCCGGTCAGCCACACCAGCGCCATGCCGACAATGACGCCGACGGTGGTCCACACGTCCGTGAGCACGTGGTGCCCGTCGGCGTCCAGCGTGGTAGAGCGGTACTTCCTTCCGGCGCGGATGAGCACGACGCCGACCGCACCGTTGAGCGCGGTGGCGGCGATAGAGAAGGCCAGACCGATGCCAACCTGCTCCACAGGGGCCGGGTTAATCAGCCTGTCGATGGCGGTGAAGATGATGGCCACGGAGGCGAGGAGGATCAGCGAGCCTTCCACCTGGGCCGAAAAGTACTCGGCACGGGCGTGGCCGAAGTTGTGGTTCGCATCCGCAGGCTTGGCCGACAACTTCAGCGCCCACAGGCCAACGGCGGCGGCGATGAGGTTAATGCCGGATTCGATAGCGTCGGACAAAAAGCCCACGGAGCCGGTCACCCACGCCGCCGTTGCTTTCATCACGATGGTCAGCACAGCTGCACCGATGGAGAGCCACATGAAGCGCTCGAGGAGCTTCTGCTCGTCAGCAACCACGGATTTCATTCCTCTCAACCCCGTTTTCCGGTGGGCAAGCCTAGCAAACCGGTACCATTGTTTGATCGTACCGCTTATTCACCGCATTCGCACATAGTTAGTTAGGACCCCGCATGGCGCGCACCCGTCGCTTGCACTCCGACCCGCTCATTTTCTTTTCCGCGTTGGGCTTCATCCTGGTGTTCGTCGCCGCCACGCTGGCGTTCGGCGACCAGGCGCGCCAGACCTACGCGGCCATCTCCGGTTGGTTGATGGACCACTTCACGTGGCTCTACATCGGCGGCGTATCCGCCACCCTAGTGTTTCTCATCTGCGTGTTTGTCTCCCGTTACGGCAACCTGCGCCTCGGCGACGATGACGACGAGCCGGAGTACTCCTACCCGGTCTGGTTCGCCATGCTGTTCGCCGCGGGCATGGGCGCGACCCTGATGTTTTGGGGTGCCGCCGAGCCGCTCAACCACGCCTACAACCCGCCGCGCGGCGGGTACGACTCGATGAGTCGCGACGCGATCATCCAGGCCTTCGAGTTCACCTACTACCACTTCGGCATTCACATGTGGGTCATCTTCACGCTGCCGGGGCTGGCCGTAGGGTATTTCGTCTATAAGCGGAAGATGCCCGCGCGCATGTCGTCGATGTTCGCGCCGCTGCTCGGCGGCAAGGTGTACGAGGCGCCGGGCAAGCTTCTCGACGCCCTGGGCATCATCGGCACAGTCTTCGGCCTCGCCGTCTCGGTGGGCCTGGGCGTGCTGCAGATCTCTGCCGGCATGAACATTCTGTGGGACGTGCCGCTGGTCACCCCGGTGCAGATCGCGATCATCTGCGCCATCACCATCGCCGCCTCCATCTCCGTGGCCACAGGCCTGGACAAGGGCGTGAAGATCCTGTCCAACCTCAACATCGCCGGCACCATCGCGTTGATGATCTTCGTGCTGCTCACCGGCCCCACCCTGAAGCTTCTGGGGCAGATCACCGAGTCCTTCGGCATCTACGCGCAGTCGCTTCCGGAGCTGATGTTCTGGGTGGATTCCTACAACGACAACCCCGGCTGGCACGCCACCTGGACCGCCTTCTACTGGGCCTGGACCATTTGCTGGTCGCCCTTTGTGGGCATGTTCTTCGCCCGCATTTCCCGCGGCCGCACCGTTCGCGAGTTCATCGGCGGCACGCTGCTTTTGCCCACCACGTTCGACCTCGTGTGGTTTTCCATCTTCGGCCGCGCCGCCATTGACATGGAGGAGCAGGACCCGGGTGTGCTGACCACCCCGGTGGTGGAGGAGGGCGACACACCGCAGGCGCTGTTTTCCCTGTTGGCCGAGTACCCGCTGTACGCCATCACCGGCACCGTGGCGCTCGTGGTGATCGTGTTCTACTTCGTCACCTCGATGGACTCCGCCGCCATGGTGATGGACATGTTCGCCTCGGGTGAGGAGAACAAGTCGCCCACCTACTACCGCGTGGGCTGGGTCGTCGCCGTCGGCCTGGTTACGGGCGCGCTGCTGTTCATCAACGACTCCGGCATCGAAGCCCTGCAGCAAGTGGTGATCATCATCGCCCTGCCGTTCTTCTTTATGTACTTCGTCATGATGTATTCGCTGGTTAAGGCAATGAACGACGACTCCGCGGCGGCGCGCAAGACACGGTCGCGCACCTGGGAAAAGACGGATACCGCGGAGAAGCTCGAGCAGGGCGAGAACAAGCCCGCGCCGGGCTACGACGCGGAGGGCAACGAGGTCGAGCGCCCCGAGCTGGAGTACGACGCAGAGGACGACTCGTGGAAGTTCCCCGAGGGCTTCGTGCTGGACCGCGGGGAGCGCACCTAGCCTATCGACGAGCTCCGCGTGTCAGACGCATGGCGCGGTGGGGGACACCGGTGTCCAGAAACTCTTCGCCCTCGGCCACAAAACCGAACTGGGAGTAGTAGCCCACCAGCCCGGCCTGGGCCTCGATGACGAGGTCGCCGGGGAATCTCTCGGTGTACTCGATGCCGGCGCGAACAATATCCGGGCCCAGACCAGAGCCTCGGTGGCTGGGGTGGACCACGAAGCGGCCGAAGCGGGACCCGTTCTTGGTGGGGAAGACGCGGGCGCAGCCGACGAGCGCCTCGCGGTCGAAGGCGAGGATGTGGCGGGTGTCGGGGTCCGCGTCTTGGTCGTCAATCTCGTTGTAGGGGCAATGTTGCTCGGCGACGAAGACGTCCACGCGCAGCTTGTACAGCTGGTGGACCTCAAACGGGGTCATCTCAACCAGTGACTTGAACGTGATCATATTTCGGCTCAATCCTTCCTGTAGCGCCGTAGGAGAGGTGGCGGTGCGCCCACTCAAAGGGGCCTTGTTTGCCGGCGCGGTCCAATACGACCGCGAGCAGGAGGGTGATCGCCCAGACCAGCAGCCCGAGCAGTAGCTTGCCGGTGACGGAGGCATTTAGGCCGATGCCCAGGAACGCGGGCGTGCACAGGAGGACGAAGAGGAACGACTGGGCGAGGTAGCCGGACATGGAGCGCTTGCCCAGGGCCACGAACGCGCGGGCCCAGCCGGGCACCTGGTTGTGCAGGCTGTCGGTGGCGAGCGCGAGCGCGGCTAGGATGCCCGGGCCGGTGAGGTAGCCAACGGCCTGGTTCAGCACGAACAGCGGCATCTCCCACTCGGCGGGCAGCACGCCTGCGGCGCTCAGCCCCCACGGCAGGCCGACGCAGACGATGACCAGCCCCGCGATGACGGTCCAGGTGATGAGGGTACGGCGGTGCGAAGCGACGTCGATAAGCACCCGCTCCCGCGCCCACACAAAGCCGATGATGCTGAGCGCGCCGAGCTGGAGTGCGGCGAACGGCTGCATGGCCAAGAGCCCGAGCGCCATTTGAGCGTTCGTGCTGAAATATGCGCCTAGGCTGTCCAGCGTGGCGGTAGGGGCGGACTCGATGATGCCGGCGCCGGCGTCGAAGTACAGGGACGCGAACGCGCCCATCACGCCCATCGCCGTGAAGATGCCGAGGATGCTGTAGGCGATGATTCGCAGTGTCCGTGAACTGAGTGTGAGCATGAAAGCAAGCACAATGCCGATCAGGCCGTAGGTGAGCATGATGTCGCCGTAGAAGAGCAGGAATGCGTGTGCGAGGCCGAACAGCGCGAGAATCCCGTAGCGCCGCCACAGCACACGCCGGGCCTGCTTGGCGGGGTAGTGCTTGCGGTAGAGGCTGGCGGCGACGAGGCCGAACCCGACGCCGAGGAGCGTGGAGAACATCGGCAGACCGCGCACGTGGACGAACATGGCGGCGAAGATGGCGCTGATATGGTCCGCGACGCTGCCGGGCCGCACGCCGCCGACGGTCCAGCCGACGCGGGACTGGTCCTCGGACCAGCCGTTGATCACCCACGCCTGGGCAGCGTTGGCCATGGCGATGCCCAACAGCGCGGTGCCGCGGGCGAGGTCAGGGACGATCAGGCGTTGCTGTTGGGGTCGGCTGTCCTGCATGCGCTCAACGTACCGCTTCCCCCACGGGTCGGCCACGGGGAGAGGGAGGAAGGAGCAGGCTTTGCGGTGCAATTTCAATGCGTCCCCACGTCGCCGCGAGGTGTGGTTGAATATGTTCGTTGATACTGCTGTTGCCAATGTGATTGGGGATGCCATGCGCCGCTTGCTCGCCGCCCGAACGATTGCCGCCGCGATCATGCTCGTTGTTTCGGCGGCTGCGGGCAGCCCGGCAGCGGACGCGCAAAACGCCGAAGCGCCGGTTGAAGACCTGCAGAATTACGTCTGGCGCACCGACCCGATCTCCAAGGCGCTCGCCGGTAAGCCCACAGTGGATCGCGTGCTGCACCGCGTCCCTGGCTCGTTCTTCGACGCGCCGCGTACCCCGCCGGAGTCCGACGCAGCGCTGCGCCGCGGCCACGCGCTCTACGGCCCCAGCACCCCGATCTACGTCGGCTCTGTGCCCGGCCAGGAGGTCATCTGCACCACTACCGTGGCCGGTTACAACGACCGCGGGCAGAAGGTCGCCATCACGGCTGGCCACTGCGGCGAGGTGGGCGATGCCGTGCGCTCGGCGGATGCCCCGCAGCTCGGCCGCACCGGGATGATCACCCACGTCAACCACGATCTGGACTACGCCGTGATCACGTTGGCCCCCAACACCGAGGTCACGCGCAGCTACAACGGCGTCACCGTCAACCACCTCGGCGGCGCGCCTGTGCCGGCGGGGGGCGTGGTGTGCAAGACCGGCGTGGCGTCGGGCACCACTTGCGGCTACACCATCAGTGATTGGGGCACCCGCAACACGAACCACGTGTGCGCGATGCAGGGCGATTCGGGAGCGCCCCTCATGGAGGGCGACCGCGTCATCGGCATGATCAACGGCGGCATCTGGGGCCCGCCGTTTAACGTCTCCTGCCGGACGCCGCTGCAGGGCCCTGTCCACGCGCCGACAGGCTCGTTGCGTATGGACACCGCGCTCAGCGACATGCCGGGCGGTTTCCGCCTGCCCTAGCGGGGCAGCCGGCGGGCGCTAGCCGCGGAGCCTGCACACGATCTCGTCGACCACCCGCGGGTTACCCGCCACACACCAGGTCACTCCGCCGGCGTCGACCGTGACGCACCGCCCGCCCGCGGCCTCGACAAGCGCCTTGCCCGGTAGCCAATCCCAATCCGGCACCGTGTGCTGTAGCCACGCGCCCATCTGCCCGGACGCGAGGTTGGACAGATCCACAGACCCCGCGCCCTGCATACGCAGGGTGGCGGCGCCGGTGACCACGCGCAGCCAGGTTTCCCGCACCTCGTCGTCGGTCAAGGACGTGGGGTGCAGGTACGTCACCACGGCGCTCTCGCTTAGCGACGCCTCCGGCAACTCCCCAAGCTCCACCCCATCACGCGTGGCCTTACCGTGCGCCGCCAGCCAGGTCGTGCCCGTGGCGGGGCGGTGGATAGCACCGATGGCGGGGGTGTGGGCGGAGCCGGCATCGACAAGTGCGAGCGCCGAACAGAAGTAATCCGAGCCTTGCGAGAAGTTGTAGGTGCCGTCCACCGGGTCGATCACCCAGGTTCGGCCCGTGGCGGACGGGCGGTCCGCGCCTTCCTCGCCGAGGACGCCGTCGTCGCTGCGCAGCTCAGCGAGCACATCGGCCACAAACCGCTCGGCGGCGCGGTCCGCGTCGGTCACCACGTCAGAAATCGACGTCTTGAAGTCGGTGCCGACGCCCGCCGTGCGCATGCGGAGCGCGAGCTGGCCGGCGTGCTCAACGAGCGCCGCGGCCAGCTCGGCATCGGTGGATGCGCGGTGGGCCTCGATGAATGCTGCAGTGCTGGTTGCTTCCGTCACGCAGCCATTATTGCGCAGACGGGGTAGCGGTGCCTGCCGCGTCTGCGGCGGTTGCAGCAACGTCTGCGGCTTCCTCGTTCTCCTCGAGGTAGACGTTGGAACCCAGGTCGCGGAACTCCCGCGCCATCTCTTGCTCGCCCTCGCGCGCGGCCGGGCCCGTCACCGGGTCGGGCGTGGCGTCGAAGTCAAAGGTGGGCATGCCCAGGTCCGCGATCTGGTCGCCGAACTCGTCGCGGATGTCCTGGCTGATGCGCATAGAGCAGAACTTCGGCCCGCACATGGAGCAGAAGTGCGCCGTCTTCGCGGGCTCCGCCGGCAGCGTCTCGTCGTGGTAGGACTGCGCGGTCTCCGGGTCGAGGGAGAGCGCGAACTGGTCGTGCCAGCGGAACTCGAAGCGGGCCTTGCTCATCGCGTCGTCCCAGTCGCGCGCGCCCGGGTGGCCCTTCGCCACGTCGGCCGCGTGCGCCGCGACCTTGTACGTGATCACGCCCGTCTTCACGTCGTCGCGGTTGGGCAGTCCCAGGTGTTCCTTGGGGGTGACGTAGCAGAGCATGGCCGTGCCGCCCATGGCGATGTTGGCCGCGCCGATGGCGGAGGTGATGTGGTCGTAACCCGGCGCGATGTCGGTGACCAAGGGGCCGAGGGTGTAGAACGGCGCGCCGCCGCACCACTCCTGCTCCTTGTCGTTGTTTACCTGGATCATGTTGAGTGGCACGTGGCCGGGGCCCTCGATCATCACTTGGACGTCGTACTCCCAGGCCCGCTTGCACAGTTCGCCGATGGTCTTCAGCTCGGCGAACTGGGCCGCGTCGTTGGCGTCGGCCACGGAGCCGGGGCGGAGCCCGTCGCCAAGCGAGAATGCGACGTCGTACTGCGCGAAGATCTCGCAGAGCTCGTCGAAGTTCTCGTACAGGAAGGATTCCTTGTGGTGCGCCAGGCACCAGCCGGCCATGATGGAGCCGCCGCGGGAGACGATGCCGGTGACGCGCTTCGACGTCAGTGGCACGTACGGCAGGCGCACGCCGGCGTGGACGGTCATGTAATCCACGCCCTGCTCACACTGCTCGATCACGGTGTCGCGGAAGATCTCCCAGGTCAGGTCTTCCGCAATGCCGTTGACTTTTTCCAGCGCCTGGTAGATGGGCACGGTGCCGATCGGCACCGGGGAGTTGCGCAGAATCCACTCACGGGTGGCGTGGATGTCGTCGCCGGTGGACAGGTCCATCACGGTGTCCGCGCCCCAACGGGTGGCCCAACGCAGCTTGTCCACCTCCTCGCGGATGGAGGAGGTCACTGCGGAGTTGCCGATGTTGGCGTTGATCTTGGTCAAAAACGCGTTGCCGATGATCATCGGCTCGCTCTCCGGGTGGTTGACGTTGTTCGGAATGATCGCGCGCCCCGCGGCGACCTCATCGCGCACCTTTTCCACGTCGCAGTGCTCCCGAAGCGCCACGAACTCCATCTCGCGGGTGATCTCGCCGCGCCGGGCGTACGCCATCTGCGTCACGCGCTTGCCGTCTTTGGCGCGAAGCGGTTTGCGTGATTCGCCCCGCCACTCTTCGCTGGCGCTGCCGCGTTTGACGGCGGAGCGGCCGTCGTCAAGCAAGTTGCGTTCGCGGCCCGTGTACTCCTCCACGTCGCCGCGGGCGGTGATCCACTCGCCGCGCAGGTTGGGCAGGCCCACCTCCGGCTCCGCGTACGGGCCGCGGGTGCGGTAGACCTTGAACGGCGCGTTCGGGCCGGTGGGGGAGTCATCCAACTGGATCGCGGTCTCCGGCACCTCCAGCCCGTTGTGCGTGATCGGGGCATAGGAGTGCTTCGGGTGGATTTCGTTTGCGTACAAGTCGGCATGCGTGTGTGACACGACCTTCTCCTTTACTTCCTTCGCTGGTGCTAACCAGACAGGTTCGAACGGTGCTCGCGCTGGCATCAGCGCGATCTCAGCCCGGTGCCCCGGGCGCCCGTGTGGGGTCTCGAGCCACCTTATCCCGTCTTGGCTGTTTCGTCAGCCTGTTCGCTAGACTTCCCCCTTATGCAGCCGGAGACTCACGCGCGGATCAAGGACTTACGCTCCACCCTTTCCACCATTGAGAAGGTGATGGACCTCGACGCACTCCGCGAGCGCGCCCGCGAGCTTGAGGCGCAGGCAGGCGATCCGTCGCTGTGGGACGATCCGGCTCACGCGCAGAAGGTCACCACGGAGCTGTCGAATGTGCAGGCGCGGCTGAAGAAGGTGTCCTCGCTGCGCTCGCGTATCGACGACCTGCCGGTCATGTACGAACTGGCCGAAGAAGAAGGCGACGCGGCGATGGCCGACGAGGAGCTGGCGGACGTCGCCGCGCAGATCGACTCGCTGGAGGTGCAAACCATGCTCTCCGGGGAATACGACCAGCGCGAGGCCGTGGTGAACATCCGCTCCGGCGCCGGCGGCGTGGACGCGGCGGACTGGGCCGAAATGCTGATGCGCATGTACACCCGCTGGGCGGAAAAGGCCGGCCACAAGGTGGATGTCTACGACATCTCCTACGCCGAAGAGGCCGGTATCAAATCCGCCACCTTCGTCGTGCACGGCGAGTACCTGTACGGCCAGCTCTCGGTGGAGCAGGGGGCGCACCGGCTCGTGCGCATCTCGCCCTTTGACAACCAGGGCCGCCGCCAAACCTCCTTCGCCGAGGTGGAGGTGCTTCCTGTGGTGGAGCAGACCGACCACATCGACATCCCGGACTCCGACATCCGCGTGGACGTCTACCGCTCCTCCGGCCCCGGCGGGCAGAGCGTGAACACCACCGACTCCGCGGTGCGCATCACCCACCTGCCCACCGGCATCGTGGTGACCTGCCAAAACGAGAAGTCCCAGATTCAGAACAAGGCCTCGGCGCTGAACGTCTTGCAGTCCAAGTTGTTGGAAAAGAAGCGCCAGGAAGAAAAGGCGGAGATGGAGGCGCTCGGCGCCGGCGGCAACGCAAGCTGGGGCAACCAGATGCGTTCCTACGTGCTACACCCGTACCAGATGGTGAAGGACCTGCGCACCGAGTACGAGGTGGGCGACCCGCAAAAGGTGCTGGACGGCGACATCGGCGGCTTCCTCGAGGCCGGGATCCGCTGGCGCATGGCCCAGCAGCAGGAGGCGTAGGGGCGGCGGTTGTGACAGATCTGCCGTCCGCCCCTGCAGCGACCTGGGGAAAGTGACACATGTGCCGCGCCGCGCTTTGTGTCAAGTGGTTGTGAACGGGTTTGGGTGTTAGATCGTGATGGGTTGTGGGGGTGGGGCGGTTTGGGTGGTGGTGCGGATGATGCTGACTTCTGCTGGAAGGCTTGTGCCGGCTTTGGT
>NZ_JAAXPF010000004.1 GCF_012396315.1 Corynebacterium mucifaciens | reverse complement strand
TGTCGACGATGACGGTTGCGCAGATGCGTGACTATGTTGATGCCTACATCGACTTCTATATCCACCGTCGGTTGAAGTCGACACTCGGCAAAGGGTGCACCACCATCGCCGAGCACCGGCAAGCATTAAGTGCGTAACAACGAGACAACGTCCCCCAAAACGCACTCCAACTTTTTGTCCGCACCCCCGAGCCGATTAGCTGGATCCTGGTAGCTGGATCCGCGAAGGCGGCGTGCGGGCGGCCAAGCCGCGGCTGGGCGGGACGACGTCGATAGGCAATATGCTCTGCACTATGGCAGTGAACATGACGATCAACCTCAACGACGCGACGTTTTCCGACTTGGTCGCGCTGGTGGATGCCGCGCGCGTCGCGGGCGTGGACCCGCGAACCGCTCTCGAACTCGACGGCGAAACGCTCAGCCTCACCGTGGAGCCAGGCGCCCGCACCGCCGAGCCCGTGCGGGAGAAGCCGGAGACCGGCCGCACCCTCGCGCCGCTCGGGGACGCCGCGATCCGCTCGGTGGTGGATATTTTGACCGGGCGACAGGAACCGCCCCGGACGTAGCGGCGTATGCCGTAGAATTCGCGGGGTGGACTACATCTCAACTCGCGACGCAACGGCGAAGGCACGCTCCTTCACAGACATCCTGCTCACAGGCCTCAGCCCCGACGGCGGCCTGTTCATGCCGGCGGTGTACCCGTCCCTGACCCCCGAGCTGCTCGGCGAGTGGCGCGAGCTTCTGCTTCACGACGGCTACGCAGCCCTCGCCGCCGAAGTGCTCAAGCTGTACGTAGACGACATTCCGGCGCGCGACCTTGAGGCGATCGCGCGCCGGGCATACCGCACCCCCGTGTTCGCCGACGAGGAGATCGTGCCGGTGACCCGCCTGCACGACGGCCTGTTCATCGGCCACCTCTCCGAAGGGCCGACCGCCGCCTTCAAGGACATGGCGATGCAGCTGCTCGGCGAGCTGTTCGAGTACGAGCTGGGCCGGCGCGACGAAGAGATCAACATCCTGGGCGCCACCTCCGGCGACACCGGTTCGTCCGCGGAGTACGCAATGCGCGGGCGCGACAACATCCGCGTGTTCATGCTAACCCCGGCTGGCCGCATGACGCCGTTCCAGCAGGCGCAGATGTTCGGTCTCGACGACCCGAACATCTTCAACATCGCCCTCGAGGGTGTCTTCGACGACTGCCAGGACGTGGTCAAGGTGGTCAGCGCGGACGCGGCGTTCAAGTCGAAGTACGCCATCGGCGCGGTGAACTCCATCAACTTTGCGCGCCTGCTCGCGCAGGTGGTGTACTACATCGCCTCGTACCTCAAAGTCACCGACGCCCCTGCTGAGGGCGAGGATCCGCAGCGCGTGTCGTTCTGCGTTCCCACCGGCAACTTCGGCAACGTGTGCGCAGGCCACATTGCCAAGCAGATGGGCCTGCCCATCGACCGTCTCATCGTCGCCACCAACGAAAACGACGTGCTCCACGAGTTCTTCACCGACGGCGAGTACCGTCCCCGCACCGCCGCGGAGACCCACGCGACCTCCTCGCCGTCTATGGACATCTCGAAGGCCTCCAACTTCGAGCGCATGATTTTCGACGCCACGTCCCGCAACTCCAACCTCACCAGCGAGCTGTTCGGCGCGAAGGTCAAGGACGGTGGCTTTGACGCTGCCGACCTCGGCGGCGAGGGCGTCATGGAGCGCATCCGCACCGAGTTTGGCTTCTGCTCCGGTACCTCCACCCACGCGAACCGCGTGGCCACCATCCGGCGCATCAACGACGAGTACGGCGTGCTGGTGGATCCGCACACCGCTGACGGCGTCTACGTCGCGGAGCAGCTAGCAGGCCAGGTGGACTCGCCGATCGTGGTGCTAGAGACAGCGCTGCCTGTGAAGTTCGCCGACACCATCGCCGAGGCGATCGGTGAGGCCCCCGAGGTGCCGGAGCGCTTTGCCAAGATCATGGACGCCGAGCGCCACGTCACCGACCTGCCCAACGACGTGGACGCGGTGAAGGCGTTTATCGCCGACGCCATCGAGCGCACTGACGTGTAAGGAGGACGCCATGGCGCAGGTGCAGTTTGCGGGCCCACGAGGACGGCAACGCCGCCGACGAGGGCGCGGCGGTTGACCAGCCCGAGTAACCACCCCGGGCAGTTCCCGCCCATGACGGGGCAGCGGCGGTCGGGGTCCACCGTCCGCGCGCGGCACACGGGGCTGCGCACCGGCGGGTGGATCACCATCATCGTGGCGACGGCGATGCTGGTGGGCATGGTGGTGTGGCTGGGCCTGAATGCATCCAAGGTGCCCACCGCCATGGTGGAGGAACGCCAGGCGCTCTCCGAGGTGCAAACACCGAGTGAGGTCGCTCCCGTCCCCGAGGACCCCGCTGCCTCGAACGTTCTCGTACCGGCGTTCGCGCCGTGGGCGCCGGGCACGAAGATTCAGGTCACGGACCACTACCCGGCACCCGGCGAGCAGTTCACGGCCCAGTCGTGCACTGTCGCGTTCTCGTTCACCGGCCAGGATGGCCGCGCGTACGCGGTGACGGCCGGCCACTGCGGCCACGAGGGGGACTTGGTCTGGCCCACGAACGCGTCCACGGCTTTTGATTACGCCTCGGAAGTCGGCCGCTTCATCTTCTCCGGCCTGTACAGCAGGCAGACCCCGGAGACGAAAGGTGCGGACGTGGGCATCATCGAGATCACGGACACGCAGCGCTACATGGACCTTGTCGGTGCGCCGATACCCACCGGCATCGGTGACAACCTCGGTCCCGTTGAACGGGTGTGCAAAACCGGTGCCACAACCGGCTACACGTGCGGTGCCTTCGAGGCCACCGAACGCGTGCAGATCGTCAATGTAGAACCCGGCGTGGAGGACGAGACGTTCGGCGACATCGCCGCCGTATGCGCCGCGTCGGGCGACTCCGGCGGGCCGGTGTTCGCCGACGTTAACGGCCGCGCCACCATCATCGGCGTCGTCTCAGGCACGGAGGCCGGCCGCTCGTCGGAGGAGTGCCGCGAAGGCATGGACAGCCCCCACTTGATGAGCTACTCCAACGCCGGGCAGGTCATGGCCGCCATCCGCCATGCCGTGCCCGATGCGGAACTCATTCCTCAGCGTTGGTGAACCGCGGCCAGCGCTTGATGGCCTCGCCGGTTTTCTTGTCGTTGTCCATCACGACGACCTCGTCGTCGGTGTAGCCGTTGAACGTAATGCGGTCGATTTCATCGGGCCGCTCCACCTCTTGCCACTGCTCGATCAGCTCGTCGGCGTCGTCGGTGTCGCCGACGTCCATCCAGTTCAAGGTGATCGTGTGGAAGTTGCCCTGAACGGGATAGACGGCAAATGACACGGAGTCGGCCCCCTCGTCCACGCCGAAGTCCATGAGCTGGGCGATGGTGGCCGGAGGGAGCGTCGAGAAGCAGAAGCCCCAGAAGTTGAACCGCATGCCGCTTTTCGACGTCAACGTCACCGTATCCAGGCAGTTCTGCTCCAACAGCCGCGACAGGTGGCCGGCGATCTCGGTGGTGTCGTCGAGCGCGCCGTTGACAATGTCGCCGCGCATCATGGCACCCGAGTCGGTCTTGCCCACGCGGACGTCGGTAATGAGGTGGGACCGGATGCTCGCTGCCACGTTGTCCGGGTTTGCGGGCGGCGGGTTGAACGGCCGCTCCGGCTGCGGCAGCCGCTCACTCTCCGCCACAGCTTCTGCGCCTGCGGTGTCTGCGGTATCGGCGGTATAGCCCGCCGCCATCGCCGCGCCGAAGACGACGAGGATCACCAGCGCGCCGTACACCACGGTGAACAGGGGAGCGGGGATGCGCTTCAGCCAGGGCTGCGGGGACGGCTCGGGCTCGGTGACGGCGGTGCTCATAGTTCTGGGGATTGTACACTTGCGCCTATGCCTATCCCGGAGTTCATCGTGGAGACCCGCAAGAAAATTGGCACCGACCTGATGTGGGTGCCATCCGTGTGTGCGGTGGTGCTGCGCGATTCCACGGTGGATTCGCAGTGGGCGGTGCCGGACGTGCTCCTTGTGCGCCGCGCCGACAACGGGCAGTGGACCCCGGTAACGGGGATCGTTGACCCAGGGGAGGAGCCGCACGTCGCCGCCGTGCGTGAGGTGCTGGAGGAGACCGGCGTGAAGGTCACCGCCGCCGCGATTGTGGGAGTGGGGTCTCACGGGCCTGTCACCCACTCCAACGGGGATCAGGCCAGCTACATGACGGTGCAGATCCGCTGCGAGCCGCTCGACCCGTCCGTGGAGCCGGTCGTCGGCGACGACGAAAACACTGAGGCGGGGTGGTTCCCGATCTCCCAGATGCCCGTGACGGATCCGAAGTGGCGCCTCGCCATCGGCGACGCAGCCGCGCAGCGCCGGCACCCGGGCAGCTTCGCGCCGCGCATGGGGTTGTCCAAGCGGTGAAGCTCGGTGTCGACGTCTCGGAGCACCAAGCCGGCCTGGACGTCTCCGCCTTCGATTTCGTGGTGGCCCGCACCACCGACGGCACCTACCAGGACGAATGCTTCGCGTCGTTTGCGCCGCACGTAACGGCGGCGTACCACTTTCTGCGCGCGCCGTCCGAGGGCACGTCCATCGACGCGCAGGTCGGCGCTGCGCTCGAGGTCCTTGGGGAACGCCGCGTGCCCGTGTGGCTCGACGTGGAAAGCCCGGCGGGGCTTTCGCTTCACGACGTCCGTTCCGCCCACCACGCCTTCACCTCCGCAGGCGCGCAGGTCGCCGGCGTGTATACGAATGCCTGGTACTGGAGGAAACACATGCTGCTGGCGGATGTGTCCGAGTTCGGTGCGCTGTGGCTGGCGGACTGGCGTGACAACCCCGTGGTGGACGCCTGCGCGCCGATCCCTGACCCCGGGGCATGGCCGCGCCCGTGGGGATTGCCTACGCCCGCGGTGTGGCAGTTCACCTCCCGCGGTCAGGCCGGCGGCGTGGAGGTGGACCTCAACCTGGCCCGGTAACCCGCGGGTGTGCCGTCTTAACGGGCCGAGGGCAGTGACTGGTTGCGGGCTTGTTCCCGGCGGCCCTCAAACACCCAGCTGAGGAAGCGGGCGGAGCATAGCGACCAGTGCACGAGCAGGAGTAGCGGCACGGTCAGGGCGACGACGTCGAGCCAGTGCTGCCCGCTGACCAGCGCCATCTGGTGGCCGCCCATGCTCACGGTTCCCGGCGGGAACGTGCACGACCACCACGCGGGGGAGTAGTCCACCCAGCGCGCCACATTCGGGTAGAACTTCGCCATGGCGTAGAGGCCAAGCGGGATGGCAAATAGCAGCGCGACGCGCCCGTAGTAGATGGAGAACGGGCCGGGGTAGAGGATCTGCATCGCCGTGGTGGATTGCCCGATGACGCCGAGCGGCACCCACGCGGTGGCGGACAGCGGCCCGGACAGGTCGACCTTGCCGTGCCACGCGGCCCAGTACACGCGGATGAAGGTCGGCACCGCGGTAAGCAAGGACATGAGGAAAAACACCGTGCCCAGCACGTGGTACAGCTGGCCGTAGTCGCGGGCCAGCCACCCGGCGACAGATGCGGAGATCATCGGGCCGACGAGTGGCAGGCCCCAGGTGAACCTCGGGTCGCCGTCGAAGCGGGAGAGCTGGATGCCCCAGGTGATGGCCGTGGTGGGCGCGCCGATCCAGAAGCCGATGAGGCGGTAGACGCCCTCGTCGGTGAGCCCGGAGAGCGCGGCGCCGAGCGCGAGGATGCCGATGAAGAACATGGACCACTCCGCCATCGTGGTGCGCCCGAAGCTGGGGTGGCGGTAGCGCGCGAACCCGAACACGAGCACGACCATGATGAAGCATGCGATGGCGGCAAAGAACGCGGCCGCGAAGTGCAGCTCCATCTCCACCAGCAAGCGCGAAACGATGGATGTGCCCATGAGGCTGCCACCCCACGCGGGGCCGGGCGGTGGGAGTTGCCGGAACTTGTCAGTCACTCAGGGCATGGTAATCCCTATGGCCTGACGGTGCTCGTCCGGCCCACCGGCAACGCCTGCCTAAGCGCCGGGCGCGGTACGGCTGCGCCTAGCCCACGTTCGCGCCGAACAGCGAGCCGATGGCGAATGTCGCCACGAGCGCCAGCGATCCACCCACCACGATGCGGGCCACAGACCGCGCAATCGGCGCCCCGCCCAGTTTGGCGGAAAGCGCCCCCGTCAGCGCCAGCGCAAGAAGCGTCACCCCGAAAATGGCGGCGATTCGCCATGAAACGGGGGCAAGCAGCGCCGTCGCAAAGGGCAGGCACGCGCCCAGCAAAAACGACAAGAAGGACGCAATCCCCGCGGACCACGGGTTGACCTGCGCTTCCTCGGACATCCCCATGGCGCGCTCGGAGTCGCGCTGCGAGGACACGGACACATACTCGCCGAGCGCCATCGAGACCGCACCGCCAATTACGGCCGCGAGGCCCGACATCGCGATCGTCGTCTGGTCCGACGTCGCGCCCGCAACGCCCACCACTACGGCGGCGGTAGAGACAATGCCGTCGTTCGCGCCCAACACCGCGGCACGCAGGCGGTTCAGCTGTTCACCGGTTCCGGGCTCTTGCCTATCGACGCCGAGCTCCGCCCCGGCCACCTTCATCTCGGTCATAAGGCCCATCTTGGCGGGCCGTGACGGGCGCGGCAAGCAAGTTCGGCTTGCCTTACTGCAGGTCAGGCTATGCAAACCTAGCAGTCGAAGTACATCTCAAACTCCTGCGGCGTGGGGCGCAGGCGGACCGGTGTGATCTCGTTGTCGTACTTCAGCTTGATGTAGGTCTCGATGAGGTCCTCGGTGAACACGTCGCCCTCGGTGAGGAAGTCGTGGTCCGCTTCCAAGGCCTGCAGTGCAGCCTCCAGCGAGGTCGGCGCCTGCGGGATGTCCTTGGCCTCCTCCGGCGGCAGCTCGTAGAGGTCCTTGTCCACCGGGGCGTGCGGCTCAATGCGGTTCTTAATGCCGTCGATGCCCGCCATGAGCATCGCCGCGAAACCGAGGTACGGGTTGCCGGACGGATCCGGGGCGCGGAACTCGATGCGCTTGGCCTTCGGGTTCGCGCCGGTGATCGGGATGCGGATGGCCGCGGAGCGGTTGCGCTGGGAGTACACCAGGTTGATCGGCGCCTCAAAGCCGGGCACGAGGCGGTGGTAGGAATTCAGCGTCGGGTTGGTAAAGGCCAGGACCGCGCCAGCGTGCTCGAGCAGGCCGCCGATGTACCAGCGGGCGATGTCGGACAGGCCGCCGTAGCCGGACTCGTCGTAGAACAGCGGCTCGCCGTCCTTCCACAACGACTGGTGCGCGTGCATGCCGGAGCCGTTGTCGCCGGCCAGCGGCTTGGGCATGAAGGTCACCGTCTTGTCGTACAGGGTGGCGGTGTTCTTCACGATGTACTTGAAGTCCTGCAGGTCGTCGGCCGCGTGCAGCAGGGTGTTAAAGCGGTAGTTGATCTCCTGCTGGCCGCCGTTGCCCACCTCGCGGTGGAAGCGCTCGATGTCAAAGCCGGCGGTTGCCAGGTTGCGCACCATTGCGTCGCGCACCTCGACGGTCTTGTCGTGCGGCGGGACGGGGAAGTAACCGCCCTTCACGCGGTTCTTGTAACCCAGGTTGGGGGAGCCGTCCGCCTCAACCTCATTGCCCCGATTCCACCAGCCTTCTGCCGCGTCGATCTCGTAGAACGCGGAGTGGCCCTCTACCTCGTAGCGGATGGAGTCGAACAGGTAGAACTCGGCCTCCGCGCCGATGGAGCAGCTATCCGCGATGCCGGTAGAGCGCAGGTATTCCTCCGCTTTCTTGGCCACGTTGCGCGGGTCGCGGGAGAACGGCTCGTGGGTGAACGGGTCGTTGACGAAGAACTTCACGTTCAAGGTCTTGGAGCCGCGGAATTGGTCCAGCTTGGCGGTTGCGAGGTCCGGCATCAGCGTCATGTCGGATTCCTCGATGGTGGTGAAGCCGCGGATGGAGGAGCCGTCGAACGCGAGGCCCTCCTCCATCACGTTTTCGTCAAACATCGATGCCGGGATGGAGAAGTGGTGCTCGATGCCGGGCACGTCGGTGAAGCGCACGTCAACGAATTCCACCTCCTCGTCGGCGATGAATTTCTTGACGTCTTCGATGTTGTCGAAGGCCACGGGCGGTACTCCTCGTCTGTTGGCTGACACAAGTGTTTTCAAGTCTACGCGCGCAGACCGCTACGCTTCGTAAGCATGGCTGCTAATCGACGACATGACTGGCGCAACGGCCCGGAAATCCCGAACCAATTCACCGGCGAGGACACGATGCCGGAGTACCCGGGGGAGTTTCTCGGCATGCCGAAGGAGGGGCCGGGCGCGCAGGCGTCGGTAATGCGCAGAATGGGCGGCGTGTTCATCGACTGGGCCATTTGCGCGGTCGCCGCGTCGTTGATCGTGCAGAATACTGACGCGCTCGGCGACAGGTACACCGCCACGTACCTGCTGTGGATTGTGTTGGGCATCATCTGCGGCTGGCTGTTTGCGCGCACCCCTGGCATGGCGGTGCTGGGGATGGGTGTGGCGCGGGTGGACAAAGAAGCGCCCGTGGGGTTCTGGCGCGCGGCGGTGCGCACCATCCTCACGGGCTTTGTGCTGCCGGCCGCGTTGGTGGACGCCGACGGTCGCGGCATGCACGACCGGGCCACAACCACGACCGTGATCCGCACCTAGTTGTTGATGGGGCGCTCTTCGCCGACGAGCTGGTGGCCGAAGTCGATGTAGCGCGAGAACGCCCAGTTCGGGTCGGTGAGCATGCGCCCGACCGAGAGGCCGCCGGCGATAAACAAGACGACGAACGACACCTCCGTGAAGCGGGACAGCGCGTTAATGATGTCGCCCACTGCGAAGTTGTGCACCGCGGCGTAGATGACGGTGCCGGGGATGGTGACGGTGGTGCGCGGTATCTTCGCCACCCGCCCGAGGATCCCGCCAGCCACGCCGATGAGCAACGCCGCGCAGAACGCGGCCGGCCGCCAACAGTAAAACGCCGAAGCGGAGGCAGGTGCTCGCTTCGGCGTTCATGCGCGGGTTGGGCTCGGTCACTTGCCGCCCTTGCGCTCCTGCATGCGGCGCATCTTGCGGTTCATGCCGGCCATGTTTTGCGCCTGCTTGGGCAGGGGGCCGCCCGGCAAGCCAGCGGCCTGGGGGCCGCGGCCGCGGGAATCCATGGCGTCGAGCTTGGCGGAGAGGTTGTACACCTCGTTCTTCTGGTAGTTCTTCGGCAGCTTGAGCAGGTGCTTCTGCAAATCCCTGGTGCGTACCTGGCCCTCGCCATCGCCCGCGTACACCTCGTGGACCGGCACTCCGGCCAGCAGGCGTTCAACGCGCTTGTGCTCCTTGGCCATGAGCGGCTTGAGGCGGTTCGGGTTGCCTTCGCCGACGAGCACAACGCCCGGGTTGCCCACCACGCGGTGGACGGTGTCCATGTGGGTGTTTGCCTGCACGCCGGTCTTGGTCAGCCACACGATGCCCATCGTGTTGCGCATGTTCTCCAGCGTCCAACCGGCTGCGCCGGGGGTGTCGCCGACCTCGTCGTACATGGACTTCTCCAGCCGGCGGGAGAAGACAAACATGGCCAGCACCGCGCCGAGCAGCAGGCCGAGGACGAGCATGAACCACTGGCCGCCGAACAGCAGGCCGATGAGGAAGAACAGCAGCCCGCCGCCGAGGACGCAGGCGAGCATGATAGGAATCAGCGCCTTGTCGCGCTTGCGCTGGATGTCAAACGCCTGCTTGAGCTGTGAGCGCGTCGCCTTGCCCTTTGCGCGCTTCGCGGCGCGCTGTTCCTTCTTGGCGGCCTTCGCGGCCGCCTTGTCCTGCGTCGTAGCCATGGCCCTAACTGTATGCCACAGCCACAACGCAGGCCAAAGACACTTAGCGGGTTGCCACCGGGTGGTCGGCGGATGCGCCGTACTTCTTCAGCAGCGTGGAGGCCTCCTGGGCAGTGTCGCCTTGCGAGGTTTCGGCCAGGTGCTTCAGGTTCTCCGGCAGTGCCAACCCGCGGTGGGCCATCGCTTCGACGTACAGCTTGCCGGCGCGGTAGGAGGAGCGCACCAGCGGGCCGGACATGACGGCACCGAAGCCCATCTCGTAGGCGGCGTCGCGGTACTCGATGAACTCTTCCGGCTTCACCCAGCGGTCGATCGGGTGGTACGTCGGGCCCGGGCGCAGGTACTGGGTGATGGTGATGATGTCGCAGCCGGCGTCAACCAGGTCGGCGAGTGCCTCGAGCACTTCCTCGCGGGTCTCGCCCATGCCCAGGATGAGGTTGGACTTGGTAATCAGACCGAAGTCGCGCGCCTGACGGATGACGTCCAGGGAGCGGTCGTAGCGGAACGCCGGGCGAATGCGCTTGAAGATGCGCGGCACGGTCTCCACGTTGTGGGCGAAGACCTCGGGGCGCGCCTCGAAGACTTCCTGCAGCAGGTCAGACTTGCCGGAGAAGTCCGGGGTGAGGTTCTCCACACCGGTGTGCGGGTTAAGCTCGTGGATCTTGCGCACCACCTCGGCGTACAGCCACGCGCCCTCATCCTCCAGGTCGTCGCGGGTCACGCCCGTGATGGTGGAGTAGTTGAGGTTGAGGCTTCGCACCTCTTCGGCCACACGGCGCGGTTCGTCGCGGTCCAGGGGATCGGGGCGACCGGACGCAATGTCGCAGAAGTCGCAGCGGCGGGAGCAGCGGGAACCGCCGATGAGGAAGGTGGCCTCACGCGACTCCCAGCATTCGTGGATGTTCGGGCAGCCGGCTTCCTGGCACACCGTGTGCAGCCCGGCCCCTTTGACCTTTTGCTTCATGTCCTCGTATTCGGGACCGGTCTTGACGGAGTTGCGGATCCACCGCGGCTTTTTCTCAATAGGAGTTTCGGAGTTGCGCGCCTCAACGCGCAAGAGCTTGCGGCCTTCTGGTGCTACAGTCACACCCTTACCGTACCTTCCGTGTCAAACCCTTTGAGGGGTCTGGCCGGGTAGCGAAGGTGTGGTCCGCTACCACCAGCTCACCGGCCAGCGCGCGTTCGAGCTCGCGCACCACCGGAGCTGCCATCTCGCCCGGTGTGACGTCGCGGCCAAGCTCGAACGAGAGGGTCGTCACGTCGGCGTCGTCGATACCGCAGGCCACGATGTGGTCGTAGTGCTCGAGCGTGTTGTTGCAGTTCAGACTGAGCCCATGCATGGTGACCCCGCGGGTGATGCGGATGCCCAGGGCGGCAATCTTGCGCTCGCGTGACGACGCCTTCGGGTCCGCCGCCCGAGTCTCTTCAGGCACCCACACCCCGGAGCGGCCGTCGACGCGCCCCGCGGTGGTCACGCCAGCCGCTCGCACAGCCTGGATGAGGGCCTCCTCGAGCCTGCGCACGTAGTCCACCACGTCGACCGGCTCGGCGAGCTTGATAATCGGGTACACCACGAGCTGGCCCTCACCGTGCCAGGTGATGCGCCCGCCGCGGTCCACGGGCACCACCGGCACGGGGTAGGCGGGGTCGGGCATGTCCTCCGGCTGCGTGCGCTTGCCGGCCGTGAACGTGGAGGGATGCTCGAGGACGAGCACGGTGTCCGGCAGCTCGCCTTTGGCTCGTCGAGAAGCGATGTCCGCTTGGAGGTCCCACGCCTCCTGGTAGTCCACGAGCCCCAGCTCGCGCACGTCGATGGGCGCAGCTGAGGCTCGGATGGATCGGTCGGCGGGGAAGAACGGGTCGCGCGGGGCTGTCATTTTCCCAACCCTAGTCCCCGGCGGGGGCGGGGACTACACGCCGTTGGCGGAGCCGTACTCGTCTGCGCTGAGCAGCGGTCCGACCTCCTCGACCTCCACCTCGAAGAGCCAGCCCTCGCCGTAGGGGTCGTTGTTGATGGCCTCGTAGGCGCCGTCGATGTCCTCGTTGACCGCGGTGACGGTGCCGGTGACGGGGGAGTAGAGGTCGGAGACCGACTTGGTGGATTCGATCTCGCCGCAGGTCTCGCCCGCGGTGACGGTGTCGCCCACCTGCGGCAGCTCCGCGAAGACGACCTCTCCGAGGCGATCCGCGGCCACGTGGGTGATGCCCACTCGCACGGTGTTGCCGGCGGCGTCATCCGGGGTGGCGTTGATCCACTCGTGGTCCTCGGAGTAGTAGAAGTCAGGCTGCAGTGCCATAATTATGCGTCCTCTCGGGAGTAAAAGGGGGTTGGTGCAATAGTAAACGGGTAGCGGCGGCCGCGGATGTCGATCTCCACGTCCGTGCCCAGCTCCGCGCGCTGCGGATCCAGGTGCGCAAGCGCCACCGGGTGACCCAGGGTCGGCGACGGCTGGCCGGAGGTGACCACGCCGATCTTTTCGTCGGAGCCCGCGAGGAACACCTCGGCGCCCGCACGGGCGGCGCGGCGCTGCTCGGAGGTCAGGCCCGCGATGACCACGCTCGGCGCGCGGCCGGTGAGCGCCTCCTTGCCCACAAAGTCCGCCTCCTTCGTCGCAATCGCGCGGCTCATCCCAGCTTCCACCGGGGTGATGTCGGCGGTGAGCTCCTGGCCGTAGAGCGGCATCGAAGCTTCGAGGCGCAGCGAGTCGCGCGTCGCCAGGCCGCACGGGGTGCCGTGATCGATGACGGCGTCCCACACCTTCTGCGCGTCCTCGCGGGTGCAGAACAGCTCGAAGCCGTCCTCGCCGGTGTAGCCGGTGCGGGCGACGATCGTTTCAACGCCGTCGAGGGTCATCCACGCGCTGGAGTAGTAGGCGAGGGCGGAGGCGTCGTCGCTAAGCAAAGGCTCCAACACCTCAAGCGCACGCGGACCCTGGACCGCAACCAGCGCGAACGCCTCGGAATTGTTGCTGAGCTGCACCTCGAAGTCGCCCTGGCGCGCCTCAAACGCCGCCCACACCGCGTTGGTGTTCGCGGCGTTGGGCACGACCATGAAGTGGTTCTCGCTGAAGCGGTAGGTGATTAGGTCATCGATGATGCCGCCGTCCTCGGCGACGATCATGGAGTACTTCGCCTTGCCGTCCTTGAGTGCGGTGAAGTTGGAGATCAGCGCGTAATCCAAAAATGCGGCGGCATCGGGGCCCTGGATGGTGATCTCGCCCATGTGGGACAGGTCGAAAATACCCACGTCGGTGCGTACCGCGCGGTGCTCCTCCAGCTCCGAGCCGTACTTCAGCGGCATCTCCCAGCCGCCGAAATCGGTGAAGCTCGCACCAAGCTTTTCGTGCGTGGCGTGCAGCGGGGTCTGTGGCATGGGGTGCTCCTTAGTACTTGGCGTTCTTCTCGGAGACCGCAACATCGACGTCCTCCACAACTTCCGGCGTGATGTCGAATGCCTCAGGCGGCGGGCAGGCGCACTGGAGGTTGCGGTCGCCGAAGGCTTCGTCGATACGCCGCACTGGCGGGAAGTACTTCGCGTGCACGAGGGAGTCGACTGGGTACGCGGCCTTCTCGCGGGAGAAGTCGTACGGCCACTCATCGCGGATCACGCTGGCGGCGGTAAACGGCGCGTTGTGCACGACGGACTTCTCGTACTCGATGCGGCCGTCGATGATCTCCTGGATCTCGGCGCGGACAGAGCGCATCGCCTCGATGAAGCGGTCAAGCTCGGCCAGGTCCTCGGACTCGGTCGGCTCCACCATGAGTGTGCCGACGACCGGGAACGCCAGGGTGGGGGCGTGGAAGCCGTAATCGATCAGGCGCTTGGCCACGTCGGCCGCAGTCACACCGGATGCATCCGTCAGCTCCCGCAGGTCCAGGATGCACTCGTGGCCCACCAGGCCGTCGTTGCCGGTGTAGAGCACGGGGAAGGAATCGTTCAGCGCATGGGCGATGTAGTTCGCGCCCAGGACCGCGTGCTCGGTGGCGCTGCGCAGACCGGCGGCGCCGGACATGGCGATGTAGGCCCAGGAGATGGGCAGCACGCCCGCCGAGCCGTACAGGGTTGATGCCACCGGCACCCCGCCGTCGGCGTCCGCGGACGTGTCGGTCGGGTCGCCCGGCAGGAATGGAATGAGGTGCTCGCCCACACCGATCGGGCCTACGCCCGGCCCGCCGCCGCCGTGGGGGATGGTGAACGTCTTGTGCAGGTTCAGGTGGGAGACGTCGCCGCCGAAATCGCCCGGGCGGGCGATGCCGGTTAGAGCGTTCATGTTCGCGCCGTCGATGTAGACCTGGCCGCCGGCTGCGTGCACCTTGTCGCAGACCACGCGCACGTCCTCTTCGTACACGCCGTGCGTGGAGGGGTAGGTGAGCATGATCGCGGCCACCGCATCGCCGTGCTGCTCCAGCTTGGCGTCGAGGTCCGCCAGGTCGATGGAGCCGTCGTCGGCGGTCTTGACCACCACAACGCGCAGGTTCGCCAGCGTCGCCGACGCCGCGTTCGTGCCGTGCGCGGACGCCGGGATGAGGCAGATGTCGCGCTCGGCGTCACCGTTTGCGACGTGGTACCCGCGGATGGCCAGCAGGCCCGCCAGCTCGCCCGTGGCGCCGGAGTTCGGCTGCACGGACACTTCCGCGTAACCGGTAATCTCCACAAGCCAGGTGCGGATCTCATCGATCAGTTCGCGCCAGCCCGCGGTGAACTCGTCGGGCGTGTAGGGGTGCACGTCGGCGAAACCCGGCCACGTGATGGCCTCGAGGCCCGCCGTCGGGTTGAGCTTCATGGTGCACGACCCGAGCGGGATCATCGTGCGGTCTAGGGCGAGGTCCTTGTCGCCAAGGGCGCGGATGTAGCGCATCATCTGCGTTTCGGAGTGGATGCGGTTGAACGTCTCGTGGGTGAGGAACGCGGTGTCACGCGCGAGCGCGGCGGGGATGCGGGTGTCGCCCTCGGCAGGCGTTGCGCCGAAGCCCTCCAGAAGGGCGGCGACGTCGGTGTCGGTGGTGTCCTCGCCGAAGGACACGCCCACGGTCGTCTCGTTGATTGCGCGCACGAGGTAGCCCGCGGCAGCAAGCTTGTCGACGACCTCCGGCGCCCGCTCAACCTGCACCGCGACCGTGTCGAAGAAGTCGGCGTGTTTCACCTGCACACCGCTGGCCTCCAGCGACGCCGCGAAGTCGGCCGCGCGCTCGTGCACGGCGCGCGCGATGTTCTTCAGGCCCTCAGGGCCGTGGTAGACCGCGTACATCGACGCCGTGACAGCCAGAAGCGCCTGCGCGGTGCAGATGTTTGAGGTGGCACGCTCGCGCCGGATGTGCTGCTCGCGGGTCTGCAGCGCGAGCCGGTACGCGGGGTAGCCCTCGGCATCCTTCGACACGCCGACCAAACGGCCCGGCATCTGGCGCTGCAGCTTCTCGCGCACCGCCATGTACGCCGCGTGCGGGCCGCCGAAAAACAGGGGCACACCGAAGCGCTGGGTGGTACCGATCGCGATATCCGCACCGAACTCGCCGGGCGATTCCAACAGCGTGAGGGCCAGGATGTCCGCATCCACGGCGACCAGGCCGCCGCGCTCGTGGATCGCATCGATCACCGGGCGCGGGTCCGCGATGTCGCCCTCGGTGCCCGGGTACGCGAAGACCGCGCCGACCAGGTCTTCGCCGACAACGCCCTCCGTGAGATCTGCAACCTCGACCTCGAGGTCGATGGCGCGGGCGCGCTCTGCCGCCACCTTGATCACCTGCGGGTGCAGGCGCGCATCCAGGAGCACCCGGCGGCCCTTCTTCACCACGCGGGACATCAGCCCCACGGCCTCTGCGGCGGCGGACGCTTCGTCGAGGAGCGAGGCGTTCGCGATGTCCAAGCCGGTGAGGTCCTGCACCATTGTCTGGAAGTTCAGCAGCGCCTCCAGGCGGCCCTGGGAAATCTCGGCCTGGTACGGCGTGTACGCGGTGTACCAGCCGGCGTCTTCGACCACGCCGCGGCGGATCACTGGCGGCGTGAGCGTGGAGGAGAAGCCCTGCCCGTAAAACGCGCGCAGGACCGTGTTCTTGCCGGCGAGCTCGCGCAGTCGGGCCTGGGCCTCGTACTCCGTCAGCGCCTCCGGCAATTCGAGCGGCCGCTCCGCCACGATGCCGGGCGGCACTGCCGCGGCGATCAGAGCGTCGATGGAGTCGTAGCCCAGCGCACCCAGCATCTGCTGCTGTTCCTGCTGGTCGGGGCCGATATGACGGGAGATATAATCCAACTGAAGCTCCTAGCGTTGAAAGTCATACAACGCGCCATCTTAGCCACCCAGCCCCTGCTAGAAGCCCTTTTGCACAAAGCTGTCTAGAATTCGTCCACCGCGGCGTCGCCGAACAGCCACGTCACCGCGATCGCGCCGGGATCCGGCACATCCTTCGCGGATTCGCCGAGATAGGAGGCGCGGCCCTTCTTTGCCTGCATACCGCGGGTGGACTTTGCGCCCTCGACCGCTGGGCCGAAGACGAGCTCGAGCACCTCCTGGACCGACCCGCGGGAGTCCTTCGCCGCCCGGGCTGCCGGCGCCAGCGCGTCGACAAGGGTGTTGTCGCCCTCCTTCGCGCCGCCGAGCTCCGTGATCGCATCCACGCCGCGCTGCAGCCCTTCCGCCAGTGCCGCCGCAAATTCGTCGCCGTCCGCGGCGCGCGAATCCACGCCTGCCGCCTCGAATGCGTCCGCCATCTCGCGGAAGAACGTTCCTAACACCGCGCCAGACGTACCTCCGGCGCGCACCAGCATGCGGTGGGCGAAGAAGCTCAACACCTCTGCGTCAGCGCCGCGCACAGGCGTCTCGACGTCACCGAAGGCTGCCTCCATATTCTGGCCGAAGTCGCCGTCGCCGGCCTCGCGGTCCAGCACAGTCAAGTCGTCGAAACTGCGGGAGAGACGCTCCACGAACGCGGTGAGCCAGGTGTTTTCCTCGCCTTCGTCGGGCTGGGCCTCGTCGTCGACCATGCGCGCATCGGCGTACTCGGGCTCGCGCACGACGCCGGGCCAAGCGGGGGCGGAGGTCTCGGCGTCGATGAGCTCGATCAGCTCGTCATCCAGCGCCGTGACGGTAAGCGAGATGCCCGCCATGTTCAGAGACGTGACAAGGGTGCCGCGCATACCGCGGCGCACCTTCAGCCCGCGTTGCGTCAACTGTTTGAGGGCCTCACCGAAGACGAGGTCCTGCTCCAGCTGGCTGGTGCCGCCGAGCCCGTTGACAAAGAGCATGACGTCGTCACCCTCGACTCCCGCGTCGCGCAGCGACTGCAGGACCCCGTCAAGCAGCTCCGCCACCAAGGCCTGCGCAGTGGGTTGCGCCTGCGCGATATCGCGGCGCTCCACTCCGGGCTCGCCGTGGATGCCGACGCCGACCTCGATCTGCCCCTCGTCTAGGTCGAAAGTGTCGCGGTCGCTAGTCGGGGAGTGTCCCGGCTGCAGCGCTACCGCCATGCTGCGGGACTGGTCCGCGGCGCGCTGGGCGATGCCGGCCACGGTGCGCAGGTCGTCCCCGCGGGCAGCTGCGGCGCCAGCGACCTTTTCCACAATCACAGTCGCGCCGGTGCCGCGACGGCCGGGGGAATCGTCGTTGTCAATCTCGGTGGCCACGTCGTCGGCGATCCGGACGTGCTCTACCTCCGCCTGGGCGTGGTTGGCCGCGACGGTGAAGTTCATGACGTCGCCGGTGTAGTTCTTCACCACATGCACCACGCCCGCGCCGCGGTCTGCCCACTCGGTGGCGGCGTCGATCTGTACAGCGTTGGGGGAGGTGAACAGTAAGCCCGGGCAGGCTGCGTCGAGCATGCCCTCGCCGATGAAACCGGCGTGCATCGGCTCGTGGCCCGACCCGCCGCCGGAGATGACCGCGACGCGGCGCGCGCCAGCGGAGGTGTCGGGAAGCGAAAGCCCGACGAAGCCCTCGTCGTGCCACTCGGCGCATGGGTGAGCGGCGACGAGGCCGCCGAGGGCCTCCCGCATGAAGTGATCGGTGGTGTTGCGGAACGATTTGAATGTGTGCGTCATACCGCCACTTTATGTGCGCGCGAAAAACCCGGCACCGAGCAGGGTGCCGGGTTACGCGCAAACGGGGTTAAACGTCGAGGTCAGCCTCGAAATCACCCTGCTCGATGCGGTCCTTGATCGTGGTTACGAAGCGGCCTGCATCCGCACCGTCAATCAGCTGGTGGTCGTACGTGAACGGCAAGTAGCACATCTGGCGGATGGCGATGGAGTCGATGCCGTCCTCCGTCACGATGACCGGCCGCTTCTCAATCGCAGCGGTACCCAGGATGCCGGCCTGCGGCGGGGTGAGCACCGGCGTATCCAGCAGCGCGCCCTCGGAACCGATGTTGGTCACGGTGAAGGTTGCGCCAGACAGGTCGTCTGGGCGCAGCTTCTTGTTGCGGGCGCGGTCCGCCAGGTCGGCGATTGCCTTCGCGATCTCCGCCAGGTTCATGTCCTGCGCCTTCTTGATCACCGGCACCAGGAGGCCCTGCGGCGTATCGACGGCGATTCCGATGTTCACGTCCTCGTGGTACGTGATCTCCTTCGCGTCAGCGTCGTACGAGGCGTTGACGTTCGGGTGGGAGACCAGCGCTTCGGCCGTAGCCTTGATGAAGAACGCCAGGTAGGTGATGTTCGCGCCGTGCTTCTCCACGAACGCGGGCTTAACCTTCTTGCGCAGCTCGGCGACGCGGGTGACGTCGACCTCCTGCACGTGGGTCAGCTGCGCGGTGGTCTGCAGCGACTCCACCATCTTCGCGGCGGTGATCTCGCGGATGCGGTTCACGCGCTGGGTGGTGCCGATGAGCTCAGCCTTGGCCGGGTCCACGGACTTGGTCGACCAGTTAGCGCGGGCGCCCTTCGGCTCCTCCGTCTGTTCCTCCGTCGCAGACGAGGAAGCAGATGCGGCCTCGGTTGTGCCACCCTCGGCTGCGGCCAGCACATCCTGCTTGCGGATGCGGCCGCCGACGCCGGTGCCCTCGATAGCGTTGAGGTCCACACCGTGCTTGTCCGCAAGCTTGCGCACCAGCGGGGTGACGTACGGGACGTTGCCGCCGTTGTTGACCTTGGCGGAGGCGTTCTTGGACTCGGTCTCCTGCTTCTCAGCCTTGGCAGGCTTCTCTTCGTCCTGCTTCGGCTCCGGCTTGGCTTCCGCTTCTTCTTCCTGCTCGGCGGGCTCGTCGGTGGTTTCGGGCTCGTCGGCCGTCTCAGTCTCGTCGTCGTCCTCAGCTGCAGCTTCCGCGTCGCCGATGATCACGATCGCCTGGCCCACCTCAACGGTGTCGTCTTCCTCGGCGAGAATCTCCAAGATGGTGCCCTCGACCGGGGACGGGATCTCGGTGTCGACCTTGTCGGTGGAAACCTCGAGCAGCGGCTCGTCCACCTCGACCAAGTCGCCGACTGCCTTCAGCCACGTGGTAATGGTGCCCTCGGTGACGGACTCGCCCAGCTCCGGCATCTCGACCTTGGTGGACTCGCCAGAGCCCTTCTTGTTCTTGGAGGAAGACTTCGCGGCGTCTTTCTTCGGGGCATCTTCCGGGTTGTCGCCCTCGCCCTCCGCGGAGTTGTCGTCCTCGACCTTCTCGTCCTCGTCTGCGACGTTGTCCTCGGCTGCGCCGTCGTTCGAATCGTCGTCGGAGTCGTCGTCAGAGGCGTTGCCGGACGCGGCGGCGTCCGCGTCGCCAATGCGCGCAATCACGTCGCCGACCTCGACGGTGTCATCCTCGTCAGCGAGAATCTCGATCAGGGTGCCCGCAACCGGGGACGGGATCTCGGTGTCGACCTTGTCGGTGGAGACCTCGAGCAGCGGCTCGTCCACCTCGACCTCGTCGCCGACTTCCTTCAGCCACGTGGTGATGGTGCCCTCGGTGACGGATTCACCCAGCTCCGGCATAGCAACGTCGGTGGCGTCGCCGGAAGACTTCGGAGAGGATTTCTTCTCCTCGTTCTTCGGCGCCTCGTCCTGCTCCTCAGCGTCGGCGTCGTTGTCCTCAGCGTCTTCCGCCTCGTTAGAGGCGCCGGAGTCGGAAGAGGTATCCGCTTCCTCGCCCTCGTCACCGATGATGGCGATGACATCGCCGATCTCAACGGTGTCGTCCTCGTCAGCCTTGATCTCCAGGATCACGCCGGCGACGGGGGACGGAATTTCGGTGTCGACCTTGTCGGTGGAGACCTCGAGCAGCGGCTCGTCGACCTCAACGGTGTCGCCGACTTCCTTCAGCCACGTGGTGATCGTGCCTTCGGTGACTGATTCGCCCAGCTCGGGCATCTCAACTGAGTGCGCCATTTTGTAAAGTCTCCTCATCGAAACGTTGGAAGCTATTCAGGCACAAAGCGTACCCGGAACATGCACCGTCCGTTGCCCAAGGGGTGACCTTTTCTGCCCCGGGTGCACCGTATGATGTGGAGCGTGTTCAACCTGTTCGGCAGAGGCAAGAAGGCTGTGGCGTTCAGACCGCCCCGCGCGCCGGGACAAACGGCCCGCGCCGAGGATGCGCAGTACTTGCGCGAGTGGGTTGCGGGGCGCGCCTACGTGGAGGGGTTCGTCGAGCCGGAGACCATGGTCAACGAAATGTCCGTCGTGCTGGTCGACGAGCAGGGCAACTACACGCGCCGTCGCATCGGCGGACCCAAGGGCGTCGACCACGTGGCGAAGATGCTGGGTATCACCCTGTACGACGTTGAAGAGACCGGCTATCCAGATCGCATGCGCAGGAAGATCGAGCAAGAGCGCATCCTGCGCAAGCGGGAGGAGCAACGGCGGCGCCGCGCGAAGTTCGAGCGCGGCGAAAACCCGTATAGCTAGCGAGCGTGCGCTACTGCGTCTTCGCGAGACGCGTCAGCGCCTCGACGATGGTGCGCACAGGCGCGCCAGTGGCCCGCTTCGGGGTGTAGCCGTGCGGGCTGCCGCCGTTCCACGCTGGCCCGGCCACGTCGATGTGCGCCCACTCGATATCCTCGGGCACGAAACGGGACAGGTACAGGCCCGCGAAGAGCATGCCGCCAGTCCTTGCGTTGTGCGTGTTGCGGATGTCAGCGATGGGGGACGTCAGCTCTTCTTCCTGCTCCTCCAGAAGCGGCATGGCCCACGCCTGCTCGCCGACGTTGCGGCCGGACTCCGCGATGAAATCGCGGAACTCGTCGGAGCCCATCACGCCGGCGGTGCGCTTGCCCAGAGCGACGAGTTGCGCCCCGGTGAGCGTGGCCGTTTCGATGAGGTAGGACGGCGCATCCTCGCAGGCGCGCGCGATGGCGTCGGCAAGCACGAGGCGCCCCTCCGCGTCGGTGTTGATGACTTCGCTAGTGATGCCGCCGTAGTGGGTGATCACGTCGCCCGGGCGGGTGGCGGTGCCCGATGGCATGTTCTCGGCTAGGGGCAGCCAGGCGTCAACGCGTACAGGCAGCTCGAGGCGGGCTGCTGCGGCAATGACGGCCAGCTGCGCAGCGGAGCCGCCCATGTCTGAGATCATGTCCTCCATACCGGAAGCGGGCTTGAGCGAGATGCCGCCGGTGTCGAAAGTGATGCCCTTGCCCACCAGCGCCACCTTCGTGGGCGCGCCCGCGGGCGCCCAGGTCAGGTGCACCAGGCGCGGCGGGCGGGTGGAACCGCGGCCGACGCTCAAGATGCCGCCGAAGCCCTGCTGCTCCAGCTGCGCTTCGTCCAGCACCTCAATATCCAACCCGGCAGATTGCGCGACTTCTCTCATCACGCCGGCGTAGCTTTCCGGGTAGAGGTAGTTCGCCGGTGTGTTCACTAGGTCGCGGGCCAGGTTCACGGACTCGGCCACAATCACCGCGGCGTCGTGCTCCGCCTGGTCTGCGCCGATGACGGTGATCTCGGTGGTTTGCGGCGTCTCAGCGTCGCTGTTTTCGCCGCGGACATCGGCAGTGGACTTCAGGCCGGCGTAGACGTAGGCGCCCAGCAGCAGTCCTTGAACCACGGGGCCCACGCCAAACTCCGTGGACACGGCTGCGTGCTCCACGTTGTTTAGCGCACGCGCAGCAGCGCCCGCAGCGCGTCGCACGGCCTCGTCGTCAATGTCCGACGCATCGCCGAGGCCGAACGCGATGACCAGGCTGCCGTCGATAAGCAGGCGCGTGACCTCGCCCGCAGCGCCCTTGGCGCCGACGGCGACCAGCGCCTCAAGCAGGCCCGAGGGGGCGAGCACGGTGACCGGGACCTCAATGCCGTCCTCGCCGCTGGCCACCGGGACAAGCAGTGCCGCCCCGTCGGGGACAGCCGTGCCGGGGCTTGTGTGCACCGTGGTGCCATGTGCTGGGAGGCTGAGTTCAAACGCCATGAGAAATCCTTTCACCGTGCGGGCAGTTCCGCCCACCGAGCGTACTCAAGCGGGGAGTACCCTAAGCCCTATGGCTGAGATTGAGTTCACAATTGCCCCGACCGATAACCCCACCCCAGACGACGAGCGCAAGGAGATTCTCGCAGACCCGGCGTTCGGCCAGCAGTTCACAGACCACATGGTCTCCATCGACTGGACGGAAGGGGAGGGCTGGCACAACGCGCAGGTGCGCGCGTACCAGCCGGTAACGCTGGACCCAGCCTCCAACGTGTTCCACTACGGCCAAGCCATCTTTGAGGGCCTAAAGGCCTACCGCCACACCGACGGCAGCATCACCGCCTTTCGCCCGGAGCAAAACGCGCAGCGCATGAACCACTCTGCGCGTCGCCTGGCAATGCCGGAACTGCCCGAGGAGACGTTCCTTGAGGCCGTGCGCCAGATCGTGGAGATTGATAAAGACTGGGTGCCGGAGGCGGGCGGCGAGGCGTCGTTGTACCTGCGTCCGTTCATGATCGGCACGGAAAAAACGCTCGGCGTCAAGCCGTCTTCGAGCTACACCTTCTACATCATCGCCTCGCCCGCCGGCGCGTATTTCACCGGCGGCGTGAAGCCGGTGAGCGTGTGGATCTCTGAGGACTACGTCCGCGCGGCCCCCGGCGGCACCGGCGATGCGAAGTTCGCCGGCAACTACGCCGCGTCCCTGCTCGCGCAACAGCAGGCAGCGGAAAAGGGCTGCGACCAGGTGGTGTGGCTGGACGCGATCGAGCGCACCTACATCGAGGAAATGGGCGGCATGAACCTCATGTTTGTCGAGGGCACGGGCGACACCGCACGAATTGTCACGCCTGAGCTGTCTGGTTCGCTGCTGCCGGGCATCACCCGCAAGTCGCTGCTGCAGGTCGCCGCGGATCTGGGCTACGACACCGAGGAGCGCAAGATCACGGTGGAGGAGTGGCGCACCGGCGCGCAGGACGGCACCATCTCCGAGACCATGGCGTGCGGCACCGCCGCCGTGATCACCCCGGTGGGGACGGTGAAGTCCAACGAAGGTGAATTCACCATCAACGGCAACGAGGCCGGCGAGATCACCATGGCCATGCGCGAGCGCCTCCGCGGCATTCAGACCGGCGATGCGGAAGACACGCACGGCTGGAACACCGTACTTGTCCCCGGGGACAGCGAGCGCTAGACGCTTCTCGACGACCCTTCGGCCAGCACCTCGCCCGCGAGTTCTGCGGCGAGGTTGAGCTGGGGCAACGCGGCCAGGGCACCTGCGCCCTGGCCCGTTTTCATCTCCAACGCCAGCACCGGCTTCAGGTCAAGTGCCTCAAGCCAGCCAACATGCGCCGGTTCCGCGGTGACTTGGCCAGCGATGAGCCACGCTTTGACTCCGGGCGCAAGGCGCTCGGCCACGTAGGCGGCGGTAGCGGGGTAGGCCTCGCCGATGAGCACCGGCGTTCGGCGGGCGGCCGCGCGGGCGATCAGGCCCACCAAAAACGCGAAGTCCGGCCCGGTCAGCTCCGCGCACACGCGCTCAGTGTCGTCGCGGAAACCGCGCACACGGAACATGGCGTCGCGCACTGCGGCGGCTTTGACCTTCCACACGTTGTCGTTGATGCCGGAGCCGCGGCCGATGGCCTTGACCGGCTCAGTGCGGGTGAAGGTGCCGTACACCGCGGCAACGACGGTGGTGTTGCCCACGCCAATGTCGCCAGGGATGATCAAGTCCGCCCCCGAGTCGATCTCGGAATCGGCTACCTCTGCTCCCGCCGCGAGTGCGGCCTCCCACACCTCGGGGGAGATTGCGGGCTCCACGTCGATGGCGCCAGTGGGAGCATCGAGGTAGTCGTCGACAAAGCGTAGGCTGGCCCCGGCTAACCGCGCGGCGGCGTGAGCAGGCCCGCCGCCAGCGCGCAGTTCCTCCGCTTGTGTGGCTCCAGCGTCGGTGGCCCATGCGGACAAGCCACGCGCGGCGACGCCGTGGTTGCCCGCAACGACCACGGCACGCGGGCGGACAAACGGCCCCGGCACATCCTTGCCCTGGACAGAAGCGATCCACGCGGCGAGAGAGGCGAGCCTGCCCAGCGCGAGACCGCTGACGGAACCCGCGAGCGCGTCGGCGACGGCGTGTGCGTGCGACTGCTTCGGCGCTTCAACCGGCTGGAACTCCATGGATTACACCTTCGCGCCGACGGCCACGCGCGGCTTCGGTGTGCGCCAGTTTCGCGGCTGGGTTGCCCGGGAGAAGGCGTACATGCCGATGCCGAAGCCTGTGTCCGCTTCAGGGAACTTCTCTCGAACAGCGCGGTTGGCTCGGCTGCCGATGATGAAGCCCTCGATGAAGATGGTGAGCATAAACAGGAGGCTGAGCAGCGACAGCACGGCGGACACGCGCGGCAGCCATGTGCCGATCAGCATGATCACCAGCAACACAAGCGCCGCCGGCATGACGTAGTTGTTAAAGAAGCGCTTCGAGTCCACCCAGTCGCGCACGAACCCGCGGACTTCGCCGCGGTCGCGGTCGGTGAGGTAGCGCTCGTCGCCAGCGTCGATGCGGGCCTGGATCTCGCGGTTGCGCGCGCGGTTTTCTTCGCGGACCTTCTTCTTGTGCGCCTTCCATTCCTCTTTGGACATGGATTTCTTCAGCTCTTTTTCGCGCTGACGCATCTGGGCCGGGGTCGCGGCGTTCGGGTCGCGCACCACACCGCGCTTGATCTCTTGGTCGATGCGCTTCGGCGTCGGGCGGCCCTTCGGCGGGGTGTAGCCTTTCGGCAGCTTATTCTCGGCTTTTGCCTCCGTCTTTACCTCTGCACTGTGCTGGGTGTCGGGCAGCTCGACCCTCGTCGAGCCCGCGGTGGTTGCCGCGTCTGTGCTCTGCTCGGTTTTCTGCCAGGGAAGTTTCACGCTCATAAGGCTACAAGGCCTCCCGACGCGTGGGGAATAGCCCGGTCGGCCGGCCGGTTGTAGTACGTGCGACGAGTGGCGCGTAGCATGGGCGCACACTCCGTAGAGAAACTCCACGAGCTTCTCGTAGCTTGACGTCGACGCACTAAGGAGACTGCAATGACTGCCCCTACCTCTACTACCGGTGTAAACCTCACTGAGGCCGCCGCGGCGAAGGCGAAGGCCCTGCTTGACCAGGAAGGGCGCAATGACCTGTCGCTGCGCATCGCGGTCCAGCCGGGCGGCTGCGCTGGTCTGCGCTACCAGCTCTACTTCGACGACCGTGACCTGGACGGCGATAAGGCCGACGAGGTCGGCGGCGTGCGTCTCGTCGTGGACAAGATGAGCGTGCCGTACCTGATGGGCGCCACCATCGACTTCGCGGACACCATCGAGCAGCAGGGCTTCACCATCGACAACCCGAACGCAGGCTCCTCCTGCGCCTGCGGCGACAGCTTCAACTAAGCGCCGCCTGCTTAGCGACGAAGAGCACCTCCGGCCCGCCCAGGACCGGGGGTGCTTTCACGTGCCTGGAGGAACTAGCTGCCCAGCGACATCACTAGGTTGATGCTGGTGGCGGTGATGGCGATGCCGAACACGAACGCGTAGATGCTGTGCACCAGAGCGACGCGGCGCATCTCCGATTGCGTGATGGCCGTGTCCGAGATTTGATAGGTCATCCCCAGTGAGAACCCCGCATACGCAAAGTCGAGGTACGTGGGGTCTTCCTCCTGGTTGAACTCCATGCCGCCAACAGGAGAGTGAGCGTAGTAGACGTCGGCGTAGCGCAGGATGAACACCGTGGTGATGAGCAGCCAGCTCGCCGCGACCACTGCCAGAGCCGCCAGCCCGGTCGCCCACGCCTCAAGGCCCTTCGCCCCGGCGGCATCCACCATGAGGAGTCCGACGGATGCGAGCGCCGTAAGCGTGGCCAGGTTGACCAGCAACACACGCGAGATCTTCGACGGCTCCTCGGAACTGGCGTAGGCCGCGGTGCCGGAGGCGTCGAGACGCGAAATGTGCCCCCACACCAGGACCAGGTAGACGATCGTGGCGACGCCCCAGCTGTAGGCGGGCGAGCGCCACGGGTCGGTCAGTGCCGCGATCAGCGGCATCGCCGCGGCCATGACCGCGACGAGCACGATGTTGTGGCGACGAGCGAGCGTCTTCCGGGAGCGGCCACGCACGGTTACAGCTGAACAGGGTAGTCCTTGTGCTCAATCTGCGGGTCGATGCGGTGCTCGACGAAGATACCGTGCCACACCATAAACGCAAGCACCGTCCACAGGCGGCGGGAGTGGTCGGACACGCCGTCGCGGTGCTCTTTTAGCATCTCCAGGACCTGGTCCTTGGCGAAGATGTCGTCGGTCTGGGACTCGCGGATCGTGTCCTGGGCCCAGCCGAAGAGTTCGTCGCCAGCCAGCCAGTGGCGCATCGGCACCGGGAAACCCAGCTTCTTGCGGTGCAGGACGTGCGGGGGCACGATCTGCTCCATGGCCTTGCGCAGCGCGTACTTGGTGGTTCCGCCTGCGATCTTTTGGTCGTACGGGATCGTCTGTGCGACCTCGAAGACCTCCTTGTCCAAGAACGGCACGCGCAGCTCCAGCGAGTTAGCCATGTTCATCTTGTCGGCCTTCACCAGGATGTCGCCTCGCATCCAGGTGAACAGGTCGAGGTTTTGCATGCGCGCGACCGGGTCCATCGCCGTCGAAGCGGCGTAGATCGGTGCCGTCACTTCGCGGTGGTCCCACTCGCGCTTCGCCCACGGGAGCACCCGCTGCAGCTGGCCGAAGTTAAAGGAGCGAGCGTTGCCGTAGTAGCGGTCCTCGATCGAGGTGGTGCCTCGCTCCAGCAGGCTCTTGCCCTTCACGCCGTCTGGCAGGACGCGGCTGAGGCGGTTCAGCCCCTTGTTCAGTGCGCTCGGAAGCTTCTCAAACGGAGCAAGGGAGAGCGGCTCCTTGTAGATGGTGTAGCCGCCGAAGAGCTCGTCCGCGCCTTCACCGGAGAGCACCACCTTGACGTGCTTTCGGGCCTCCTGCGCAACGAAGAACAACGGCACCAGCGACGGGTCTGCCACCGGGTCGTCCAAGTACCACATGATCTTCGGGATGGCGTCCGCGTACTCTTCCGGCGACACGATCTTCACGATGTGCTCGACACCGATCGCCTCGGCCGACTCCGCGGCCACGTCGACCTCGGAGTAGCCTTCGCGCTCGAAGCCGGTAGTAAACGTGAGCAAATTGGGGTTGTGTCGCTTAGCCAGGGTGGCAATTGCGGTGGAGTCGATGCCGCCGGAGAGGAACGACCCGACGGTGACGTCCGCGCGCATGTGCTTTTCAACCGAATTTTCGAGGGCACGCGCGATCCGGTCGTACAGGTCCTGCTCTCGGCCCTTCACAACCGGGGTAGGGGTGAAGTGCGGCTTGAAGTACCGGTCGGAATGCACCTCGCCGCCCGGCTTGAGGGTCACGGTGCACCCGGACTCCACGCGGCGGATCTCGCGGTGGAGGCTCTCCGGCTCCGGCACGTACTGCAGGTCCACGTAGTGCTCAATCGCCCGGCGATCAAGTTCCAGGCCTAGACCCAGTGCTGGTGCCATCTCCAGAATGGACTTCTTCTCAGAGGCGAAAACCGTGCCTGCGGCAGTAGTCGCGTAGAACAGCGGCTTGATGCCGAACTGGTCGCGGGCGGCGAACATCGTCCGGGTCTCGGTGTCCCAGATGACAAAGGCGAACATGCCGCGCAGGTGCTCGACAACATTGGCTCCCCAGTGGTGGTAACCCACCACAATCGGCTCCCCGTCGCCTTCGGTGTTGAAGGTGTAGCCGGCAGCGGCAAGTTCCTCGTGCAGCTCGACGTAGTTGTAAATCTCACCGTTGAACGTCAGCGCGTAGCGCTCCGGGTTATCCGCGGGGCCCCAGCGAAGCGGCTGGTGGGAGTGCTCGATGTCGATGATGGCCAAGCGGTTGAAGCCGAAGACGGCGTCTTCGTCGTTCCAGGTGCCTGCGGCGTCGGGGCCGCGGTGGTACATGCACGGCAGGGCGTGCCCGACCGGATCAACGAACTTGGCTGCGTTTGCGTCCGCGGAAAGCAGGGCAAGAAGGCCACACATATCGAAACCTCTCCGTATGTATAAGGTGCGCCGCCGCAAGCGGCGAAGAGTCCCCTCAACAATAGGGTTCTCGCCGCCTTTTCCGTGAACCGGAGACGCCAAACTTTCGCCGTGCCCCATAAGGGGGCCAACTTATGGATGAACTTTTTACCCCGTATGCGGCGACGGCGGAGCTATCGCGTCGCTAAGCAGTTGCTTACCGACGATCCTCCGGCCAGCACCGCTACCCGCAGCGCCGGGATTCAGACGGCCTATGCCAGATGAACTATTCTGGCCGGGTAGGAATGTTCTGTCGTAAACATGGGCATTCAATGTTTTTAGTGTGGACAGGAAGGCAGACACACGTGGATAAGGAAGTAAACCGCGGATTCGCCAAGAAAGCCGGCGTCGCGGGCGCGCTCCTGCTTGGCAGCCTTGCGCTGACGGGCTGCGACGTTGCTGCGCCGGATGCGCTCGCGAACATCCTCGACATGGGCTGGCCGGATCCGGTCACGCCCGAGGGCACCCAGATGTACAACTTCTGGGTTTGGACATGGCTCGCCGCCTGGATCATCGGCATCATCATGTGGGGCCTGTTCATCATGGCCATCGTCCGTTGGAACCGGAAGGCCCGCGAAAAGCAGGGCGCCGGCGAGTTCCCGAAGCAGCTGCAGTACAACGTCCCGCTGGAGCTGACGCTGACGGTTGTGCCCATCGTCATCGTGATGATCCTGTTCTTCTTCACCGTTCAGGCCCAGACTCAGACCACCGCGCTTGATAAGGACCCGAAGGTGACCGTCGACGTCACCGGCTACCAGTGGAACTGGAAGTTCGGCTACGCCGAGGTCGACGGTGATCTGACCGAAGACGGCCAGGACTACGACGGCCTGGATACTGAGCGACAGGCGCTGGCCGAGGAGACGAAGTTCGATGCGGAGGACGCGCATAACGCGAACCCGATCCACGGCACCTCCATGGGCGACCTCTCCTACCTGAACTTCAACGAAATTGAGACCCTGGGCTCCACCGAAGAGGTCCCGGTGCTGGTACTGCCGACCGACACCCCGATCGAGTTCCGCCTCGCATCTGGCGACGTGAACCACGCGTTCTGGGTTCCGGAATTCCTGTTCAAGCGCGACGTCTACGCGCACCCGGAAAGCAACCAGCAGCAGCGAAAGTTCCAGATCGAGCGCATCGAGGAAGAGGGCGCATTCGTCGGCCGTTGTGCCGAGATGTGCGGTACGTACCACGCAATGATGAACTTCGAGGTTCGCGCTGTGAGCCCGGAGAAGTTCGAGCGGTACATCCAGTTCCGCCGCGACAACCCCGGCGCACCGAACTCTGAAGCCCTGCGTTCCATCGGCGAAGAGCCGTACGCCACCTCCACCCACCCGTTCGTCTCCGACCGCACCGCAACCCGCGACGGCGAGAACACTGTCGACCCGAACGCGAACGTTTAAGAAAGAGAGAGCGAAGCCATGGGAACTGGATCAAAGGTTTTCTACGCCATCGGCACCTTCCTTGCCTTGATGGCTGTGTTCTACATCCTCGCCACGTCGTGGATTGGTGAGGACGCGTACCTGTTCGGCATCGAGTGGATCGGCTCCGTCGGCCTCGTGCTGGCCGCCGTCTTTTCGTTCATGCTCGCCGGCTACCTCAACATCACCGAGCGCCGCATGGACATCGTCCCGGAGGACTGGGAAGAGGCTGAGATCGAGGACGGCGCCGGTGTGCTCGGCTTCTTCTCCCCGGGTTCCATCTGGCCGTTCGCCATGTCGATGTCCATCGGCGTGCTGGGGCTGGGCATTGCCTTCTGGCAGCTCTGGCTGCTGGCCATCGGTGCGGTCCTGTTGATCGGCACCACCGCGATGCTGAACCTGCAGTACGGCATCCCGCGCGAGAAGCACTAACAGCGCGACGGCAAAGCCCCGCCACGGTGATCCGTGGCGGGGTTCTTCTGTATCTCTGGCGCCATCAACCGAAAGTTTGTCCCCCCACGAGCGTGAGCGCCGTGCGCGTTGCGTGTGAGATGCGGCACAACTGGGAACTCTCGGGTTACTTGTAGGCCCTAGCTTCCAGCACGGGTGAAAAACGGCATCGGATGAAAGGGGCGGGGGAGTGGCCCGATGACCAGCAGGGATCGCGTCGTAAATTCCCGCAGAAAGTTCCCGTCGGCTCGAAGTTCATGTTTTCGCAACATCGACGTGCGCGAAAAGCGCAGGCTGGGGTGTCGTTCACAGGGAAATTACGGGGGTGAGTGAGATGAATATCAGGGCGAGATAGGGGATAATCTCCTCCGTGACGACCGCAATGACAAACCAAGATATGGCGACGCCGCAAAATCGCGTCCCAGCGCTGAACCGACCGAACATGGTCAGCGTGGGCACGATCGCGTTCCTCGCCCAAGAGCTCATGTTCTTCGCCGGTTTGTTCGCGATGTACTTCACGTCGCGCGCAAACGGCCTCGCCGCAGGTGACTGGAGCAATCAGACGGACCACCTGAACGTTTTGTTCGGTGGCATCATCACCGTCGTGCTGATTGCCTCCTCGTTCACCTCCCAGTTCGGTGTGTTCGCCGCAGAGAGGGGTGACGTGTTCGGCCTGCGCAAGTGGTTCACCGTGACCGTTGTGCTGGGCGTCATCTTCCTCGGCCTGGTGGCATTCGAGTGGACCGAAATGGTGATGGCGGGTGTGACCCCCCAGTCCAGCGTGTACGGCTCGGTGTTCTACATCATCACCGGCTTCCACATGGCCCACGTGACCGCCGGCATCATCGCCTTCATCGTCGTTTTGATGCGTGTGGCGAAGTCGAAGTTCACCCCGGCTCAGGCAACCGCCGCGATGGCCGTTTCCTACTACTGGCACTTCGTCGACGCCATTTGGATCGGCGTGTTCATCACCCTGTACCTCGTGCAGTAGCTCAGCTAAGCCGCACAGGTACCGGACAAATTCTGAAAAGTCGCTAAGGGAACACAATGGAAAACTCACCCAAGAAGAAGCGCCAGGGACGCAAGACGCAGCGCACGCTCGCTGGCGCAGCTGCCCTGACGCTGGGGTTGACCGGCGCGGGGCTGCTCGCGTCCGCGCTTACCCCCGATACGCAGGTGGCTACCGCTGCCCGTGACGACCAGGCGATGATCCAGGAGGGCAAGGACCTCTACGACGTTGCTTGCATCACGTGCCACGGTGCGAACCTCCAGGGCGTGGAGGACCGCGGTCCGTCGCTCATCGGTACCGGTGAAGGCGCCGTGTACTTCCAGGTCAACTCCGGCCGTATGCCGATGATGTCCAACGGCGCCCAGGCTGAGCGCAAGCGCCCGCGCTACACCGAGGAACAGGCACTCGCTCTCGCTGCCTACGTTGCAGCGAACGGCGGCGGCCCTGAGCTGGTCTACAACGAGGACGGCTCGCTCGCGATGGAAGAGCTGCGCGGTAAGGACTTCGACGGGCAGATCCAGGCTGCAGACGTCGCCCGTGGCGGCGAACTGTTCCGCCTGAACTGCGCGTCGTGCCACAGCTTCACTGGCCGTGGTGGCGCTCTGTCCTCCGGTAAGTACGCGCCTGAACTGGACCCTGCGAACGAGCAGGAGATTTACCAGGCGATGCTCACCGGCCCGCAGAACATGCCTAAGTTTTCCGACCGCCAGCTGACGGCGGACGAGAAGAAGGACATCATTGCCTTCATCAAGTCCACCAAGGAGACCCCGTCCCAGGGCGGCTGGGACCTGGGTGGCCTCGGCCCGGTCTCTGAAGGTATGGCGATGTGGATCATCGGCGTGACCTTGGTCGCTGCCGCTGCTATGTGGATTGGATCTCGCTCATGAGTGAAGTGAAGAAGAATTACTCGGTAGAAGAGCTCGACCGCATGAACAATGCCGAGCTCGCTGCTCTTGGCACCGAGCTTGACGACGTGACGGTTGCGTACCGCAAGGAGCGTTTCCCGGTTGAGGGCGACCCGCGCGAGAAGTCCGCTGCCACCGGCATCGGAATCTGGCTGACCATCTCGGTCATCAGCGCACTCGCGTTCCTCGGCGTCTACCTCTTTTGGCCGTGGGAGCCGAAGTTCCACGGCGACGATGGGCTGTGGGTATACACCCTGTACACCCCGCTGCTCGGCCTGACCTCCGCGCTCGCATTTTGCGGCCTCGGCATCGCCATCATCCAGTACGTGAAGAAGTTCGTGCCGGAGGAGATTGCGGTGCAGCGCCGCCACGACGGCCGCTCCAGCGAGCTGGACCGTCGCACCACTACCGCACTGCTGAACGACGCGTGGGAGACGTCGACCCTGGGTCGTCGCAAGGCACTGCAGGGCCTTCTCGGCACCGCGGGTGTCCTCGCGGGCCTGATGGTCATTGCTCCTCTCGGCGGTCTGGTCAAGAACCCCTGGAAGGTCCGTCACGAGCTGGATTACCACGGCGACGGCACTCTGTGGACGCACGGCTGGACCATCCAGGACCAGGGTGTGAAGGTGTACCTTGGCCGCGATACCGGTGCGATCGCCGAGCTGCACGAGAGCGAGACCGGCTCGCACTACTCCACGGCGGGTGTGTCCCGTCTGGTGCGTATGCGCCCGGAAGACCTCGCCGCTGCTGCAATGGAGACGGTCTTTCCCCTGTACCCGGAGGACGTCAACGACGGTTCGGAGTACGACCCGGAGCGCGACGTCTACGAGCACCACATGCACTCCATTCACGGCCCGCGCAACCCAGTTATGCTGATCCGCCTGCGTTCGCAGGACGCTGAGAAGGTTGTGGAGCGCGAGGGCCAGGAGGACTTCCACTACGGCGATTACTACGCCTACTCCAAGATCTGCACGCACATCGGTTGCCCGACCTCGCTGTACGAGGCGCAAACCAACCGCATTCTGTGCCCGTGCCACCAGTCGCAGTTCGACGCGTTGCAGTACGGCAAGCCGGTCTTCGGCCCGGCCGCTCGCGCCCTGCCTCAGCTGCCTGTGACTGTTGACGAAGACGGTTACCTCATCGCCAACGGGAACTTCATTGAGCCCGTCGGCCCGGCATTCTGGGAGCGTCAGTCCTAATGAGCACTAAACTTGAGCAAGCCGCGGACAACGTTGATTCGCGCTACACCATCTCGGGCGTGCTGCGCCCGCAGCTGAACAAGGTCTTTCCCACCCACTGGTCCTTCATGTTGGGTGAGATGGCGCTGTACAGCTTCATCATCCTGCTGCTGACCGGTATCTACCTGGCACTGTTCTTCGACCCGTCGATTACCAAGGTCATCTACGACGGCGCGTACCTCCCGCTGAACGGCGTGGAAATGTCGCGCGCGTACGCCACGGCCCTGGACCTCTCGTTCGATGTCCGCGGCGGCCTGTTCGTCCGCCAGATGCACCACTGGGCCGCGCTGATGTTCATGATGGCGATGTTTGCCCACATGATGCGCGTGTTCTTCACCGGCGCGTTCCGTCGCCCGCGTGAGGCTAACTGGCTTATCGGTGTGACCCTCGTGCTGCTGGGCATGATCGAGGGCTTTATGGGTTACTCGCTGCCGGACGACCTACTGTCCGGTGTTGGCCTGCGCATTATGTCCGCGATCATCCTGGGCCTGCCCATCATCGGCACCTGGATTCACTGGGCGATCTTCGGCGGCGACTTCCCGTCGGACCTCATGCTGGATCGTTTCTACATCCTGCACGTGCTGATCCTGCCGGGCATTATCCTCGCCCTCGTTGCAGCGCACCTCGCGCTCGTCTGGTTCCAGAAGCACACCCAGTTCCCGGGGCCGGGACGCACCGAGAACAACGTTGTCGGTGTGCGTATCCTCCCGGTGTTCGCAACCGAGGCAATCGGCTACATGATGGTGGTCTTCGCCGTCCTTGCTGGCATGGCGGGTCTGACGTCGATCAACGCGATCTGGAACCTGGGCCCGTACAACCCGTCGCAGGTTTCTGCTGGTTCCCAGCCGGACGTCTACATGTTGTGGACTGATGGCGCCGCCCGTGTCATGCCGGCGTGGGAGCTCTACCTCGGCAACTACACCATCCCGGGCGCGTTCTGGGTTGCACTGCTGTGTGGCCTAATGGTCGTGCTGCTGATCACGTACCCGTTCATCGAGCAGAAGGTCACCGGCGACACCGCCCACCACAACCTCCTGCAGCGTCCGCGCGACGTCCCGGTGCGCACCGGCGTTGGCGTGATGGGCTTGACCTTCTTCCTGCTGCTCACGATCTCGGGTGGTAACGACCACATCGCGCACTTCTTCAACATCTCGTTGAACGCGATGACGTGGTTTGGCCGCATCGGCTTGATCGTCCTGCCGCCGCTGGCCTTCTTCATCACCTACCGCCTGTGCATTGGCCTGCAGCGCTCCGACCGTGAGGTCCTGGAGCACGGCATTGAGACCGGTGTGATCAAGCGCCTGCCGAATGGCGCGTTCGTGGAGATCCACCAGCCGCTCGGCCCGGTGGACGAGCACGGCCACCCGGTGCCGCTGGAGTACGCCGGTGCCCGTGTGCCGAAGCAGATGAACCAGCTTGGCTTCGCGGACTCCGACACCATCGGTAAGTTCTCGCCCGCTGAGCTCGGCGTAACCGAGCGCGTTCGCGACGCCGAGGAGCAGAAGCACCACGAGGCCGTTGAGACGATGCGTGCCCTCGAGGAGACGAAGGACCGCTTCGACCGCGACGCAACGCACAACAGCGCTGAATAACCTCGCGAGTTTGCCCACCTAGCGGTCGCGTACAAACCCCCTTTTCCCGGGCCCGGGAAGAGGGGGTTTTACTTTGTTACAGGCCGATAAAGACGGTATGTGATGAAGCGCACAACCTCTAATTAGAAACCGACTCGGGCCGGCAAGGCGGTGCCGGGGGAGTTGTGGTGGGCGAGCGCAAACGCACTGTTCAGACGTATATTCCTGCGATTCGGGGCCGGCTGTACAGGGTTGGCAACGGGCGCGGCGACAGCCACGCCGGCAACCCGAACCTGTTGATAACGGAACAATAACGCTGCGGCGGTTGGACACGGATGTTGCCGTTTCGTAACCTGTTCGAGACATTGCGACAACAACCGTTGGCAGCATGTACCGCAAACAACATATAAGCCGTTACCCAGGTTGACGCTCCGCACACCCGCGGGCCGCCCGCCGAGGGGACCGGGGAACCACAGTGGGGCTCACGCTCCCGTGGGGCGCAGGGCCTTTTCTCAACACCCCGCCCGACAGCTAACCCGGTTGGCGAAGAGAAGATATGGAGAAAACTATCGTGGCAAAGCACCGTCGCCAGGAGAACACCGCAGCGCGCGCAGCAGCGGCTACCGCCGCTATCGCAGCTGGCGCAGCACTGGTCGCGCCGGCCGCCGCCTCCGCAGCAGAGGTCCGTGTTCCCAACACCCCGGTTTCCGTCGAGGTTCCGGGCATTGAAAACGTCCCGGGCATCGCAGCCATCCCGGGCATCGAGGCGTGGATCCCGTCCCTGGCGGGCCAGTCCGCTAACGCAAGCATCCAGAACGCTATCGCGTCCGTGAAGGCAATCCCGGGCGTGTCGAACATCCCGGGCTTCAACCAGTTCCTCAACACCGTGGAGCAGCAGGCACTCGCAGCAGTGCCGGCACCGACGAAGCAGACCTACTCGGCTCCGGCCGCTGCGCCCGCGCCGGTGCGCCAGCCGTCCGTCGGCGAGCGCATCGTGGCCATCGCCCAGTCCAAGATCGGCTCCCCGTACGTGTACGGCGCCGCCGGCCCGAACTCGTTCGACTGCTCTGGCTTCACCTCGTGGGTGTACGCACAGGTGGGCAAGACCATCCCGCGCACCTCCCAGTCCCAGGCGTACTCCGGCCAGCGCGTCGCGCTGAGCGACATCCAGCCCGGCGACATCGTCGCCTACTACGACGGCGCATCCCACGTTGCCATCTACGCCGGCAACGGCCAGATCATCGATGCGCTGAACTCAAGCACTCCGGTCGGATACCGCAGCCTGCACATGATGCCGATCCACTCTGTGGTTCGCTTCTAGGCCAATCCCCCTAACGCCCCGCTACCGTACGGCCAGCGGGGCGTTGCTCATTCGAGGCCAGTTTTCACATCAGTCACGTCCGGCGCATTTTGCTTTGCGACGGCCTTCGGAACAGCTATAGTTTGTTCGTTCTCGTCAGCACATGAAGAGGTATACACGTGGGTAAGCACTCCCTTCGCCGAAACCGCTCCCGTTCCGTAACCACTGCGGTCCTTGCAGGCGGCATCGTCGCATCTACCGCGCCGCTGCTTCCCTCCGCGCACGCCGACGACGTGGATGCGCTCATCGAGCAAATGGAGTCCGCCTCCCACGACGCCACCGCCAAGGCGGAGGAGATTAAGGGTCTGGAGGACCAGATCGCGGATTCTGAGGACAGGGAGCGCTCCGCCATTGCTCGTGCCACAGAGGCCAAGGCGCAGTTGGAGGCGATCCGTGGCGACAGCGACGCGCAGCGCAAGAACGTTGGCGACATCGCTCAGTCGCGTTACCGTGTCCCGGCAACGGACGCGCTGCTCACCACCCTCGGCTCCGGCACCCCGCAGGACGCGATCGACCGCTCTGCGTACTTCGCAGCGCTGAACAGGAACTCCCAGCGCGCCTTGACCGAGCTGAACGACGCGAACCGTGCGGCCGCCGACCGCGCGAACGCTGCGAACATCGCAGTGGCGGAAGCGCAGTACGTCCGCAACGAGCTTGACGGCAAGCGCAAGAAGCTGGAGCAGGAGCGCGCGGAGCTGGACCAGCGCGTCGCCGACATTGAGCGCCAAGTGGACAGCTTGAATGAGGCCGACCGCGAGCGGTGGGTCAAAAAGGACAATCCTGTCGAGACCTCGGCACTACCGGCGGTGGATTCCGGCATTGTCGCCGCAGCCATGGCGCAGCTGGGCAAGCCCTACGGTTGGGGCGCGGCTGGCCCAGACGCGTTCGACTGCTCCGGTCTCATGATGTGGGCCTACGCACAAAACGGCATCAGCATCCCGCGCACCTCCCAGGCCCAGCTCGCTGGTGGCACGCCGGTTTCGCTGGACGCACTGCAGCCCGGCGACATCATCGGGTACTACCCGGGTGTGACGCACGTGGGCATGTACATCGGCGACGGCATGGTGGTCCACTCGTCTGACTACGGCATCCCGATCCAGGTTGTTCCCCTGAACAGCATGCCGGTCCAGGGTGCCGTGCGCTATTAAGACGCTACTGGTTACCAATGACTTCCCGCCCACCGTGGGCGGGATTCAGTCGTATTTGCGGGACTTCGCCGCGGAGCTCGCCCGGCGGGTGGGGCCTGAGTCGCTGGTGGTGTTCGCCTCCACGCAGGATGTCGCCGCGGCGCGCAAATGGGATGCGTCCGTGCCGTACACGGTGGTCCGCTGGCCGCACCACGTGATGCTGCCTACGCCGTCGACGGCGCGTGAAATGCAGCGCCTCATCCGCACGCACGGCATTGACACGGTCTGGTTCGGCGCCGCTGCGCCACTTGCCCTCATGGGGCCCGCGGCGAAACGGGCAGGCGCCTCCACCGTTATCGCCTCCACGCACGGTCACGAGGTGGGCTGGACCAAGGTCCCTATCGGCCGCCAAGCGCTGCGCGGTATCGGGCGCAGTGCGGATATCGTGACCTACATTTCGAACTACACCTTGCAACGACTCCGCCCGGCATTCGGCAGCGGCCCCAGATTTGTTGCGCTCCCGTCGGGCGTGGACACGGCGTTCTTCCGGCCGGCTACCGTTGCCCAGCGCACCGCCACCCGCGAACGCCTGGGCGTCGGCGATGCGCCGCTCGTTGTCTGTTCGTCTCGGCTGGTCGCGCGTAAGGGGCAGGATGTGCTGATACGGGCGCTGCCGGAGGTTCGTCGTCAAGCGCCCGGCGCGCGGCTCGTCATTGTTGGAACGGGGCCTGATGCACGACGGTTGCGCGCGGGCGCCGGGGAAGAGGTGGTGTTCACGGGCGCCGTGCCGGGGGAGCAGCTGCGCGACATCGTGGCGGCTGCGGACGTATTTGCCATGCCCGCTCGCACCCGCCTCGGCGGTTTCGACGTTGAGGGCCTCGGCATTGTGTACCTCGAAGCCCAGGCGTGCGGCGTGCCGGTGGTCGCAGGTCGCTCCGGCGGCGCGCCCGAAACTGTTACGCCCGAAAGCGGGGTAGTGGTGAACGGGCGCGACACCGGCGAGGTCGCACGGGCGATCGGGGGGATGCTTGTCGACGCCCAAGGGCATGCCCGCATGGGTGCAGCCGGGCGTGCCCATGTCGCCGAGCGCTTCTCCTGGGACGTGCTCGGCGACCGGCTAGCAGCGTTATGCGGGGCGGCGCAGCCGGGGGGCTAGACTGCCTTGACATGGTTGCTCACTCACCCGTGACCGTCGGTTTTGATATTGGCGGCACGAACACCCGCGCCGCCGTGGTGGATGCGACAGGCGCGATTGTGGAATCGCTCGGCACCCCCACGCCCCACGACGCCGAGGGGCTTACAGACACGATCGTGCGCATGGTGGGGGACCTGCGAGCGACACACGATGTTGGCGCTGTCGGCGTCGCCGTCGCCGGATTCTTGGACCCGTCGTGCGAGGTCGTGCGGTTTGCGCCCCACCTGGCGTGGCGGGACGATCAGCCCGTGCGCCGGGATCTGGAGGAGGCGCTGGGCCTGCCGGTGCGCCTGGAGCACGACGCCAATTCCGCGGCCTGGGGTGAGTACCGTTACGGCGCGGGGCGCGACCTGGGAACGTGGGTCTTTTTCGCCGTCGGTACCGGTATCGGCGCGACGCTGATGCACCGAGGTGAAATTTACCGCGGAGCGTTCGGCACCGCCCCGGAGTTCGGGCACATCACCGTCGTACCGGGCGGGCGGGTGTGCTCGTGCGGAAAGCAGGGCTGCCTGGAGCGCTACGCATCCGGCACGTCGCTGGTGGATTGCGCGATCGACATCGCCACGGAGGGCAGCTTCAAGGATTCGGCGGTGTACCGGGCGGTCGTCGAAAAGCGGGCGAGCGGGCACGACATCATGGCTGCGGCGCGCGGCGGCGACGAGTTGGGGCTCGCGGCCCTGGACAGCTTTGCAACGTGGCTGGGGCGCGGGCTGGCGATAGTCGCGGACGTGCTCGATCCTGCCCACATTGTGCTTGGCGGTGGAGTCAGCGACGACGCGGATTTGTTCTTGGACCACGCCCGCGCTTCCATGGAAGCGAACATTGTGGGTGCCGGCTACCGCCCACTGCCGGAGATCCTGTGCGCTGAGCTGGGGTCCCGGGCGGGTATGATCGGTGTCGCTGATTTGGCCCGCGAACTGCTGTAGAAGGCGAACAACGATGAACAACAAGTGGTATTCCCTGTTCAAGGTTTTGCTCGGGCCGCCCCTGTTGGTGTGGAACCGTCCCACTATCGAGGGCGCGGAGAATATCCCCGACGAAGGGGCCGCGATCTTGGCGTCCAACCACCAAGCGGTGCTGGATTCCTTCTATCTGCCGCTGCTCGTGCGCCGTCAGATCACGTTCCCGGCCAAAAAGGAGTACTTCACCACGCCGGGTCTTACCGGGCGCATCCAGAAGTTCTTCTTCTCTTCGGTGGGCCAGATCCCCGTCGACCGCGGTGCGAAAGACGCCGGCGACGCGCTGCAGGCGGCGGCCAAGAGCGTGCTGGACAAGGGCGACCTCCTCGGTATCTACCCGGAGGGCACGCGTTCCCCGGACGGCCGCGTGTACAAGGGTCGCACGGGGCTTGCCCGCATCGCGATGCCGAGCGGAGTCCCGGTTGTCTTGATCGGCATGATCGGATCCGGAAAAGCCAACCCCATCGGCACCACCATTCCGCGCCCCGCCAAGGTGCGGATCCTGGTGTCCGAGCCGATTGATCCGCGGGCGTGGGCCGTGGAGAACGGTTTCGACCCCGACTCGCGCGAGGTCATGCGGCCGTTCACCGACTATTGCATGCGCCGCCTCGCGGCAATGGTGGGGGAGGACTACGTAGACGTCTACGCCTCTGACGTGAAAAAGGCGTTGGAGGAGACGGGGGATTACCCAGAGGAGGCGCGCCCGTGAACAGATCCCTCATTGTCCGCTTCGTCCTCGTTGCCGTCGTGGTGGCGTTGTACCTGGTTGCGTCCCAGGCCGGCTGGTACCCGAAGCTGGCGGGGCCGATCGCTGTGGCCGCGGTGGCGGCGGTGATGTTTTGGCCGCGCCGCGACCGGGGGCCGAAGGGGCCGTCGCGACGCGAGCTGCTCAACGACATACGGGCGGAGCAGCGCAAGTAGATGCGGTATTTCTACGATACGGAGTTCATCGAGGACGGCTCCACGATCGAACTAGTCTCTATCGGCATCGTCGCAGAAGACGGCCGGGAGTTTTACGCCGTCAGCAACGAGTTCGATGCCTCGCGCGCCAATGAGTGGGTGCGCGACAACGTGCTGAGCAAGCTTCCGCGGGCTTCGCACCCAGCCTGGAAGCCGCTGCGCCAGATCCGGGAGGAGGCCCACGCGTTCCTCGCCGCCGGCCGCGGCGTTCCGGAGCTGTGGGCGTGGGTCGGTGCGTACGACCACGTCGTCTTCGCACAGCTGTGGGGTGACATGTCCGGGTTGCCCAAGGATTTGCCGCGGTACACCCGCGAGCTCAAGCAGTACTGGCAGATGGCGGGTAAGCCTCGTTTGCCCAAGGTGCCGGACGGCAACCACGACGCGCTCGTTGACGCGCGCCACAACCTGCGAAAATTCCGCGTGTGCATGGAGGCGCTGCCTCTCGACTCCTCCGGCGCCGCGTCCGGATAGTGAGATCAGGCCGCCGTAGTCTGGGAACCTGCAGGTGAAAAGTATTGTGGCGCAGGGATAAATCGTGCTACTACTAAACGGGTGAGTTGGACTATTGACATCCCGAAAGACGTGCTGCCGGATCTGCCCCCGCTGCCGGGCGACCTGAACGAGCAGTTCCAAGACGTTATCTCCCGCGACGCCAAGCAACAGCCTTCCTGGGACCCTGCCCAGGCTGGGTATGTGCGGAAGATCCTCGAGTCCGTGCCCCCGGTGGTCCTCGCACCCGAGGTGGAGCAGCTCAAGGCCAACCTCGCGGATGTCGCCTTGGGCGAGGCCTTCATGCTGCAAGGCGGCGATTGCGCCGAGACGTTCGAATCCAATACCGAGCCCCACATCCGCGCGAACGTGCGCACACTGCTGCAGATGGCGGCGGTGCTGACGTACGGCGCGTCTATGCCGGTGGTGAAGCTGGCGCGCATCGCCGGCCAATACGCCAAACCGCGGTCCTCCGACTTAGACGGCAACGGCTTGCCCAACTACCGCGGTGACATTGTCAACGGTGTGGAGCCCACCGAAGAGTCCCGCCGTCACGACCCGGCCCGCATGGTGCGCGCCTACGCCAACTCGTCGGCCGCGATGAACCTCGTGCGCGCCCTGACCACGTCTGGCACGGCTGACCTGCATCACATCAACGACTGGAACCGCGAGTTCGTCTCCAACTCCCCGGCTGGGGCGCGCTACGAGGCGCTCGGCCGCGAGATTTCCCGTTCCCTCGCGTTCATGGACGCCTGCGGCGTGCGCGACGACAACCTTCGCACGTCCGAGGTGTACGCCTCCCACGAGGCACTGCTTGTGGATTACGAGCGCGCGATGCTCCGTCTCGCCACCGATTCCAGCGGTGAGACCAAGCTCTACGACCTGTCGGCGCACCAGCTGTGGATCGGCGAGCGCACCCGCGGCATTGACGACTTCCACGTCAACTTCGCCGCCATGATCTCCAACCCCATCGGCATCAAGCTCGGCCCGACCACCACCCCGGAGGAGGCTGTCGCCTACGCCGACAAGCTCGATCCGAACCGCGAGCCCGGCCGCCTCACCATGGTCATCCGTATGGGCCAGGACAAGGTGCGCGACGTGCTCCCCAGCATCGTGAAGGCGGTGGAAGCGTCCGGCCACAAGGTGGTCTGGCAGTCCGACCCGATGCACGGCAACACCTTCACCTCCTCCAACGGTTACAAGACGCGTCACTTTGACAAAATCTTGGACGAGGTGCAGGGCTTTTTCGAGGTCCACCGCGAGCTGGGCACACACCCGGGCGGCATCCACATCGAGCTCACCGGCGAAAACGTCACCGAGTGCCTTGGCGGCGCCCAAGACATCACCGACGTGGACCTGCCGGGACGCTACGAGTCCGCCTGCGACCCCCGCCTGAACACCGAGCAGGCCCTCGAGCTGTCCTTCCTGGTCGCGGAGATGCTGCGCTACTAAGGCGCTTTAGAACAAGGGGACGATGATCTCGGGGATTTCGCCGTACATCCCCGAGCCAAACCACCACGCGCCCAACCCGATGGCCACGACGATGCCGATGGCCAGCACCGTGTAGATGGCCACGCCGATCGGGGAACGGTTCGACACCGGGCTGACGGTGGGCCGCTGAGGCGAGGGCTGTCGGGGCGTAGGTGCAGGCGCTGGCACCCGCTCCACCGGGGCCTGCGGCGCGTCCGCGGGGGGTGGCACCGCTGCCGCAGCAGGCCGCTGGTCGCGGGAGGGAGCCGGTGCCTCTGGGGAAGGCCGAACCGCAGGCGCGGAGACGCGCGTCGGGACGCCGTCGCCCGGAAACAGACGCTGACGGGTGACAGTCGGGGCGGCTTCCGCCGGGGGAGCCGAAGGGTCAGCAGCGGCGAGCCCGAAATTCGTCGGATGCTCGGCGGCACGGTGCGCGGCCGAGTTTCGGGGCGCAGGCACCGTGTAGGCGGGCAGGCGCAGCTCGCGGGACACGTCGTCGAGCGCAGCGAGGAAATCGGCCGCGTCGTGGAACCTGTCAGCCGGGTTTCGAGAGGTGGCGGTGGCCACCAGCTCGTCGAAAAGCTTCGGCACGCCGGCGATGAGCGCGGACGGCGCAGGCACGTCCGACCGCAGCCTCGCGTACGCGTGCGCGAGGGGTGTATCACCGTCGAAGGGTGTTTGCCCCGTGAGAAGTTCGAACAGCACGAGGCCTGCGGAGTACACGTCGGATGCGGCGGTGGTGGGGCTGCCGTCGACCTGCTCGGGGGATAGGTAGGCGACCGTGCCCACGATCTGGTCGGTGGATTGAGTGGTTTCCGCAGCGGCGCGCACCAAGCCGAAGTCAGAGAGTTTGACGCGGCTGGACGCGTCGATGAGCACGTTGTCGGGCTTGATGTCGCGGTGGACCATCCCCTTCTCGTGCGCAACCGCTAGACCGGTGAGCATGCCGCGCATCACCGCTGCTGCCGCGTGCGGCGGCATGGGACCGCGCTCGGCGAGGAGTTCGCGCAGCGTGCCCCCGGTGATCAGCTCCATGACCAGAAAAACCTCGTCGCCCGAGGCGGAGAAGTCGTAGACATTGACCAAGTTCGGGTGGCTGAGCTGCGCCATCGCGCGAGCCTCCCGGCGGAAGCGTTCGCGGAACACCTCGTCGTGGACGTACTGCTCGTGCATCACCTTCGCCGCCACTTCGCGGCCCAAGCGCCTGTCCACGCACCGGTAGACGGTGGCCATCCCCCCATGCGCGATTGGGCGGTCGACGACGTAGCGCCCGTCCAATGTCGTGCCTGCACCCAAGGTAGCCATGCGCACCAGCGTAGAATCGCCAACCGTGAGTGCACAAACGAATCTTGAGCAATTGCTTGCCGACGAAACATTGCTGCCGTTCCCGGATGTCGCCGACGTTCTCGGCGTGCCAGTGACCAAGGTGCACGACTACATCGGTGCGAAGAAATTGGTGCACTACGTCCGGGATGGGAAGAAGGTCATCCCGGCGAGCCTGCTGGGCGAGGACGGTTTGAACAAGTTCGTCTCCGGCGCGATCACCGTGCTTTACGACGGCGGCTACGACGCCAACGAGATCTTGGCGTTCCTATTCACGCCGGACGAGACTCTGCCGGGGCGTCCTGTCGATGCGCTTCACGGCCAGAAGGCCCGCGAGGTGATTCGTCGCGCGCAGGCCATGGCGTTTTAGGCACGTCACGGAACAACCATTCCACCGCAATTACGGCGCCGATCGCGGCTAGAGCGAGAAACCACGCGTCGTAGAGGCGGTGGTTTCCGCTTCCCTGGAACGCCAGGGCGACCACGATCGACGCCCCGGCTGCCCCCTTGACCACCCACGGCGGCGGGCGGAACGTGCCGGTCAGCGAGATGAGTGAGGCGTAGTACCACGGCAACGTCACAGCATTCGCGGCAAACGCCACAGCGTAGGCGGCGGTGGTGCCAGCGACCGCGCGCGGCTCGTAGGCGGTGCCGGGCCGGGGGCGGAACAGCCACCACACTGCAACCAGCCCCACCAGCATGAGCACGGAGAAAACGGAGCGGGTCCAGCTCAGCGCGGTGTTGTAGCGGAACGTGTCGTCGAAAAGCTGCAGCAACGGGGTGAGCAGCTCGGCGGCGAACGTGGGGCCGGCGAGCGGGTTAATCACTTTGGAGTTGCCGGTGATCTGCGCCAACCAGCCCCAGGTGGTGCCGGAGGCCACGGTGACCACGTGGATCACGGCGGCGTTGACGACAAGCGCCCATGCGCCGGAGACGACGAGCATGCCCGCGCGCCCGAGGGCGGTGGAGCTATGCCGCTGGACCATCAGCCACACCACAAAGGGCAGCGCGATAGCTGCGGTCGCTTTCAGCGAGACCGCCAGCGCGATGAGCGCTATCCCAGGGGTGCACCAGCGTCCCCGCAGGCAGGAGAGCAGGCCAAGGCTGACCAGCCCAACCATCACGGCCTCGTTGTGCATGCCGCCGATCAGGTGCAGCAGCATCACTGGGTTGGCCACGCCGAGCCAGAGCGCGAGAGCGGGATCGCCACCGATTGCTTTGGCGATTCGGGGGACGGACCACACGATGAGCGCGAACCCGGCCACGGAAATCAACCGGTACGCGATTAACCCGGCGGTGACGTTGTCGCCGACAAGCGTCGTCACCGCCTTACCGAGTCCGAGGTGAAGCGGGCCGTAGGGGGTTGTGGTGTTGCGCCAGTCGTGGGAGACCTCCCAGAGAAACGGGCCAGGGTTGACGGCGGCGCCCTCGGAGTACGGGTCGAAGCCGTCGCGCAGCATCGCCCCCTGCATCAAGTACGAGTACACGTCCCGCGAGAGGATCGGCGCGCTGCACGCGAGCGCTCCGGTCCACCACCACACGGTGCGCCGCAATTGCCGTTCAGACGGCCGTGCCTTCCACAGCATCACCCACGCCGCGACGAGTCCGACGATGCCGGCGGTGAGCAGGAGGTCCATGAGTCCGCGGCCGTGGCCGAACGCCAGGAAATCCAGCCCGAGCTCCCGCAGTACCCCACCGCGGTAGCGGGTCGCGCCCGCGCCGAAGGAGCCAACCGCGATGAGCACGCATGCCGCGAAGCCGAGCACGTGAGGATGACGCCGCATCACTTGCGCCGGGCTGTGGCTTTGTGCGCGAGAGCCGTGAGCGCGTCCACGGCAGCGTCGTTGATACCTGCGTCCTCCAGATACTCGAGGCCCGACGCGGTGAGCTGCTCAATGCGCTGCTCCACCGCGTCCTCGGCACCGCTGCCGCGGATGAGCTGCGCTAATCGACGCAACTTCGCGTCGTCCGCCGTCTGGCCAATTCCGGTGCGCAGCTCCTCAGCGCCATCCGGGTCTGTCTCCGCCAAGAGCCCCACGGCAGTGGCGAAGAGCTCGGTGCGCTTGCCCTCCCGCAGGTCGTCGCCCGCCGGCTTGCCCGTGATAGCTGGGTCGCCGAACACGCCGAGGAGGTCGTCGCGTAGCTGGAATGCGATACCGACATCGCGCCCGTAGCCGCGGAACGCGTTAATAGTCGCCTCATCCGCACCTGCCAGCGCTGCGCCGAGGTGGAGGGGCCGCTCTATGGTGTACGCCGCTGTTTTGTAGCGGTTGACGCGGTTGGCCATCTCCACGGATTCGCTGCGCAGGCTTTCTAACATCATGTCCAGCAGCTGGCCGCCGATGACCTCGGTGCGCATGCCCACCCACGGCTCCGCGGCCCTGACGAGGGCCTCTTGGGACACACCGGAGTAGCGCCACATGTCCTCCGCCCAGGCCAACGCGAGATCGCCCAGCAGAATCGCCGCATTCGTGCCGTACGCCTCGGCGGAGCCGAGGAGATCGCGGTCGCGGTGCTCGGCTTCGAGGGCGCGGTGCACGGTGGGGTTGCCGCGCCGGGTGTCGGAGGCGTCGATGATGTCGTCATGTACGAGCGCACACGCCTGGATCAGCTCCAGCGCGCTCACTGCGCGCAGTACGGCGTCGGGGTCTTCTGCGCCGCGCTCCAGGCCGCCGGCACCAGCAAAACCCGCCCAGCCGTAGGTCGGGCGGACGCGTTTGCCGCCGCCGAGCACGAACGCCTGGAGGTGGCTCACTGCGTGGGCGACAGGCTCACCGATGGCCGCGATGGCGTCGGCGCGCGCGTCAAAGAAGGCGGCGAGGTTGCGCTCAACCCGCTGCGGGATCTCCGAGAGTTCCAGATGCGTTGTGGCCACGTTTTACAGCTCCTTGTGCCCGTTATCCGATACGTCAGTCACCCTACCCAGTGTGTTGTGGAGATCGAGGGCGAGGATGGCAAACGGCCGGCCGTCGCCCTCGTAGAAGAAGTTCCGGGCTACGTCCGTAAAGCCAAATTTGCGGTAGAGGCCGAAGGCGTTGTTCGCCTCTCCGGCGACTTCTGGGGTGGAGAGTAGGGCCCATCGGGCCGTCACCTCCCGCAATAACGCCGCCAGTAATTGTGCGCCGATGCCCTCGCTTTGCCGGGAGGGGGCGACGTGCACCTCCGCCACTTCGAAATAGTTGTGCAGCATGTCGCGGTCAAGGGCGCTCAGCTCACCCTTCGCCTTCATCGCGCGCACCAGTTGCTGGTCCCACCAACGCTCCCGCGTGCCCAGGAAGCCGTATGCGACGCCCACGACGACGTCACCGTCGACAGCCACCAAGGCAGTAAACCCGGGGGAGCGGACCTCGCCCTTCCACACCTGGATGCGTTGTGGCCGCATCGAAGGGGCGTACCCCATGGCCTCTATATAGATGTCGACGAGCGCAGGGGCGAGCATGATGAACTCGGCGGGGGTGAGGCGCTGAATGGTCGCAGTCATGTCTCTATCGAAGCACTTGTATAGCCGGCGCGGGGCAACGGCATGCGGACGATGTCGAACGTACGTTCGAAACGGCGCAGGGCGTGTCGAACGAGTGTTTTAGATTGGGCCCATCGCACAAACAGGAAACGCCTCGAGGCAGGAGGAACCGGACATGGCAAGCGTAGTTTCGGCAACGACGGGATCGGTCTACGGGGCTGGCGCACGTGTCAGCCGTGCCGGCCAGTTTCTCGCGGCCGCGGAAAGCCTCATCGCCCAGGCGCACGACGACTTCGAGGCCGGCCGGCACGACCTCGCAATGGAAAACGCCTACCGTGCGGCACTTCGCGTCGCCGGTGCGCGCAGCGCCCAGTCGCCGGTGGTCCGCAAACGGAAGCGCCTGCCCACCAACGCCTGGGACAAACTCGCACTCACGGGCGCGGCTGGCGCCGACTGGGCGGCCGTGTTCAGGCGCTACTCTGCGCAGCGGGGCAGGGTGGCGTCCGGGATCGATCTCAACCCGGGGTCCGCGGTGGTGTACCGGCTGCTGGCGGATGTTGAGGACTTCTACTCTGCGACTGTGGCGGGTGAGTCTGCAGTCGCTGCGTAACCGTAGGGGTGGGTGCGGGGAACAATCTGCGTACGATGGCCGTTATATGAGCAATTGCAGTCCGCCAACGGCATCTGGAGAGTGAGCAGTGTCTCTTTCTGAGCAGGAAATGCGGGCGTTGCGCGAAATCGAGCAATCGCTCTTCGCGGACGACCCGAAATTCGGCAGCAGCGTGGTCACCGATTCTGGTGTGGGTTCTGCCCCGAAGACCGGTCAGCTCACCATGCGCAGCCTGGCACTGATTGTGCTGGGTCTCGTGTTACTTCTCGGCGGCGTTGCCCTTGCGAGCCTGAGCATCTGGACTGTCGTTCTGAGCATCATCGGTTTCGCAGTCATGCTTTTCGGGGGCGTCATGGCGCTGCGCACACCCGCGCAGGCCGCGTCGGTGACATCGCGCGCGTCGAAGCGGTCGAAGCCACGCTCGCAACGTGGCGCAAGCATGGAGGAAAGCTTCCGCCGGCGTTTCGAGGACCGGCAGTAACCCTTCACTGGCGCCCCTATCTCCTGCGCCCTCCCGTCACCGGGAGGGCGCTTTTTCGTGCACCCGATTAATCTCCCACTTCTCCCCACAGTGACGCATTGTGGCGCTAGTTCGCCCGTCGGCCCCCGTACAGCCGGTGAAAATTGCGTCTTTTGAGGTTGCGTCTGCCTCAAGTGAGTGGTGTTACTCGCGGCGGCGGGAAGTTCCCCCACTTGACTATTTACTCATTTACCTGCAACAACAGCCGTTTCCAGTGAGAAGTTTCGCGTAGGTGTGGCGTTTGTGGGGAGAAGTGGGTTAAAGTGGGGCGCAGCGGAGTGAAATGGCGTGCATCTTGACTACGTGCGCGCCGTGGAACGAAGCCGAGAAAATTTCACAGCCAACGTCTGAAAGTGAAGGAAGGTAGGTCACCGGATGTTTCTGGGTACCTACACCCCCAAGCTGGATGACAAAGGTCGCCTGACGCTCCCCGCGAAGTTCCGAGAGGATCTTGCGGACGGGTTGATGGTGACTAAGGGGCAGGACCACTCTCTCGCGGTGTATCCGCGCGACGAGTTCGCCGCCCGCGCCCGTAAGGCCGCGGCGGCATCCCGCACGAACCCGAAGGCACGAGCGTTCATCCGAAATCTGGCTGCCAGTGCGGATGAGCAATCGCTGGACGGGTCTGGCCGGATCACCTTGTCCCCGGCGCACCGCGAGTACGCAAACCTGAGCAAGGAATGCGTGGTCATCGGTTCCGTGGATTTTCTCGAGATCTGGGACCTCGAGTCCTGGAATAAGTATCAAGAAGAAACCGAAGCCGCGTTCTCCGCGGCGGACGACGACGACATTCTCTCCGGCCTGCTGTAGGACTGACTACCCGGCAGCGGACATCGATAAGGAGAGTGTGTACGGACTCTGTCCGGGGCGTGAAGCGTTCTGGTGTACTTCCCCGACATCAGAACAGCCGCCCCGGGCAGGGCTCTACGCGCTCCCCGCACTGCATACACACAACGCGACTCAACGGGACACGGAGGGCACGACATGGCGAAATTCACGCTCGCTGACGACCCGCACGGTCACGTTCCCGTTCTGCGTGACCGGATGGCTGAGCTCCTCGCACCGGCTGTCGAGGCCTTTGGTCAAAACGCTGTGCTTGTGGACGGCACCCTCGGGGCGGGGGGACACTCTGAGCATTTCCTCACCGTCTTTCCCCACGCCCGTGTGATCGGTGTGGACAGGGATCCGGATGCGCTCCGTCAGGCGTCGCAACGCTTGGCTGCATTCGGTGACCGGTTCGTGGCTGTGCAAGCCCGCTTCGACCACATCGACGACGCCGTTGCAGACAGGCAGGGCCCGATCTTTGAGGCAGCCCGAGAACACGGCATTGCCGGCGCACTGTTCGACTTGGGCGTGTCCTCCATGCAGCTCGACCAGGAAGAACGCGGTTTTTCCTACCGTGGTGACGCCCCGCTGGACATGCGGATGGATCAAACCGGTGGCATCACGGCGGCTAAGGTCCTAAACACCTACAGCCACGGCGACCTGGCACGCATCCTGAAGACCTACGGCGACGAAAGGTTCGCGGGCAAGATCGCCTCCGCGATTGTGGCGGAGCGCGAGCGCGAGCCGTTTGACCGCGCAGCACGGCTGGTGGAGCTGCTGTACGACACGATCCCCGCCGCCACCCGCCGCACCGGCGGGCACCCCGCGAAGCGGACCTTTCAAGCGCTGCGCATCGAGGTCAACCGGGAGCTGGAAGCGGTGGAAAACGTCGTGCCCGTCATCACAGACATGCTGGGTGTCGGCGGCAGGGCCGTGTTCATGAGCTACCAGTCGCTGGAAGACAAGATCGTCAAGGCCGCGTTTTCCAAACTCACCGCGTCCAAGACGCCCGCAGGGTTACCGATGGATCTGCCTGGCTCAGAGCCGGCGTTTCGCACCGTGACCCGGGGCGCGGAAAAAGCCGATGCTGCAGAGATCGAACGCAACCCGCGCGCCGCGCCCGTACGGGTGCGCTGCATAGAAAAACTTCGCCCCACCGATTAGCCCCGACACCACCTACCCAGCCCGCAAAGGACGGACACCATGGCCGCACGAGCAACGCGATCTGCAACGCTGAACCGCACCTCGCGCCGAAGCGAGCAGTCTTCTGCCCGCACCATGCCTGGTGTCAAACCGCATGAGAAGCACTCAAGGTCTCGCGGCCGTTTGGGGTCGAACCAGGTGGTGTCTGTGCGCGGACGCCGGGTGGCCACTGCCAAGGCCCGCACCAAGTTCTCATCCCTGTCCCAAATTGCGCTGCCACTGCTGTTCGCCGGTATTGCGGCGGCGATGATTTTGTCCGGTATTGCTACCGCCCAGACCTTTGCCATCCAGAAGTTGCAAGCGACCGAGCAGCAGCTTGCAAACGAGGTGGAGTCGCTGAACCGCGATCTGGAGGACCGGCAATCTGCAGCCTCGCTGGCACAGCGTGCGGACGCCATGGGCATGGTTGTCCCTGGCGAGCCCGGAGTCGTCGCGGTGGGTGAAACCGGGCACGCGGAGGAGCAACGGCCGTACAACCCAGAGTCCGCCACCAAAATTGTCGACGTTAACGGGACGGGGTCGCCTGCTTCGCGGGCATCGTCTGACGAGCGCGCGACGAAGGAGCTGGAGGATTCCCTGACCCAGCGACCGGGCCGCTCCGCGGAGGCGCCGCGAATTGCCAACCTCGCGCCGTATCAAGCGAACGTCCCCGCTCAGCCATAGCGCTGGGCGTGGCGCACCGCTGCACGAGCAAGAGGCGGTGCATGATTGACGGCGGCAGAGACAAACCTGCAGTGGCATAACGGAGGCGGACGAAGGAGGTGGGGCAGTGAACAAGACAGGCGGAAACACCGGCGTACAAGGCACGGGACCCCGTCGCGGCCAGCCCAGCTCACAGCAGAAGGCTCCGGTATCTCAAAAGCGCATCACGGGCACGCGCGTCTATTGGCTCGGTGTGGCGTTTTTGGCTGTCGCGGCGCTGCTCATCGGGCGCCTCTTTTGGGTGCAGGTAATCATCGGCGACGAACTGCGCGAGCAAGCCAACGACCAGCGAAGCCGTACCTACGTGGATCGCGCCCGTCGCGGCGAGATTGTCGACCGTGACGGCAATACGATGGCGTACACCATGCAGGCCAGGTCCCTGACCGTTTCCCCGGTCCAGCTGCGAAGCGAGCTGAAAGAGCAGCAAGAGCTGGAGTTGCGCATGGACGGCCTGTCCGATGCTGACATTGCGGCGCAGGTGGACGCGCGCGTCGAAGACGTGCTGCGGACCATGGCCAACGAGATCCCGGGGATGATCGGCGACGGCGAGGTCAAAGGCGACGCGCCGGCCAGCACGGCAACCGGGGAACCCACCACGCAAGTGGGCCAGGTCAGCGCGAAAGAGATTCTGGACAAGCTGCACGCAGATTCCAGCTACGAAGTGCTCGTGCGCAATGTTGACCCGGACGTCGCGGCGACAGTGGCGGACGCATTCCACGGCATCGCAGCCGACCACCAAGACATTCGCCAGTACCCGAACGGCGCGGTCGGCGAAAACATCATCGGCAAAGTCTCGATGGACGGCCAGGGGCAATTCGGGCTGGAGGCTGCGAGGGACGCTGACCTCACCGGGATCGACGGCCGCTCGACCGAGGACGTCTCGGCCGGCGGGCAGTCCATCCCTGGATCCCTGCGCGACGTGGTCCCGGCCGTTGAAGGCTCCCGTATTGAGCTCACGATCGATCTGGACCTGCAAACCTATGTGCAGCAGACACTGGAGCAGGCGAAGGCCAACTCGCAGGCCAAGGATGCCCAAGCCGTCGTGCTCGACGCGCACACGGGCGAGGTGTTGGCCATGGCCAACACGGGCACCATCAACCCCAATGGGAATATCGAGCAGCAGCTCAAGCAAGGCAAGGGATTTGAAAACCCCAACGTGTCCCACCCGTTCGAGCCCGGCTCGGTGGCGAAGGTCATTACGGCCGCAGCCGCGATCGACCAGGGCTTGACGGACCCGTATGAGGTGCACCAGGTTCCCGGGTCAATCGACATGGCCGGCATTACCGTCCGGGACGCATGGGAGCACGGCGTCATGCCGTACACCACCGCTGGCATCTTTGCTAAGTCCTCGAACGTGGGCACGCTGCAGCTCGTGCAGCGCCTGGGCGAGGAACGCTACTGGGATTACCTCAACCGCTTCGGCATCGGCCAAAGCACGGGCGTCGAGCTGCCGAACGAATCGTCCGGCCTGCTCCCGGTGCTGGAGCAGTGGTCGGGTGGCACCTTTGCCAACCTGCCTATCGGCCAAGGCATGAGCTGGACGGCGCTGCAAATGGCGGGCGTCTACCAGGCCCTAGCCAACGACGGCGAGCGGATCCAGCCGCGCATCATTTCCAGCATCACCGGCCCGGACGGCGAGGAGATCCCGCAGCCCGCGCCGGAGCGCACTCGCGTGGTCAGCCCGGAAGCAGCCCGCACTACCGTGGACATGTTCCGCGCCACGTTCCAAGAAGACCCCGCAGGCGTGGATAACGGCACTGCGCAGGGCAACAGCGTGGAGGGGTATCAATTCTCGGGCAAGACGGGCACCGCACAGAAGGTCAATCCGGACACCGGCGCCTACTCGCAGAGCGCGTACTGGATCACGTTCGCGGGCATCGCGCCTGCGGACGACCCGCGATTTGTCGTGGCCGTGATGCTGGACGAGCCGCAGCGGGGCGTGCTGGACGGCGGAGCCGGCGGGCAGTCGGCCGCCCCGGTGTTCAAGCAAATTGCTGGCTGGCTGCTCAACCGCGAGAATGTGCCGTTGAGCCCGCCCGCCGAGCCGTACAGGCTGCAGGGGGAGTGACGGGGAAACGATGGAGGAAGACAGGATGACAACCCCAACCACCACGCTGCAGGACCTCGCGCGCATTGCAGACGCGCGCATTGTCAACCCTCCGAGCGCGACCATGCCGGTGACGTTCGTCGGCCTCGACTCCGCCAACGTCGAGCCTGGCGGGTTGTTCGCTGCCCTGCCGGGCACGCGCGTGCACGGCGCAACCTACGCGTTCGATTCCGCGGCGGGCGCCATCCTGACCGACGAAGCCGGCCTGGCCATCATCCAGCAGACGGCGGATCGCCGGCCGGTGCTGGTCGTCGAGGATGTGCGGGCGATTTTGGGCCATGTCGCGGCGGAGGTGTACGGGCACCCGTCGAGAAGCTTCACGTTGCTGGGGGTCACAGGCACCTCCGGCAAGACCACGACCACCTACATGCTGGAAAAGGGCCTCACCGCAGCCGGTTGCAAGGTGGGGTTGATCGGCACTACGGGCACGCGGATCATGGGCCGCGATGTCGCGACTGAGCTGACCACGCCTGAGGCGCCGATGCTGCAGAGGCTGTTTGCGCAGATGCGCGACGAGGGGGTCACGCATGTGGTGATGGAGGTCTCCTCCCACGCGCTCATGCTCGGGCGCGTGACGGGGTCCGACTTCGACATCGCCGCATTTACCAATCTGTCTCAGGACCACCTGGATTTCCACCCGACCATGGAGGACTACTTCCAGGCCAAGGCGCTCTTCTTCGACCCGGCAAGCGACCTGCGCGGCAAGCGCAGCGTCATCTGCATCGACGACGAGTGGGGCACGCGCATGGCGGCGCTCGCTGACAACCCGGTCACCGTTGCCACCACCCGCGCCGCGGACGTCACTGCTGATCTCGTTAGCGTCCGCGACCAAGGGTCGCAGCGCGTCAGGCTCAACGCCGACGGCAGCCACGAGTTCACGCTGCCCATGCCGGGCGCATTCAACGTCGCCAACGCCGCGCTCGCAGCCGCAGTGGCAACAACCGCCGGCGTCGATGTGGACGCGTTCCTCAGCGGGCTGGAGCGGGCAGCGGTGCCGGGGCGCATGGAGCGTATCGACGAAGGCCAGCCCTTTGTCGCCGTCGTGGACTACGCCCACAAGCCGGCAGCCGTCGGCGCGGTGCTGGCCACCCTGCGTGGCCAGGTGAGCGGTCGCGTCGGCGTCGCTGTCGGCGCCGGCGGGGACCGTGACTCCTCGAAGCGACCGCTGATGGGGGCGGAGGCCGCGAGCGGCGCAGACTTTGTGGTTGTGACCGACGACAACCCGCGCACGGAGGACCCGGCCGCCATTCGCGCGGCGGTTCTCGAGGGCGCCCGCGGCGCCGGCACCGACGCCGAGATCGTCGAGGTCGGCCCGCGCGGGGAGGCGATTGACGCCCTTGTCGCCTGGGCCCAGCCTGGCGACGCAGTGATTGTGGTGGGCAAGGGCCACGAAGTGGGTCAGCTTGTGGGCACGCAGAAGCTGCACTTCGACGACCGGGAAGAAATGCGCAGGGCGATACAGGAAAAGGAAGCGCAAGCATGATTGACATGACGCTGGCACGCATTGCTGAAATCACCGGGGGGCGTCTGAGCCCGGAAGCGGATCCGGACGCGCGCGTCACTGGGTTCGTCGAGTTCGATTCCCGCAAGATCGGTCCCGGGGGCTTGTTCGTCGCATTCCCGGGCGCCCGCGTGGACGGGCACGATTACGTGGACAAGGCCGCACAGGCAGGTGCCGTCGCGGCGCTCACTACGAAGGAGGTGGGAAGCCCTGCGGTGATCGTCGAGAAGCTCCCGCCCCGCGAAGGCGACAACTCGGACTTGGCCGCCAACGACCCCGACGGCTCAGCCGCGGGCGTGGTCGACGGCATGTCCAAGCTCGCGGCCGCGGTCGCGCGTGAGCTCAGCGACGAACACGGGCTGACCATCGTCGGCGTGACCGGTTCGGCGGGAAAAACGTCCACGAAGGACTTGATCGCGGCGGTGCTGTCGCGCGCGGGTGAGACGGTTGCGCCTCCCGGCAGCTTCAACAACGAGATTGGTCACCCGTACACCGTGCTGCGCTGCACCGAGGACACCGATTTTCTGGTTGCGGAGATGTCGGCCCGCGGCATCGGCCACATCGCGCACCTAGCCACCATTGCGCCGCCGAAGATCGGTGTGGTTCTCAATGTTGGCTCCGCCCACATCGGGGAGTTCGGCTCGCGGGAAAACATTGCCATCGCGAAGGGCGAGCTCGTCGAAGCGCTGCCGGCAGATGGCGTCGCGGTCCTCAACGCCGACGACGATTTGGTGGCCGGAATGGCGCCACGCACGGCAGCCCGGGTGGTCACGTTCTCCGAGACCGGCAACACGAAAGCTGACTATTACGCCACCGACGTAGAGCTCGACGCCGTCGCTCGCGCGTCGTTTACCATGCACACCCCGAACGGGTCCCCGCAACGTGTGGAGCTCGGCGTCTTCGGCGCCCACCAGGTCGGCAACGCCCTCGCTGCGGCGGCGGTCGGCGTGGAGCTGGGCGTGGACGAGGTCACTGTCGCGAAGGCGCTCTCCAGCGCGCACTCCGTCTCGGTCAACCGTATGGACGTCAACACCCGAGCGGACGGCGTGACCGTGATCAACGACGCCTACAACGCCAACCCGGAATCTATGCGCGCCGCGATCGCAGCCTTGGGGTACACCGCCGCGGCCCGGCCGGGAGTTCGCTCGGTAGCGGTGCTGGGAGAGATGGGCGAGCTGGGCCCGGACGCGGTGGAGCAGCACGCGCTGCTTGCCGACGAGCTGGCCCGCTACCGGGTGACCCACCTCGTGGCCGTCGGGGACTCAGCATCGATGGCAGCGCTGCACGAGCGCGCCGTCGCAAACGGCATTAACGCCACCACTGTCTCGGACACCGAGGCTGCCGCACAAGCCGTCGGTGCGCTGCTGGCCTCCCCGCCGGCGGGCGAGGACAACTGGCACGAGCGCTCAGACCGCGATGTCGTGCTGGTCAAGGCCTCCAACGCTGCCCGGCTGTGGGTGGTGGCGGAAGCGCTCCTGCAGGGGCATACGCTTAGGTAGACACGCGACAAGAGAACATAGCAAGGCACGCATACCCATGGTTCAAGTTATCTGCGCCGGGATTATCAGCTTCCTGGTTTCGATCTTTCTCACCCCCACGCTTATCCGGTACTTCAACCGCAGGGCCATGGGGCAGGAGATCCGTGAAGACGGCCCGGCCTCGCACGCGCGCAAGCGCGGCACCCCCACGATGGGCGGTCTGGCCATCCTTGCTGGCATCACCTTGGGGTACTTGGGCGGTAGCCTCGCAGCGGTGCTGACCGGTCACACAGCATTCACGGCGACCGGCTTGATCGTGCTGTTTCTCACGCTGTCGCTCGGCCTCGTCGGGTTCGCCGACGACGGCATCAAGCTGTTCATGCACCGCAACTTGGGCCTGAACAAGACCGCCAAGCTCGTGGCGCAACTAGCTATCGCGCTCGTCTTCGGCATCTTGATTCTCCGCTTCCCGGACGAAAACGGGCTGACCCCGGGCTCACAGTTCTTGAGCTCCGTGCGCGACATCGAAACGATGAACCTCACCCTCGGCGGCGGGGTGATCGGCACGATCTTCTTCCTCATCTTCATCTACCTCCTGCTCGCGGCGTGGTCCAACGCCGTGAACCTCACCGACGGGTTGGACGGCCTGGCCGCCGGCACCACCGCGCTGGTGATGGCGGCGTACGTGGGCATCACGTTCTGGCAGTTCCGCAACTCCTGCGACGCGGTGGCCACCACCGGCTGCTACAACGTTCGCGACCCGCTCGATCTGGCTATCTTGGCCGCGTCCGGCTTCGGCGCCTGCGTCGGCTTCCTGTGGTGGAACGCCGCCCCGGCGAAGATCTTCATGGGCGACACCGGCTCGCTCGCCCTTGGCGGCTTGGTCGCCGGTTTGTCCGTGGGCTCGCGTACCGAGTTGCTAATGGTCATCATCGGCGCGCTGTTCGTCCTCGAGGCCGCGTCCGTGGTCATCCAGGTGGCGTCGTTCAAGTCCACCGGTAAGCGCGTGTTCCGCATGGCGCCGTTCCACCACCACTTTGAAAACGGCGGCTGGCCGGAGACCGCGGTGGTTGTCAGGTTCTGGATTATCTCCGCGATGGCGGTCATGCTGGGCCTGGCGGTCTTCTACGGTGAATGGCTGTCCCAGAACGGGGCAAACCTATGACGGCCCCTATCCTCCCCGAGTACACGCTCGTTGCCGGCGCCGGTGTGTCCGGCCTTGGCGCCGCGCAGCTGCTGCAGCGCGCCGGGGTCCGGTTCACGGTGGTCGATGACAGTGCTGAGCGCCGCGGTAACGCCGCAGCCAACGGCTATGACACCTGCACGGGCGACGAGGCCCGCGCGCGCTTCGGCCAGGTGGGCCTCGTCGTCACGTCCCCAGGGTGGCGCCCGGACGCGCCCTTGCTTGTCGACGCGATGGCGGCCGGCGTCGAAGTCATCGGCGACGTGGAGCTGTGCTTCCGACTCGACCGCGCGGCCGTGTTCGGCCCGCCGCGCACCTGGCTGGTGGTCACCGGTACGAACGGCAAGACCACCACGACCGGCATGTTGGCGCAGATGATGGATGAAGCCAGCAGGGACACGGGGCTGCGCGCAGGCGCGTGCGGCAATATCGGAGTCGCGGTGGGGGAGGCGATGCTCTCGCCGGAGCGGCTGGATGTGCTGGTGGCGGAACTGTCGAGTTTCCAGCTGCACTGGTCGAGCGCCCTCATGCCCGACGCCGGCGTGCTGCTCAATCTCGCCGCCGACCACATCGACTGGCACGGAAGCTTCGCCGAATACGCCGCGGCAAAGGCGAAGGTGCTCAAGGCATCGGTTGCGGTGGTGGGCATCGACGACGCGGAGGTCGCCCGCCTCGCCGCAGAGACCGGACGCACCGACATCATCGGGTTTACGCTGTCCGAACCCGAGAATGGTCAGGTCGGCGTTTCGGGCGGACGCATCGTCGCCAAGCTGGACGGGACGACGGTAGACATCGCCAGCGCAGACGGCATTGAGCCCGCGGGTGCGGCGGGGGTGCTCGATGCGCTCGCGGCTACCGCGGTGGCGCTGACGCAGGGGGCGACCCCCGAGCACATCCAGCGGGCACTGGATGCCTACCAGGTTGAGGGGCACCGGGGCTCAGTCGTGCACTCCGCTTGCGGTGTTGACTGGGTGGACAATTCCAAGGCAACCAACCCGCATGCCGCCGATTCCGCGCTGACAGGGGCTGGCCCCGTGGTGTGGGTGGCGGGAGGTCAGCTCAAGGGGGCATCCGTCGACGACGTGGTGAAGGACCACGCAGGACAGCTCCGTGCGGTTGCGCTTCTGGGGTCGGATCGCGAGCTCATCCGCGCCGCCGTCGAGCAGTACGCCCCGGGCGTGCCGGTGTTCGTCTCCGATGCAAGTGACCCGGACGAGGCCATGGACGAGGTCGTGGCGTGGGCGGCTACCCAGGCGCGATCTGGTGACACGGTGCTGCTCGCACCGGCCGCCGCCAGCCTTGACATGTTTTCCGGTATGTCGGCGCGTGGCGACGCGTTTGCCGCAGCCGCGATGCGACACTGGTACCCGGACAACAAGTAAGCTCAACTAGAGGTTGAGATATTCTCGCGGATGCAATCGACGCTCCGGATCGAAAGGGCAGCATGACGGTTCCACGCGCACAACGGGCACGCGCACAACGGCCGGGCGCGCCGCGCACGCAAGCGGCGCCCGCTCCTGAGTCGAAGCTCAGCGCAGCTGTTAGGCGCATCCGAAGCGCGCTCGATGCCCGCCCGCTGATCGACTACACGATGATCCGCAGCATCGTGCTATTCCTCGCCGGTCTCGGCGTGGTAATGGTGATGAGCTCGTCCATGGCCACCTCATTCGCCGCCAGCGCCAGTGTGTGGGCGCAGGCCGCTCGCCAGTGCTTTATGGTCTTTCTGGGGCTCGGCGCCTTCTGGGCCGCGTTGCAAACTCCGCCCGAGCGACTGCGCAACCTGTCCAACTGGCTGATGGTTGTGGCCGTCGTCTTGCTGGTTGCCGTGCTCACTCCGCTGGGCACAGGCCGCGAAGAGGTGGGCTCGCAATCCTGGCTCGTCGCCGGCCCGATACGCGTGCAGCCCTCCGAGTTCGCCCGCGTCGCAATCGCCATGTGGGGCGCGAAAATTTTGGCCAACAAGGATCCGCGACGGCTGCTCAAGGCAGACAACGGCTTCGCCGCATTCATTATGGTTTCCCTCGTGTGCGTCACGCTGATCGCCATGCAGGGGGACATGGGCATGGCCTTGTCGCTTGCCGTCGTGGTCGCCTTCATCCTCCTGTTTGCGGGCGTGTCCCTGAAAGCCGTCGGCGTGGTAATCGCCTCCGGCTTCATCGCGCTTGTGGCGATCTTTTTGTCCGGCAGCTTCCGCTCGGACCGCTTCCACGTGTACTTCGACGCCCTGCATGGCCATTTCGACGACGCCAAGGGCGTCGCCTTCCAATCCCACCAGGGTTTCTTATCGCTGGCGGACGGGCACATCTTCGGCGTGGGCCTCGGCCAATCCCGCGCCAAATGGTTCTACCTGCCGGAGGCGCGCAACGACTTCATCTTCGCCGTCATCGGGGAAGAGCTGGGCCTGTGGGGTGGTGCCCTGGTGATCCTCCTCTTCGCGCTTCTGGGCTACTTCGGCATGCGCACGGCGCGCCGTGCGCAGACGCAGTACCAGACCCTCATGGCCGCGTCGCTGACCGCGGCGGTCGTGTCCCAGGCCTTCATCAACATGGCGTACGTCATCGGGCTCCTTCCGGTCACCGGCATCCAGCTCCCGATGCTGTCTGCCGGCGGCTCCTCGGCGGTGTTCACCCTCGGCGCGATGGGCGTGCTGGCGTCGGTCGCACGCCACGAGCCGGACGCCGTGTCGTCCATGCAGAACTACGGCCGCCCCATGTTCGACCGCATCCTGTGCATCGGGGAGCCGCGGGCGCCGAAGCAGCGGCACCCAGCCGCCACCCCCGCGCCCCGCCGGAAGCGCTACGGCACCCCGGTGACGCAGTCGGCGCGTGGCTACCATGGTCAGCCGCACAGACCCACGCCGCGACACTAGGAGAGCAATGACTACCGAGAATTTCAGCGTCGTCGTCGCAGGCGGCGGCACCGCGGGCCACATCGAACCCGCGCTGGCCGTGGCAGAGGTGCTTCGCGACGCCTACGGGGCCAACGTTGTGGCCTTGGGTACCGAGCGCGGGTTGGAGACCACCATCGTGCCTGCCCGCGGGTTCGAGCTCGCACTCATCGACCCAGTGCCGATCCCGCGCAAGCAGCCGTGGAAGCTGGCAGCGGTGCCATTCAAACTGAACCGAGCTGTGCGCCAGGCCCGGCAGGCCATGCAGCGCGCTGGGGCCGACGCTGTGTTCGGCACGGGCGGATACGTCTCCGCGCCCGCCTACCTCGCGGCCAAGTCGCTCGGACTGCCCTTCTTCGTACTGGAAACCAACGCGCTGGCTGGCATGGCCAACAAGCTCGGCGTCAAGCTCGGAGGAACGGGCTTCAACGCAGTGGCGAACTCCGGCATGGCGGGCGACGTTGTCGGGGTGCCCGTCCGCCCGGGCGTGGGCGTGGACCCGGACGGCGCAAAGCGCGAGCGCGGACTGCGCGTGTGGGGGCTTGACCCGCAGCGGCCCACCATCTTGGTCACCGGCGGCTCGCAGGGCGCCGTGAGTATCAACTCCGCGATTGCCGACGCGGTAGAGCCCCTCACCGCCGCGGGCTACCAGATCGTGCACGCGTACGGCCGGAAGAACGACGCGCCCGCCACACACGAGCATTACACCGCCGTGCCCTACATCGACGATATGGAGGCGGCCTACGCCGTCGCGGACGTGGTGGTGTGCCGCTCCGGCGCGATGACGGTGGCGGAAAACTCCGCTGCGGGCCTGCCCGCCATCTACGTCCCCTTGCCGCACGGCAACGGGGAACAAGGATTGAACTCCGCCCACCTCGTGGCCACCGGGGCTGCGCTGCGCATCGACGACGCGGCGTTGAGCGGCGAAGCGCTCGTCGAGAAGCTGCTGCCGCTGCGCGACCCGGAGGCCCGCGAGGTGATGCGCTCGGCGCTGCAGGACTCGGGCGCGGGCAGCGTGGCCGAGGACCTCGCCGGGCGTGTTGCAGCTGCAGCTGGAAAGGACAGAACATGACCGATCTCTCCCGCGTCCACCTCATTGGCATCGGCGGCGCCGGCATGTCCGGTGTCGCGCACATCTTGCTTGACCGCGGTGCCACCGTAACCGGCTCTGACGCAAAGGATTCCCGCCCAGTGCGCGCCCTCAAAGCGAAGGGCGCAACGATTGCGCTCGGCCACGACGAGGCCAACCTGGAGCTGTCAGGTCAGCTGCCCACCGCTGTGGTGACCAGCTTCGCCGCCATCCCGCAGGACAACCCGGAGCTCGTGCGCGCCAAGCGCGAGAGCATCCCGCTCCTGCGCCGCTCCGACCTGCTCGCGGAGCTGATGGAAGGCTCGACGCAGCTTCTGCTCGCCGGCACGCACGGTAAGACGTCCACCACCTCGATGGCGGTGGTGGCGTTGCAGGCTGCGGGGGAGGACCCCTCGTTCGCCATCGGCGGCCAGCTCAACCGGGCCGGCACTAATGCCCACCACGGACGCGGCGAGGTGTTTGTCGCAGAGGCCGACGAGTCGGATGCGTCGCTTCTGCGCTACTCGCCGGATGTCGCCGTGATCACCAACATCGAGCCCGATCACCTCGATTTCTACGGCACGAGGGAGAAATACTTCCAGGTTTTCGACGACTTCGCCGACCTCGCCAAGCACGTCGTGGTGTGCTTGGACGACGACAACGCCGCGCAGTGCGGCGAGCGCGCCATGGAGCGAGGGCTGACCGTCTCCGGGTACGGCACCGCCGAGGCCGCCGCGCGCCGCCCCCGCATACCCGCGGGGGCGGTGGTCACCGGCGAGCGTCAGGAGGGCGAGCACGCCGTGATCGAGGTGGAGCTTCGCACCGGGCGCGTCTCCGGCGACGTGATGTACACCATGGCCATTCCGGGCCGTCACATGGTGCTCAACTCCGCCGCCGCCCTGCTGGCGGGCACGCTCGTGGGTGCGGACCCGGCCAAGCTGGCCCAAGGGCTGTCCGAATTCACCGGCGTGCGCCGCCGCTTTGAATTCAAAGGCGACGTCGACGGCATCCGTGTCTACGACGACTACGCGCACCACCCCACAGAGGTCGACGCGGTGCTCACCGCCGCGCGCGACAAGGTCGTAGCCGAAGGCAAGGGCGGCCGGGTAATCGTGTGCTTCCAGCCGCACCTGTACTCGCGCACCCGTGAGTTCGCATCCGAGTTCGCCGCGGCGCTGTCGCTAAGCGACGAGTGCATTCTGCTGGACATCTACGGGGCCCGCGAAACGCCGGTGGAGGGGGTGACCTCCCGCATTATCGCCGAGCAGATGACGGTTCCGGTGCGGTTGGAACCGGACTTCTCCGCGGCGCCGGCCACCGTGGCGTCGGTGGCGAAGCCCGGCGACCTCGTGCTCACGATGGGCGCGGGCAGCGTGACCTTGCTTGCCGACGAGATCCTCGACGCCCTGCGGGAGGCGTAGATGTCGCGTCGCGCCATTGCCATCCTCATTGGTTGCGTCGCGGTCGTCGCGGCTGTCGTGGCGGCGCTGCCGTTTACCCCCGCGATGCCGGTGGACGCGGTCAACGTTGAAGGCTCCGTGAATCTGCCCCCTGCGGAGGTCGAGTCGCTCTCAGGCATCGAGGTGGGCACCCCGATGGGGCGGGTGGACGTGCGCGGTGCCGCGCACCGCGTAGCCGGCAACCCCTGGGTGGAATCGGCCACCGTGAAACGGCAGTGGCCTAACGCGGTGGACGTCACGGTCGTGGAGCACACCCCCGTGGCGTGGATTGACCAAGATGGCGAGCCGCATTTGATCAACAGCGAGGGCGAGGACTTCGTTGTGGCGCAGCCCCCGGTGGGCGCGGTGCAGCTCGTGGGTGTCGCCGAGGATCAGATGCGCGACGCGGTCGAGGTGGCGTCCTCGATCACCGATGCAGCGCGCCCGCAGGTCCGCGAACTGACCACTGAAGGAAACCACAGCTTCGTGCTGAAACTCGATGGCGAGCGCACGGTGGTCTGGGGCGCGGCGGAGGACGACCGGAACAAGGCGCTCGCGCTCGAAACCGTGCTGCAGTTGCCGGGACAAACATTCAACATTTCCAACCCGGAACTGGTCACCTCGCGCTAAACGCGCAGGTCACAACCCTAAAGTAAAGGTTTAGGGTTGTGACACGCCGACCCAGAAAACAAATTCCGGCACGCTTTCGCACAAGATGGACAGCAACTGTCAGAACCAACTTGTGAAAGGCGAGACCACCACCATGACCTCTCCCGCCAACTACCTCGCCATGATCCGCGTCGTCGGAGTCGGCGGCGGCGGCGTCAACGCCGTCAACCGCATGATCGAGGAAGGCCTGAAGGGCGTCGAGTTTGTTGCCATCAACACCGACTCCCAGGCGCTGCTGTTTACCGATGCCGACACCAAGCTCGACATCGGACGCGAGGCCACCCGCGGCCTCGGTGCGGGTGCGAACCCCGAGGTTGGGCGGACGTCTGCCGAAGACCACAAGCAGGAAATCGAGGAATCCCTGAAGGGGTCCGACATGGTGTTCGTCACCGCCGGCGAGGGCGGCGGCACAGGCACCGGTGCGGCTCCTGTCGTGGCTGGCATCGCCAAGAAAATGGGCGCGCTGACCATCGGTGTGGTGACCCGCCCGTTCACCTTCGAGGGCAAACGCCGCACCCGCCAGGCGCTGGAGGGCATTGAGAACCTCAAGGAGGTCTGCGACACCGTCATCGTCATCCCGAACGACCGCCTGCTGCAGCTCGGCGAGGCCGAGCTTTCCATGATGGAAGCCTTCCGCGCCGCGGATGAGGTGCTCTACAACGGTGTCCAGGGCATCACCAACCTCATCACCATCCCGGGCATGATCAACGTGGACTTCGCCGACGTGCGCTCCGTCATGGCGGACGCTGGTTCCGCGCTCATGGGCGTCGGCTCCGCCCGCGGCGAAAACCGGGTGATGACGGCAACCGAGCAGGCCATCAACTCCCCGCTGCTGGAGACCACCATGGAGGGCGCGAAGGGCGTGCTCATTTCGGTGGCCGGCGGTTCCGACCTGGGCCTGATGGAGGTCAACAATGCCGCATCCATCGTGGAAGAGAAGGCGGACGAGGACGCCAACATCATCTTCGGCACCATCATCGACGACAACCTGGGCGACGAGGTGCGCGTGACCATCATCGCCACCGGCTTCGACGAGAAGGCCAACGCCCGCCCGGCCGAGCCCGCGGAGCACGAGGCGCCGCAGCGCGAGCAGGCCTCCTCCCGAGTTGTGGAAGCGGAGCCCGCCAAGGATGAGTACCAGGCACGCCACCGCTACGAGGCCCCCCGCGGCGGCCTGTTCACCGACCGTGACAGGGACCGCGACGCGCGCGAGCGCCGTGACGGTGGCTTCGACGGCGGTTTCGACGGCGGATTCGACGATGTGGATGTGCCGGACTTCATGCGCTAGTTAAGCTGGCTGGCATGCCAGATCTTTCCACCCGCCCCGTCCGCATGGTGTTCACCTCCCGTGTGGGCGGGGTTTCCGCTGCTCCCTACGACTCCTTCAACCTGGGCACGCACGTCGGCGACAACCCGGAGGACGTCGCCGCGAACCGCTCGCGCTTGGCGGGCATCCTCGGGTTGCCCGCCGACCGCTTCGTGTGGATGGAGCAACTGCACACGAACACAGTCACGCGTGTCGACGCGCCTTCGGCCGTCCCCGTGGAAGCCACCGATGCCCTGGTGACGCGTGAAAAAGACCTCGCGCTGTGCGTGCTGGTGGCCGACTGCACCCCGGTGCTGCTGTCGGACCACACCGCCGGCGTGATCGGGGTGGCCCATGCCGGGCGGATGGGCGCGCGCAACGGCATTGTGAAAAACACAGTGCAGGCAATGCTGGATTTGGGTGCCCAGCCCGCCCGGATCCAGGTGCTCTTGGGCCCTGCCGCCGCGGGTGCGTCCTACGAGGTTCCGGAGGACATGGCCGCGGACGTGGAGAAGCATTTGCCCGGCTCCCGCACGACAACGACGCGGGGCACCGCCGGTATCGACGTGCGCGCGGGCTTGGTGCGCCAGCTGCTGAGCCTGGGCGTTACCCACATCGACGCAGATCCGCGCGACACCATCACCGACCACGATTTCTTCTCCCACCGCCGAGACGGCGTCACCGGACGCCAAGCCGGAGTTATTTGGATGCCCCATGCCTGATCTTTCCCACACCCTTGAACAGAACATCGCTGACGTCCGCCACGCTATCCACGATGCCGAGCGGGCGGCTGGCCGTGCGGAGGGGAGCGTCGAGCTGCTCCCAGTGACAAAGTTTCACCCAGTCGAGCGCATCGTCGAGCTCGCGGAGCACGGGTTCAACCTCGTGGGGGAGAACCGCGAGCAGGAGGCGCGCGACAAGGCATCCCACCTTGCGGGCCGCTGCGGCATTGCCATGATCGGGCAGATCCAGACCAAGAAGGCCAATGCGGTAGCCCGCTGGGCGGCGGAGGTGCACTCGCTGGATTCGGTGAAGCTGGCCAGCGGATTGGAGCGCGGGATGGGCCTCGCGCTCGAGCGAGGCGACCGCACCACAGAGATACTCCCGTGCATGGTGCAGCTGTCATACGACGGCGACGCGGCACGCGGAGGCGCGACTCCTGAGGACGTCCCGGCTGTCGTGGACGTCGTGGAGGGGGCCCGCCACTTGGAACTGGCCGGTTTCATGGTCGTTCCGCCGCTCGACTCGGAGCCCCGTGAGGTGTTTGCCCAGGCCCGCGCGCTCACCGACGCTTACGCCACCCAGCTTGGACGGGGGTTGCGTCTTTCCGCAGGTATGAGCGGTGATTTCCGCGAGGCCATCGCCTGCGGATCGGATATCGTGCGTGTCGGAACAGCCCTCCTCGGCCCCCGGCCCGTACGCTGAACCCCACTTCACCGCCCACGAGCATGCCTGCGTAAAAGGAGCCCCCTGCATGTCCTTCTTTGACAGCGCCAAAGACTTTTTCGGCCTCGGCCCCGTCGACAACGGCGAGGACGACGCGTACTACGACGACCCGCAGTACCACCCAGGCGCGGGTGCGGCTGCCGGCTCCACCGCCTACGACCGCACCGAGCGCCTCGAGCGCGCTGAGCGCCCCGAGCGCCCCTCCCGGGTCGAGCGCGCACCCATCGGCGAGCGTCACGACTCTGTGCGTGAACCCGTGCGCCCCAGCTACCGCTCAACCACCCACATTGTCACCGCCGCTCCGCGCAACTACAACGACGCCAAAGAGATCGGCGAGCCGTTCCGCGACGGCGATGCCGTGGTGATGGACCTAACCGACCTAGACGCCGCCGACGCCAAACGCATCGTCGACTTCGCCGCCGGCCTGTGCTTCGCCCTGCGCGGCAACATGCACAACCTCTCCCGCGGGGCGGAGACCCGCAAGCGGGTCTTTGCAATCGTCCCGGAGAACGCGAAACTGGACAAGGACGACTTGATGCGTGCTGCCGGCTTGCGGTAGCCGCTAGGGTGATGTGGCGTGGCACTTTTCGGAGCAATTCTCTACGCCCTAGTGGGGCTGTACTCACTGCTGGTGATCGTGCGCATCATCGTCGAAATGGTGGAGGCGTTTTCCAAGCAATTTGACCCGCCGCACTGGTTCATCATGGTGGTCGAGCCTGTCCTCAGGGTGACGGATCCTCCCGTGAACGCCCTGCGCAAACTTATTCCGCCTCTGCGGTTGGGCGGCAGCGGGGTGGGTCTCGACGTCAGCGTGATTGTGCTGTTCTTCGCGCTCGCGGTGGTGCAGATGCTCATCGGGGCAACGATGATCAACCCCGCACTGCGATAGCTGTACTTGAGCTTTACCCCGGCCTTCCGGGCAGGTTGGACTACACTCGTCGAACGAAACGGTTACAATTCAGCAGATAACGCTTCGCGCGAGCGAGTACTCACACGATTATCGAAGGGAACGCAAATGCCGCTGACACCAGCAGACGTGCACAATGTCGCTTTCAGCAAGCCGCCGATTGGCAAGCGGGGTTACAACGAAGACGAGGTGGACCAGTTCCTCGACCTCGTGGAGGACACCCTCGCACAGCTGCAGGACGAGAACGACGAGCTTCGTGCCCGTGCGGAAGAGGCTTCTGGTGGCGCAGCTACAGCAACGTCGCAGGCCCCGGCTGCTACCCGTTCCGATGTCGACGAGAACGCTCTGCGCTCCAAGATCGAGGCTGAGCTTCGCACCAAGTTCGACGAGGAGCTCAACTCGCTCAAGCGCGACAACGAAAAGCTGGAGCGTGACCTGCGAACCGCTCGCACCGAGCTGGACAACGAGAAGAAGAAGGCCGCCCGCGACCGGCAGCAGGCAGAGGCGGATCGCGCCGCTGCGGGCTCCAGCCAGCGCGTGAAGGACACCGACGCCCGCGCTACCTCCAAGGCGGCAGCCTCACAGGATGCGGCCGACACCGGTGCTGAGTCCGACTCTTTGGGCCAGAGTCACATGCAGGCTGCCAAGGTGCTTGGCATGGCGCAGGAGATGGCGGACCGCCTGACCTCCGACGCAGAGCGCGAAGCATCCACCTTGGTGTCCGAGGCCCGTGAAACCGCGGATCGTGAGATCCAGGAGGCGAAGGCCAAGGCGAAGCAGGTGCTTGACGACGCTGACACCCGCTCCCGCTCGCAGCTCCAGGAGGCGGAGACCCGCTCCAAGCAGCTCGTGACTGACGCGCAGAAGAAGGCCGAAGAGACCACGAACGACGCCAACTCCCGCGCCGAGGCACAGATCCGCCAAGCGGAGGAGCAGGCCAATAAGCTGAAGTCCGAGGCCGAGCGCAAGCACACCGAGATCATGAACACGGTGAAGCAGCAGCAGACCGCGCTGGAGAACCGCATTGCGGAGCTTCGGACCTTTGAGCGCGAGTACCGCACCCGCCTGAAGACCATGCTGGAGTCCCAGCTTGAGGAGCTCGAGGCGCGCACCACCACCGCGCCGAACGAGAAGTAACACCTCGTTCTTCACAAACGCCCAGCATCGTTGTACGATGCTGGGCGTTACTCGTAACACGCGTTGATCCGGCCATCACCGGGGAGCGTTTCCGGAAGAACGGCCACTGCGCTTATTAGACCCGGACGTCGCATACGGAAGACGACACTTCCTTCACCGCAATGAAGTGGGGGCGTGTGCCCCAAGCAGGGTGGTACCGCGCAACACTGCGTCCCTGCACGGCTGAAGGAGGAGTAGCCATGGTTGGCAACGTCTACCCAAAGGTTGACATGACGGGCGGCAGCGACCGCTTCCCGGACATGGAGCGCGTCGTGCTGGATTACTGGGGCGCCGACGGCACGTTCAAGGCCTCGCTTGAGCAGCGCGAGGATTGCGAGGAGTACGTCTTCAACGACGGCCCGCCGTTCGCAAACGGCATGCCCCACTACGGACACCTGCTCACTGGCTACGTCAAGGACATCGTGCCGCGTTTTCGCACCATGGCCGGGTACCACGTCCCGCGCGTCTTCGGCTGGGACTGCCACGGTCTGCCTGCGGAGCTGGAGGCGGAGAAGCAACTGGGCATTACTGATAAAGCCCAGATCGAGGACATGGGCTTGGAGCAGTTCAACGAGTACTGCGCGAAGTCAGTGATGCACTACGCGGGGGAGTGGGAGGACTACGTCACTCGCCAGGCGCGCTGGGTCGACTTTGAAAACGGCTACAAGACCATGGACCCGGAGTACATGGAGTCCGTCATGTGGGCGTTTAAGGAGCTCTACGACAAGGGCTTGATCTACCAGGGCTTCCGCGTCCTGCCGTACTCCTGGGCCGAGCACACTCCGCTGTCCAATCAGGAGACCCGCCTGGATGACTCTTACCGTGACCGCCAGGACCCCACCGTCACCGTCACGCTGCCGTTGACCGGCGGCCGGGAAGGATTCGCGGGGGCGGAGACGTGGGCACAGCACCCCGAGCTTCACGACGCGGCTGCGATCGCGTGGACCACCACCCCGTGGACCCTGCCGTCGAACTTGGCGCTCGCCGTCCACCCTGAAGTGGAGTACTCGTTGGTGACGGTCGGTGCGGACGGGGCCGAAGGTTTCGTCGATAAGCAGCTGCTGCTGGCGACGAGCTTGCTCGACGCGTACGGCAAGGAGCTCGGCGACTACGACGTGGTGGCCACGTACGTGGGTGCCCAGTTGGAGGGCTTGGAGTACGAGCCAGTCTTCGACTACTTCCGCGACCACGACAACGCGTTTATGATCCTCAACGCCGACTACGTCACCACCGAAGACGGCACCGGTATCGTCCACCAGGCGCCGGCGTTCGGTGAGGACGATATGCTCACCTGCCAGAAGTACGGCATCGACCTTGTCATCCCTGTGGATGCGGACGGCAAGTTCACCTCGCTCGTGCCCGAGTACAAAGGCAAGCTGGTCTTCGACGCCAACCGCGACATCATCCGCGACCTGCGCGCGAAGGGGAGGGTGGTCCGCGATCAGACCATCGTGCACTCCTACCCGCACTCGTGGCGCTCCGGCGAGCCGTTGATCTACATGGCCCTGCCTGCGTGGTTTGTGAAGGTGACGGATATCCGTGACCGCATGGTGGAGCTGAACCAGGAGATCGAGTGGATCCCTGAGCACATCCGCGATGGCCAGTTTGGCAAGTGGCTCGAGGGTGCGCGCGATTGGAACATCTCCCGCACCCGCTACTGGGGCTCGCCGGTGCCGGCGTGGGTGTCCGACAACCCGGAGTACCCGCGTGTGGACGTCTACGGCTCCTTGGACGAGCTGGAGCGCGACTTTGGCACCCGCCCGAAGTCGCTGCACCGCCCGCACATCGACGAGCTGGTCCGCCCCAACCCGGACGACCCGACCGGTAAGTCCATGATGCGCCGCGTGCCGGACGTGCTCGACTGCTGGTTCGAGTCCGGTTCCATGCCGTTCGCCCAGTACCACTACCCGTTTGACAACCGCGAGGAGTTTGAGACCCGCCAGCCGGCGGACTTCATCGTGGAATACTCCGGCCAGACCCGCGGCTGGTTCTACGTGCAGCACGTGCTGTCCACCGCGCTGTTTGACCGCGTGGCGTATAAGAAGGTGGTCGCGCACGGCATCGTGCTCGGCTCGGACGGACAGAAGATGTCTAAGTCCAAGGGCAACTACCCGAACGTGATGGAGGTCTTCGACCGCGACGGCTCGGACGCCATGCGCTGGTTCCTCATGTCCTCTCCGATCCTGCGCGGCGGTAACTTGATCGTCACCGAGCAGGGCATCCGCGAGGGCGTGCGCCAGGCACTGTTGCCTATCTGGAACGCCTACACGTTCCTGCAGCTGTACTCCTCCGAAGAGGCGCAGTGGTCGGTGGACTCGGACAACGTGCTGGACCGCTACATCCTGGCCAAGACGCACGACCTCGTTGCATCCGTGGGCGAGGCGCTGGAGGACACCCGTATCGCGGACGCGTGTGACGAGGTCCGCCGCTACGCCGACACGCTGACCAACTGGTACGTGCGCCGCTCACGCGACCGGTTCTGGGAGGGGCAAGAGGCGCACCCGGAGGCGTTCAACACCCTCTACACGGTGCTGGAAATCGTTTCCCGCACGGTGGCGCCGCTGCTGCCGTACGTCTCCGAGGTGATCTGGCGCGGCCTGACTGGCGGGCGCTCGGTGCACCTGACGGACTACCCGGAAGCCGCGAACCTGCCGGCCGACGCAGAGCTCGTCGCAGCGATGGACGCCACCCGCGCGGTGTGCTCTGCCGCCTCGTCGGTGCGCAAGTCGAACAAGCTGCGCAACCGCCTCCCGTTGCCGACGCTCACCGTCGCGCTGCAGGACGCGGCCAGGCTCGAGCCGTTCCGCGACACCATCCGCGACGAGGTGAACGTAAAAGACGTGGTACTGACTGACGACGTCGATTCCGCCGGATCCTTCGAAGTTGTGGTCAACGCGAAGGTGGCCGGCCCCTCGCTGGGTAGGGACGTGCAGCGCGCGATCAAGAACGTCAAGGCAGGCAACTACGAGCGACGCGGCGACGATGTGGTTGTCGATGGCGACATCGTGCTCACCCCGGAGCTCTACACCGAGCGCCTGGTGGCAGAGAACCCGGAGAGCACCGCCCGCGTGGACGCGGACGGCACGGTCGGCTTGGTGGTGCTGGACACCGAGGTCACCGAGGAACTCGAGGCCGAGGGCTGGGCGGCAGATGTCATCCGTGGTCTTCAGGACGCCCGCAAGCGAGAGGGCCTCGAGGTGTCCGACCGCATCGCGGTCGTGCTTGCGGTGCCGGCCGAGAAGGAAGCGTGGGCTCGCACGCACGCCGAGCACATCGCCTCCGAGACGCTGGCGACGTCCTTTGACGTAGTCACTGAGCCGGTGGACGGCCACGACGTGGTGGAGGGCGTCACCGCGACCGTGCGCAAGAACGGTTAGCTCGCGGACCTTCGCGCTATGCCGCTGCATAGTGGTTTCCTAAACGAGGCCACTATGCAGCGGCATGGTTGTTGCGGGGGGGAGGGGAGCACGGGCCGGTCCTATCACTATGCAGTGGCATAGTTTTTCCTCAACGTGTTCGGCTAACCGCATTCCGGAATTCCGCTGAGTTGTCCTCTTCAGTAGTCATTTTGATTACAACTCTTGATTCGAACATATGACCGTCATATAACGGGAGTACAGCTTCAAACGAGGGGTGTGAACATGACAGCTGCAGTGGACGAACAAGCGCAGGCTCGAACGGGTGGTCTATCAGCGGACCTACTCGAAGAGCAGATCAAAGGTAACCATCTCACGGCGAACCATCACAGGGCGTGGATGCTCGACGCGGTGGGGCAATTCGACGAGCAGCAGCTCGCGGAAACGTACGGGGAAAAAACGACGGCGACTTGGCTCCGTCGCGAACTCAACCTCCCAGAAGCAACGGCGTTTGAGTATGTACGCGTGGCACGGGGATTGCGGAAGTACCGGCGGCTGTTCCACGCGTTTGAATCCGGGGTGATGCCATATTCGACCGTCCGTTTTCTCCTGCGGTTCCTCGAGGAAGAGAGCGAGGAAGAGCTCGTACAGCTGGCGCTCTCTCTGGCTTTCTCCGACCTGAAGTTGGTACTCGCGGGGGCGGGGCCGAAGGACCACGAGCCGACGGAGCCGTACGCCCGCGCGCGCGAGTGCGACGACGGCATGATCGCCTTCGAGTCCCGGCTGCCTGCGGTGGCTGGCCAAAAGTTACTGTCGGCGCTCAAGATCGCGCAGCTGGCCTGTTTCGGCCTCGAAGATCTCGACCCAGCTCACCTGCATGATCCCGAAAAGGCGCAGATGCTTATCGACGACGCAGCTGACGCCGACGACGCCGTCCCAGCCGAGCAGGACCGTCAGCCGCGCAGACGCACCAAAATCAGCGCCGAGAGCATCGCCAACACTGTGTCTCGCTTCGGTCCGCCGGAGAAACAGGACGTCTACGGCGCACTAATGGCCATGATCGACATGGTCAGATCGAACCCGGCCAGCCCGCTGCGCAGCCCCGGCGTGCAAGTGAACCTGATGGTGAACCAGGAAGGGGGTTGCTGGATGCCCGAAAACCGCGCAGCCCGGTCCGAAGATGTGCGAAGCTACCTGGCCAACGCGATGGTGCGCCTACACCTGCTGGACAAAAATGGACTCACTATCAACGTCGGGCGCTCCCAGCGGTTCGCGACGGACGGCCAAGTGCAGGCTCTGCTCGCGGTATGGGGCTATCAGTGCGCGATGCCCGGGTGCTCCCACCGCCGGTTCATCGAGATACACCACCTCAGGGAATGGGAATTCGGCGGGAGGACCGATATGGATAACCTCATCCCACTGTGCTCGAGCTGCCACTCGCAGGTAAGCCACGGCGTGATCACCATCGAGATTGCGGGGCCCGACCTGATTTTCACGTTTAACGACGGGGCGCGGTTCGTCTCACGCGACCGGGGGTTACCCAGGCGGATGGACTTCGTCACCGGATCGTCGTTCGACGAGTGACGGGATTGGTGTTCGGCGTTCAGGGTGGTGCACAGTGGTGGGCATGAATCGCTGGGTGCTGCACATCGACATGGATGCGTTCTACGCGTCCTGCGAGCAGCTGACCCGGCCCACGCTGCAGGGCCGCCCCGTGCTGGTCGCCGGCGTATCCGGGCGCGGTGTTGTCGCCGGGGCGAGCTACGAGGCGCGTAAATACGGCGCCCGCTCGGCGATGCCGACGCACCGTGCAGCGCGCCTCGTCGGCAGCAAGGCAGTGCTCGTCTCACCGCGACGGCCCGTCTACGCCGCGGCGTCGCGCCGGGTGTTTGAGGTGATTGGCAGACACGTCGACGTGGTGGAGCAGCTTTCCATCGACGAGGCGTTCATGGAGCCAGCAGACCTTGTCGGGGCGAGCCCCGAGGAGGTTGAGGAGTGGTCGAACGGGCTGCGGGCGGCGATTAAGGAGGAAACGGGGTTGCCCAGCTCTATCGGGGCGGGACCCGGTAAGCAGTACGCGAAGATCGGCTCGGGGCGCGCGAAACCGGACGGTGTGTTTGTCATCCCGCACGACAGGCAGCTGGAGATTTTGCACCCGATGCCGGTCAACGCGCTGTGGGGAGTCGGCCCCGTGACTGAGACCAAGTTGCTCGCCGCGGGGATTGAAACGATCGGCGATCTGGCCCGCTTGAGCGAAAAGGAGCTAGACATCGCCATCGGCGGGGCGGTAGGCAAGCAGCTGTGGTGGCTGGCGCGCGGGGTAGACGAGCGCCCAGTTGCACCGCGTGCCGTGTCCAAACAGATCTCCTCGGAGCACACCTACCCGCAAGACCTGAGCACCGCCGCGGAAGTGGACGCTGCTCTGGAGCGCGCGGCTGCAGAATCCCACCGACGGCTGCGCAAGGACGGCCGCGGCGCGCGCACGGTGACGGTGAAGCTGCGGATGGCGGATTTCCGCATTGAGTCCCGCTCGGCGACCTTGCCGTACGCAACCGACGACGCGGAGACGCTGCTCGCCACCGCGTTTCGCATCGTGCGTTACCCGGATGAGGTGGGGCCGATCCGCCTCGTGGGGGTGTCCTACTCCGGCCTCGAGGACACGCTGCAGGACGTGCTGTTCCCAGAGCTGGACCAGGCGATTGTGAAGCCGGCGCCCGTGACCGCGGATTACGAAACCGGCGTCAGCGACCACGAAACCCGCTTCGACACCGAGGTGCAGGAGGAAGCGGCACCGACGCAGGGGATCTGGCGCGCCACGCAAGACGTCTTTCACCCGGACTATGGGCACGGCTGGGTGCAGGGGGCGGGTAAAGGCTGGGTAACGGTGCGGTTTGAAACCCGCGCGACTGGGCCAGGCAGGATTCAAAGCTTGCGAGCGGATGACCCAGCATTGCAGCCGGCGGACCCGCTTGACTCCCTGGACTGGGACGACTGGTTCTCACAGCAGTGAGCGGGGGTTTACCCCTGTCGCCAGCGCGGTCGCCAGAGCGATCCGCGCCTGGCCTGCGCTGAGGTAGCCCGCCGGAAGCGCGCCGAGGCTCCCAAGCGTCGAGCCGCCCCCCGCGCCCCCGTACGCGAACGAGACCTCGCCGTACGGCACTGAGGTCGCGACCACTACCGGCACCCCGCGACGTAGTAGCTTTGCGACGGCTTCGCCCATCTCGGCTGACACGTTGCCGGAACCGAGGGCTTCCAGCACGAGCCCGTCGATAGGCGGTAGTGCATTGATGAGCGCGTCGTCGGCGCCGGCCCACGCCCGGATGATCGGGATGCGTACACCCTCGAGTGGGGCGGGAGGAACCGCCATGGGGCGGGGCAGCACGCGCGGGCCCGTGAGGGTGAACGCATCCTCGGCGGTGGTCTGTGTTTTCAGCAGCCCGCGCGCCGGGAGAGTCGCGCCCGCGAAATGCACGATGACGCCGCGGCTGTGCGTGGTGGCGGCGGCCTCGATGGCGCCGCGCAGGTTGGCTGGGCCGTCCGGGTTGGGATGATCTGCCGGCCGCATTGCGCCGGTGAGCACCACTGGGCGGCGGTCCGAGTGGACGAGGTCCAGTGCAAGCGCCGTCTCAGCCATGGAGTCGGTGCCGTGGGTGACCACGACTCCGGAGACGTCACCGTCGCGAAGCAAATCCCGCACAACAGCGCGCAGCAGGTCCACTTCACGCAGGCCCATGGACGAAGAATCCAGGCTGGCAATGTCAATCGCGCGCACGTGACGGGTGGTGCCGCAGGACGCGACGAGCTCATCTGCGGACAGTGTCGGGACGAGTGCTCCGCGAGCATCTTTGGTCGAGGCGATCGTGCCGCCGGATGAGATAACTACCACGCTCATGCAGACAGAGTGCCAGAAGCGAGCGGGTGTGCAGTAACGTGAAGCCGGAGATTTACGCTACGCAAGGAGATCTACGTGAAAGCACCGAAACTTGTCGCAGCCGCGGCCGCCGCTGGACTTGCACTGGGCCTGGCGGCTTGCTCCGAGGATTCGGACACGCCTGAGACTACGACTGAAACCCAGGCGGTGACCTCCGAGGCCGCGCCGGCAGCGGAGATGCCCACGGCGGAGGAGCTCAACGCCGTGCTCCAGCGCGCGGCGGACCCGAACTTGCCTATCTCGGAGCGCGCGAACACGGTGCAGGGCGGCGAGACCTCCCCGGAGCTGTTTGATCTGATGACGCAGTCGCAGCAGCAATCCGGCGCGAACTTCCAGGTGGTCAACCCGGTGCTGCCGGGCTACACCGCCAACTCCGTGCTGGCCACCGTGAACTTCACCCGCCCAGACGCCGAATCCCAGCTGGCGGAAGACGTGGAGTTTGTCCACGAGGACGGCAACTGGAAGATCTCCCAGAGCTGGGCCTGCTTCCTGGTTAGCAACACGCTTGCTCCGGAGCAGGTGCCGGACATGTGCAAGACCAACGCCCCCGCGGCTCCTGAGGCGCCTGCAGAGGCACCCGCCGCGCCGGAAGCCCCGGTTGAGGCTCCTACTGAGGCGCCGGCAGCGCCGAGCCTCTAGCTACTCGACGCCGTACTGCACCGCGCGGGTGATGTCCTGGACCACCCGCGCTTTTTCGTCCCCGCCGTAGATGAGGCGGGTGGTCCAGGCGGACTGGCCGGACACCGGCAGCGGACGGGACAGGTCCACCACCAGCTGCCCTTGCGAGGTGGTGCTGGCTGATTCAACTTCCACGTCCTGCCCGTCGACGGCCACGCTGTCGCGCTGAGGACGCTCTTCAACTGCCACATCAAGCGTCAACCTGTCCCCATCGCGGGAGACCAGGGTGTAGGTGGTGATGCGCGACGTTGCTGCATCACCGGCGACGCGTCGCTGGACCGACCAGCTCGCGCCGGGCCCGATCGGCTCATCCGGGAAAATGACTGCGTTGTTGACAAGGGCGAGTAGCGCGGTTTCCACCTGCTGCAGGCCGCGTTCCGGTGCGCCGTCAGGAGCGAGCAGCTTCAGGCTGGAAATGCTCCCTGAGTCGTCGGCGCGCCAGCTCATGTGGAACCCCTCGGCGGCCGCAACGTCTTGTCCCACGTCCAAATTGGAGTGCTTGCCGGAGCCGACGGTGAAGTCGATGCGCGTGTCGGCATCCTCCTCACCGTCCTCCGGTGCCGGGGCCTCGGTGCTTTCGGCGGCCAGTGGCAGGGTGGTTGTGTCCACGTCGCCGCCCGCGGGTGCCTCTGGCGCAGTACTATCGCCGGGCTGGGCGACGTGCTGGTCCACGCCGGAGGAAAGGGCGACGGTGGTGTCCCATTCGCCGTCGGGGAAGTAGCGCACCTCCTGGGGGTTGTCACCGGGGTTGAGGAGGGTGACCGAAGGGGCGTCGATAGGAAATGCCGGTACCCCGGCCACTGGGTCGTCGTCGGAGGGGGAACATGCGGTCAGGGTGAGAGCAAGGCCGGCGGCGGCGGTGATTATGCGGAGGCTGCGGAACATTCCTCCGAAGCTACCTGGCCCGGGTGCCACCGGCTAAAGTGATACGGCGATGGATCACGCAATTACTCCGGCAAGACCCGCACGTACAGCACCGCGCCACCTCGGCCTCGTGGTGGCCGTCATACTCGCTGTCGCGGCAGTGGACCAGCTGATTAAGCAGCTCATGCTGGGATGGCTGGAGCCCGGCGTGGCGCAGCCAGTGATCGGGGACTGGTTCCGCTTCTACCTGCTATTCAATCCCGGCGCGGCGTTCTCCATGGGGGAAGACTTCACCTGGGTGTTCACAGCGATCCAACTCGCCTTTGTCGTCGGCGCGCTGTGGTTCGCGCCTCGGATGGGCAATCGGTGGGAAGTGCTCGGTCTGGCGTTGGTGGCTGGGGGAGCGCTGGGCAACCTGTGCGACCGACTGTTCCGGGACCCCGGCTTCTGGTTCGGCCACGTGGTGGACTACATCTCTGTGGGCGACTTCGCGGTATTTAACCTCGCCGACGCCGCCATCACCGTCGGTGTGGGCGTGTTCATTCTGGCCACGCTCGCAACCGAATTGAGGGGAGCCGGCGATGAGCGGTGAGTTTCGGGCTCTGCCCGTGCCCGAAGGGCTCGAAGGCATGCGGGTTGACGCGGCTATTGCCAAACTGTTCGGCGTCTCCCGGGCCGTCGCAGCGGAAATGGCCGCGGAGGGCGATGTGCTCGTCGATGGCGCGGCAACGCAGAAATCCGACCGTGTCGCGTCGGGCGCGATGCTGGAAGTCACCCTGCCGGAGCCGAAGCGCACCCCTCAGCCGGTGACGGAACTCGTGGAGGGTCTGGAGATTCTCTACCACGACGCCGATGTCATCGCGGTGGACAAGCCGGTGGGCGTGGCTGCGCACCCCACGCTCGGATGGGAAGGCCCCGATGTCGTGGGCGGCCTGCAAGCGATGGGCTTTACCCTGCCGGATGCCGGGCCGCCGGAGCGCCAAGGCATCGTGCAGCGCCTCGACGTGGGAACCTCCGGCGTGATGGTCGTGGCCGCCAGCGTGCCCGCGTACTCCGCCCTTAAACGCGCCTTCAAAGAGCGGACGGTGGATAAGACCTACCACGCGCTGGTCCAGGGGTTGCCCGACCCAATTGAGGGCACGATCGATGCGCCCATTGCTCGCCACCCCTCGGCGGGTTGGAAGTTCGCCGTCGCGCACGGTGGCCGGCCCAGCGTGACGCACTACAGCGTCATCGAGGCGTTTCGGCGCGCAAGCCTGTTGGATATTCACTTGGAAACCGGCCGCACCCACCAGATCCGTGTCCACATGTCCTCCGTGGGGCACCCGTGCGTGGGCGATCCGATGTACGGTTCCGACCCCAATCTGGCCCGGGAACTCGGCTTGAAGCGGCAGTGGCTGCACGCCACCAAATTGGGCTTCACCCACCCGCGCACCGGCGAGTACATGGAGGTCGTGTCGGACTACCCCGACGATTTGCGCGCTGCGCTGGAGAAGGTTCGGCAGGGCTAAATGCGGGCGGCGATCGTTGCTGCGGCGGCGCTTGTGGTCGCTGGTTTTTGGGCGGTGGGTGTCGCCGTGCCCCCGGAGCCGCCAGTGCCGCAGGGAGATGAGCTCGGCCCGCTGCCGGGCGAATCCACCCAGGCGTACGTGCAACGGGCGGAGGGAACCCTCGACCACGAGGACGCCTCGTTTTCGCTGGTCACGTTCGCCCTCCCCCTCGACGCGCCTGCAGCGGTGGCGGCGCTCCAGCCGGCCCCGCGCGTGAGCGCACTCGTTGTTGCCGGCGAGGCTCCGATCGTCGTCCCGGAGCCGTCGCCAGGCAGCTCGCGTATCGACGTCCTCCGGGCCGCCACCACGCAACCCCTCACCAGCGCCGTGGTGTACGCCACGCGAGAAGAGCTCCGTCGGATCACGGACGATTACCGCGTGCTTGCAGTGGAAATGCTGCCGGCTGATGCGGTGTGGGGTGCCTTCACACTCACCCGGTCAGCGACGGGTGGACGTGTATAGTTTTGCAACGTTGCATGCAGGCCCCTTACGCGAGGAGATCTCTTGACTTCCCACACCGACAGCTCGACCGCACGCAGGCGTTTTACTCGCGCGGGGCTTGCGCTAGTGACCACTTCGACGCTCCTTCTCGGCGCCTGCGGCTTCGGCGGCGGTGACAACGACGCCGATGGGGACGGCCTGAAGCCGGGCGACTACACGGTGGCCTCCAATGAGGGAGTCTCAGATAGCGTTGTGGTCAACGGGACGATTGAACCGGTTCGCTCCGTGAACATCACGACCCCGGTGCAGTCCGAGGTGGAAAAGGTGGCAGTGAAGGCGGGCGACCGCGTCCAGCCGGAGCAGTTTTTGGCATCCCTCAACTCCGAGCAGCTCGAGCGCCAGCTGGAGGTCCAGCAGAAGCAGCAGGCGAACGCGCAGGCCGATGCGCAGGCGGCGGTGGACCAGCTGCAATCCCAACTCAACGCCTACCAGGCGGGGTTGGATAACGGCACAAACCCCACGATCCGGGCTGCTCAGGCGCAGCTGAACCAGGCGCAGGCGGCCTATAACGCCGCCGTCGCCGCAAACGGCGGAGCTCGTTTGGTCAATCGTGGCGTGGACGCCATCGAGCGCGCTGCCGGCGGCATCTCCTCGCACTTGCCGGGTGTGCGGACCGCTGCGCCGGTGCCGGCGCCGATGCCGGCGCCCGGTGTGGTGGCGCCGCCCGAGGTGGTGGGTGCGCAGGCTGCTCCCGCCGCGCCGAACCAAGGCGTAAGTCAAGGTAACACCGGCGGGTTAACTGCGGACCAGCTGGCGCAGCTCACGGCCGAGAATGGCGGCGCTGCTGCGGGCTCCGGGGCGGGCGTGGCAGTGAGCACCGACGAAGCGTACGCGGCGTTGGAAGAGGCGAAAGCCAACCTCGCTGCTGCGCAGGCACAGGCCGCTCAGGAGCGCGACCAACTGCGAGCGGAGCTGGATTCGGCGTGGCGCCAGGCGGAGGCGGCTCAGCTCGGTGACGGCGACGGCACCCTGGAGTACCAGGTGCGCGAATCCACGGTGTACGCGCCGCTGGCGGGCCTGGTCACGAGCGTGGACGTGCGAGAAGGCGACATTCCGCAAGGCAAACTCATGACGATCGCGGATGATTCCCGCCTGGTGATCCGCACCGATGTGCGCGAGGCGGACATTCCCAACATTGCGGAGGGCGACCGCGTGGAGTTCACCTCCACCGCCACTGGAAAGAAGAAGTTCAACGGCCGGGTCTCGCGGATCGCCCCGGCGGCCGATTCGGTCTCCGGAGGGAACCAGAATCCGGCCATAGAGATGGGTGGCCAGGCGGCCAAGTCCAGCGAGGTCACGTTCCCCGTTGAAATTGAGATCACCGGCGACAAAGAAGGCCTGCTCCTCGGCGGCAGTGCGCGCGCCGAGATCATCACCGCCGAGGCCAAAGATGCCCTGAATGTCCCGCGGGATGCGGTCTACGGCGAGGACAAGGACCAGAAAGTGCTGGTGCTGGCCACTGAGGACGACGACGCGACCACCGGCACGGTGGAGGAGCGCGCGGTGCAAACGGGCGCGTCCAACGACGTTGACATCGCAGTGACGGGCGGCGACCTCAAGCCGGGCGATATCGTGATCAACTGGCCGGACGAGTACATGGACCGCACCGGTGAGAAGGTCGAGATCAACGACCCGAACTTCGATGGGGAGAAGGTGCGCGAGGCCCGCGAAAAGAAGGAACGCACCACGGCCACGGTGACGGTCACTAGCACCCGCCGGGCCGCCGAGGAGCAGTAAATGACTGCGCCCACCTCCTCAGCCAAGCACAGTGACATGGCCGATTCCGGCCTGCTCATCGACATGCGCAACGTGGTCAAGACGTACAACGAGGGCGAGCCGAGCGAGCTCACCGTGCTGCACGGTATCGACTTCTTTGCGGATCAAGGCGAGTTCGTCTCCATTGTCGGGCCATCCGGCTGCGGCAAGTCCACGTTGATGAACTTGATTGGCATGCTGGACCGCCCGACAAACGGGGCCTACGCCTTCAACGGCGAGCCGGTCTACGCGAAGGAAGACAAGGAACTCGCGGCCTACCGCAGCCAGAACATCGGCTTCATTTTCCAAAACTTCAACCTGATCGGCCGGATCGATGCGCTGCAGAACGTGGCGATGCCGATGATGTACGCCGGCGTGGAGCGAAAGGAACGCGAGGAGCGCGCAGCTGAGCTGCTCAACCGCATGGGCATGGGCGACCGCCTCCACCACAACCCGAATGAGCTTTCAGGCGGGCAGAAGCAGCGCGTTGCGATTGCGCGCAGCCTCGCTAACGACCCTGACCTGCTGCTGGCAGACGAGCCCACCGGCGCCCTGGATTCTAAAACCGGCCGCATGGTGATGGACCTGTTCCACGAGCTCAACCAGGACCTCGGCAAGGCCATCGTCTTCATCACCCACAATCCCGAGCTGGCGGAGGAGACCGGGCGAGTGGTGGAAATGATGGACGGGCGTATCGCGGCCGTGCGCGAACCGGAAGGCGCGAAGTAGATGAACATCCGCGAATCCGTGCGGTTGGCCGTATCCAGCCTGAACACGAACAAGCTGCGTTCGCTGCTCACCCTTCTGGGCATCATCATCGGCATCATGGCCGTGATCATCATCATGACGCTCGGCCGGGCGCTGGAAAACGACGTGATGGGTGGGCTTGAGGACGCGGGTACGACGACCTACCCGGTCATGATCCACGAGCGCGCGGAGGAAGGGGAAGGCTCCGATGACCCGTTCGCCGGTTTTAGCTTGGCCCCGCCGTCGGACGAGCGCGACGGCATGACCATCGACGAGTTAAACGAACTCGCCGCTGCTTTCCACGGCCGCGTGCAGGGTGTGGATATCGAAACCTCCAGTGACGGTGAGGCAGCCCTCGATGACACCACAGCGAGCGTCAGCGTCAATCCGGTACTCGCTGCGTCCCTCGATATCCGCAGCCTGAACGTCCAGTACGGCCGCGGCATCTCGCAGGACATGATCGATAGCCAGCGGCCCGTGGCGGTGGTGTCGCCCGAGCTCGTGGAGGCGCTGTTCGGCGGCGATGCGACCTCGGCCCTTGGCTCCCGCTTCGATGTCGAGGTGAACAACAACACCAGCGTGTTCACCATCGTCGGCGTGCTGGAGGAAACCGGTGACAGCCCAGCGTTCGGCCAATCCGCGTTCGCGCAAATCTACATCCCCATCACGTCGGCTGAGCGGGTCGGGATGGAAGTCGATTGGGTGCCGTCGTTTAGCGTTCGCTCCGCGGCGAACGAAGACCCGGAAGTGTTCCGCAGCGACCTGCAGTCCTATCTAGACCGGAAGTACGCCGGCAATGAGGACTACGAGGCCGAGGTGTTCGACATCTCCGCGAGCCTCGAGGGGCTGACCACCATCTTCCGTACTCTGTCGACGGTGCTGTCCGCGATCGGCGGTATCTCGCTTCTCGTCGGCGGCATCGGGGTGATGAACATCATGCTCATCACGGTCACCGAGCGCACCCGCGAAATCGGCGTGCGCAAGGCCCTCGGCGCCACGCAGAGCGACATCCGTGTCCAGTTCATCGTGGAGGCGATGCTGGTGTGTCTCATCGGCGGCATTATCGGGGTGATCCTCGGCGGCGCAGTCGGCTTGATCGCAAGCTCCGCGGTGCTGGAGATGACGTGGCCGCCGCTGAGCGCGGTGCTCTTCTCACTGCTGTTCTCGCTGGCTACCGGCGTGTTCTTCGGCGCGTACCCCGCGTCGAAGGCGGCGAAGATGCAGCCTATCGACGCGCTCCGCTACGAATAACCGAACAGGGTTTCGAGGGGATTCGCCGGTGTCGGCGTGCCGTCTAAGATGACCCGCATGGCCAAAAAATCCTCCTTTGTGCACCTGCATAACCACACAGAATTTTCCATGTTGGACGGCATGGCCAAGGTGGATCTTCTGGCCGAGGAAGTCTCCCGCCAGGGCATGCCCGCGGTTGGCATGACCGACCACGGCAACATGTTCGGCTCCAACGCGTTTTATCGCCGCATGGTTGACGCGGGCGTGAAGCCGATCATCGGGATCGAGGCGTACATGGCGCCGGAATCCCGGTTCAACAAGAAACGCGTGCTGTGGGGCACGCCGGACCAGAAGCCGGACGACGTCTCCGCCTCGGGCGCGTATCTGCACCAGACCATGCTGGCGGAAAATGCCACCGGTCTGCGCAACCTGTTCAAGCTGTCCTCCCTGGCCTCGTACGAGGGCCAGCTCGGCAAGTGGCCGCGTATGGACGCGGAGCTGATCGCTGAGCACGCCGACGGGATCATCGCCACCACGGGCTGCCCCTCGGGTGACGTGCAGACGCGCCTGCGTCTGGGTCAGTACGACGCGGCGTTGGAGGCCGCGGCGATGTGGCAGGACATTTACGGCAAAGACAATTACTTCCTCGAGTTGATGGATCACGGGCTGCACATCGAGCGGCGTGTGCGCGAGGACCTGCTTCGCATCGGCGAAGCGCTGGACCTGCCTCCGCTGGTTACTAACGACTGTCACTACGTCTTGGAGTCCCAGGCCCCGGCGCACGAGGCGATGCTGTGTGTGCAGACCGGTAAGACGCTGCTGGATCCGGACAGGTTTAAGTTCGACGGCACGGGTTACTACATCAAGTCCGCCGAGCAGATGCGCGAATTGTGGGATTCCACCGTGCCTGACGGCTGCGACAACACGCTGTGGATCGCGGAGCGCGTGGGCGATTACGGCGAGCTGTGGGAGGAGCACCCGCACGACCGGATGCCCATCGCCGACGTGCCGGAGGGCCACACCCCGACAACGTGGTTGCGGGAGGAAGTGCTGCGCGGGCTGAAGGACCGCTTCGACGGGGGAGAGGTGCCCGAGGAGTACCTCAACCGCGCAAGTTACGAAATCGACGTCATCGACATGAAGGGCTACCCGTCCTACTTCCTCATCGTCGCCGAGCTGATCAAGCACGCCCGCGAGGTCGGCATTCGTGTGGGGCCCGGCCGTGGCTCGGCCGCCGGCTCTCTGGTCGCGTACGCGCTGACCATCACCAACATCGACCCGATGGAGCACGGGCTGCTGTTCGAGCGATTCCTCAACCCCGAGCGCCCGTCCGCGCCGGATATCGATATCGACTTTGACGACCGCCGCCGCGGCGAGATGATCACCTACGCCGCTGAGCGTTGGGGCGAGGACAAGATCGCCCAGGTGATCACGTTTGGCACGGTGAAGACGAAACAGGCCATCAAGGACTCGGCGAAGGTGAACTTCGGTCAGCCCGGTTTCCAGATGGCGGACCGCATTAACGGCGCGCTGCCCCCGGCGATCATGGCCAAGGACATTCCGCTGTCGGGCATCACCGACCCTGACCACGACCGGTACGCGGAGGCCGCGGAGGTGCGCTCGCTCATTGAGACCGACCCCGACGTGGCGAAGATCTACGAGACGGCGCGCGGGCTGGAAGGCGTGGTCAGGCAAGCAGGCGTGCACGCATGTGCCGTGATCATGGCGTCGGTGCCGCTGATGGAGCACATCCCGATGTGGAAGCGCCCAGCCGACGGCGCGATCATCACCGGCTGGGATTACCCGGCGTGCGAGGCCATCGGTCTGTTGAAGATGGACTTCCTGGGCCTTCGCAACCTCACCGTGCTCGGCGACGCGTTGGAAAACGTGCAGAAAAACCGCGGCGAGACCATCGACCTCGAGGCGCTCGACACCGACAACCAAGCCGTGTATGAGCTTCTGTCGCACGGCGACACCCTGGGCGTGTTCCAGCTCGACTCTGGTGGCATGCAGGAACTGCTCAAGCGCATGAAGCCGACGGGCTTCAACGACATCGTGGCGTCTCTGGCCCTGTACCGCCCCGGCCCGATGGGTGTCAACGCCCACTGGGACTACGCGGACCGCAAGAACGGGCGCAAGCCGATTACACCGATCCACCCGGAGCTGGAAGAGCCGCTCAAGGACATCCTGGACGAGACGTACGGCTTGATCGTCTACCAAGAGCAGATCATGAACATCTCGCAAAAGGTGGCCAACTATACGGCCGGCCAAGCGGACGGCTTCCGCAAGGCCATGGGTAAGAAGAAGCCCGAAGTCTTGGCCAAGGAGTACGAAACGTTCTCCGCGGGCATGTTCGCAAACGGCTACTCCAAGGAGGCGGTGGACGCACTTTGGGGCACGATCGAGCCGTTCGCGTCCTACGCGTTCAACAAGTCCCACGCCGCGGGATACGCGCTCGTGTCCTACTGGACCGCCTACATGAAGGCGAACTACACCGCCGAGTACATGGCCGCGCTGCTGACCTCTGTGGGCGACAAGAAGGACAAGTCGGCCATCTACCTGTCCGATTGCCGCCATTTAGGTATCAGCGTGCTGCAGCCGGACATCAACCAGTCCGAAGAGAACTTCATCGCTGTCGGCGACGACATCCGTTACGGCCTCGCCGCCGTGCGCAACGTCGGCGCCGAGGTGGTGGAGTCCATCAAGAAAACCAGGAAAGAAAAGGGGAACTTCACCAGTTTTTCCGACTACCTGGACAAGATCGAGCTGCTGGCTTGCAATAAGCGCATCACGGAATCGCTGATCAAGGCAGGAGCATTCGATTCCCTCGAGCACCCCCGCAAGGGCCTCATGCTCATCCAAGAGGACGCAGTGGACTCGGTGTTGTCCACCAAGAAAGCCGCAGACAAGGGCCAGTTCGACCTCTTCGCAGGCTTGGGCGGCGACGGCGGGGCAGAAAACGCGGCCTTTGCGATAGAGGTGCCGGACGACGAATGGGACCGGAAGCACAAACTCGCGCTGGAGCGCGAAATGCTCGGCTTGTACGTCTCGGGCCACCCGCTCGACGGCTTCGAAGAGGCGATTGACGCGCAGACCGACACCCAGCTGACCACCATCCTCTCCGGGGAATTGCGCAACGGCGCCGAGGTGACTATCGGTGGCTTGATTTCGTCGGTGGACCGCCGATTCTCTAAGAAAGACGGCTCGCCGTGGGCCATCGTGACTATCGAGGACCACCATGGGGCTCAGGTGGATGTGCTCCTGTTCAACAAGGTGTACGCGCTCGTTGCGCCGCAAATTGTTGAAGACAACATCATTTTGGTGAAAGCGCACGTGTCCATCCGAGACGATCGGATGAGCCTCTTCGGCGACGACGTAAAGGTGCCTGAACTCGGCCCCGGTAACGGAGCTGGATTGCCGCTGCGGCTGACCATGCGCACGGACCAGTGCACCGTCGACACCATTGCCAAGCTCAAGCAGGTGCTTGTCAATAACCCGGGCGACTCGGATGTGTACTTGAACCTAGTCAACGGGGAACATAGCCAGCTGATGGTCTTAGGGGACCACCTCCGCGTCGCGAGGTCGGCGAGCTTGATGGGGGACCTCAAAGCGACGCTGGGGGCCGGCATCTTGGGTTAACAGCGGGCGCGCGGCGTGCGGACTGACGCCGCGCGGCGTCGTTATGGGGCGGGCTTTACAGGAAAGCCTTGGTGGCCCGTTTGAGGGCCTGCTGCAGACCAGGGACGGCACCAATGAGCACCACCAGCGCGCCCACGACAGTGCTAATAGCGGTGACCCAGACGGAAATCTTCGCGATGGCTTCAAGAGCGTCCTCCTCGTAGGAGGACGGCTGCATCCACTTCGGAGGAGTGTATTCCGGCTCCTCTGGCTCGGGGGTCGAGGAGGTTGTCGGAGTGGCGGTCGTGTTCTCAGGAGTGGACGACCCAGCCTGGCTTCCGGTGCTCGGCGCCTCGGTCGTGGCAGTGGTTGTCTCAACCGTGGTGGACTCAGCCGTGGAGTCGGCGGCTGCGGCCCCCGCGAGGGAGCCGGCGGTAATGGCTGCGGCCGCGAAAGACGCGGCGAAGATGCGGGACTTCATAGTTGCCTTTCCTTGATCAGAAGAGATGTGGTGAGCAGGGGGCTCGGAAGCACACTGTGTTCGAACGCGCCGTTGCTAGGGCAGCGGCCGTGGGTTAGGTATCTTCCGTGTCTCCTTGTACGCAGCTGAACAATCTCGCTGCGTGGGCTGTGTCATGCGTGGCACGTTGATGAACGTAACAGTGCTGTGGCAGCCGCGCAGCGCAAACGGCGAATTATCAACGCCGTCTGCGTTCTACTTCGTCATCACGGTCGCGATCACATTGCCCAACGCGCCAAGTGCGCCGACGACGATGGCTAACGCGGCGAGCGCAATTGCAATCACACCGCCCTTGGAGAGGCTGCTCGTCGACGGCGAGGGGGCGGTCTCGTCCGGTTGCTCGATGAGGGAGTCCACCTGGAACACGGTGGTGGTGCCCGAGACCTCGTTGCCAACGAGCAGCAGGTTGTGGCCGTTCGGGGAGTCTTTTGCCGGCACGAACGCCAACCCCTCCGCACCGAGGTCACCGACCTTGCGCAGGCCCTCCTGCACCGCATCGTCACCGTCTTCCGCCAGCTCTTCCATGTTCACGGAGAAGTCGCGGTTGTTGATGTAGGCCTGGTACGTCGGGTGTTCCGGGTCTGTGATGTCGTAGACCATTACGCCGCCGAGACGTTCAAACCCAATGAACGCGTGGGTGCGGCCGTTGATCTCGCCGACGGTCACGCCCTCCGGCTCCGGGCCCTTGTCGTCGGAGCGGGAATCAAGCTCGTTGTCTGTGTGGCTGGCGTTGAAATGCTCCGGCAGCAGCTCGGCGGTAATCTCTTCGAACTGAACCCCCGAGTCGAACACACGCTTTCCGTCCGTGGTGAAGATGGAGAAGCTGCGGCCGCCGAAGGTGTACAGGTCTTCGTAGCAGGTGCCGTCCTCGTTCAATCCGAACGCGGTCGTGATCTTCAACCGACCCGCGTTCTCGTCCTTCTGGAACTCCTGGATTTGCTCGGCGCTCATCCCGGCGTAGCCGTCGCAAAGCGGAGGAAGCTTCTTGCTGCCGAGCTTGCTGATGCGCACTTCCTCCGAGTAGGCCTCCCAATCGCGGGCGTCGCCCTCATTGGCAAGTACTAGGTAGGTGGTGCCGTTGACCTCGTACGCTGCGATGGAGTCCGGCTGCAGGATGCCTTTCACCGGCGCTTTGCGGATGTCGATCTTTTCGTCCTTGCCTGAGTAGTCCATCGGCACCTCCCGGCGATCGGTGTAGCCAAGCGGCCAGACGTCCTCAACGGTTGCGGTGGCGATGTCAACCACCGCGATGGCGTTGTTTTCCTGGAGCGTGACGTAGGCTTTCCCGCCGGACACGGCGATGTACTCCGGCTCAAGGTTTTGCGCCTTGGTCTTGGAGTCGCCGACCTGACCGAAGACGTGCACGCCCTTTTCCGCGAGAGTGCCTTCGAAAGCGTTGAAGTCCGCGGTTTGCACGGCGTCCTGGGGCGCAGCGGCAACATCAGAAGGCAGCTTGATGACGGCGACGCTGCCCTCCGGATCGTAGGAGTAGTCCTCGGCGGGCTCGCCCTCGTTCGCCACCAGGGCGTATGCGCCGTCCGGGGTGATGGTGACCATGTCGGGAAGCGCACCCACGGCAACTCGGCCGAGGACGGCACCGAGCTCGTCCGCGCTGGCATCGAAGAAGATCAGCTCGCCGTTGTCCGTCTTATTCTCCGGCTCGACGGTGGCCACCGCCAGGCCGTCGCGTCGCACCGCGACAGAATTGATGGTGGTGTTCTCGCCGCCGGAGACCTCGCCGACCTTTGTGGGTGTAGCTGGGTCGGAGGCGTCCAAGACGTCGATCTTTCCGCTGAGCGCATTGACTGTGAGGATGCGCCTGGAGTCCGCGTGGAACGCGACGATCTCCGCCGCAGATTTGTCGAACGCGCCAGCGCCGTACGAACCGAGCACCGAGATATCGGCCGTAGCGCCGTCAGCGATCTGTTTTACAGGCTCGCCGACGACGGCTGCCCCGGTGTGTTGCGTCAGGCCGAGCGTGAGTGCGGTGGCGCAGGCCGCAGCGAGGCCGGTGCGAGAAATGGAGGGCGTTGACATTGGCAGACCTTTCATTTGCGCTGGACGGAGCGATACGTGCTCATGTGTACCGGCTGAAAGTGGGCAGAAAGTTTCGGTCAGGTGGCGTGGAAGTGAACGACGGTGGCAGGCGTAAACTCCCTAACCATGCGCACAGGCACTACAGATCAGTCCGACGCCACCTTCGACGCCGTCCACGCAGCCGATATCCGGTTCGCGCAAGGGCGAATCTCGTCGGTGATTTCGCCTACCCCGCTGCAATACTGCCCGCGTTTGTCTGAGCTGTACGGCGTGGAGGTCTACCTGAAGCGCGAGGACCTGCAGGACGTGCGCTCGTACAAGATCCGCGGCGCCTACTACGGCATCTCCCGGCTCAATGAGGACGAGCGGGCAGCCGGTGTCGTCGCGGCCTCCGCCGGCAATCACGCCCAAGGTGTCGCGTACGCCTGCCGCGCCATGGGGATTCAGGGCAAGATCTTCGTGCCCAAGCCCACTCCGAAGCAGAAGCGCGACCGCATCCGTGTGCACGGCGGTGACGCCATTGAGCTGGTGGTGACGGGCAATACGTTCGACGAGGCGGCGCAGGCCGCTCGCGAGGACGCCGCCGAACGCGGCGCGACGGTGATCGAGCCGTTCGATTCCCGCGACACGGTGATCGGCCAGGGCACCGTCGCCGCGGAAATCGTTGCCCAGCTGGCCAGCATGGGCAACGAGCTGGATACGGTGCTCGTCCCGGTGGGCGGCGGCGGGCTCATCTCCGGCGTGGTGTCCTACCTGGCGGATCTGTCCCCGGCGACAAAGGTAGTGGGGGTTGAGCCGAAAGGTGCGGCGTCGCTAGGCGCAGCACGCGCGGCGGGGGAGCCGGTGACCTTGGAATCCATCGACCCATTCGTGGACGGCGCGGCGGTCAAGCGCATCGGCGACATCCCCTGGCACATCGTCAACCAGCACGAGGACTCGATCGCGCTGTACGCGGCGGACGAGGGCGCGGTGTGCACGGAAATGCTCGGGCTGTACCAGAACGAGGGGATTATCGCCGAGCCCGCTGGCGCGCTGTCCGTGGCTGGCCTGGGGCTGGCGGATGTGGCCCCGGGCTCGACGGTGGTGTGCATCATCTCCGGCGGCAACAACGACGTGCTGCGCTACGCCGAGGTCATGGAGCGTTCACTGGTGCACCGGGGCCTGCGCCACTACTTCCTGGTCAACTTCCCGCAAGAGGCCGGCCAGCTGCGCCACTTCCTCAACGACGTGCTCGGGGAGGAAGAAGACATCGTGCTCTTCGAATACCTGAAGAAAAACAACCGCGAGACAGGGGCGGCGCTCGTCGGCATTGAGCTCGAGCACGCGGAAGATCTCGGGCCGTTGCTGGAACGCATGGACGCTTCCCCCATCGGCTGCCGCCGGTTGGAGCCGGGCACCCCGGAGTACGACTTCATCGTGGCGGGCTAGGGCAGTGGAGCAGTCCTACACCCGCCCTGCGGCGGAGCTTGCCACCTCCGAGTTCGAGGTCAAACGCTCCCGGTTCATCGGCTGGGTTGCGCGCGCCGAAACCGAGCAGCAGGCGCGCGACGTCATCCAGGCAGCCAGGGAGCGCTACCCCGACGCGCGCCACCACTGCTCCGCCTTCATCGTGCACCAGGAGGGGGCTCAGCCGATCGAGCGCTCCTCTGACGACGGGGAGCCGTCCGGCACCGCCGGCAAGCCGATGCTCGAGGTGCTCAAGGGCTCCGGACTGCGCGACGTCGTAGCTGTGGTCATCCGCTACTTCGGCGGCATCAAGCTCGGAACCGGCGGGCTGGTCAGCGCCTACACCGAGTCCGTCACCGAGACGCTGAAGCGCGTGACACCCGTGACCCGGGAAATCCGGGAGTTAGGCACCGTCGAGTTCCCGCACGCGGAGGCCGGGCGCATCGAGTCCGAGCTCCGCGCAGCCGGCGTCGACATCGTGGACGTGTCCTACGGCCGCGCCGCCGAGTACACCCTCGCCTACGCCCCCGGGGAGCGCGACCGAATCACCACGCTGCTCGCCGCGGTCACCCACGGCGGCGCCGAGATGAAAGATGCAGGCCACCGCTGGGTCGAGCGGGGCGGATAAGGCGCTACACTTAAGCCCCATGACCATGCAGCCGCGCCCCAACGACCCGATTGCTCAGCGGAAAGCCGCTGTGCGCCAGTACTCCCGCAACGCCGTCATGTGGGCCGGCGGCGGCGTCGCCGGCGGCATCGCGTTCGGGTTGATCTTCGGTTCCTGGACCATCTTCGCACTCGGCCTGATTGTCGCCGTTGCGGGCGGGTTCTCCAACTGGAACAAGGTCCAGCGCATTGTGAACCACAAGGATGAGGTCTAGTTTGACCCAGCCAACTGTGTCGGCCGTGCGCATCGACGTCTGGCTGTGGGCCGTCCGCATCTTCAAAACCCGCAGCCAAGCCGCTGAGGCGGTGCGCGCCGGGCACGTCAAAATTGACGGCAAGGCCGTCAAACCTGCTGCACAGGTGGTGCCGGGAGAGACCGTGCGCGTGTGGAAGGACCACCGCGAGCTCATCCTCGAAGTGGCGGCCACCGTGAGTAAGCGAGTCGGAGCCCCGATAGCCCGGTCCTGCTACATCGACCACTCGCCGCCGCCCCCGCCGCGCGAGCTGTTTGCCGCGCCGCCGGTGCGCGACCGCGGCACGGGCCGACCGACCAAGAAAGAGCGCCGCGAGACCGACCGCTTGCTAGGTCGGCGGAAGTAGCTACTCGCCGCGCAGCAACGCTAGACGGGTAGTCAGGCGCTTGCGGCGCACCTGCGGGCGGTTGCCGGCATCCCACGTGCGTTCAATGTGCTCGGTGCCGTAACGGTTGAGCAGAAGATCGTCCACCACGCGCACCTGCCCCGGCACGAACGGGTACGACAGGGAGTTCGACAGCGCCTCAATGTCTGCCGGGTTAATCAGTTCCGCGACCTCAGAGACATGCTCTATGCCGTGGGCTCGCAACAGCTCGGTGCAGAACCGGTAGTCCCCGGCGCGTGAGAGGGGGAACTGGTTGCCTAAGAGCACCGTGAGGATGCCGGGCAGTGTCTCCGGGGAGATCTCCGCGTCAACGTCGGTGTTGACCTTCTCCTGCGGGTCGGCCACGGCGGCGATCTGGTCGAATTGCTGGTCCGCGAGCTCGATCAGGCCAGCCGCCAGGGTAAACGCGCGGTCGACTTGCGGGTCCAGCTTCTCGGCGGCGCGCTTGTAGCGAATGTCGTGCTCGAACTCCGCCCAGGCGTGCTGCAGCACGGTGCGGATTTGCACCTCGAAGACCTGCCCCACGTAGTCTTCCAGTCCCTCGGACTGGTGTTCCACGCGCACGACCAAGTGGTGCGAGCCGTAGCCGAAGCCGCCCGCCACGCGCGTCTCCTCGGCCTTGTCCACGCTGCGCAACACCTCGAACTGGTCCGCCAGCAGCCGCTGCACGGCGGGGATCTCGGTCGAGTGCAGAACCGTGATGCGCGCGCCGACAATGTCCTTGATGTCGTTCCAGGGGTCCGGGTAGATCAGCTCACCGTCTGCGCGGGTCTTGCGCGCTTTTTCCTTCAACGAGGTCCACGACTTCACGCGTGCATCCACGCGGTCGAAGTTCACGCCGGCGTCGCGCATGAGCTCGTGCAGCGCGTGGCGGAAGGTCGTCGCGGCGTCCTCATGTTCGCGCACCCAGGCGAAATACGTTGACCCGAGGCGGGCGATGGTGTCGTCCACCGCCTTGTTCCGGGGTGTTGCCGCCTTGACGCGCTGTTTTTCAGTGCTCATAACGGCGGGCTAGCTTACCTGCTCAGCAGCGCGACGGGCAGCTCGGCACACAGTTCTGCCATGGGCACGCGGCCGGAATATGTTCGCCCGCTGAAGCTGTCGGTCCAGATCCCGTCGGGCAACGTGACAGCAGTGCCGCGCCACCCGCCGTCCCGCTCAAGCGCGAGGGGCTCGCGGGTGGCCAAAGCGATCACCTGGGCTTCGCCGTCGCCCGTGCGGGCCATGCCGACGACATGCTGGCTCGCGTCGCCCTCGGCGAACACCCCGGCGTACCCGCCGCCGAGAAACAGTTGCGGACGCTCGCGCCGCAGCGCCAACGCCTCGCGCACCACTCGTTGCTTGGCAACGTCCTCCGGCGAGCCGGCGGCAGCGCTTCGCGCCGCGTAGTCCACGAATCGCCGGTTGTCCGGGTCCACCAAGGAGAAATCGAAAAACTCCGTGCCCTGGTAGGTGTCTGGGATGCCGGGGCTGACGAGCTGAAGGAGTTTGCGCCCCAACGAGACCGCCACGCCGCCCGAATGCAGCTTCAGGGCAAAATCGGCGAGCATCCGCGTCGCGGGCCCGTGGGTCAGGTGCGCGATCCATTCGGTCATCTGGGCCTCGTAGGCGTGGTCGCTGTCGTACCAGCTAGACAGCATGTCGGCCTCGCGCACGGCCTTGACCGCATAGGCCTGCAAACGCTGGGTGAAATCCTCGGTCACCCGGCCGTCGCGCGGCCACGCACCCAGGAGGTTGTGTAGGAGAAACAGCCCGGTTGCGGTGTCAGGCGGCGGCGTGAGCGCAAAAACCTCCTCGACCAGCTGGTCGAACTCTCCCGGCAGCTCTGCGATCTCCAGCATGCGGGCACGGGTGTCCTCGCTGCGCTTGGTGTCGTGGGTAGTCAGTGTGGTCATCGCGCGGGGCCAGAGCTGCGCGCGCTCGTCCTGCAGGAGGTGGAACTCTGACGTGCTTACCCCGAAGCGGCCGGGTGCGCCGCCGACTTCCTGCAAAGCCACCAGACGGCAGGCGCGGTAGAACAGGGTGTCTTCCACACCTTTGGCCATCACCGCGCCGCAGACTTGCGCGAAGCGGTGCGCGGCTTCGCCGTGCGCTGCCAGCGCGGAGGCAACGAGGTCCAACGCGGCGCGGTTGCATGCGCGCGGGCTCTGGGCCAGCTCTGCGATCACCGCCGAGGTGACGCGGGACAGCGAGCGGTAGTCGGCGCGGTACACCGGCATGCGGGCAACAAGCGCCACCAGCACCTCGGCGAGATCGGCATCGGTGACCGCGGCGCCCGCGGGGGAGAGGTTATCGTGGCGCACCGCGCGCGCCAGCCGGCGTACTTCCGCAGCGAGCTCTTCCTCCGCTACGCGCGCCTTCAGCGCCCGCTCGGCCACCTCGACGGCCGGCTGGTCCCAGCGAGCGCCGCTGTAGCGGTACGCCGTGTCGCCGAGTGGACCCGCGGCGTCTGGGTTGACAAATACGCCGTCGAACTCGCGCAGCGCGTCGTAGCCGGTGGTGCCGTCGATGTTCAACCGCGGGTCCAACGGCTCGTCGGCGGCGAGGATCTTCTCCACGATGAGCCAGGCGTCGTACCCGACGAGTTCGCGCAAGCGGGTGAGGTAGCCGAACGGGTCGGTCAGGCCGTCTGGGTGGTCGACGCGAACGCCGTCGATAAGCCCCTCGCGCACGAGCTTGCGGAGTGTGGCGTGGGTGGCGTCGAAGACGCTTTCGTCTTCCTGGCGCACGCCGGCGAGGCCGTTGATGGAGAAGAAGCGGCGGTAGGAAATGATGCCGTCGCGCCAGTACATAAGCCGGTAGTGCTGCCGGTCGTGGACCGCCACCGGATCGTCGTCCAGCCCGGCGTAGCTCCCGGGCGCGAGCGGGAAGACGTGGTCGTAGTAGGTGAGCACGTCCTCGCCGTCGATGCGCGACAGCGCGATCGCCGCTGCGTCGTCGGGCGAGCCCAGCACCGGCAGGCCCAGCTTGCCGTCGGCGCCGTTGTCCTGGGCCCAGTCGATGTCGAAGAAGTGGGCGTAGTCGGAGTCTTTTCCGTGCTTCAACACGTCCCACCACCAAGGGTTGCGGCGCGGGACCTCGACCCCGAGGTGGTTCGGCACGATGTCCACCACCAGGCCGAGGCCCGCCTCGTGCGCAGTGCGGGCGAGCAGACGCAGGCCGTCAATGCCGCCGAGCTCCGGGTTGACCACCGTGGGGTCGATCACGTCGTAGTTGTGGTTCGACTCCGGTGCAGAGGCGAAGATGGGGGAGAGGTACAGATGCGACACCCCCAGGCTGGCCAAATACGGCACGATGTCGGCCGCCTGCGCGAAGCCGAACTCGCGGCCGTCAGGGTCGGCGTGGGGCCCGCGGAGCTGGAGGCGGTACGTGGAGGTAATCGCGCGTTTCACCCCTCACACCCTAATGCGAATCCGCGCCTCGCAGCAGGGGAAAGCCCACGGAGTACGTCCACACATCCGCACCCGGCAGGCGCGCGGAGAGCTCCGATGCATCGGTGTCGAAGACGAACAACTCGCACCCGTCGCGGCTGGCGTACACCAGCCCGGTGCCGGGCCGCAGCACCGCCTCGAAGTGCCGGTGCAGCAACGAAAACGGCTGCGGGTGGGCGAGCCACCACGCTGCCGGGACCCCGTGGCCGTCCACCTCGAAGCCGCGGGGAAGGTCGGTGCCGCCGAGGGCCACGGAGGGACAGCGGACAAGGAATTCCGCGCCGTGCGGGCGCTGCGCCTTCTCGGTCAACTGCGCCGCCGCCGCGTTCCACAGCTGGTGTGCGCTGCACCCCGCAGCGCCGATGTCCTGGTGCGTCAGGCCGGTGCCGGAGGGCGAGTCGAACATGCACACTAGCCCCGGGGACAGACTGATGTAGGCGGTGGAGGCCGCGAACCCGGCCTGGATGCAGGCGCGGGATCCGGCGCTGTCGAGACGCGCGAGGCGCAACGTCACCCCGTCGAGGCGAGCGGGAGCAGTGGCTGTCAGGTGCATGCCTACTTAGACGCGCCCGGCCCCCGCGCGGTTCCTTGCGGCGAGGAAAACCCGCCGCGGCCGCTACTCGCTCAGCCCCAGCACCTCGAGCAGCTTGTCGGCGGGCCAGATCTGGATGTCCTGGCCCTTGTCGTTCAGCTCGCGCGCCCGCTTCTCCTTCGAGGTCATCGTGGCCCACTCGCCGACCACCAGCACCGTGGTCTTCTTGGTCACGTTCTTGCCCACCTGCGCGCCCTGCTCCGCGATCTTGGCCCACAGCTCGCCCTTGTCATGCGGCTCGAATTCGCCGGTCAGCGTGACGTGCTCCCCGTAGAGCGGCGCGTTTGGGTCTGCCTCAGTGTTTGGCTCCGGCACGGTGTCGGGCGTGGCCACGGATTGCCACGGCGCAGGCTTCGAGCCGGAGCTTGTGCTTGCCGACGAGCGCTTCGCCGGCCCCGCCTGGTTGGATCCTTGCGGCGCTGCGGTCGCTGCAACCGCCGCGGCGACGCCGCCGTGCGCGGCCTTCTCCGCCTGCATGGCTCGGCCGGCGCCGGAGCGGTCCCGCAGCACGGGCGTCACCCGCGTCTCGTCGATGGAGCCGAGGGTAAAACCTGAGTCGTGCACAAAGCTCATCACGCTGCCGGTGTGGCCTGCGGCGCGGGCCAGGCCCACCATCACACCCGCGCACGCTGCGGCGTCCTCGCACGCGTCGTGGTGGTGGGCCAGCTCCACGCCGAAGTGCTCGGCGAGCGCGGGTAGACGGTGGTTGGCCACGTCCAACTTGGTCGCGCGCGCTTGCGCGAGGGTGCAAGCAAATAACATTTGCGGGGTCTCCACGCCGGAGGCGCGGCAGGCATCGCGCAGCGCGGATACGTCAAACTGCGCGTTGTGCGCCACGAGGGGCAGGTCGCCGACAAACTCGACCATGCGTGCAATGCAGTCGCGCACGTCCGGGGCGTCCGCCACGTCGTCGGCCGTGATGCCGTGCACCGCCACGTTGTCCTTTGCAAACTCGCTCAGCGCGGCCGGGGGCTTACACAGCCACGACGCGCGGTCCACTTCCTCGCCGTCGATGATTTTGACCAGGCCGATCTGGCAGATTGAGCCCCAGCGACGGTTCGCCGTCTCGACGTCGAACCCGACGAAGGAAAACCCCGGAATGCCGGCGCCGCCGGCAACGGTGTCTGTGGCCGGGGCGTCGCCGCGCTTCGCTTCGTCGAGAAGCTCTGTGAGCTCGGCAGGGCCATCCTCGTCGCCGGGAGCAAACCAGATGGCAAGCGAGTTCTCACCGGCGTCGATGTCCACCCGCGTGCGCGACCACACGTCGCCCGGGGTGACCGATGTGTGTTTGATGTCGGCGATGGCCACCTCGCGGCTGGCACTGCTGCCGCGCAAGGACGCGGCGAGCGCGGTGGGGGTGATGGTGAGCGAGTTGTTGGTGACGGTCAGTGTTGCGCCGTGCGCGGTGATCATTACAGGTTGGCCTCCACGTTTCCTTCGCCTGCGGGTGGCTGGGTGCGGCGCAGGACCACCGTCGAGCGCTGGCCGACGGTGACGGTGCCGCCCGACGGCACCGGCGCGGCGTCCTCCCGCACGCCCCGTGCCTGCGTGGTGTCCACGACAACCTCCCACTCGTCGCCAAAATCGGCCCCGGGCACCGTGAAGTCGATGTCTTCGTAGTGGGCGTTGAACAGGAGCAGGAAGGAATCATCCACGACTCGCTGGCCCCGCGCGTCCGGCTCGGCAATGGTCTCGCCGTCGAGGAAGACCATGAGCGCGCGGCCAAAGGAGGCATTCCAGTCGTCCTGTGTCATCTGCCCGGCCTCCGGGGTCAGCCAGGCAATTTCGCGGCCGTGCTCCCCGTCGCCCAGCGCGCCGCCCGCGAGGAAGCGGCGGCGGCGGAACACCGGGTGCTCGCGCCGCATCGCGATCAACCTGCGGGTGAAATCGTGCAGCTCGCTGGCGGTTTCCAGCATGCCCCAGTCCATCCAGGCGATCTCGTTGTCCTGGCAATAGACGTTGTTGTTACCGCCCTGGGTGCGGGCGATCTCGTCGCCGTGGGCGAGCATCGGGGTGCCCTGGGAAAGCAGCAGCGTGGTCAGGTAGTTACGGCGCTGGCGGGAGCGTAGCTCAAGCACCTGCGGGTCGTCGGTTTCGCCCTCCACGCCGCAGTTCCAGGACCGGTTGTGGCTCTCGCCGTCGCGGTTGTCCTCGCCGTTCGCCTCGTTGTGCTTCTCGTTGTAGCTGACCAGGTCGTTGAGGGTGAATCCGTCGTGGGCGGTGATGAAGTTGATGGACGCGGTGGGGCGGCGACCGTTGTGCTGATACAGGTCGGAGGAGCCGGTGAGGCGGGAGGCGAACTCGCTGAGGGTGGAGTCTTCGCCGCGCCAGAAGTCGCGCATGGTGTCGCGGTACTTGCCGTTCCACTCGCTCCACAGCGCCGGGAAGTTGCCCACCTGGTAGCCGCCCTCGCCCACGTCCCACGGCTCAGCGATGAGCTTCACCTGGCTGACCACCGGGTCTTGCTGCACCAGGTCGAAGAAGGTGGCCAGACGGTCCACGTCGGAGAACTCGCGGGCAAGCGTGGACGCGAGGTCGAAGCGGAAGCCGTCCACGTGCATCTCCGAGACCCAGTACCGCAGCGAATCCATAATCAACTGCAGCGAGTGCGGGTAGCGCACGTTAAACGAGTTTCCGGTGCCGGTGTAGTCCATGTAGTGGAACTTGTCGTCGTCGACAAGGCGGTAGTACGCCTCGTTGTCGATGCCACGGAAGGCGATGGTTGGCCCCATGTGGTTGCCCTCGGCGGTGTGGTTGTACACCACGTCCAGGATCACCTCGATGCCCGCCTCGTGGTAGGCGCGCACCATTTGCTTGAACTCCGCGACGGCGTCGCCCGGGGTGGAGGTGGAGGCGTAGCTGTTTTCGGGCGCGAAGAAGCCGAACGTGTTGTAACCCCAGTAGTTGCGCAGGCCCAGGTCACGCAGGCGGTCATCCTGCAAGAACTGGTGGACCGGCAGCAGCTCGATCGCGGTCACGCCGAGGTCTTTGAGGTAATCCACCATCACCGGGTGCGCCATGCCCGCGTAGGTCCCGCGCAGCGGCTCCGGGATGTCGGGGTGCGTCTGCGTCATGCCCTTGACGTGGCATTCGTAGATCACCGACTCTTCCTCCGGAATCTTCGGCGCGCGGTCGTCGCCCCAGTCGAAGAAGGGGTTGATCACCACGGAGAGCATGGTGTGGCCGAGCGAGTCCTCCTCGTTGCGGCCCGTGCCAGGATCCTCGGCGCCAACATCGTAGGAAAACAGGGAGGAATGCTGGTCGAACTCCCCGTCAAAGGCCCGGGCGTAGGGGTCCACCAGCAGCTTGCTGGGGTCGCAGCGTTTGCCGTTCTCCGGGTCCCAGGGGCCGTGGACCCGGTAGCCGTAGCGCTGCCCAGGCTGCACGCCGGGCAGGTACGCGTGCCAGACGTGGTTGTCCACTTCCTCCAGCGGGATGCGGGTCTCCACGCCGTCGTCGTCGATCAGGCACAGCTCCACGCTCTCTGCAACGCCGGAAAAGAGCGCGAAGTTGGTGCCCGCGCCGTCAAAAGTGGATCCGAGGGGGTACGCGGACCCGGGCCACACGATGGTGTCAGTCATGGGGTCACAGCTTAATGCGCCCTCACCCGCTTTGCTTTAGCCCGTCGAGCAAGAACCCCACCGCCGCGGCGTGCTCTGCCTCGCCCGCGGCCTCGTCAACGTCGGCGCTGCCCGCGTCCGCAGGTCCGGTGGCCTGCGCGAGCTGCGCCGCCGACTGGTGCACCGCCGCACTGCCCAGCGTCAGGTGCAGCAGCGCCTGGCCCACGATGCGCGCGTTGCTTGCCGACGCCGCTTCGCCCACCGCCGCCTGCACCGAGGCCGTAAACCGCGCTTCGATCGTTCCCCGCACACGGGCGTGCGGCTGGCTCATCGCGGCGATCACCACCTCGGCACCGTCGCGCACCCCAAGTACCGCGCCCCGCAACTCGGCGCTTAGCCGCGCCGGGTCGGGCAACGGCCCGTCCAAAAGCTGCTGCACGATCGCCTCACCCATGCACGCGATGAGCTGCTGCTTGCTGGCAATGTGCCAGTACAGCGCGCCGGGCGCGACTCCCAGGGACGAGGCAACCCGGCGCATCGAGACATCCGCAAGCCCGTACTCGGCGAGAATGCGCAAGGCCGCTTCTGTGATGCGCTGAGGGGTTAACTGCATAGGTTCAACATAGACGGGCCGCCGGCGTGGCCAGGCTGTGCTCGTCCTCACAGGGAGTGCTCAGGAATCTTGCACACGCATTCGACGAGCGCGACAGCCAGCAGTTGGTACTATTCGCCCCAGGCTTTTACTGCGACGGCGCGCGCTAACGTGCCTTCCCACGTGGTCGCAGGTGCCAGCCCGCGCCGAACGACAGGTCGCGTCCGACAACGAAAGGTCCAGGTACACCGTGAAGTTGCAAACGAAACAAAGCGTCGCGCTGACCGCGGCGGCGCTTGCCCTTGTGGCCCCGCTGACGGCCTGCGGGTCTGACGACGAGGGCAGCTCCGGTGGCCTGTCCACCGCTGCAGAGGCCCCCGCCTCCGCGTCTGCGGCAAACGCATCCACCGAGGAATCTGCAGACGGTGCTGATAACGCTGATGACACCGAGGAGCCCACTGCCACCGAGACGACGACCAAGCGCGCGGCGAAGGACGACGCGTCCGAGGGTGCTGGCACGGACGGCGCGTCCGAGGGTGCTGGCACGGATGGCGCTGCCCAATCCGGCCACGGCGGGCAACCCGCGACACTGGCCAATCCTTTTGAAAACGGGGTGCCCCAAAACACCAACCAGCCGCTGCCAAGCGGCACAGCCGGCTCCGACGAGGACCGCAAGCAGATGGAGGCGACGGCCCGCGCAGTTCTCAACCCAGGTTCCTGGGCAAACTGGGCGTCGGCCATTTTGGATAACTCCTGCAAGGCCGTATCTGATCAGATGATGCAGGAACTGGAGCGTCAGGGGCTGACCCTGCAGCAGGTCGAGGAAGCCAGCCGCCTCGCCGAGCAGCAGGGGCAGGGGCTCGACATGTACGAGACCGATGTCAGCATCTCCGACGTCCGTGTTGACGGCAATCGCGCGTCTGCGAGCTTGACCGCCCGCAGCGAAAAGGGCGAGGAAACCTCGACCATGATCTTCCAGAAGGAAGACGGTCGTTGGAAACTGTGCAACTAAAGCGCAGGTCTGCACTGGGCGCCGGGGCTGGGCTCCTGGCGCTCGGTTGTGTTTTAGGCATCCTCGGCGGCGCGGTATGGGCGTTGGTGCGGCCGGCCTACGTCGGCCAAGTCGAAGGCTCCGGGGTGCAGGTGGACCAAGCGCTTAGCCCGGTGAACGTGGAGTTTGCGGGTTACGGCTCCTTCGCCCTGCTTACGGCGCTGGCGGGGGTTATTGTGGCCGCGGCGGCAGTCAGGGCAACCCGCAAAGGCAAGACTGCTGGGGGAGTTGCGTGGCTGTTGTGGGCTGGCGTTGTGAGCGCGATAGCGGCATTTGCCCTGTACGTGTTTGGGGATTGGTTTGTCGCGCTCGCGCATCCGCTGCCGGATCCGGAGGCGCTTGCTAACGGCGACTCGGTGACCTTGGTCCCTCCCGTGCGCCCCGGCGCCGCGTGGGCGGCTGGGCCTTTCGCGGCGGTGCTGGTGTGTTGGACCGCAAACCTCCTCGCGTACTCCCAGGAAGGGTAACTCAGGGACTGCCAGGCCAGTCCACCACCGACTGCCCGGAGACCTGCTGGCTCACGTGGTCGATCGCGGCCAAACACGCCGCCATCGCCGAGATGACGAACTCGGCAATCTGAGAAGGGGTCGCCCCTTCGGCCACCATGAAGGTTGATTCCGCGTGCATGTGCACTACTCCGTCGAATTCGTGCAGGTACGCCGCGGTGGCGCAGGTCCGCTCGTTGACGTCGTTGCACACAAGCCACAGCGGCAAAAAGTCGGACAGCGCGTCGCGGCCCGTGTCCCACATGCCGGTAACGCGGGCGTAGCGAGACCCGGGCTCACCGTCGATGGTCAGCGCGAACGCGACACCGTTGACTCCGGTGGCGATAATGCCGTCGTGGTCCACGCCGTAGCTGAACGCCAGCCGCTCGAGCGCGGCCGTGAGGTCGTGCACATCCACGGGGCCGAGCGCGTCGTCGACCGCGCTGTACAGCTCGGGGACGGCGGCGACATCCGGGTCAGTGTCCCGGGGCAGGTGGCGCAGCGACGGGTGGCGCCCCAGCAGCACGTCTGAGTCCTGCAGTCGCATGAGCTGAGGCGGCAGGGGTTGGTCTAAGCCCGCGTCGAGAAAGCGCTCGCGCAGCTGCAGGTAGAACGCGGCGGCGTGCTCGAAGCAGTCGATCAGTTCGGCGGCCAGCTGCTCGTCGCTAAGCCCGTGCTTGATATGTATTCCGCGACGCATGTTCACCCGCACATCTCCGGACTCCGCGAGGCGGTACGAGGCGCAGGGGCCGACACGGTCGTGGTTCCAGGTGTTGATGAAGCGGGCGAGTGCCGTGGAGTGCTCGAAATCGGTGGGAATCCGGTCCATGGTGTCGAATACCAGGCACATCGGCCGGTTGTAGTCCACCCAGAAGGACGCGATGAACGCGTGCGCGCCCACGACGAGGCGGTCGGGGCGCACCAGCGGTTCGAACCCGAGGCTCTCAAGCAGGGACGCAACCCGCTCGAGCTCAACTTCAGTCGGGTGCGTGTTTTCGGCGGGCGCAGCGTGCTTTCCCATGGAGTGAGCATAGCGCTCGAAGATGAGGCTGAGCCGGCCGCGTGCTGTCTGAGGTCTACAATGTCGGCGGTATCACGTCGGATGTACAAGGTCGGATGTACAAGGAGGTCATTGCGGTGTCCGCAGTCGGGAACCCGGTTCTGGTGGTCGTGCTCAGCCTTGTGGCGGGGCTTCTCGTCGGTGGAGTGTGGTCTAGCTACCAACGCGGCGCGTCCCGGGCCGCCACCGCTGTGTTGGCGTCACTGGCCGTGATGGCGGTCGTCCTTGCGGTGCTCGTCCTCGTGGAGGTGATGTGAGGTGGCATGGTCCAACGCACCGCTGACCCGCGGCGAGGTTGAGTCCCTGACCAACGTGTGGCGCGCCCGCGGCCTCGTTCCAGTGCTCATCGCCGTCGCCTCGGCCTTCGCGGCGTGGGCGCTGTTGCTGCCTGTGGTGCCCACCGCTGTCATCGACGCCGATCAGCCGGCTTCTCTGGCTGGCCTGTCCACCGGAGTGTTCATGCTGGCCACGGTGATCACCCAGGTCTTCGTCCCAAAGGCGTTGAAAACCGTCGGCTACCGTTGGGTTATCGCGGTCGCGTCGTTGCTGCTGGGCATCCCCGCGCTGGGCTACATGATCGGGATGGAGCCGGCGCCCCTGCTCACCGTCAGTGCTATCCGCGGCGTCGGATTCGGCGCACTGTCCGTCGCTGAAGCCGCGATCGTCGCCGAGCTGGTTCCGCTTCGGCTCCTCGGTAGCGCCACCGGCATCTTCGGCGTGGTGGTGGGCCTTGCCCAGATGGTCGCGCTGCCGTCCGGCCTGGCGTTGGTGGATGTCATCGGTTACAACGCGGTGTACATCATCGCCACGGCTATCGGCGCGGTCTCGCTCGCCGCGTGTTTTGCTATCCCCACCATCCCGACGCCGGAGCCGGACGCCGAGACCGGGCAAAGCGTCCGCGTGCCAATGTGGCACCTCGCGCTCGTTCCGGCCCTGGCCCTGATGTTCGTCACCACCGCCTACGGCGCGATCACGAACTTCCTGCCCGTTTCCATGCGCGAGCTGGACCCAGTCTCCGGCGCGGCGCTTGCCGGTGTCATGCTCGGCGCGCTCAACTTCGCGGCGATGATTTCGCGGTACGTGGCAGGGCGCATCATGGACCGCCGCGGCTACCCGGGCACCGTGCTCATTCCGTTCCAAATCACCGCCGCCATCGGTGTCGCGCTCATGGCCGTCATTCTCTTCATGCAGCTGCCGGCGTGGACGATGCTCATCGCCGCGCTGTTTTACGGTGCGGGCTTCGGGGGTGTGCAGAACGAGGCGCTGACGTTGTTGTTCTACCGCCTGCCGCGCCACAAAACGTCGGAGGCGTCCGCGGTGTGGAACATCGGCTTCGACGGCGGCACTGGCCTGGGCTCCGCCGTCTACGGCATGTTGGTGACGCAGATGGCGTTCGCGCCCGTCTTCGGCATCGCCTCGGGCGTGATCGCCATCGGTTTGGCCATCACGTTGCTTGACCGCCAGCTGGGCCGCCACCGGGTGGTGGAAGTGAATAACCTCTCGGCGCGGCTCAAGGCGGTGCAGGCCCCGCGGCACTACCCGCGCAGGGGCCGGTAGGCGGCGCGGGGCTACACTACGCACTCATGAGCGACGCATCTCGCACCCCGACACCGCCGACCGTGGCGGTGTTCGACGCTTTCGCAGGCAACGATGTTTGCATTCAAGAACTGCGCGTCGCGCTCGCTTCGTGCGGCGTGAATGCCACTGTCACGGCGGATCCGGCCGAGGGGGTCGCATCCGACGGGCTGGTGTTGGCGGCAAGCGGCGACGCGTCTGCGGCGCTGCAGGCGTTCAATCGCGTCCACGCGCCCCGCGTGGTCGGGCAGCGCCTCGCCGGCTCCCGCCCGGTGCTCGCCGTCGGCGCCGCCATGGACGCGTTGTTCGAGCGAGACGCGCAAGGTCAGGCTGGGTTCGGTGAGTGGCCCGGAGGCGTCGCTAAGCTGGCGGCTCCGGTCGAGCGTGCCACGGTCGCCGCGGCCGAGGGATCCCGGATGCTCGCTGGCGGCGAGGAGTTCGTCTTTGACGCGGGGACCGGTGTGAGCAGCTTTGAGCTCGCGGAGGACGAATTTATCGCGTACCCCACGCTGAGCTGGGTCGAGGGCCTGCCCGTGCTGGCGGCGGTAGAGAACGGGCCGCTGTGGGCCGCGCGGTTCCACCCGGAGCGTTCCGGGGAGGCTGGTTCGGACGTGCTGCGGCGCTGGATCGGGCAGCTGGGGTAGCGCCGTGGCGGACACGAGGGGGAGTTTGCAGGCTGCGGAGGCCGCGGTCGACGCTGCCCGCGAAATCTTCATCAACGAGTTGGGTGCCGCGCCGGCGTTGACCAAGGGCCCCGGAGACTTCGCCACTGCCGCCGATCTTGCCGTGGAGAAGCTGCTGCGGCGAGAGCTCACAGCGGCGACCGGATTCGGGGTTGTCGGCGAGGAACAGGGCGGGCGGTTGAGCGAGCGCGCGTGCTGGGTGGTCGATCCGATAGACGGCACGTCGAATTACTCCGTGGGCAACCCTAACTGCGCGATCTTGGTGTCTCTGCTGCGTCACGGGCAGCCTGTCGCTGCGGTGGTCGATGCCCCGCTGCTGGGCATGCGGCTGACAGCTATCGACGGCGAGCCGGTGCACCTCAACGGCCGCGCGCTGCCGCCAGTGGAGGCGGCAGACGCCGCTGTGCAGCACGTCGGTATCGGATCCCTGTATTCCCGGGACCGCGACCACCTGCCGTCGCGCGAGCGGGTGGGCCTCGCCCGCGAGTTGACGCAGGCGGGCTTGCGGCCGCGCATCAGTGGCTCGGTGGGCATCGACCTCGCGTTTGCGGCCCAGGGGATCTACCAAGCCGCGGTGAGTTTCTCCCCGCATGTGTGGGACAACGCGGCGGGAATCCTGCTCGCCCGCAGCGCCGGAGCAGTGGCCACGGCCGGCGACGGGAGCCCCTGGGAGCCCGGGAAAGCCGGGGCAGTAGTCGGCACCGCACGTGCCCACGCCGCAGTCATGCGCGCAGTAGAGACGGCCCGGGCAGGCAAAGGCGAAGGCGAGGAAGGCAAGTAGATGACAACAGAGAACACGCCGGACAAGAAGGCCGCGAGAGCTGGCGCGGCGTTGCTCGGACTTTCGGGCGCATTGACCTGGTTCGCTTCCCGGCTGGAGTGGGTAAACGCCCAGTACAACGACGACATCTCGGGCGGCGGCACGGTAACGGTCAACGGGACAGACTGGTCCACGGAGACTACCGCCATCGCGGTGCTCCTGCTTGCCGGCATGCTGGCGGCCTTTGCCCTCCGCCGCCTTGGGCGGCGCATTGTGGGTGGCATTTGCGCGGCGGCCTCGGCGGGGTTGTCGGTGCCGGCGGTGACGCTGCTCGTCTCCGGCGCGGACCCGGAACGCGTGCACACGCTGCTGACCGCGGGCGCAGACCGCACCCAGCAGGCGTCCTCCGCCCCGGCGATCGCCGAATGGGCGGAGATCACCTCGGTGGCGACGCAGCCGTTGGGCCCCGTGCTGACACTCATTGCTGCGCTGCTCGGCGTCGCAGGTGGGCTTGTGCTGCTTGTGCGCCCGGGCACCGACTCGCCGCGGCAGAATAAGTACGAGAAAGAGACCGTGCGCCGGGAGAGGGTGCACGCGGACTTGGAGGAGGACCCGAACTCGGGACGGGTGCTGTGGGACGCCATTAGCGCTGACATCGACCCGACGGATCCACGTGGCGACGGCGGCCAGGATTTCCCCTCCCACAAGGGCACCAGCTAGCCTTACCCCTAACAGAGTCCTAACAGGCCATGCCCCTTGCGACTGGGAGGTAGCCATGCCGGCACCGGGCACACTCGACGATGTCGTCGCTGGTGTGGTTCGCGACGTCGCAAAGCGGGAGGCAGCCGTTTCCTTCCAAGAGATCAAAGCTCGATCACGCGACATGGCGCCGACCCGGGATGCACGGGCGGCGCTTTTGCGTCACGGGTGCAGCGTGATCGTGGAGATCAAACGCAATTCCCCAGTATTCGGCCCCACCGGCGCCGGCTACGCGCCGGTCGACGCGCTCGCCCGCGACATCGAAGCAGGCGGCGCCCACCTCATCGCATGCCAAACGGAGCGTCTGCGTTTCGACGGCTCCCTGGCAGACATGGCTGAGGCCCGGGCCGCAGTGGAGCTGCCGATGGTGTGCCGCGACGTCATTGTGGACCCGTACCAGATCCACGAGGCCCGCTGCTACGGCGCCGACGCCCTCCCGCTCCAGGTGGGGATCCTGGACCAGCACCGTCTCGAGGCGCTGGTGGACCGCGCCGAATCCCTCGGCATGGTGGCGGTGGCGGAAGTGCGCACGCCGGAGGAGGCGGACAAGGCCCTTCGCGCCGGGGTGTCCGTGGTGGCGGTGAACTCTTGGACGTTCGACACCAACGACTTGAACCGGAACGCCTTTGCAGAGATCGCCCCGGGTCTTCCGAGCGAAGTGATCAAGATCAGCCTCGGCGGGGTGTCTAACCCGCGCGACCTCATCGATGCGGCCTCCTGCGGCGCCGATGCCGTACTTGCCGCCGAGGCCGTCATGGCCGCGGACGATATATTCGCCGCAACCCGCAGCCTCGCCGCGGCGGGGCAGCACCCCGCGTGCCCGTCCCGGCGCTAGATGGCACACTGATTGGCGTGCAAACGCTGAACCTGGCCAACATTCCGTCGCCGCCCCAGGGTGTGTGGTACCTCGGTCCCATCCCGATTCGCGCATATGCCCTGTGCATCATCACTGGCATCATCGTGGCGATGGCGATCTCGCTGCGGCGCTACAAGGCGCGCGGCGGCAACCCGGAGACGGTGTGGGACGCGGCGATTGTGGCCATCCCCGCCGGCATCATCGGCGGGCGTTTGTACCACGTGATCACGGACCACCAGAAATACTTCGGCGAAGGCAAAAACCCCTGGCAGGCGTTGAACATCACCGCCGGCGGGCTGGGTATCATCGGCGCGGTCACGCTCGGCGCACTTGCGGTGTGGGTGATGCTGCGCAGGAAGCATCTGCCAATGGCCCCGTTCGCCGATGCAGTGGCGCCGACGGTCATCCTCGCTCAGGGCATAGGCAGGCTGGGCAACTACTTCAACCAGGAGCTCTACGGCGCCGAGACGGATGTGCCCTGGGCGCTGGACATTTACTACCGCGTCAATGAAGCGGGCCAGTACGCACCACTGACCGGCCGCTCCACCGGCGAGGTGATCGCGAGCGTGCATCCGACGTTCTTGTACGAGTTGATCTGGAATGTCGCAGTCTTCTTCGTGCTCATTTGGGCGGACAAGCGGTTCCGCCTCGGCCACGGCCGGGTATTTTGGCTGTATGTCGCCGGATACACCCTCGGTCGCTTCTTCATCGAGTTCATGCGCCGCGACGAAGCGAACCTCATTCTCGGTCTGCGGGTGAATACTTGGGTTTCCGCCATGTTGTTCATCGTGGCCGTAATCTTCTTCCTTACCAGGCCAAAGGGGAAGGAAACGCCCGCTGAGGTGGACCCGGAGTTCACCAGCTCCTCCACGGCGGAGACGGAGGATGACGAGTACCGTGGGGCGGGAAACCGCACGCAAAACACCTACGAAGGCGAGGTTGGTACACGTGGATAGAAGAACAAAGATCGTCTGCACCCTCGGCCCGGCAGTGGCTAGCAAAGACGCGATTCTCGGTCTCGTGCGCGACGGCATGGACGTGGCGAGGCTGAACTTCTCACACGGCGACTACCCGGACCACGAGCAGAACTACCGCTGGGTGCGGGAGGCCACGGACGAGACCGGGCACGCCGTCGGCATCCTCGCCGACCTGCAGGGCCCGAAGATCCGCTTGGGCCGGTTCGAGGGCGACGGGAAAACCTACTGGGAGACCGGCGAAACCGTCCGCATCACCGTCGACGATGTCGAGGGCACCCACGACCGAGTCTCCACCACGTATAAGCAGCTTGCCCAGGACGCGAAGCCGGGGGACCGCCTGCTCGTGGACGACGGCAAGGTCGGCCTCGTGTGCACGGAGGTGGACGGCAACGACGTCGTCTGCCACGTCACCGAGGGCGGCCCGGTGTCCAACAACAAGGGCGTCTCGCTGCCGGGCATGGACATTTCTGTGCCGGCGCTCAGCGAGAAAGATAAGGCGGATCTGCGTTTCGCGCTTCGCCTCGGCGTGGACATCATCGCGTTGTCGTTCGTGCGCTCGCCTGCAGATGTGGAGCTGGTGCACGAGATCATGGACGAGGTTGGTAGGCGTGTGCCCGTCGTGGCCAAGCTGGAAAAGCCTGAGGCCGTCGACGCGCTGGAGTCCATCATCCTCGCGTTCGACGCCGTGATGGTCGCGCGCGGCGACCTCGGCGTGGAGATCCCGCTCGAGCAGGTGCCGGCCGTGCAAAAGCGCGTGATCCAGATTGCGCGCGAGAACGCCAAGCCGGTGATCGTCGCAACGCAGATGCTCGACTCGATGATTGAGAACTCCCGCCCGACCCGCGCGGAGGCCTCCGACGTTGCCAACGCGGTGCTCGACGGCGCAGACGCGGTGATGCTCTCCGGCGAGACGTCGGTGGGCGTGGACCCGCACAATGTGGTGCGCACCATGGGCCGCATCGTGCGCTCCGCTGAGGCCATGGGGACCGTGCCGCCGCTGAACCACATCCCGCGCACCAAGCGCGGCGTGGTGTCGTACTCTGCCAACGACATTGCGGACCGGCTCAACGCGCGGGCGATTGTCACCTTCACCACCTCGGGCGACACGGCCCGCCGAGTTGCGCGCCTGCACCCTGAACTGCCGCTTCTGGTGTTCACCCCGGTGCAGCAGGTGCGCTCGCAGCTGGCCATGACGTGGGGCGCGGAGACGTTCCTGTGCGAGGACGTGCACGGCACGGACGACATGATCAAGGTGGTGGACAGGCAGCTGCTGGCCATGGAGCAGTACAACGAGGGAGACACCATGGTCGTCGTCGCAGGCACGCCCCCGGGGGTTTCCGGCACGACGAACACCATCCACGTGCACCAGCTGGGCGAGGACACCCGCCTATAGTACGAATGGTGCCCGGCTAGTCTTGGTGCCATGACTGGAATCCAGGTACGAGGCGCCCACCTGCACAACCTCCGCAACGTCGATGTGGACATCCCGCGTGGCACACTCGTGGCGGTGACCGGGGTGTCGGGTTCCGGCAAATCCTCCCTCGCGTTCGGCACCATCCACGGCGAGGGCCAACGGCGCTACCTTGAATCGGTGGCGCCGTTCGCGCGCCGCTTGATCGGCTCAGCGGTGGACCCCCAGGTCGGTGCCGTCGAGGGCCTGCCGCCGACGGTCGCCTTGGAGCAGTCCACCTCCGGCGGCGGTGCGCGCTCCACGGTGGGTACGGTCTCCGCGCTCTCCAACAGCATCCGGCTGCTGTACTCGCGCGCGGGCGACAACCCGAAGGGCTTGTACTCCGACTCCTTCTCGCCGAACACCCCCGAGGGGATGTGCCCGACCTGCCAGGGCACCGGCGTGGTCCACGAGCCGACGGAGGCGTCCATGGTGCCGGATCCCACGCTGTCCATCGAAGACGGGGCAATCCAAGCCTGGCCCGGCGCGTGGGCGGGCAAGAACTTCCACGATATTTTGCAGGCGCTGGGCTACGACCTGGATTCGCCTTGGCAGGATCTGCCCCGGAAGGATCGGGACTGGATTCTGTTCACCGACGAGCGTCCCGTTGTGACCGTGAAGCCCGTGCGCGGAGAGGACCACATCCAGCGGAACTACAAAGGCACGTGGCGTTCGGTGGCGTCGTACCTGACCAACACGCTTGCCGAGACAAACTCGGACACGCTGCGCAAACGGGTGTTGTCCTACATGGAGTCGCACGTGTGCGAGACGTGCCACGGCCGCCGCCTCAACCCCGAGGCGCTCAAGGTCACCTACGCGTGGATGCCTATCGACGAGCTGGGCGCCCTGCCCCTGGACCAGGTCTACGAGGTGCTCGACGCGCAGGAGCCGTCTGCAGGTTCCGCGGAAGACCTGCTGCTCAAACAGATCCTGCCCGCGCTGCAGTCCGCGCTTGACCTGGGGCTGGCCCACCTGAGCCTAGACCGCCCAGCGCCGACGTTGTCTGCGGGCGAGCTGCAGCGCATCCGTCTGTCCGCTCAGCTGCGCTCCGGTCTCTTCGGCGTGGCGTACGTGCTGGACGAGCCGTCCGCCGGCCTGCATCCGTCTGAACGCGGCGCGGTGCTCGACATCTGCCGCCGCTTCATCGACGCAGGGAATTCCGTGCTGCTGGTGGAGCACGACATGGAGCTGGTCGCCCAGACGGACTGGCTTGTGGATGTCGGCCCGCTAGCCGGCGAGCGCGGCGGCGAGGTGGTGTATTCCGGCCCCACCAGCAAGTACACCGGCGACGCACCGACCGCCCGCGCGCTGGCCAACCGCACACTTTCGCTCAACGACGACCCGCGCCCCGCGGCCGGCGAGCTGTCCCTGTCCGGCGTGCGGGCCCGCTCCATCGACGGGCTGGACATCGCGTTCGGGCTGGGCCAGTTCACCGCCGTGGCGGGTGTGTCCGGCTCCGGAAAATCCACGCTTGTCAGCACCGTGCTTGCCGGTGTGCTGCGCGAAGCGGCGTCCTCCGTCGTTGAGGAGGACGACGACGCCGTCGATGGCGCGGGGGCGGGGGATGCCGGATGGAGCGTCGATACGCGGGCCGGCTTCGACGCCGTGAGCCGCGTCGTGCAGATCACCCAGAAGCCGATCGGCCGCACGCCCCGCTCGACGCTGGCGACCTACACTGGCCTGTTCGACGGCGTGCGCAAACTGTTCGCAGGCACCGACGAAGCGAAGCGGCGCAAGTGGACCGTGTCGCGCTTCTCCTACAACGTGAAGCAAGGCCAGTGCCCGACCTGCGGTGGCGCCGGCAAGATTGAGGTGGAACTGGTGTTCCTGCCTGGGTCGTACACCACCTGCCCTGACTGCGGCGGCGCGCGCTACAACGACGAGACCCTCGAGGTGACCTGGGAGGGCCTGACCATCGCGGACGTGCTGGAGCTGACTGTCGACGAAGCCGCGGACGTGTTCGCCGAGGAGCCACGGATTCTGCGCGCAGTGGAAACCCTGCAGGCGGTGGGGCTGGGCTACCTGCGCCTGGGCCAGGGCGCGCCGGAGTTGTCCGGCGGTGAGGCGCAGCGCATCAAGCTGGCCACTGAGCTGCAACGCTCCCGCAACGCGCGCCGGGGCCACACCGTGTACCTGCTGGACGAGCCGACCACCGGTTTGCACCCGGCTGACGTGGCGCTGCTGGTCAACGAACTGAATAGCCTGGTCGATGCAGGCCAGAGCGTGATCGTTGTCGAGCACGACCTCTCCGTAATCGCCCAAGCCGACCGCGTGATCGAGATGGGCCCGGGCGCCGGCGCCGACGGCGGGCAGATCGTCGCCACCGGCACCCCTGCGGAGCTGGCCAAGTGCGATACCTCGACCGGGAAGGTGCTCGCCGAGCGTTCGGCGTAGGTTGCTGTCGGTTGTATTGACTATGCAGCTGCATAGTCCCGGAGTCGTCCCTCGCGATGCTTCGAAGGTGTGGGTTCCTAAACGAAACATGCAAAAGTTCACAATTGGTACGGTTGTTCAGCTTTAAACGTGAAGGTCAGAAACTTATAAGTATTGACACATGTAAATTCGTACAAACTCGGGCTGGCGAAGGGGGCTCGCTTACTATGCAGCCGCATAGTTTTTGGACCCGGCCGGTCCGTGTCACGGAAGATCGGTTCAGCGCCGTTGACTATGCGGTTGCATAGTCCCCGTGGGCCCGCCCACTATGCAGCGGCATAGGTTTTCAGCATCCCGGCCATTCGACCGTGAAGCCACCCCACCACCAGTCGCGCCATTCGTAGAAGCTGGGGTGTGCCGGGGGAGTGATCACGGCGTCGCCGGCGTGCAGTTCGCGAACCGGGCTGATGCCGTGCAGGGAGTTGAGGAACCACAGGGGGCGCTCGGCCGCGAGTTCGGGTTTGAACCGACGCCGCTCGATGCGAATACCTCGCCCCTGGGCCCGCGCAACAACCTGGTGCAATGTCACGCTCGGCAGCCACACTCCGTCGGGAACGCACAGGGTACCGCCGTCCCACATCACCAGTGCGCCGGTGGTGGTCTCCAGCATGGAGCCATGCCTATCGACGATCACCGTGTCGTCCGTCCCCTCCACCTGGTACCGCGAACGGTACGCGCGAAACGCGGCGAAGTCGGGGCCCTTCACCTCGGGACGTGCGCGCGGGTCCGAGGCAGGCGCATAGGTCAGCGAGGTGGTGGGGCGCGGGGGAGGGGCGGGGCGGACGTCGAGAAGCAAAAGCCCTTGCGACAGCGCGACGCGGGGAAACAGCTCGCCGTCTCGCAGCAGTGGCATCATCGCGTCGACGAACCCGTCGGGCAACGGGCCAGCAGATCGGGCGAAACGCTCCAGGTGCAGGTGAAGGCCGTTGGTACGGCCGTTCGAATGGCGCCACGAGTCGGCGACGTCGAGGGGGCCGTCGGGGACGCCGCACTCGACGAAGTCGCCGCGCCAGGCGTACCTACGCATCCCATGCTCCCAGCACGGACTGGGCCTTGAGGTTGCGCTCGGCGAGTTCGGACTCGGGGTCGGAGGCCAGCACGATCGCGCCGCCCGCACCCACGGTGACGGTGTTGCCTGCGCGCACGGCGGTGCGGATAACCACAGACAGGTCGGCCTGGCCGTCGAAGCCGAAATAGCCCAGCGCGCCGGAATAGACGCCGCGCGGGGAGGTCTCTAAGCGGTCGATGATCTCGCAGGTGCGCAGCTTCGGCGCGCCAGTCATGGAGCCGGGCGGGAACGTCGCGCGCACGGCGTCGACCGCGGTGAGGCCCTCCCGCAGGCGGCCGGTGATGGTGGAGACGAGCTGGTGCACCGTCGCGTAGGTCTCCACCTGCATGAGCGCGGGCACGCGGACGGTGGCGGGGTCGCACACGCGCGCGAGGTCGTTGCGCAGCAGGTCCACGATCATGAGGTTTTCGGCGCGGGTTTTGTCGTCGTCAAGCAGCGCGGGGTCTTGATCAGCGGCGATGGTGCCCTTAATCGGTTTGGCCTCCACGTCGCGGCCGCGCACGGTGAGGAAGCGCTCGGGCGAGGCGCTGGCAACTTCCACGCCGTCGAACACCAGGTGCGCGGCGTACGGCGCCGGGTTGTGCTTACGCAGCTCGCGGTAGACGCTGCCCGCGGCCGGCGCAGTGTAGGTGTCGGTCAGGCACACCTCGTAGCTCTCGCCCGCGCGCAGCAACTCCTGCGCCGCCGCGATGCAACCGAGGTAGTCGGGGTTGCTCCAGGAGCCGCTGCCTATCGACGCCCCTTCGGTCCCCGCCCCATCACCGGCCGCGCTCTCAAGCGCCGCCTCGAGTCGGTCCAGCAGGGCCTCGGACCCCCCGCCGGCGAGGGCGCACAGGTGCGCGACCTCGGCCTGGTGGTCGTACACGATGAAGGATTGCGGCCGGACAAAGTACGCGTCCGGGTAGGGGGAGCGGTGGCGCAACGTGATCGGCATGGTCAGCTCGGCGCACTCGTAGCCGAGGTAGCCGATTACCCCGCCGGTGAACGGCAAATCGGGCGCGTCGTGGATGGGGGTGGAAAGTTCCTGCTCGAGGTCGCGCAGAATGTCGCCGTCGCCAAGCGTGAAGGGGATGGAGCGGGACAGCGCGCCCGCGGTGTCGCCGAGGATGGAGAAGTTGCCGCGCGCATCGGCGGAGTCGAGAAAGAACGCGTCGTTGCCGCTGCGCCTGATGGCGTCGAACACCCGCTGGCAGTCGATGCCGCCGGGCACTGCGCGGTGCAGCAGGCGCCAGCCGCCCAGGAAATTGCGCATGATGGCCGCGCCGTGCTGCGTGAGCACAGACTCGGGGTGGAACTGCACACCCCAGTGGGGAAGCCCGTCCACTTTCAGCGCCTGGACCACGCCGTCCTCGCTGCGCGCGTGGACCGTGACGCCTGGAACCTCGTCGACGTGCAGGGAGTGGTAGCGCACCGCCTCGAAGCCTTGCGGGATGCCGGCGAAGATCCCCTCGCCGGAGTGGGTGAGCGTGGAGACGAACCCGTGGCGCGGTTCGGGCGCCCGGGTCACGGCCGCACCGGCGAGCATGGCCAGCCCTTGGTGGCCGAGGCACACGCCCAGCAACGGAACCTGCGCCTTCGCCGCCGCCTCGATCACGCGCCGGGAGGCACCGAAATCCTCGTCCCGCTCTGGGGTGCCCGGACCGGGGGAGATCACAACGTGACTGAACTCGCCGGCGCGGACGCGTTCCGGCAGGCCCGCTGCCTCGCCGGCGGGCACGACGAGGGGCTCGTGCCCGGCCACCTCCGCAATAAGGTGGGCGAGGTTGAACGTGTATGAATCGTAATTGTCAACGAGCAGGATCATCGCAGTGGAATCGTATAGCGTTGAGGCGCATGGACGCCACCATCCGGCCCGCCGGCGCCGCCGACGCAGCCATTGTTGCCCACGTGCACAACCGTTCCCGCGCCGCGGCCTTTCGCGGGCGCATTCGCGACGAGGCACTGGACAACGTGGCGGTGCTCGAACGTGAATGGGCTGCATACTTCCAGGACCCGGATGGGCGCGTCGCCATCGCGGAAGTTGATGGCCAGCCTGTGGGCATGGCGTACGCCATCCCCGGCGAGCGCACCGAGCTGCGTAACCTCTACCTACTGGCGGAGGCCGCGGGCACCGGCGTGGCCCCCAAGCTCATGGACGCGGTGATCCCGCCGGGCCAGCCCGCGTTCCTCTGGGTCGCGGACTTCAATGAGCGCGCTCAGGCGTTCTACCGCAAGCACGGCTTCGCCTTCGACGGCGAAGAAACGCACCATGAGGGCGACAACGTCACCCTCAAGCGCATGGTGCGCGACTAGCCGCTCGCCGGCTCGTTGCCACTAATCGCGGTCGGCTCGATCTTCCACACGTCCTCGGCGTAGTCGCGGATCGTGCGGTCGGAGGAAAAGCGGCCGGACTCGCAGATGTTGACCCAGCACTTGCGTGCCCACCCGTCCGGGTCGGCGTAGAAGTCCGCGGCCATGCGGTCGCGCGCCTCGCGGAATGCTGCGAAGTCCCCGAGGACGTAGTAGACGTCGCGCTCGCCGTAGCCGTTGTCGTCAAGCAGCGAGGCGCGGATATCGTGGAAGACACCGGTGCCGCGGTCGTCGAGTGTTCCGTCCACAAGTGCATCGAGCGCGCGCATGAGGCCGGGAGTCTCCTCGGCCACCTGGCGCGGGTTGTAGTGCGCTTTCAGCTCCGGCAGCTCCTCTTCCCGCGCGCCGAAGATGTAGGCGTTGTCGTCGCCGACGGCGTCCACAATCTCCACGTTCGCGCCGTCCATGGTGCCGAGGGTGAGCGCGCCGTTCATCATGAACTTCATGTTCGAGGTGCCGGACGCCTCCTTGCCGGCGGTGGAGATCTGCTCCGAGACATCCGTGGCCGGGATGATCCGCTCTGCCGGGGAGACGTTGTAGTTTTCCACGAACACCACGTGGATGTACTGCGAGGCCACAGGGTCGTTGTTCACCAGCTCCGCAATGGTGTTGATGAGCTTGATGATGCCCTTCGCGGTGACGTAGCCGGGCGCGGCCTTGGCACCGAAGATGAAGGTGCGCTTCGGTACATCCTGCTCGCCATCGACGGTGATGCGGAAGTACAGATCCAGGATGTACAGCGCGTTCATGAGCTGGCGCTTGTACTCGTGCAGGCGCTTGATCTGGGTGTCAAAGATGGAGTCCGGGTCGATCTGCATGCCCTGGTGCTCGGCGATCCAGTCGGCGAAGTCGCGCTTGTTCGCGGCCTTGATCTCGCGCAGTTCGCGCAGCACCTCCGGGTCGTCGATATGTGGACGCAGCTGTTGCAGCTTGGACAGGTCGGTGACCCACTCGTCGCCGCCCGCGAGGCGGTCCAGCAGCGCCGATAGCCGCGGGTTGCACATGCGCAGCCAGCGGCGGGGGGTCACGCCGTTGGTCTTGTTGTTGAAGCGATCCGGGTAAAGCCCGTGCCAGAAGCCGAGGGTGTCGCGTTTGATGATGTCGGTGTGCAGCGCCGCCACACCGTTGACGGAGTAAGAGGCGTAGCAGGCGATCCACGCCATGTGCACTCGCCCGTCGTGCACCGGGGAGTAGTAGTGCGCGGTCTCCGGGTCGATGCCGCGCGACTCCATGTCCAGGCGGTAGCGGCGGTCAATCTCCTCCACAATCTCCCAGATGCGCCAAAACAGCTGCTTGAAGATGGCTTCCTCCCACGTCTCCAACGCCTCCTGCAGCACCGTGTGGTTGGTGTAGGCGAAGGTGTGGGTGGTCACTTCCCAGGCGTCGTCCCAGCCGAGGCCGTGCTCGTCCATAAGCAACCGCATCAGCTCGGGGATGCCCAGGACCGGGTGGGTGTCGTTGAGCTGGATGGCGTTGAAGGTGTGGAAGTTTCGCAGGTCGTCGCCGTGGGCGGCGCGGTAGTCGTCGATAAGCTCCTGCAGCGAGGCGGAGACGAAGAAGTACTGCTGGCGCACGCGGAGGAGCTTGCCTGCGTAGGTGGAGTCGTTCGGGTACAGCACGCGGGTGATGTCGTGGACAGCCTCGCGCTCCAAGATGGCGTCGGCGAACCGCTGGGAGTTGAACGCGTCGTAGTCGAACTCGGCGATCGGGGACGCGTCCCACAGGCGAAGCGTGCCCACGTTGTCGGTGCCGTAGCCCGTGATCGGCATGTCGTAGGGGATAGCGCGCACGTGCATGTCGTCGAACTTCACAATGCGCTGCTCCGAGCCGCGGCGGATGATGAAGGGGTAGAACGACTCCTTCCACGCGTCCGGGTGCTCGCGCTGGAAGCCGTCTTTGAACTCCTGGCGGAACAGCCCGTAACGGTAGAGCAAGCCGTAGCCGGTCAGCGGAAAATCCTGCGTGACGGCAGAGTCTAGGAAGCAGGCGGCGAGGCGGCCCAAACCGCCGTTGCCCAGCGCCGCGTCGTGTTCCGCCTCCAGCACCTCGGTGAGCTCGAAGCCGTTCGCTTCCGCGGCGACTTTGGCCTTATCGACGAGCCCAAGGTTGGTCAAGTTATTCAGCAGCGCCCGGCCCTCGAGGAATTCCGCCGAGAAGTACGCGGCGCGGCGGGTGCCTTTGTAGGCGTCGCGGGTTTGCTCCCAGTTGTCGGCGAACTGCTCGACGGTGGCGGCGGAAAGTCCTGTCCAGAACTTTTTCACCGTGGCGTTATCCGGGGCGCTTCCGGCGAATGCGCGGACGTGGCCTTCGACGGTCTGCTCGAATGCTGGTGTGGTGGCAGTCATGGGCCCCGAGCGTACCGGCGGACGTGCTGACGTGCGGGTGAGTGCGGTGCGCAGTTACTTGGCCAGGTAGCTCAGCACCGCGGTCACACCTGCGCGGGTGGCGGAGTCGATGGTCGGCTCGTACTCCGGCAGGAACGTGGACATGTGGTTGACCGGCACGTCTTCACCGACCCGGTCGTCTTCCACCGCCTTATCCCAGATGTCGCGCGGCGTGCAACCGATGAGCCAGAAGAAGTACGGCGCGCCGAAGGCCTGGCCGATGACGGGGAAGTCCTCCGAGACCGTCTTCGGGTCCGCGGTCACGGACGCGTCGCCGAAGACGGCGTCGAACTGCTCGCGCACCCGGGTGAACACGGCCTCGTCGTTGTCCAGCAGCTCGCCGTGGGCGAAGTAGGTCACCGTAGCCTCGTCCAGCGATCCCGACGCCAGCACCTCCGCGTGCACGACGCGCTCGATCGCTGCGTACACCCGGGCCTTCACCTTGTCGGAGTAGAAGCGACAGTTCAGCACGAGTTCCGCCTCGCCCGGGATGATGTTGTTGGTCGTGCCAGCATGCAAGCTGGCCACCGTGACCACGGCGAAATCCGCCGGGTCCACCTCCCGGCCGACGATGGCCTGCAGGCGCGCGATGATCATCGCGGCCGTGTACGTCGGGTCGACAGAATTGTGCGGCATCGAGCCGTGCGCGGCGCGCCCCGGGATGCGGATGCGGATGGAATCGCACGCGGCGAACTGCGGGCCGGGCTTAGACATCACCTCGCCGGCGCGCCCGGGCATGACGTGCTGGCCGAAGACCACGTCGGGGGTGGGCACCTTGGCGGTCAGGCCGTTATCCGCCATATCCTGGGCGCCGGCACCGATCTCCTCGCCCGGCTGGAACAGCGCGATGAACGTGCCGGACCAGTGCTCGCGGGTGTGGTCTAGGACGTCGCACATGCTCATCAGCGCGGTGGTGTGGATGTCGTGGCCGCACGCGTGCATGGTGCCGACCGTTTGGCCGTCGGTAGTCTGCACAGTCTTGTGCGAGGCGTAGGGCGCGCCGGTCTGCTCTGTCACGGGCAAGCCGTCAAAATCCGCGCGGTGCATCACGGTCGGGCCGTCGCCGTTTTTAAAGACCGCGCAGATGCCGTATTTGCCAATTGGTGCGATGACCTCGCAGCCGAACCGGGACAGCTCCATCATGAGCCGGCTGTAGGTTTCTTGCTCCTGCATGGACAGCTCCGGGTTCGCGTGCAACAGCTCGTAGAGACGGCGCTGCCACACCTCGTCCACGAAGTAGGAACGCACAATGTCGGAAACAGTACTCAAAAGTCACCTTTCTTAATCGGAGTCTAAGCCGGGGTTGTAACGCAACAGATTCGGCGCCGGGACGCACTCCTCGCCGATGCGGATGGAAGCGGACACGTGGCCGCGCCCGCGCAGTGCGCGAAGCGCGTCGGTGACCTGGTCGCGCACATCGAACGGTGAGACCGTGTTCACGTAGATCTGCGTCGCGCCTTCAAAACCGGCTGGGGTGGAGACGCGCCACTTCACGTTGATGCGCCACGGCATGGCAACGTCGAGGCCCACAGGGCGGTAGTGCCACTCCTCGTTGGTGGCCACCTGCGCGCCGGTGGCGGCGTGCGCGGCGTGCAGCAGGTCGGAAACGGCGCGCACCTCCTCGGGTGCGTGCTCCCACGGCTCGCAGACACGGGATTTTGCATACACCGTCATGGTGGGGAAGCGGTGGCCCACACCGGCGACGAGGATGGCGTGGTCGTTGTCCGCAATGACGAGGCCCTGGGAGAAAGCGAGGTCGACGCCGAAGTCGTTGAACAGGTTCGCATTCCGCCGCAGCCCCAAGGCCTCCGCCTCCACAACGGGGCCGTATTCGTCGATAGCCACGAGCTGCTTATGCAGGTGCTCTTTCGACGCTCCGGCTGGTGAGAGCCAGTTTTGAAACACCGCCACGTAGCGCGCGTAGGTGTGCCGCTGGACGAGGTCGCGCAGCGCGTCCACCGTAAACGCGATGAAGCGGTAGTGCTCCTCAGCAGAGAGCTGTCCGGAGCCAGCCAGTTGCGCCGAGTTATCCGCGCCATCGACATAGTGGCGGCGAGCGATGATCACGTCGTGGCCGCCGCCGAAATACGCGGGAGCAAGCTCCAGCAGCTGCTCATCCGTGACGTCTGTGTCGTGCCCGGCCGCGTCCAGGCGGGCGCGCGCCGTTTGCAGCACGTGGCTCCGACCCGCCGGGTCGGCCAGGTAACGCTCCATGTGCGCACGGCGAGCCGCGGGCATGGTGTAGCCGTAGTTTCGCTGCCAATAGTCGTAGGGGACGATCTCGAACCGATTGGGCACCCGCCGAAACTCCGCACCGGTCGCGTCTAGCTCGTCGGGCATGACATCGCGCAGGATTGCAAACCCGTCGCCGTCCGCCACCAGACGGGAGCGTTCCGGTGGAGTGCGCAGCTTGTTCGCCTCGCAGAGATCGCAGGCGGCCGCGTGCGCGCCGGGCTCAAGCGGTGCCGGAGAGGCACTTACGTGGGTCAGGGGCTGGCTGGCGCGCCCAGGTACGGTCCACACCTGCTCGCCCGTAAAAGGGTTGACCTGCTTCACCGTCCCGTCCGCCGTTGACCGCAGCGCACGATTTCGGGCGTGCGCTGGGTCTACGGATGGGTCAAACATGCCCTCACCCTACCGGTTAGCCTTAGACCCATGTCTATGATCCAATTTGACGTTCTTGTCCCGCCCGCCGCTGCCGGCGAGGTCAGGGACGCGTTCCAGCGCGCCTTAGACATCCTCGTGCGCCGCGAGATGCTCGCGTCCGGCACCGTAGCGATGCAGCGCGTGCGTATCGACGACTCCGTTCGCGCCGAACTGGCTGAAACCTACGAGCGGGACAGGGGCGAGCCCGCCGACGGGGCCGAAACGCACCGCTACCGCATCGACGTCGAGGGCGCAGAGAGCCTTAACAGCCTGGCCATGGGCCTGTCGCGCATTCTTACCCCGAAAGCTGAGCTGCCGCGCGACCCGGTCATGCTGGAAGACCAAGACCGCTTTGAGGCGCCGTCGATCTACCCCTGGACGGTGGAGGTGTTCAGGTAGGCCACCGCGATCTCCGCCCCGGCCTGGATCAACTGCTCGCGCACGTCATCGGTCTCCGGCAGCACCACGGCGATGGTGCCGTCCGCCGGCTGCTCGTCGAACCGTCCCGCGGCGACGGCAAACACTGCGCCGGCCTCGCGGGCCAGCTCGCCCACGACGGACGCGACCTTGCCGGTGCCCGTTTGTCCGTCGTAGCGGCCTTCGCCGGTGATCACCAGCGCCGCGCCGTCGATGTGCTCGGTGAGCCAGTTGGACTCTGCAACAACGCGCGCCCCGGGCAGCACATGCACGTGGGACGCGTCGCCGTGCAGCATGGTGGACAGCCACGTGATGCCGATGCCCACTCCGCCCGCGGCGCCCAAGCCCGGGGTAGCGGGGTCCACATCGGCGACCTCGCACAGGCGCGCGAGACCGCGATCGAGCACTTCGACGTCTGCGTCGGCGGCGCCCTTTTGCGGCGCGAACACGTGGGCCGCGCCCTCGGGGCCGGTGGCGGGGGCGGTGGTGTCCGTGAGCAGCACCCACTCCACCGCGCCTGCGGGCACGTTGACCTTGGCGGTGTCAAAGCTTGCTAGATGCTCGAGGGCACCGCCTCCGGGTGTGAGCTGGTAGCCGGCCTGGTCCAGTGGGTTCACGCCGAGGGCCACGAGGATGCCGGTGCCGCCGTCGTTCGTTGCTGTGCCCCCGAGCCCCAGTACGATGCGCTCTGCGCCGCGGGTTTGCGCATCCGCGATGAGCACCCCGGTGCCGTACGTGTCCCCGGTCAGTGGGACCGGGTCATCTTGCACGGCGGGTAGGCCGGAAGCCGCGGAAACGTCGATGTAGGCCGTCTTTGTGGCCGCGTGGTAGGTGTATTCGGCTTCGGTGAGGCGGCCGGCTGCGGTTGTCGTCGGCAGGCGCACGCGTTCGCCCTCGAAGAGTGCGGAGGTGCCTTCGCCGCCGTCGGCCATCGGGGTGAGCACGATCTGCGCGTCGCGGATGACCGAGCGCACGCCCTCGGCAAGCCACTCGGCGGCTTCGGCCGCCGTGGCGGTGGACTTGAATGAATCCGGCGCCACCACGACTTTTGGCGAGGGGGCGGGGTCGAACGGAGCGGAAGCGGGGGAAGTCATGGAACAAATTTTACTGAGTTGCGCAAAAAATCCTCCCCTCTGGTTCTTCCTGGAGTAACATTCCCCGGGTACGCAATTCTGCACCCCTATAGGTATTGGAGGATCACGCCGATGAGCGCAATTGACCAGGAAGTCGCCGGCTACTACCAGAAGCTGCTCGAGCGCAACGCCGGCGAGCCGGAGTTCCACCAGGCGGTGGCCGAGGTGCTCGAATCGCTCAAGATCGTGCTGAGCAAAGACCCGCACTACGCCGACTACGGGCTGATCGAGCGGCTGTGCGAGCCGGAGCGCCAAATCATCTTCCGCGTGCCGTGGATGGACGACGACAACAACATCCGCGTCAACCGCGGTTTCCGCGTCCAGTTCAACTCGGCGCTCGGCCCCTACAAGGGCGGACTGCGTTTCCACCCGAGCGTGAACCTGGGCATCATCAAGTTCCTGGGCTTCGAGCAGATCTTTAAGAACTCCCTGACCGGCCTGCCAATCGGCGGCGGCAAGGGTGGCTCGGACTTCGACCCCAAGGGCCGGTCCGAAGGCGAGATCATGCGCTTCTGTCAGTCCTTTATGACGGAGCTGTGGCGCCACATCGGCGAGTACCGCGACGTCCCGGCCGGTGACATCGGCGTCGGCGGGCGCGAGATCGGCTACCTCTTCGGCCAGTACCGCCGCCTGGCCAACCAGCACGAGTCCGGTGTGCTCACCGGCAAGGGCCTCACGTGGGGCGGCTCTCTCGTGCGCACCGAGGCCACCGGCTACGGCGCCGTGTACTTCACGGACGAGATGATGAAGGCCAACGGCGATTCCATCGACGGCTCCAAGGTCATCGTCTCCGGCTCCGGCAATGTGGCGATCTACGCCATCCAGAAGGCGCAGGAACTCGGCGCGACCGTCGTCGGGTTCTCCGACTCCTCCGGTTGGGTGGAGACTCCCAATGGGGTGGACGTGGAGCTTTTGCGCGAGGTGAAGGAGAAGCGCCGTGGCCGCGTGGCCGAGTACGTCGATGAGGCGACCGGTGCGACCCTGCACACGGACGGTTCGATTTGGGACCTGAAGGCCGACGTGGCCCTGCCGTGCGCGACGCAGAACGAGCTCGGCGGCGACAACGCCCGCACGCTGGTGGACAACGGCGTGCGTTACGTGGCTGAGGGCGCGAACATGCCGTCCACCGCCGAAGCGATTGAGGTCTTCCGCGAACGCAAGATCGGCTTTGGCCCGGGCAAGGCCGCCAACGCCGGTGGCGTGGCCACCTCTGCGCTGGAGATGCAGCAGAACGCGTCGCGCGACTCCTGGTCCTTCGATTACACCGACGACCGCCTGCAGAAGATCATGTCCAACATCTTCACGGTGGCCAAGAACACCGCGGAGGAGTACGACCGCGCCGGCGATTACGTGGTCGGGGCCAACATCGCGGGCTTCAAGAAAGTGGCGGACGCGATGCTCGCCCAGGGCGTGATCTAGGGGGCCAGCAGGTACGCTGGAGCACCATGTACCGCGTTTTCGAAGCCCTGGATGAGCTAGTTCAGACCCTGGAGCAGGCCTACGGCGTGCCGATGACCTCCAATTGCATGGTGCCCCGCAACGAGATGCTCGGGCTTCTCGACGACCTCCGGAACGCCATCCCCGTCGACCTCGACGACGCGCAGGACGTTCTGGACAAACAGGACGAGATCCTGCGGGGGGCGCAGGACCGCGCGGACGTGCTGGTCGGCACCGCGGAGGAGGACGCGGAGCGCATTCTCAGCGATGCGCACTCCGAGGCAGAGTCCATGCTCAGCGACGCGCAAGCGCAAGCCTCTGCGCTCATCACTGACGCGGAGGACGAGTCCGACAGGATGGTCACCCAGGCTCGGAACGTGGCGGATACGACCGTGGACAACGCCCAGCGGGAAGCGGACAGCATCCTCGAGTCCGCCAACGCGGAATACCAGCGCTCTGTGGACAAAGGGCTGGCGGAGCAGGAGCGACTCATCTCCGAGTCCGAGGTCATCCGCCGTGCGGACGAGGAGGCGCACCGCCTGGTGGACGACGCGTCGGCGGAGTCCAACCGCCTGCGCGCGGAGTGCGACGACTACGTGGATTCGAAGCTCGCGGAGTTCGAGGACGGCCTGCGTTCCGTCCTGCAAACCGTCTCCTCCGACCGCAGTGCGCTGCGACGCGGCGCAGGAGCCTCTGGGGCCGCCGGGCGGACCCGACGCACCGATCGTGTGGATCGCGCGCACGGTGGTGAGCGGGTGGAGTACTCCGAGCGTTCCCGCGGCTACGGCGAGGAGTACTAAACGGGGTAGTCTGTGGTCGCTATGGCTACCAATCCTTTCGTATTTGATGTCACCGACGTGCTGGGTGGGGACGGCACGCCCAAGACCGTGACACAGACGGGTCCCTCCCCGTCGCGCATTGGCCCGGAAATGATCGCCATCCCGGAAGGTCGCGAGGTTGAGGTCGAGGCCACCCTCATCCCGCTCGGCTCCGGGGTCATGGTGGATGCGACCGCGACCGCGACGCTGCAGGGCCAGTGCGTGCGCTGCTTGAAAGAGCTCACCCCCACCAAGACCCTGCGCGTTTCAGAGGTATTTTCCGCGTCCGACGACTTCATCACCGGCGACGACGAGGTGGACGAGGACCAGGGTTCCGGCGACGAGATCCGCCAGGTGGTGGACAACACCGTCGACCTCGAGCAAGCGTTCGTGGACGAGGCCGGGTTGAACTGGCCCTTCAACCCCACCTGCGAGCCGGAGTGCGCGGGCGATACGGATGTCCCGGCGCCGGACGCGGTGGAGGGCGAAGACAACGACTTGGTCGACCCGCGCTGGGCTGGCCTGGAGAAGTTCCTGTGAGCCGCTCACGCAAGCCGAAAGTCAGCGCTGACGAGCGGTGGGAGCAGGCCTTTGACGCCGTCGACCACGCGCCGCTGCTGGAACGCCTCGGCGTGGACATCGACCGCGACGGCCTGAAGCTGGCGCTGACGCACCGTTCCTTTGCCAATGAGCACGGCCACCTGCCCAACAACGAGCGCCTGGAGTTCGTCGGTGACGCGGTGCTCGGCTTGTCCGTGGCCACAAAGCTGTTTGAGCTTTACCCCTCACGGCCCGAGTCCGACTTGTCGCCGATGCGCGCCGCAATTGTGTCCCGGTACGGCCTCGCGGATATCGCCCGCGAGATCGACCTGGGCAGCCACGTGCTCATTGGCAAAGGTGAGGCCCTCACCGGCGGACGCGAGAAGGATTCGATCCTCGCCGACACCACCGAGGCCATCTTCGGCGCGATCTACCTGCAGCACGGGTTTGCCACCGCGCGCGACGTGATTCTCACGCTTTTCGACGAAAAGCTCCGCACCGCGACCGTCAGCAAGAAGCACCACGACTGGAAGACCGACCTGCAGGTCCGTCTCGCCGAGCTCAAGCTTCCCGTGGCGGAATACGTCTCACAGGCCTCGGGCCCGGAGCACGACCAGACCTTCACCGCGGACGCGCTCGTGGACGGCGTCTCCCGCGGCACGGGCACGGGGCCGAACAAGAAGCTGGCTGAGCAGGAGGCGGCCCACCAGGCTGTGCTTTTCCTGCGCGACCACGCCGCGGAGGCCGTGCGCGGGAATGCCTGAGCTACCCGAGGTCGAGGTCGTCCGCCGCGGCCTTGACGCCCACGTCTTTGGTCGCACCTTCGCGCGCGTCGAGGTGCTGCACCCCCGCGCCGCGCGCGGCAACACCGTGGACTTGGAGACCGCCCTGCCGGGCCTGACCATTACGGGCACCGGACGGCGCGGCAAATACCTGTGGCTCACGCTAAGCGACGGCGCCGCGCTGCTCGTGCACCTGCGCATGAGCGGGCAAATGCTTGTCGCGGCGCACGGCACCGTGACCTCGCCGCACCTGCGCATCCGCGCAGACATCGGGGACGCGGAGTTGGATTTCGTGGACCAGCGCACCTTTGGGTACTGGCAGTACACCCCGCTTATCGACGGCGTTCCGCAGCCCGCCCTCCACATCGCCCCCGATCCCTTCGAGGCGGAGTTCAACCTGCGCGACGCGGCCCGTGCGATGCGGCGCAGGAAGTCCCCACTCAAAAGCGTGCTGCTCAACCAGGAAGTGGTCAGCGGCATCGGCTCGATCTATGCGGACGAGGCCATGTGGGCCGCGCGGCTCAAGCCGTGGCGCAGCGCCAAGACCATGCGTCAACGCGACGCAGAGGCGGTCCTGGAGGCCGCGCGCGAGGTGATGGCCCGCTCGTTGGAACAGGGAGGCACCAGCTTCGATTCGCTGTACGTCAACGTCAACGGCGCTTCGGGGTACTTCTCGCGCTCGCTGAACGCCTACGGGCAGGCCGGCAAACCCTGCCCCCGGTGCGGGACGCCGATCGAGCGAGTGACCATCGGCGGACGCTCCAGCTACTTCTGCCCCGTCTGTCAGGTGGTGTAGCGCTGGGGTACGGTTAGGCGACATGGTTGATCAGTCAGCATTCAAGGAAGCGATGAGCCAGCTGGCTGCCGCGGTGGCGATCGTGACCACAGGCACGGCGGCAGAGCCGCACGGCACCACAGTCAGCGCGTTCATGTCGCTGTCGCTTGAGCCCCCGATGGTGCTGGTGTCGCTGGACCGGAAGTCCTCGCTGCTGGCGCAGTTGGCCGAAGGATCGTCGATAGGCATCAACGTGCTCTCGACGGAGCAAAATGTGCTGGCGCGGCGGTTCGCAGACAAGACGCTCGACCGGTTCGCGGGTGTGCAGTGGGCCATGGCGGACGGCGCGCCGCAGCTGGCGGGGGACCACACGTGGGTTGCCGGGACGGTTGCGCAGATTATCCCTGCCGGCGACCACTTCCTTGTGCTGGTGGATGTGGACGCGGCCGAGGTGAACGCGAACTGCCCGCTGTTGTACTGGCAGCGCGAGTTTGGTACCCACGGCGCGATCACGCCGGGGGAAGTGCGCCCGAAGCTGGCGGAGGGCTAGCCTCCGGCTGCGCTTCATTGTGTGAGGTGGGCAACCCGGGGATACACTGCCCGCCATGGATGCAGCCACTACTTTCGTCGAGGATTCGCTCAACGGCGTGATCTGGAACCTCGTGCCATGGTTCTTGGTCGCGGCGGGTGTCTACTTCGGCCTCCGCACACTCTTTGTCCAGATCCGCATGGTCCCGGACATGTTCAAGGCGGTCTCGGAGAGGCCTAAGGGCAAGGACCGGGAAGGACGGGACCTCGACGAGGAGTACGGCGGCCTCTCCGCCTTCAAGGCGTTCACCATCTCCGCGGCCTCGCGCGTGGGCACCGGTAACATCGCTGGCGTCGCGCTGGCGATCTCCATCGGCGGGCCGGGCGCGGTGTTTTGGATGTGGATGCTGGCGCTGCTCGGCGGAGCGACGGCGTTTGTGGAATCGACCCTGGCGCAGTTGTGGAAGACCAAGGACTCGGATGGCAACTACCACGGCGGCCCGGCGTATTACATGACGCGCGGATTGGGGTGGAAGCCGCTGGCCGTCATCTTCTCGGCGTTTTTGGCTGTCACCTACGGCTTTGTTTACAACGCCATCCAGACCAACTCGATTGCGGAGGCCGTCGGCGGATCGCTAGGCAACGATTCGGTGGCGCTCAAGGCGGTCGTCGCGGGTGTCATTGCGGTGCTCACCGCGCTCGTTATCTTCGGCGGTGTCACCCGCATTGCCTCCTGGACCCAGGTCATCGTGCCGTTTATGGCGGGTGCCTACATCCTCATCGGCATCGCGGTGGTGGTGATTAACTGGCGGGAAATCCCGGGCATGGTCGAGCTCATCGTGGGCCACGCGATCGGGCTGGAGCAGGTCGCGGGCGCGGGCGTCGGCGCGGCCTTCGCACAAGGCATGCGCCGCGGGCTGTTCTCCAACGAGGCCGGCATGGGTTCGGCGCCGAACGCGGCCGCAACCGCAACGGTGTCGCACCCGGTGAAGCAGGGCTTGGTGCAGACCCTCGGTGTGTACTTTGACACCCTGCTGGTGTGCTCGATCACTGCGTTCGTCGTCTTGCTTGGCCCGGCCGTGACCTACGGCAGGGACGACATCCAGGGTGCGTCGCTGACACAGTCCGCGTTGGCGGATTCGGTCGGCGCGTGGGGCGCCCACGCCATCACGTTAATTCTGTTCTTCCTGGCGTTCTCCTCCGTCATCGGCAACTACTACCTTGCGCAGGCGAATCTGCAGTACCTCACCGATTCCAAGGCGGCCATGACGGTATTTCGCCTCGTTGTCATCGGCTTTGTCATCTTCGGCGCGTTCGGCTCCGTACCGCTCGTGTGGGCGCTGGGCGACACGATGGCCGGCCTGTTGGCCATTTTCAACATCATCGCCATCGTGCCGCTCGGTGGCGTGGCGCTGAAGCTGCTGAAGAACTTCAATGAGCAGCGACGCCAGGGCGTGGACCCAGTGTTCCACCGCGACATGCTCCCGGAGATCGCGAACGTGGAGTACTGGGACGGGTCTGACCCGGTGACGCGCCGCAGCGAGGAGGACCGCATCGCCATTCGCCAGGACTACGACCGTCGCTAGTCCCAGCTACGCTTGGGCGGCATGGCAACAACGCGCATGACTGCTCACGTCCGTGGCCACGTTCAGGGTGTGGGGTTCCGCTGGTGGACCCGCTCCCGCGCCCTCGAGCTGGGTTTGGCCGGCTACGCGAAGAACCTTGCCGACGGCAGGGTTGAGGTGGTTGCGGAGGGGGCCGAAGGTGACGTCGAGAAGCTGAGGCAGCTGCTGGAGGAAAAGCCTTCAACCGCGGGGCGCCCCGGCAGTGTGGAGCACGTGCAGGCGCAGTACGGCGAGCCGAAGGGTGCTGCGGGGTTCGACGAGCGCTAAACGCTCTCAAGCCGGTAACATCCACAAAATGCACCTCAAATCGCTGACGCTCAAAGGATTCAAGTCCTTCGCGTCGGCGACCACGATGAAGTTTGAGCCCGGCATTTGCGCCGTGGTGGGGCCGAACGGCTCTGGCAAGTCCAACGTGGTGGATGCGCTCGCGTGGGTGATGGGTGAGCAGGGCGCGAAGAACCTGCGCGGCGGCAAAATGGAAGACGTCATCTTCGCCGGCGCCGGCGGGCGCAAGCCGCTGGGGCGCGCGGAAGTGACGCTCACCTTCGACAACACCGACAAGCGGCTACCCATCGATTACACGGATGTGGCCATTACCCGCCGCATGTTCCGCGACGGCGCCTCCGAGTACGAAATCAACGGCTCCAAGGCGCGCCTGATGGACATTCAGGAGCTTCTGTCGGATTCGGGCATCGGCCGCGAGATGCACATCATCGTCGGGCAGGGCAAGCTCTCCGAGATCCTGGATTCGCGCCCCGAAGAGCGCCGCGCGTTCATCGAGGAGGCCGCGGGTGTGCTCAAGCACCGTCGCCGCAAGGAAAAGGCGCAGCGCAAGCTCAGCGGCATGCAGGCGAACCTGGATCGCCTCACCGACCTCACCGAGGAGCTGGGCAAGCAGCTTAAGCCGCTGGCGCGCCAGGCCGAGGCCGCCAAGCGCGGCGCGGCGGTCCAGGCGGAGCTGCGGGATGCGAAACTCAAGCTCGCCGGCGACCAAGTTGTGCGGCTGCGCGCCACGTTTGCCGACGCCGAGCGCGCCGCTGAAATGCTGGCGGAGCAGGTCGAGACCGTCAACGCGACGCTGGAAACCGCGGTGGATGGACTGGAGGCCTTAGAGGCCCGCCAGCACGAGCTGCAGCCGCAGGCTGAACAGGCGCAGCAACTCTGGTTCTCGCTGTCTACCCTGGCCGAGCGCGTCAGCGCGACCCAGCGCATCGCCTCGGAGCGCGCGCGGAACTCGAACGCCTCGGTGCCGTACTCGGGCCAGAATCCGGATGAGCTTGAGGCGCGGGCCTCGCTTGCGGACGAGCGCTACGCAGAAGCCCTCGAGGCGGCCGAAGAAGCCGCCGAGAAGTTGGAGGCCATCCGCGAGGAAGTCGCCGAGCGGCAGGAGGCGTTTGACGAGGCCGAGCGCGAACACATGGCCCAGGTGCGCGCGATTGCGGACCGCCGCGAGGGCGTGGTGCGGCTGATCGCGCAGGAAGAATCGCAGGCGGCCGCAGTTGAGGCGGCCGGGGCGGAGGTCCGCCGCCTGGAAGAAACCCTCGCGGAGACCAAGGAGCGCGCCCGCCAGGCCGCAGCCGAGGTGGTGGAAGTGGAGGAGCGCATCGCACACGTCGAGGCGGAGCGCTCGCCTCTCGACGACGCATTCGCCCGTGCCCACACCGAGTCCGACGCCGCCGACAAGCGCCTAGACCAGCTGCGGGCGCAGCAGCGCGAGCACGAGCGCGCGGTGGCCACGCTGCAGTCACGCATTGACACGCTGGCTGAGCAGGCACCGAAGCGCACGGCGCAGGAGGTTGTGGAGGATTTCCCGGTGCTTGCCGGACTTATCACGGTGGAATCCGGCCTGGACCGGGCTGTGTCGGCTGCGCTCGGGCAGCATGCGGAGGCGCTAGCCGGCGACGTGTCGGAGGAGGCGGTCGAGGCTCTGGCGTCGGCGGCCCGGACCGTTGTCGTCGAGCCCCGGGGCGGGACCACCTGGCGCCTGGACGTCGACGGCGATATTGACTGGCTGCTGGACCATATGGAGCTGGACGCGTCGGTAGTTGGCCCGGTGACGCGCCTGCTCGCCGACGTGGTGCTCGCCCCCGACGTCGCGGCGGCCCGCGCTGCCGTGGGGCAGGATGCGCGGCTTCGTGCCGTCACGCCCGACGGTGTGCTGGTGGGCGAGGGCTGGGTCGCGGCTGGAACCGGTCAAACCTCTACCGTCGAGGTCGCCGCGCGCATCGAGGCGGCTCGGAGCGAACTCGCCGACGCGCAGCAGCGGCTCGACGAGCTGGCCGGCACGCTCGAAGGCGCGACCGTGGCTGCCGACGAAGCGCGCGTCAACGCCGCCTCCGCCAAGGCCGCCCTGCGCGAGCACGACACGGAGTTGGAATCGTGGCGCCGCGACCGTGCCCGCCTGGCGAAGCAGGCCGAGGCTAACAGGACGGAACACGAGCGCGCCGCGGCTCGGGCGAACGAGGCGGACGCTCGATTGGCGCAGCGCCGCGCGGAGCTGGAAGAAACACGTGACCGCCTCACCCGCGTGGACACCGATGTGGCGGCATCGCCGGAGGAGCCCTCGACGCAGCAGCGCGATCATGCCCGCAGTGCGTTAAATCAGGCCAAGTCGCTGGAGATGGAGGCCACGTTATCTTCCCGGACCGCGCAACAGCGCGCGGAGGCGGAAGCGGGCAGGGGTGACGCGTTACGCCGCCAGGCAGAAGCGGAGCGACAGGCCAAGGCACGCCACGACGCCGCGATGGCTCGGCGCCGGGCGGAGGCGGAGCTGGCCGGCGCCGTCGAGAAGCACGCGCGCGATCTCGTCGCCCGCATCGAGGATGCGCTTGCCCGAGCCACTGCGCAGCGCGACGAGCTGACCTCGCAAGTGAGCAGCCTGCAAGGGAAGGTGCAGCAAGCGCGCCAGCAGGTCAACGCCACCCGGCAGCAGTTGGCGCGACTGACCGATAGCGCCCACCAGTCCGACATCGCCCGCTCGCAGGCGCAGGTGCGCATCGACGAAGCGGAGGCGAACGTCACCTCGTCCCTCGGCATCGCGGTGTCCGACCTGCTCGCGGACTACACCCCGGGCGACGACTTTGACCGCGCGGCCGAGCAAGCCAGGTTGAAGCGGGCAGAAAAGGACCTGCGGGCGCTGGGCAAGGTCAACCCGCTCGCGCTGGAGGAGTTCAAGGCGCTGGAGGAACGCTACACGTTTTTGAGCACCCAGCTCGACGACGTCATCCAAGCACGGAAAGACCTCACCGGGGTCATTGAAGACGTGGACGCGCAGATTCTGCAGCTGTTCACCGATGCGTGGGCGGATGTGGAAGCGGAGTTCCCGCGCGTGTTCCAGACCCTGTTCCCCGGCGGCGAGGCCCGCCTCGTGCTCACCGAGCCGGACGACATGCTTACCACCGGCATCGAAATAGAGGCCCGGCCGCCGGGCAAGCGCGTCAAGCGCCTGTCCTTGCTCTCCGGCGGGGAGAAATCGCTCACGGCGCTCGCTTTCTTGGTGGCGATCTTCCGCGCGCGCCCCAGCCCGTTCTACGTGCTCGACGAGGTGGAGGCAGCGCTTGACGACGTCAACCTCCGGCGCCTCATCGCCCTGCTGGAGGAACTGCGCCGGGATTCCCAGCTCATTGTGATCACCCACCAAAAGCCCACCATGGACGTAGCGAACGTGCTCTACGGCGTGACCATGCGCGGCGACGGCGTCACGCGGGTGCTCTCCCAGCGCATGCAGCCTGCGGGGGCAGCTCCGGGAGCCGAAGCGACGTAGCGCAGCCCCGTGTCGGCGCGGCTGGCACACTAGTGGGTATGAACACCACTGTCCTATGGATTGTCATTGCGGTCATCGTCATCGCGCTGATCATTGCCGGCATCGTCGTGGCCGGGAACAAGCGCAAAGCGTCGAAGACCGTCTCGTTTGAAAAACCCGAGGAGCCGAAGCAGCTCACCCAGCAGGAGAAGTCGGGCAACTACCAAGCGAAGGGTGGCTTCAACTTCGCGCAGGTGGACGCCCAGCCGAAGCAGCCAGAGCCAATTCGGCGCGAGCGGCCGGCGTCTGCGTCTGCCGCCGCGCCCTCCGCTGGGGCTGCTGCTCAGTCCGACGCACAGCAAGAGAGCGTGATTGAACGGGCCATCGGGCAGGACGAGGCGCAACATGCTCCCGTCCAGGAGGAAGCGAAGGCAGAACCGTCGGCAGAGCCTGCGGAGCCCGTCGAGAAGCCCGAGGCGACCCGAGCCGCAGCTGACGAGGAGCTGCAGGCGCAGGAAGAGGAGCTGCCGGTGGCGGAGGACGTCGCCGAGCCTGCTGAACCTGCCGAGCCAGCAGAAAGCGCACCGGTCGAGGTGGAGCCCGTTGCGGAGGATCCCGCAAGTGAGGAGCCCACTGCGGAGGAGGCAGAGGCGGAAGAAGCGGCGGTCGCCGCTGCAGCCGCCGCCGTGAAGAGCGCTGAAGAAGCCCGCGAGACCGGGGCGCCGGTCTCCGACGATGCCGTCATTGTCGAGGCCCCTTCCGAGGAGCCGCTGGATCAGATCGAGCCGGCCGCGGGGCGCATTGGCAAACTGCGAGGGCGCCTGTCCCGCTCCCAGAACGCGATCGGCCAGGGCCTGCTGGGCATCCTCACCGCCGGTGACCTCGATGAGGACGCCTGGGAGGAGATCGAGGACACGCTGATCATGGCAGACCTGGGCGCAGACTTGACCATGAAGGTCACGGAATCTCTGCGCGAGAAGATCGCCGAGCGCGGCGTGGAGACGGAGGAAGAGGCACGCGCGATGCTGCGCGAGACCCTCATTGAGGCCGCTCGCCCCGATCTCGACCGATCCATCAAGGCCATGCCGAACGACGGCAAACCGGCGGTGATCCTCGTCGTGGGCGTGAACGGCACCGGCAAGACCACCACTACCGGCAAGCTGGCCCGCGTGTTGGTGTCCATGGGCCACTCGGTTGTCCTCGGCGCGGCCGACACCTTCCGCGCTGCGGCGGCGGACCAGCTGGAGACGTGGGGCAAGCGCGTCGGCGCCTCCACCGTGCGCGGCAAGGAAGGAGCGGATCCGGCCTCCGTCGCCTTCGATGCCGTCGCAGCCGGTGTCGCGGAGGGCGCCGACGTCGTGCTCGTCGACACCGCGGGCCGCTTGCACACCTCCACTGGCCTGATGGACCAGCTGGGCAAAGTGAAACGCGTGGTGGAAAAGAAGAGCAACGTCGACGAAGTGCTGCTGGTGCTCGACGCCACCGTCGGTCAGAACGGCATCATGCAGGCGCGTGTGTTCCGCGAGGTCGTCGATATCACCGGCGTCGTGTTGACCAAGCTCGACGGCACCGCGAAGGGCGGCATTGTCTTCCAGGTGCAGGAGGAGCTCGGCGTGCCGGTGAAGCTCGTGGGACTCGGCGAGGGGGCGGACGACCTCGCGCCGTTTGAGGTGGAAAGCTTCGTGGACGCCCTACTGGGGTAGGGGGGCAGAACACGGCCGTAGAGACGCGGCCCGGTCGAGCGTGGCACGCTGCCACGTTTGGCTGGGCCGCGTTTTTGTTCCGCGGCGCCACGCATCTATGGCCTTCGTCACATCTATGAACTTTTGTGCCCGAGCGGATACCTGACGGTTTACAGTTACCGCAGTCGATTTCAATAGATCGACAGGTAGAAAATATCCAGGGAAATCGAAGCGGAAAGAGGTGAGGAATGTGGGCGTAGATGAAGTAGCGGCTGCATCCGGAAACGCGAGTTGGATGTTGGTCTCGGCCTCGTTGGTGCTGCTGATGACGCCGGCGCTGGCGTTCTTTTACGGAGGAATGACCTCGCGCCGCAGTGTGCTGAACATGATGATGATGTCGTTCACGGCGTTGGGTGTCGTGGGGGTCGTGTACGTGCTGTGGGGCTGGTCGATGTCGTACGGAACGCAGTCGCTCGGAGGGGTAGTGGGCAACCCGTTCCAATTCTTCGGACTGCGGGATTCGATCGTGGATGCAGACGGTAACTACGTTGCCGGCAAGAACGGCTACGCCAATGTCATCGACATCGGTTTCCAGATGACCTTCGCCGCGATTTCGACCGCGATCATCTCCGGCGCGATCGCGAGCCGGGTGAAGATCGGGGCGTGGATCGCCTTCGCCGCCGCGTGGACGACGTTCGTGTATTTCCCGCTCGCCCACATGGTGTGGGGCGGCGGGCTGCTCAGCGGGGCGACGGACTCGATCGCCGCGAAGATGTTCGGCGCGGGCGACGACGAGGCACTGATCGCGCCGATCGACTTCGCCGGCGGCACGGTCGTGCACATTTCCGCGGGTGTCGCGGCGCTCGTTCTAGCCCTCGTCATCGGTAAGCGTCAAGGGTTCCCGCAGACGAACTCGCGGCCCCACAACCTGCCGTTGGTCATGCTCGGCACCGCGCTGCTGTGGTTTGGGTGGTTCGGGTTCAACGGCGGTTCGGCGCTCGCTGCTGACGGCCTCGCGGGCCTCGCGTGGCTGAACACCGCAGTGGCTGCGGCGGCGGCGATGCTCGGGTGGCTGTTTGTCGAGCGGCTCAGGGACGGTGCCGCGACGACGCTCGGCGCATCATCCGGCGTGGTCGCCGGGCTGGTCGCCATCACACCGGCGGCAGGGGCGCTCTCTCCGCTGACCTCGATCGTCCTCGGAGCCATTGGCGGCATCCTCGCCTGCTACGGGGTCGGTCTGAAGTACCGGTTCAACTACGACGACTCGCTCGACGTCGTCGGCGTCCACCTCGTCGCGGGTCTGTGGGGCACTATCGGCCTGGCCTTCTTCGCCAACGACCGCGGCATCCTCACCGGCGGCGGCGCGGACGGGTTCCGCCTGCTCGCGGTGCAGACGGTGATCGCGCTGTGCGCGGTGGCCTTCGCGGGTGTGGTCACCTACCTCATCGCCCGATTGATCGGGGCGACGATCGGGTGGCGCGTGTCCAAGGAGCACGAGTTTGAGGGGGTGGATTACTCGGTCCACCGCGAGACCGCCTACGACGTGGGCGGGCCAGGATTACGCCCGGGCGGCGTGCCGGCGGGCAACGCCTCGGCCGCGCAGCTCGGCCTCAACGAGGCGCGGGCCCAGCACGGGCACGAAGACGGAACGACGTCGCAAAGCAACTAACCCGAAAGGAGTAGGACAATGAAGCTTATAACCGCAGTAATCCAGCCGTTCACGCTCGGGGATGTGCGCGAAGCGCTCACCGCGGTCGGGGTCAGCGGCATCACGATGACCGACGCGCAAGGCGCCGGCCGCCAGATCGCGAGCGTTGAGTACTACCGCGGCACGAGGTACTCGTCCGCCTTCGTGCAGAAAGTGAAGGTGGAGGTGCTGGTCACCGATGAGCAGGAGGACGCCGCGATCGACGCCATCTTGCGCGCGGCCTATACCGGCGAGGTCGGGGACGGAAAGATCTGGGTCAGCGACGTTAGCCGCGTCGTCCGGGTGCGCACCGGCGAGCGAGACGACGAAGCTATCTAGGGGACGCGGATGTGTCCCGTTGTGCTCGGACGCGTTAGGCTTGTGCGGACGTATTGAGCTACAGAGGGAGTGCACACCGTGTTCGAGTCACTGTCCGACCGCCTCCAATCAGCCCTCGGCGGCCTGCGCGGCAAGGGCAAACTCACCGAAGAAGACATCAACGCCACCGCACGCGAAATCCGTCTCGCGCTGCTGGAGGCGGACGTGTCGTTGACGGTCGTACGAGCGTTTATCAAGCGCGTGAAGGAGCGCGCGCTCGGCGCCGACGTCTCCGCAGCGCTGAACCCTGCGCAGCAGGTGATCAAGATCGTCGACGAGGAGCTCACCAACATCCTCGGCGGCGAAACGCGCCGGCTGAACATGGCGAAGAACCCGCCGACGGTGATCATGCTGGCGGGCCTCCAGGGCGCGGGTAAAACCACCCTCGCCGGGAAACTGGCGAAGCACCTTTCCAAGCAGGGGCACACCCCGATGCTCGTCGCGTGCGACCTGCAGCGCCCGGGTGCGGTGCAGCAGCTGCAAATCGTCGGTGAGCGCGCAGGCGTGCCGACGTTCGCGCCGGACCCGGGAACGTCCCTGGATTCGTTCGACCACGAGATGGGCACCTCCCACGGCGACCCGGTCGCGGTGGCGCAGCAGGGCATCGAGTATGCCAAGCAGCAGAAGAACGACGTGGTGATCATCGATACCGCCGGCCGCCTCGGTATCGACGACACGCTGATGACGCAGGCCCGCAACATCCGCGACGCGGTGAACCCGGACGAGGTCCTTTTCGTCATCGACGCCATGATCGGTCAAGACGCGGTGAAGACCGCAGAGGCGTTCGCCGAGGGCGTGGACTTCACCGGCGTGGTGCTGACCAAGCTGGACGGCGACGCACGCGGCGGTGCGGCCCTTTCCATCCGCGAGGTCACGGGCAAGCCGATCCTGTTCGCCTCCACCGGCGAAAAGCTGGAGGACTTCGATGTCTTCCACCCTGAGCGTATGTCCAGCCGCATCCTGGGCATGGGCGATTTGCTCTCGCTTATCGAGCAGGCAGAGCAGACCTACAACGAGCAGGACGCCGAGGCAGCGGCGAACAAGCTGGCCTCCGGCGAACTCACGCTCGAAGACTTCCTTGATCAGCTGCTGATGATCCGCCGCATGGGGCCGATCGGCAACCTGCTGAAGATGATGCCGGGCGGCAAGGCCATGAACGAGATGGCCGACATGGTCGACGAGAAGCAGCTCGACCGCATCCAGGCAATCATCCGCGGCATGACCCCGGAAGAGCGCCGGGATCCGAAGATCCTCAACGCGTCTCGCCGCAAGCGCATCGCTAACGGCTCCGGCGTGAAGGTCGCCGACGTCAACCAGCTGGTGGAGCGCTTCTTCGAGGCGAAGAAAATGATGGGACAGATGGCCAGCCAGTTCGGCCTGAGCGGGATGCCCGGCATGGGCGGCCGCTCGGCGACGAAGAAGAAGCCGAAGGGGCGCAAGGGCAAGAACGGCAAGCGTAAGGCACCGAAGCGCGGCGGCGGAATGCCGGGAATGCCCAAGATGCCGGGGATGCCTGGGATGCCGGGCGGGATGCCCGACCCGAAGGAGCTGGAGAAGCTGCAGCAGCAGTTACCGGCAGGCATGCAGGGGATGGATTTGAACAACTTGGATTTCGACGAAGCAATGAAGCGCATGCAGAAGGGCAAGTTCTTCTAGTCGTCTTCCCTAGCGGGGGGCTTACCCAGGCCTGCCGTTCTGAATCCAGCTAGTAGGACCCAGCTATCCGGCCAAAAACCGCAAGATAGCTGGGTCCATGAAGCTGGATCTGGCGAGCCCGCGGTCAGCGCGTGTGGGTGGGCCGGGTTTAGGGGGTGGCCGGAGGGGCGTCGGTAAGCGAGAGCTCCGCGAAGATGGGGGAGAGCACATCCCACAGCAGCGGGGCGAGCGACTCGGCGTAGGCGTTGGAGATGTGGTTCTGGTCGCGGTAGATGTAGACGTTGCCGATCTGCGGCGGGCAGACGCCGTCCGGGCAGTACCAGCCGGCGGTGTCAATCTCCCACTGGTTGAAGCTGCCGTCTAGGACCTCCGCGGCCGGGTCCTGGGGGGCGTAGATCATCTCCGCGGGCATGGAGCAGGCGTATTCCGGGTAGCCCATGACGATGCAGATGTTGGGGTCCATGGGGTCGCCGTCGGGGTTGAACATCCACGGGTTGTCGCGCAGACCCACGAACGGGATGCCCAAATCCGAGAGTCGCTGCCAAAGCTGGATGTAGGCGTCCGGGGCATAGTCCGCAGACGCGACACCCTGGCCAGCGAAACCGACTGGCCGGGTGGAGGTGGAGATCACCATGTCCGGCTCGAGGTCGATGATTTCCTGCAGCGCGTTTTCGCCCCACTCAGCGCATACGGGCGAGACGATCTCGTTGGCCGGGTTTCCTGGCCCTCCCACAACCAGTGGACACTCCTGGCGCACGAAGGTGGCGATCTTGAAGTGGTGCTCTCGGCCCAGCTGATCGAGGGGGATGATAAACGGCTCGATGTGGGAACCTCCGGCGAGCACGACCGTGGTGTCCGCGTCGAGGTCGCCGTAGACACAGTCGGGGCCGGGCATGACATCGGGGCCTTCGGGCAGGAAGATCATGCAGTCCTCTTTCCCGATAGGTGGGAAGATTCCCGCGATGAGGTTCGGGTTCGGTCGTGCCTTCCTGTCCGGCACCTCCGCGCCCTGCAGCGCGCGGGCGCCTGGGTAGCGCTCCGGGTCCAGCGACCTCTCCTCACGGTCAACGCGGTGTTCCCAGTACGGCTGCACGGCCAGGGCGGTGGCGAACAGTGCGCCCGCCAGCACCCCACCCACCGCGCGGGCGGCGCCCGGCACGGTGCGCAGCGACGCTTTCGCGTCCGCAACCGGGTCGTCGTCCCCGCGTGGGCGCGGGCGGTGCTGGCGCAGCGGCTCTTCCACCAGCGTGTGGGTCACATGGGCGAGGCAGAGGGACACGAGGATGACCAGTGCACCCAGCCAAGCTGGCGGGGTGGCGTAGCCGCCGATGACGGTGACCAGAATGAGCAGAGGCCAGTGCCACAGGTAGAGCGAATACGCCACCGAGCCCAGCCACGTCATGGGGGCGGAGGCCAGGACGCTGGAGACCGGATTCGCGTTTCCAGACAGGATCACCAGCGCGGCGCCGGTGAGCGGGATCAAGGCCACGGGGCCTGGGAACGCGAGCGACGTGGGCACAATCAGGCCGGTTACGGCGATGAGCGCCACGCCCAGCAGGGAGGTCAGCCACGCGGTGGTTTGAGGCAGGAAGCGGTGAGCCGGCACGAACGCGAGCAGCGCGCCCAGCGAGAGCTCCCAGGCGCGGGAGAAGGTGGAGTAATAATTCTCGCCCGTTCCCTCCAAGCCGAAGCGCGACGCCCAGGCGAAAGACGCAACGGTAATCGCCGCCAGTACCGTGATCGCGGCGCGACGGGCGTAGACCGGATTCGCACGCAGCTTCACCACCGCAACGGCGACGAGCCAGCCCATCGCGATGCCAAACACGTAGAACTGCCCCTGCACCGACATGGACCACAGGTGTTGCAGCGGGGATGTGTCCTGGCTTGCCGCTGCGTAGTCTGCGTTTTGTGCCACGAGCTCCCAGTTTTGGAAGTACAGCATCGAGGCGGTGACTTGGCGGGCCAGCTGGGGGTTCATCAACTCGGGGGCGACCGCCAAGACAAGGGCTATGACGACAACCACCACCAGCGCAAGCGCGGGCACCAATCTGCGAATGGTGCGCCACAACGGCCACCAGGGGTTCAGGTTGGGGTTGGGGCGCAGCGCGTAACGCAGCTGGCCGCCGAGGAAGAAGTACCCCGAAAGCAGAAGGAATACGTCCACGCCACCGGAGACCCGGCCGACGAAGACGTGGAACACAACCACCAACGCGATCGCGAACCCGCGCAGCCCGTCTAAGTCGACGCGGTAGGCGGAAGAGCCTTTTACCGACCGCGGTGCGGGCACTGCTGTCGTCGTCAACCGCGTCTCCAACCTGTCACTTCCGTTCATCGGCAACTTACGTCACAAACGAATATTGACCCTACCGCCCCGCCCACGCGGGGCCGAACTGACATACCCGCTGGTTTTGGTCTGCAGGTGTGGCCCGCGTAAAGTGTCACAGGTTGTCGGGCGCCTTGCGTTGCGCCGGGCACGACAAGTCCATAACTGCGTACGCGCCGGATCCGTCTGCACCCAGCGAGGGAGAACCTCACCGGGAAGGTCGCCCGGCCAGGCACGCGCAGGGTAAATAAAAAGGGTTGAACCGGCTCGTCGACAAGCGGCGAGTGTCTGTACTGCCCAGTGACCTACAAGGAAGTACACCATGGCTGTAAAGATCAAGCTGCAGCGCGTTGGCAAGATCCGCAACGCGCAGTACCGCGTTGTCATCGCGGATGCCCGCACCCGCCGCGACGGTGCCGTCATCGAGAACATCGGCATCTACCACCCGAAGGAGGAGCCGTCGCTCATCCGCATCGATTCCGAGCGCGCTCAGTACTGGCTCGGCGTTGGTGCCCAGCCGACCGAGCCGGTGCTCGCGCTGCTGAAGGTGACCGGCGACTGGCAGAAGCACAAAGGCCTCGACGGCGCTGAGGGCACCCTGAAGGTGGCCGAGGAGAAGCCTTCCAAGCTCGACCTGTTCAACCAGGCGCTGGAAGAGGCCAAGAATGGCCCGACCGCTGAGGCCATCACCGAGAAGCGCAAGAAGGCCAAGGAAGAGGCTGAGGCGAAGGAGGCCGCCGACGCGGCTGCAGCCGCCGAGGCTGAGGCCGCTGAGGCTGAGGGTGAGTCCGCCGACGCAGAGGCGTCCGAGGAGAACTAGGCGCCCTTTGCCTATCGACGCCACCCCCGTTCCGCGCGCAACGTGCGGAACGGGGGTTTTGCGTTGGAGCACCCGAGCGCTGCGGGATAGGCGCGCGGGCCTGCTACCGTAGCCACTCATGGAGTTGCAGATTGGCCGAGTGGTCAAGTCCCACGGCGTGAAGGGTGAAGTTGCCGTCGAGTTGCTGGCGGACGAGTCGGAAGAGCACATTGTCCCCGGCGCTGTGCTCACCGGCCGTCAGGCTGGCAAGGAGCGGCAGCTCACGGTGAAGACGGTGCGCCCCCACCAGCAGCGCCTCCTGGTCACCTTCGAGGAAGTGCCGGACCGGACTGCAGCCGACAGTTTGCGCGGGATGAAGTTCGCGGCCGAGCCGCTGGATCGAGATGACGACTCGGAGGGGTACTACAACCACGAACTCATCGGGCTTCGCGTGCGCCACGACGGCGACGAAGTGGGCGAGGTCACCGGCGTGATGGACACGCCGAACCGGAAGATCCTGGAGATCGATTACCGCGGCAAAGAGGTGCTCGTCCCGTTTGTTATGGACTTCGTGCCGGAGCTCGACGTGGAGGAGGGCTTCCTCACCATCACCCCGCCGGAGGGCCTGCTGGATGTCTAGCCTGCGCCTCGACGTCATCACCATATTCCCCGAATACCTGGACCCGCTGCGGCACGCGCTGCTGGGCAAGGCGATCGAGCAAGGGATCCTTGCCGTCGGCGTGCACGACCTGCGCGACTGGGCCACAGGGAACCACAAGTCCGTGGACGCCCCGCCGCTCGGCGGGGGCCCAGGCATGGTGATGAAGCCCGAGGTGTGGGGGCCTGCGCTTGACGACGTCGCCACGGGCCGCGCCGGAACCGATCTCGAGTCTGCAGCGGCGCACCGCAACGACAAGCCGCGCCACGACGAGGTGCATGCCGTCGCGCCCCGGCCGTACGACGGTGGGGAAGACACCTCGAAACCGCTGCTGATTGTGCCGACCCCGGCCGGCAAGCCGTTCACCCAGGCGGACGCGCAGGCGTGGTCGCGCGAGGAGCACATCGTGTTCGCGTGCGGGCGCTACGAGGGCATCGACCAGCGCGTGTTCGAGGACGCCGCAAAGCGCTACCGGGTGCGCGAGGTCTCCATCGGCGATTACGTGCTCATTGGCGGCGAGGTCGCCGTCTTGGTGATCGCGGAGGCCGTCACGCGCCTCATCCCGGGCGTGTTGGGCAACACCGAGAGCCACGAGGACGACAGCTTTTCCGACGGGTTGCTCGAAGGGCCGAGCTACACCAAGCCACGGGTGTGGCGAGGGATCGAGGCACCGGCGGTGCTCACGTCCGGCGACCACGCCAAAGTTGCGACGTGGCGGCGCGAACAGTCCCTGAAACGCACCCGTGACGTGCGCCCGGATCTGCTGGAGGCAACGCCCCTCAGCGACGAGGACCGTTTCATGCTGGATGCCCGCGAGGTGGTCACGACGGTCAGGGTGGATGGGGCGAAGCGCGTCGTTATCAAGCAGCTGCGCCGGGCCTTGAAGCAGGCGGGTTACCGCGCCCCGGAGATCGCCCTTGAGGGCGACACCCTCACCGTTACCGGACGCACCGCGCTCGCGCTCGAGGAGGCGACACGGGCGGTGGAAAAGGCGCTGCCGCCTGGGATGTATCGCTCCGGGAGCACGGTGCAGGTTTAGCCTGACGCCGCCGACTACACTCGCCCGAATGACATCAATCGCAGCCACCATCGCGAAAGAACTACAGGTGCGGGACAGCCAGGTCGAGCAGGCGCTGAAGTTGCTGGCCGAGGGCAACACTGTCCCGTTCATCGCCCGCTACCGCAAGGAAGCCACGGGCGGCCTCGATGACGCGCAGCTGCGCCACATCGAGGAGCGCAACACCTACCTGGTTGAGCTTGCGGAGCGGAAGCAGGCGGTGCTGGAAAGCATTGAGGCGCAGGGCAAACTCACCGATAAGCTTAAGCGCGAGATCCTCGCCGCCGATTCCAAGGCGCGCGTGGAAGACCTCTACCTGCCCTACAAAAAGCGGCGCAAGACGAAGGCGGACGTCGCGCGCGAGGCAGGACTTGAGGCGTTGGAGCAGCAGCTTATCGACGACCCTTCGGCGTCCCCCGAAATCCTGGCCGAAGCCCACCTATCGGAAGGCTTCCCGGATGCGAAATCCGCGCTCGAGGGCGCCCGCGCCATCCTGGTGGACCGCTTCGCCACTGACGCGGACTTGGTCGGTGAGGTGCGCGACCGCGTTTATAAGCAAGGCACCATGCGTTCTACGGCCGTGGAAGGCAAGGAAACTGAGGGAGCGAAGTTCGCGGACTACTTCGAGTTTTCGGAGCCGTTTGCAAACCTCCCGAGCCACCGCATCCTTGCGCTCCTGCGCGGCGAGGCCGAGGGCGTGCTGACCTTGGACATGGATCCCGGCGACGAGGCCGTGTACGAGGGCTTGATCGCGGAACGCTTCGATCTGCCGGTCAAGGAGTCGGAGTGGCTGGCCAAGGCCGTGCGCTGGGGGTGGCGCACCAAGCTCCAGGTTTCCGCGAACCTGGACACGCGCATGCGGCTGAAGGAAAAGGCGGAGGAGGGTGCGCTGCAGGTGTTCAAGACCAACCTGTGCGACGTGCTGCTCGCCGCCCCGGCCGGCCAGCGAGCCACCCTGGCGTTGGACCCCGGCTACCGCAATGGCGTGAAGTGCGCGGTAGTGGACGAGACCGGCAAGGTGCTGGCGACCACCATCGTCTACCCGCACCAGCCGCAGAACCGCTGGGACGCCTCGCGCGCGGAGCTGGCGTCGCTCGCGGCGGAGCACGGCGTGGAGCTGATTGCCGTGGGCAACGGCACGGCGTCGCGCGAATCGGAGAAGCTCGCCGGCGAGGTGGCGGACCTCATCGCCGAGGCGGGCGGGAAGCGCCCCACCCCGGTGGTCGTGTCCGAGTCGGGCGCGTCGGTGTATTCCGCCAGCGCGATTGCGGCCGAGGAGTTCCCGGATATGGACGTTTCGCTGCGCTCAGCGGTGTCCATCGCGCGCCGTTTGCAGGACCCGCTGGCGGAGTTGGTGAAGGTGGATCCGAAATCCATCGGTGTGGGCCAGTACCAGCACGACGTGAACCAGACCGCGCTGGCGCAGACGCTGGATGCGGTGGTGGAGGACGCGGTGAACTCCGTCGGCGTGGATGTGAACACCGCCTCCGCGCCGCTGCTTGAGCGCGTCGCAGGGCTCTCCGGCACGGTGGCCAAGAACATCGTCGCCTACCGCGACCAGAACGGCCGCTTCACCACCCGCAAAGAGCTGGGCAAGGTGCCGCGCCTCGGGCCCAAGGCGTACGAGCAGGCCGCGGGCTTCCTGCGTATCCGGGGCGGGGCGAACCCGCTCGACGGCTCTGCAGTCCACCCGGAGGCGTACCCGGTGGTGGAGCGCGTCGCCCAAGCAACGGGCCTAAGCACGGAGCAGCTCATCGGCAACACCGCGGTGCTGTCGAAGCTCGCGCCGGCGGACTTCGCGGACGGCCAGTTCGGTGTTCCCACCGTCACCGACATCCTCGCGGAGTTGGACAAGCCCGGCCGCGACCCGCGCCCGGAGTTCAAAACCGCCGAGTTCAAAGAGGGCGTCAATGAGGTGAAAGACTTACAGCCCGGCATGATCCTGGAGGGCACGGTGACCAACGTCGCCGCGTTCGGCGCGTTCGTGGACGTGGGTGTGCACCAGGACGGGCTTGTCCACGTCTCGGCGATGAGCCACAATTTTGTTTCCGACCCGCACGAGGTGGTGCGCTCCGGCCAGGTGGTGAAGGTGAAGGTCATGGACGTCGACGTGCAGCGCCAGCGCATCGGCCTAAGCCTGCGCCTCGACGACGAGCCGGGCCAGCCCGCCCCGAAGAAGGGGAGAGCGGAGCGAGGCGGCAAGAACGGTGGCAAGAACCATGGCCGGGGCGGTGGCCGGCGACAGGGCGCGCCGGAGGGGCGTCGCCAAGCATCCGGCTCCATGGCGGACGCGCTCAAGCGCGCCGGATTTGGGAACTGACCGGCGCGTATGTAACATTTGCCGGGTTGTTGTAATCGACACGAACCGGCCGAGCGCCCCGCAGGGGAAGTGCCGCCAGGGTCCTCTGTCCGAACACGTAAAGGATTGCTTTCATGAGCAACGGCATCATTGATCTTGTCGACGCAGGCCAGCTGCGCGACGACATCCCGGATTTCCGCCCGGGCGACACCCTCGACGTCCACGTCAAGGTGATCGAGGGTTCTGTTACCCGTACCCAGGTCTTCACCGGCTTCGTGGTCCGCCGTCAGGGCGACGGCATCCGCGAGACCTTCACCGTGCGCAAGGTCTCCTTCGGCATCGGCGTTGAGCGTACTTTCCCGGTGCACTCCCCGAACCTGGAGAAGATCGAGGTTGTCCGCAAGGGCGACGTCCGCCGCGCGAAGCTGTACTACATGCGCGAGCTGCGCGGCAAGGCTGCCCGCATCAAGGAGCGCCGCTAGTTCTGCGCCGCCCCCGCGCCCCGTCCGAGTCGTATCGGGTGGGGCGCTTCGCTTGTCTTTGCACCATGCCCGCGCCATGTCCCAGCGTGCTGGGGCGCGCCCGGGCGGTGCTAACGTATCCCGGGTGACCAACGTGAACGGACCCGCAGGCGGGCAGCAGCCCAACCAGCCTGCACAGCCCCACAACCCTTACGCGCAACAGCGGTACGCGCCTGCGCAGCCCGCTCGAGCGGGGCGCATACCGGCGGGGACGCAGGAAGAGAACAAGGAACTTCCTTGGTATGTGGAAATTCCGGTGGTGGTGGTGCTGACGCTGCTGATCATGTTTGTGATCCAGACGTTCATCGGCCGCCTCTACGTCATTCCGTCCGCCTCCATGGAGCCCACGCTGCACGGGGAGAACGGCTCGGGCGACCGCATTTTCGTGGAGAAGGTCAGCTACTACTTCTCCGACCCGGAGCCGGGCGATGTCATCGTGTTCGCCGGCACGGATTCGTGGAACACGGGCTTTGACTCCAACCGGTCTTCCAACCCAGTCGTGCGCGGGATGCAAGAAGTCGGCTCCTGGGTCGGGCTGGTGCCGAAAGACGAGAACACGCTGGTGAAGCGTATTATCGCCACCGGCGGTCAAACCGTGTCCTGCCAGGCGGGGGATCCCGCCGTGATGGTCGACGGCAAACCGATCGACCAGTCCTACACACTGCAGCCGAACTTCTACCCGGTGGATCAATCGCAAGGGTCCGACGCCTGCGGTGGCCCGTACTTCGGCCCCGTGACGGTGCCGGAAGGCCACTACTTCATGATGGGCGACAACCGCACCAACTCGCTCGACTCGCGCGCGCACATGGGCGACGAGCTCCAGGGCACCATCCCGGAGGAAAACATCCGCGGCAAAGTCAAGGCTGTAGTCTTCCCGCTCAGCCGCATGCAGGGTGTCGACGACCCGGACATCCAGCAATGATGCTGTGCGCCGCTTAAAGCAGCTGCGCACCTACGAGGTCGCGTTAGAAAAGGCGGGCCTCGGGCCGGTGGCAGGGGTGGACGAGGCCGGCCGCGGGGCCTGTTTCGGCCCCATCACTATCGCCGCGTGCGTGCTGCCGCCAGCGCCGCAGCGCGCGCTGGAGGGCCTAACGGACTCAAAGAAACTCACCGCGCGAAAGCGCAGCCTGCTTTTCGACGCGCTGGTCGATACCGCGCTCGCGTACTCCGTCGTGCACATTCCGGCGGCCGAGATAGACCGCCGAGGCATCCAGGCGGCCAACCTTGACGGCGCGCGCCGCGCAATTTCGGGCCTCTCCGTGCAGCCGGGCTATGTGCTTGTCGACGCGTTCCGTATCCCCGGCCTGGTCGCACCCCAGCTGCCGGTGGTGGGCGGAGACTACACCGCCCGCTGCATCGCCGCCGCCAGCGTGCTGGCCAAGGTGAGCCGTGACCGGCTGGTTAGCGAAATGGCCGAGCGCTTCCCCGAGTACGGCCTGGAGGGGCATAAGGGCTATTCAACGAAGGCGCACATGGACGCGGTGCGCCGCCACGGCGCGAGTCCCGAGCACCGCTATAGTTATGCGAACGTCAGGGACGCTGACGTCTTCTACTCGCAGTCCAGCATGAAGGGGCACGCATGAGCGCAGAGGATCTTGACAATTACGAGGCGGACGTCGAGCTTTCCCTCTACCGCGAATACCGCGACGTAGCCAGCCAGTTCTCCTACGTGGTGGAAACCGAGCGGCGTTTCTACCTGGCCAACGGCGTCAAGCTCATCCCGCACACCGAGGGTGGGGACGTGTACTACGAGGTCTTGATGTCGGACGCCTGGGTGTGGGACATGTACCGCGCGGTGCGCTTCGTGCGCTACGTCCGGGTAATCACCTACAAAGACGTCAACATCGAGGAACTGGACAAGCCCGAGCTGACCTTCCCGGAGTAAGTACCCGGAGTCAGTACAGGGAACAAACGGCGGGGTAGCGGACGAGCCGGAACGCGGCAGATTTCCCTGTCGGCGGAACCGCCACGGTGCTTCCGAAGTCTGATAGAGGACCGATTCTTGGAACTCTAAGACACGCGGGAGGGACCATGCAGGTGGATTACCAGGCCCAATACGAGCTGGGCCGCGCAGGGGAGCGGGCTGCGATCAGGTGGTACGAGGATGAGGGGTACACCCTCCTCGGGCACCGGCAGCGAATGCGGGCGGGGGAGATCGATGCCGTCGTTGAAGACGACGACGGCACGGTCGTCTTCGTGGAGGTGAAGTCGCGCCGCGGCAGCGCGTTCGGCGCAGCTGAGGCGGTGACAACGAAGAAGCTGGCCACCATGCGCAGGTGCGCGGCCCAGTGGCTCGAAGAGCACTGCGCAGACGCGTATCGGCCGGTCCGTTTCGACGTGGTCGAGGTGGTCTTCGCGGGCGAGGATTACATCCTGCGGCGCTACCCGGGGGTCGAAGATGGCGCTTGCTAGCACGGTGAGCGCGACCGTGGAGGGCGTCACCGCACGCCTGGTCACGGTGGAGGCAAACGTCGGCGCCGGCCTGCCGGGGATGCACATGGTGGGCCTGGGCGACGCGGCGGTGAAGGAATCCCGTGAGTGCATCCGCACCGCGATTGCGAACTCGGCGCTGCCGTGGCCGCGCACGAAGATCATGGTGTCGCTCTCGCCGGCGCACCTGCCCAAGGCGGGCTCGCACTTCGACCTTCCAATCGCGCTGGCGGTGCTGGGCAGCCTGGACCCGCGCGCGGAACGGGTGCTCAGGGCAACGATGTTCTGCGGCGAGCTCGCCTTGGACGGCACGTTGCGACGGGCCGAAGGCGTGCTCCCGATGCTGCTCGCAGCCCTGCACGACGCTGACAATGCCGTGGACACGATCGTCGTGCCGCGCGCCAATGCCGCCGAGGCGGCGCTGCTGGGCAGAAGCAACGTGCTCGTGGCAGATTCGCTCAAGCATGTCTGGGAGTGGGTGACAGGGGCCGTCCAGCTGGACGTGGCCTCGGCGCCGGTGCGCGAGGCGACACAGGTCGCCGTGCCCGACTTCTGCGATCTCGCCGGGATGACCGAGGAACGCGAGGCGCTTGAGGTCGCCGCCGCGGGCGGCCACCATGTCATGATGATCGGCCCACCCGGATCCGGAAAGTCCATGCTGGCAGAGCGCCTGCCATCGGTTCTGCCGGACCCCACGGTCGAGGAGGTGGTGGAAGTCACTGCCATCCACTCCGCTGCGGGCATCTCTGGGGGAGACGTCGTCGACGCGCGGCCGTTTGTCGCGCCGCACCCGTCCCTCACGCGCGCGGCGCTGATCGGCGGGGGCAGTGGCACGCCGACGCCCGGGGCGGTGAGCCAGGCGCACCGCGGGGTGCTCTTCCTCGACGAGGCGTCGGAGATCCAAGCGCACGTGCTCGATTCCCTGCGTATCCCGTTGGAAAAGCGAGAGGTGAGGCTCACTCGCGCCCGCCGCGAGGTGGTGTACCCGGCAGATTTCCAGCTGGTGCTGGCTGCCAACCCGTGCGCTTGCCAGCGGATCGAGGGGCGCTGCACGTGCAGTTCTCCGCAACGGGCGCGGCACCTGAGCAACATCTCGGGCCCGCTGAGGGATCGCATCGACGTGTTCCTCACCACCTCGGCCGAGGCGTCGGTACTCAGCCCCAAAGATGCGGAGCCGTCCAGTGCGATCGCGCGGCGGGTGGTGGCCGCCCGGGAACGCGCGGCGGCCCGCTGGGCGCAGGCAGGGCTCGCGGAGTCCGTGAACGCGCGCGTCCCGGCGACGCTGATCAGGCGGCACTTCCCGGCGCGGGAATCGGCGATGGCGCTGCTGGAATCTTCCCTCTCGGAGGGGACGATCACGCAGCGTGGCGCGGATAAGTGCCTGAAGCTCGCCTGGACGCTCGCGGACCTGGAGCAGGCGGACCAGCCGGACATCGACCATGTTTACCGCGCCGTGGACATGCGCGCGAACCCGCAGGAGGTGGCCTAAGTGTCTGCGCCAGAATCCTGGGCCTACCTCAGCCGTGTGGTCGAGGGACCCTCGCACCACATCCAGGCACTGCTCAGCATGGGAAAATCCGCGGACGAGATCGCGCACGGTGTGCGCACCCGCGCCACCTGGATCGGCGGCCTGCTCGCGCAGACTGAAAACCGCTTCACCTGGGACCGGCCCGCCGAAGATATCGAGCGCGCGGCCGAAGCGGGCTTCACGCTGCTCACGCCGGATAGCGCGCAGTGGCCCGCGGACGCCATCGAGCGCTCGTTCGCCCGCCAGCAGACTGGCGCGGCCGCCAAGGTCAGCCACCAGCCGGACGGGATCGCCCCGCACGCGCTGTGGGTGCAGGGGAACCCCAACCTCGCGGGGCTGCTCGCGCATTCGGTCGGCGTCGTGGGCACGCGCCACGCAACCAAATACGGTCACGCGGCCACCAAAGACCTGGTCACCGGATTGGGCGGGCACAGGTACACGATCGTCTCCGGCGGGGCACTGGGCATTGACACCGTCGCGCACCAAACGGCGCTCGACGTGCAGACGCCCACTATCGTGGTCGCCGCGTGCGGGCCGGGGGAGCACTACCCGCGCTCCAACAAAGCGTTGTTTGAGCGCATCGTGGCCAGCGGGTCTGCCATCGTGACGGAGTATCCGTTCGGCACCACGCCTGACCGGCACCGCTTCCTCACCAGAAACCGTCTGGTTGCGGCGCTGACCCTCGGTACCGTGCTGGTGGAAGCGCCGTTTCGCTCCGGGGCGCTCAACACCTTGAAGTGGGTCAACACGTTTAACCGGAAAGCCATGGCGGTGCCGGGCCCGATCACCGACGCGCAGTCGCTCGGTGCCAACTTGGCTATCCAGCGAGAAGAAGCGCTGATGGTGCTCAACGCCGGCCAGGTGCACGAGCAGCTCACGGCGGTCGGAGAGTTCGATGCCGACGAGCAGCTGGAAATGCAGTTCCCGCCGAGCGTGACGCAGCAGCTTTCCCGCAATGAGCTGCGCGTGTACGACGCGCTTCCGCCCGTGGGCCAACAGGGCCGCGAGGCTGAGGAGGTTGCCGCGGACTCCGGGCTCACCATCGCGCTGACGGTGCACATCCTCATGGATTTGTCGCAGCGTGGGTTAGTGGAGCGCGACCGGCGTCGCTGGTCGCGGGCAGAGCAGCTGGCTGTGGGAGGGGAGTAAGCTGCCGTGACATGAGTGCACAGCCGGGACAGTTGCAGGCAGCGGTGGACGACTTCGCCGAATACGCCGAACTCGTCCTCGGCCGCTCACCACACACGGTCAAGGGCTACGTGGCGGATCTGCGAGGACTGAGCGACTACGCGGCGACGTTCAACGAGTTCACCCTTGACGCGCTGCGGCAGTGGCTGGCGGGTGCCCTCGCGGCAGGCAAGAGCCGGGCGACACTCGCTCGGCGCACCGCAGCCGCCAGGGCCTTTTCTGCCTGGGCCTACCGCCAGGGCTACATCGAAAGCGACGCCGCAGCCCGGTTGAAGGCCCCCAAAGTCAACCGCCCTTTGCCCACAGTGGTGCAAGGGGAGCGTGCCGCAGAGCTCGTGGAGGTGCCCCAGGACGACGGGGCTCATCCGGCGGAGCACCTGCGCGACCGGGCAATGCTTGAGTTGTTGTACGCCACGGGCATGCGCGTCGGCGAGCTCACCGGGCTCGACATCGGTGACGTCGACCTCGCCCGGGGGCTCGCCCACGTGACCGGCAAGGGCAACAAGCAGCGCGTCGTGCCCTTCGGCAACGAGGCCTCGGCGGCCGTTGCGGCATGGCTGGAGTCTGGCCGCGACGAGCTCGCCGGTGACACCCCCGCAATGTTTGTCGGCACCCGCGGCGGGCGCGTCGACCAGCGCCAGGTCCGGCGGGTGGTTGAGCGCGCCGGGCGCGGCGCGGGCGTGGAGCACGTCGGCCCGCACACGTTGCGCCATACAGCGGCGACCCACATGCTCGAGGGCGGTGCCGACCTGCGCGTGGTGCAGGAGATGCTCGGGCACACCAGCTTGCAGACCACGCAGATTTACACGCACGTCTCCGCGCAGCGACTCAAGCGAATCTACGACCAGGCGCACCCTCGCGCGTAGGTGACGCAGGAGAACCGTCGAGCGGCTTGAGCCGTATGCGCGGCGGCTGCAGCAACGTCAGCGGGTCAATGTAGGTGTCCTTGCCGGTTCGTGCGCCCCAGTGCAGGCCATCGTGCGCCCCGGAGAACGTTGTGGGTGCCCGGGTGAGCGTGCCCACGGGCTGCCCTTCGCGCACTGCATCGCCTGGGGCAAGATCCGAGCGGACAGGCTGGTAGGTGGTGCGGATCCCGCCGGCGTGGTCAATGGCGAGGACGGGCGTGCCAGCCACCGAGCCGACAAACGCGACAACGCCGTCACCCGCCGCGAGCACCGGCTGGCCAGCGCGCAATGGTAGGTCGACGCCCCGGTGGCCGGGCTTCCAGTTCTGGTCCGGTATGTCCGCGGGACGGCTCACCCCGCTCGAGTGCGCGGTGCCGGCGACCGGGTCAACCCACGCGGCGGCAGGTGCGGCGGTGAGCAGGAACAGGGCGGTGGTGGACCGGAGGATCGTCGATAGTCGCATGCTGCGATCAGACCACTTCACCGCTGCAGTGAGAAGGGGCGCAAGCGGTTCTGTGGATAACGCCTCGGCCGCGGCGGGGTTATCCACATGAAGACGCAGATGAGATTAGGTTTTGCTGGGAAAGCCAGGTAGGGTTGCACCGGCAGCTTTTCTGGGCTGACAACGCGCGCCGGATCATGCCTGCTCAGCGACGGTCCCTCTCACAGGGTGCGGGGCGAGCACGGTGCTAGGGCGCGGGATAAAAACCCGCGCGTGAGACTTGCAAGATAACCGAACTATTTTCTCCGAAGGAGATAGAACCATGGCAGTTGTAACCATGAGTGAACTCCTCGACGCTGGTGTGCACTTCGGCCACCAGACGCGTCGCTGGAACCCGAAGATGCGCCGCTTCATCTTCACCGACCGTAACGGCATCTACATCATCGACCTGCAGCAGACGCTGACCTACATCGATGAGGCCTACGAGTTTGTCAAGGAAACCGTCGCTCACGGCGGCACCATCCTGTTCGTCGGCACCAAGAAGCAGGCACAGGAGCCGATCCAGGAAGAGGCGCAGCGCGTCGGCATGCCGTACGTGACGCACCGCTGGCTGGGCGGCATGCTCACCAACTTCCAGACTGTGTCCAAACGCATTGGCCGCATGAAGGAACTGCAGGCGATGGACGCGGCCGAGGACGGCTACGCGGGCCGTGGCAAGAAGGAAGTCCTCATGCTCACCCGCGAGCGCATCAAGCTCGAGCGTGTGCTGGGCGGCATCGCCGACATGACCAAGGCGCCGTCCGCGCTGTGGATCGTGGACACCAACAAGGAGCACATCGCGGTCTCCGAGGCGCAGAAGCTGCGCATCCCTGTCGTGGCCGTGCTGGACACCAACTGCGACCCGGACGTTGTGGACTTCCCGATCCCGGGCAACGACGACGCTATCGGCGCAGTGAAGTTGCTCACCCGCATCGTGGGCGAGGCTGTTGTCGCAGGTAAGCAGCAGCGCGAGGAGCGCCAGCTCGCTTCCGCTCGCGACGCCGCCGGCGACACCGACGCGAAGCGCCAGGCTGAGGCCTCTGAGGCTGCCGCTCAGGCCGCCGCATCCGACGACGTGTCCGCCGCCGACGCTGCGAAGGCTGCCGCCGCCGCAGAGACCGCCGCTCCGCAGGAGGTCGCCGAGGTTGAGCAGCCGGCAGCTGTGCGCGCCGCTGAGCAGGCGAACGAGGCTGAGGCCGCCAACCAGACCGGCAAGGTCGACGAGGGCATCCAGATCTCTGGCACCGAGTCCGCCACCCAGGCGTAGGCCACGCAGTACGGATCCTTTGATCTGAACCCTCGCGCACCCCGTGTTCGCCAGTGCCTGCCGGTCCGACCGGTGGGGCACATGGCGGGCGCGGGGTGTTTCGCGTGTGAAGGCGCCCTAAACCGTGCGCCAGCCGTGCCGCCGTGGAAAACGTCGGCTACGCTATTAACGGTTATTCATCTTTACGCAACACTTCTATGAGGAGGATCGCCCACTATGGCGAACTACACTGCTGCTGACGTCAAGAAGCTCCGCGAGACCACCGGCTCCGGCATGCTCGACTGCAAGAAGGCACTCGAAGAGACCGACGGCGACTTTGACAAGGCCGTTGAGAACCTCCGCATCAAGGGTGCAAAGGACGTGGGCAAGCGCGCGGAGCGCAACGCCCTCGAGGGCCTGGTTGCCGTCTCCGGCAACACCATCGTTGAGATCAACTCCGAGACCGACTTCGTGGCCAAGAACCAGGAGTTCAAGGACATCGCCGCCCAGATCGCGGACGCAGCAGCCGCTGTGAAGGCGAACTCTCCGGAGGAGCTGGCCAACGCGGATGTCAACGGCGAGACCGCCCACGACGTGCTGGAGCGCCTCTCCGCCAAGATCGGCGAGAAGCTGGAGCTGCGCCGCGCCGCTACCGTCGAGGGCGAGAAGGTTGAGCCCTACCTGCACCAGAAGGCTGCAGACCTGCCGCCGGCTGTCGGCGTCCTGGTTGCCTACACCGGCGACAACGCCGAGGCTGCCCACCAGGTTGCTCTTCAGATCGCCGCGATGAAGGCTCGCTACCTCAACAAGGAGGCCGTGCCGGCCGACGTTGTTGAGAAGGAGCGCGCGGTCCAGGAAGAGATCACCCGCAACGAGGGCAAGCCGGAGGCTGCCATCGCCAAGATCGTTGAGGGCCGCATGGGCGGCTTCTTCAAGGACGTTGTGCTGCTGGATCAGCCGTCCCTGTCCGACTCCAAGAAGACCGTGCAGCAGTACGCCGAGGAGAACGGCATCGAGATCACCGACTTCGTCCGCTACGAGGTTGGCCAGGCGTAAGCGTCTGTAATCCTTTCGACGCCCCGTACCCCCACCGCCCTCAACGGGTGGCTGGCCGGGTACGGGGTTTCGTCGTGAGGCACGCGCCACCCGAGCGCGGTTCGGTGCCGGTGCATGCGCGGGGCTACTATCGTCTGCGAACATGTCCACACCCCGCCGCGCAAAGGAGCGATTCTCGGTGACTGACCTCAATCCCACCCGCACAGGTTTCAAGCGAGTGATGCTGAAGCTGGGCGGTGAAATGTTCGGCGGAGGCAAGGTCGGCATCGACCCGGACGTGGTGGAGTCCGTCGCGCGACAGATTGCGGAGGTCGCGCGCGGGGGCACCGAGGTCGCCGTCGTCATCGGCGGCGGCAACTTCTTCCGCGGTGCCGAGCTGCAGCAGCGCGGCATGGACCGCGCCCGCTCCGACTACATGGGCATGCTGGGCACGGTCATGAACTGCCTTGCGCTGCAGGACTTCTTGCAGCAGATGGGTGTGGACTGCCGCGTGCAGACCGCTATCAACATGGCGCAGATTGCAGAGCCGTACTTGCCGCTTCGCGCGGCGCGCCACCTGGAGAAGGGGCGCGTGGTGATCTTCGGCGCTGGTATGGGCATGCCGTACTTCTCCACCGACACCACCGCGGCGCAGCGCGCGCTCGAGATCGGCTGCGAGGTGCTGCTGATGGCCAAGGCGGTCGACGGCGTCTTCGATTCCGACCCGCGCGAAAACCCGGACGCGGAGCTCTTTTCCGAGATCTCGCCGCGGGAGGTCATCGAGCGGGGGCTGAAGGTTGCAGATGCGACTGCCTTCAGCCTCTGCATGGACAACAACATGCCGATCCTCGTGTTCAACCTCTTGGAAGAGGGCAACATCGCGCGCGCCGTCTCGGGCGAGCAGGTGGGCACGCTCGTCGCGTAACCCGCCGCTTAGCGGCTCACCTCGCGCTCAAGGAGTGCTTCCGCCTCCTGCGCGAGGCGAAGCAGTTCCGGCCCCGTGAGCCGTAGGCTGCCCAGGTGCACGCCGCCAAGCGCGATCGCCGGGGTGCCTAACACATTGAACACGGAGCACCACGGCGACCAGTGGGTCTGCGCGTGGAAACTCTCCTCGGGGGCAAGGGCCGGGAAATAGCCGAGGGGCGGGGGATCGTAGGCGACGGTGGGGGAGAGCACAGCATCAACATTCCATTGCCGCGCAACGATGCCCGGAAGTGCGCGGGCGTGCGCTTTCGCAGCATCCACCTGCTCGGTCTCGAGCCGCTGGGCCTGCCGCACCAGCCACTCGATGTAGACGCTGTCCAGCGGGTTCACGTCCCGGAACGCATGCGTGATCAAGGTGGTGAAGTGCGCGTAGGTGGCCCCAGACTCCGCGTACGGGCCAATCTCCACCACCTCGTGCGTGCGGCCCAATAGCGCCGCGAGCTTCTCGACGTCAGCTCCGCGCCGCTGCGCCACCTCGGGGTCGGCGAACACACCCTTGGTGAGCACGCCGATCCGCAACCGGCGACCGGCTGGCGGCTCCCACCCAGTGAGCGTGCACAGGTCCGCCACATTGCGGGAAAGGAAGCCGTGCGCGGGCAGCTCGCGGCTGGCCAGCTTCAGCCCCGTCACGCCGCACGCCGCCGCGGGCACGCGGATCGAGCCGCCGGCGTCCGTGCCGTGCGCGGCGCGCGAGATCCCGTCCGCGACCACTACTGCCGCGCCAGCAGAGGATCCGCCAGGCGTGCGGCCGGGGAAGGCGGGGGACTCCAACACCGGCACGCCGGGGCGCTCCGCGTAGCAGGTTGCGCCGAGCTCGGAGGTCAGCGTTTTGGCGTCGATAATTGCCCCCGCGTTGAGGAGCTTCAGCACGAACGGGTCCGTCTCGCGCGCGACGTAGGCGCGGGCCGGGTTGCCGTTCGTCGTGGGCATGCCCGCGACATCGGTGCCATCTTTGACGGGGATGTGCCAGCCGGTCAGCCGCCCGCCGGGCGGGCCCGCCAGCACAGCGCCGGGGTGGGCGACGTACGTGAAGGCTGGGTGCGGCATGGCGACAGTCTAGGCAGGCGCGCAGCGCTGGTAAGTTAAGGGGGACGCAAACCCGAGAAGCGATAGGGGTAGACCCATGATTGATGACGTTTTGCTGGATGCTGAAGAGCGCATGACCTCCTCCGTCGAGCACACCCGAGATGAGCTGGCCAGCATCCGCACCGGCCGTGCGAACCCGGCAATGTTCAACGGCGTGATGGCGGACTTCTACGGTGCCCGGACGCCGATCAACCAGATGGCCACCATTTCGGTGCCGGAGCCGCGCATGCTCCTGATCAAGCCCTACGACATGTCCACCATGGGCGAAATTGAAAACGCGATCCGCAACTCCGATCTCGGCGTCAACCCGACGGATGACGGCCAGGTGATCCGCGTGACCGTTCCGCAGCTCACCGAGGAGCGCCGCAAGGACCTGGTCAAGCAGGCGAAGCAGAAGGGCGAGGACGGCAAGATTGCCATCCGCAACGTCCGCCGCCAGGGCATGGAAGCGCTGAAGAAAATTCAGAAGGACGGCGACGCGGGCGAGGACGAGGTCAACACCGCAGAAAAGGCCCTGGACAAGACCACCCAGGGGTACGTCGCTCAGATCGACGAGATTGTGCAGCGCAAGGAAAACGAGCTGCTGGAGGTCTAGGCCGACGTGTCCCTGCCGCGAACGCACACCACGCACGGTGCCGAGGCCGCGCCCAGCCGCTGGCCCACGCGTGCACCGAGGCCGAAGAACAAGGCCGGGCGCAACCTGTCGGCGGCAATTGCCACAGGGGTGGTGCTCGGCGCGCTGGTGATCGCGGCGGTGTGGATCGGGCCGGTGGCTTGGTACCCGCTTGTCGCCGTGGCGGTCGCGTTGGCGATGTGGGAGGTCATGACACGGCTGCGCGAGGCCGGCTACATCCAGCCCCGCACGCTGCTGATCATCCTCGGCCAGGCCATGCTCTGGTTGTCGGTGCCGTACGGCACGTCCGGCCTCGTCGCCGGGTTCGCCTTCACCGTGCTGGTGGTGATGTTCTGGGGCATGTTCCACAGGGGGCGCCACAGCCAGCCAGAGAATTATCTGCGGGACACCGCGGTGGCGATTTTCGTGCTGGCCTGGATCCCGCTCTTCGGCACCTTCGCTGCCATGATCTCCGGGATCACCGAAGCAGGCGTGGATGGCTCGGCCTATATCATCGCGTTCATGCTCTGCGTGGTGGCCAACGACGTCGGCGGGTACGCCGCGGGCGTGATGTTCGGCTCCCACCCGATGGCGCCCGCGGTCAGCCCGAACAAGTCGTGGGAGGGGTTCGCGGGCTCGCTCGTCGCCGGCATCATCACCGGCGTGCTCGTGGTGGCGCTGCTCATCCACGGGCCGTGGTGGATGGGCATCGTGCTTGGTGTTGCCCTGGTCATCTGCGCGACAATGGGCGACTTGGTGGAAAGCCAGTTCAAGCGTGAGCTGGGTATCAAGGACATGTCTCACCTCCTGCCCGGCCACGGGGGAATCATGGACCGCCTCGACGGCATGCTTCCGGCCGCCGCGGCGACGTACATCCTGCTCACCACCATCTCGCTGATGAACGGCGCGTAGGCGGCCCGCAAGATTCGTACTCGGCGCTCTAACGTGCAAAGATGGGGCGCACTATGAGCGATTTCCCCCACATTCAGCTGCTCGCGCCGAAGCGCGGCATGCCGCCGAAGCACTTCGCGGACCTGAGCAAAGACGAGCGCATCGAGGCGCTGCAGGAGCTGGGCCTGCCCAAGTTCCGCGCCGACCAGATCGCGCGGCACTACTACGGCAAGTTTGAGGCGGACCCGTTGACCATGACGGATCTGCCCGAGGCGCAACGCCAGGCGGTCAAGGACGCGCTGTTTCCAACGCTGCTCACCCCCGTGCGCACTGTGGAGACCGATGAGGGCGACACGACCAAGACGCTGTGGCGGCTTCACGACGGCATTCTGCTGGAATCCGTCCTGATGCGCTACCCCGGCCGCGCCACGTTGTGCATTTCCTCCCAGGCAGGGTGCGGTATGGCGTGCCCGTTTTGCGCCACCGGCCAGGGCGGCCTAGACCGCAACCTTTCCACGGCCGAAATCGTGGACCAGGTCCGTGCGGCCGCGGCCATGATGCAGGCCGAGGGCTCGCGGTTGTCCAACATCGTGTTCATGGGCATGGGGGAGCCGCTGGCCAATTACAAGCGCGTGGTCTCTGCCGTGCGCCAGATTACCCAGCCGGCCCCGGACGGCTTTGGCATCTCCCAGCGCAACGTCACCGTCTCCACGGTGGGGCTGGCCCCGCAGATCCGCATGCTCGCGGACGAGGGCCTGTCGTGCACCCTAGCCGTCAGCCTGCACACGCCTGACGACGAGCTCCGTGACGAGCTGGTTCCCATGAACAACCGCTTTGCCGTCGCCGAGGTCCTCGACGCCGCCCGGTACTACGCCGACCAGACCGGCCGTCGCGTCTCCATCGAGTACGCGCTGATCAGGGACATGAACGACCAGGATTTCCGTGCGGACATGCTGGGCAAGAAGCTGCACGCCGCGCTCGGCTCGCGCGTGCATGTGAACGTGATCCCGCTCAACCCCACCCCGGGGTCCAAGTGGGACGCGTCGCCAAAGGCGCGGCAGGACGAGTTCGTCCGCCGAGTGGCCGCGCAGGGCGTGCCGTGCACCGTGCGCGATACGAAGGGCCAAGAGATCGCGGCCGCGTGCGGCCAGCTCGCCGCGGACGAGAAGGCAAGCTAGCCGGATACGAGAAAACCGCCAGCCGGGTGGCTGGCGGTTACGTCGTCGATACGCAGCTAGATGCGCGAGTGCTTGCCGCGGGGCTCCACGGTGACGACCTCCACATCCTCGCGCTCGGTCGGCGCGGCAACCGGGCGGGAAACGGAACCCTCGACCGCGCGCTCCTCGCCGCGTGCCGGACGCAGGTGCGCAACGCGGGACGGCTCGATGTTCAGGGCGCGGAGCTGGGAATCGGTGAGGTTCTCGTACACATCGCCGGACAGGGAGGCTTGGTTGTAGATCCAGTCGGGTTCCTGGTGGCCCACCGGCTTGTTGTGGGCGGTGACGGTGCGGACCTGGTTGAGCTTGGGCTTGGTCGCCTGCAGGATCAGGCCGAGGGCGATCAGCACGGCAAGCACGACAAGCCAGATGGTCTCAACGTGGCCCTCGTGGTTGCCAAAGTTGTAGGCAACGAGGAACAGCACGGAGATCCAACCGGCGATCTGGATGGTGCGGTCGGTGAACGCGCTCCAGCCGAAGCGTGCGGACGGAACGTCCGCCTCGGAAACACCGTTGTACACCTGGGGTGCGTTGTCCTTCGCGTGGGCCACTGGAATGCTCCTTCAAAGCGTGGTTGGCGGTTGGCAAAATTGGCAAAAACTGTCAGCGCCCATCATCTCACACCACAGGTGCGGACGGTGACACCTCACCCCCATTGTGTTCAAACTTTCGCACCACCGCTCGCGCGGTGACTGCCGCGTGGTGCCGGACGGCGGCGGTGCGTGCAACAATATGGCGCGTGAAGAATGTAGTGATCCTGGGCTCGACCGGTTCCATAGGCACGCAGGCGATTGAGGTGATCCGCGGCCACCGCGACCAATTCAACGTGGTGGGGATTGCCAGTGGGGGGTCGAACCCCGAGCTGACGGTCCAGCAAGCCCGCGAGTTCGGCGTGAGCGCGGACTGCGTCGCCGTGCGTGATGCGGAGGCGGCCAAGGAGGTGTCCGAAGCACTCGGCGGTCCCGTTATCACCGGCGAGACCTGTGCTGCCGAGCTGGTGGAAGTATCCCAGCCGGACCTTGTGCTCAACGCGCTCGTCGGATCCTCCGCTGGCTTGCCCGCAACGCTGGCCGCGCTGAAGTCCGGAGCGGCCCTTGCCTTGGCAAACAAAGAGTCGCTGGTCGCCGGTGGCCGCTTCGTGCTGCAGGCCGCGCGCCCGGGCCAGATCGTGCCCGTGGATTCGGAGCATTCCGCGATGGCGCAAGCGCTGCGCGCGGGCAGCCGCGGCGAGGTGGAGCGCTTCGTGCTCACCGCCTCCGGCGGCCCGTTCCGCGGCAAGACCCGCGCCGAGCTGATGGACGTCACCTACGAGCAGGCCGTGGCCCACCCGACGTGGGCGATGGGGATGATGAACTCGTTGAACTCCGCGACGATGGTGAACAAGGGCCTGGAGCTCATCGAGGCGTCACTGCTGTTCGACGTGGAGCCGGACAAGATCGACGTGACGGTCCACCCGCAATCCATCGTGCACTCGATGGTCACCTTCGCGGACGGCGCCACTATTGCGCAGGCATCCCCGCCCTCGATGAAGCTCCCAATTTCGCACGCGCTGAATTGGCCGCACCGCATCCCGGGCGCGCAGCCCGCGCTGGACTTCTCCCAGGCGTCGGAGTGGACCTTTGAGCCGCTGGACGACGACGCGTTCCCGGCCGTGAAGCTGGCCCGCCACGCGGCGCAGGAGGGGGACCCGTACCCCGCCATTTACAACGCGGCCAACGAGGTAGCCGTCGACGCGTTCGTGGGCGGGCGCGTGAGATTCCCCGAGATCGTGGACATCGTCGCCGAGGTGTTAGACGGCGCCAGCGACTTCGCGGAGGCCCCGGCTGACGTGCAGTCCGTGATCCGCACTGAGGACCGCGCCCGCGAACGTGCGAGGGCCGCGGTTGCCCGCGTCGCCGGCGCATAGCGGCGGAAGGCTCTTGTGAGTGCTCTAGGCATTATTGGCTTCGCGCTTGCGATCGCCCTGTCGATCGCGCTGCACGAAGCCGGGCACATGTTCACCGCCCGCGCCTTCAACATGCGCGTGCGGCGCTACTTCATCGGTTTCGGCCCCGCCGTGTGGTCCACCACGAAAGGTGACACGGAGTACGGCATCGCGGCCCTGCCGTTCGGCGGGTTCTGCGACATCGCGGGAATGACCGCGATGGATCCGCTCACGCCGGAGGAGGCGCCCCACGCCATGGTGAACAAACCGGCGTGGCAGCGCGTGGCTGTGCTCGCCGGCGGCATCGCGATGAATCTGCTCATCGGCGTTGTCATCACGTACTTCGTCGCGGTCTTCTCCGGCATCCCGAACCCGGACGCCGACTTCACCCCGCGCGTCGGCCAAACCGTCTGCGTGGCGGACCAGGTGGACACAGACACCCTCGGGGAGTGCGCGGGCGAGGGCCCCGCCGGCCAGGCGGGTGTGCGCCCGGGGGACACGCTCGTGGCAATCAACGGGCGGGAGGTTGAGCAGTTTGGGGATCTGCGGGACGCCGTCGCCAAGCAGCCCGGCGAAACCGTGGAGCTGGAGGTCCTGCGCGACGACGAAACGCTCACCCTGGACGTCCCAGTGGAGGGGGTGCAGCGCATCGACCCTGCGACCGGGCAACACGTCACTGTTGGCGCGGTGGGCATTGTCGCGGCGCCGGTGGTGGATGCCGTGAAGCAGTACGGCCCGCTCGAGGCTGTGCCCGCCACGGCGCGGTTTGCGTGGCAGATGCTGGAGGCGACCGTCGACGGCATCGTGGCGTTTCCCGGCAAGATCCCGGGCGTGGTCGCTTCAATCTTCGGCGCCGAGCGCGACATCGAAGGCCCCATCAGCGTGATCGGGGCATCACGCACCGGCGGCGAGCTGGCAGAGCAGAACATGTGGTCAGCGTTCTGGATGCTGCTGGCCAGCCTGAACTTCTTCCTCGCGCTGTTTAACTTGGTGCCCCTACCGCCGCTGGATGGCGGCCACATTGCGGTGGTGCTCTACGAGAAGGTGCGCGACGCTGTACGACGCCTTCGGGGGCTCGGCCCAGGCGCTCCCGCCAACTACGAAAAGCTTATGCCGTTGACCTACGCCATGGCCGCGCTGATGCTCGGCGTTGGTGTGCTGGTGATGGCTGCTGACGTGGTCAACCCCGTCCGAATATTTGGTTGACGGTGCTAGAGTTAGCCACCATGAACACCCCCATCGGATTAGGTATGCCAGAGGGCCCGGCACCGACCTTGGCGCCGCGCCGCAAAACCCGTCAGCTGATGGTGGGCGATGTCGGCGTGGGCTCCGACCACCCGATTTCAGTGCAGTCGATGACCACCACTAAAACGCACGACATCAACGCCACACTGCAGCAGATCGCGCAGCTGACAACCGCGGGCTGCGACATCGTCCGCGTGGCGTGCCCGAAGACGGTGGACGCGGAGGCGCTGCCTGCAATCGCCGCGAAGTCGCCGATCCCGGTGATCGCGGACATCCACTTCCAGCCGAAGTACATCTTCGCGGCTATCGACGCAGGCTGTGCCGCGGTGCGCGTGAACCCGGGCAACATCAAGGAGTTCGACGGCCGCGTGAAGGAGGTCGCGCAGGCGGCCGGCGACGCGGGCATCCCGATCCGCATCGGCGTCAACGGCGGCTCCCTGGATCCGCGGCTGCTGGAGAAGTACGGCAAGGCCACCCCGGAGGCACTGGTGGAGTCCGCGATCTACGAGGCCGGGCTGTTTGAAGAGCACGGTTTCGGCGACATCGCGATCTCTGTGAAGCACTCCGACCCGGTGCTCATGGTGGAGGCGTACCGCCAGCTGGCGGAGAAGACGGATTACCCGCTGCACCTCGGCGTGACCGAGGCTGGCCCGAAGTTCATGGGCACCATCAAGTCCTCCGTCGCGTTCGGCGCACTGCTTTCGCAGGGAATCGGCGACACCATCCGCGTGTCCCTGTCCGCGGACCCGGTCGAGGAAATCAAGGTCGGCGACCAGATCCTGCAATCGCTCAACTTGCGTCCCCGTAAGCTCGAGATCGTCTCCTGCCCGTCTTGCGGCCGTGCGCAGGTGGACGTGTACAAGCTGGCCGAGGAAGTCACCGCAGGCCTCGACGGGATGGAATTCCCGCTGCGCGTCGCCGTGATGGGGTGTGTGGTTAACGGCCCGGGTGAGGCGCGCGACGCCGACCTGGGCGTGGCGTCCGGCAACGGCAAGGGCCAGATCTTTGTCAAGGGCGAGGTTGTAGAAACCGTGCCGGAGTCCAAGATCGTGGAGACGCTGATCGACTACGCGCACCGGATTGCCGAGGAAGAGGGCCTCGAGGAGGTCGCGGGGGCGAAGGCCGAGGTCAAGGTCACCCGCTAGCATGCTCCGTCGCAGTGTGGCGGGGGTTGTGGCGGTTGCACTCGGGGCGGTACTGGGCAGTTGCACTCCGCGCCCCAATGACGCGGAGCCAGCCGCTGAATCCTTTCTGGGCGCGTTAGAGAAACGCGAGGTTAACGCGTCGCTCGTCGATAATGCGGGGGCTGCCGAGTCTTCCCTGCACGACACGTGGGACGGCCTCCAGGCGGAGGGCCTGAGCGCGTCCCTCCTGGGTGTTACCCAGGACGGCAACGTAGCCACCGCGTCCTACGAGCTGCGCTGGGACCTCCCGCGCGAGCGGGACCTGACCTACACGGCGCAAATGACGCTGACCCAAAGCGGTGACGCGTGGAACGTGCGTTGGCAGCCTTCGATGCTCCACCCGCGCCTCGGGGCGAACCAGCACCTAGAACTGCGTTCGGTCGCGCCCGAGCAGGCGAGCGTGGTCTCAAGCGACGGGGTGGAGCTGCTCAGGCCCGGCACCGCGCACCGCGTGTTGGTGGATACCGACACCATGCGCTCGGCGCGCTCCGCGGCGTCCGCGATCAGCGCGGCACTGGCCGCGGCACACGAGACGGATCGGGGCGTCCCCCTGCGCGACCCGGACGGCCTGGCCAACGAGCTGTCCGCGGCGACCGGGACGTACTCGGTGGCCGTGGTCCCCGCGCCTGCGCGCGACGCGTTTGAGTCTGCGCTTGCTGGCGAACCGGGCGTGCGGCTCAACGAGGAAGCCGCGATGGTGAATACGGAACCGGATTTCGCCCCGGACATCATGGCTCGCGTGGGGGAGCTGGTCCGCGACGACCTCGAGGGCGATGCCGGGTGGAGCGTCGATGTGGTCAACGAAAACGGCGCGTCCTACGAGGAAGTCAAACGCGTCGACGCGGCTCCCGCGCCAGCCGTCCACATCAGCCTCGACCATCGGGTGCAGCGCGCCGCCGAGGACGCGCTCGAGCCAGTGGCCGGGCAGCAAGCCATGATTGTGGCTCTCCGCCCATCGACGGGCGGGATCCTCGCGATTGCGCAGACGCCTGCGGCAGACGCCGAGGGCAACCTGGCCACCATGGGCCAATACCCCCCGGGGTCCACGTTTAAGATCCTCACCGCTTTTGCGGCGCTGACGAAGCAGGGCCTTGAGCCCGCCTCGGCGGTGCCGTGCCCTGGGGCCATGAATATCTACGGCCGCACCGTGACAAACTACGCGGGGTTCAGCCTCGGCACAGTGCCGCTGGAAACGGCGTTCGCGCGCTCGTGCAACACCACCTTTGCGGACATTTCGACGAAACTGGCGCCGGGTGAGCTGAACGCGCTGGGCAAACAGTTCGGCCTTGGCCTGGATATGCAGATCCCCGGTGTGGAGACGATCACGGGCTCCATTCCGGAGGGGGAGGAACCCCTTGACCGCACTGAGGCCGGGTACGGCCAGGGCCTGGACTTGGCCAGCCCGTTCGGCATGGCCCTGGTCTCCGCCACCGCGGCGCGGGGTTCGTTGCCGGAGCCGTACCTGGTGGAGGGCGAGGAAACCCGGGTCAATGAGACACCGGCGCCAGTGGACGCGAAGGCTATCGGCGAGCTCCGCCAACTCATGGCCGCCGTGACCGCGCCCGGCGGCACCGCGGGAGGTATGAGTGCCAGCGGCGACATCCGCGGCAAAACCGGCGAGGCGGAAATCAACGGCGGGTCGCACGCGTGGTTCACCGGATACAGGGCGGACGACGACATCGCCTTCGCTACCTTGGTGGTGCTCGGCGGCGGCTCGGAAGCCGCGGTCGCGGTCACTGACCGGATGCTGGTCAACCTGGGCTCGCCAAACGAATAGACCTCTTCCGTGCGCTTTGCCCGTTTGACCGCGGGACTACCATCGAAGCCATGAATCAACGAGGCTTACTTACCCCGGGAAAACCCACGCCGGAGCGCGCGGTACCGAAATCCATTGAGCGTCCAGAGTACGTGTGGAACGACGACGTCCAGGAAAACATCGGGGAGCCGTTCATCCAGACCCCGGAGACGATCGAGGCGATGCGCGAGGCCAGCAAGATCGCGGCCAACGCGCTTGCACTGGCGGGCGCGGCCGTGGCCCCCGGCAAGACCACCGACGAGATCGACGGGATTGTCCACGACTACCTCATCCACCACGGCGCGTACCCGTCCCCGCTCGGCTACCGCGGCTTCCCCAAGTCCAGCTGCATCTCGCTGAACGAAATCGTCTGCCACGGCATCCCGGACACGACGGTGATCCAGGAGGGCGACATTGTCAACATCGACGTCACCGCCTACAAGAACGGGGTGCACGGCGACACCAACGCCACCTTCTTCGCGGGCCAGGTTGCACCGGAGCACAAGGACCTCGTGGACCGCACGTATCAGGCGTTGATGCGCGGCATCAAGGCGGCCAAGCCCGGGCGGCAGATCAACGTAATTGGCCGAGTCATCGAGTCGTACGCCAAGCGCTTCGGCTACAACGTGGTCACCGATTTCACGGGCCACGGCGTCGGCCCCACCTTCCACAACGGGCTGGTCGTGCTGCACTACGACTCAGACGCCTACACGGACGTGTTGGAGCCGGGCATGACCCTGACCATCGAGCCGATGATCAACCTCGGCGAGCTGCCGTACCGCATCTGGGACGACGGCTGGACCGTCCAGAACATCGACGGCGAGTACACCGCCCAGTTTGAGCACACGCTGGTGATCACCGACGAAGGGAACGAGATCCTTACTATCCCCGACGCAGATGTTGCCGCGGGGCAACACATGCTGGGGGAGTGACCCATACCGTCGGGCGGCAGCGCCGGCCTTCCGCGTAGCTGCGCGGCAGCGGGAAACCCCCGTCACAGCGTGACGGGGGTTTGAGCTTTCAGCCGCAGGGCTTAGAGCTGAGGCAGCGGGAACTCCGGAAGCTGGACCAAGCCGTTGTAGGAGGCGAAGTTCACGCCGGCGATGACCAGGCCAACGAACGCGCCGATGCCGGTGATGGCCGTAGCGTCGATCCACAGGCGAGCCCACTGGGGAAGCACCTGCCAGTAGGTCTCTTTACCCGCTGCGTCGGTGATGTCGAACTTTTCTTCCCGGTCGCCCTTGGGCAGGAACTGCGAGGAACCCTGGCCATTGCGGAGGCCTTCAAAGCCATCGGAGATGATCTCCTTCACCGACTTGTCGCCGTCGCATGCGGTGCCCTTGAACAGCACGCCCAGCGGGCCACCTTTGTCGTACTGATCTCGCTCCTTGTAGCACTCTACCTTGCCCTGGCCTGTTGCATCTTCGCCGGCACCCTCCTCATTCGCGAAAGCGGCGGTGGTGCCGGTAGCGGCGATGGCGAGGGCGGTTGCGGAAGCGAGGGCAGCGTTGCGGAAGTTACGCATGTCGGTCTCTCTCTCAGATTCTCAAGTCTCGGAAGCGGGCAGCCGCTAGCGGAAGTTGATCGGGCCGTGGACGATGAAGTTGTAGGCGGGGCCGACAACGAGGCCGAAGAAGGCGGCGGCGCTGTTGAAGACCAGCAGGCCGTACAGCAGCTTGGCCCACGCCGGCTGCGTCTCGAAGCCCTCTTTCTGGACGCCGAAGATTTCGCGACCATCTGCTTCCTGGTCAGACTCGAGGTGCTTGCCGATCTTGTGGGAAAGGGAGGGGCCACTCTCTACCTTCGTGGGCTCGGTATCAGCGGATGCCACCGCGGTGGAACCGAACGTCACGGCGAGGGCGGTAGCGCCGGCGAGGGCTACCTGGCGGAAATTGCGCATGAAACGAAATCCTTCTCTGCTAGTGCTTGCACGACGCCCGGGTGAAATCCGAAGAAGTCCAGGGGCTGCGGTCCCCTGGGCCGGAAGCAACCCTGTGCTGGGCTCGGCCCCGGTGTCAGCAATGAAGCTAGCGCAAAACTGCGAGAAAGATGTGAGTTGTCGTGGGAAACATTCACAATTCGAATAGAACGCGTCCCAGGAGTGAATCCGGGGTAAACGCCCGGTTAATCGACCTGTCTCCACGTGCGCATTTCCGCTGCAGCACGAGAAACTGCTGTTAACCTTCCGTCACCCCCCGATATGGGGAAGGCTAGACGCCTTTGAACTCCAGGTCGAGACCGAGAATCGCGTTTTCCGTCACCTCGGCCAGGGAGGGGTGGATCCAGTACTGGGAACGGGGGAACTCCCTGAGGTCGAGGCCGTAGGTCATCACAGTAATCATCTGCTGGATCAGGGTGGAGGCCTGGGGGCCCATGTAGTGGGCGCCCAGCAGGGCGCCGGTGGAGCGGTCCGCCACCAGCTTGACTACACCGGTGGAGTCCTCGAGGCCCCAGCCGTAGGCCACGTCGCCGTAGTTCTGCACCTTCACCGTGACGTCGTAACCGGCGTCCACCGCCTGGTCTTCGGTCATGCCCACCGTGGCGATTTGCGGGTGGGTAAAAATCGCGGACGGTACGTGATCGTGCGGTAGCGGCACGAGCGAGGTTTCGTCGCCGCCGTTCCACGCTGCCAGGACGTTGTGGGTAACGGCGCGCTGCTCAGCGTTTGCCACGTGCTTGAGCTGGTACGGCGAAGACAGGTCGCCGAGGGACCAGACCCCGTCTGCAGTGGTGCGCCCGTACTCGTCGACGGCGACGCGGCCGTCAGAGTGCGTGTCGATGCCGCCGGCGCTCACGTTTAACGTGTCGCTGTTCGGCACGCGACCGGTGGCGATGAGGAGGGCTTCGGAGGTGACCACGGTGCCGTCGTCAAGTGTCAGCGCGACGCCCGCGTCCGTCTCGGCAGCGTCCGTGATGGTGCGGCCGATGTGGGTGGTGTAGCGCTCGGCGGCAATCGCGTTGAACGGCTCCGCGATGTCTTTATCCAGCTTGCGCAGCAGCTGCGAGCGGCTGATCACGGTCACGTCCGTTCCCAGTGCGTCAAAGACGTGCGCGAACTCCATGGCGATGAAGCCGCCGCCGACAATGGTGAGCGATTTGGGCTGGTGCTCAAGCCGCATGATGTCCTCGTTGGTGTGGAACGGCACGTTGTGCGCCCACTCGGGAATGAAGGGCCGGGCGCCCGCGGCGAGGATGATCGTCTCGGCGGTGATGAGCTCTTCCTCGCCGCCCCGGCCCGTCTTCAAGGTCTTCGGGGCGACAAACGACGCCTCCATGTCGTAGACGGCCACGTTCGGGCAACCGTTGCGGCGGTAGTCTTCGCCGCCCTTCGAGATGAGGTCGATACGCCTGTCAAAGACACGCTCCACAATCGCCGGCCAGTCGGCGCCCTTGAACTCGAGGTCCACGCCGAGCTTTCCCGCCTCACGCGCCGCAAACGCGTGCTCCGCGGCGAGCACGTACATCTTGGTGGGGATGCAGCCCACGTTCAGGCACGTCCCGCCGAACGCCCCTTTTTCCACCATCGCGACCTTCTTGTCGTCGAAGTCCGGGGTGAGGATGGAGTTACCCGAACCCGCCCCCACGATGATCACGTCGTACTGCGTTGCTTCCTGTGTCTCGTCCGTCACGTCGGGCATGGAATCATCCTCCAAAAGAGTTGCGGGTTAGTTGCGGCCGTCGAGCCACGCGAACACCGACTTAAACGCGGCCTCGCGGGCGAAACGCTCGGAGAGGAACACGTCGTGGCGGGCGCCGTCGACGACCTCTATCTCAGCATCTTTGGCCAGTGTCGGTGCCCAGCGTTGAATCTGGTCCACATCGAGCACTGTGTCCGCCGTATCGGCTGCGGGCGAATAGTTCTCACCGAGGTAGGAGTGGGAGGACCGCAGCGTCAACGTGGGCACACCGGTATCAACGTTTCCAGCGTGGATCTGTTCCTGGCCCTTGATCACCGCGCGGATCCATCCGAGGTACTTGCGGTGGCCGTCAATGGGCTTCCACGCAGTGTTGAAGTCCCACTCGCCGTGCTCGTCCTTGTGGATGGACCGGCCGTACGTGCCCTCCCCGCCGTGCGGCAACGGCAGCGACGGAAACACCGCACCGAGCGTGTTCAGCACGGGCTTCAACACCGCGACCTGCCACGACGGGAATTGCAGGTCCAGCCACGGGCTGTTCAGAATTATGCCCGCGAGCTTGGCGTGCTCTTCCGGTTCCTCGCGGCGCAGGTGGTCCGCCCACAGCGGCACGATCAACCCGCCAGTGGAGTGGGCCAGCACCACTACCGATCCGTGCTCCCGGGCCAGGATATTCAGCGCCTGCGTCAGTTCCGGGAAGTAGCGGCGCATGCTCAACGTAAAGTGCGGACGCTCGCCCTTGCGCAACGCGCGCCCGCACCTGCGCAAATCCAGCGCGTAAAACGGGTAGCCGTGCGCAGCGAACTCGTCCGCAACGTGGGTGTGGAAGAAATAGTCGGACATGCCGTGGACCCACAGCACCGCCGGCTTTCGCGTGGAGCTTTCCGACGCGCGCACGTCCCGCACCAGCACCGCCTCCACGCGAGTGCCGCTGTCGGGGTCCTTGCCCTGGGGGAGCACGGCTTGTTCAAAGCCGCTGCCGAGGACGTCTGGTTGCCAGTTCAGTTCGATCTCGCGGTCAGTCATGTCGACGATGATACTGACAGCTACGGGGACAACCTGTGGCCGTCGTCAAGCCGTTGCACCCTTGTGAGCAAGGGGGACGTAATATGGTCACCACTCCCAAACGTTCAAACCCTCAAAGGATGACTACGTATGTCTGACAACGGTGGTAAAAAGTACGCGGACGAGGTTGACATCCTGCACGTCGGCGCCGGCATCATGAGCGCCACGCTGTCCTCGATGCTGCACGAGCTGGAGCCGGACTGGTCCCAGATGGTCTTCGAGCGCCTCGACGGCCCGGCGGGAGAGTCCTCCTTTCCGTTCAACAACGCGGGCACCGGCCACTCGGCCCTGTGCGAGCTGAACTACACGCCGGAAAAGAACGGCCGCATCGACGTGTCCAAGGCGATGGCGATCAACGAGAAGTTCCAGCTCTCCCGCCAGTTCTGGTCCTACCAGGTGGAAAACGGCGTGCTCACGGAGCCGCGCGCCTTTATCAACCCCGTCCCGCACGTCTCGTTCGCGCAGGGCGAAGACCAGATCAAGTACCTGCGTAAGCGCTACGACAAGCTCTCCGAGAACCACATGTTCCCTGACATGCAGTTCACGGACGACCGCGACACCTTCGCCGAGAAGCTGCCGCTGATGTCCAAGGGACGCGACTTTGACGCGGAGCCGGTGGCGATCTCTTGGACCAACGTTGGTACCGACATCAACTACGGCTCCCTCACCGAGCAGTTCCTCGACGCGGCGAAGAAGAACGGCACCGAGATCCGCTACGGGCGCGAGGTGACCAACATCAAGCGCGAGGGCAACTTTTGGAAGGTCACCGTCAAAAACGTCCACACCGGCGACAAGCAGGTTGTGCGCGCCCGGTTCGTGTTCGTCGGCGCCGGCGGTTACGCCCTCGACCTGCTGCGCAAGGCCGGCGTGCCGGAGGTCCACGGCTACGCGGGCTTCCCCATCTCCGGCATGTGGCTGAAGACCACCAACCAGGAGTTGGTGCAGCAGCACAAGGCGAAGGTCTACGGCAAGGCGAAGGTGGGCGCGCCGCCGATGTCCGTGCCGCACCTGGACCTGCGCGTGGTCGACGGCGAGGAGTCCCTGCTGTTCGGCCCGTACGGCGGCTGGAGCCCGAAGTTCCTGAAGGAAGGCTCCTACCTGGATCTGTTCAAGTCCATCCGCCTGGACAACATCCCGTCCTACCTGGGCGTCGGCGCGACCAACATCGGCCTGGTGAAGTACCTGGTGCAGGAAATCTTCCGCGACTTCGACGGCAAGGTGGACATGCTGCACGAGTACTACCCGGACGCAGACGGCAAGGACTGGCAGGTTGAGGTCGCCGGCCAGCGCGTGCAGGTGATCAAGCCGGCCGCGTTCCCGCGCTTCGGCACCCTCGAGTTCGGCACCGCCCTGGTCAACGACCAGAACGGCACCATCGCAGGCGTGCTCGGTGCCTCCCCGGGCGCTTCCATCACCCCGGCCGCGATGATCGAGCTGTTGGAGCGCTGCTTCGGCGAGCACATGATCGACTGGGCGGACAAGCTGCACGAGATGTTCCCGACGTACGGCAAGTCCCTCAAGCGCGACAAAGAGGCCTACGACGAGCAGTGGGCGTGGACCCAGAAGACCCTGGGTCTCGACACCGACGAGAACACGCTGTAGCGCTCGCTTGCCGCTCTACAGAGGGATGCGGCGGCTCTACGTCCCGCAGAAGGTGACGTAGGGCAGCTGCCCCTCAGGCCGGGCCATCCATTTGGGCCCGGCCTTTTCGTTGTACGGATCGCTCACTGCGGCGAGCAGCTCGTGGTACCTGGTGTAGTCGCCGTGCAGCTCCGCGGCGTCGATCGCGTCCTGCAGCATCTGGTTGCGGGGGATGAAGATGGGGCCCGGCTCGCCGTTGATGCCATGCTCGCGGTTGTAGGTAGTGATATCCGCCGCCGCGTTGAGGCCCTCGTGGTCGTCGCCGATCCAGCGCTGCCAGGCGGTGTCCCATTCCGCCTGAACTGTTTTGACGTACTCGTCCACCGTGTCCGCCCCGAGCAGGGGGTAGAGCGCCTCGGCCAGGCGCGCCATGTTCCACGCGATGATGTTTGGCTGGTTGCCAAAGGCGTAGCGCCCTTGGCGGTCGATGGAAGAAAAGCTTGCGGACCCGTCGAAGCGCTCGGTAAAGGCGCAGGGGCCGTAGTCGATGGTCTCGCCCGAGAGCGCGACATTGTCGGTGTTCATCACGCCGTGGACAAACCCGAGGCGCATCCAGTGGGCCACCAAATCGAATTGGCGGCGGGTGACAGTGCGGAGCATGTCTTCGGCGTCGTCGAACCCGGCGGCCTTCACCACCTTTTGCGTGAGGGCCTCGGATTGCGTCGCGGCGTACTGCACCGACCCGACGCGCAGGTGGCTTTCGGCGACGCGGACCACGATGCCCCCGGGAACCGCCCCGTTTTGCCGGATCACGGTGCCCCCGGTGCTAAGCACCGCAAGCGAGCGCGTGGTGGGCACGCCGACTGCGTGCATGAACGCCGAGACCAGGTGCTCGCGCAGCATCGGCCCGATGGCGCCAACGCCGTCGGTACCAGGGCGAGAAAAGGCGGTCAGCCCGGAGCCCTTGAGCTGGATCTCGCGGCCAGCGATGTCGCCCAGCAGGAGGGCGCGGCCATCACCCAGCAGCGGCACGAACTGGCCGAACTGGTGCGCGGCGTAGGCCATGGCGTGGCCGCCGTAGCCACCGGAGAGGAGCTTTAGGCCGTCGTCAGACTTCAGCCATGCGACATCGAGTCCGAGCTCCTGGGCGAGCGGCTCGTTCAGCGCAACAAGCTGCGGATTCTCAAATTGGGTGCCCGTCTCCTCGTGCGCGAGTTCCGGGAGTGCGTCGGCGAGCGTGTGGGCGAGCTGGGGTCGTTGCATAGCTCCACCCTAAACTGAATGGCTATGACTACAGGCCACATCACTCTTGTCGGCGGCGGCCCTGGCGCGTGGGACCTGCTCACCATCCGCGGCCTGCGCGCGCTGCAGGCTGCCGACGTGATCCTCGCCGACCACCTGGGCCCCGCAGCGGAGTTGGGCGATTTTCTGGACCTGACCGGCAAGGAAGTTGTCGACGTAGCAAAGCTGCCGTACGCGAAGCAGGTGGCGCAGGAGCGCATCAACGAGATGCTGGTCGACTATGCGCACCAGGGCAAGCACGTGGTGCGGCTTAAGGGCGGCGACCCGTACGTGTTCGGCCGCGGCTTTGAGGAGCTGCAGGCGTGCGCGGCAGCCGGGCTGGAATGCTCGGTCGTGCCGGGTGTGACCTCCGCGGTGTCGGTGCCGGCGGCGGCCGGGGTGCCGGTGACCCAGCGAGGCGTCACCCACGCGTTCACGGTCGCATCCGGCCACCTGCCGCCGGGGCACGAGAAGTCGCTGGTGGACTGGGGCGCGCTGGCCCGCGCAGGCGGGACCATCGTGGTGGTGATGGGCGTGCGCAACGTGCGCGCGATCGCGGGGGCGCTGGTGGAGGCCGGCCTCGACGCAGCGACGCCCGCCGCCGTGATCCAGGAGGGCGAGACCGACGCGCAGCGTGTCTTTTTTGCCACTGCGGGGACGCTGGCCGACGTGATGGAGGCCGAAGGCGTCGGTGCGCCCGCCGTGTACGTCTTTGGGGAGGTCGCGGGTCTTGCGCACGCTGGATAGCTTGATCTGGGATGTCGCGTTCGGCGGAGCTGGTTCTCAGGGTGTGCAGGAGGAGTGGCTGGGGACCGTCCTGATCTGCCACGACCCGACCATGGACCTCACCCGCGCTGCCGTGGCAAAGGGCGCGCCGGTGGTTTTCCTCGACCCGGACTATTCGCGCAGCCAGGAAGCCCTGGCGCTCGGCGCCGAGGTAGCCGGGGACGTGCGCCTAGACGAGTACCTGACCGGCGCGTCCGGCTCAGCGGTCGCGGTCGGGGAGATGCCGAAGTCGCTGGCGCGGCTCAACTACCTGGCGCGATCCATCGCGGGCGCGGGTTACCACGACGTGCGCGTCGTGCTCGGCGCAAACAACAAGCACCTCTCGCGCGGTATGAACGCGGTGCTGGCGGAGTCGTTCACGGACGTCGGTGCCTCGCTCGGCCGCGGCAAGTTCCGTTGTCTGGTCGCTTCCGGGCCGCGGGAGGTGACCTATGAGCCATTGCGTAACGACGGCCTCGTCGCCGTCGGCGGCGTTTTCTCCGGCGCGAAGGCAGACCGGGGCGGGGAGTTGCTGCGCTCGTGCCTACCCGGCGAGTGCGGCCGCCTGCTGGACCTAGGATGCGGCAATGGTTCGGTCACCCGGGGGCTGGGCGGGCTGGCAACGGACGCGGATGCCGACGCGGTGCTCTCCGCCCGCGCCATTGGGTTGGAGGCGACGTGGGACGACGCCGGCTCGCGCTGGCCGGACGCGTCCTTCGACACCATCGCGCTCAACCCGCCGTTCCACGACGGCACCACCGTTGACGCCACGTTGGTGCAGCATCTGCTCGACGCCTCCGTGCGCCTGCTTGCCCCCGGCGGTTCGCTGTATCTGGTGCACAACTCGCACCTGCGTTACCGCGGTGAGGTGGAGCGCCGGTTCGGTGCCGTGGAGCAGGTCGCGCGTGACACGACGTTTACGGTGCTCCGGGCAACCCGCTAGCCCAGGAGGGCGGGGAGGGCCCCTGCGGCGGTGCCTTCGATGACGATGTCCGCCAAGTGCGACAAGTCCGTGCGCATCGGCGTGACCTCGATGATGGGGATTTCGCGCGCGTGCGCCATGAGCGGCAGCCCGGCGGCGGGGTAGACCACCCCGGACGTGCCCACGATCACCAGCGCGTCCGCGGTGCGCATACGTCGCTCCGCCTCCTTCCACTCCGCTTCTGGCAGGGCCTCGCCGAACCAGACCACGCCGGGGCGCACTGGGCCTCCGCACACCGGGCAGGCCGGGGGAGTGATCGCAGCCACGGGTTCTGTGGGCAGGTTGATGGGCTGGGCGAAGTGCTCGTCGCAAAGCGAGCAGCGAAAGTCGAACAACGAGCCGTGCAGGTGGACGACGTCCTTGCTGCCAGCGCGCTCGTGGAGATTGTCAATGTTTTGCGTGGTCACCGTTACCTTCGCCGACTTTGCGACGGCGATGTGGCCCGCGTTCGGTTCCGCCTGCTGCGCGAGGTGAGCGCGCCACAGATACCAGGCGAACATGGTGTCCGGATCGTCGTGCCACGCGTCAATGGATGCCATATCCTGCGGGTCCACGTTCTCCCACAGGCCGGTCTGCGCGTCGCGGTAGGTGGCGATGCCGCTGTCGGCGCTCATGCCGGCGCCGGTGAAGACCTCGATGTGGGAGGCGTCCGCGAGAAGGGCGCGCGCGGCGTCGAGTGTCGAGGAGGCAGTCATAGGTGCGACGGTACCTGCAGCAGGTGGGCCGTGTTAGCTGATCCGCTGAGGGCGGCCACGGTCGAGGAGATACTGGCCCAGGTACGGCTGAGCGAATTCGATGAGGCCCCACCCGGCAGGGGTGATCAAGTCGCGTTCAATCAGGCGGGCGCGAATGTCGGACAGCGACGTTGCTGGGCGGCCGAGGGCCTCCGCCAACGCGGACGATGCGATCTCAGACGAGCGGGTCTCGTCCTCGATCTCGGCCATCGCACGCAGGTACTCCATCTGCCGCGCCGGGACATCCCTAAGCGCCGGCTGGAGGACCTGGACGCCGAGGCGTTCAAGCGTGCGCGGGATCGCGGCGGACACTGCATGGGCGTCGATGTTGTCCACCCCGAGCTCGTCGGCGGCCTCCCACGACAAAAAGCCGAGCAGCTGCACGAGGTAGGGGTAGCCCTTGCTGAACTCGGCCGCCCGCTTCGCGTCGGTGAACAACCTCCCGCCGTCGCGCGCCGTGTCTGCAAGCGCAGCGTGCGCGTCCTCCAGCGTGAGTGGGCCGAGTTCGTAGTGGCGGGCGCGTCGGAGAAACGTCGCGCCGGGCAGGTCGAGCAGCGTGTTGATCCCGTGGGTCAGTCCGGCCATCGCCACCGCAACCGGGAGATCATCACGCACCAGGTCCTGGTACGCCACGGCGACCTGGGTGAGGTCTTCCGGTGAGGCGTCTTGCACCTCGTCAATGGTGATGAGCACCCCGGTGCTGCGGAGGTGGGAAATGAGCTCCCGGAGCTGGGTGGTCAGCCTGGGCGCCGGGTCGTGCGACTCCACCTCGGTGCGCACCGAGCCGATGCCTGCGACAGACACCCCAGTGATCTGGCGCCGTTGCGGAGGGGACAGCCTGTTGATTGCTTCGGGGATAGCGGACTGGATGAGCGACTCTGCGATCTGTTCCCGCGCGGACGCGCGAAGCACGATCCAGCCGTGACGCGACGCGATATCCTCGAGCTCCGTGAGCAGCACCGTCTTGCCGATGCCCCTGGACCCCGAGATGAGTATCGACCGGTCCGGATTACCTGCGGAACCTAAGATGGCGCGCTCGAAATCGGTGAGCACCGTGGCGCGGCCGGCCCAGACAAGGGGACTCGCGCCGAACGTCGGGCGGAAGGGATTGTTCATACTGGTCAGCATAACGCGACCGATAAACCGATAAATTTGATCCGGCCGATAAACCGATAAATTGCGGGCCGCGACGGCTTAGCCCCCGCTACATCACGAAAGGAAGCACGACGCACACGCCGATTGTCGCAACCACAGCAAGCGCCAGCCGTCGCGCGTAGCGCTTGCCCGGCGCGTGCGCGGTGTTCACCGCGATCTTGCCCGGGTTCGACGGCAGCACCGCCGCGACCATCGGGTCGTTCGGCGCCGAGTAGGTGCCCATCCCGCCCTGGTAGCGCAGCTGCTCGTTGCGCGCCTGTTCCTCCGCGTCCGGTTCGATGCCGTCCTTCGCGGACGTCACGCGCATCCCCATCGCCACCACGTACACGATAAAGCCGACCCATAGCGCGATATCCAGCCAAATAGGCAGGTTCACGTCGGGTACGACCATGGTGATGTTCAATACCGCGAATAGCGCGGCCATCGCGAGGATCATTTTGGAGACCATGTCAGCGGATGTGTCGCAAAGCTTCTCGACGCGCCGGGCCACCGTCTCCGAAAACGGCAGCGCGTCCTCCGCCGGAACGTCGACGGTGCGTCGGGCAAACGCCCGCGGCGGCAGCAACAGCGGCATCACCGCAGAGACGACGATGCCGATGATGATCAGCGCAGTCGTGCTGAGCAGCGTCTTGGGAGCGAATCCGTCCGCCTCGCCGGTGGGGCCGATGTGCACCGGCACTGGGTCGGGGATTGCGTCCCAGCGCAGCAAGATGTAGGCGAACCCGGCGGCGTAGATCAGCGCGGCCACAGCGTAGCGACGGTAGTGGGCGGGCATAACGCTCAGGCTACACACGCATCGTGAGCAGCGTGCCGTCGACAGCAACGTCGAAGCCCGCGGCGGAAGCGATGTCGGCAACATCCTCGGCCGACGCTGCGTCATGCGGCGCAAGCGCGCGGGCCAGCTCGCCCTTGTACTGCTTGTTAAAGTGGCTGACCACTTTGCCGTTGTCTGCCTGCTCCACGCGCACCGTCAGCGCTCCCGCGACCGGCCCGAGCTGCTGGTAGGCGCCGGAGCGCATGTCCAGCACGAAGTCCTGCTGGGCGAGCACATCGCTTACCGATGTGCCCCACCACGCCCTCATGGTCTTCCCACCCACCTTGGTTCCGCCGGAGACGCGGTAGCGCGGAATCATGTCGCCCGCGCGCACCAACCCAAACAACGCCGAGCCCACGGCCAGGCGGGACACGGCCTCATCAGCCAAGGTCGACGCGTCAAGCGCGTCGTAGAGCACCCCGGTGTAGCGCCGGATCGCGGGCATCACCGGCGCCGCGCGCAGTGCGAGGTTCTCTTCGGCTTCCGCGCGTTTGCCGGCGGGGATTTTCAACTCGTGCATCTGGGTGTCCACGGGGGTGGCCGTGAGGACGTCGATAAGCGATGTGCGCACGGGGTCGAGGGAGGGAAACGACAGGCGCATGGGCGCGTCAGTGCCGCCGGGCGCTTTGGTTTCAGAAGGTGGGAGCACGATCAGCATGGGCCAAACCCTAGCGGTAAGCTTTCCAACCATGATTACACGCCTGTCCACGCTGTTCCTGCGCACGCTGCGCGAAGATCCCGCCGACGCTGAGGTGCCCAGCCACAAGCTGCTGGTGCGCGCTGGCTATGTGCGCCGCGCCGCGCCGGGTGTGTACTCCTGGCTGCCGCTGGGCCTGCGCGCCCTGCGCAAGATCGAGGGCGTGGTGCGCGAGGAGATGGACGCAATGGGCGGCCAAGAACTCCTCTTCCCGGCGCTGCTGCCGCGCGAGCCCTACGAGGCCACCAACCGCTGGACCGAGTACGGCGACGACCTGTTCCGGCTGAAGGACCGCAAGGGCGCGGACATGCTGCTCGGCCCCACGCACGAGGAGATGTTCACCACCGCGGTGAAGGACCTGTACTCCTCCTACAAGGACTTCCCGGTCACGCTGTACCAGATTCAGACGAAGTACCGCGACGAGGCGCGCCCCCGCGCCGGCATCCTGCGCGGGCGCGAGTTTGTGATGAAGGACAGCTACTCCTTCGACATGACGGACGAGGGCCTGGAGCAGTCATACGCCAAGCACCGGGCCGCGTACCAGCGCATCTTCGACCGCGTGGGTCTGCGCTACGAGATCTGCAAGGCTACGTCGGGCGCCATGGGCGGCTCCGCGTCCGAGGAGTTTCTGGCGTACTCCGACAACGGTGAGGACACCTTCGTCATCTCCACCGCGGGCGATTACGCGGCCAACGTCGAGGCTGTGACCACGGTTGCGCCCGAGCCGCGCTCCTTCGACGGCCTGCCCGAGGCGGTCGAACACGATACGCCGTCCTCCGAGACCATCGCCGCACTTGTGGAGTGGGCGCAGGGCGCCGGCGTGCTTATCGACGGCCGCTCCGCCGAAGCCGCCGACACCCTCAAGTGCATGATGGTGAAAGTCGACGACCCGCGCGAAATCGACGAGGACGGTCAGCCGGTAGGCCCGCAGCTTGTCGGCGTGCTCATCCCGGGCGACCGCGAGCTGGACGAGAAGCGGCTCGAGGCGTCGCTGGAGCCCGCGACGTTCGAGCTCGCCTCCGAGGAAGACTTTGCCAAGAACGACTTCTTGGTCAAGGGCTACGTCGGCCCGCGCGCCCTGCTGGCAAACGGCGTGCGCGTGCTGGCGGACCCGCGCGTGGTGGAGGGCACCTCCTGGATCACCGGCGCCGACGCCCCGCAGCGGCACGTGGTGGGCTTAGTGGCGGGCCGCGACTTCACCGTTGACGGCTACGTCGAGGCTGCGGAGATCAAGGAGGGCGACCCGTCCCCGTCCGGTAACGGCACCGTGGAACTCGCCCGAGGCATCGAGCTGGGCCACATTTTCCAGCTCGGCCGCAAGTACACCGAGGCCATGGACGTGCAGATCCTGGATGAGAACGGCAAGCGCGCAGTGCCCACCATGGGCTCCTACGGCATCGGCATCTCCCGCATGCTCGCGGTGGTGGCCGAGCAGCGCCACGACGACAAAGGCTTGCTCTGGCCGGTCGAGATCGCGCCGTACCAGGTGCACGTGGCGGTGGCGAACAAGGACGCCGCAGCACTTGAGGCTGGCGACCGCATCGTGGCGGAGCTTTCCGACGCCGGCCTCGAAGTGCTGTTCGACGACCGCTCCAAGGTGTCACCGGGTGTGAAGTTCAAGGATGCCGAGCTGCTCGGCATGCCGTTTATCGTCATCCTCGGCCGTTCCTTCGCCGACGGCGTGGTGGAGCTGCGTATCCGCGGCGGCGAGACGCTGGAGGTGCCGGCCGACGAGATCGTGGCCAAGGTGCAGGAGCTCGTCCGCGGGTAATTTCGCCGGGATGGGCGTGCCGCTAGGCGCGCTGGGCGTGGGCGGCGAGGCGGATAGCGTCCTCGCGCCACTGCGCAGACTCGGCGCGCGCGGCTGTAAAGCGCCACTCTTTGACCAGGTCCGCCTGTAGGGAGCTCGCCAGCTGGGCAGCTTCCTCGGCGGTGGCCGGCTCGGCATAGCCGTCGGCGAATTCGTAGCCGGCGGCGGGGACAGGGGCCTCATCATTTGTCGAGCCAACTACGCGCGCGAGAGCCGCGGCGCGTTGCTGGGACGCTTCGCGCAGCTCGCCAATGCGCGCCCTCTGCTCTACGTCGGCGGAGGCGAGTGCGATGCCGAGACCGTAATCGAGGGCGTTTTCCCGGCTCAGCATGTTCCGGGCTGCCTCGTTGTCGGCGGCGTTCGTCACATCTGCGGCGACCGCCTCGAGGTGAACGGGGGTGAGCGTCAGTGCGTCGATAGCCTGGGCGACAACCAGGTCCACCGACTCGGCGGGAACCGTTCGCGCGGCCGCGACAGTGTTTTCGACCAGCGCGTCGGCGTCCGCCGCGGCAGGGAGATCCGCGTCGCCGTAGGCCGTGTCGCACGAGCTGGGGGTTTGACCGTTCGGGTCAACGCCGCACAGCCTGCGCGCCTCGCCACGCAGCTCCTCCTCGTGGCGCTTGCGCATCTCGGCCCACTGCCCGCCGGCAGGCTCGCCGACGGCCGAGTCTGCGGACGCCTGCTTCGCCAGCGCCATGATGTCGCCGTTAGCACGCGGGCCGACAACGTCCATCACCGTGCAGCTGGACAGCACGAGCGCGGCGGCTGGCAGCAGGAGGAGTTTCTTCACCCGCTGCACGTTACACGCTAGGTTTGTCGGCATGGCTTTTCCCACAAACGAGGCACTTGAGCGCTTGGTCGAGCCGGTGGCGAACACCCACGGCATGGATGTCGAGGCAATCCGCACGGTGAAAGCTGGCAAGAAGTCGCAGGTGGTGATCGCGCTTGACTCGGATACGCACCCAACGCTCGATGAGCTTGAGGCGGTGTCCAACGAGCTTTCCCAGCTTTTCGACGACGCCGAGGAACGCGGCGAGGTGAACTTCGGCGCGGGCTACACCCTGGAACTGACTACGCCGGGCGTTGATCTGCCGCTGACGGCTGCGCGCCACTTCCGCCGCAACCGCGGGCGCAAAGTGAAGGTGGGCGAAGAGCTGTGGCGCCTCGGCCCGTTGAACGCGGACGAGACGCAGGTGGCGCTGGTGCGAGCGACGAAGAAGGACGAAGAGATTCGTATTTCGTCGGTTTCTGAATTGTCCGGCGCAGTGGTAGAAATTGAGTTCAACGCGCCGCTGGCAGCAGAAATGCAGCTCGCGGACCGCGCATTTGAAGATCTTGAGGCCGCTGCGACGGCAGGGAAGGAAAACAAGTGAATATCGACTTGAACGCGCTGAAGGCGATCGAGGAACAGCAAGGCATCCCCATGGACGACCTCCTGGGCACCATTGCGAACGCGCTGCTGTTTTCCTACCGCGAGTTCAAGGAGGGGGAAGCAGAAGAGGCTGCCAAGGCCCGCGTAGACATTGATACCGAGACCGGCAACGTCGCGGTCATCGTCAGCGAACTGAACGCTGACGGTGAGGTCATCTCCGAGTATGACGACACCCCGGTGAACTTCTCCCGCATCGGCTCGGTGGCGGTGCGCGACGCGATCAAGGGCCGCCTGCGCCAGGCCGAGGCCGGCCGCGTGTACGACGAGTACGCCGGCTTCGAGGGCAAGGTTGTTTCCGGCATTGTGCAGCGCGACGCCCAGGCGGAATCGCGCGGCCTGAACATCGTCCAGCTCGGCACCGAGGCGGATCCGCAGGACGGCATCTTGCTGCCCGCGGAGAAGATCCCGGGGGAGCGGCTGAAGCACGGCGACCGGATCAAGGCCTACGTGGTCGGCGTGAACAAGGGCGATAAGCGCGTGCAGGTGAACCTGTCGCGCACCCACCCGGAGCTGGTGCGCGGCCTGTTCGCGCTCGAGGTGCCTGAGGTGGCGGACGGCTCCGTGGAGATCGTGGGCATCGCCCGCGAGGCTGGCCACCGTTCCAAGGTGGCGGTGCGCGCAACGGTGAAGGGCGTGAATGCGAAGGGCGCATGCATTGGCCCGCGCGGCGCCCGCGTCACCAACATCATGCGGGAGCTCGGCGGCGAGAAAATCGACATCATCGATTGGGACGAGGATCCGGCGAAATATGTGGGCAACTCGCTCGCGCCGTCGAAGGTAGTAAGCGTGGAGGTGCTCGACCGCGAGGCCCAGGCGGCCAGGGTGACTGTGCCGGACTACCAGCTGTCCCTGGCTATCGGTAAAGAGGGCCAAAATGCGCGGCTGGCCGCCCGCTTGACGGGCTGGAAGATCGACATTCGCTCCGACGCCGACGCAGCGCAGTAGCGCTCGAGCCGTATTCACTGGAATACACAACGGAATCACACCGTTGTAACCATCAAACCCGCTGGAAATATAGATCCGGCGGGTTTTGGCGTAGAGTGTTCTACGGCTTTTGTGTCCGCACACTTTGGGTGCGGCGGCCGAGTGAGCAGATGAAGGAAGGGATCGCGAATGGGCGTTGCGCGTAAGCAGCCGATTCGCACCCGCACCTGTATCGCCACCCGTACCGCGCAGCCGGATACCCAGCTGCTGCGGGTCGTCGCCGACCCGGAGGTGCCGGGGCGGATCCTCGCGGACCCGGGAAGGAAACTTCCTGGCCGTGGCGCGTGGATCACGCCCTCGCTGGACGCAGTCGAGCTGGCGGAACACCGTCGTGCCTTCGGGCGCGCGCTCCGTCTGTCCACCGCGGTGGACCTAGGTCATGTACGTACGTACCTTGCGTCGTCGCAAAGCAACTGCGGCGAGGTGAACGACCCAGACGAACAAGGAAAGACTGAACACTGATGAGTCCGCAACGATGAAGCAGCATCAGCGATGAATGTCACTGACCACGTCTAGGGGCAGGTAGCCGAAGGGCACCGCTCCTAGCACCAACCAAGAGGAGATACGTGTCCGGAAAGCTACGCGTTCACGAGTTGGCCAAGCAGCTCGGCGTAACAAGTAAGGAACTGCTCGCCACGCTCAAGGAGCAGGGCGAGTTTGTAAAGACGGCGTCGTCGACGATCGAGCCGCCCGTTGTGAAGAAGATGAAGGCCCACTACGCCAAGCAGAACGGCGGTGGGGATGCGGCTGACCAGAACAAGGAAGAAGCCGCGCCGAAGAAGCCGCCGCTGAAGAAGCCCGGCCAGAACCGCGCGAAGCCCGCCGCGCCGAAGCCGGCTGGCGCGCCGAAGCCGGGCGCGCCGAAGCCTGCCGCAAAGCCGGCGGCTGCGAAGCCTGGAGCTCCAAAGCCGGCCGCACAGCCCGCCGCAGCTCAGTCGGCTCCGAAGCCGGGCGCGCCGAAGCCGGCTGGCGCTCCGAAGCCGGGTGCGCCAAAGCCTGCCGCGCCGAAGCCTGCTGCAAAGCCGGCGGCTGCGAAGCCTGCAGCTCCAAAGCCGTCCGGTGCACCGAAGCCGGGCGCGCCGAAGCCCGCGGCACCGAAGCCGGCTGCGAAGAACGACGGCCCGAAGCCGGGCGCGATGCCGCGCCCGGTAGCCAAGCCGGGGCGTCCGCGCGTGGCCAACAACCCGTTCTCCTCCAACGCCGGTGGCGGGCAGCGTCCGCCGCGTCCGGGTGGTGGACGTCCGGGCCAGGGCCAGGGTCGCCCGGGGCCGGGCCAGGGTGGTCCGCGTCCGGGTGGCGCACGCCAGGGCGGTGGCTCCCGTCCGTCTCCGGCTGATATGGCTGCTGGGCCCTCGCCGAAGCAGATGCCGTCGAAGGCGGCAACTGGCGGTCGCGGTCGCGGCGGCCAGGGCGGTGGCCGTGGGCGTGGCGGCCAGGGTGGTCCGAACCGGGGCGGCTTCGGCGGCCCGGGCGGCGGTTTCCGCGGACGCGGTGGCCGTCGTGGCGGCACCGCTGGTGCTTTCGGGCGCCCGGGTGGTGCGCCGGGTAAGCGCCGCAAGTCCAAGGGCCAGAAGAGGGCCGAGTACGAAGAGATGCACAAGCCGAACGTCATTGGTGGCGTTCGTCTGCCTGACGGCGGCGGCAAGACCGTTCGTTTGCGTCAGGGTGCGACCCTGTCTGACTTGGCTGAGAAGATCAATGCCGAGGCATCGTCGCTCGTGCAGGCGCTGTTCAACCTCGGTGAGATGGTGACCGCGACGCAGTCCGTTTCCGAGGAGACGCTGCAGCTGCTGGGCGCCGAGATCAACTACGAGGTGCAGATCGTCTCGCCTGAGGACGAGGACCGCGAGCTGCTCGAGTCCTTCGACCTGCAGTTCGGCGAGGACGAGGGCGGCGAAGAGGCGCTGGAGCAGCGCCCGCCGGTGGTCTCCGTCATGGGCCACGTCGACCACGGTAAGACCCGTTTGCTGGACTCCATCCGGCACTCGAACGTGGGCCGCGGCGAGGCCGGTGGCATCACCCAGGGTATCGGCGCGTACCAGACCGAGGTCACCTTGGAGGACGAGCCCCGCAAGATCACGTTCCTGGATACTCCGGGCCACGAGGCGTTTACCGCCATGCGTGCCCGCGGTGCGAAGTCGACGGACCTGGCAATCCTCGTGGTGGCCGCGGACGACGGCGTGATGCCGCAGACGGTTGAGGCGATCAACCACGCCAAGGCGGCGGAACTGCCCATCGTGGTCGCGGTGAACAAGGTAGATAAGCCCGAGGCTCAGCCGGACAAGATCCGTGGTCAGCTCACTGAGTACGGCCTGGTTCCGGAGGAGTACGGCGGCGACACCATGTTCATCGACATCTCGGCGAAGCAGGGCACGGGCATCGACGACCTCCTGGAGGCCGTCTTGCTCACCGCAGATGCTGCGCTCGAGCTGACGGCGAACCCGGACATGGACGCACAAGGTGTGGCCATCGAGTCCCACCTGGACCGCGGCCGCGGCCCGGTGTCCACCGTCATCGTGCAGCGCGGCACGCTGCGCGTCGGCGATTCCATCGTGGTCGGCGGCAACTTCGGCCGCGTCCGCCGCATGGTCGACGAGTGGGGCAACGACGTGGAAGAGGCGGGCCCGTCCCGTCCGGTGCAGGTCCAAGGCCTCAACGGTGTCCCCGGCCCGGGCGACAACCTGCTCGTGGTCGAGGACGACCGCGTGGCGCGCCAGATTGCCGCCCAGCGCGACGCACGCCACCGTGCGGCGATGCAGGCGCGCAGCAAGAAGCGTGTGTCCCTGGAGAACCTGGATCAGGCCCTCAAGGAGCGCAGCCAGCTCAACCTCATCCTCAAGGGCGACAACGCGGGTTCCGTGGAAGCCCTGGAGGAGGCCCTGCTCAAGATCGAGATCGACGACGAAGTCGAGGTCAACATCATCGACCGCGGCGTCGGTGCCGTGACCCAAACCAACGTCACCCTCGCGGCGGCGTCGGACGCCATCATCATCGGCTTCAACGTCCGCGCTGATGGCAAGGCCACCGAGGAAGCGAACGCCGAGGGCGTGGAAATCCGCTACTACTCGGTGATCTACCAGGCCATCGAGGACGTGGAGAACGCGCTCAAGGGCATGCTCAAGCCCATCTACGAGGAGCGCGATCTGGGCGAGGCGGAGATCCGCCAGATCTTCAAGGCCTCCGCTGTCGGCCTCATCGCCGGTTGCATGGTCACCGAGGGCAAGGTCAAGCGCGGCGCCAAGCTGCGCTTGGTCCGCGACGGCAACGTCATCACGCCGGACGCGACCATCGAGTCGCTGCGCCGCGAGAAGGACGACGCCAACGAGGTGGCCAAGGGCTACGAGTGCGGCATGGTGCTGTCCTACCCGGATATCCAGGTGGGCGACCTCATCCAGACCTACGAGATGGTCGAGGTGCCGCGCGGCTAGCGCCTGCACGCTTGAGGCAGTAAGCGGACCCCCGTCCGGCGCATGGTTGCGCTGGGCGGGGGTTACACTATTGAAAGTTTTGGACAAAGGAGTTGAGTATGGCTGAGAACCCTCGCGCGCAGCGTCTGGCCAAGCAGATTCAGACGATTGTCGCATCCGCCATCGAGCGCGAGATCAAGGATCCGCGCCTGGAGCTTGTCACCGTCACCGACGCCCGCGTCACCGGGGATCTCCACGACGCCACCGTGTACTACACGGTGCGCGGGCGCGACATCAACGACGAGCCGGACCACGACCAGGCTGCGGTCTCGCTGAACCGTGCCCGTGGCCAGATCCGCAAGATTGTCGGCGATCAGCTCAGCGTGCGGTTCACACCAACCATCTCGTTCGAGCGCGATACCGTCCCGGAGTCCTCCGCCCACATGGAGGAGCTGCTGAACCGGGCTCGCGCGCGCGACGAAGAGCTGGCCAAGCTGCGCGCGAACGCGAAGCCGGCGGGGGAGAGCAACCCCTACAAGCACACGGGCGACGATGCCTAAACCCCCAAGGTATTTCCCGGAGGCGGCGGCGCAGTTCGAGGCCGTCGCCTCCCGTGTGCGCCGCGCTGCCAAGGTCTCAGTGGTCGCGCACATCAAACCGGATGCGGACGCGATCGGTTCCGCATGCGCGCTGGCCGCGGGCTTGCGGAAACTGGGTACGGACCCGCAGGTCTACATCGGTCAGCCGCTGCCGCACTCGTCGAATATGCGTACTATCCCGGGCGTGGACGAGATCCTCTACGATCAACCGCTGCCTGCGGACGGGCTAGTGGTTACGGTCGATTGCGCCTCTGCGGACCGCACGGGGTCGCACATGCGCGCGATTCTCAGCGACCCGTCCCGGGTGGTGGTGATCGACCACCACAACACCAACCCAGGTTTCGGCGGGATGAACCTGATTGTGGAAAGCGAGTCCACCACCGTCATGGTGCGGGAGTTGCTGGGTTACCTCGGCGCGGAGCTCGACCAGGACATCGCCTACGGCTTGTACGCGGGCCTTGTCACGGACACCGGCAGCTTCCGCTGGGGCACGCCGCGCATGCACGAGCTGGCGGCAGAGCTAATGCAATTCGGCCTGAACACACGGCAAATCGCGATGGACCTCATGGACACGATGGGCCCAGTGGATCTGCAGTTAATGGGGGCTGTGCTTTCCAAAACCCAGATCGTTCCCACGAAAGGGTTCTCGCTCGCGGTGCTGACCATCCCGGCGGGGATACATTCCCGGATGAGCCAGACAGCGGTGGAGGCGATTATCGATTACGCCCGCTCGCTCGAGGGCACGGACGTGGGCGTCGTGCTGAAAGAGCAGGCCCCTAAATTCTGGGCTATGTCCCTGCGCTCCACCGTGGTGGATGTCTCCGCTGTCGCGCAGCGCCTCGGCGGAGGCGGGCACCGGGCAGCAGCGGGCTACTCCGCCGCCGGCAGCCGCGACGCGATCATCCGCGAGCTTATCGACGCCTTCCCGGAGCACCCCTCGGCCCATGACTAAACCGCGCTCTACAGCCGGCCGCTCCGTCGGCCGCGACATTCTCCTGCTCGCATTGCCGGCGCTGGGTGTGCTGGCCGCCAATCCGCTGTACCTGCTGCTGGATACGGCCATCGTCGGGCGCCTCGGCACTGCGCAGCTCGCCGCCCTGGCGGCAGGTGCGGCAATCCAGTCCACGGTGACTACCCAGCTGACGTTCCTGTCGTACGGCACAACCGCCCGCAGCTCCAGGTTCTACGGGGCGGGGCAACGCGACAAGGCGGTGGCGGAGGGTGTCCAGTCCACGTGGGTGGCCTTGGGCGTCGGCACGCTGCTGGCCCTCGTTGTGGGGGTGTTCGCCCAACCGCTCGCGCAGGCGCTGGCCGGGGATTACGACACGAGTGTGCGGGCCGCGCAATGGATGCGCGTGGCCTCCCTGGCTGTGCCGATGACGCTGGTGATCATGGCGGGAAACGGGTGGCTGCGCGGGGTGCAAAATACCCGTTTGCCGTTCTACCTCACCCTCTGCGGGCTCATCCCAGGCGCCGCGTTGCTGCCGGTTCTCGTGGGACGCTACGGGCTGGTCGGGTCGGCGGTGTCCAACGTCATTGGCATGGGGATAACGTCGCTGCTGTTTGTCGCGGTGCTTGCCCGTGAGCACCGCAGCTACGGCGGGAGCTGGGCGCCGCGGTGGGATGTGATTAAACAGCAGCTTGTGCTGGGGCGGGATTTGATTCTGCGGTCGCTGTCGTTCCAGGTGTCGTTGCTCACCGCAGCGTCCGTGGCGGGGCGTTTCGGCGTGGTGGCGCTGGCCGCGCACCAGCTCATGCTGCAGCTCTGGAATTTCCTCACCCTCGTGCTGGACTCGCTTGCTATCGCGGCGCAGACGCTCACGGGTGCCGCACTCGGCCGCGGGGGCGCGGCGCAGGCCCGGGCGGTGGGGCTGCAGGCGCTACGGTACTCGATGATTTTTGCTGTGGTGTTGTCCGGCGTGTTCGCGGTCTTCGGTGCCCAGATTCAAGGGCTGTTCACCTCGGACCCGGAGGTCATGGATACGCTGCGGGTGCCCTGGCTCTTGCTCATCGCCATGATCGTTGCGGGCGGGGCGGTCTTCGCCCTCGATGGGGTGCTGCTCGGCGCCTCGGACGCGGCGTTTCTGCGCAACCTCACGCTGTTTTCGCTGCTAGCCGTTGCACTGCCGATCATTGTGGCCTCCGGCATCTTCGGATGGGGGCTGACCGGTATCTGGGCCGGGCAACTCGCCCAGGTTGTTGTCCGGCTGGTTGGTGTGGTGTGGCGCTTTAGGTCCATGCGGTGGGCCGTGTCTGGTGCCGATGGTAGGAATGAGGAATGACCAGCACGCTTTGGGCCGTCAGCGACCTGCACGCGGCGGTGAAACGCAACGCCGCGCAGATTGACGCCATCCGGCCCGCTGACCCGTCGGACTGGCTTATCGTCGCCGGCGATGTGGCCGAGCGCCCGGAGTTGGTCGTGCAGGTGATGCGGGAGCTGGCGGACAGGTTCGACACCGTGATCTGGGTGCCGGGCAATCATGAATTGTTTTGCCGCTCCGCGGACCGGCACCGGGGCCGTGACAGGTACACGATGTTGGTCCAAGCCATGCGCTCCATCGGCGTGATCACGCCCGAAGACCGTTACCCGGTGTTCAGCGGGGTGACCATCTGCCCGTTGTTTACCCTCTACGATTACTCGTTTCGCGCCCGCGACCTCACCGTCGACGAAGCACTAGCGGTCGCCCACAAGAACAATGTGGTAATGACGGACGAAATGGCCATCGCTCCCTTCGTGGATATCCGCGCCTGGTGCTGGGACCGGCTCGCCTACACCACGAAGCGGCTCTCCCGCATTACCGGCCCCACGATCCTGATCAACCATTGGCCGCTGGTGCAGGAGCCGGTGCAGCAGATGCGGTGGTCCGACATCGCGCTGTGGTGCGGCACCCGGCACACGCGGACGTGGCCGCAGCGGTACGGCGCGCAGGCCGTCGTCTACGGGCACCTGCACATGCCGGGGGTGACAACGGTGGACGGCGTTCCGCACATTGAAGCCTCGCTCGGCTACCCGCGCGAGTGGGAGCGTTACCCGTCCGCCCGGCCGTTCCCGTATCCCGTTATGGAGGTAGAGAAGTGATGCACGACATTGCCCTCTTTCCTCCTGAAGCCCGGTGCGTCTTCTACCTCACCGGCAACGCTGGACGCGCAGTGGACCTCACCAGGTACGAGCACCTGCACCCCGCGGAGCGTGACGTGGTCAGCTCGGCTGTGGACGTGCGTAAGGGCGAATTCGGCGACGCCCGCTGGTGCGCCCACCAGGCGCTGCGGGAACTCGGTCTGAAGTCCGCCGGCGCTATCCTGCGCGGGGAGCGGGGGATGCCCCTGTGGCCTCGCGGGTACACCGGCTCGCTCACGCACACCGACGGGCTGCGCGCGGCGGTGGCAGCCTCCACCCGCCACGTGCGATCCCTGGGCCTCGACGCCGAGCCGGCCGAGCCGCTGCCCGAGGGGGTGCTGCGCTCCATCGCGAGCGAGACCGAAGCCGCAATGGTGCGCCAGATGCAGGCGGACGGATACGGCTGGGCGGATCGCCTCTTGTTTTGCGCCAAGGAGGCCACCTACAAGTGTTGGTATCCCATGACGCGGCGGTGGCTGGGCTTCGACGAGGCCGAGATTGAGCTGCGTCCCGACGGCACGTTCATCTCCCAGCTCTTGGCGCGCCCGTCCCCAGTGCCGGTGTTTGAGGGGCGGTGGGTGCACCGCCACGGCTACGTGGTCGCATCCACCTACGTGCGCTAACCGCCGGATGCTTACTCCAGGGCGCTTACTCCTCGGGTACTGCATGGACGGGGGGGGTGCTGACTATTTCTTGGACCACTGGGGGCTTTTATACGCTCAGTGCCTGTCGGTACTGGGCGATGGTTGTATATCCTTCGGTCAGCGTCGACTTCAACCGTTCGTGGTTGTAGAAATCGACG
>NZ_JAAXPF010000003.1 GCF_012396315.1 Corynebacterium mucifaciens | reverse complement strand
CACCAAAGCCGGCACAAGCCTTCCAGCAGAAGTCAGCATCATCCGCACCACCACCCAAACCGCCCCACCCCCACAACCCATCACGATCTAACACCCAAACCCGTTCACAACCACTTGACACAAAGCGCTGAGCGTCGATTTGTTCACTTTCCTCAGGTGGCGAAAACCCCCGTGCGGATTTGTTCATTCTCCAGTGAACAAAATTGCACAGGGGTTTTAGTTGCGGGGGCTACAGCTTGGTGGAGCCGGTGCCGTCGGTGGCGGTTTTGTCGGTGGTGTCGGCGTCGGAGCCGGTGACCGCGGTGGAGCCGCCCAGGCTGGTGTCCGGGCCCGCAGCGGCCTCCTCGGCCTCCTCTGCAGCGATGAGGTCGTCGACGGTGTGGTCGTTCCACGGCTCATCCGGGTGCGCCGCGTACTCATCAGCGGTCACCGGCTCGGTGTAGGAGACGTAGACCACCTCGGAGGGGTTCTCCAGATCCTCGAGCTCGAAATCGCTCTCCTCGTCCTCCGCGAGTTCCTGGGCGACCTCTTCTTCCAGCGCCTCCGACAGTTCCTCGTTGTCCACGTTGGACTTTTCGGTGATGTACTCCAGCTCGCGCTCGTCGTTTTTGGTGAAGCGCTCGGCCGGGTCCATTTTCTTGCGGGTCAGCTCCAGCGCGCGGCGCCGGCGGTCGCCCTCCTTGCGCAGCTTCGGAATGCCGCGGACCCACGCCAGCGTCATCACGACGATGAGCAGGATGCCCAGGTAGCCCAGGATCGGGTACACGGTGGACACCAATTGCTGGAAACCGACGAAGGACAGCACAAAGCCGATCAAACACGCGGCGATAAAGATCACGCGGAACTTGTCCTCGCGGCCGCGCGCCAGGCGCTTGCCCAAGGCGTAGAACATGCCCAGGGAGGTGGCGAAGATCATGCCGAAGATGACCAGCGACATGATCAGGCCCATGGTCGGGTTGATGTCCGTGATCAACGACAGAAGGGGCATGTCCTGGCCGGACACGGTGTCGATCTTCACCAGCAACGCCATCGCCAGCAGCATCAACATGACCAGGTAGCCCAGGCCGCCGAAGAGGCCGCCGAGGCCAGCGGCGCGGGTATCCAGATGGTTGCCGCCGATCACGAGCGCCATGGAGACGACACACATGACGTTCAGGCCGGTGTAGTTCAGCGCCGAGATCCACCAGTTGGGCAGGGAGGTCTCCACGTTCGCAGCCGCCGCGTTCAGCGCGTCCCAGTCCGGGTGCGCGTTGATCAGCGTCCAGCTGCAACCGACAATGACAAAGACGAGCAGGAACGGCGTCAGCGCGCCAATTGCCCCGGTGACCTTGTCCACGTCCAGCATGCCGAAGCCGATGGTCAGGGCCAGCATGAGCACCGCGCCGATCCAGACGGGCAAACCAAACTGCTGATTCAGGTTGGCACCCGCGCCGGCGAACATGACAAAGCCGATGGAAAACAGGGTGACAATGGTGGCGATGTCCAGAACCCAGCCAATCACCTTCGTCGAGATGGAGCCGAGCACCTCCATGTGCTCTTTCGCCTGGAAGAACGATCCAAGCTGCAGGATGGTCACGCCGGCGATGAGCATGAGGACCGAGCCGAGGACCGCGCCCCACATGCCCTGCGTGCCGAAGGCGGAGAAGTACAGCATCGCTTCCTGGCCGGAGGCGAAGCCTGCGCCCACAACGGTGCCGATAAAGGCAAACGAAATTAAGAGTGCATTTTTCAACATAACGAGATCAGTCTAATCCGACAGTCTATTTCGGCTGGATTTCGCTTTCGACGACCCATTTGTGCCGCGTCATGGTCATTTCCGGCGAGTCGATGTCCACCATGTAGACCGTCTCGTCGGTGGAAGCATCGACTGTTGCCTCCGCGCCCTGCATGCCGGGCATGTGGCCCGCAGTCATCACAGCGGTGTCGCCGGGGGCCAGCTCTTCGTCGCCGACGCCTTCGAGCTCTTCTTGCACGACCCACTTGTGGTTCGTCACTGGGTCGCCGCCGTCTGTCGGCGTGTAGGACACGGCGTACGCGGTGGTGTCGAAGGCGCCGGAGATGGTCGCAGTGGCGCCGTCCATGCCAGGCATGTGGTCGGCGGTGAGCGTGACCTCAGTACCCACGGGATAGGTCGGGTCCGTCGCCTCGGCGATGCCGGCGGGCGCGGGGCCGCCGTCGGCCGGGTGCTCGTGCTCGCTGTGCACAGCGTGGTCAGCGTGGCCGGCGGGGGCGTCGTCGTTTTCCGACCCGCACCCAGCCACCGCCAGCGCTGCTGCCGCAAGGGTGGTCAGTGCCAATGGTTGTGAAATACGCATGGGGACAACCTTAGCTTTACCGGCCTATTTACTCCCGGCAACAAGATCCCGCCGGGCCCGGGCCACGCGCGAACGGATGGTGCCCACGCGCACCCCGGCGATCTTCGCCGCTTCCTCGTAGGTGTAGCCCAGCACTTGGGTGAGGACGAGGGCTTCGCGGCGCTCGGGCGCCAGCTCGTCGAGAAGTGAGCGTGCGTCGATGACGTCGCTCCACGTGTTGGGGTTGTCCGGGCTCGGGTTCGCGGCGGCGACGTCTTCGTACTCGGCGGCGGACTTTCTGGGTCGCGCCATGTCGTGGCGCACGGAGTCGACCCAGGCGCGGCGGGCGAGCGACAGCAACCAGGTGCGGGCAGTGGAGCGGCCCTGGAAACGGGGCAGCGACCCGAGGACGCGCAGGTATGTCTCCTGCGCGAGGTCATCGGCGTGTTGCGGCCCGGCTAGATGGGCGAGCAGGCGCCACACGTCGTCCTGGGTGAGACGGATAAATTCGGTGAGCGCGCCCCTATCGCCGCGGCCCGCGCGCAGCGCCAGGTCGGTGACGTACGCGTCGTCGCTCCTGCTCACAAGCCCACTGCGTTAGCGGTTACGCGGCTGGGCAAGCGGCGTTTTGTCGGAGACGGTCACGCCGTAGATGGAGCGGCCCATGATGAAGGATGCCACGGAGCCGACGATCCATACCGCGAGCACGGCGATGATGGCGCGGATGAAGTCGTTGAGGTCGAAGCCGGTGGTGGTCCAGGACCGGATCAGCTTCGCCACAATCAGGATGGGAAACGCGATGACCACCAGCGTGCCAAGCAGGTTCACCCGCGTGAGCGCGTCCGGCGCGCGCAACTGCAGGATGGTGGTGGCGACCACGCAGATGGTGGCGAGCACCACGAGAACGGTAACGATGATTTCGGCGATGGTCATGTCAGCGGCGTCCTCTCGAGATAATGCGGGCCATGGAAATTGTCGGAATCACACCGCAGACAAGGCCGGCGAGGATCGGAATTTCGTAGCCGATGGCGGACGAGTTCCACAGCGTCCACACCAGGAAGACCGCGACCATGCCGTAGAAAATCACGTCCCCCATCACGGCGCGCGAAAGCTCGTCCTTGGTCAGGATCACTGCAGCGAGCGAGACGAGCAGGCTCACTGACATCACGATGATGCAGACCTGCATGACAGTGGTGAACATGCCTTAATCCATCCTTTCCGCTGGCGGCACGTGCGCGCCCTTGTTGTCCGGGCCGTAGTCGACGTAGGGTTCCCACGCCACTGCGGCTGTGTCAATTGGGTGTTCGCGTAACGACGGCCGAAGGTGTTCCTCCATATCCACCAAGCCCGCGATCACGTCCTCCGGGTCCGAACCGAACGCCGCCTGCACCAACAAGGTGATCGGGCCGCCGGGGGTGACCGGGTGGCGCAGGCCCATGGACAAGGTGCCCGGGGTGGCGGTGATCGAGGTGGTAAACCAGAACACCTCCCAGTCCGTATGCACGCGCAGCGGGTAGTAGATGACGATGGGCTCAAGCTGCGCGCGTGGGTTGAATGCGGCGGCGACCGCGTCGAAGCCGGCCACGAAAATTTCCTTGATGATCCAGGCGGCGTAGCGCACGCCGCGGAAGAAGCCTTGCATTAGTTCTCCCCTCCGAAGGTGTCGCCGGGCGCGGGGACGCCGACGGGGTCATCGCCCAGGGCAGCCGACGTGTACGCGTCCACGTTAAGCAGGTCATCGGCCGCAGTGGTGGTGATCTCCCACATTTCGCCCCCGAAGATGAACATGCACAGCGACAGGACCATCAGCACCGCTGACGGCAGCATGAAGCCCACGCGCACGTTGAGCGCCTCGGGGTAGTTCTGCATCGGGCGGCCCCAGAACACGCGCTGCCACATGCGCATCATGGACAGCAGCGCGCCGAACGACGCCACAATGATGGCGGTGATCGCCACCCACGACCGCCAGTCGCCCGCCGTTGCCGCGGCCATCACCACGGTAACCTTGCCGAAGAGGCCAGAAAATGGCGGGAAGCCCACGATGGAGAACGCGCCGGCGACAAAGACGGCCGATGTCCACGGGTCGCGTCGGGCGATGCCGGACAGCTTGGCCATGGTGCCGGTGCCGTACGTCTCCTCGATCGCGCCGGAGTTCAGCACCAACGCGGCGATGGTGATCATGTGGTGCAGGGTGTAGAGCAGGCCCGCGGCGAGGGCGTAGCGGGCGTCGTCCTGTGTGAACGCGAGCATGATCAGGATGAACGGCATGCCGTTGACCATCTGGTAAGCAAGCACCCGGCGCATGGTGGATTCTGCCAGGCCCGCGTATCCGCCGATGATCATGGAGATGACCATGACCACTATCAGCAGGGTGTTCCAGCGCGGATCCATGTCGAACAGGATCACCCAGATGCGGAACAGCATGTAGACCGCGACCTTGGTATGTAGGCCAGAGAACAGGCCCATCACCGCGGCGGACGTGGACGGGTACGTGCGCGGCAGCCAGGTGTAGACGGGGAAGACACCCGCCTTGGCGGCGATGGCGATAACAACGATGCCGGCGGCCACGGTTGCAGGGCCCCCGCCGGCGGCGACGCCCTGCAATGCGGCGAGGTTCACCGCACCGGTGACGGCGTAGAGGTAGCCCACGCCCAGCAGGAGCATGGTGGATGCGGCGAGGTTGACCAGCACGAACATGCGCGCTGACAGGAGGCGGTGGCGGGTACCCGTCATGGCGATCAGGCCGTAGGACGGCAGGAGCATGACCTCGATCATGACGAAGAAGTTGAACAGATCCGCCGTGAGCAGCGCGCCGGAGACGCCGGTGACGAGCACGAGCGACAGCGGCGCGTAGTAGCGCGACTGCGTCTCGCCCACCGCGATAGCGAACCAGTTGGACATCAGCGCGACGATCATGGTGGTCACAATCATCACCGCGGAGAACGCGTCCGCCACGAAGGAAATGCCTACGCCGCCCTGGTACAGGCCGATGACGTGGCTGATGGTGCCATTGTCGCGGGTGTACCCGTAGAGCCAAACGCCCATGAGCAGGTTGATGGCGGGGATGATGACCGCCAGGGCGTCGTTGAGCCACTTCCACGGGCTCAGCGCGGTGACCGCCGAGACGATCAGCGGCAGCGCCACAAAGACGGGCAGGATTGCGTCTACAGCCATTAGTCGGTCACCTTCAGGCTTTCGTTGTCAACGTGGCTGATCTCGCGAGCGCGGATCTCCTCCAGCTTCTTCTGGTTCAGGCGCGCGTTGCGGCCCGCAGTGGACAGAGCTGAGGGGCTCAGCCACATCTTGGAGTAACCGGCGTCGGTGCCCGTGGGCTGCTCCGCGGTGTCGTCGTTGCGCCCGAGCGAGGACAGCATGAGCAGGATCGTCGTGGTCGCCATCGCGATCACGATCGCGGTGAGCACGAATGCTTGGGGCAGTGGATCTCCCATGTCCTCGAATGCCACGCGGGAGGGGAACGCCTCTCCGCGCCACGCACCCACGCCGCCGGCCAGCAGGGTGAGGTTCGTGGCGTGGCCGAACAGTGACATGCCAAAGACGATGCGCACCATGCCGCGCTGCAACACCAGGTACACGGATCCCGCGACGAGGACCGCAATGGTAAGTGCCATGACCATGGGTTAAAGCTCCTTCGTGATAACCGGTTGCGGGTCGTGCGCCGGGTTGATCGGCTCGGGGTGCGCGTCCACAGGATTCTCCGGCAGCTCCGGCTCCGGGACGCTGGGCAGAGGGTTCTCCGCCTCATCGCGTGTGTAGTCCAAGTCGGACACGTCCATGCCCGGGCGCAGGTAGCCGCCGAGCGCGTTGATCGCGGCGGTGACCATGCCCAACACGGCGAGGTAGATGCCGAAGTCGAAAATGAGCGAGGTGGTCAGGTGCTCGCCTGCGATTTCGCCGTGGATGGCGTACATGAACCCGCCCTGGATAAAGCCGAGGAAGCCGGAGGAGATGGCGATGATGATGCCCCAGCCGGTGAGACGAATCGGGGTAAGGCTCTTCACCACCTCCGCATCCGCACCGCGGGAAAGGTAGTTGATGGCAAACGCCGTGGCCAACACCAAGGCCGCGACGAAGCCGCCGCCCGGGGCGGTGTGGCCGCGGAAGAAGATCAGCACGGACAGCACCACGAGGATCGGCGCCACCAGCGCGGCCGCCTTGCGCAGCGGAATGGAATTGAGCTGCGACTGGCCAAACGGGCGCGGGCGGGTGCCGGCCTCGAAGAGGTGCCGCGGTACGGAGCTAACTACCGCGGGGATGACCACGGCCGCCATGCCGAGCACCGACAGCTCGCCCAAGGTATCTAAGCCACGGAACTCCACGATGATGACGGCGACGATGTTGTCCGCGCCTGTGACATCGCCGCCCTCGGTGAGGAACCACTGCGCGAGCTCGGAGCGATCGCGCCGACCGGTCAGGCCGTAGACACCGAAGAAGGTGACCACGCCGGCGGCCAGCGCGAACACGGAGGCCAGCACCTTGCGGCGGCGCTTCGTCTCCGGGAACATCCGCGGCTGGAACCGCAGGACCACCAGGATGACCACTACTGTCAGCGCCTCAACCAGGAACTGCGTCAGTGCGACGTCCGGGGCGCCCAGCATCAACATCTGCAGCGTCATGCCCACGCCCACCGTGCCCAGCAGCACGGCGGACGCGAGGCGGGAGCGGGTGAATACCATGCCCAGCACGGACATGGCGATGATGGCGAACGGGATGAGGTCCCACCACACGTCGAGGCCCTCGGCACGCGGGGCCGGGCTGACGCCGTCGATGCCGTCGGTCAGCAGGATCACCGTCAGGCCCATACCCACCACGGATGCGAGCAGCGGGAACAGGTGGCGCGACGGGTTGAAGCCGTCGGCGAGTGAGCCGAGCTGTTTGCCAAAGTCGGACAGGCCGCGGGTTGTCCACGACAGCACCTCGGTGCCGTCCGCAGGCAACAATTCCTTGTTGCGCAGCGCGGCGAAGACCGGCTTGCGGAAGAACAGGACAAACACGACGCCGGCCACCACCACGAGCATGGAGACAATGAACGGGGGCGTGACGCCGTGCCACAGGGCGAGGTGGGTGGCGAAGCTGTCGTCGCCAGTAATGGCCCGCACCCCTGCGGAAACCGGGCTGTCCACCCAGAACAGGACAAACGGCAAGACCGCAGACGCGAGGCCGGGCAGCGCCGCTGGCAGCCAGAGGGCTACGGGAGCTTCGTGAACGTCGGGGAGGTCCCTCGGCCCGTCGATAAACGCCCCGAACACGATTTTCGCGGAGTACACGAAGGTGAGGAAGGCGGCGATGCCGGCGGTGACCAGCAGGAGCATGCCGTGCGGTGCCTCGTGGAGCGCATCCAGGATGGACTCCTTGGACACGAAGCCGAACAACGGCGGGATCGCGGCCATCGACGCCGCGGCGATGACGGTGGAGGCGAACGTGAACGGCATTTGGTTGTAGATGGGGCCGAGGCGGCGCATGTCGCGCGTGCCGGCCTCATGGTCCACAACGCCGATGAGCATGAACAGCGAGGATTTGAACAGCGCGTGCGCCAGCGTGTGCGTGAGCGCCGCAGCCATGGCGATGGGGGAGCCGACGCCGATGGCCGCCACGATCCATCCCAGGTGGGAGACGGTGGAGTAGGCGGTGAGGTGCTTCAAGTCCGTCTTCGTGATGGCGAACAGGCCGGACATGAGCGCCGTGAACAGCCCCGTGATCACCAGCAGGTAGTTCCACGCTGCGACGTCGCTGAAGATGGTGGAAAAACGCAGCAGCAGGTATATGCCGGCCTTGACCACGGCAGCCGCGTGCAGGAAGGCGGACACCGGCGTGGCCGCGGCCATGGCCTCGGGCAGCCAGAAGTGGAAGGGGAACTGCGCGGCCTTGGTAAACGCCGAGAATGCGATCAGCATGGCCACCACCACGGTGACGCGGTTGTCGCCCCACACGTCGGAGGCGAGGATTGCCTCCAGGCGCGTCGTGCCCGTCTGTACCGCGGCAACAGCCAGGCCAGCCAGCAGGGTCAGGCCGCCGAAGAAGGTGAGGATCAGGGTGCGGTAGGACCCGGCCTCACCCGAGGAGCCCGAGCGTGCGATGAGCAGGAACGACGCGATAGAGACGAGCTCCCAGGCGATGAACAGCAGCACGGCGTCGTCTGCAAGCACCAGCAGCAGCACGGACAGCGTGAACGCCGTCATGATGGTGTAGAAGCTCGTGTTGCCGTCCCGGTCTGGCAGGTAGGCGGCAGAGTAGAGGAACACCACCGCGCCGATGACCAGTGCAAGCAGCGCAAAGAAGATGCCCAGCCCGTCGGCGCGGAGCGCGAACTCGATTGACGTGCCCGACCCCATCACGTCGCGCGCCCACTGCCTCGACCACGTCAGGTCGGTGCCGCGGGAGACGTCGGTGAACTTGGAGCCCAGCACGGCCGCGGCGGCGAACAACAGGGCCGCGAGCGGGTAACCGGCCTTCTTGTCCATGACTCGCACCAGCGGTGGGGAGAGCACCACCGTTGCCGCTACGAGCCCAATGACAAGGGGAAGAGTCATGGTGAACCCATTTCAATGCATGGTTTTGGCAAGAACCCTTACGACAGTATCAATTCAACCGACACGGCTCTAACGGCGAGCTTTCACAGGCGGTGCGCCTCCCGCAGCCGGGTGGCGGCGGGTGCTATGAACAGTCCCATGAAATCGGGCAACGCTTTGCGGTTGATGTGTGCGCTTTTGGCGCTGGTGGCGGGTGCGCTGTTGCCCATGAAACCTGCGGACACATGGGCAAACGTCGCTCGCGACTCGGAAGTCTCTGGCGCCCCGCAGGTTGGACCGGACAACCTTGGGGACGCGCGACGCGCCGCCGGTGAGGCGGGGCAGCAGGCCAAGGTGCTCGAGGAGGGCGCGGGCCAGCTTGCCGCCGGCATCGAAGGCGCGCAGGGGCAAACGCAGCAGCTTATCGACGCCATCGCGGCCGCCCAGACCGGTTCCCAGCAGCTTTCGGACGGCATGGTCGAGCTGCAGGCTGGCACGGGCCAACTCGGCGCAGGCGCCACGCAGTTGGCCGATTCCATCGGCGAGGTGGTGGACCAAGTCACCGGCTTCGAAGCAGTGCGCGGCCAGGTCGTCGCCGCCATCGACCGCACTTTGGAGGAGCTCAAAGACGCGAAAGAACCCGAGGTGGTGCAGGCCCGCGAATCGCTGCAGGGGCTGCGCGAGCAGGTGCAGACCGCCCAGTTGCCGCCGGATGTGGTGTCGAAGATGAACCAACTGCGCGACGGGTCCCGGGACCTGGCCAACCAGCTCGCGGTGCCGGGCTACGGTTTCCACGACGGTATATATACAGCCACCAACGGCTCTGCCGAGCTGGCCCGCGGTCTCGCCGAGCTACAGGCGCAGACCGGGGAGGCCACCGGCGGTATCGACGAGCTTGTCGACGGTGTGGAGAAGATCAACCAGATGGCGGGTATGAACGCCGACAAGGTCGCCGCAGTGCGCGCGGCCCTGCCGGTGCCTGCGGTCGCCCCGGACGCGGGCGCCGGCGAGTCTGCGCCTGCCGGTCCGACACTTGCACCCGTGGCCGCGATGTTGCTCGCCGCGATGTCGGTGCTGGGCGGGACAGCGCTCGCTGCAGCCGCCTGGTACGTCGCCCGCGGGCGCTGGTGGATCCTCGGTTTCGGCTCCGTCGCCCTCGCCGCAGCAGGCACGATCCTCGCCGGCGTCCTTGGCTCGGGCTTCGGGGCGCGGGAGTACGCGGTCGCGTTCCTTGGTCTGTTGTCGGGTGCTGCCGCGTCGGCAGGCTTGGCCACCATGCTCAGTCGTTGGCTCGGCGCCGGGTTCGGGTTCGGCGTGGCCGGGGCCCTCGCGGTGGCGCAGGCCGGTGTGGTCGGCTGGGTGTGGCGCACCGCGACGACGGCGAGCGTGGACCCCGTGTGGGAAGCAGTGTCGCAGGTAGCGCCCATGCACTGGGCGTCCACCGCGGTTTCTGCGGCCGGTAACGGCGGCGACTACCCGGGCATCGTGTCCGCCATGTTGCTCAGCGCGCTGCTGGCGGTGGCCGGTCTCGCTGGGGCGAGTAGAAGCGCAACCTAAAATTCACCTGAGTGTCTCCTGCTGGAAACGTGGCGGGCGTAGCTTCCAAAACGGTAAACACCCGTTCGTTTTCAAGGAACCTCACATGCGTTTCCAATTTCAGCCAGTCGCCGCGGTAGTCAGCGTCTGGGCGCTGGCTTTGGCGAATCTGCCTACCGCCGCCGCAACTTCCGCGGAGCAGAACTTCAACGGCAAAGAATCGTGCATCACGATCGACTCCCAAGGCGTGCGCGCGCCGCAGCCCGGCGACTGCACCCAGTTTGGCAAGGGTGGTCAGGGCAACACCGACGCCCAGGCCCGCAACGTCATCTTCATCCTCGGCGACGGCATGGGCCACCAGGAAATCACCGCGGCCCGCAACTACCTCAAGGGTGCGAACGGCCGCTTCGAGGGCCTGGATGAGCTGACCGCGTCGGGCGCCTACACCACGTTCGCGGTGGGCGAGGATGGCAAGCGCCAGTACGTGACTGACTCGGCCGCGTCCGCCACCGGCTGGTCCACGGGTACCAAGACCTACAACGGTGCGCTATCCGTAGATATCGAAGGCAAGCCGCACGAAAACCTCATCGAGATGGCCAAGAACGCCGGTATGCGCACCGGCAACGTCTCCACCGCGGAGATCCAGGACGCAACCCCGGGTGCCATGCACTCCCACATCTCCCAGCGCGGCTACTACGCGCCGTCAGGCGACAAGAAAGTTGTGCAGGGGGCCGAGGCGCGCGAAAACGGCGGCTTGGGGTCCATCTCCGAGCAGATCATCGACACCCGCGCAGACGTCACGCTCGGCGGCGGCCGCAAGTACTTCAACGCCGAGGTGAAGGAAGGCGGCGAAAACCGCAACCCGTTCCTGACCGACAAGAACGACGGGGGCGCCGACTGGGAGGCCGGCAAGTCCGTCCGCGAGAACGCCGAGGTCAAGGGCTACCAGATTGTGGACGATAAGGCCGGCCTGGAAGGCATCACCAAGGCCGACCAGGAGCACCCGGTGCTGGGCCTGTTCAACGACGGCAACATGACGCGCCGCTACGAGCGAACCGTGCCGGGCAAGGCTGAGGACCAGCAGCCGCAGGAGTGCAAGCTGCAGGACACCGGCAACGAGCCGACCGCAGCAGAGATGACCAAGAAGGCCATCAAGCTGCTGGACGACAAGAACGCAGAGAAGGGCTTCTTCCTGCAGGTTGAGTCCGCCTCCATCGATAAGGCTGACCACGCCTCTGACGCCTGCGGCATGATCGGCGAGACCGCGCAGATCGACGAGGTGATCAAGGAAGCCCTTGACTTTGCCAAGGAGGACGGCAACACCCTCGTTGTGGTCACCGCCGACCACGCTCACACCGCTGAGATCGTGCCGGATGGTGAAGAGTCTGTCTCCGCCATTACCCGTCTGGAGTCGCCCAAGGACGGCGGCGCGATCATGTCCGTCGGCTTCGGCACCCAGCCGTGGACCGTGGAGGACGGCAAGTTCAAGACTGGTTCCATGCAGCACACCGGCGCCCAGGTGCGCATCGCGGGTTACGGCCCCGGCTCCGAAAACGTCAACGGCCAACTGGACCAAACCGATGCGTTCTACGTCATGGCCAACGCGCTGCGCCTCAACGGCGGCACTGAGGGCGGCCAAGATCCGTGGGAGATCACGATGGGCAGCAAGGTGCAGTCGCTGGCGAGCCGTCGTCAAGCAAAATCCGGCGGCGAGTTGTGCTACCTCGTCTCCGAAGGGACCGCACCCAAGGTGGGCGAGTGCTCCCAGTTCGGAGCCAAGGGCCAAGAATTGGACGAGGCGAAGGCCAAGAACGTCGTACTGCTGATCGGCGACGGCACCGGAGATTCCGAGATCACCGCCGCCCGCAACTACCTCAAGGGCTCCGCCGGCCGATTCGAGGGCCTGGACAACCTCAACTACACCGGCTACCAGACCACCTGGGCGCTGGATAAGGAGACCGGCCTGCCCAACTACGTCACCGACTCCGCTGCGTCCGGCACCGGCTGGAACTCCGGCGTGAAGACGTACAACGGCGCCATCGGCGTGGATAACGCGGGCCAGCCGGTGGCCACGATCGGCGAGCTGGCCAAGGCCAAGGGCATGAAGATCGGTAACGTCTCCACCGCCGAGATCCAGGACGCCACCCCGGCCGCCTTCGCCGCGCACGCCCTGAACCGTTCCTACTACGCACCGTCCGGCGACGCTAAGCCGGCGAAGGGGGACCAGCTCCGCGAAAACGGCGGCCTCGGCTCCATCTCCGAGCAGTTGGTAGACCTGCGCGCGGACGTCACCCTGGGCGGCGGCCGCAAGTACTTCGATGCCGAGGTGGTCAAGGGCGGCAAGTGGGATCAGACCAACTGGACCGCGGGCAAGTCCGTGCTGGAAAACGCGAAGGACAACAACTACCAGGTTGTCACCACCGCTGCCGAGCTGGACGGCATCACCGAGGCGAGCGCCGACAAGCCCGTGCTGGGTCTATTCTCCGAAGGCAACATGCCGCGCGTGCTAAACCAGACTGTTCCGACCACCGACGGTGAGAAAGCCACAGCCACCTGCGAGGCCAACCCCGAGTTCACCGAGGAGACCCCGCGCCTGGCGGCCATGACCACTAAGGCGCTCGAGCTGCTGCAAAACGACAAGGGCTTCCTGCTCCAGGTCGAGTCCGCCTCCCCGGACAAGGCCGACCACCAAGCGGACGCTTGCGGCCTGATCGGAGAGGTCGGCCAGCTCGACGAGGCCGTCCAGGCCGTGCAGAAGTGGGTGGACGAAACCAAGGAAGAAACCCTCATCGTTGCCACCGCAGATCACGCCCACACCGCGCAGATCACCTACAACGACGCGGCGACCGCGGGCCGCACCACAAAGCTGACCACCGCGGACGGTTCGGAGATGACGGTGAACTTCGCCACTTCAAAGACCAACGACGACAAGGACGCGCTAAGAGGCCAGGAGCACACCGGTGCTCAGCTGCGCGTCGCCGCCTCCGGTCCGGGCGCCGCGAACATCACCGGCCAGATCGATCAGACCGACCTTTTCTTCGCCGTCAACAACGCGCTCGGCATTGACCCCATCAACCACGGCCTCACCTTCGAGAACAGGATGCAGCAGGATGACTCTTCGGCTGAGGGCTCTTCGAAGGGCTCCCTGATTGGTGACCTCGGGCTGGCCGTGCTGCTGACGCTAGCAGGTGTGCTCGGCTTGATCTCCGTGATCGCCTTGACGTTCCCGTTCGCAGTGGACTCCATCCTCGGGCCACTGGCCAAGCTCTAACGGTTTCGCGTCTCGGGATTTCTTGCCCGGGGCTGTCGGGCTCCGCCGCCGTCTATTTACAAACCCCAAGAAAGGTACCCCGAGAATGCGAGAAATCCGCGCATTCTCGGGGTTGCTTTCTCAGGGTTTGGGGCTGCGACGGCCCGGTCGGCCAGTTGCAGCGCACTAGGGGCACAGAAACGAAAAAACCCGCCTGCAAAGGCGGGTTTTGATTGGTCGGGATAACAGGATTTGAACCTGCGACCTCTTCGTCCCGAACGAAGCGCGCTACCAAGCTGCGCCATATCCCGGTGATGTTGTTCGCGGTTGCCCGCGGTACTCGAAACACAATACCCCTGGCCGGCAGCGTAGCCAAAACGGCAGGCCAGAGGTGCTGCCGCGGTTGCTAGTTCTTCTCCACAACTCGGATCAGCGTCGCGGACGGCGGGCAGAACAGCCGCACCGGGGCGTACTTGGATTGCCCAAGCCCGTTGGAGACTTCCATCCACATCCGCCCGTAGCGGTGCAGGCCGGAAGCGCGACGCCGGTCAATGTCCGCGTTGGTCACGATGGCGCGCTGCCCGGGCAAACAAATCTGGCCGCCGTGGGTGTGGCCGGCAAGGGCGAGCTGGTAACCGTCGGCCTCGAACGCATCCAGGACGCGGCGGTACGGTGCGTGCAACAACCCGATCGAAAGGTCGGCGTCGCGGTTCGGCTCACCCGCCACCTTGTCGTACTGGTCCAGGTCGTGGTGCGGGTCGTCCACGCCGGCGAGGGCGAGGCGGACGTCGGACGACTTAAATTCCAGCCGCTGGTGGGTCGCGTCGCGCCAGCCGCGCTCGATGAACGCGGCGCGCATGCCCTCCCACGGCAGGTCGTCGTAGGACGGTTCCCGCTTCGCCCCGGTCAGATACTTCAGCGGGTTGACGGGCCGGGGCGCCCAGTAGTCGTTGGTGCCGAAGACGAATGCGCCCGGGCGGTTTAGCAGCGGTCCCAGCGCGTCCAGCACCCAGGGCACGCCGGCCGCGTCGGAGAGGTTATCGCCGGTGTTGACCACCAAGTCAGGCTCCAGCGCGTCGAGACCAGAGATGAACTCAACCTTCTTGCGCTGTCCCGGGATCATGTGCAGGTCGGAGACGTGCAGCACCCGGAACTCGCTCCGGCCTCGCAGCACGCCAGGTTCGAGCAGGGGCAGTTCGTACTCGCGCAGCCCAAAATTGTTGCGCTCCGCATACCCCCACGCCAGCGCAGCAGCGCTCGTCGATAGGCCGAGTGCTCCTATTCCCGTCAACTTCTTCACCCGCACCACTGTAATCTCGCTGCCATGAGTGCATTGAAAGAGCAGATCCGCACTGACCTCAAGGAAGCTATGAAGGCGAAGGAGAAGGAGCGCACCGGCACCATCCGCATGCTGCTGGCGGCGATCCAGACCGCCGAGACCGAGGGCTCCAAGCATGAGGTGGACGACGCGGAGATTCAGAAGATCATCGCGCGCGAGATCAAGAAGCGCCGCGAGTCCGCAGACATCTACACCACCAATGGCCGCGCAGACCTCGCGGAAACTGAGCTCGCTGAGGCGTCCATCCTCGAGGTGTACCAGCCGAAGCAACTGAGCGACGAGGAGCTCGCCACGCTTATCGACGAAGCTATCGCCGACACCGGCGCAGAATCCATGGCGCAGATGGGGCAGGTCATGAAGGCCGCCACGGCGAAGGCCGACGGCCGTGCCGACGGCAAGCGCATTTCCGAGGCGGTCAAGGCGCGTCTGGGCAGCTAGAAGTCCCCGAAGACGTCGGCGATGGCATCGCGGGCCTCGTTGAGCGAACGCTCGAGGTCGTCGAAGCCCGCCGGGGGAGCGGTGCTCGTCGAGGGGGGCGAGACTGGCCACGACGGGGTGGACGAGGCTGCCCCGCCGGAGACGTTGAGCGTGACCGCGGCGCCATCTCGCGCTACCGAGACCACGGTGCCTGCGAGCGCGCCGCCGCCGTCGACGGTCTGGAGGGAAACGGTGTAGCCCTGCGCCTCCAGCTGGGATTTGGCGGCGGAGGAGTATTGGCCCACGACCGAGTCAATGGCCGCGGGTGCGGCGTCGCGTTCCGAGTCGGGCTCGGCGACAGGCAGGCCGCCGTCGGCCGCGCCCGGCACGCCCGCGGCAGCCTGGAACCACGTGTCTGCCGCCTCGTTGCCGCCGAAAAGGTTGCCGGACCGGCACTGCCGCACAGGAGCGGTGCACAGCGGGGTGGACTGCGTGCCGTCGTTGTAGATGTATGGTGCGGCCGCCATGCCCCGGGTGAATCCCAAAAACGCCGTGGATTGGTGCGACTCGGTCGTGCCGGTTTTCGCGGCCGCGGGGGCGGACCAGCCGTTGTTGCGGGCTGACGCGGCCGCGGTGCCGTCGGCGATGTCCTCGGACATGCCTCGGGACAGCGTGGCGGCGACATCCGAGCTAACAGCCTGCTCGCAGGCCGGGCGGTCGATGAAAACCTGTTGGCCGTGCTCGTCCAACACTTCCTTAATCGGGTTCGGCTCGCACCACTGCCCGCCGGAAGCGAGCGTCGCGCCGACGTTGGACAGCTCGAGCGCGTTGACCGGCAGCGGCCCGAGCGTGAACGCACCCATGTTCTCGTCCTTCGCGGCCTGTGCGATGGAGCGGCCGTCACCGAAGGAGTTCTCGTCCGTGTAGGAGCGCAGGCCCAAGCGCACGGCGGTATCCACCACCGGCGCCACGCCGGTCTTTTGAATCAACTCGACAAACGTGGTGTTCGGCGACTGCGCCAGCGCGTCTTGCAACGTCATGCGCGGGGCGTAGGAGCCGGCGTTTTCCACGCAGTACGCGCCCGACGGGCAGTTCGCCGCGCCGCCGTCGCCCATGCCGTAGACCACCGAGCGCTCCGGCGTGTCTAGCATGCTGTCCAAACCGTAGCCCTGTTCGAGCGCGGCGGCTGCGGTGAAGATCTTGAACACCGAGCCCGCGCCCGCGCCCACGAGGGATGCGGGCTGGGGGAGGATGGTTTGGCTCTGGTCCAAGTCCAGGCCGTAAAAGCGGGACGAGGCCATGGCCAGGATGTCCCGGGAGTCGGCACCTGGGCGGATAATGTTCATCACTTCCGCAACCCCCGGGGTGTACGGGCTGACGTTGTTGCGCACCGCGTTGTTGGCCACCTCCTGCACGGCCGGATCCAGGGTGGTGGTGATGGTGTACGAGCCAGACTGGATCGTCTCCAAGTCGAGCCCCTTGTCTGCCAGATAGCGCAGGGCGTAGTCGCACATGAAGCCCTTGTCGCCTGCAGTGATGCACCCTTCGGGCAGCGTGTTCGGGGCATCCAGGATGCCGAGCGGGGTGTCCGCCATGCGGTCGGCCTCGGCCTGCTCCAAGTACCCTTCGGCCGCCATGTTGGCGAGCACCGTATTGCGGCGCTGCATTGCGCCCTCCGGGTTTGTGTACGGGTTCAGGCCTTCGACGGACTGCAGGATGCCCACCAGCAACGCCGCCTGCGCCGGGTCGAGCTCACGGGCTGGGATGTCGAAGTAGGTGAGGGCAGCCGCCTCGATGCCGAAGGCGTGGTTGCCGAAGGAAACCAGGTTGAGATACCTGGTAAGAATCTCGTCTTTCTCCAGCGTCTTATCCAAATCGGAGGCCATGCGCATTTCCCGCAGCTTGCGAGGGATGGACTGCTCTGTGGCCGCGTTGGCTTCCTCCTCAGTCTCCGCGTCGACGAGCCAGAGATAGTTCTTCACGTACTGCTGGTTGATGGTGGATGCACCCTGCTCCACACCCCCGGCTAGAACGTTGGTCACCATGGCGCGGGCGAAACCCTGCATGTCGACGCCCTCGTGCTGGAAAAACCGGCGGTCCTCGGTGGAGACGAGGGCGTCTTTGGCGTACTGGGAAATCGCCTCGCTCGGCACCTCGTAGCGGCGCTGTTTGAAAATCCAGGCCATTGGCTCGCCGGAGGCGTCGGTGACCGTGGTGACGCCGGGCACCCTGCCGTGAGTGAGGTCGGAGAGGTTGGACTGCATCGTCTCGTCGGTGCGTGCGAGGGCGGCGCCCCCCAGGCCCACGATGGGGGCGAGGCAGAGCGCAATGGCCAACGCTGCCGCGAGAAGGGCGACGAGCAGGCTTCCAAGGGATTTCAGTGCGGACACCCCCGTTACCTTAAATGACTCCGCACCGGCGGGTGAATAGGTGAGACCCCCCAAAAATGTGACCCATTCGACAGAGCAAATTTTGCTGTGATTACATTTACACGGAACCGTCGGAATGGCGGCGTACGCACACGGACAAAGGAGCACGGCTATGAGCACGGCTTTGGGTAACACCGCGCAACGCAACGCACAGCGGACAACCACTCGCAAATGTGACGCATCCGGACATCTCGTTTTCGACCGTGGGGACTGGGTCACGCACGCGCAGTGCCGCGGCACTGACCCGGACGCGCTCTTCGTCCGCGGTGCGGAGCAGCGCAAGGCTGCTGCCATTTGCCGTTCGTGCCCGGTACTGACCGAGTGCCGCGCGGACGCGCTGGACAACAAGGTGGAGTTCGGTGTCTGGGGCGGGCTGACGGAGCGGCAGCGGCGCGCCGTGCTGCGTAAGAACCCGCACGTGACGGATTGGGCAGAGCACCTCTCCGCCGGCGGCGAAGTTGTCGGGCTCTAGGTACTCTTGAGCGCCATGACCAAATGGGAGTACGCAACGGTTCCGTTGCTCACGCACGCTACGAAGCAGATTCTGGATACCTGGGGCGAGGACGGCTGGGAGCTCGTCGCCGTCACGCCTGGTCCGACGCAAGACAACGTTGTCGCCTACATGAAGCGCGAGGTCGAATAAATGTGGACTGAACGTCTGCAGGAGCTTGGCATCGAGCTTCCGCCTGTCGCCGCGCCCGTGGCTGCATATGTGCCGGCGGTGCAGGTCGGTGACCAGGTGTGGACATCCGGCCAGCTGCCGTTCGTTGGCGGTGCCCTGCCCGCCACGGGCAAGGTCGGCGCCGAGGTGTCCGGGGAGGACGCCTACGGCTACGCCCGCCAAGCCGCGCTCAATGCGATCGCAGCCGTCGATGCCCGTGTGGGCATTGACAACGTCGCCCGCGTGCTCAAAATCGTCGGCTTCGTCGCCTCCGACCCGGGCTTCACCGACCAGCCGGCGGTGATCAACGGCGCGTCCGAGCTGATCCAGGAGATCTTCGGTGAGGCCGGTGCGCACGCCCGTTCCGCCGTTGGCGTGGCGGTGCTGCCGATGGACGCGCCTGTCGAGGTCGAGCTCGTCGTGGAGCTGAAGCACTAGTACGGCGAGTTCTGGCTGCTAAGCGGGTACGCTGGCGGGCATGGAACATCCCGCTTACAGCCAACTGCGTCCTGTGACCGCCAACGCCGCGGTGGTCTTGGCGCCGAACCCAAGCTACGCGGCGCTGGAGGGGACCAATTCTTGGGTGATCAAAGGGGAGGGGGACCAGCGAAGCATCGTCGTTGATCCGGGCCCCGAGGATGAAGGTCACCTCAACGTGCTGCACTCCAAGGCTGGAGATGTGGGGCTCATTCTGCTCACCCACCGCCACCCCGATCACGCTGACGGCGCGGAGCGCTTCCGCCAGCTCACGAATGCGCCCGTGCGTGCGCTCGCCCCGCAGTACTGTGCCGGTGCTGAGCAGCTCACGGATGGCGAGGTGATTGCTGTCGACGGCGTCACCCCGCAGTTGAAGGTGGTGGCTACCCCGGGCCACACCAGCGATTCCGTCTGTTTCTTTGTCTATCCGGGCGCGCCGGATTCCTCCCAGCTTGAGGCCGTGGTCACCGGCGACACGATCGCGGGCCGCCACACCACCATGATCTCTGAGACCGACGGGGACCTCGGTGACTACCTGGACAGCCTGGAGCTGCTGGAGGAGCAGGGCAAAGACATCACCCTGTTGCCGGGCCACGGCCCTGAAGGAGCTGACCTGTCGGCTTACGCCCGCAAGTACATTGACCGGCGCAACCATCGCCTCGACCAGATCCGTGAGGCGCTGAAGACCTACGGAGACAACGTCGACATCAACACCCTGGTGGACGCGATTTACGACGACGTCGATCCCGTGTTGCGTGGGGCCGCCGAGCAGTCCACCCGCGTCGCGCTGCGCTACCTGCAGGCGGCGCCGTAACTTACCGCGCGCGGCGGGCGAGGTGCTCGGTGTCCACGATGAGCACGCTCTTACCCTCCAGGCGGATCCACCCGCGGTGGGCAAAGGTGGCGAGCGCCTTGTTCACCGTCTCGCGGGAAGCGCCGACGAGCTGCGCGATCTCTTCCTGAGTGAGGTCGTGGTTGACGCGCAGCGCGCCGCCTTCGTGGGTGCCGAAGCGGTTGGCCAGCTGCAGCAGCGTCTTGGCCACGCGGCCGGGAACGTCGGTGAAGATGAGGTCCGCTAGCGACGCGTTGGTGCGCCGCAGGCGGCGGGCCAGCACGCGAAGCAGCTGCTGGGAGATCTCCGGGTGGGAGTCGATCCAGGTGCGCAGCATTTGGGAGTCCATGGAGGCGCAGGTGACTTCGGTGACGCACACGGCGGAGGACGTGCGCGGGCCCGGGTCGAAGATGGACAGTTCGCCGAACATGTCGGACGGGCCCATCACGGACAGGAGGTTCTCGCGGCCGTCCGGGGCGTGGCGGGCGAGCTTAATCTTGCCCTCGATGATGATGTAGAGGCGGTCGCCCGGCTCACCCTCGTCGAAGATGGTGGTGCCCCTGGGAAAGGTCACCGTGTCCATCTCGCTGATCAGCGCGGCAACCGCATCAGGGTCCACGCCTTGGAATATGCCGGCGCGGGCGAGGGTGTCCTGTACGCCTTCCATGTGTCCTCCTCCGTTCGGGCAGCCGCAGTGAGTGGAAGTAGTCACTCTCCACACGGTTATGTGCGACCGTCACAATGCTTCACGCACTCTACCACTGTCTAGGAGTGCTGGGCGGACGGTTTCTCAACTCGGTCTAATCCACGGCTCGTGCTTCCAGCCGCTCCATCGCCAACGTGAACGCTCCGAGCACCAGCGGGATCAGCAGCACGAGAATGAGATTCATAGGTGTCATTTTACGAGACGGATCATTAGCATGTCCCTCATGCCGTCGACCACCCCGAACAAGCACCGTCGCCCAGGGACCCACCCCGCGGCGAAAGGCAGGGAGACGGAGATCGGGCGCACCCGCCGCGCCCGCCGCATCAACCGCACCCTCGCGGAGACGTTCCCGGACGCGCACGCGGAACTCGACTTCACCAGCCCGCTCGAGCTGCTGGTGGCCACCGTGCTCTCGGCGCAGACCACAGACGCGCGGGTGAACATGGTCACCCCCGCCCTGTTCGCCGCGTACCCCACTGCCCACGCCTACGCCGAGGCGGACCAGGCGGAGGTGGAGGAGATCATCCGCTCCACGGGCTTCTTCCGTTCCAAGGCGAAGAACCTCATCGGTCTGGGCCAGCGCCTCGTGGCGGATTTCGGTGGGGAGGTGCCCACGAAGCTGGAGGATTTGGTGACGCTGCCGGGTGTGGGCCGCAAGACTGCGCACGTGGTGCGCGGCAACGCGTTCGGCATGCCGGGGCTGACGGTGGACACCCACTTCCAGCGGCTGGTGGGGCGCCTCATGCTCGCCGATGCGACGGATCCGGTGAAAATCGAGCACGCCATCGCAGGCCTCATCGAGCGCAGCGAGTGGACCATGTTTTCCCACCGCATCATCTTCCATGGCCGCCGCATCTGCCACGCCCGCAAGCCCGCGTGCGGCGTGTGCCCAATCGCCTTCGACTGCCCCAGCTTCGGCGCCGGGCCCACCGACCCCGAGGCGGCGGCGGACCTTGTCACCGGTCCGGAGCGCGACCACATCTTGGGGATGGCATGAAGCGCGCTGTCTGGATCAGCGTCGGCGCAATCATCGCAGTGACCCTGCTTGTGGTGGCGGGCGCGCGCAGTTTGCTTATGGACGATCAACCTTCGGGGGAACCTGTGGCCGTCGAGAAGCAGGTGGCCCAGCGGCCTGATTGCCCCGCTGGCCTGGATCTGCCCTGTTTGGGCGGCGAGGTCGCGGGCGAGGCGAAAGAGATCAGCGTGGTCAACGTGTGGGCCTGGTGGTGCCAGCCGTGCCGCGCTGAGCTGCCCGTCGTGGAGGAGTTCGCCCGCGCCCACCCGGAGTACACCGTGGTGGGCGTGCACGCGGACGGCAACGCCGCGAACGGGGCGTCGCTGCTCAACGAGCTTGGGGTGGGGCTGCCGAGCTACCAGGACGATTCGGGCGTGTTCGCGGCCGCGCAGGGCCTGCCGCCCGTGGTGCCGGTGACGGTGGTGCTGCGCGGCGGTGAGCAGGTGGCGGTGTTCGCCCGCGAGTTCACCTCCGCGAGCGAGCTTGCCGAGGCCGTGCAAGGGACGATCTAGGTGGACGCGCAGTTGCGGCCCGACCGCGCGCCCGCGTGGCTCAAACCGCTGGTCGATGCGATCGACGGCGGCGGCGGCGCGATCCCGCGCAGGCTGCTGTCCCCGCGGGTGCGCCAGAAGGGCGGGGCGGACCAGGCGGCGGTGCTGATCCTCTTCGCGGGCGACCCGCGCGCCACTGCCTTGCCAGAGGACGCGCGGGTGCTGATTACACACCGCACACCGCACATGCGCAGCCACTCCGGGCAGATGGCGTTCCCGGGCGGACACATCGACGCAGCCGACGGCGGGCCGGTGGGCGCCGCCCTGCGCGAGGCGTGGGAGGAGACGGGGTTGGACCCGGCCGGGGTGATTCCGCTGGCCGTGCTCGACTCCGCCACCACCGGCGGCAGCAACCGGCGTGTGCGTCCCGTGGTGGCGTATGCCCCGGAGCCGGGCAACGTGCACCCGGCGAGCGAGGAGGAAACGGATGCCGTCTTCTTCATCCCGGTGCGCGAGCTGGTGGACCCGGTAAACCGGGCCATGCTGGGGATGCAGGGATGGTCCGGGCCTGCCTTCTGGGCCGGCGAGTACCTGGTGTGGGGGTTTACCGGGGTGCTGATGTCCGTGGTGCTGCAATTAGGGGGATGGGCCGTGCCGTGGGACGAGCGGCCGGGCGACTTGCGTGCTGCGCTGGCACGGTCCGCCAACCGCGAGCGGTAACATCACCGGAATGCACCTGGTTATCGACGTCCTGCTCGTGCTCGCCGTCGCCGGCGCCTTTGTCAGCGGCTGGCGCCAGGGGGCTGTCTCGGCGGTGGTCTCCACCGTGGGCATTGCCGCGGGCCTGGTTATCGGCCTGGCGGTCGCGCCGTACGCACTCGAGCTTGCCGAGTCCCATACAGCGCGCGTTTTGCTGCTCATCGCGCTGATCGTCGTCTTCGTGGGTCTGGGCAACCTCGTCGGCGCCACGGTGGGCGGAAACGTGCGCGGCCGCATGCGCTCGAAGGTGGGCCGGGCACTGGATTCGGTGCTCGGCGCGGGTTTCCAGTCGGTCGCCGTGGCAGCGGTGCTGTGGTTCGTGTCCATCCCGCTGGCCGCCTCGGTGCCCGGCGAGCTGGGGGACGGTATCCGCTCCTCCCGCGTGCTCGGAGGGATCAACGCCGCCGCTCCAGACGCTGCGGCGAAGCTGCCGGCGCGGTTCGCGGCGCTACTCGACGAATCCGGGCTGCCGCCCCTGGTCTCTCCGTTCGAGTCGCCGCGCGGGGCCGAGGTGGCGGCGCCAAACGAGGAGGCGCTGCGGCCGGAGGTTGTCGAGAAGCTGCGGCCCAGCATTGTCCACGTGATGGGCGACGCGGAAAGTTGCCGGCGGCGCCTAATGGGCTCGGGGTTTGTCATCCAAGACGGCTACGTGCTCACCAACGCGCATGTGGTGGCTGGCACGGAGCGGGTGTCGCTGGACACGGTGGTGGGTGTTAAACCGGCGGAGGTTGTGCTCTACGACCCGGACGCCGACATCGCGGTGCTGCGCGCCGCGCAGCTGGGGCTGCCCGCGCTGCGCTGGGCGCAAGGCGAGCTCGCCACAGGCGATGACGCTGTGGTGATGGGCTACCCGAAGTCGGGGCCGTTCGAGGCGTCGGCGGCGCGCGTGCGCGGCAAACTGGAGATCGCGGGACCCGACATCTACACCACCGGGCGCGTGGAGCGCGAGACCTACACGATCCGCGGCAACATCCGTCAGGGCAACTCCGGTGGCCCGCTGCTCACCCCGTCGGGGGAGGTCGCCGGAATGATCTTCGGGGCGTCGTTAGACACCTCAGAAACGGGCTACGCGCTGACTGCACACCAGGTGCAGCAGCGCGTAGGGGACGTGCGGAGCCTGACAAGCCCCGCGGATACGCAAGCCTGCGTTAGCGGGTAACGGCGGTGGAGCCGGCGCCTGCGGAGGTGTACAGGCCGGACTCGTCCTTGGCCAGGTTCTTCTTCGCCTCGCCCGGCTTGAGGTTCTTCAGCTCGTTGACGGACTCGATGGTCTTCTCCGGCGCCTTGATCTTCTTGATCTTCCTGAAGCCGATGAAGGCGAGCAGGCCAGCCAGCGCCAGCATGATCAGGAAGACGATCAGGAATGCCCAGCCGCGGTGCATCCAGGAGGCCAGCATTTCTGCCAGGGCGAAGAACAGGAAGAAGGAGGAGTACAGGGCGATCACGCCGGCGGCTGCGAACAGGCCGCCGCCGACGGCACCCTTCTTCACCTCGCCGATAACCTCGGCCTTGGCAAGCTCGATCTCGCCGCGGACCAGGGTGGAGACCTGCTCGGAGGCGTTGGAGATCAGGGTGCCGATGGAGTCGTTGCCGGGCTGGGTTGCGTAGGTGTCGCGCAGTGGAATCGAATCCACCTTGGCGGACACGGCGGTCGAGCCGCTGGTGTAGAGGCCTTCGTTGCTCACTGTTGTTTCACCTTCCTGGGTGGCAATCGCGCGGCACCCGTAAAGGTGCCTGGAAATTCTTCACACGATGTTAGCGATACGCGGGGGTGTTTGCCCGAATCGGGGTAAAAATCGCCTACGCGGAATGGCGCTTCTCATCCGAGCCCTTGCCGCCGACGGCCCGGGCGATGAATACACCCGCCACCGCCAGCGCCGTCACGCCCGCGATCACGCCGGCGCCGACGCCCACTTCGCGCGCGTGAGGCATCTGTATCAGCGGCTCAGGGTTCTTGAACGTGCGAGCCTGCCAGCCGTTGGCGAGCGCGTGCTTCTTCAGCGCCCTGTCTGGGTTGACCGCCACAGGGTGGCCCACCAGCTCCAGCATGGGGATGTCGGTGGCGGAGTCGGAGTATGCGTAGCTGGCGTCGAGGTCGAAGTGGTGCTCGGCGGCGAACTGGCGCACCGCCTCAGCCTTCGCGCCGCCTTTGAGGTAGCGGGTGACGTCGCCGGTGAGCCTGCCGTCCTTGACAGCCATTTCGGTGGCGACCACGGTGTCCACCCCGAGCTCTTGGGCTATGGGCTCCACCAGGATTTTTGCCGAGGCGGAGATGATGATGACGTGGTGGCCTGCGTTTTTGTGGGCGGCAATGAGCTCGCGCGCTTCCGCGTAAATGGCGGGTGCGACGACTTCGCGCAGCGTCTCGCGGGTGATGCGCTGAATGTCTTCCACCTCCCAGCCGGCGACCATCTGCGCGAGTGTGTCGCGGGTGGTGTCCATCTTCTCGCTGGACTGTCCGACCAGCATGTACTGCGCCTTGCTGAGGGAGATTTCCCAGGCCTCCTGGCGGGTGATCATGCCGCCCTTGAAGAACTCTTTGCCAAAAGCGAATGCGGACGACGTGGCAATGATGGTCTTGTCCAGGTCGAAGAAAGCCGCTACCGGCGCGTGCGCAGACATAGTGTGCAGTGTAGACCGCAGATCCTACGGTTACGTAGCCCTTCTCTGTGAAACTGGTGTGACGGGTGGGGCAACTTATCCACACACGAATTGTTGCGGCGTACGCGACCTGGGCGGGTTATCCACAGGATCTGTGGCACCTATTGTTTCGCTTGCGTTGCGGTTGCACGCTACGAGCATGAATCACGCGAACACAGGTCCCGTCGTCGTCGCGGTGGCCGATCCCGCACTGCACGCCGAAGCCGTCCACATCGCCGCCGCCACAGGCCACCAGGTCATCGACGCGGTCGACGACGCCCAACTCACCCGCCACGCCAGCAAGGCGCTCGCCGTGCTTGTCGACGACCTCCGGGCCGCCGCACTCGGCCCCAGCTCGCGCGCACCAAACGTGTTTACCGTGGTGGCGGACACCGCGTCAGCGGCACTGCGCGACGACTACTACGCGCTTCCGGCGCAGGCCGTGGACGTGCTGCGGGGGATCGGCGCGCTCTCGCTCGCCCCTCCGGCGACGGCGGCGGACGCGAGCGTGATTGCGGTGCTGGGCGCGTGCGGCGGGGCTGGGGCGTCGGTGCTGGCCGCATCGGTGTGCCGCGCCGCCGGGGACGCCACGCTCGTCGACGCCCACCGGTGTTCCGGCGGGCTCGACTTGCTGCTGGGCTTGGAGCACACGCCCGGCGCGCGCTGGGGTGAAATCGACTTCGGCGCTGAAGGGGCGGTCTCGCGTACGCAGCTGCGCGCCGCGCTGCCCGCCACGGATGACGGGGTGGCGCTGCTGACGTTTCCGCGCACCCAGGTGGCGGATCCGTTCCGGCTGGAGGTAGAAGAGGTCAACGCGGTTGTCGCGGCTGCCTCGTCTGAGGGGGTGACGGTGGTGGACGCGCCGCTTGCGCTGCTGCCGGACCGCTGCGACCTCGCAGTCATTGTGCTGCGGCCCGAGCTGCGCGCCGCCGCGGCGGCCGCGCGGGTGGTGGCCGAGTGTAACGCGGCCGGGGTGGCCAACGCGCTGGTGCTGCGCCAGGGCGCGTGGGCGTCGCTCGGGCAGGAGGAAGTGGAGCACACCGCGAAAGCTTCCGTCATCGCTCAGGTGGCCGAGGTGCGGGGGCTGACTAAGCAGCTGGACCAGTCCGGGCTGCCTGAGCGGTTGCCGCGCCCCCTCGCCCGCGCGGCGGAAACCGTGCTGAGGGAGGCGGCGTAGATGGACGACGTGCTCGCCCGCGTTAAGCGCCGTTTGGCCGACGAGCCGGGGCAGCCGGACCCTGCGCGTATCGCCGCGATCATCCGCGAGGAGGCGGTGGTGATCAGCGATATCGGGGTACTGGACATCATGCGCAAGCTCCGCGACGACACCACCGGCGCTGGCCCGCTGGAGACGCTGCTAGCGGACCCGGACGTGACCGATATCTGCGTCAATAGCCCCGACGAGGTGTACGTGGACCGCGGGCAGGGGTTGCAGCGGTCTGGGCTGACCTTTGATTCCGAAAGCGCGGTGCGGCGGCTGGCCACCCGCCTGGCGGTCAGCTGCGGGCGCCGCCTGGACGACGCGCAGCCGTTCTGCGACGGCCACGTCACCCGCGACAACGGCACCTTGCTTCGCTTTCACGCCGTGCTGGCGCCGACCTCCCAAGCCGGCACCTGTATTTCCCTGCGCGTGCTGCGCACTGCCTCCGCCACGCTGGACGATCTGGTTGCGCGTGGGTCGCTGGACCACGAGCGCGCCGAGGTGCTGCGCGCGGTCGTCGCGGCGCGCAAGGCGTTCATGGTGGTCGGCGGCACTGGTTCCGGCAAGACCACGCTGCTCTCCGCGTTGCTGGCGGAGGTCGACCGGCACGAGCGCATCATCGCCATTGAGGACACGTTGGAGCTCACGCCGGACCACCCGCACGTGGTCAACCTGACCAGCCGCGGCGCAAATGCGGAGGGTGCCGGCGAGATCACCATCGCGGACCTGGTGCGCCAGTCGTTGCGCATGCGTCCGGACCGGATTGTGGTGGGTGAGATCCGCGGCGGGGAGGTCGTGGACCTGCTCGCGGCGCTCAATACCGGCCACGACGGCGGCGCCGGTACCCTGCACGCCAACTCCATTGAGGAGGTGCCCGCCCGCTTCGAGGCGCTGGCCGCGCTGGGCGGGTTGGACCGCGCCGGCCTGCACGCCCAGCTTGCGGCGGCAATCGATGTTGTGCTGGTGGTGAAGCGCCGCCGCGACGGCGCCCGCTACCTGCAACAGATCGGCGTGCTCGAGGGCGAGCCGGTTCGCGCAAGGGTGGTCTGGGGCGCCGAACGGGGCGCACTGGCCGGGTATGAGGAGCTGGCCCCATGATCGCGGCACTTCTCGTTGCCGGTGCTGCCGCGCTCGCCGAGCCAGCCCCGGCCCGCCGCGTCGGCGACTGTGGCCGCGCACGTGCATCTCACCGCATCCCCGTCACCGCGGCGTGCGCAGCTGCGGGGGCTGTGGTGTTGGGCCGAGTCACCTTGGCCGTCGCCGGGGCGATGGCGGGGGCGACCGCGATTCACGTGCTGCGTGCCCGGCGGGCGGCCAGCGCCGAGCGGCGGCGCAGAGCGGCTGCGGCGGCGTATCTGGGCGCCGTGTCCACCAACCTGCAGGCAGGTGCGACGCTGCCGGACGCGTTGGCGCGGGCGGGCGAGCAGGTGGGGGAAGCACAGGTGCGCGCAGACGCGATGCGCATCGCCCACCAAGCCCGCACAGGCGCCCGGCTGGAGCCCCGCGTGCCTGAGCTCGAGCGCCTGGGGGTGTTGTGGACGCTCTCCGTCTCGCGCGGGGTGCCGCTGGCGAAACTGATCGCCGCGCTGCGCGACGACATCGATCACGCCAACCGCCACCGGGACGCCACCCGCGCCGCGCTCGCCGGCCCGCAAACCACAGCGGCGGTGCTTGCCGCGCTGCCTGCGGCTGGGGTCCTGATGGGCACAGCGATGGGGGCATCGCCCGTAGCGTTTCTCACCGGCGGTGGGCTGGGCGGGGTGCTGCTGGTGGTGGGAACCGCACTCGTGTGCGCCGGGGTGCTGGTCTCCGGCCGGATTATCCAGGGGGCGGGCGCATGATCGGCGTGCTGCCCGCCCTCCTCATCGCGGGCGCCCTCGCGGTTGCCCCGGCAGTCCCGGCGGGGCGGGTCACCACCACCACCCCGAAGGCTCCGCGCGACGGTCCCTTCGCCGCCGATGCGGAGCGCTGCGCGAGCGACATCGAGCTCTTCGCGGCCTGTGTCTCAGCGGGCCTGCCTGCCGGTGCGGCGGCCGCCGCAGTCGCCGACACCTACGTCGGTGGCCGCGGCCCGTGGCACACCGTGGCCTCGCTGACGGCGCTGGGGGTTGAACCTCAGCGCGCCTGGACCGAGCTCCGCCACCTTCCCGGTGGCGAGGACTTGGCAGGGCTTGTGACCTTATCCGCCGCCTCCGGGACCTCGCTCGCCGACGGCTGCAGGCGCATCGCCGCCCAGCTCCGGGCGACCGCGGGGGACCGAGCCAAAGCCAAAGCGGAACGTGCGGGCGTGCTCATCGCCATCCCGCTGACCGCATGCTTCCTGCCGGCGTTTTTCGTCCTCGGGCTCGCACCCGCGGTGATCAGCCTCGGCCAAACACTCATCCACTAGAAGGAGAATTCCCATGCACCGCCTCAACTCTGCACTTACATCCGCCTCCCTGTACGCTGCGTCTCGAGTACGAAAAATGCGCTCTGAGCAGGGCATGAGCACCATCGAATACGCCTTCGGGAGCCTCGCGGCCGCCGCGCTTGCTGGCGTGCTCTACCTCGTCGTCAACGGCGACGCCGTCACCAACGCCATCGAGGGCGTCATCACCGACGCTCTGAGCAACACGCCCGGCTAATGAGCACCGTTGAAACCGCGCTGTCGCTGTCCGCCCTCGTGGTCGTCACCGTGGCCATTGTGGGTGGCATCGCTACCGTCGCCGCCTACATCACGGCCGTCGATGTCGCTGGCGCGGCAGCCCGCGCGTACGCCCTCGGCGTCGATTACTCGGCGCCGCGGGGCGCGGTCGAGGTCACCGAGCGCGCCGGGCTTGCCACGGCCGAAGCTACCGTCCCCGCCCCGGTCGGCACCATGCGCGCCACCGCAGTGTTTCCCGTGGAGTTCTGATGCAGCTGCGTGACGACGAAGGCTCCGCCACCGTCACCGCGAGCGGCATCATCACCGCCGTCGTCTCGCTGGCGCTGGCGGTGGTGGCGCTCGGGGTACAGGTGGCGGACACCCACCGGGTGCGTGTCGCAGCCGACCTCGCGGCGGTGGCAGGCGCGAGCGCCTTGTACCGGGGCGCTGATGCCTGCGCGGCGGCACGGCGAACGACGGAACTCAACGGTGCCCGTCTGGCGTCCTGCGAGTTCACCGCAGGCGACATTGTGGTCGCTGCCACCCGCCGTCGAGCGGAGGCCGCCGCGCGCGCCGGGCCCTAAGCCCTAGCGTCGCGCCTGGCCCGCCGTCATGGTCACAAGCGCGCCGAGCAGCTTCAGCGCGGCGCGCTTGTCCAGCGGCTGGTTGCCGTTGCCGCACTTCGGCGACTGCACGCACGACGGGCAGCCGTCCTCGCAGCCGCAGGAGCGCACGGTCTCCCAGGTGGCCTCGATCCATTCGTGGAAGCGGGCGAAGCCTTCGTCGGCGAAGCCCGCGCCGCCCGGGTGGCCGTCGTAGACGAACACGGTGGGCAACATCGTGTCCGGGTGCAGGGCGGTGGAGACACCGCCGATGTCCCAGCGGTCGCAGGTGGCCAACAGCGGCAGCAGGCCGATGGCGGCGTGCTCGGCGGCGTGCAGCGCGCCCGGGGTCTCGCCGGCGGTGATCCCCAGCTCGTCCAGCACCATCGGGTCAATGGTGTAGGCCACCGCGCGGGTGACCAAGCGCTGCTCCGGGAGGTCGAGCGGGATGTGCTCGCTGACGGTGCCGTCGGCAAGCCGTACCACGTAGCCGGTGACCCGGTCGAGCACCTCGACGTCGACACTTGCCACCCACAGGCCCGGCGACGGGTTCACCAGCTCGTGGGGTGTGCCCAAGATGGTGATGTCCGTGGTTGATCGCGCCTGCGTGGAGTAGTCCGGCCGCTCCGGCGCCACCAGCGCGACGTAATCATCCAAGTCCAGGGACTGCACCACGAAGTACTCGCCCTGGTGGATGTACACCGCGCCGTCGTGGACCTGGCTCATCGCCCGGGCGGCATCTACCGTGCCGAGCAGGCGCCCGTCGGTGACGTCCACGATCATCACCTGCTCGCCCACGCCGCCACGGAGGGACACCGAAGCGTGCGCGGTTTCCGGGGTGAGCTCGCCGTCCAGCTGCGGCACCGCGAACCAGCCCTTGGGACGGCCGCGCAGCAGACCCGCTGCCGTGAGGTCGTCCACGACGCCGCGGGCGCCGAACGCGTCGACGTCCGCCTCGGTCAGCGGCCGCTCGACCGCGGCGCAGAACATATGCCCGCGCAAGATATACGGATTGGAGGGATCGAACACGCTGTTTTCCACCGGTTTGCCCAACAAAGCGGCGGGGTGGTGCACCAAATAGGTGTCCATCGGTTCGTCGCGCGCCACCAGCACCGCCACCGAGCCCTGGCCGCGCCTGCCCGCGCGCCCGGCCTGCTGGCGGAAGGACGCCACCGTCCCCGGGAAGCCGGCCATCACCACCGCGTCCAGCCCGCCCACGTCAATGCCCAGCTCCAGCGCGTTGGTGGAGGCCACGCCGAGTAGCTCGCCTTCGTCCAGGCGGCGCTCCAACTCGCGGCGGTCCTCGGCCAGGTAGCCCGCGCGGTACGGTGCCACGCGGTCAGCCATGTCCGCTCGGCCCGCCACCACGAGGTGCTCCTGCGTGCGCATGGCCACCGTCTCCGCGGCGCGCCGGGAGCGCACGAACGTGAGCGTGCGCGCGCCTTGGAGCAGAAGCTGGGCGGATACGGAGGCCGCCTCGGTCGTGGCTGGATAGCGCACTGGTGCGCCTCCCTCGCCCTCGGCGCCTTCAATAAAGCCGGGCTCCCACAGCACGATGGTGCGCTCGCCGGCGGGCGCGGCGTCGTCGGTCACGGCCACAGCCTCACGTCCGCTGAGTCGCAGCGCCTGCCCGGCCGGGTCCGCCGCGGTGGCGGAGGCGTAGATCAACGTCGGCGACGACCCGTAGGCTGACGCGATGCGCAGCAGCCGGCGCAGCACCAGCGCCACGTTTGCGCCGAACACGCCGCGGTACGTGTGGCACTCGTCCACAACGATGTATTTCAGGTGCCGCAGCAGCCGCGCCCACCGCGCGTGCGAACCCAGCATGCCCGCGTGGAGCATGTCGGGGTTGGTAAACACGTAGCGAGAATGCTCGCGGATGCCGGCGCGGGATTCCACCGGCGTGTCCCCGTCGTACGGGGCCGGGTGGATGCCCTCCAGCCCCGCGCCTTGCGTCATCCGCAGCGTGGCCTGCAGCTGGTCGGAGCCCAGCGCTTTGGTGGGCGTGAGGTACACCGCGCACGCCGTGGGGTCCTGGGCCAGTGCCGTGAGCACCGGTAACTGGTAGCCCAGGGACTTGCCGGACGAGGTCCCCGTGGACACCACCACGTCGCGCCCCTGCCAGGCAAGCTCCGCGCACTGAGCCTGGTGGAGGTAGGGCGAGGCGACGCCAGCGTCGGTAAGCACGCGCCGCAGCCTCGGCTCCACCCACTCGGGCCACGCGGCGTAACGCGCCAGACGTGCAGGCACATGCTCGACGTGGGTGATGGTGGCCGACGGGTGGCTGCGCTCGAGTGCGCCGACGAGCTCGGCGCCGAAGGGGGAGACCATGATGACTGGGAAGTATGCCACTCGCCAGTGCTAAAGCCCGCAATTCATGGCAGACTGGGTGGCGGTCACAGATTTTGTGTGCGCCCGAAGAGGTGCTCGCGAGGATTGTGCACGCGGGCACCAGGACCCGATTAGGCCCTGGTGGACGACATCATCACTCAATTTTTTGAAAGGTTTCACCATGGCAACCGGAACTGTTAAGTGGTTCAACGCAGAAAAGGGCTTCGGCTTCATCGCTCCGGACGACGGCTCCTCCGACGTCTTCGTCCACTACTCCGAGATCCAGGGCTCCGGCTTCCGCACCCTGGAAGAAAACCAGCAGGTCGAGTTCGAGGTCGGCGAGGGCGCAAAGGGCCCGCAGGCCCAGCAGGTGCGCGCAATCTAGCGCGTTCTGCGTATCGACGGGGCTTCGCTCGAAGCCCCGTTTTTCATACTGCGCTGACGCCTTGGCGTACGTCGCGCCACTCCGCGAGGCGGTTTTGCGCCTTTTGAATGAGGTAGCCGACGGTGGAGCCCAGCACCACGCCGAGCAGCATGGCGAGCAGCGGGTAGTCCTGCAGGATGCGCCCCCCTAGGTATCCCACGCCGACGCTCAAGAAGGCCCAGAAGATCACGCCGAGGGTGTCGAAGAAGACGAACTTGAACCAGTTGTAGCGCACCGATCCGAGCACGATCGTGGCCACCCAGCGCGCCCATGGAATGAAGCGGGCGACGATGATGGTCGCGCCCGCCCCGCGGTTCATGTTCCGGCGCACCCACTGGATGGCCTGGCCGGCCTTCGACTCCGGGTCCAGGCTGTCCACGCGGTGGATGAGCTTGCCGCCGAGGGCAAAGCAGATGTTGTCGCCGATGATCCCGCCGATAATGGCTGCGAGGATGACACCCCAGGCGTTGGGCACCTCGCGCGAGGCGGAAAACGCGCCGGCGAGGTTCAGTACGGTCTCCGACGGCACGACCGGCGCGAGGGCGTCCGCGATGATGAGCACAACGACGATCGGATAGAACACGGGCATCGCCATGAGGGTGTGCAAGAAATCGATGAGGGAATCGACCACGAAGACGCATCCTTTCCGTCCCCGATTCGGGCGGAAGCGGGGCACCCGAGCAGTGTAGCTGTATTACCTGGGTGCACAATCGTGTGCTAGTTGTCTCTAAGGGAATAACTTCTGTGCGAAACGAGGTGTCAGTCAACGTGGCTGCAGGCGGCAAGACTCTGGTCATCGTGGAGTCAGCAACGAAGGCGAAGAAGATACAGAAGTATCTGGGCGACGACTTCATCGTCGAGGCCTCCGTCGGCCACATCCGCGACCTGCCCGGCCGCGCCGCCGACATTCCCGCGAAGTACAAGAAGGAGCCGTGGGCCAAACTCGGGGTGAACCCAGAGGACGGCTTCACCCCTATCTACGTGGTGGACGGCGACAAGAAGAAGAAGGTCTCCGACCTCAAAGCCAAGCTCAAGCAGGCGGACAAGCTCCTGCTGGCGACAGACCCGGACCGCGAGGGTGAGGCCATTGCCTGGCATCTGCTGGAGACGCTGAACCCCAAGGTGCCGGTGGAGCGCATGGTGTTCAACGAGATCACGGAGTCCGCCATCCGCGACGCCGCGGCGAACACCCGCGAGCTGGACATGGACCTCGTGGACGCGCAGGAGACCCGCCGCATCTTGGACCGTCTCTACGGCTACGAGGTCTCCCCCGTGCTGTGGAAGAAGGTCATGCCGCGCCTGTCCGCAGGACGCGTGCAGTCTGTGGCCACCCGCGTCATCGTCGAGCGCGAACGTGAGCGCATGGCGTTCATCTCCGCCGAGTACTGGGACTTGGTTGCGTCTCTCGTTCCTCAAGACGCATCCAAGGAGACCCCGACCGAATTCGACGCCAAGCTCGTCGCCGTGGACGGCAAGCGCATCGCCCAGGGTCGCGACTTCGATGACCGGGGGCGGCTGAAGGGCGAAGCGCTCGTCGTCGATAAGCAAAAGGCACATGCGCTTGCCGACGCCCTGGGCACCGCGCCGATGCAGGTCACGGCGGTGGAGGAGAAGCCGTACTCGCGCAAGCCGTACGCGCCGTTTATGACCTCGACGCTGCAGCAGGAAGCCGGACGCAAATTGCACTTCACCTCCGCGCGCACGATGCGCATTGCGCAGCGCCTGTACGAAAACGGCCACATCACGTATATGCGTACGGACTCGACCTCGCTGTCGCAGCAGGGCCTGGACGCGGCGCGTTCGGCCGCGCGTGAGCTGTACGGTGCAAATTACGTCACCGACAGCCCGCGCATCTACGACCGCAAGGTGAAGAACTCGCAGGAGGCACACGAGGCGATCCGCCCGGCCGGCGAGCGGTTTGCCACCCCCGGCCAGCTCGCCGGCGCGCTCGACGCGGAGGAGTTCAAACTCTACGAGCTGATCTGGGCGCGCACGGTGGCCTCTCAGATGCAGGACGCGCGCGGAACGTCGATGAAGGTCACCGTGCTCGGCGACGCCGCGGGGGAGGCGTGCGAGTTCGCGGCGACGGGCCGCAGCGTGACGTTCCCCGGCTGGCTGCGCGCGTACTCCGACCGCCAGGACAATGAAACCCGCCTGCCGCAGCTTGCGAAGGGCGACGAGCTGAACACGGAAAAGGTCACGGCGGACGGCCACTCCACCAACCCGCCGGCGCGCTACACCGAGGCGTCGCTGGTGAAGAAGATGGAAGACCTAGGCATCGGGCGCCCGTCCACCTACGCCTCCATCATCAAGACCATCCAGGACCGCGGGTACGTGGTCGCCCGCGGCAACGCGCTCGTGCCGTCGTGGGTGGCGTTTTCCGTGGTGGGGCTGTTGGAGAACAACTTCGACGCCCTGGTGGACTACGACTTCACCTCGTCCATGGAAGACGAGCTGGACGAGATTGCGCACGGCAACCAGGACCGCACCCGGTGGCTGTCCGGCTTCTACTTCGGCGACGCGGACGCGAAGGAATCCATGGCGCAGGCGCTGGCGCGCCGCGGCGGGCTCAAGCACATGATCGAGGACAACCTCGAATCCATTGACGCGCGCCAGGCGAACTCGCTGACGCTCTTCGACGACGCTGAGGGCCGCCCCGTCGTGGTCCGCGTCGGCCGCTACGGGCCGTACATCGAGCGCGTCGTCGGCACCACCGCCGACGGCGAGCCCGAGTACCAGCGCGCCAACCTGCCCGAATCTGCCACGCCCGACGAGATCACGCTGGAGATGGCGGAGAAGCTCTTCGCCACCCCGCAGTCGGGCCGCGAGTTGGGTGTCAACCCCGACAACGGCCGCACCATCGTGGCCAAGGAGGGCCGCTTTGGCCCGTACGTCACGGAGCTCGTGCGCGACGACGAGCGCGAGCGCGCCGAGGCCCGAGCCGAAGAGATCATCGCCGCCGAGCGCGCGGAGGAAGACAAACAGCGGGCCGAGGAAGGCAAGCGCGCGAAGAACTGGGAGACCAAGACCGCGGCCGCGCAGAAAGAAAAGCGCATGGCGCAGCTCGTGGACGAGCAGCTCAAGCCTGCCACCGCGTCGCTGTTTTCCTCCATGGAGCCCGCGACCGTCACCTTCGAGGAGGCGATGCAGCTGCTTTCGCTGCCGCGTGAGGTGGGCGTGGACCCGGCCGATGACGAGCTGATTACGGCGCAGAACGGCCGCTACGGCCCGTACCTGAAGAAGGGCAACGACTCCCGCTCGCTGGCCTCCGAAGACCAGATCTTCTCCATCACCCTGGATGAGGCGCGCCGCATCTACGCCGAGCCGAAGCGCCGCGGCCGCGCCGCCGCCAAGCCGCCGCTGAAAATGCTCGGTGACAACGACGTCTCCGGCAAGCCCATGAGCATCAAGGACGGCCGCTTCGGCCCCTACGTCACCGACGGCGAAACCAACGCGTCCCTACAGCGCGGCGACACCCCGGAAACGATGACCGACCAGCGGGCGAACGAGCTGCTCTCCGCCCGCCGCGCCCGCGAGGCCGAGGACGGCGGCAAGAAAGCCACCAAGAAGGCCGCAAAGAAGAAAGCGACTAAGAAGGCCACCAAGCCGAAGAAGACCACCAAGCGCGTGGTCAAGGCCCGCAAGCGCTAGTAACGGTCTGCCAGCGTGGAGCGCACCGGGCGGGCCAGCTGGGTCATCTTGCCGCGGCCGCGCAGCTCCACCGATTTCATCAACGTCCAGCGCTGCTGCTCCACCTCGTTGGCTGTGCGCAGGGTGGCGGCGTTGGTGAGCACCATGCCCGGGGTGTCCTTCGCCAGGTCGGTCAGGCGAGCGGCGCCGTTGACGGCGTCGCCGATGACGGTGTACTCGAAGCGGTCCGCGCCGCCAACGTGGCCCGCCACCACGTGGCCGGCGGCCACGCCGATGCCGGCTTTAAGCTCGAGCCCAGCCAGGTCGCGTTGTAGCTCGCGGGCGGCTTGGAGGGCGTGCGAAGCTGCGTCGTGAAGCGAGACGGGTGCCCCGAACACGGCCAACGCCGCGTCGCCCTGGAACTTGTTGATCACGCCCTTGTTGCGGTGCACGACGTCTACGACAACGTCGAAGAAGTCGTTGAGCGCCGCAACCACTTCCTCCGGCGTGTGATCGACGGCGTAGGAAGTGGAGCCGACCACGTCGATGAACAGTACGGCGACTTTGCGCTCCTCGCCGCCGAGCTCCGGCACCTCCTCAAGCGCCTTCTGCGCCACCTCCGCGCCCACGTAGTGGCCGAAGATGTCGCGCACCCGCTGGCGGTCCCGAAGGCCGCGCATCATCTCGTTGAATCCGGCCTGCAACACGCCGATCTCGGAGCCGTCGTAGATGTCTACCAGCGTGTTCTGCTCGCCGCGGCGCACGCGGTTGATTGCGGCCTGCAGTTCCTTGATCGGGTCGACCACGCTCATGATCACCAGCGCCGTGCCCACGAACCCCGTGACGATGCCTGCCGTGGTCAGCGCGACGATGGCGGAGGTGAGCTCGCCGACGGTGCCGGTGAAGTAGTCGTAGCGCTGGGCGATGGTCAGCAGCAGCACGCCCACCATCGGCACGGCGGAGGTGGTGAACCACGTTAGGTACAGCTGCCACTTGATCGGCGGCTGCAGCGTGGAATCCTCGAACCGGCGGGCCAGCACGGACGCGGCGATGGGGCGCACGAGGCGCTCCGCTTGCAGGTACGTCAGCACGGCGGTGACAAACGCGGTAAGCAACGCGGTGGCAAGGACGACCGAGGCAAGCTGGATGTCGACGCGCCACGCCGCAACTGTCACGATCGCGATGCCGATGCCCCACACCGCCACCACGATGATGGTTTGCGCCACTGGCAGGCGCATGACCAAGTGGCGCACCATGTTCGGGTCGTGCCCGTCGGGGTGGCGCTGCCACTCCAGCACCGGGCGGAACAGGTACAGCGTGACCACTCCGCCGAGCACCACGGCCACGACCGCGTAAATCACGCCGATCGCGCCGAGCTGCCCGCCGAGGCCCAGTTCGAGCACCTCAGGCATGGGGATGAGGTAGCGCACGAAGAGCATGGAGCCGATTGCGGAAATGACGTTCGTTCCCAGCACAGTCGCTGCGTACAGGGGCCATGACGTGCCCCAGAGCCACCGCAGCTCGCGCCAGAATCGTTCCATGGTGTATCACCTTAGCGCGCGGGTACGCTGATCATCCGTGACTACCCGCAGCGTCAGCGAGCGCCTCGCCGGCACCCCGTCGGTGCGCGACACCATCATGTCTGCAGCGCAGGCCGCCAGGCTTGGCGACGGCTACGCCATGACCCACGCGTGGCTCTTCACCGGCCCTCCCGGGGCGGGCCGTTCGCAGGCGGCGTTGGCGTTTGCGGCGGCGCTGATGTGCACCAACCCGGACGAGATCGGGTGCGGCCGCTGCGAGAATTGCCGCCAGGCGTTGGCGGGCACGCACACGGACCTGCTGCACGTGGTGCCACAGCGGGTGAACATCCCGGTGGCGTACGTGCGTGACACGATCGTGCCGCAGGCGTCGCGGCTGCCGACGGTGGCGGATTGGCGCGTCATCGTCATCGAAAACGCCGACCGGCTCAACACCGACGCCGCCGACGCCCTGTTAAAGACCGTGGAGGAGCCGCCGGAGCACACCGTGATCATCATGTGCGCGCCGTCGACAGACCCGCGGGACTTCCCGCAGACGCTGCGCTCGCGCTGCCGGCACCTCTACGTCCCCGCGCCGACGGAGGACGAGGTCGTGCGCATCCTGGTGGAGGAAGAAGGCGCGACAGAGCACGACGCGCGCCTCGCCGCCGCGGCAACCATGCGGCATGTGGGCCGCGCGCGCCTTCTGGTCCGCTCGGACAAGGTGCAGCAACGCCGCTCGATGGCGATCAACCTGGCGGAGCTGGTGTTCCACGGGGCGCAGGCGTTCCAGGCCGTCGGCGCACTGGTCAAAGCGGCCGAGAGCGAGGCGGTGGAGGCCCACAAGGCCGAGGACGAGGCCGAGCGGGCGAAACTGGAAAACGCGCTAGGCATGGGTGCGAAGGGCAAAGGCTCGGCGAAGGCGTTGGGCGGGGCGGCGTCGTCGATAAAAGCGCTCGAAGAGGAGCAGAAAAAGCGCGGCACCCGCCGCAAGCGCGACATGTTCGACCTCGTGCTGGTGGATCTTGCGGGCGTGTACCGCGACGCGATGATGCTCCAATCCGGCGCGGACCTGCCGCTGATCCACCCCGACTACGAGGGTCTGGCGCGCGAGATCGCCGAGCGTGTTGCCCCGGAGGGCCTCGTCGCCTGCCAGGAGGCGGTCGCGCAGTGCCGCCTGCGCCTGACGCAACAGGTGCAGCCGGCAGTGGCGTTCAACGGCATGCTGGGCCACCTGCGCCTCGCGTGCAAGGTGTCTTAACCTGCGGGTTTCGCGCACCGCGCGGGCTGCGATACACTCCTTCGACGGAGCAGCATTGCTGCCCGGCCACTATAGCTCAGTCGGTAGAGCATCTCACTCGTAATGAGAAGGTCGCGAGTTCGATTCTCGCTGGTGGCTCAATTTTTTTGCCCCAAACCGGGCAGGAAACGCGGCACGACCTTGCCCACCGCGTTGCGCGGCAGCTCGTCCACGAAGTGCACGTCGCGGGGGATGGAGTGGTCGGCCAGCCGCGCCCGCACCCAGTCGCGCACCGCATCGGCGGTTAGCGCGGGCTGCTCGGCAGCGCGCACGACCCACACGGCGATGCGTTTGAAAGTGTCGTCGTCGTCCACGCCGTGCGCGTACACCTCGCTGACACCCGGCATGTCTTCGAGCACCTCCACCACGGACTGCGGGTGGACGTTTTCGCCGCCGACGATGATCATGTCGTCGGAGCGCGACTGCACGTGCAGGTACCCGTCGGCGTCGAAGTAGCCGAGGTCGCCCATCTCGATTAGCCCGTCGATCTCCACCGTCTGCGTCGCCGGGTTGGTGTAGCCGCGCAGCGCCGTTTCGTTGTACAGGAAGATGCGCCCGGTCTTGCCGGCGGGGACTTCGCGGCCGGCGTCGTCGTACAGCTTGAGCACCGTGCCCGGCGGCACCGCGCCCACCATCGTCGGGTCCGCCTGCATCTGCTCCGGTGAGGCGGCCGCGGCCAGCGCGAGCTCGGTGGAGCCGTAGATGTTGGCCAGGATCGGGCCGAAGCGCTCGGTGGTGCGCCGCAGCAGCGACGGCGTTACCGCGTTGCCCGCGGAGGCGAGGTAGCGCAGGGAGGACGTGTCGTAGGTGTCCTCCACATCCAGCATCTGTTTGAAGAAGATGGGCGAGGAGATTAGGCCGTCGCAGCGGTACGTCTCGATCTGCTGCAGGCACGCCTGTGCGTCGAAGACGCGGCGGGTGACGATGGTGGAGCGCGTCGCCAACGCCACCTGCAGCGCGGACCACCCCCAGGTGTGGAAGATCGAGGCGGTCAGCTGCACCGTGTCGCCTGCGCGCCAGGGAATCGCCTCGAGGTAGCCGGCCACCACGAACGGCAGCCGTGGCTCGGGGCGCACGATGCCCTTGGGGATGCCGGTGGTGCCGGAGCTCATGAGCACCAGGTTGCCGTGCTTGGGCCAGCGGGGCAGTTGCCTATCGACGTCCCTTCGGACCACCTCCGCCAGCGCCAGGCCGCGGCCCCCGTCTTCGTGGGCCCGAACCACCGTGATGCCGGCCGTGTCGGGGAGGCGGTCCGCGAACTCGTCGTCGATGAACAGCACGTTGATGTCGTTCTCGGCGAAGATACCGGCGAGCTGTTCCGGCGACGACCCGATGTTGAGCAGGAAAATGTCCGCGCCCGCGTAGCCCTTGGCGGCTAGGGGGAGGATGATGCCGCGGCCGTTGCGGGCCATCACGCCGATGCGCAACCCGTCGAGGTCGCGCTCGTCTTTGAGGCTGAGGAGCCACTGAGCCAGCCCGCGCGAGGCGTCGCGGAGTTGGCGGTAGGTGAGGACGCCGGTGTCGTCGATAAGCGCGATGCGGTCCGGCACCGCGGCGGCGCCTTGTTCGACCTCGCGGGCGGTGGTGAACCAGTAGCGCGCTAAGTTGGGCGCAACCGCGAGCGCCGCGCGTGGCCCGCCTTCGCCGCTGACCATGCCGGAGCGTGTGACGGCGCGCGCGAAGCGGGCGAACGAACGCATGAGAAACAGCGGGCGGTGGGTGGGATGCGAAAATGCCATTGCAACACCGTATCGTGGCGGATGTGTTCGCGCGCTCGTAGACTTGTAGACATGACACAAACTGTGCAAGGAGTAATCGCCCGCGAGAAGGGCGCCCCGGTCGAGGTCGTGGACATTGTGATACCCGAGCCGGGCCCAAACGACGTTGTGGTCAAGGTCCAGGCCACCGGCGTGTGCCACACCGACTTGGCTTACCGCGACGGCGACATCGCCGACGAGTTCCCGTTCTTGCTCGGCCACGAAACTGCCGGCATCGTGGACACCGTGGGCGAAGATGTCACCCACGTAAAGCCCGGCGACTTCGTGGTGCTGAACTGGCGCGCGGTGTGCGGCGAGTGCCGCGCCTGCCGCAAGGGCGACATCAAGAACTGCTTCAACACCCACAACGCCTCCAAGCCCATGACGCTTGAAGACGGCACGGAGCTGACCGCCGCCCTGGGCATCGGTTCCTTCGCCGAGAAGACCCTCGTGCACGAAAAGCAGTGCACCAAAGTCGACCCGGAGGCGGATCCGGCCGCCGCCGGTTTGCTCGGCTGCGGCATCATGGCCGGCCTGGGCGCCGCCGTGAACACCGGTGACGTGCAGCGCGGCGAGTCCGTGGTCGTGTTCGGTCTCGGCGGGGTCGGCTTGGCCGCCGTCGCAGGTGCCGCGCTGGCTGGCGCGACGACGGTGATCGCGGTTGACGTCGACGAGCGCAAGTGCGATGCAGCAACCGAGACCTTCGGCGCCACCCACGCCATCTGCGCGAAGGACATGAGCGAGGACGAGGTCATCGAGCGGGTGCGCGAACTGACTGGCGGCTTCGGCACCGACGTGGCCATCGACGCCGTGGGCATCCAGCCCACCTGGCGCCAGGCGTTCTACTCGCGCGACCTCGCCGGTCGCATGGTGATGGTGGGCGTGCCCAACCAGACCGACCACGTGGACATCCCCGCGATCGACCTCTACGCCCGCGGCGGCTCCATCAAGCCGGCCTGGTACGGCGACTGCCTGCCGGAGCGCGACTTCCCGGCATACGTCGAGCTGTACCAACAGGGCCGGTTCCCGCTGGGCGAGTTCGTTTCCGAGCGCATCGGTGTCGGCGACATCGAGGATGCGTTTGCGAAGATGAAGCGCGGCGACGTGCTGCGAAGCGTGGTGGAGTTCTAGTGCGCATCGACAACGTCGTCACCTCCGGCCTGTTCAAGCTGGACGGTGGCGAATGGGAGGTAGACAACAACGTCTGGATCGTTGGCGACGACTCGGAGGTCTACATCATCGACGCCGCCCACAACGCCGAGGCCATCGCCGAGGCCGTGGGGGATAGGCGCGTGAAGGGCATCCTTGCCACGCACGGCCACTCCGACCACATCGACGCCGCCCCCGAGCTCTCGCGGCTGGTGGACGCTCCGGTGTACCTGCACCCCACCGACGGGTTCCTCTGGCAGCGCCAGAACCCGGGCGCGCACTACCGCCAGCTTGTCGACGGCGCCACGTTCGACATCGCCGGCACCGAGCTGCGCGTCCTGTCCACCCCGGGGCACTCCCCGGGCTCGGTGGTCATCTACGCCCAGGAGGCCGGCGAGCTTTTCTCCGGAGACACCCTGTTCCAGGGCGGCCCGGGCGCGACTGGCCGGTCCTTCTCCTCCTTCGACACCATCATCCACTCCCTGCAGAAGTCCGTGCTGGACCTGCCGGCGGAGACGGTGGTGCGCACCGGCCACGGCGACCACACCACCATCGGTTCGGAAGCGCCGCACCTGGAGGAGTGGATCCGGCGCGGCTACTAGCGCTGCTCCTCCGCAGCCGCGCTCGGTGGCTGCGCGTTCTGCAGCGCCACCGCGCGGGCGAGGCGGGCGTAGCGCAGCTCCTGCTCGCGGAAGCGGGTCCACGTGGAGATGGTGACGAAGAAGAACGCGACCACCAGCACGTACAGCATCAAATCGGTGCCGCGGTCCACGCCGAGCCAGTTGGCCAGGACGGTCACGTCGTCGGGGCGGGCAATCGCCCAAATCGCGGCGACCATCATGAGCGCGAAGCCGATCTTGACCCAGGCTTTGGCGTTAGCGTTGCGTCGATTAGCAAAGAAGTACCAGGCCAGCGCCACGACGGCGAGCAGTAGTAGCGCTTGAATCATGGCAGCCTCCTTGCAACGAGCCCGTCGGCGAGGATGTTCACGCCGTTGATCAGGCTTTGGCCTTTGGACATGGAGTACTCGGTGTAGAGGATGTCCACCGGTTCCTCGTCGACGCGCCAGCCGTTGTTGTCGATCATGGCCACGATCTCGGACGCGTGCGACATCCCGTTCATGCGGATGTTCATCTCGTCGGCGACCTTGCGGTTGAAGGCGCGCAGGCCGTTGTGGGCGTCGGACAGCCCCAGCTTCTTCGTGCGGGGGGAAAGCAGCACCACCGTTTTCAGCACGACGCGCTTGATCCAGGGAACCTGGGAGTTGTCCTGGCCCGCGAAGCGCGTGCCGACGATGATGTCGACCGGCTCGGCGCGCAGCCGTTCAACCATGCGCACGACGTCTTTGACCTGGTGCTGGCCGTCGGCGTCGAAGGTGACAAAATACCGCGCGCCTGGCTGGGAGCGGGCGTACTCCACGCCGGTCTGGATCGCGGCGCCCTGCCCCAGGTTCACCGGGTGGTTGACCAAGTGGGCGCCTGCGGCCCGGATCTGCGCCGCGGAGTCGTCGCGGGAGCCGTCGTTGACCGCAACGATGTTGGGAAATGTCTCGCGCGCATGCGTAAGCACGTCGAAAATGACCGTGCCCTCGTTGTAACAGGGCACGATCAGCCAGGTGTCGTCGAATCCGCTCATGTCGCCCGTTAGATTACTCCCCGCGGTGGAACAACACGGCGTACACGCGCCGGAGCAACCCTGTGGGAAGCGTGCGGTAGGCGGAGCGCGCCACCGCGTTGAACGCCGCGCGCGGGCGCGAGATCAGGCCGTAGGAGACCAGGTTGCGCTGCATCCGCAGCTCGGCGGCCAGCATCTCGCGGCCTGTGCGGCGTGAAAACTGCGCGTCGGTGACCTGAAAATCCGTCAGCGCCTCAGGCAGGTTACGTACCTGCCAACCGCCGGCGATCAGCCGCGCGTAGAGGTCGTAGTCCTCCATGAAGTGCACGTCGTTGTACCCGCCGACGTCCTTGACGGCGCGCGTGCGCAGCATCACCGAGGGGTTGTTCACCGGCGAGTTGATCTTCGCGTAGGCGTGGGGGTTCTCAGGTAGGGCGCGCACCTTGCCCGTGTCGCCCGGTGTTTCCGCAAACTCCTCCACGGCGCTTCCCAGCGCGCCCACCTCCGGGTGGGCTTCCAGGTACGCCAGCTGCCGGGCGAAACGCTCGGGCTTTGCCGCATCGTCGGAGTCGAGGCGCGCGGTGTATTCGGAATCGATCGTCGCTAAGCCAGCCTGCGATGCCGGGCCCGCCCCCACATTCTCCGGCAACCAGATCACGCGGGCATCCTGCCTCTCGACGACCTTCCGGACCCCCTCGCTCACCGGCCCGTCAGCCACAATGACCAGCTCGTCCGCGGGCCGCGTCTGCGCCCGCAGGGAACTCAGGGCGCGCTCGAGATCGTGTGCGTTCGTGCCGTGGTAAACGGTCACCAGTGCCGTAATGCTTGCCACGTGTCAGTCCCTTACCGCGTCGATGAGGTAGCGACCGTAGCCGGATTTCAGCACCTGCCCGCCGAGCGCCTCAAGCTGGGTGGCGTCGATGAAGCCCTCGCGGTAGGCGGCCACCTCCGGCGAGCCGATGACGGTGCCGGTGCGCTTCTGCAACACCTCGACGTAGGAGCTGGCTTCGCTCATCGAGTCGACGGTGCCCGTATCCAACCACACGTCCCCGCGGTGCAGGCGGTGGACCTTCAAGTCGCCGCGGCGCAGGTAGGCCTCGTTGACGGAGGTGATTTCCAGCTCGCCGCGCGTGGACGGCTCGATGGATTTGGCGATCTCCACCACGTCGTTGTCGTAGAAGTACAACCCAACCACGGCGAAGTTGGACTTCGGCGCGTCCGGCTTTTCTTCGATGGACAGCGCGGTGCCGTCGGCGTCGAACTCCACCACGCCGTAGCGCTGCGGGTCGGACACCTCGTAGGCGAAGATGGCCCCGCCGTCGATGTCGCGGATCTGGCCGAGCACTTCGGAGATGCCGCTGCCGTCGAAGATGTTGTCGCCGAGCACCAGCGCCACTGAGTCGCCGGCGATGAATTCCTCGCCGATCAAAAACGCCTGCGCCAGGCCCTCCGGCTTCGGCTGTTCTGCGTAGTGGAGCATGATGCCAAGGTGTGAGCCGTCGCCAAGCAACCGCTCGAAGTTCGGGCGGTCCTCGGGCGTGGTGATGACCAGGATCTCCCGGATCCCCGCGCTGATCAGCGTGGACAGGGGGTAGTAGATCATCGGCTTGTCGTAGATGGGCATGAGTTGCTTCGAAATGCCCTGGGTGATCGGGTACAAACGCGTGCCCGAACCGCCGGCGAGAATGATGCCCTTCATGTCAGGGAAGTGTAGTTGGCGCATCCCGAACCAGGGGGCGCACCTTCTTCCCACCTACTTATCACCCAACTTCCCACAGTGTGAAGTAAGTGGGAAGTTGGGTGTTATGTTGCTATCGGGTCCTCCGGTAGCGCTGCCGCGGGCTCCTTAGGGGCTCTGTCACCTCTGCGACTCCTTCAGTTAGCAGTTGATTCAGGCTCTTCTGAACCGCGGTGCGGCTGAGTCCGGTAGCTTCCTTCAGCTCTGTCGTCGACCAGGAGGTCCGCTCCTGGAGAAGCCGAGAGACCTTCTCGTAGGCGGTTTCATGAGTTTCCGTAGAAGCAACCTTTCGCTTGTGAAACGTCACTGTAAAGTGCGTCAATGTGTTGCTGAACTCGGGAGGCGGCATGAGAGCGCTTGCAGTTGCGGACCGCATGACAGCGATTCCAGTTCCACGGTTTTCGGCGACGGTGCCGCCGCTGGAAAAGCTCAGATCCTCCAGGAACGTGGAGAGTAACTGGTTTCGGGATGTGGAAACACCCGGCTGGCCGAGATTCTCCGCCGTTACTCCACCAAACAGCCCTCCGGGGTTGGAGATCTGGAGTCTGTCCACGTACATATCGATTTGGACGGGGGTTCCCAGCGCGGTGGGGGAGTAGTCGCGGTGCATGAGAGCGTTGACCAGCGCTTCTCGAATGGCCACTGGCGGGTAGTCGGGTACGTCCTTCCTGAACACCCCTTCGATGAGGCCGGCAGTGCGCATGTTTTTCTCCACAAGGCGCACGCCTTCCTCGACCATTTCGGGGATGGGGCCGGTAATTCGTGCGCTGTCGAGCAGCCGGAATCCTTCAGTTATGTCTCCCTTACCGGTCCCCGGATAAAGCGCGAATGTAACCGCAAGCCGGGGGTAAAACTGCTGTGGATAGTCGCCCATTGTGAGTAGAGACGCAAGGGTGGGGTTGTCGTCGCGTAAGACTTGGAGGCGGCGCAAAGCAGTCGGCATACCGTCCGCAAACGTTTTCTCTCGGGCGGCCTGTTGCTTCTCGGTGTAGTGCGAAAGGGTGGCTACGTCGAGATCTTCTAGCGACGCATCTGGTACCGGCTCGCGGTCCCAGGATGGCTGGCCCTTGTTCTCTACGATTCGGTCTACCTCATAGGGAGTGAGCCTGCGTTCACTGTCGCCTGTGCGAATGTAGCTGCCCTTGTATAGGCCGCGTTCAGTGACATAACAGGGCTTGTCTTGCGGCTCCATTTCGGGAATTTCCGCAACAAGCACCTGTCCAGATTCAAACGGCACGATTGAGATTTCTGGTCGGGCTGGGGGAGAGAGCTGATCGCAGAAATTGGTCAACGCGTCTCGGGCAGCTTTTGGGTTGAAATCTTGCACGACTGTGAAACCATCGTTTTCACTCACGCCGACAATCAGGATGCCGCCGCCATGGTTGGAGAATGCGCTCAAAGTTTCCAGCACAGCTCGTCCGACCCCGGTTTTTGCCTCAATGCTGGAGCTTTCAGCACCAACAGTACGAAGTTGGTTGATCATCTCCGCGAGCTCGTGCCCTAACATAACACCCAACTTAACACCCAACTTCCCACAGTGTTAGTAGGTGGGAAGTTGGGTGTTATGTTGCCCCTAGCTACCGCGGGGCCTACCGCGAGGCAACGTACAGCGCCAACGCCGCGCGCCAGTTCGTCGGCGCGAACCCCGCCGCCTTGATCTTGTCCAGCGCCAGCGTGGATTCGCGCGGGCGCGGCGCCTCCGCACCGACCTCGGCGCTGTACTCCTCGGTGGTCACCGGGTGGACGTCCGCCGGGTCGCCGCCGACCGCAACGAACACGGCCATGGCGATCTCGTCGCGCGTGGCCGCATCCCCGTCGGAGGTGATGTTGTACACGCCGTAGTCCGCGCCCGTGGCCAGAAGGTGCGCGATGCCCTTGGCCAGGTCCTCGGCCCACGTGGGTCGGCCCCGTTGGTCGTTCACCACCTTCGGCGTCGCCCCCTTCGCGGCCAGGTCGGCCATGACGGACATGAAGTTGCGCCCGTCGCCGAACACCCAGCTCGTGCGCACCACGTAATGCTTGCGCGCCACCTGCGCGGCCGTCTCGCCCGCGGCCTTCGACGCGCCGTACGCGCTCAGCGGCGACGGAACCTCGGCCTCGTCGTGCACCTCGACCGTGCCGTCGAAGATGTAGTCCGAGGAGACATGCACCAGCGTGAGATCGTGCTCATTGCTTATCGACGCGAGCTTCGCCGGCGCCTCCGCGTTCACCCGCCATGCCCCAGCTCGGTCGTCTTCCGCGCCGTTGACGTCGTTGTAGGCGGCGCAGTTGACGATGCCCCAGTAGTTTCCCCAGTCGATGCGGGGCGGCTCGGCGATGTCGAACTCGTCGTGGCCCACAAAGTGCGCTTGCGTGTCCGACCAGACTTGGCGCAGCGCGCGTCCCAGCTGGCCGTTCGCGCCGGTGACGAGGATGCGGCGTGGGGGCAGCGGAGTGGCGTCGGCAAGCATGGGGTGCTCGAGGTCTTTCGCCGAGAGCTCGGTGGGCTCCAGCGGCCAGTCGATCTCCTTGTAGGAGCAGAACGCGCCACCGGGGGAGTAGCGCTGGTTGACCAGGTAGATGTACGTGGTGTCGTCCTCGAGCGCCTGGAAGCCGTTGGCGACGCCGCGGGGGACGAACACGGCGGTGTCCGGCCCGATCTCGCAGGTGAACTTCTCGCCGAAGGTGGCGGAGCCTTCGCGCATGTCCACCCACGCGCCGAAGACGCGGCCGGTGGCCACAGAGACCCACTTGTCCCACGGCTCGGCGTGCATGCCGCGCGTGGCGCCGGCCTTCGCGTTGAAGCTGACGTTGTGCTGCTTCGGGGTGAGCTTTTGCCCCGACCAGTTCTCCTTGAACCAGCCGCGGTTGTCCTCGTGGACGGTAAGCCGGTGGACCTCGAGGCCCTCGATGGTGGTTGCCATGTCACTGTCCCCTCTCCGCATACTTCTGCTCGATTGTCGCCTTGTCCGCCTCCCACCACCAGCGGTTGTCGGTGTACCAGGCGATGGTCTGCTCGAGGCCGCTGCGCAAGTCCGTGTGCTGCGGCGTCCAGCCGAGCTCCCGGCGGATCTTGGTGGCGTCCATGGTGTAGCGCTGGTCGTGGCCCGGGCGGTCGGCGACGTGCTCGTAGGTGCCGCCCATGAGCTCGCAGATGGTCTCGATGACCTGCTTGTTCGTGACATGCTTCCCACCGGCGCCGATGTTGTAGGTCTCGCCGACGCGCCCGCGTTCCAGGATGGCGAGCACGGCGGCGTTGTGGTCGTCCACGTGGATCCAGTCGCGCACCTGCGCGCCGGTGCCGTAGAGCTTGGCGGGCTGGCCGGTGAGGATGTTGGTGATCTGGCGGGGGATGAACTTCTCCACGTGCTGGTACGGCCCGTAATTGTTGGAGCAGTTCGAGATCGTCGCCCGCACGCCGAAGGAGCGCACCCACGCGCGCACCAGGTGGTCGGAGCCGGCCTTCGTGGCCGAGTACGGCGAGGACGGGTTGTACGGCGTGGTCTCCGTAAACGCGTCGGTGCCGCCGAGCTCGAGGTCGCCGAAGACCTCGTCGGTAGAGATGTGGTGCAGGCGTCTGCCGTGCTTCCGCACCGCCTCCAGCAGGGCAAACGTGCCCACGACGTTGCTGTGCACGAACGCGGAAGGGGCGCGTAGCGAGTTGTCGTTGTGCGATTCGGCGGCGAAGTGGACGACGGCGTCGGCGGCGGACACGAGCTCGTCGATAAGCGGCTGCTCGCAGATGTCCCCCTGCACAAACTCGCTGCCCTCCGGCAGGTTCGCACGGTTGCCGGCGTAGGTGAGTTTGTCCACGACGGTCACGCGGTAGCTTCTCGACGCCTGACGGACAAAGTTCGCCCCAATGAAGCCCGCGCCCCCGGTGACCAGCAAGTGTTCCATGGCCCGCTACCTTACCCAGCTAACGCGTGAGCCCCGCCAGATGCACGAGCGTGCCCACAACCGGGCCGGCGAAGAGCGCCGCCACGACGGTCGCCGTGACCCCCCACGGGGCAAGAAAGAGCACGGCAAACGCGGTGGCGGTGGCGGCGAGCCAGCCGGCGACGTAGAACCCGTGGCGCTCCAGGGCGAGCACGGCCACGCCGGTGATCATGAGCATGCCCATGAACGCTGAGGCGAACGTGAGCAGGCCGAGCGTAAGACCGTCGACGAACAGCTCCGGCTTGTACGCCACCCGCAAGATCCAGGGGCCAACCGCCCAGGCGGCGACGAAGCCGGCCAGGCCCACGCCGAGGATGGCCGCCACGGGGGCGGCGAGCGCCTGGTACACACGGCCGCGTTGCCGGACAAAGCGCACCACCAACGCCGATTGGAAGCGCTGCAGCGGCACGAGGACGGGCGCGCGGGTAAGCATGACCGCGTTGTTGATGGCCGCGACCGCCGCGCCCCCTGTGGCCGCAGTCGCCGCCGGGAAGGCCGCGGAGGCGGCGGTGGGGAAGCCGGTGATCAACGCCGCCGACGCGCCTGAGGCAACCATGGCGGAGGCGACGCGGCGCACGAACGTGGCGCGGTCCACGTCCAGGGTCACGCGCACGGGGGACAGCGCGAGGATGAGGATCCAGCTCAGCGCGCCGATGACGGTGATGACCAAAAACTCCACCAGCCCGCCGCCGAGCGCCCACACCACCACAGCCAGCACGAGCCGGACGCCGGAGTCCATCGCAACTAGCGCCGCGTAACGGCTCCACAGGCCGGAGCCGCTCAAGATGCCCGAAAGCACGGCCTGGAATGCGTAGCTGAGCAGGCCGAACGCGAGCAGTCCGGTGGCGGCGCCGGGGTTGCTGGGCACGATTCGGCCCATGCCCACGACACCGACGGCGAGCGCAGCCCCGGCTAGCACGGCGCCAACAGCCCCGCCGAGTTTCCACGGCTTCGCGGTGCCGTGCGCTTGGGTCTGCCTCGACGCGGCGACGGCGCGGGTGGTTTCCTGCGTGATGCCGTCGATCAACCCCGTGGCGGCGAAGAACAAGCCCCAGAAGGCGAGGAAGTAGTTGTAGCCAGATTCCGCGTCGAGTGCCCAGCTGGCAATCCACATGACCACAAAGCCGCTGGCGGCGGCGAATACGGTGGCCAGGGAGAGGTATCTCACGGGCACTCCGGCAGCTCGGGGTGGTTGACCCACGCGTCTATGACGTCGTCGACGGCCACGCCCTGGCGCGCAAACGCATTGACCAGGTCAAACGGCTCCACCACGCCGTGGGCGCCGCGGGCGGTGTAGTCGCGCACGGCCGCGAAGAAGGCCGGGTCGCCTGCTTTCCGCCGCAGCGCGTGCAGCGTGATCGCGCCGCGCTTGTACACGCGGTCGTCGAACATGTCGCGCGCGCCCGGGTCCTTCAGGGTGAAATCCATCGGCGTGAGGTTGGCGTAGTGGGTGCGCACGGAGGCGTCGATAGGCATCTGCCCGGATACATCCGCCCACAGCCACTCCGCGTAGCAAGCGAACCCCTCGTTGAGCCAGATGTCCTCCCACTGCGCGATGCCGAGCGAGTTGCCGAACCACTGGTGCGCCAGCTCGTGCGCGATGAGCCGCTCGTTGCCCTGCAGGTGGTTCACGCCGAAGATGGACAGGCCCTGCGCCTCCAGGGGAATCTCCAGCTCGTCCTCGTGCACGACCACCTGGTAGTCCTCGAAGGGGTAGGGGCCGAAGACGGTTTCGAAGTAGTCCAGTATGGCCTGCTGCTTCTCCAGATCGCCCACCTGGGTGCGCGGCGGCAGCCATGCGACGGTGTTGCGGCCGAGCGCGACCCGGTGGAACTGTCCCACCTGCACCGTGGCCAGGTACGTCGCCATGGGCCGCGCGGTGGTGTTCGTCACCGCCACGTAGCCGCGGTCCGCGCGCACGTTGAAGGAGTACGTCGCTTTCTCGTCCGGGGTGTCGTCGCACGGGAACCAGGACGGTGCGCCGTTGGGCTGGTTGGCGGTCAGCGCCCCGTTTTCCAGCTCCTCCCAGCCCAGCATGCCCCACGCCGTGCGGCGCGGGCGCGGGGTGCCGCCGTAGCGGATGGTCAGCTGCAGCTCCGTGTCCACGGGGATGAACTCGTCGAAGGTGATGCGCAGCTTGCCGCCGTGGTGGCGGTAGCGCTTGATACCAAAGCCGTTTGAGGCCTCCACCCGGCGCACCGCGAGGCCCGAGGTGAGATCCAGTGAGAGGTGGTTCAGCTCGCGCCAGGTGGACAGCGTCAGCGTCGCTGTCGCCTCGAGGCGGTTCGGCGCCACCTTGTAGTCGAAATCCAGGTCGTAGTGCGTGACGTGGAAGCCGAGGTTGAACTCCACGCCGGTGTAACGGTCGCGGGTGCCGGGAATGGGGGTGGAGCGCAGCCTGAGGTTTCTCATCGCCGGGAAGTCTACGCCAGGTGGTGTCCGATCTTGTGGTCTATCCACTGGTAGATCAGCGCCTCAACCCGGGCCACCTGAGCGTTGTCCGCCGCGCCGGCGTGTCCGCCTGCGGTGTTTTCGAAGTAGTCCACCGGCTGCCCCGCCTGCCACAGCGCGAGCGCGAAGGTACGCGCGTGGGCGGGGTGCACGCGGTCGTCGCGCGTTGAGGTGGTCACCAACGCCGGGGGATAGGCCACCTCCGAGCGCGGGCGCACGTTGTGCAGCGGCGACCACCGTTCGATCGCGGCGCGCTCCTCGGCGTTGTCTGGGTCGCCGTATTCCGCCATCCAAGACGCGCCCGCGGAAAGCGTGTGGTAGCGCAGCATGTCCGTCAACGGCACCTGGATCACCGCCGCGCCGAAACACTCCGGGTACTGCACGAGGGCGCCAGAGGTGAGCAACCCGCCGTTGGAGCCGCCGCGGATGGCAATCTGCTCAGGGGTGGCGTAGCCGCGCGCGACGACGTCCTCGAGCACCGCCTTGTGGTCCTCCCACACCTTGTGACGGTTGACCTTCACCACCTGTGCGTGCCACTCGGGCCCGAACTCGCCGCCGCCGCGCAGGTTGGGCTGGACGTAGAAGTTGCCCTGCTCCAGCCACGCGATGCCGCGCACGTTTGAAAACGACGGCGTGAGCGAGACCTCGAAGCCGCCGTACCCGCCGACAAGGGTGGGGCGCGCGCCGCGGGAAAAGTCGCCGGTGATGAAGTAGGGCAGGCGCGTGCCGTCGGCAGAGGTCACCCAGTGCTGGCGGGTTTCCAGCCCCGTGGCATCGAAGTGCACCGGGGCGCGCCTGACCTCCACGAGCTGGCCGTCAGCGTCGCCGAGCAGCAGCGTCGCGGGGTCGGTGAAGGAGGATGCGGTGACCCAGAACTCGTCGCCGGCCAGGGGGTGCGCGGCGACGACGTGCGCGCTGGCCGCCTCCGGCAGCGCGAGCTCGGTCCGCTCCCACGTGCCCAGCTCGATGCGCACGATGCTCGTGGCTACGTTCACTAGCCGCGTGACCAACATGGCGGTGGCAGTAAACGCAATGGACTCAACCGTCGCGTCCGCCTCCAACACCGTAAAATCCCGCTCGCCGCCGAGGAAGCGCGCCAGCTCGATGACCCCCAGCGCACCCGCAGGGACGCCGGCGAACTCGGTGCGCGGCTGGACAAACAGCCATTCGCGGTGGGGGATGGCGTCGCAGTCGTCGGGCACGTCGAGGAACTCGCCGTCCACCCACGTGCGCGACGTGTAGAAATCGAGCGATCGCGTGACGACGCTCCTCCGGTCCACCACGTCGTAGTCCGCCCACACCCCGACGTCCTGCGGCTCGCCTGTGAACGTCACGGTCTTGCCGCCGCCGCGGTGCCAGCGCGCCACCTGCATGGGGTAGCCGGAATTGGTCACCGTGCCCGGCCCCTCGTCGGTGCCCACCAGTACGGTGTCGCGGTCCAGCCAGGTGACCGATGTTTTTGCCTCGCCGACAGTGAATCCGCCGTCGGCCGGGTCGACGAAGGTGCGCGACTCGATGTCGAATTCGCGCACCACCACTGCGTCGGCCCCGCCGCGAGACAGCCGGATCAGCGCCCGGTCCCAGCTCAGGGGCAGCACAGAAGCGCCCTTGAAGACCCAGTCCTCGCCTTCCGCGGCCGCGAGGGCATCGATGTCGAGGAGGATGTCCCAGGAGGTGTCGGTGCGATCTTCCTCTCCCTCCCCGAGGTACGAGGGGAGGGACGTTCGGCGCCACAGGCCACGCTGGTGTTCGCCGTCGCGCCAGAAGTTGTACAGGTACTCGCCGCGCCGGGACACGAACGGGATGCGGTCGTCTGCGTCCAGCGCGGCCTGGATGCGGTGGCGCAGCGCGGCGGTGTCGAGGGCGGCCTCCGTCGCATCCGACCACTCCTGGGCCCACTCGAGGGCAGGCGTCCCCGTCAGGTCGTCGAGAAGCGCAGGCTCGATGCTGCGCAACCTACACCCCTAGCGCAGGCGCAATGGTGGTAGACCACGCGCGATCCATATCATCGGTCCAGTATGGCCAGGAGTGGGTGCCCATGTTGCGCAGCTCGAAGTGGGCCGGAATGTTCAGGCCGTCCAGCTTGGCCTTGAGGTCGTGGGTGCACTTGTTCACCGCGGCCTCGATCACGCCGCCCTCCACCTGGAGAATGGCGGAGGCAGCTTGGGCGGTCGCCTGCGGGGCGCCGAGCCCCATGAGGTAGCTCACCTGGTCGGGACGGCCCGCAAGGCCAGTGCCGGACGAGACGTACAGCGCGGTACCGCGCAGCTTCTCCGCGTTCACCAGCGCGTCGTTGTACCGGTTGTACTCGCCGTTCATCGGGCCCCACATCTTCTCCGGGGTGACGGTTGTGAAATCACCGGTGCCCGAGGCGCGGTTCACGGTCAAGCGGGCGAAGTTGTAGCCGTGCGGCGAGGAGGTGGCGGCGCAGCCGGAGAAGGATGCAGCGGCCTTGTACATCCCCGGATTGTGCTGCGGAAGCACCAGCGCGGACGTGGCGGACATGGACACACCGGCAATGGCGCGGCGGTCGTTGGCGCCAACCACGCGCTCAATTGGGCCGGGCAACTCCTCGGTCAAGAACGTCTCCCACTTCTGCGGGCCGTTGATGTAGGGGGAGCTGACGTCGTCGCGCACCCAGTCCGTGTAGTACGAAAACGCGCCGGCCTGCGGGATCACCACGTTGACGCGCTTGCCCGCGAAGTACTCCTTGGCAGGGTAGAGCTTCAGCCAATCCTGGTTCTGCTCTGCGCTGCCCGCACCGTTGAGCAGGTACAGCGTCGGTGCGTTGCGCACATGATTCCCGGACGGATCGGTGGCGGGGATAACGGCCACCGGGACGTCGCGGCGCATCGACGGCGAGTACACGTTGAACGACAGCAGGGTCTTGTGGTCCACCTGCTTGACCCATTCCTGCGGCTTGCCCGTGGTTACGGCAATAGGCGGGTTTGACGGGGCATCCCAGATCTTGACGGTGCCCTCCGTCTGGGCCGACGCCACGTGGGTGCCAGAGCATGCGAGGGAGACTGCTGCGAGGGCGGCCAGCGCGGCTGCCTTGATCTTCTTCATGTGGTTCTTCCAGTCGTGCGGGGGTGACGTTGACAGGCAATGCTGCGCCTGCTTCAAGGACATTCGATAGTGTAGTGGCCACTGTTACGTGGCGCTGTCCGTCACATGCCCGCTACATGCCCGCTACATACCGCGTCATCCCCGAAAGGACTCCACAATGAACCCCATCGAAGCCATCCAGCTGCAGATCAACCAGGTGCTGGGCGGGCTCGTCCACGCTGGCTCCTCCATGTCGTCGACCATCGCGTACGGGCTCGGCTTGTTCTAAACGCCCGAGAACGCACATACGGCGCCGCCCTGTTTAGGGCGGCGCCGTATTCGTGTGCTGGCGCGGTCGGTTTCCGCGCTACAGCTCGGGGTTGAGTGCCTTCTTGAAGACGGTGTCGTAGGAGAGCTGCAGGTCGTCGCGCCACGTGCCCCAGCTGTGGGTGCCGACGTTGCGGAGCTCGGCGTGGCCGACCTCCACGCCCTCTGCAGCCAGCTTCACCAGCAAGTCGTGGGTGCAGGCGTTCGTGGCGGCCTCGATGGCGCCGCCCTCAACCTGTAGCGTCAGCGCGTTGGACCCAGCGACTACGGACGCCACGGCAGGGTCGTTGCCGGCCTTGATCAGCCCCTCTTTCAACGTGCCCGCCATGTCGCCTTCGCCTGCCAGGCCCGTGCCGTTGGAGATGTACACGGCGGTGCCCTTAAGTGCCCCGGCGTTGACCAACGCGTCCTTCGAGCGGTTCTCCTCTGAGCCGCGCTTGCCGAAGATGTACTCCGGCGTCATCACACCCGGCGCGGCGCGGCTGACGGTCAGGTCCACGAACTTCCACGGCACCGGCGTCGACGTGGCTGCGCAGCCGGAGAAGGACCCCACCGCGTCGTATTTTTCCGGGTAGTGCTCCGCTAGCAACAGTGAGGATGTCGCCGCCATGGACAGTCCTGCCACCGCGCGGCGCCCGTTCGCGCCCAGGTGCGGCTCGACCGCCCCGGTCAGCTCCTCGGCGAGGAAGGTCGACCACATCTGCTTGCCCTTGTAGTACGTGTTCTCCACCGGCGGCTCTTCGGCCCAGTCCACGTAGTAGGAAAACGCGCCCTCCATCGGCACGACCACGTTCACGCCCGCGCGGCCGTAAGTCTCGTACATCTTGTCGAACGCCTGGGCCACCCAGTCGGTGTTCTGCTCGGAGCCGCCGGCGCCGTTGAGCAGGTAGACAGTGGGGGCGCCCTGCACGGGCTGGCCGTTTTCGTCGGTCGCGCGGAACAACGCCACCGGGATGTCACGGCCCATCGATTCCGAGTGGACGCGGACGGCCTCGTTCGGCCACAGTTGCTGGTTATTCTCTAGGATGCCGACCCACTTTTGGTCCTGGCCATTCGTTGTTTTGGGTGCCTCGTCGAGCGGCTCGACGTTGTCCGCCCTGCTCGGGGAGTCGGTGGCAGCCACGGTCTGACCGGCGTTCGGGGCCGTCTCGTCGATCTGGGCAGCGTGGGTAACAGAGGGTACGGAACCTGCGGCTACCAGTGCCGCGGCCGCAACGGCGATAGCAGGTCGTCGGAGTTTCACGGAATTCGCTCACTTTCGGGGCAGAAAACAACTGGGTGCTCGGGAACATTTTGCCAGACGGGCACGTACTATATGTATTGTGAGTAAAGAACATTTCGACGTTGTTGTCCTCGGCGCGGGCCCCGGTGGCTACGTTGCCGCCATCCGTGCAGCTCAGCTTGGTAAGAAAGTGGCTGTCATTGAGAAGAAGTACTGGGGCGGTGTCTGCCTGAACGTGGGCTGCATCCCGTCGAAGTCGCTGATTAAGAACGCAGAGGTTGCGGAGATCTTCAACCACGAGGCGAAGACCTTCGGCATCAAGGGTGACGTGGAGTTCGATTACACGGACGCCCAAAAGCGCTCCCGTAAAGTCTCCGAGAAGATCGTCGGTGGCGTGCACTACTTGATGAAGAAGAACAAGATCAAGGAGATCAACGGCCTGGGCTCGTTCAAGGACGCCAAGACCATCGAGATCACCGACGGCGACGACAAGGGCATGACCGTCACCTTCGACGACTGCATCATCGCCACCGGCGCCGTGGTGCGCACGCTGCCGGGCATTGAGCTGTCCGACAACGTGGTCTCCTACGAGCAGCAGATCCTCAACCCCGAGGCCCCGGAGAAGATGGTCATCGTCGGCGCCGGCGCCATCGGCATGGAGTTCGCCTACGTCCTGTCCAACTACGGCGTCGACGTCACCGTCATCGAGTACATGGACCGCGTCCTTCCCAACGAGGACAAGGACGTGTCCAAGGAGATCGCGAAGCGGTACAAGAAGCTCGGCGTGAAGCTGCTCACCGGCCACGCCACCACCGAGGTGCGCGACAACGGCGACTCCGTCGAGGTGGATGTGAAGAAGAACGGCTCCGACGACGTGCAGACCCTCACCGCCGACCGCGTGATGATCTCCGTCGGCTTCGCTCCGCGCACCGAGGGCTACGGCCTGGAGAACACCGGTGTCGAGCTGACCGAGCGCGGCGCCATTGCTATCGACGAGCGCATGCGCACCAACGTCGACCACATCTACGCCATCGGCGACGTCACGGCGAAGCTGCAGCTCGCCCACGTTGCGGAAGCCCAGGGCATCATCGCCGCCGAGACCATCGCCGGCGCCGAGACCCTCGAGATCGAGGACTACATGATGACCCCGCGCGCCACCTTCTGTAACCCGCAGGTTGCGTCCATGGGCTACACCGAGGAGCAGGCGCGCGAGAAGTGGCCGGACAAGGACATCAAGGTCGCCACCTTCCCGTTCTCCGCCAACGGCAAGGCGGTGGGCCTCAACGAGACCGCCGGCTTTGGCAAACTCGTCGCCGACGCCGAGTTCGGCGAGATCCTCGGCTGCCACCTCGTGGGCGCTAACGTCTCCGAGCTCATGCCGGAGGTTGTGCTGGCGCAGCGCTTCGACCTCACCGCTGAGGAGATCGCACGCTCCATCCACATCCACCCGACCCTCTCCGAGGTGCTCAAGGAGATCTCCCACGGCGTCGAAGGCCACATGATCAACCTCTAAGCCTCCGCTTACCGACGCACTAAAGGCGGGCCCCGGAACTTACCGGGGCCCGCCTTTAGTGGCGTCGAGAAGCGAGCTAGTGCTTCTGCGTCGGGTTGTCGGTGCCTGCGACTGCGGCGGCGAGGGAGTCGAGGGACTTGGCCAGGAACTCGTCGTCGAAGGTCTCGGACATGGACAGCAGGTTCTCCTCCAGCTCGTCGCGCTGGTAGGTGAGGGTGACGTTGGTGTTGTCGGCATCGATGGGCTCGAGCTCGTAGAGCCACTTCGCGCCGACGGTCACCTCAGAGGTGGTGTTCTGCAGGTTCTTCCAGCCGATGACGCGGTCCTCCTGGAAGGCGAAGACCTCGTTCTTGGTCTGGTAGTCACCGTCTTTGTTCGTCATGTTCATGGTGAAGATGTCGCCGACCTTCTCCAGGCGCTCGCCCTGGTCAGCGGAGACGACCATGCCGGAATCGTCGGTCTCGGCGTGGCGCTGCGGGTTGGAAAGGATGTCGAAGATCGCGACCGCGGGGGCGTCGATCTGGCGGGTTGCGGAGCTTTCAGTGTTCTTGTCAATAGCCATGCCGTTCAGCGTACCGATTTTCGGCCGCTCGGGTCGGCGAGCAGGTTAGGACGTACTAACAACCAAAAGATTGACACTGAAAGGGGTGGGGGCTGTGGACTCGCAAGCCACGGAGCAAACAAGTGTCGAATGTCACAAATGCGCCAGATTGCTGCATGTAGGGCTCAAGGTGGGGTTGAGGCTCGGTCGCGCCTGCGAATCCGGTGTGAATGGGCGGGGCCGATCTCCTAGAGTGTTACCGACACTGGAGGTGCCATGACTGTACAAAACGCAGACCGTGAAGCCATTCGTCACGGAAAAATTACTGAGAAGCCGCTGCGCGAGCGGCCGTCCTACCCCACCTGGGCAATCAAGCTGACCATGGCCATCACCGGCCTCATCTTCGGTCTCTACGTTCTGGGCCACATGGTGGGGAACCTGAAGATCTTCATGCCGCTGAACATCGATGGCTCCGCGCCGATCGATGACTACGGCGAGTTCCTGCGCACGATCGGTGAGCCGTTGCTTCCGCGCTCCGGTTTCCTGTGGATCGTCCGTATCATCCTGCTTGCCTGCCTGGTGCTGCACGTGTGGGGCGCATTCGCACTGCGCGCGCGCTCTTCGAAGTCCCGCGGACGTTTCCAGCGCACCAACCTGATGGGCGGCTGGCAGTCCACCGCCACCCGGGCGATGCTGGTCACCGGCGTCATTTTGCTGCTGTTTATCATCTTCCACCTGTTGGACCTCACCTTCGGTCAGGCAGTCGCCTCTGACGAGTTCGTCCACGGCGCGGTGCGTAACAACATGCTCGCCACCTTCGCCCCCGGCCGCTGGTGGGTCACCCTCGTGTACGTCATTGCCAACCTGGCGCTGCTGCTGCACCTGACCCACGGCATTTACCTCGCAGTGTCCGACCTGGGTTGGCTGGGCAAGCGCGGCGCGGGCCTGATGATCGTCCTCGCGTACATCCTCCCGTTCATCGTTGTCGCAGGCAACGTTGTTATGCCGCTCGCTATCGCGTTCGGCTGGGTCCCGGATTTTTCCCGGTAACGGCTTTTTAGGAGAACAACTATGACTACCTCTATTTCCGGTCTTTCCGGGGCCCAGGGGGCCAACGGCGGGGAACAGAACTCCGCCGAGGCCGCGGGCCAGCAGCGCACCGGCGGTTTCCGCCAGCCCGAGTCCGCCGCCGCCGGCGTGACCCCGGGTAACGTCCTCGAGGCCAACGAGCCGAACCGCGACGAGGTTCGCATGAAGGACATGTGGCAGTACCAGAAAGACCACATGGACCTGGTGTCGCCGCTGAACCGCCGCAAGTTCACCGTGCTGGTCGTCGGCACCGGCCTGTCCGGCGGCGCAGCCGCCGCAGCCCTGGGCGAGCTGGGCTACAACGTGAAGGCCTTCACCTACCACGACGCGCCGCGCCGCGCCCACTCGATCGCCGCGCAGGGCGGCGTGAACTCCGCCCGTGGCAAGAAGGTGGACAACGACAGCGCGTACCGCCACACCAAGGACACCGTCAAGGGCGGCGATTACCGCTGCCGCGAGTCCGACTGCTGGCGCTTGGCTATTGAGTCCGTCCGCGTGATCGACCACATGAACGCCATCGGCGCCCCGTTCGCCCGCGAGTACGGCGGTACCCTTGCCACGCGTTCCTTCGGCGGCGTGCAGGTCTCGCGCACGTACTACACCCGCGGCCAGACAGGCCAGCAGCTGCAGCTGTCCACCGCATCGTCGTTGCAGCGCCAGATCCACCTGGGCAACGTGGAGATCTTCACCCACCACGACCTGATGGATTTGATCGTCACCGAAAAGGATGGCGCGAAGCACTGCGACGGCATTGTCACCCGCAACCTGATCACGGGTGAGATCGCGCCGTTCACCGGCCACGCCGTCATCCTCGCCACCGGCGGTTACGGCAACGTGTACCACAAGACCACGTTGGCGAAGAACTCCAACGCCTCCGCCATGATGCGGGCGTACGAGCGCGGCGCGTACCTCGCTTCCCCGTGCTTCGTGCAGTTCCACCCGACCGGCCTGCCAGTCAACGCGAAGTGGCAGGCGAAGACGACGCTGATGTCGGAGTCCCTGCGCAACGACGGCCGCATCTGGACCCCGAAGGAAAAGGGCGACGACCGCGACCCGAACGAGATTCCGGAAGAGGACCGCGACTACTTCCTGGAGCGTCGCTACCCGGCCTTCGGCAACCTCGTGCCCCGCGACGTCGCGTCGCGAGCCATCTCCCAGCAGCTCAACGCTGGCTACGGTGTAGGACCGCTGCGCAACTCGGCGTACCTCGACTTCTCCGACGCCATTGAGCGCCTCGGTGAGGACACCATCCGTGAGCGTTACTCCAACCTCTTCGAGATGTACGAGGACTCCACGGGCGACGACCCGTACAAGGCCCCGATGCGCATCGCCCCGACCGTCCACTTCACCATGGGCGGCCTGTGGACGGACTTCAACGAGATGACCTCCATCGACGGCCTCTTCGCCGCAGGCGAGTGCTCCTGGACCTACCACGGTGCGAACCGCCTGGGTGCCAACTCGCTGCTGTCCGCCTCTGTCGACGGCTGGTTCACCCTGCCGTTCACGGTGCCGAACTACCTCGCCGGTCACCTCGGCGAGGAGGCGCTGCCCGAGGACTCCCGCGAGGCGCAGGATGTGGTGGCCGAGGTCACCGAGCGCATTGAGCGCATCATGTCCATCCGCGGCCCGGAGCCGCACGGCCCGGAGCACTTCCACGAGCAGCTCGGCGAGATCCTCTACGAGCATTGCGGTGTGTCCCGCACCGTGGAGGGCTTGGAAGAGGGCATCCGGAAGATCCGCGCACTGCGCGAGGACTTCTGGGCCAACATCTCCGTCCCAGGCTCCCCGAACGACATGAACCAGACGCTCGAGGCGGCACTGCGCCTCGTCGACTACATCAACCTTGGTGAGCTGATGTGCATCGACGCTCTGGACCGCGACGAGTCGTGCGGTGCGCACTACCGCATGGACCACCTCACCGACGACGGCGAGGCCGAGCGTGACGACGAGAAATGGTGCTTCGTGTCGGCCTGGGAGCCGGCCGGTGAAGGCCAGTTCATCCGCCACGCAGAACCCCTGCACTTTGATTCGATCCCGCTGATGGCAAGGAACTACAAGTAATGAAACTGACACTTGAAATCTGGCGCCAGGCTGGTCCTGACACCGAGGGCAGCTTCGAGACCGTCCAGGTCGATGACGCTGTGGAGCAGATGTCCATTCTGGAGCTGCTCGACCACGTGAACGAGACCTACGTCGAGCAGGGCAAGGAGCCGTTCGTCTTCGCCTCCGACTGCCGCGAAGGCATCTGCGGCACCTGCGGCCTGACCGTGAACGGCCGCCCGCACGGTGCAGGCCAGAACACCACGGCCTGCCTGCAGCGTCTGCACAACTACAACGACGGCGACACCTTGAAGATCGAGCCGTTCCGCTCCGGCGCGTTCCCGGTGATCAAGGACCTGGCCGTGGACCGTTCCGCGTTGGACCGCGTGATGCAGCAGGGCGGCTACGTCTCCATCAACGCTGGCACCGCCCCTGACGCGGACACGCTGGCCGTGAACCACCACGACGCTGAGACGGCGCTGGACTACGCCGCCTGCATCGGCTGCGGCGCCTGCGTGGCGGCGTGCCCGAACGGTGCCGCGCACCTGTTCACCGGCGCGAAGCTGAAGCACCTCAAGCTGCTTCCGCTGGGCAAGCAGGAGCGCTCCCGCCGCGCGCGCAAGATGGTCGACGAGCTGGAGACCAACTTCGGCCACTGCTCGCTCTACGGCGAGTGCGCCGACGTGTGCCCGGCTGGCATCCCGCTCGATGCCGTCGGCGCCATCAACGCCGAGCGCGCCCGTGCTGCCTTCAAGGGCGGCGACGACTAGGGCTGCCGTATACTCGTAGCAGTAGCTCCAGACGCTGAAGAAGGAAACAGAAACAATGGGTTCCACCGCAGTTGCAGATATCCGCAACGAGTCCTACCGGGAGTACACCGGCCGCATTGAAGATACCTACATCGAGGGCTATGACCCAGTCTCCCTCGGTGCGCCACACGCCTCGCTGTCTCACACCAAGACGTGGGTGGCCATGGGCCTGCTTCTGTCCTCCCTCTTCGGCGTTGGTTTGGCCGTGTGGGGCGCAGGCGCAATGGCCTTCGGTTTCGGCTCCCAGACCCACGACTTGGCTCAGCGCCTGCTCATCTTGGGTGTCGCTGAAGCCGTCATCACCGGCGTGGCCGGCGGCGTCCTGATCGCAATGGGCCGCAAGGACTACAAGGAGTACCGTAAGCGCACCGGACGTCGAAACTAGACCGGCAGCTGGCGCACCGCGCCCGTGCAACATGCCCCCTCCATCTGCGGAGGGGGCATTTTTCGTGCCCGTGTCGGAGCGCCTGCTTTAATCATGGGCATGAGCCAGCAGCATGCGATGATGCCCACTCCGACCAACGAGGCGGAGCGGCGCCGCGTTTTGCGGAACCACAAGATCGCCGTGACGAGCCTGCTGGCCTTGATGGCGGTGATTTTTATCGCGTGCTCCTGGGCCCAGTCCCGGGGCAATGACGCAGCGTGGATCGGCTACGTTCGCGCCGCCGCGGAGGCTGGCATGGTGGGCGGGCTGGCGGACTGGTTCGCGGTCACCGCGCTCTTCCGGTATCCCATGGGCATCCCCATCCCGCACACCGCCATCATTCCGAACAAGAAGGACCAGGTCGCCGGGGTGCTCAGCGAATTCGTGAGCGAGAACTTTCTCAACGCGCGCACCATCACCGACAAGGTGATGGGCGCGGGCATCCCGGAGCGGGTGGGCAGGTGGTTGGCGCAGCCGGAGAACGCGGCGCGCGTGAGCGAGGAAGCTGGCACATTCACGGTCCGGATGGTGCAGGGGATCGACCCGGCCGGGGCGGAGGCGTTCATTCGCACCCAGCTTGTGGACAGGCTGGCGGAGCCGATCTGGGCGCCGCCGCTGGGCAGGGTGCTGGAGGGTCTCATCGCCGACGGCAAGGTGGACCCGGTGGTGGACGATATTGTGGCCTGGGGCCGCCGGAAGGTCGATGGCATGGAGGCAACCGTTGTCACCATGATCGATGAGCGGATGCCGCGGTGGGCGCCCCGGTTTGCGAAGGAGCTGGTGGGCCAGCGCGTTTACGACGAGATGGTCGCGTTCATGGAGGACGTGGACACGGACAAGAACCACGAGGCCCGCCGCGCCATCCGCCGCCAAATGCACCAGTTCGCCCACGACCTCCAATTCGACGGTGACATGATCTCGCGTGTGGAGGCGCTCAAAGCGGACGTTATGGGTTCCGCCGCTGTCAGCTCGGCCGCGGGCGGGATTTGGGAGCAGCTCTCTGAGTCAATCGTGTCCCAGGCGTCCGATGCGGAAAGCGCGCTGCGCCGGAAGACGGCCGCGTCTGCGCGCGAGTGGGGCCAGAAGCTTGTGGACGACCCTTCGGTGCGCGCCGACGCCGAGCGTGCCCTGGAAAAGGTCACGCACTTCGCTGCGGAGAACGGCGCGGACCAGATTGTGGGCATCATCGCGGAGACCATCGAGCGCTGGGACGGGGAGGAGGCGGCAGACAAGATCGAGCTCATGGTGGGCAAGGACCTGCAGTTCATCCGACTGAACGGCACGATCGTCGGTGCGCTCGCCGGGTTAGCTATTTACACTGTGTCGCAACTGCTTTTTTACTAACGCAAGGAGTGCACCATGACTGACCAGACCTCTGACAACACGAACGGCAAGGACAACGAGATTCGTTCCAGCCTCCGCGAGGCCGGGGACGCGCTGCTCGCGGCGGGTTCCTCCATCGGCGCCGCGTTCAGCAAGGCCACCGGCGAGCTGTCGGACAAGTTCAAGATGGCCACCGAGGAAGCGCGACAGAACCTCAGCTCCGCCTCGACCGAGGGTGAAGTCCGCGGCGCGGCCACGAACTTCGCGGACGAGGCGGAGAAGCTGTTCAACAGCTTCCGCGAGCGCGACGTCCAGTTCACCGACGACGTGAAAGCGAAGCTGCGCGGCACCATCAACGACGCACGAGCGACGTTCAACGAGCGTCTGGAAAACACGCAGACCGACGGCATCGAGGGCACGGTCGAAGACCTGCGTTCTCGCTTCGACGGCCTGGTCGGGCGGATCCAGGACCAGTTTACGGGTGGGAAATCGGACGACGATATCATCGACGGCGAGATCATCGACGACGCCGATGCCGGCAAAGACAACGGTGAGACCGTGAATGTCGAGGACCTGAAGTAGGAGTTATGGATACCGCCACCGTCAGCCAAATTCACCAGATCATGTCGATTCCCTCGCGCGTGGGCATAGTGCTCATGCTGGCGGTGGGCATTGCGGGCATCGTTGGGGCTGTGATGGCAGGCGCCACCCGCGCCGACGCGTTTGACGCGGCGAACCGCCAGTCCAAGGGTGCCTGGGTGGGCATCCTCGTTCTGGCGGCCCTCGCGTGCCTGCTGCGCTTCCCGTTCATCGCCTGGTTCGGTGCGGTGGCGATTGGTATTTACTTCTTCGACGTGCGCCCGCAGATTAAGCGCATTGTGGGCGGCAGCTACGACTGGTAGCTCGGCTGCCCGTCCTGCTGGAGCTGCTCGGTTTGCTGCAGTTGCTCCAGCTCCGAGAACTTGATGTCGCTGCCGGCGACGCTGACCCGGAGGCCACCGGGGATGACCGTGAAGTCCTCCACGTTCATCCCGCCGGTGGCCTCTTGCGCGACGCCCTCGGACATGGCGGAGCTAATGGCCTGGGCGACGTCGTCGGGAAGCGCGAAGCCGAACAGTTCGGTGCTGCGCGCCTGGAACGTCAGCTGGCCGTCCTGCATCACCGGCTGCAGCTCGATACCGGCCGCACCGGAGGTGAACACGATGGTGAATGTGCCGGCATCGGCGTTCGACACCACGTCGGAGACGGTGATCACGTCGGCCAGGAAGCTGTCTCCCATTTGCTCCTTGAGCTGCTGGTTCAGCATGGCGCGGACAAAATCGTTGGGCAGCTCGGTGGTCAGGTGCAGGGATTCCGCCACCGGGTCGCCGTCGTTGAGCTGGACGTTGTCCATATCCACCACGGCGGCCGGGGTGCCGGAAAAGTGATCGCCGTCGATTACCAGGTCGGATTGCTGGTCCACCGTCATGTGGGGAAATTTTCCGCCCAAGAGGCCAAGGGTCACCGGACTCGCGCCGAAGGAGACCGAAGTGCCCTCCGGCGCCTCGGAGGTGACTTGCTTCGCCACAAAGGTGCGGATGCCCACTTCCGCTACGGCGAACAGCAGCAGGACCGCCGCAACGATTGAGAGGGTTACTTTCCACGCGGTTTTCATGCAGGCCAGTTTACGAAGCGGGGGCGATTGCCCGCCAGTCCACAGTGACGGTGTTGTCCTGCAGCCGGCGGCGCTGGGGTGCGATTGGCCAGTGAGCGGCGAGGTCCTCCAAGGCGTGGCGCCACCGCACGCGGGGCCCGTGCGGGGCCCAGCCGCTTGCACGGTCCCAGGCGGCGTCGGCATCGGTGAGGAACTGGTGGATGGACTCGCCGGGCACGTTGCGGTGGATCAGGACCTTGGGCAGGCGTTCCGCCACATCGGAGGGTTTGGCCGTGTGGTGCGGGTCCCAGCTCAGGGTGAGGGTTTGGGGGCCGGAGGCGTCGATAAGCAGCCAAGCGCAGCGTCTGCCCAGCTCGTCACAGGTGCCCTCGATGAAGAGGCCGCCGCTGGCTAGGCGCGAGCGGACGGTGTCCCAGACATCGGGGACCTGGTCGACGTCGTACTGGCGCAGCACATTGAACGCGCGCACGAGGTGCGGGCGGTAACCGGCGAGCTCGAAACCACCGAGCTCGAAGCGCACGCCGTCGCGGGGCGGGAGCACGCGCGCTGGGTCAATTTCTAGGCCCACGACCTCGACGCCGGGGCGGATCTGGCGCAACCACCCGGCCCACTCGACGGTGGTGGTGTGTGACGCGCCGTAGCCCACGTCGACCGCCAGCGGCGAGTCGGCGGCGCGCAACAAGGACTGGACCCGCGGGTGATAGCGGGTCCAGCGGTCTGACCTGCGGAGTCGGTTCACGCCGGTGGTGCCGCGGGTGATCACCCCGTACGGCTTGCCGGCGGAGGCCGAGGCGCGCAGGTTGTGGTAGTGGGGAATTAGAGGTTCTCGCTAATCCACTGATCGGTGAGCTTCGCCTCGTTTTCCACGATCTCTTCGAGCGCGTCAGCTACCTTCGGCTCGAGCGCGGCGCCCATGAACGGGATGTTCACCTTGGCCTCGAGCTCGTAGTTCAGCGTGGTGTTGTCGCCGTCGCGGGTGGCGGTGTACTCCGCGCCCAGGTCCACGGGGGTGCCCTTCACGTCGCCGGTCATGGTGTGCTCGGCGGTGTCGCCCTGAAGTGCGCCGACGTTCACCACGCGCTTGAGCTTGAGGTCCTGGGACACCATCGCCTGGGCGGCCTCGGGGAGGATGGACTTGGGCAGGATCTCAAACAGGGTCGCGGTGCTGTCCGCGAACTCGTGGAGCTCACCGGGCTCCGGAGAGAGCTTTTCCGCGATAAACTCCCAGTACTCGCGGGTACCGTAGGCCTGCGCGACCTTCTCGATCGGCTGGTTGATGGTCACAGTGATCTCACTACGTGCAGTCATGGGGCACAGACTACCGTTGACGGGGTGATTGCCCCATCATTCGCCTCCCTGACCACGCTGCGCGTCGGCGGTACCCCGGCCGCGGTTTACGAGTGCACGACCGCAGAGCAGCTCGTCGAGACCGTGGCCGAACTAGACCGCAGCGGCACGCCCCTGCTGGTTGTCGGTGGCGGCTCCAACCTCGTCGTCGCGGACGGCGAGCTCGACCTCGCCGCGGTGCTCGTGCGCAACGATGGCGTGACGCTTGACGACGACCTCCGGCTCCGCGTCCAAGCCGGCACCGAATGGGACGCGGTGGTGTCCTACGCCGTCGACCGCGGGCTGGGCGGCATCGAGGCGCTGTCCGGCATCCCCGGCTCCGCGGGCGCGACACCGGTGCAAAACGTGGGCGCGTACGGGTCCGAGATCGCCGACGTGCTCACGCGGGTGCGGTTGTGGAACCGGCAGACCGGGGTGGACGAGTGGGTTCCCGCCGAGGCCTTGGACCTGGCGTACCGCTACTCCAACCTGAAGTTCACTGCCCGCGCGGTCGTGCTGGAAATTGAGCTGCAGCTGCACGACACCGACGTATCCATCCCGCTGCGTCACCTGGGCGGCCAGCGCGTCCCGCTCGCCCAGGCGCGGGAATCCGTGTTGGAGACCCGCCGGGCGAAGGGCATGGTCTTGGACGGCGCAGACCACGACACGTGGTCCGCCGGCTCCTTCTTCACCAACCCCGTGGTGCCGTCCGCGGTGGCCGACGCCATCGAGTCGCAGGTGGGGGAGGCAGCAATGCCGCGCTTTGCCGCCGGCGACGGCAAGGAAAAACTCTCAGCGGCGTGGCTCATCGAGCGCGCGGGTTGCCACCGCGGCTTTCCCGGTGAGGACGCCCCGGCGCGCCTGTCCACCAAGCACACCCTCGCGTTGACGAACCGCGGCGGGGCCCGTGCCGCCGACATCGTCGACCTTGCCCGCCGCGTGCAGGCGCAGGTGCGCGAGGCGTTCGGGGTGGAGCTGCGCCCCGAGCCGGTCTGGGTCGGGTTCTAGCCCGCTGCGGCCGCGGCGGGCCCGCAAATGGTGAAAACCGCATGGTGAGAACGCGAAAATTTGGCCGGATTCACCATTTCGTTCTCACCATTTGAGGGGCGGATGGTCGCCGCGGGGCCTTAGCGCTCGGCGAGCTTTGCCAGCAGGTCGTCGCGGACCTCGCGGCGGCGGATCTTGCCCATCGGGTCCTTCGCCAGCTCGTCGAAGTGGTAGAAGGTGCGAGGCACTTTGTAGCGGGTCAGCCGCTCGCGGGCGAAGTCCTTCAGGCCGTCGGGGTCGAGGGCGGAGCCGTCGTTAAGCACGATGCACGCAACGACATCCTCCGAGCCGTCCTCGCGCGGGCGGCCCACGACGGCGACGTCGGCGACGTCCGGGTGGGTGCGAATGACGTCCTCCACCTCGGCTGGGTACACGTTGAAGCCGCCGGTGATGATGAGCTCCTTGATGCGCGAGACGAGCTTAATAAAGCCGTCTTCCTCCATGATGCCCATGTCACCGGTGCGGAACCAGCCGTCGTGGAAGACTTTCTCGGTGGCTTTGGGGTTGTTGAAGTAGCCGGAGAAGACCTGCGGGCCCTTGGCCAGGATCTCGCCCGCTTCGCCGAACGGCATGTCCTCGTCGGGGTTGTCGGGGTTCACGATGCGGATTTGAGTGTCCGGGAACGGAATGCCGATGTAGCCGGGGCGACGGTCGGCGGATTCGGGGTTGCCCACGATGATGGGCGAGGTCTCGGTGAGACCGTAGCCTTCCACGAGGTGTCCGCCGGTGGCGCGCTCCCAGGCCTCGATCACGCTGGCAGGCAGCGAGGAGGCGCCGGAGAAGCCGATCCTCACGTCGGAGAGGTCCACGCGCTTTTTCTCGGCTGTTTGCACGATGCGCTCGAAGACGGTTGGCACGCCGGGCACGAAGGTCGGCGGGGTCACGCGGATTGCTTTCATGATCAGGTCCATCTTGGGGGCCGGCAGCAGCACGAGCTCGGAACCGATGAGCATGGTCAGCGTCAGGGAGAAGGTCAGGCCGTAGGCATGGAAAAACGGCAGCGTGGCCAGCATGCGCTGGTTGCCCTCCTGCAGCTCCTTTACCCATGCTCGGCCCTGCAGCGTGTTGGCAATGAGGTTGCGGTGGGACAAGGCGGCGCCCTTGGGGGTGCCGGTGGTGCCGGAGGTGTAGAGGATCACGGCGGGGGAATCCGTGGTGACGCCTTCCGGGGCGCGCAGGTCTGCGCCCAGCCCGCCGATGGCGGAGCTGATCAACGATTCCCACGGCACGGTGTGCAGCGAGGTGTTCTTGCTGGTGGCGGTGAGCGCCGAGCGGGCTTCCATGATCTTCGGCAGCGGGATGCGCAGGGCCGCCTGTTGCGTGCGCGGCATGGCCTTGGTCATGTTCACGCTCACCACCGTCTCCAGCGCGGTGTCGGCGCGCAGCTGCTCCAGCGTGTCGGCGGCCTTGTCCCACGCGATGGCCACGCGCGCGCCGTGGTCCAAGAACTGGGGGCGCAGCTCGTGCGCGGTGTAGAGCGGGTTGTGCTCCACCACCACGCCGCCGATGAGCTGCACGGCGAAGAAGGCCGCCACGTGCTGGGGGCAGTTGGGCAGCATGATGGCCACGCGGTCTCCGGGGCGCACGCCGAAGGCTTTCAGGCCGGCGGCGGCCCGGCGCACCTCTCGGTCGAGCTCACCGAACGTCTGGGTGCGCCCGAAAAAGCGGGTGGCAATGCGTGAGATGTTCTTGGACAGGTTGTTCAGGTAGAGATCGCGCAAGGTGTGATCCCCGTACTCCAGTGAGTGGGTGGTCCACTCCGGGTAGTACTGCAACCAGGGCTTTTCTTCGTTGACGTTGGATGGGGTGAGAGCCATGCGCAACAGCTTACGCCCATATCGCCCGTGAACCTACGGTTACGTAAGCAGAGCGAGCAAAGTGTCGCGCACCTCGCGCCGGCGGATCTTCCCGGTCTGGTCGCGCTGCAGCTGCTCAAAGTGGTAGAAATCGCGCGGCACTTTGTAGCGGGTCAGACGCTCCCGCGCGTACGCCTTGAGCCCTACGGGGTCCAGGGCGGAGCCGTCGGTAAGCGTGACGCAAGCAACGACATCCTCGGAGCCGTCCGCGCGCGGGCGCCCGACCACCGCGACGTCCTCGATGTCCGGGTGGCTGCGCAGTATCGCTTCCACCTCATCGGGGTAGACGTTGAAGCCGCCGGTGATGATCATCTCCTTGATGCGCGCGACCAGTCGGATCCAGCCGTCCGCCTCCATGACGGCCATGTCGCCGGTGCGGAACCAGTCGTCGTGGAACGCGCGCTCGTTTGCCTCGGGGTTACCCAGGTAACCCGAGAAGACCTGCGGGCCGCGGGCGAGCAGCTCGCCGGGCTCGCCGTCGGGCATAGTCCGCGCGGGGTTGTCGGGGTCCGCGATGCGGATTTCCGTGTTGGGGAAGGGTAGACCGATGTAACCGGGGCGGCGTGTGCCGTCGAGAGGGTTGCCGGCCAGGATCGGCGAGGTCTCGGTGAGCCCGTAGCCCTCGATGAGGCGCCCGCCGGTTGCGGTTTCCCAGCGCTCGATGGTTTCCGCCGGCAGGGTGGAGGCGCCAGAGATGGAGGTGTGGATCGACGATAAGTCCGCCTTGGTCTTTAGCGCCCACTCGATGATGGCGTGGTACAGCGTGGGCACGCCCGGCAGCACCGTCGGCCGGGTTTTCGTGATCGCGGCCTGGTACAGCTTTGGCTTCGGGGCCGGGACGAGGACCATCTGAGCACCGATGGTCAGCGGCATCGCGTAGTTCAACGCTAAGCCGTAGATGTGGAACATGGGCAGCAGGCCGAGGACCTTCTCGCGCACCGCGCCCCAGTTTTCCAACCACTCCATGCCCGCGGCGAGCACCGCGACGATGTTGCCGTGCGTCAGCGGGGCGCCCTTGGGCCTTCCAGAGGTGCCGGAGGTGTACAGGATGAACGCCGGGGTGTCCTGTGTGACGCGCGGAAAGTGCACCGTACGCGGGTGCTGCCGCATGAATTTGCGCCACGGGAGCGTGCTGGGCGCGGGCCGGGACAGCTCGGCGCGCATTTTCTTCACCTGGGGCAGCGGCAGCGCGAGCGCCGCGCGCAGGCGCAGCGGGACCTCCTCGAGCATGTTCACGGCGACCACGGTCTCCAGCGGTGTGCATGTGCTTATGGACGTAAACGTCTCCCCCACCCTGTCCAGGACAATCGCTACCCGCGCCCCGTGGTCGTTGAACTGCGGTTCGAGCTCGGCTGCGGTGTAGAGCGGGTTGTGCTCCACCACGGTGGCCCCGAGGCGCAGAATGGCGGTGACCGCCACGACGTGCTGCGGGCAGTTCGGCAGCGCCACGGCAACACGGTCGCCCGGGCCCACGCCCAGCTTGGTCAGCGCTGCGGCCGCGCGCCCGACTTGCTCGTTGAGCTGGCCGTACGTGAGCGTCTTGCCCATGAACCAGGTGGCGGTGCTGTTGGGCTGCGTGGCCACGGCCTGGTTGAACAGGCTCACCAGCGTCTCGGTGCCGGTGTCTGGGTTGGGGTCTGTCCACGGTGCGTAGTGGCCGATCCAGGCTCGGTTTTCATATGCTCCCACTGGGTTCCTCCGATGGTGTGCGGCGGGCCGAAGAATGTGGCGGCAAGTCTAACCTACGGTTGCGTAAGTTGTGGACGAGGCATTCGCGCTGCGCGCCGTGCAGGGGTGCTCTAGGCTGTGCGGCGGAACATCAACGGGGGATTTTCTGGGGGATTTGATGACGACCTTTTTCGAGCCGTCCGGCGCAACACGAGAGTCCGGGAGGGCGCCTGAGCTCGAGCTCACGCCGCCCGCGGTGCTGGACCAATCCAATCTGGTGGACCCAGTGAAGTCGCCGCCGAAACAGGGCTGGCGCAAACTCGTGCACACCGCCACGCGCGGGCGCATTAACCCTGGCGGCTCCAGGCGGGAGCTGGAAGAGCAGCAGCTTTTCGACGCCATCCGGGCGCCCCTGCGCGGCGACTACCGCATCGCGGTGATGAGCCTGAAAGGCGGCGTGGGCAAAACCACCACCACGGTCGCGCTCGGCGGCGTGTTCGCGCAGACCCGCGGCGACCGCGTCATCGCCATCGACGCCAACCCGGACTTGGGCACCCTCGCCCAGCGCGCCGCCACCGCCCCGCCGGCGACCATTCGCGACCTCCTGTGCGCGCCGGGCACGGACCGCTACCCGCAGGTGCGCGCCTACACCAACCAGGCGCTGTCGCGGCTGGAGGTCATCGGCTCTGAACGCGACCCGGCGGTGAGCGAGGCGTTTTCTGAAAGCGACTACCGCCGGGCCATCGACATCTTGCAGCACCACTACAACGTGATTCTCACCGACTGCGGCACGGGGCTCATGCACTCCGCCATGGCAGGGGTGCTCGACCTGGCTAACACGCTCGTCCTCGTCACTTCGCCTGCCCTCGACGGCGCCCAGTCGGCCTCCGCCACCCTGGACTGGCTCAACCTCCACGGCTACGACCAGCTGGCCGCCAACGCCGTGGTGGTGGTCTCTGCTGGCGCGCCGGGCAAACCGACGATTGACATAGCGAAGGTCACCGACCACTTCGCCTCCCGCACCCGCGCTGTCCACGCGATCCCGTACGACCGCCACCTGGCGGAGGGGGCGGTGGTGGACCTGGAGCGCATCGCGCCCGCCACGTTGAAGGCCTACCAGCACCTTGCGGCGACGGTCGCGGCGGACTTCGGCTCCTGGCACCGGCACGCCGCGCACTGACGTGCACTGACGCGCACGAACGCGCATAATCGCGGCGCGCTACTCTTGCCCGCATGCGCGTCGCCATGATCTCCATGCACACCTCCCCGCTGGAACAGCCGGGGATTGGCGACGCGGGCGGCATGAACGTTTACGTCCACAACACCGCGGCCCAGCTCGCGCGCAAGGGCGTGCAGGTGGACGTGTTCACGCGCGCTACCCGCCCCAGCCAGGGCGAGGTGGTGGAGGTCGCGCCCGGCTACCGGGTGATCAATATCGTGGCCGGGCCGTACGAGGGGCTGGAAAAAGGCGATCTGCCCACCCAGCTCGCCGCGTTCTCCGGCGGAGTGGTGCAGTTTGTCCGCGCGAACGGGCTCTCCTACGACCTGATCCACTCCCACTACTGGCTCTCCGGCCAGGTGGGGTGGCTGCTGGCGGATCTTGCCAGCATTCCGCTGGTGCACACGGGGCACACCTGGGCCGCGGTGAAGAACGCGTCCGGCGCGGATTCCCCCGAGTCTGAGGCGCGCCGGATCTGCGAGCAGCAGTTGGTGGACAACGCCGAGGTACTGGTGGTCAACACCCCGGAAGAAACGAGCGAGCTCGCGCGCTTTTACGACGTGGATCCGGCGAAAATTTCCGTTGTCAGCCCCGGCGCGGACACGGAGTTGTTCACCCCGGGCACGAACCGCAACACGGAGCTGGCACGCCGCCACCTGGGCATTCCCCTGCACGCGAAGGTGGTGGCCTTCGTTGGGCGGCTGCAGGATTTCAAGGGGCCGCAGGTGCTCATCCGCGCGATGGGTGAGGTGGTGCGGCGGGGCAACGTCGGCGGCCCGCTGCGGGTCATGCTCTGCGGCGGGGCCAGCGGCGCAGGCTCCTCCGTCGAGCGGTACCGGGAGCTCGCCGCCGAGGAAGGGATCGGGGGCTGCACGCGTTTCCTCGGGCCTAGGCCCCCGGAGGAACTGGTCAGCATCTACCAGGCGGCGGACATCGTCGCTGTGCCCAGCTACAACGAGAGCTTCGGCCTCGTCGCCGTGGAAGCCCAGGCCGCGGGCACGCCGGTGATCGCCGCGCGGGCGGGCGGCCTGCCGCTCGCTGTCGCGGACGGCGAGACCGGCGTGCTCGTTCAGGGCCACAGCACCGAGGCGTGGGCGGCCGCGTTGGAACAGATGCTTATCGACGACCCCGCGCGCGTCTGCATGGGCGAACAGGCCGTCGCCCACGCGCGGGCGTTTAGCTGGTCCGCGTCGGCGGAAAAATTGCTGGAGGTCTACGCCGACACGCTGGATGGGTATGTCCCTGGTGTGGCCACCCGGAACGCCGGCGGGATGTAGCCCCGTATTCCCGTCCGAGCGCCGCATCCGTGGCATGCTTGGGGCCATGGGTAACGGAAAGTTGATCCTCGTTCGCCACGGGCAGAGCGAGTGGAATAAGTCGAACCAGTTCACCGGCTGGGTGGACGTGGACCTCACCGAGCAGGGCGAGGCCGAGGCGGTCAACGCCGGCAAGCTGCTCGTCGAAAAGCAGGTCCTGCCGGACGTGCTGTTTACCTCGTTGCTGCGCCGCGCCATCCGCACCGCGAACATCGCGCTCGACGCGGCGGACCGCCACTGGATCCCGGTGGAGCGCAACTGGCGCCTTAACGAGCGCCACTACGGCAAGCTGCAGGGGCTGAACAAGGCGGAGATCCGCGAGGAGTTCGGCGAGGAGCAGTTCATGGAGTGGCGCCGCTCCTACGACACCCCGCCGCCGGAGATCGACACGGACAACCAGTACGCGCAGACCCACGACCCGCGCTACGCATTCCTGCCGGAGGTGCCGCGCACCGAGTGCCTGAAGGACGTCGTCGAGCGCTTCTTGCCGTACTACATCGACGTCATCGCCCCGCAGGCGATGGCGGGCAAGAACGTCATGATCGCCGCGCACGGCAACTCGCTGCGCGCGCTGGTGAAGTACCTGGACAACATCTCCGACGAGGACATCGCCGGCCTGAACATCCCCACCGGCATGCCGCTGGTCTACGAGATCGATGCCGACGGCTCGGTGCTCAACCCCGGTGGCACCTATCTGGACCCGGAGGCCGCCGAGGCCGGCGCCGCCGCGGTGGCGAACCAGGGCCAGAAGTAGGGATCTGCGGGAAGCCTCGAAGGACACGTGACACCGATACTCGCTTTTCTCATCGGTGCCGTGCTGACGGTGCCCGCTGTGCTGCTCGGCCAGCGGGCGCTGCGCTGGCGCGCCCGCAACCGGGCGGATAACGGCGGAGAGGACACCACGGTCAACACGGTGAGCCAGGTGCTGCACTTGGTCACGCAGGGCTCGCCGACCGGCATCGCGGTGATCAACCGCGCGGGAAACGTGGTGCTGTCAAACGCTCGTGCCCACGACATGTCGCTGGTGCACGACGGCAGTGTCAACCCCCGCGTGCTCGAGGTCGCGGCCCAGGTCTTCGCGGACCAGGAAGAGCACGTGCTCGACTTGGATCTGCCGCAGCGCACCACCGGCAGCCGCATCCGCAACGTGCGCGCGCTGGTGGCCCCGCTGACGCTGACGGACAATTCCTACGCCATCGTCTACGGCTCCGACGAGTCTGAGAACGTGCGCATGGAAAGCGCCAGACGTGACTTCGTGGCTAACGTTTCCCACGAGCTGAAAACACCGGTTGGCGGCATTTCCCTGCTGGCGGAGGCGATGCTGCAAGATCCCACCGACCCGGAGATGGTGGAGTACTTCGGCACCAAGCTGCACAAAGAGGCCCAGCGGATGGGGGAGATGATCACGGACCTCATCTCCCTGTCCAAGCTGCAAGGCGCGGAAGCACTGCCGGACATGGCGCCGGTGCGGGTGGACGACATCGTTGACGACGCGGTGGGCCGCAACCTGGTCACCGCCGAAAACCGTGGCATCGAGTTGACCCGCGGGCAACGCACGGGCTTGCGCGTGATGGGGGATAAGGCCCTGCTCACCGTCGCGGTGTCCAACTTGATCGCCAACGCCGTCAACTACTCCCCAAGCGGGCAGCCGGTCAGCGTGACGCAGAAGCTGGTGCGCGACAACGTCGTGCTGATTCGGGTCACGGACCGCGGCATCGGTATCGCCCCGGAGGACCAAAAGCGCGTGTTTGAGCGCTTTTACCGCGTTGATAAGGCCCGTTCGCGCTCCACGGGCGGTACGGGCCTGGGTTTGGCCATCGTGAAGCATGTGGTGGCAAACCATGGCGGTAGCATTACGTTGTGGTCCAGGCCGGGAACGGGATCCACGTTCACTATCGAGCTGCCCGTGTATGACCCGGAGGCCTCCAGCAGAACAGAAAGGGAAGAGTGAAGTGACGGCCATTCTTATCGTTGAAGACGAGGAGTCCCTGTCCGACCCCCTGGCTTACCTGCTGCGCAAGGAGGGCTTCGAGGCGGTTGTGGCCGCCGACGGCCAAGCGGGTCTGGACCTGTTCGCGTCCGAGGACATCGACCTCGTGCTGCTGGACCTCATGCTGCCCGGCATGAGCGGCACCGAGGTGTGTAAAAAGCTGCGCGCAGTATCGTCCGTGCCCATCATCATGGTCACCGCCCGCGACAGCGAGATTGACAAGGTCGTGGGCCTAGAGCTGGGCGCGGACGACTACGTCACCAAGCCCTATTCCACCCGCGAGCTGGTCGCCCGTATCCGCGCGGTACTGCGCCGCGGACCCGAAACTGAGGTGGTCGAGGAGGTAGACGACCAGCTGCTGCAGGGCGGCCGCGTGACCATGGACGTGGAGCGCCACACGGTGCTTGTGGACGGCCAGCCGGTGCCCATGCCGCTCAAAGAGTTCGACCTGCTGGAGTACCTCATGCGCAATGCTGGCCGGGTGCTTACCCGCGGCCAGCTCATCGACAGGATCTGGGGCGCAGACTACGTCGGCGACACCAAAACCTTAGACGTGCACGTCAAGCGCCTGCGCACGAAGATCGAGGCGCAGCCGTCGCGCCCCACCCAGCTGGTCACCGTCCGCGGGCTGGGCTACAAGTTCGAGGCGTAACCGCGCCTACTTGTGCGCGGCCTTGGTTGCCGGGTGGACGGCCCGAAGGTCGTCGTCAAGCGTCGCCCGCTTTTCGCAGTGCTTGGCGACGATCGCGTACGGCTTTTCCCCGATCAGGGCGATGAGCTCGTCTTTCATGGACTGCCAGATGGGCGTGCCGCCGGTGTGACAGGCAGGCGCTGAGGTGCACCACCAGTCGAAGTCCTCACCGCCGCCGCCCCACTGGCGCCGGTGGTACTCGCCGATGGTGGTGCGCAGGATCTCCTGGCCGTCGGTGCGCTCCTCCCACGCGTCCTCGCGTGAGAACGGAACCTGCCAGCACACTTCCGGCTTTGTGCCCACGATGTTGCGCCCCTCCGCCATGGCGAACTGGTGGAATGCGCAGCCTGCGCCGGTGGGGTGGCCGGGCCGGTTGGCAAAGATGCAGGCGCCGTCTACGACCTTGGTCTTGATGTGGGGGCCGGCGTCTTCATCCTCGGTGTCCGGATCGAGCGCGTCTTCCTCCTCGTCCCACTCCAGCCACGGCTCAAGCCACGTTGGGTCGTTCGCCGCGAAGTAGGCGTCCGTTTCCGCCGGGCGCAGCTGCCAGTATTTCGCCGGCATGTCCTTGACTGCGTTATAGACAGTGTCGCGGTCCTCCTCGTCCGCAATGTATGCGCCGTGGATGCAGCAGCCGACGGACGGGTTGGACTCGTCGATGCCGTGGCACTCCGGGGTGCCAAAGCGGCACGACCAGGTGGCCTCCGCCCAAGTGAGGTCGATGGAGAAGATGTGGTTCGGGTCGTCCGGGTGGACAAACTCGAACCATTCGCGGGGAAAGTCGGGGCGGGTCTCATGGCCGGCGAGGATGGAACGGCCTGCGGGCGAGTCCGCAGGGAAGCCGAGAAAAACGGGTTTCGGGGCTGGTTGATTCACACCTGGACACGGTAGACCCGTTACCCTGTGGTGGTGCGATTAGGTGTATTAGACGTCGGCTCCAACACGATCCATCTCGTGGCGGTCGATGCGTACAGTGGCGGCCGCCCGACCCCGATGAGCGACTGGAAGCAGCCGCTGCGGCTGGTTGAGCTGCTGGACAAGAAGGGCAACATCGAGGACAAGGGCGTGGACAAGCTCGTCGACGCTGTCCAGGAGGCCTCCGACCTCGCGGCCAACCTCAAGTGCGAGGAGCTGCTCGCCTTCGCCACCTCCGCGGTGCGTTCAGCGACCAACTCCGACGAGGTGCTCAAGCGCGTGGAGAAGAAGACCGGCGTGAAGCTGAACATCCTCTCCGGAGAAGAAGAGGCGCAGTTGACCTTCCTCGCCGCGCGCCGCTGGCATGGCTGGTCCGCCGGGCGCATCACCAACTTCGACATCGGCGGCGGCTCGCTGGAAATCTCCACCGGCACCGAGGAGATGCCGGACTTGGCGGTCTCGCTCGACCTGGGCGCTGGCCGCCTCACGCACGAATGGTTCGACACCGACCCGCCGGAGCGCAAGAAGATCAATATGCTGCGCGACTACATCGACGCTGAGCTGGCCGGCCCCGCCGAACAGTTCAAGGCGCTTGGGGAGGCCGGCCTAGCCGTGGGCACCTCGAAGACGTTCCGCTCGCTGGCTCGCCTGACCGGGGCCGCGCCGTCATCGGCCGGTCCGTTTGTCCAGCGCACGCTCACCGCCCCGGGCCTGCGACAGCTCATCGCGTTCATCTCCCGCATGACGGCCGCGGACCGAGCGGAGCTCGAGGGCATCAACGCTGACCGCTCGCATCAGATTGTCGCAGGTGCGCTGGTGGCTGAAGCCGCGATGCGGGCGCTGAATGTTGATAAGTTAGAGATCTGTCCGTGGGCGCTGCGCGAGGGCGTCATCTTGAAACGCATTGACCAGGGTGCCCTGGAAGCCCACACCAAAGCCGATAAAGGAGACGACAACTGATGGCCGACAAACAGCTCACTGTCGCCGAACTCCTCGCACGCGCTGAAAACGGTAACTCGGACTCCAACCGTCGCCCGCGCCGCCGCCGCAGCCTGGAAGATGGCGGCGTCTCCGTCGCGGAACTGACGGACTCCTTCAAGAAGGTCGACGTCAAGCCGGCCGAGGTGAAGCACTCCAGCGTGCCTATCGACGCACCTTCGGACACCCCCGCACCGGCCGAAGCCGAGGCGTCGGAGGAGAAGCCCGCCAAGGAACCGGCCGCACACACACCGGCTGACAAGGAACCAGCGCCGTCCCCGAAGCCCCAGCCCTCCAACGAGGAGACGACGGTGCTGCGGAAGGTCACGGCAGAGCCCGCCACCAAGCCGGCGCCCGCACAGCCGGACGACACCAGCGAGATCCGCGCCGTGCAGGCACCCGAGCCGCAGGCCAAGGAGGCTGAGGTTGAACGGGTCGAGCGGGGCGACAGGACCGAGCCCGCTGAGGAGGAGGCCGACGAGCTCGAACCGGTCGAGTCCACCGAAGTGGAAGATGCCTCGGTGAACCCGATCCTTCTGGTGCTGTTCGTGTTCGCCGGCGTCCTGCTCGGTGTGCTGGGCTTCCTGGCCTTCTCCTGGCTGTGGGCGAACACGGCCACGATCGTGGCGGCGCTGCTGGGTATCGCGGCAGTCGCAGCCGCGGTCGCCGCCGTCGGCGCGATGGCTACGGGCCGCGACAAGCTGACCATGGTGTTCGCTGGCCTGGCAGCGGCTGTCATGGCGTTCGGCCCGGCGCTGCTGTAGGCGCGGTATGGAACGCATTGCCGTTATCGGGGCAGGCAACATCGGCGAGGCGCTGATCTCTGGGCTGGTGGCCTCCGGCGTCGACCCGGCCGCCATCACGGCCACCAACCGGTCGCAGGAGCGGAGCGCCGAGCTCGCCGAGCGCTACGGCGTGCGCACGACCGCCGATAACCGGGAAGCCGTCCGCGACGCGGACGTTGCCCTGCTGTGCGTGAAGCCTGGGCAGGTGCTCGACGTGATCGCGGACGTGGGCGAGGAGCTCATCAACTCAGGCTCGTCCACCGTGCTCGTGTCGCTGGCCGCCGGTATCACCCTCGCCGCTATGGACGGTGCTGTCTCCGCCGCAGGCACCCCGATCGTGCGGGTGATGCCGAATACGCCCATGGTGGTGGGCAAAGGTGTCCTAGCCGTCGCGTGTGGGCGGTTTGTGGACGGGAACCAGCGAAGCAACGTCGTCAAGCTACTGTCCGCCGCGGGGCAGGTTGTCGAAGTGAGCGAATCGCAGATGGACGCGGTGACCGCTATCTCCGGCTCCGGGCCGGCGTACTTCTTCCTGGTGGCCGAGGCGCTCACCGACGCAGGTGTGTCCCTTGGTCTCCCGCGCGACTTGGCCGAGCAGCTGGCGTGCGCAACCGCTGCAGGAGCGGGCGCGATGCTGGACGGCGGTGACAGCCCGGTGCGGCTGCGTGCGAACGTGTCCTCGCCCGCGGGCACGACTGTCCGCGCGATCCGGGAGCTAGAGGAGTCGGGGTTGCGTGGCGCGTTCTACCGGGCGACGGAAATCTGCGCGAGGCGCTCGGAGGAACTGGGGAAGGCGTGACCCCAACTTTCACAAGTGTTTCTGTATGTGTACTGCGAGCACATTGAAAAATTTCCAGCACATAAGTCGCACTTGGCGCTGAATTCACGTTAGTGTGGTGCAAGCACGTGCGTGTTCGTCCTGCGGGAGGGGAAGCCTGCAGCGCGTTTGCGTGCCGAGAGGTATGAATTCAGTGGTTAATGAAGATAAAGGAAAGTTTCTGACGGTCGCCGAGGTCGCCGAGATCATGCGCGTTTCCAAGATGACCGTCTACCGCCTCGTTCACTCCGGAGAGCTGCCCGCCGTGCGCGTGGGCCGCTCATTCCGCGTGAACGAAACGGCAGTGAGCGAGTACCTGGAGTCCTCCGTCTACGACGTGGGATAGTCCCTCCGGGCCCGTTCGCAGGATCTATCGCCCGCCCGCCGCCGCCAGTTTCAGGCGGGGCGGGCTTTTCGTTTTTTGGCCCTGAACTGCCCTGCCGGTATGCTTTGCATGTTCAGGTCGGCCACTTTCAGTGGGAGTGTGCACCTTCCACGAGCTGCGGAAGCGGTTGCGCCGGCCGCGTACGTACGTACTCACACGCAGAAAAGAGGTAACCCCATGGGTTCAGTGATTAAGAAGCGCCGCAAGCGCATGTCCAAGAAGAAGCACCGCAAGATGCTGCGCCGCACCCGTGTGCAGCGCCGTAAGCTCGGCAAGTAAGCCGTGTGTCGCCCGCCTCCATTTACGGAGGCGGGCTTTGTGCTGTCTTGTCCCGGCCCCGCAAAGCGATTCGGTGGCAGCGGAGGCTGACGCGTTGCTGAACAATCTGGGCGCGGAAGGGCTTCGCCGGCCTGATGCTCTAACCGGCTTACACCCAACCAGACGGTCAGGAACCAGGGCCTGGACACGCGCAGGGGGGGCGCTGCCTTTGGCTACGTATTATGGCCGTATGACTCAGGACGCGTTGGAACCCGTTTCGGAGCTGCCTCGTGGCGAGTTTGCTTTCCCGGGCCCGCTTCGGGACGTTCTTGTCCAAGCAATCTTGGACGGCACTAAAACCGCGACGGCATCGTTGCTGATTGAATATCCCAAGGACTACCAGTTCGACGAGGAAGTGGGCTCTCTCGAGGCCGTTCTTGACTCACATGACAACGTGGTGTGCATCATCCGTACGACCGACATGCAGGTTCGTCGGCTGGCGGACGTGGGTTGTGAAGTCTCGAGACATCGTTCCTACGGTGTCTCGAGATTTTTTGTTTTTGGTGTGCCCCGAGGTGGGGTGATTTCGTTATCTTTTTGGTTGTAGTAGATCTTTTCGTCGGTAAGTGTGTAGGTGGCGATTTGTGCCCCACTGCTGATGAGTTTGATGTCGACGTGGTTGTCGACGCAGATCATGGTGATCGGTTCTCCGCCCCATCTGCGGCCGATGTAGAGGCGGCGTAGCTTGCCGCGCCACCGCAGTGTTGTTTTGCCGTTTGCGCCGACTTTGTCGGTGCGCAGCCGGAAGTCGTTGCTGTTTTGGGCAGAGTTTGGTTTGGCTTTGGGCAGTGCGTTGTAGGCCTCTGCTGGGGTGATGCGATCGAGTGCTCGGTGTGGTCGTTTGTGGTTGTAGTACTCGATGATGTCGTCGAGTTGGGTGTTGAGCTCGTTGATGCTGGTGGCGGGCGGTTTGTGGGCGAGTGCGATCTTGAGTGTTTGGTGAGAGCGTTCGACTTTGCCTTGGGTTTGTGGGTGGTATGGTTTGCCGTTTTTCTGGGTGATGCCCAGGTCGACGAGGAGTTGCTCGAAGCCATTGCGTGAGGGGTTTGTCGGGTCTGCGCTGGTTCTGAAGGCTCGTCCGTTGTCTGTGAGCGTGGACTGTGGGTAGCCGTGGGTCTCAGCTGCGGTGGTGAAGCTTGCGATGACGTTTCCAACGGTGGCGCAGGGGTATGCGCGGCAGGAGATGATGAAGCGGGAGTGGTCATCGAGGATGGTGAGGATCACGACGCGTTTGTGTGCGGCGATGGTCCAGTCGCTGTAGTCCATCTGCCAGGTTTCGTTGGGCTGGCCGGCCTGGAATCGTATCCATGAGCTGCGTGGACGCTTTTGTGGTTGAGGGGTGACGTGACCGTTGTTGGCGAGTACTCGGTGGATGGTTGATGCTGCTGGAGGCGGATCGATGCCTTCTTGTTGAAGGTGCCAGCGGATGGTGTTGGCGCCGGCATCGGTGCCTCGGTTGGTGAGTTCTTCGCGCAGTTCGAGGATGCGGTCGGCGACGCTTTGATCGAGTGTTCTCGGGTTGGTGTGGGGTCGTTTGGAGCGTGGTTCGAGTGCCTCGTATCCGCCTTTTCGGTGGCGTTGTTGCAGTGTTCGGATCCAGCGGGTGGTCACGCCGAAATGCTCTGCGGCTTCGGCTTGAGTCATGCCCGTGACTTCCATGGTTTCGATGATGATTTTCGGCGCTGGTTTTTCTGCTTTCTTCATCGATTAAGCATGGCGGAACGATGTCTCGACACATCTGTTTTCACTTGCTTGAGGCACTTCCGGCGCGGTGCTTGCCCACCGGAACGATCTCATGAGACATCCTCGCAGGACACACCGGAACGATCTCATGAGACATGCGGAACGATGTCGCCGAACCAGACACTGGCGGACGTGGGTGACGAGCATGCCATCGCCGAGGGCGAGGGCTACGCCGATGCCAGCGAATGGCGAATTGGGCATGAACGGTATTGGCGGTCACCGGAATTCGTGGAGTACATCGGAGAGCTCGATATCAACGATGACACTCAAGTGGTGTGCCAACGCTTTACCGTTGATGGGCACTACCCGACCCGGCCATTGGAGCCGTGGCCCAGCACCCATCGCTAAGCCGTATAACCCGTAGGGGCGGGAAGCTCAACAGAATCGTCCATGGTGAGTCCGCACCTGTCGCTTGCTCAACAAACGCCACAGAGAGAAGGCACCCGCGACACCTAACGCCGGCAGGGTAGACAAGCGAACGGCACGCCGCACGGGGCGGTAGTCGCGGATGTCCCAATCTTGCGCTTTGGCGTGCTTGCGCAGGGCCCGGTCTGGGTTGATCGCCACCGGGGAGCCCACCATCTCCAGCATGGGGAGGTCGTTGATGCTGTCGGAATACGCCGTGCACTGGGACAGGTCCAGCTGCTGGAGCGCGGCCAAGGCGGCCACGGCGTGCTTCTTGCCCGGGCCGTGCAGGATGTCGCCGACGAGGCGGCCGGTGAACTTGCCGTCATCTTCCTCGGCCACCGTGCCCAACGCGCCGGTGAATCCCAGCGTTTCCGCGAGCGCTTGGCCGATCTGCACCGGGGTGGCGGACACCAGCCACACCTGCTGGCCGGCGGCCAGGTGCATGGAGGCCAGCTCGATGGTGTCGGCGTACGACTTCTGCAGCATGCGACTGTCCACGATCTCCCGGCAGGCCTCCTTGAGCTCCGCCACGCTCTTGCCCTTCACCACCGCCAGCGCCTGCTCGCGGCCCTCGGCGATATCACCGGCGTTTTCGGAGCCGGAGACGCGGTAGCGGATCTGCTTCCATAGGGCAGGGGCGAGCTCGGAAAGCGAGATGAAGCGCTTTCGGAACAACCCCTGGGCCAGCAGGATCAGCGAGGACCCCTGGATCAGGGTGTTGTCCACGTCGAAGAAGGCGGCCGCTTCGGTGTCTTGGGGGACCTCTGGGTCAGGCGGGGTGATCTTGTGGCGCCCGGCGGTTTCGAACGCCCCGCCGACGGAATCCACCCCGAGCGCGAAATCGTCGATGTCAATGCCGAAGGTCTCTTCTACCGCGGCGGCTGCGGCGGCGCGGCCGGCGGCGCGCTGCGCGGCGTCGTCAAGCGGAGGCAGCACGCGGTCCTCGAGGAAACGCCGCAGGTTGCCCTGCGACTGGGACCACTGCGCGAGCAGTTCGCGCTGATCAGACATGAGGCAAAAGGCCCTTTCGGGTGGGGGTGTTAGCGTGTGCAATCGTACAACGCCGGCGCGTGCAGAAGGCGCCAGGCGAAGGCAGTTGGCGAAGGAGCGGGGATGAAGACGGTGGAGCTGATGGTCCGGGCCACGTGCGGCTCGTGCGAGCGGGTGGCGGGCCAGATCGCGCCTGTCGTCGAGAGGCACGACGCTCGCCTGGTGCTTGTGGACGTTGACGACGACGAGGATTTGGCCGCGGAATACGGCGACCGGGTGCCCGTTGTAGTGATCGACGGCGATGAATTCGCGTGCTGGGAAGTGGACAACGACGACCTCGAGGCAGAGCTGTCCAACTAAAGGACTATCCTTGTGGTGGTTTTCAACGGACTGGAGGGTTTTGCGTGAGTGTTCTGCTTGTGGGGATGTCGCACAGGTCTGCGCCTGTGGCCCTGCTGGAACGGCTCAGCATGGACGCTAACGTCCAGCACGGAGCGGCGACGGCACTGATCAAACAACCCTCCTTGTCGGAGGCGATGATCATCTCCACGTGCAACCGCCTGGAGGTCTACACCGTGACCAACGCCTTCCACTCCGGGGTGGAAGACGTGATGCGCGTGCTGGGTGAGGTCTCCGGCGTCGATGTGGCTGATTTGCGCCGCTACCTCTACGTGCGTTACTCGGACGCGGCCGCGGAGCACATTTTCACGGTCGCCTCTGGCCTGGATTCGATGGTGGTGGGCGAGCAGCAGATCATCGGCCAGGTGCGCACGGCGTACGTCGACGCGGCGGAGCGCGGGACTGTCGGGCCGAACCTCCACTCGCTCGCCCAGGCGGCCCTGCACACCGGCAAGCGCGTGCACTCCGAGACCGGCATCGACGATTCAGGTGCCTCCATGGTCACCGTCGCACTTGAGCAAGCGATGGAGCTGATGCGTGTCGACGACCTCCGGGGCAAAACCGCACTCGTCCTCGGCGCTGGCGCGATGAGCTCGCTTGCCGCGACGCACCTGGGCAAAAACGGCATTGATTCGCTTGTGCTGGCCAACCGCACCCGCGACCGGGCCGAGCGTTTGGCCGAGCATTCCCGCGAGGCAGGTGTGCCCGCGGAGGTGGTGGACTTTTCGGACCGGGCGTCGGTGCTCAGCCGCGTGGACTTGGTCGTCTCCGCCACCGCGTCCGACGAGTTCACGATCACCCCGAGCGACATCCCGGGCCCGCTCATGTTGGCGGACTTATCGCTGCCGCGCGACATCGACGACGCCGTCACGGAGATCGAGGGCGTGCGTCTGGTCAACATCGAGTCGCTGCATGAGACGATGCGCGGCAGCGACACCGAGGATTCACGCGCGCTGCGCCGCGCCGAAGACATCGTGGCCGAAGAGGTTGCGACGTTTGGTTCACAGCAGCGCGTGCGCGAGGTGGCCCCGGCCGTGACACGCCTGCGCCGCAACGCGGCCGAGATATCGGGCCAAGAGATGCAGCGCCTGCGCACCCGCATGCCGGACATGTCCGACGACGACTTTGAGCAGGTCGGCCGCATGGTCAAGCGCGTGGTGGACAAGCTGCTCCACGCGCCGACGGTGAAGATCAAGGAGCTTGCCGCGACGGCGGAGACTGTGAGCGTGGAAGAAGCGGTCACCGAGCTATTTGGGCTGGATAGCCCCTCGGTGGCCGTGGATGCGCAGCACCTCCCGCTTCCGGACGAGCTGCACGGGAAGGAAAAATAGATGTTCAGCATTGGTACCCGCGGTTCCCACCTGGCCACCACCCAGGCCGGCCACGTGCGCGACGCCCTCGGGGAGGTCGGCCACCCCGCCGAGCTGCAAATCGTGACCACATCGGGCGACCTCTCCCAAGCCCCCGTGGAACGCATCGGCGTGGGGGTATTCACCTCCGCGCTGCGCGATGCCCTCTTCACCGGCGAGGTGGATATCGCCGTGCACTCCTTCAAGGACTTGCCCACGGCCGACGAGCCACGCGCCCACATGGTGGTTCCGGCACGCGCGGACAGCCGCGAGGCGCTCATCGCCCGCGACGGCCTCACCCTGGCTGAACTGCCGCAAGGCGCGCGTGTGGGCACTTCGGCCCCGCGGCGCATTTCCCAGTTGAAGGCGATCCGCCCCGACCTGGATATCCGCCCCCTGCGCGGCAACATCGAGCGCCGTATGTCGTACGTGGAAAACGGCGAGCTTGACGCGATCATCCTCGCGTATGCGGGGCTCGTGCGCGGTGGCTACGGCGACAGGCCCACCGAAGTCTTCGACCCGCAGGTTTTTATGCCTGCTCCTGCCCAGGGCGCGCTGGCGGTCGAGTGCCGCACCGATGATGCGGCAGCGCGCGTCGCCATCGACAAACTTGCCGACGCCTCCGCCACCGCCGAGTCCACCGCCGAGCGCTCCGTGCTGGCCACGCTGGAGGCTGGCTGCACCGCGCCGGTCGCCGCGACCGCCGTGCGCAACGGCGACAAGGTAGCTCTGCGTGCTGGGGTGTTTGCCCTGGACGGGTCCCGCCAGCTGGTTGAGAAAGCAGAGGGAACCGACCCCGCCGAGCTGGGACGCCGAGTTGCGGAAGCGCTGCTGGATCGCGGTGCCGCCGCTTTGATGGATTAGTGGCACTATTCCTATTCGGGTCTGCTAGCTGCCGCGGGCGCGCAACTAGCGGATCAGGTGCCTGGCGCTGCGTTTTGCCTGGTGATATTGGGCATCGTTGTTGCTAACGGCGTGATCTGCTAGTTCGCCGCGGAGAACCCGCCGAGGGCACTGGTCTTCGGCGGTGGTTTTGTTCTCAGGCGTCAGCCTTTTATGGTGGAGATACCATACGTTCAATACCCTCCGTGCAATCGGGTCGGCGGGGCGGAAAACGCCCGCACCCAGCCGCGCGGGGGCGGTTTATTTGTGCCTAGAAGAGATTTCTCCATGACAGAGCCCACGCACGCCCCCCAGCCGGGGAAGGTGATCTTCGTTGGCGCTGGACCGGGCAACCCAGAGTTGCTTACTGTCCGCGCTCGCGAGGTAATGGAATCCAACTCTATCGCCCTCGTGGATCCGGGGGTGTCAACGGGGGTCCGAAGTGTCGTCGCGGCGGCGCTGCCAGTGCCGCAAGCCAAGGTAGATGAGGCCAACGCGCGCTACGAGCAGATGTGCGCCGAGGCGAAAGAAGCTGGCGCGAGGCGTAAACCGCCGCGCCCCGAAGACCCGACGGCAGCGGAGATTGAGGTCGTGGGGTTGGAGGACGAAGCGATCGTCGAGAAGCTGAAGCGGGCGTTGAAGGACGCGGCGGATGCGCTGGAGCGCGGTGAGGCTGGCGACGGCGACGTGGTCCGCGTCGTGTGCGGCAACCCGCTGACACGCGATTCCGTGATGGAGGAGATCTCCGCGGTCGCTGCTGCCGGGATGGAGTTCCAGGTGGTGCCGGGGATGTCGCTGCCCTCGACGGTGCCCTCCTTTGCCGGCATCGCGCTCGGCTCCACGTACACCGAGACGGACCTGAACAACGGCCCGGTGAACTGGGACCAGCTGGCCAGCGCCCCGCAGCCGCTGGTGTTCCAGGCCAACCAGGAGCACTTGGCGGAGATGCTGGAGCAGCTCACGCAGCGCGGATTCCAGGGCGCCACACCGGTGACCGTGACCACGCGCGGAACCACGCGTCTGCAGCGCACGTTCGACGCCACGCTGGAGACCATGGGCAAGCTCGACGCGGACCTGGAAGGCCCGCTTGTGGTCACGCTGGGCACCGCCGCCGACGACCGTTCCAAGTACTCGTGGTGGGAGAACCGCCCGCTGTACGGCTGGCGTGTCCTTGTGCCGCGCGCGAAGGAGCAGGCTGGTCCGATGAACGCCCGCTTGTCCCAGCACGGCGCGATCCCGCAGTCGGTGCCCACGATCTCGCTGGAGCCGCCGCGCAACCCGGCGCAGATGGACCGCGCGATTAAGGGCATCGTGGAGGGCCGCTACCAGTGGATCTTGTTCACCTCCGTAAACGCGGTGAACGCGGTGTGGGGCAAGTTTGAAGAGCTGGGCTTGGACGCGCGCTCGTTCGCAGGCGTGCACTTGGGCGCGGTGGGGCAGAAGACTGCCGACGCCCTGCGCGACCGCGGCATGCAGGCCGAGCTGGTGCCGCACCGCACCAAGCAAAACGCCGCCGGGCTGGCGGAGGCATTCCCCGAGTACGTCGAGGACATCGACCCCGTCTCGCGCGTGCTCCTGCCGCGGGCGGACCTGGGCTCCGACGTGCTGGTGGACGGCCTGAAGGAGAAGGGCTGGGAAGTCGACGACGTGGTGGCCTACCGCACCGTGCGCGCCGCCCCGCCGCCGCCGGAGACGCGCGACATGATCAAGACCGGCGGCTTCGACGCGGTGTGCTTCACCTCTCCGTCGACGGTGAAGAACCTCGTGGGCATCGCGGGCAAGCCGCACCCGCGCACGATCATCGCCTGCATCGGCCCGGTTACGGAGGCGGAGGCGCGTGAGCAGGGGCTGCGTGTCGACGTCGTTCCGGAAGTCGCCGACATCCCCAACCTGGTGGACGCGTTGGCGGACCACGTGGCGGGTCTGCGAGCGGCTGGGCAGCTGCCGCCGCCACGCAAGAAGCGCCGCAAAACTGCCCCTGCGGCCACGGGTGCGAAGGCAGACAACGCGGATGGGGATGCGCAGTCGGCCGCCAACTGAGCGCTGCACCGGCTGGGGCGTGTCGGGGCTGCGTTCTAAGATGTGGCGCATGACGAATCTTGAGCTGAACCGACGCCCCCGCCGCTTGCGGCAAAACCCGGCCATCCGGGAGTTTGTCGCGGAAACGCGGCTGCACCCGGCGGACCTTATCCTGCCGCTGTTCATCGCCGACGGCATCGACGCTCCGCGCGAAATCCCGTCCATGCCGGGTGTGTACCAACACACTCCCGAGTCGCTGGTGGAGATTTGCCGCGAAGCGCTCGATGCCGGCGTGAAGTGCATCGACCTTTTCGGTGTTCCTCGTGAAGAGGACAAGGATGCGACCGGTTCCGTTGCGGTCGCCGAGGACGGGGTACTCAACCGAGGCATTGCGTTGCTGCGCAAGGAGTTCGGCAACGAGTTGATCATCATGGCGGACACGTGCCTGGACGAATTCACCGACCACGGCCACTGCGGCGTGCTGACCACGGATGCCCACGGCAACGAGATCGTGGACAACGATCCCACAGTGGAGATCTACTGCGACATGGCGGTTGCCCAGGCCCGTGCCGGCGCCCACATTGTCAGCCCGTCCGGAATGATGGACGGCCAGATCGAGCAGATCCGCAAGGCGCTTGACCGCGAAGGGTTTACCGAGGTGGCCATCATGGCCTACTCCGCTAAGTACGCATCCAAGTTCTTCGGGCCGTTCCGCGACGCGGTGGGATCTTCCCTCAAGGGCGATCGCCGCACCTACCAGCAGGATCCGGCGAACGTCCGCGAATCATTGCTCGAGGCCGAGCTGGACATCGCCGAGGGCGCGGACTTCGTGATGGTCAAGCCCGCCCTGCCGTACTTGGATGTGCTGGCGAAGATCGCGGAGGTCTCGCCGGTGCCGGTGGCCGCGTACCAAGTTTCGGGCGAGTACGCCATGCTCAACGCGGCTGGCCAGAACGGCTGGATTGACTACGAGGAGACAATGATGGAATCGCTCGTGTCCATCAAACGCGCGGGCGCGGATCAGATTTTCACCTACTACGCCATCGAGGCAGCGAAGAGGCTCAATGGTTAGCTTGCCGCCGATGAACCCGGGCTCGCCGAAGCGGGTGAGCCCGGAGGCCGTCGAGAAGCGAGGCGGGTCCGGGATGCCGGAAGCCGTGCGCTATATGCTCACCTGCTGGGCCGTCATGATCGGCGGTGAATTGCTCCACCAGATCATGACTGTGATTGCCAGCGTGCTCGACCCGTCCGCCCTGCGTGAGGTGGCGCGGGAGCGCGCGAAAAACAGCGGCGGGGAAGTCTCCGACGCGCTCGTGAACGCCAGCGTGTACGGCTCCATCTTCCTCATGGCGGTGCTCGAGCTCGGCATCATTGTGCTGTTCGTCTTTGCGCTGCGCGCGGTGAAGCAGCAGGCGAAGTGGGCGCCGAACGCACGCAGGCTGCTGCAGGTTTTCTCCGGTTACTTCGCCTTGCGCATGCTTGCTCTCTTCATGGTGGTGCCCGCCTCCACCGCCGTACCCGAGGCGTTCTTCGGCGCGGACGGGGTCATCCAGATCATCCTTGGCGTCGCGGGCATCTTGGGCATCGTCTACTCAATGGACAAATCCGCGGTTGCGTGGACCAAGGACGGTCCCGGTAAGCAAGGCGCCGGGGGCGCACAGGAGAAGAAGGGAAACTAAGCGGTGGCAGGGATGTTCCCGACCATGGTGTCGGACCCGGACGACAGAAACCGGCGCTACACGGGCAAGGTCGGTGCGCAGTGGCCGCGGCCGCTGAAGACCGGGTACGTCCTCGCACTCGCGGCGGCGGTGCTGCTGCTCGTCATCGCGTTCCTGTCGCTCAAAGCAGGTACGCCGCAAGGCATTGAGCCCGATGTGCGGGACGCGTTCACCCGCAACCTGCGGGTCTATGCCTGGGGCAACATCATCCTGGCTGCCTGCATCGCCTCGGCGTGTGCGTACCTGGAAAAGGGCTCTAAGGCGGCGCGCCGCTGGGCAAGCGTCTTCATCGGCCTAGCCGTGTTTCTGCAGCTGTCCGGCTTTCTCGTGGGCGTGGCGGGCTGGGCCGCGTTTGTGGTGGTGGGACTTCTGGTCTTCGCCTTGTTCTTCATGTTCCGTCCAGCCGCTAACGCGTATGTGGACAAGCGCAGCGGCGACGTGTGGGAAGGCGTGGAATGACGCAATTCGAAAGCGACAATGCCCGAGGCATTCCCGGCACCGGGCGTGAGGGCGCACAGCTGGCGGAGGCCGGGCAGGCCGAGTTAGAGGAATGCATCGAGGCAGCCCGCGACGCGGCACGCCAGGCAGGTATTGATCCGGCCACCGCCAGACGCGACCTCGACGGCGAGCTCGTGCGCCCAAACGCCTCGTACGCCTTCGAACTCCACGGCGTGGAGGACGGCCCGCAGTTGCAGGAGATTGAGGACGCCCTCGAATCCCTCGACGGAGTGTCCGCTCGACTGGTGTATCCCACCAGGATGGCGTGGGTGACCGCACCGGCGAGCATGCCGCTGCCGCAGCTGGTGAAGACTATCGAGGGCTTCGGGGTCGGCGCGGTTGTCACCGACTCCACCCTCCAGCGCCGCGCTCACGGCAGGTACTGGACGGAACACCCGATGCCGCGCCGCACCAAGCACCGCCGCAACGAGGAGGCGGCTCACTTGCTCGCCCGCGCGCAGGGGTTTGTGAAAAATACAACCCGCTCGGAGCGACGCAGCGGCGACGTGCTGTTCACGGCGCGTGACTTGGTCACCCCGGCGAGGCTGTGGACCGCGTTTGCGCTGACTATCCCGGTGCTGCTGCTGACGTATCTGCCGGGGCTCGGCTTTCCCGGGTGGCAGTGGGTGGCGTTCGCGCTAACCACCCCGGTGGTGCTGTGGTGCGCCTCCCCGTTCCACCGCGCGATGGCGGGTGGTGTGCGCCGCGGTCTATCGGCGTTGGATGGCGCGAGCTCTATCGCCATCCTTGCGTCGTATCTGTGGTCCTTGGCCGTGCTGCTGTTCACCGACGCGGGCCGCATCGGCTACGAATCCAGCGGGAACTGGGTCCCGCTGGAGATCGGGGACGGGCCGGAGCTCTATCTCGAGGTGGCCTGCACCGTCACAACGCTGTTGTTGCTGGGCCGGTACTTCTCCATGCGCGTGCGCTCGAACCTGCTGGATCAGCTAGAGGCGCGCCGCCCAGGGACAGAGTCGTTGTACGAGGTGTGCCACCGAGCAAAAAGCGGCGCCTTCGAGCAGCGGCCCGCAACGGAGATCACGCGCGGCGACGACGTCATCGTGCGTGCCGGCCAGGTCATTCCCGTGGACGGGGAAGTGGTGGGCGGCTCAGGCGTCATCGGCTGGGAGCTGATCAACACCCACGACAGCCCGCAGTTGAAGGTGGGCAAGCGGGTTGTGGCTGGCTCGGTGGTGCGCGAGGGAGAGATTAAAGTCCGCGCCACCCGCGTGGGCCACACCACGCTGCTCACGGCGGTGCAGCGGTGGCTGGAGGAGGCGTCGCGCCAGCAAAACGCCGCCACGATGGTCTCCACCCGCTCCGCGGGCATGCTCATCCCCGCGGCGTACGCCATTGCCGTGCTGGATTTCGGCCTCTGGCTGCTGTTCACCGGCAACATCAACACCGCCGCGTCGACAGCACTTGCCATTTTGATTGTGGTCGCGCCGTTTAGTCTGGCTATCTCGCCAGCGCTTGCCATCCGGCAGGGCATCGAGGCCGCGGTGCGAAACGGTGTGCTCGTCCGGGACGGCAACGCGCTGCGGGTGCTGTCCAAGGTGGACACGGTCGTGTTTAACCGCGTCGGCACCTTAGTGCTGCCGCAAATGCGCGTGGAGACAGTCACCGCCGACAGCGGGGAAAGCAGCGATCTGGTGGTCCGCATCGCCGGCGTGCTCTCCGCGGACTCGGACCACCCTGCCTCCCGTGCGATTGTCAAAGCGGCGCGTGAGGTGCGCGATGCCCGCTCGGAAGACCCTCGTTTGCCGGACTGGCTCGAGGTCAGCGACGACATCATCACCCCAGACGGTGAGTTCGGCGGGAGGGTCACTGCCACCTGGGGCTCGGGCGAGGATGCGCGCACGCAGACGTTCGACGCGTCCCTGTGGCGCCCCACGAACCTCTCGCAGCTGCGGGGAAACTTGCTCACGGCGGCGACAACCGGAGGCACCCCGGTCGTGGTGCGCTGGGACGGCAAGGACCGCGGCGTGATCACGCTGTACGACCCAGCCAAGGAAGACGCCATCGAGGCAGTGGACACGCTGGAATCCATGGGTGTGGAGACGGTGATGCTCTCGCGCGACACGTACCCGGTGGCCCGGCGCTTCGCCGACTTCCTCGGAATCTCGCAGGTCCTGGCGGGCATCCGCTCCCAGGAAAAGCCCGGCGCGGTGCGCTCGCTGCACTCCCAGGGCGCGATCGTGGCCATGGTGAGCGACGCCAGCGTGCTGCCGGTACTGCGGGTGGCGGACTCGGGCATCCTCTACGCGGGGGAGGATCTCTACAGCACCAAGACACCGAACTGGAACAGCGTGTGCAACGTGGTGCTCCTGCGTAATGACGTCATGGCCGTGCCCCAGCTGGTGGAGCACGCTCGACGGGTCAACCGCATCGCCAACCGCAACCTGTGGTTCGCGGGCACGTATAACGCCATGGCCATCGTGCTGGCCGCCGCGGGCGTGCTCCCGCCGGTGGGTGCGACTCTGCTCATGCTGGGCAGTTCCTTGCTTGTGGAATACGGCTCCCGGCGCGCCAGCCGGTTCCGGGTTTAGGGTCTGCGTCGGTAGGCTTGGGCACCATGACCAGACGCAATCTGCCCCACGCCCCGCTGCTCGAGGCGGCTCATGGCCGTGCGCCCTCGCGTACCCCGGTGTGGTTCATGCGCCAGGCTGGGCGGTCCCTGCCCGAGTACCGCGAGGTTCGCGAGGGCATCGCCATGCTGGATTCGTGCTTTATGCCGGAGCTGCTCGCGGAGATCACGCTGCAGCCGGTGCGCCGCCACGACGTGGACGCGGCGATCCTCTTTTCCGACATCGTCGTGCCTTTGAAGGCCGCGGGCGTAGAGGTGGAGATTGTTCTCGGTCGTGGCCCGGTGATGGCGGAGGCGGTGAGGACGCGAAGCGACGTCGATAAGCTGCCGCTGCTTGACCACGAGGTGTCTGAGGTGGCGGACGGCATCCGCATCATCCTGGACGAGCTCAGCGACACCCAGGCGTTGATCGGGTTTGTCGGCGCCCCGTTTACGCTGGCCAGCTACCTCATCGAGGGCGGGCCAAGCAAGAACCACGAGAAGACGAAGGCGATGATGCACGCCGAGCCAGAGACGTGGCACGCGCTCATGCGGCGCCTGGTGCCCACGATCGTGGCGTTTCTGCGCACGCAGGTGGAGGCTGGCATCGACGCGATGCAGCTGTTCGACTCGTGGGCGGGCTTTCTCACCGAGCGCGATTACCGCGAGTTCGTGTTGCCCTACTCCACGGAAATCCTGGAATCCGTCGCTGGCGAGATCCCGCGCATTCATTTCGGCGTGACAACCGGTGAGCTGCTCGGCGCAATGTCCGAGGCTGGAAGCGAGGTCATGGGTGTGGACTGGCGCGTGCCGCTGGACGTTGCGGCGACGCGCTTTTCCTCCCCGCGGGTGCTGCAGGGCAACCTGGACCCGGCGATGCTGTTCGCCGGGGCGGACGTGGTGCACGGCGAGGTTGCGCGCATCAAGGCGGAGGCGGCGCGCGCCATCGAGGCGGGCGACGCCACCGGCCACATCTTCAACCTGGGCCACGGCGTGCTGCCCACCACCGACGCGGACGCGGTGACCGAGGCTGTGCGCATCATCCACGAGGAGAACGCATGAACATCGCCATCATCGGCGCAGGCCTAGCGGGTTTGACCGCCGCATACGAGCTTGGCGCCGGCTCCGCCGGCACCGGGAGCAACGACGACCTCAAGATCGACGTCTACGAAGCCACCGACCGTGTCGGCGGCAAGCTCCACACCGTCGCCTTTGAAGGCGGCCCCACCGACATGGGCGCGGAGGCCTTCTTGGCGCGCCGCCAGGATGCAGTGGAATTCTTCACGGAACTGGGGCTGGCCGACTCCCTGGTGGAGCCGTCCGGGCTGCGGTCACTGGTGTGGGTGGACGGCGAGGCGCGTGCCCTCCCTACCGGAGGCGTGATGGGTATCCCATCGACCTCCGAGCCGGTGCGGCACCTGGTCAGCGCCGAGACCGCCGAGCGCGTCGACGCCGAGGCCAGCCGTGAGGGCTTCGCGTGGGACATCGGCGGCGACGCCAACGTCGGTCAGCTCGTGCGCGAACGCTACGGCGACGAGGTAGTGGATACTATCGTCTCCTCCCTGCTGGGCGGGGTGTACTCGTGCACCGCGGACGACCTCGGTGTGCGCGCCACCGTCCCGCAGCTGGCGGAGGAGTTCGACCGTCTGGCGGGCGAGGGCGATGGCACGGTGCACCTGTCTACCGCGGTGGCCAACCTGGAACGCTCCCGCCGGGAGATGCCCACCGGCCAAGGCGCGGTGTTCAAGACCTTCCGCGACGGCTACCAGGAGCTCTACGAAGCGCTTGCGGAGCGCTCGGGTGCCGACATCTACATTGACGCGTTTATCTCCGGCATTGAGCGCGACGGCGACGGCTACCGCCTCACGGGCGGCGAGGATACGGTCTACGACCGCGTCATCACCGCTGTGCCGGCGCCCACTGCGGCGCTGTTGCTCAAGAACGTCGCCCCGGAGGCTGCGCAGGCGCTCAAGACCGTGAAGCTGGCCAACTCCGCCGTGGTGGGGATGCGGTTCGCCACTGACGAAGGCCTGCCGCAGAACTCTGGTGTCTTGGTCGCGAATGGTGCCGAGGACGTCCATGCGAAGGCGTTCACGTTCTCCTCCCGCAAGTGGCCCCACCTCGCCGAGCGCGGCGGGGCGCTGGTGCGCGCCAGCTTCGGCCGCTTCGGGGACACCGTGGCGTTCGCGGCCACCGACGATGACCTGGTGGATTGGGCGCTCGACGATTTGCAGACCATCACCGGCTTCGACGGTCGCGCCGCCGGCCTGGAGGAAATCTACGTCCAGCGCTGGCTCGGCGGCCTGCCCCGCTTCGACGAAGCCCACCTCGCCACTGTTGCCGAGGTGCGCCGTCTGCTTCACGACGAGCCAAAGGCCGCCGGCGTTTCCGTCACCGGTGCCTGGGCCGGCGGCGTCGGCGTTCCGGCAGTGATTGCTGATGCGCGGGCGACAGCGGCAGCCGTCGATAGTCCCGCGCAGTAACCGTAGAGGTTGAGAGGATATGGCGGAACGCGCAGACGCGCCAACTGAGCAGCAGTGGTGGGAAGACGACGGCCTGCCCTGGAACGGCAAGCCCACCAAGGCGGACTACTGGTGCCTGGGGTGGTTCGGCTTCGTCGGTATTTTCGGCCTCGCCATGATCCCGCTGCGGGCGTGGCTTCTGGGCTTGGACCCGCCGATTTTGCTGGCTGTGACCGGTTCGCGGGTTGGTGCGGCGTCGACAGGCGCGCTTGCGGCAGTGGGGGAGGCGCCGCACTGGCTGCTGTTCCTGCTCATCGGCTCGGTTGTCAGCATCAAGTTCGACTGGATCTACTGGTGGGCCGGCAAGCTGTGGGGCCGCGGGATCCTCGACGTGCAGGCCGCGAACTCTCCCCGCGCCGGGAGAAACATTGCCCGCGTGGAACAGTGGGCCGTCAAGCTCGGGTGGCTGGGCATATTCCTGGCGTACGTGCCCATCCCGCTGCCGATCGCGTTCGTGGTGTTCGTGCTGATGGGCATGACGGGCATGCCGCTGTGGAAGTTCATGGTCCTCGACTTCGTGTCGAAGACGATCTGGTCCTTCCTCTACCTGGGCCTGGGCTGGTGGATCGGTGGGCCCGTGGTCGAGGTGCTGGACGGGTACGCCAAGGTGGCCAACTGGGTCGCCATCGCGCTGCTGGTTGTGGTGTTCGCCGGCATCTTCCGCAACCAATCCAAGAAGGAGCCGTCGGCCAAGGTCGTGGGCAACGAGGTCGAAGCAGGCCACTAGCTGCCTCTCGACGTCCTCCGGTGCCTGCCGTGTGGAATAGCCAGCGGATGTGTTCACTTGCCACGGGGCCAAGGGTGAACACATCCCCATGTGGCCGGCCGCATTGTTCACTTTCCCCAGGTCGGGAAAACCGTTTGCCGGATGTGCTCACGAGTCGGTGAACACATTTCTGCCGGGGCGCCTTTCCTCCTGAGGCCTACCGGTTGACCACGACGGTGGAGAAGTCCTCGTCGCCGCGGCCGTCTTCCTGCTGCTGCTCCAGCGACGCCAGCGCGGCGGAGACGGCGGGCAGGTCCTTGTCGGCGGACGCGAGCATCAAGCGGGCATCCTTGGCAATGGCGTCGGCGGTGAAATCTCCGGGCGAAGTGGAGCGCTCACCGAGGAGGAACGGCGACTTCATGTTCACGATGAACTCCAGGCCGGTGGAGCCAAGCATGTCCACCACCTGCTCCGGCGTCACTCCCTGGGACTCGCCCAGCAGCAGCGCTTCCTTGAACCCCTCGATGGTCACAGCCAAGGCGAGGTTGGCAAGCAGCTTGCCCACGGCGGCCCCGGCGGCGGTGTCCACCTCTTTCAGGCGCTCCGGGTTGGCGGCGGCCCATGGGGCGACGACGTTGGCGACGGAACGGCGTCGAGAAGCATCGGCGCCTCCGACGTAGACGCCGAGCTTGCCTGCGCGCGCGGGCGGCAGGGAGCCGACCACCGGGGTGTGCACGTAGCCGGGCACGGCGTCGGCGAACTCGGCGACGTCTGCGGGCGAGATGGTGGTGGCGTCGGCCCAGGTCACGCCGTCGGGGATCAGACCCGGCTCGATCACCACCTCACGGACGATGTCCGGGCCGAACAGGCAGGTGATCGCCAGTTCGGCGCCGTCGACCGCCTCCTCGGGTGTCGCTGCGGCCGACGCCCCGCGCTCAACCAGCGGTTCGGTCTTGGACGTGGTGCGGTTCCACACGGTCAGTTCGTGGTCATCGACGAGCTTGAGGGCGAGCTCAGTGCCCATGCGGCCAAGGCCTAAAAACGCGATTTTCATATGGCCTAGGATAGACAACCATGACTGCGCAACAGCCGACTTCAGCAAATACCGAGCGTTCCCGCGAGCTGTTTGAGCGGGCGCAGAAAACTACCCCCGGCGGCGTGAACTCACCGGTGCGCGGCTTCGGCTCGGTGGGCGGACAGACCCGTTTCATCCAGAGCGCGCACGGCTCCCAACTCATCGACGCGGACGGCAACGCCTACGTCGACCTCGTGTGCTCCTGGGGCCCGATGGTGCACGGCAACGCGCACCCGAAGATCGTGGAGGCGGTGGAGAAGGCCCTGCACAATGGCGTGAGCTTTGGCGCCCCCACGGAGGCGGAGATCCGGATCGCCGAGCACATCGTGGAGCGCACCTCAGTGGAGGAGGTGCGCATGGTCAACTCCGGTACCGAGGCCACCATGTCCGCCGTCCGCCTCGCGCGCGGGTTCACGGGCCGGCCGAAGATCATCAAGTTCGAGGGTTGCTACCACGGCCACGTGGATGCGCTGCTCGCGTCCGCAGGCTCCGGCCTCGCCACGTTTGCGCTGCCGGACTCCCCGGGTGTCACGGGCGCGCAGGCGAAGGACACGATCGTGGTGCCGTACAACGATATCGCTGCGGTGGAACGCGCCTTCCGGGAGAACGAGGGCGAAATCGCGGCAGTAATCACCGAGGCGGCCGCGGGCAACATGGGCACCGTGGCGCCCCGGAACGACTTCAACGCCAAGCTTAAGGAGCTTGCGCACCTGGGCGGCGCCCTGCTGATCATTGACGAGGTGATGACGGGCTTCCGCACCTCCTACGCCGGCTGGTACGGCGTGGACCACGTCGCCGGCGACCTGACCACCTTCGGCAAAGTCGTCTCCGGCGGCTTGCCCGCCGCCGCGTTCGGCGGCCGCCGCGACATCATGGAGCACCTGGCCCCCAACGGCCCCGTCTACCAGGCAGGCACCCTCTCCGGTAACCCGGTGGCGATGGCGTCGGGCCTCGCCTCGCTTGAGCTGGCCACGGAGGACATTTACCCCGTGCTCAACCGCAACGCCGACACACTGGAGCGTTTGCTTCACGACGCCCTGACGGCCGAGGGCGTGACCCACCACATCCAACGCGCGGCGACGATGCTCTCCGTCCGGTTTGGCGAGGGCGAAGGCCACAACTTTGCGGACATGCAGGCCGCCGACACGTTCCGGTACGCACCGTTCTTCCACGCCCTGCTGGACAACGGCGTGTACGCACCGCCGAGCGCCTTTGAAACCTGGTTCGTCTCAACCGCGCTGACGGATGAGGACTTCGGCCGCATCGAGGACGCGCTGCGCCCGGCCGCGAAGGCCGCCGCTGCCGCACAGCCCGCGGAGGCGTAGGTGGCGCGCACGACGGTGCACCTGGTGCGCCACGGGGAGGTGTACAACCCGAAGAAGATCCTCTACGGGCGCATGCCGGGCTACCACCTGTCGTCGCGCGGCAGCTCCATGGCCGTGGCCGCCTCGAAGTTCTTCCGCGGCCGCGACGTCACCTACCTCGCCGCCAGCCCACTCGAGCGCGCGCAGGAGACAGCGCGCCCGATTGCGGAGGTCACGGGCTGCGAGGTGCAGACGCGCGAGGACATCCTGGAGGCCGGTAACACCTTCGAGGGGCTGCGCACCAAGGGCTGGCGCTCCCAGCTGATCAACCCGGTGCGCTGGCGCCACATGACCAACCCACTGGAGCCGAGCTGGGGCGAGCCCTACCAGGAGATTTTCCAGCGCATGTGGGGCGCTGTGGAAGACGCCCGCGACACAGCCGAGGGGCACGAGGCCGTGCTGGTAAGCCACCAGCTGCCGATTGTCATGGTGCAGCGTCACGTGCAGGGAAAACCGCTCGCACACGCCAGCCGTAACTGCGACCTCGCTAGCGTGACGTCACTTGTGTTCGACGGCGGCGATGTTGTTGACTGGGCCTACACCACCCCAGCACAGCACATATAGAAGGCCGGTTTTCATGCGCAAGCTCATCGCCGCACCGCTTTGCGCGGTCGCGCTCACGCTGGCCGCCTGCTCCGGCTCGGACAGTGGCGGCAACTTTGCTTTCCACTCGCCGGGCGGACAGACGGAAATCTTCTACGACGAAGCAGAGCGCAAGCCGCTGGCTGGTCTGGAAGGCGAGTCCCTCATGGACGAAGGCCAGACCATCAGCCTGAGCGACTATGACGGCCAGATCGTCGTCCTCAACGCCTGGGGCCAGTGGTGCGCGCCGTGCCGCGCCGAAGTGGACGACCTGGAGCAGATTCAGGAGCACCTGCAGGAGCGTGGCGACGGCACCGTGCTGGGCATCAACGTGCGCGACCCCAACCCGCAGATCGCCCGGGACTTTCTCACGGATAACGGGGTGACCTACCCGTCCATCTACGACCCGCCGTTTAAGACCGCTGCGCAGCTCGGCGGCGTGCCTAGCTCCGTGATCCCCACCACGATCGTGCTGGACAAGCAGCACCGACCGGCCGCGGTGTTCCTGCGTGCGGTGACCGCGGAGGACGTCATTGAGGTGACCGACCGGTTGGCGGAGGAGGCGTAGGTGGGGTTCGCAGACCTTGCCACAGACGGTCCGCTGCTCATCGGCCTGCTCGTGGCCGCGCTCGCCGGGCTTGTCTCGTTCGCGTCGCCGTGCGTGATTCCGCTCGTGCCCGGTTACATCTCCTATCTCACCGGCGTGGTCGGCGGGGAGATGACGATGGACGAGCGCGGCGTGCGCGTTTCCCGCAAGCACTGGGCCGTCGCCGGTGCCGCCGCCTTGTTCATCGCCGGGTTCACCGTCGTGTTCCTGCTGGCCACCGTCACCGTCTTCGGGGCGGTCAGCGCGATTGCGCTCAACGCCGACACCCTGATGCGCATCGGCGGGGTGGTCACCATCCTCATGGGCGTGGTGTTCATGGGTGCGGTGCCGGCCCTGCAGCGAGACACCCGCTTCCAGCCGAAGAAGTGGACCACCATCGTTGGCGCGCCGCTGCTCGGCGGCGTGTTCGCCCTGGGGTGGACGCCCTGCCTGGGTCCCACGCTCGCCTCGATCATCTCGGTCTCGGTCGGCACCCAGGGCTTGACGGCCGCGCGCGGGGTGCTGCTGGTCATCGCCTACTGCCTCGGCCTGGGATTGCCGTTCTTGCTGGTGGCTCTGGGCTCCTCGGCGGCGGTACGCGGCATCGACGTGCTGCGCCGCCACTCCCGCGCCATCCAAATCGCCGGTGGCGTGGCAATGGTCATTGTCGGGCTGATGCTGCTCACCGGTGCGTGGAACAGCTTCATCGGCTGGACGCGCCAGCTCGTCGTCGGATTCGGAGGGACGATCATCTGATGCGCACAGCACTAACGTGGCTGAAAAGGGCCCTGAGAAAGGCCTGGCACTGGCTCACCAGCATGCGCACTGCGCTCATGCTGCTGTTTTTGCTCGCGCTGGCCTCCATCCCGGGCGCGCTCCTGCCGCAGCGCACGGTGTCGTCGTCACTCGTGGACGACTACCTGAAGGCCAACCCCGCCACCGGGCCCATCTACGACAGGCTCCAGCTTTTCGACGTCTTCGAGTCCACCTGGTTCCTGGCCATCGTCACGCTGCTGATGATCTCGCTCATCGGCTGCATCATCCCGCGCTCCATCGACCACTGGCGTGCCTACAACGCCACCCCCACCCGCGCACCCAAGTACCTGGGCCGCATGCCGTACCACGCGGAAGGCACGGTTGAGGGGACACCGGAGGACGTCGAAAAGCAGCTGCGCAAGCAACTGAAACGCTGGCACATCGCCACCTACCAGCCGGAACAGGACCGCGCGGGCGTGTTTTCGCTCTCAGCGGAGCGCGGCTACACGCGCGAGCTGATGAACCTGATCTTCCACATCGGCATCGTGGCCATGATCCTCACCTTCGTAGCCGGGCGGATGGTGTTCTATGAAGGCCAGGTCATCGTGGTGACCAACTCGGAAGCCGAGTCCGCGGTGCCGGTGGAACAGTCGCGGGTGTTCTGCAACACCAGCCCGGCCAACTTCGACGTCTTCCGCGCAGGCCCGCTTTTCGACGGCACCGGGTTGACCGAGTTCTGCTTCGAATCCCAGAACTTCCGGGCCACCTACCTCAACAACGGCCAGGCCAACAATTTCTCCTCGGACATCACCTACACCGACGACCTGACCGCGCCGCAGGACCAGTGGAAGTCGACCACCCTGGCCGTCAACCACCCGCTGCGCCTAGGCGGCGACCGCGTCTACCTCCAGGGCCACGGCTTCGCCCCGCAGGTGACGCTGACGTGGCCGAACGGCGAGACCCGCACGCAGATGGTGCAGTTTCGGCCCACCGATGTATTCACCTTCTTGTCCTCCGGCGTGATGCGCTTCGACCCGCCCGCCGGCATGTACCCGGACCTGGAGGAGCGGCGTAAACACCAGATTGCCGTGGAGGGCAACTTCGCGCCGACCGCGCGCTGGAGCGGGCCGAACGGTGACCAGCTGCAGTCCGCGTTCCCGTCGATGGACGACCCAGCCATGTCCGTGGACCTCTACGTCGGCGACGCCGGCCTGGACACCGGCCGCCCCCAAAACGTGTTCGTGCTCGACCAGTCCTTAGTCGCCGACGGGCGGCTGGAAAAGGTGCAGCGTGTCCAGCTCAGCCCCGGCGAGGAAACCACCGTGGACACCGGCGACGGCGAGGTGAAAGTGCGCTTCGACGGCGCCGCCGAATACGCCAACTACCAGATCTCCCGCGACCCGACGCAGGTGCTCGCGCTGATCTCCACCGCGATCATGCTGGGTGCGCTGGCGGGCTCGCTCGCCATCAAGCGCCGCCGCATCTGGGTGCGCCTACGTCCTCGTACCTCGGACGTAGGGGATGCAAAGGAGGGCACGAGCGAAATGATGACCGAAGTTGAGATCGCCGGGCTTGCGCGCACGGACCGCGCCGGGTGGGGCCGCGAGTTCCACGACATCGCGGACGCCATCCTGGGCACGAACAACGCGGACAACCGCGACAACGCGGGGGAGTTTGACCCCTATGACCTTGGATGACGCCAGGTAGTGGAGTAGGTTAAGCCCCATGCTTGTCGACACCACCATGGCGGAGATGTCTGACCTCACCTTCCGCACCGCATTCATCGTCTACATCGTGGCGCTGATCATGGCGTTCGTCTACTACGGCCGCGTCAACAGCGTCATCGAGGCGCGCCGGGAGGCCCTGGCAGAGCAGAAGGTACTCGTGGGCGCTGGGGGGCCGGAGGTCGTCGAGAAGCAGACGCCCGACAGCACCGAGTTCGACGCGAAGGTCGCAAACGCGCGCAAATGGGCCGGCATGACGCAGGCGCTCGTCTGGGTCGGCGTGGCACTGCACCTCGTGGCATTTGTCACCCGCGGCCTGGGCGCAAACCGCTTCCCGCTGGGCAACCTATACGAATACATCCTGTTCATGACGGCCGTGATCATGGTCGTGGCCGCTACCGTCGTCCAGCGCAAGGGCTGGTACACCGTGTGGCCTTGGCTGCTGTTCCCCATGGTCGTCGCGATGTTTTTGAACTCCACCGTCTTCCACATGCAGGCCGCGCCTGTGGTGCCGGCGCTGCAGTCCTACTGGCTGCCGGTGCACGTGTCGTCGGTGTCCATCGGCGCGTCCATCGGCCTGGTCTCCGGCGTCTTCGCCCTGCTGTACCTGCTGCGCATGTGGCAGCCGCGCGGCCAGGAGCACGGTGTGTTCGGCGCAATCGCACGGCCGCTCCCAGACGCGAAGACCCTGGATCAGATCGCGTACAAGACCGCGGTGGTCACCCTGCCGCTGTTCGGCATCGGCATCGTGTTCGGCGCGATTTGGGCCGAGGTGGCCTGGGGCCGTTTCTGGGGCTGGGACGCCAAGGAGACCGTCTCCATGATCACCTGGATCCTCTACGCGGCGTACCTCCACGCGCGCGCAACCGCCGGGTGGAAGTCCACCGCGGCCGCCTGGATTAACGTCTTCGCCATGGCCATGACGATCTTTAACATGACGTACGTCAACACCGTCATCGCCGGCCTGCACTCGTACGCGGGGCTGAACTAATGAAGGTGCTTATCACCGGCGGCGCCGGGTACATCGGGTCCACCATTGCATCGTGCTGCCAGGACGCCGGGATCACCCCAGTGATTCTGGACGACTTTTCCACCGGCCTACGCGTCTTCGGCCAGCGCTTCGACTGCTACGAGGGCGACATCGCGGACGTGACGCTGCTGGAGCGCGTGTTTGCAGACCACCCGGACATTGATGCGGTGATCCACTGCGCCGCCAAGATCGTCGTGCCGGAATCCGTCGAGCAGCCGCTGGCCTATTACGACAACAACGTGGGCAAAGCCATCACGCTGCTGCAGGTGCTGGAGCGCTTCGGGGTGCGCCGTTTCGTGCTGTCATCCACGGCGTCGATGTACGATCCCGGCTCCTCGACCATGGTGGACGAGACCAGCCCGGTGGGCCCCCAGAGCCCCTACGCGGCGTCGAAGTGGCTGCTGGAGCGGGTGCTCGCCGACGAAGCCGCCACCGGCCGCATGGGCGTGGTGGCGCTGCGCTACTTCAACCCGATCGGCGCGGACCCGCAGATGCGCACGGGTCTGCAGCACCCGCACCCCACGCACGCGCTGGGCAAGATGATCGAGGCCCACGACGCCGGCACGCCCTTTACCGTGACTGGCGTGGATTGGCCCACCCGCGACGGGTCTGGCCTGCGCGATTACATCCACGTCTGGGACCTCGCCCGCGCGCATGTGTCGGTGCTGCAGCGCTTCGATGACGTTGTTGAAGCGTCCGGCTACGAGGTGATCAACCTCGGCACCGGCCAGGGCACCACTGTCTTCGAGCTGGCCCACGCGTTCGGCGAGGCCACCGCCAGCCCCCTCGAGGTGCGCACCGGACCCGCCCGCCCCGGCGACGTAGTCGGCTGCGCGTCGCGCACCGACAAAGCGCGGGAGGTGCTGGGCTGGTCCGCCGAGCGCTCGCTTGTCGACGGCGTCCGCGACTCCCTGGCCTGGTCAGAGAAACTGCCCGCAGTGCTTGCCGAAGAGGCCACCCGGTGACGGACGCGCAGCACAAGCCCCGCAACAAGCAGGGTAAGCCCGCGAGCGACGACCCGGTCCTCATCGCGCTAGGGGAGCAGATCGCCTCTCGACGCCGATCCTCCGGCCGCCTCCAGCAGGACGTGGCTGAGGCCGCCGGGGTGTCGCGCTCCACCCTGCACACCATCGAGCACGGCGGCGCCGGCGTGCGGTGGGAGAAGGTGGCCGCCGTCGCCGACGCGCTGGGGCTGAAGATGGAGTTCACCGAAAAGTAGGGGCCGGAGGGTTATCCCGCCGCCGTTGGGGAAAGTCGTTCACCCCACGCGCCTGCGGCGGTGAATGAATTCCTGGGCGGATCTCGGCGGCCTGGGGAAACACCGCCATCTAGCTAGTTGTGTAGACGAGATTCCCGGATTTGTTCACGAGCCGGTGAACAAATCCGGCGCTGCCCCGGAGCTCCTAGTCGAGCTCCCCGCGGCGGCGCCGGCGCTCCTCGTCTTCGCGGCGCTTGCGCTCGGCCTCCTCACGTGCGCGGCGTTCCTTGAACCGGTTCTTCTCGATGTTCCAGAGGAATTCTTCATCGTCGTCGGGGCCCTTGATCACGGGCTTTTGCTCCACTTGGCGCTGTCTGCCGCCTTTGATGGACCCGTAGCGCTCGGCGGAACCGGGGCCGAACGCGCGCCAGAGCAGCACGATGGCCAAAACGATAAGGACGAGGAGTAGCAGCCTTCCCATAGTTTTAAACATACTTGGCTGCGGGATAGGGTAAACAACCGTGACTGAGCAACTTTCCCCGCAGGTGGACTCGGAGGCGAAATCCCGGGCGCGCAAGGCCGTGGCCATCTACGGCCTGGACCGCCTGCTGCTGTTCATCGGGCTGACAGTGGTGATCCAGCTCCTCGCGGTGCTCATTGGCGCTCCCGTGCCGCTGATCATGTCCGCGTTGCTGGCGTTGCTTGTGGCGTTTCCGCTGTCCATGCTCGTGTTTAAGCGGCGCCGTCTCGAGGCGAACGCGGCGGTTGCGGAGCTGGGGCGCCAACGGGCAGCGCGCAAGGACTGGATCCAGTCGGAGCTGGCTGAGCGCTAGTCCCTTCCCAGTTCGTGGCTGAGCGCCTCGAGCTCGCCGCCCCCGGCCATCTGGTGGGTGAGCTCTTCCAGCGTGACCTCGGCGCGCGGCGCGTCCAGCTCCTGACGGCCGAGTTTCAAAATAGTGAAGTGGTCGCCCACCAGGTACGCGTGGTGGGGGTTGTGGGTGACCAGCACGACGGCGATGCCGCGGTCGCGGGCGGCGGCCACCATGCGGAGCACCGCGCCCGACTGCTTCACGCCGAGGGCGGCGGTGGGCTCGTCGAGGATGAGCACCCGGGCACCGAAGTAGACCGCGCGCGCAATGGCAATGACCTGGCGCTGGCCGCCGGAGAGGTTGCCGGCCTCGACGTCCACGTCGGGGATATCAATACCCATCTCGAGCAGTTGGTCGGTGCAGATCTGCTTCATCTCCGCCTGGCGCAGCACCCCGAGCGCGCCGGTGCGCTCTTGGCCGAGGAAGAAATTGCGCCAGACGCTGAGCTCGTCCACGATTGCGAGGGTCTGATGCACGGTGGCGATGCCGGCGCTGATGGCGTCGCGGGGGGAGGAGAGGGTGGACGGAACGCCGTCGATAAGCATGGTGCCCGAAGTGGGCGCGTGCAGACCGGACAGGATCTTGATCAGGGTGGATTTGCCGGCGCCGTTATCGCCGAGCACGCAGGTGACTTCACCCTCGCGGACGGTGAGGTTCACGCCGCGCAGCGCCTCGAAGCTGCCGTAGGACTTGGTGATGTTTTCCAGTTCGATGACAGCCACTTAGCGCCCCTTGGTGTAGTTGGCGAAGGAGGTGTTGGTCAGCACCGCCACCAGCAGTGTCGCGCCGAGGAAGAACTTGAACCAGTCCGGGTTCCAGCCCGCGTATACGATGCCCTGGTTGGTCATGCCGAAGATCAGCGCGCCGATGGCGGTGCCCACGGCGGTGCCGCGCCCGCCGGTCATGGCGCAGCCGCCGATGACGGCGGCGATGATGTAGAGGAACTCGTTGCCCACGCCCTGGCCGGCCTGGATGGAGTCGAACGCGAACAGGGTGTGCATGCCCACGAACCAGGCGGCGAAGCCCACGCCCATGAACAGCAGGATCTTCACGCGCCGGACCGGCACACCCACGGCACGAGCGGCCTCGTCGTTGCCGCCGACAGCCGTGATCCAGCCGCCAAACTTCGTGCGGAACAGTACGAACGAGGCCACCGCCACGAACAGGATCCACCACAGCACCGTGACGGAAATGCGGACGTCGCCGATGTGGAAGGAGCCCGCGAACACGGCGTGTGCCGACGGGAAGCCTTCCATGTCCGCAATGGTGGGGGTGGCCACCTGCCCGGTGACAAGTTTGGTCACGGCGAGGTTGAGCCCTTGCAGCATCAGGAACGCGGCCAGGGTGATCAAGAACGAATCGATGCCCGTGCGCGTGACCAAATAGCCGTTGAGCGCCCCAATGGCCAGGGAGATCCCCAGCGCCATGAACGCGCCCACCCAGGAGTTCAGGTGCAGGTTGTAGTTCAGCATCGTCGCCGCGAGCGCCGCGGTGGTCACGGCCACGCCGGACGAGAGGTCGAACTCCCCGCCGATCATGAGCATGCCCACGGCCAGCGCCACGATGCCAAGGGTGGAGCTGGCGTACAGCGTGGTGGCTAGGGCCTCGAACGAGCGAAACGCCGGCGCGGCGGCGAGGAAGAAGATCAGGATCGCGATGAAGCCGAGCAGGCTGGCAAACTCGGGGCGCCGGATCAGCCGGGCTGCCCCGGTGCGGGTGCGGAGGCGGTCGTCCCTCATCGCATGCCCGCCTTCGCCGCTTCCTCGATGGTGTCCACGTTGGTCTGATCCACAAAGCTCGGGCCAGTGTAGACGGGCCGCCCGCCGCCGAGGGTGCCGCCGTTACGCTTTGCAATCCACAGCGAGTCAACGGCGAGGTAGCCCTGCAGGTACGGCTGCTGGTCCACGGCCCACGCCACACGGCCGTCCTTGATGGCGCCGACGAGCTCCGCGTTGGTATCGAAGGTGGCTACGTCAGCCGACGCGCCTGACTGGGCGACGGATTCCACCGCGCGCATAGCCACCGGGGCCTGCAGCGCGAAGACCGTATCAAAGCTCGGGTCCTGCGAGAGCTTCGACGCGATGGTGGACTGCACGGCGGTGAGGTCCTGGCCGTTGACGTACAGCAGCTCGACCGCGCCGCCGCCCAGGCCCTCGCGGACACCGTTGCAGCGGGCCTCCTGCGAGGAGTTGCCCTGCTCGTGGATCACGCATAGGGCCTTCTGCTTCCCCTCGTCCTTCAGCCGCTCACCAGCCGCCCGGCCTGCAACGGTTTCGTCCTGGCCGAAGAAGCCGCTCAAGCCGTAGTCCTGGTAGGAGGTCATTCCGGCGTTGAGCCCCACGACCGGGATGCCGTGCTCCACGGCGTCGCGCGCGACGGGGCCGATCGCCTCGGCGTTGGGGAGGGTGACGGCGATGCCGTCCACGTTGGCGTCGATGGCCGAGCGCACAAGGTTGGCCTGGTTGGGCGCCTGCGGGTCCGAGGAGTAACGCAGCTCGATGTTGTCCTTGTTCGCCGCGTCCTCCGCGCCCTTGCGCACGAGGTCCCAGTACGTGTCGCCCGGCGCGCCGTGCGTGACCATCGCCACCACGTAGCGCGGGGTGTCCACGCCACCGGCGGTGGCGCCTCCGTCCTCACTCCGGGGCGCCCCGCCTGTCGACGAGCATCCGCCCAACACTGCTGCAACAAGACATAACGCCGAAACGACTGCCTTCCTGGACTTCTTCATTGTCAAAGTGTGAACCACGGCACGATATGCCGTCAAGTGGTGCGCTAAAACATTCCGGCGATAATAAGCATTGCCGGCAGCGCCAAGAACGTGGTGAGGAAGACGGTGTCGCGGCAGATCACCTCACCGGAGCGGTACGTCGCCGCGTAGTTGTACACGTTTTGGGCCGTGGGCAGCGCGCACAGAATGAGCGCGGCGTACGTCTCGGTGCCGTCGAGGTGCATGAGGCTTGCGAGGACCCACGCCACCGCCGGCATCCCCACCAGCTTCAGCGCGGTGGCGGTAATGGTGGGACCGCGGTGGCTCTGCAACACGCGCTCACCGGTCAGGGACGCGCCAAAGCTCATCAAGATCAGCGGGATGGACGCCCCGCCCAGGATCTTCAGCGGGGTCAGCACCGGCTCCGGCACGGTCCACGAGGCCGCGGAGACAGCGAAGCCCGCAAACGCCGCCACCACCACCGGGGCGGTGAGACCCGCAACCACGGACTTCCACACGCCGCTCGCGCTCCTGTCCAGCCCCGCGATGACGATGGGAGAAAGCACCGCCATCTGCAGCACGAGGGCGGGGATCACGTACGTGGGATCCCCCAGCACGTACGTGGCAATCGGCAGCCCGATATTGACGGAGTTGTAGTAGCTGGCAGACGCCGCCCCCGCCATCGTCTCGGCCGCGTCCTGGCGGAAAAACGCCGCGCTGATCGCCCAGTAGATCAGCATGGTCGCCACTGTGGCCACGGCGATGACCAAGATGACGGGGGAGAAAAACGCGTCCGTATCCGACACCGCCACCGAGGAGAAGATCAGCGCCGGCGTGGCGACGTAAAACGCGATGCGGTTGAGCTGCAGACGCTCCTCGCCCGGACCGATGACGCCCTTCTGGGCGAGCCACCACCCCGCCGCAATGACGGCGAAGATGATGGCAAAACCGGTGAGGACGTCGAGCATGCAGCTGAGTGTATCCGTGGGCCCTGCGGTGTTGCGCTTTTCGGAATGTGGCAACTATTTGCCACATTCCTAAAAGCGCAACTGATTACACCCCCGCCGTGTACGGCACAGCCTCACCGACGCCGCCCCAGAACTCCCAGCCGAACCAAGCGAACGCCACCGCCGTCACAATCGCCCACGCGAGCATGGTCTTGCCGTTCATTCCCAGCACCGGAATGAGCTCCTTCCCGGAGGCCCCGCCGCGCACCTTCAGCACCGACGCCACCGCGAGCGGCAGCGCCACCAGTGCCGCCAGCGAGGCGACGGTGGTCATTGCCAGCACCAGGGAAATAAAGAAGGGGAAGAGGGTCAAGACGCAGAAAAGGGTGCGTGAGCGGTCGTCGCCAAGCCGTACGGCAAGCGTGCGCTTGCCCGCGGCGGCGTCGGTGGGGATGTCACGGATGTTGTTGGCCAGGTTCACCGACGCCGAGATCGCACCGATGGCCAGCGCGCACAGGAAGCCCTCCCACGACACGTGACCGGACTGGGTGTACTCGGTACCCATCACTGCCACGAGGCCGAAGAAGATGAACACGGACACCTCGCCCAAACCGGAGTAGCCGTACGGGCTGTCGCCGCCGGTGTAGAACCAGGCCGCCGCGATGCACAGCGCGCCCACGATCACGAGCCACATCGCTCCCGCCATGGCGGACAGCACCACGCCAAAGACCGCGGCGGCGCCAAACGCGATGAACGCGGCCAGCTTCACGTGCTCCGGCTTGGCCAGCCCGGAGCCGGTCAGGCGTGTCGGGCCGGTGCGGTCGTCGTCAGTGCCGCGGATGCCGTCGGAGTAGTCGTTGGCGTAGTTCACACCGATGATCAGCGCCCACGCCACCAGCAGTGCAAGGACCGCGCGGCCGGGGTGGGCCTGGAAGTACAGCGCCGCCACGCCGGTGCCGGCGATGACGGGGGCGAAAGCGTTGGGCCAGGTGTGGGGGCGGGCGGCCTCCCACCAGTCGCGGAGCGTGGCAGTCTGAGTGGCGGTCTGATTCATGGCCTCCATCATGCCCCCTCCCCGAGGTGTGGGCTAGGGTTAATCGCCATGTGGATTGACTACGCCGTGCGCCAGGGGATTACGGCTACCGGCGCATTTGTGCGGTTGCCGGTCCTGCTCAACGCCGCGCGCACCTCCGGCAACAGGTTCCCGGAGGAGGGCGACACCGTCATTTCCCTGACCACGCACGGCACCCGCTTAAAGTCGGCCGCTGCGGCGATCGCCTCGTTGCTCGTGGGCACCGCGCGCCTGCCGGTGCACCTGTGGCTGGACCCGGTAGATTTCCACGCCCGCTGGCCCGACGCGCTGCAGGGTCTGGCGGAGCGCGGCCTCCAGGTCCACGAATCCCCGGGCGGTCTTGGCCCACACACCAAGTATTACGGCACGTTCCAGAAATTCCCGGACCGCAACGTCATCACGGTCGACGACGACGTGCTCTACCCGCGCACCTTCGCGCAGAAGCTTATCGACGCCCCTTCGGACACCACCATCACCGCCTACCGCGCCCACAGAATCGTGCTGGACGCGAACGGCATCGCACCGTATAAGAAGTGGCGGCCTGTGCGGTCGTCCCAGCCGTCCCACCTGAACTTCGCCACCGGCGTGGACGGGGTGCGCTACCCGCGCGAGATGGTGCGCTATGTGGCAGGTCGCGGCACCGAGTTTTTGGACCTCACCCCGCGCGCCGACGACGTCTGGCTGAACCACTGCGCGCTGCGCGCCGGGTTCCCAGTGCAGCAGGTGTCGGCGCGCTCGGCGAACTTCCCGCTTGTTCCTGGCTCGCAGCGCGTGCGCCTGTCGCGCGTGAACCTCTCCGGCGGCAACGACGTGCAGATCGCGGCGACGTACTCCGCCGAAGACGTGGCAAAGCTCCGCGCCGCGGAGTAGCGTTGCGCCGGTGAACACTACGGCCTCTTCGAGGTGGTTGGGTCCGGCACAACTGACAGCGTTGGGCTTTCTCGCGCTGATCCTGGCCGGAACCGCGTTGCTTTCCCTCCCGTTTGCCAGCGCTGACGGCACCGCGACGCCACTGATGGCCGCTTTCTTCACGGCCACGTCGGCCACGACGCTCACCGGTCTCGTCGTTGTCGATACTGGCAGCCACTACACCCTGTTTGGCCAGTTCATCGTGCTCGTCCTGATTCAGGTTGGCGGCCTAGGTATCATGAGCATCGCGTCCTTGACCGGCATGCTGCTCACGGGGCGGGTGAAGCTGCGCACACGCTACTCCACCGCGGCTGAAGGGCGGCCGATTTTCGAAGGCGGGGTGAGGCGAACGCTCGTTGCCACGCTGCTGCTCACGGTGTTTTTTGAGGCGGCGGTGGCTGTGCTCCTCTTCGCCCGCTTCACCACCGTCTACGGCATGTCCGTGCCGCGCGCGGCGTGGGAGGGAACATTCCACGCGGTGTCGGCGTTCAACAACGCCGGCTTTGGCCTGCGGCCTGACAGTCTGATCTCCTACAACACCGACGGCTGGATTCTCCTCCCGCTCGCCGGTGCGCTGATGATCGGGGGCCTGGGTTACCCGGTGCTCTCCGAGCTGGTGCGCCGCGGTAGGGAACGCCTGCGTGGCTGGCTGCGCGGGACGCCGGTGAGCTCGCGGCGGCTGTCCATCACCACCCGCATGACGCTGAAAGGCACCGCGGTTCTCGTGCTCACCGCCACGCTGCTCATCGCGGCGCTGGAGTGGCGCGGGTTTCTCGCTGGCATGCCGCTGGGCGCGAAGTGGCTCAACGCGTTCTTCTCCGGCGTGACCCCGCGCACCGCCGGCTTCAACTCCATCGACTATGCCGACGCCCACCCGATCACGCTGATGGTCACGGACATCTACATGTTTATCGGCGGCGGCTCGGCTGGCACCGCGGGCGGTATCAAGGTCACCACCGCGATTGTGCTGCTAGCGGCTATGGCTGCAGAGTTCCGCGGGCGCGACGACACCAACGTCGGCCACCGCACCGTTCCGAAGACCGTGGTGCGCCAGGCCATGACGGTCGCCGCTGCTGGAGTGGTGTCAGTCACCGGCGGTGTCGCGGCGCTGCGCCTCTTCGACCCTCAATTCACGGCCGACCAGGTCAGTTTTGAGGTGATGTCAGCGTTCGCCACCACCGGGCTGTCCACCGGCATCACCGCCGGTTTGAGCACTCCGTCCCAGCTGGTGCTGTGCCTGTTGATGTACGCGGGGCGCATCGGCCCGTTCACCCTCGTCGCGGCGCTGGCGCTGCGCACCGTCTCCCGCAGGTTCGACTACCCCACTGAAAGGCCCTTCATTGGCTAACTTTCCCCGCCGCTCACGCTCCCAACGGTTCAACATCCCACCCGTGGTGGTGATCGGCCTCGGCCGTTTCGGCGGCGCGATCGCCCAAGAACTCACCCGCTACGGCGTGGAGGTGCTTGGCATCGACGCCGATGAGCGGCTTGTGCGTGAACATGCGCCATTGCTTACCGACGCCACCGTCGCCGACACCACCGACCCCGAAGCACTGCGCCAGCTCGGCATCGAGGAGGTCAAACGCACGGTGCTCGGCATCGGTTCCGCACTGGAGGCATCAATCCTGACCGCCTCCAACCTGGTGGACCTGGGTGTGCCCGACATTTGGGCCAAGGCCGACTCCGACTCCCACGCCCGCATCTTGCAGCGCCTCGGTGTGCACCATGTGGTGCGCCCGGAGCACGACACCGGCCGCCGCGTCGCTCACCTGCTCGGCGGGCGTTTCCAGGATTTCGCCGAGCTCGCGGAGAACTACGGCGTGATCAAAATGGTCCCGCCGCGCGTCCTGCTTTCGAGGCCCTGCGACGCGGAGAAGTTGTGGGACGAGTACCGCGTGCAGGTGGTCTCCGTGCGCAACAGCAACGGCGAGTGGCAGCCGTTTGTCCCGGGCCAGGAGCTTTCCCCGTCGAACTTGATTGTGATGGCGGGTGCGCCGGACGACTTAGAGCGTTTTTCCCAGCAGTAGGGGATGGCGACAGTATTTCCACGACCGAACCTCTCAGCCAGTAAAGCGCCTGTCGGCGGTGCGGTCGGACCTGGCGTGTGCGGATAGGGGGAGGCTGTCGCCGTGCCGGTGGCTATCAACTCGGTGCTCCAGGTGCTCACATTCGGCGAGCTGGGGTGGTTCAGCAGCGGCGACGAGCTGGACATCCAGTCCGCCGGCCCCAACCCCGGTATGAAACTAAATTAGGAGTCGGTCCAAGCTATCGCTGAGGTGAGTGCGGATATGTCGGGGGGGTGCCGAAGGGCGTCGACAAGCAAAGGCTCCTTGCGGACCGTGTGGTGGTGCTGAGTGCGGACGCACCGCTTGACATGCCGGAGGGCCGCACCTCTGAGCGCTGGCAAGGCGTGGCTGAGCCACTGCGCGCTGGTGCCGGGCTCGCAGCGGGTGCGGCTGTCGCGCGTGAACCTCTCCGGCGGCAACGACGCGCAAATCGCCGCGACATATTCGGCCGAAGACGTGGCCAAGCTGCGCGCCGCGGAGTAGGGAGGTCTGCGCCCGTGAGTCTCAGTCCATCTGCAGCACGGCGCGAAGTTCCGCGAAGAGCTCCGGGCGCAGCCGGTGGAGGACTGACCTGCCCAGGCGGCTCTTTTCCAGGAGGCCGGCCTCGGTCAGTTTTTTGAGGTGATGGGACACCGTCGGTTGGCTTAGCCCAGAGCGTTGCGTCAGTTCGCTCACGCTCATCGGCTCGCAGCCCTCTTCGGCGAGCCAGGAGAGTAGTTGCAGCCGGCCCGGGTCCGACAGAACTTTGAACAGGGCCGCGTAGCGCGTCGCGTCGTCTGTGGAGAGCAAGCCGGAGCCCAGCGAGCAGCATTCGGGGCCAGTGTTTACTGTGGTGGCGACGTGATCTTTCATGCTTCTTACCTTGTCATATTGACAGTGATAAATGTGATGTTTAGTGTTCGCGTTGATTGCTGTCAATAGATAAGGATTCCAGATGGAAGACACAACAGCTCAGCCAGTAGAGCGCATGTCATTTCTTGACCGCTTCCTACCGGTGTGGATCATGCTCGCCATGGCGGCGGGCCTTGCCCTCGGCCGCGCAGTGCCCGGCCTCGCGCCTGCGCTCGAGCGCCTGGAGGTCGGCGGGATCTCGCTGCCGATCGCGCTCGGCCTGCTGGTGATGATGTACCCGCCCCTGGCCAAGGTGCGCTACGACAAGACCCGCGAGATCGCCACCGACAAACGGCTCATGGCCGTGTCCATCGTGCTCAACTGGATTGTCGGCCCCGCGTTCATGTTCGCGCTCGCCTGGATCTTCCTGCCCAGCGAGCCCGAGCTGCGCACCGGCTTAATCATCGTCGGGCTGGCGCGCTGCATCGCCATGGTGCTGGTGTGGTCGGATTTGGCCTGCGCGGACCGGGAGGCCACCGCGGTGCTGGTGGCCATCAACTCCGTGTTCCAGGTGCTCATGTTCGGCGTGCTGGGTTGGTTCTACCTGCAGATCCTGCCCGGATGGCTGGGCTTAGAGACCACCTCGGTGGAGTTCTCCTTCTGGGCCATCGTGTCTTCCGTGCTGGTGTTCCTTGGTATCCCCCTGCTTGCCGGGTTACTCTCCCGCATCATCGGCGAGCGCACCAAGGGCCGTGATTGGTACGAGAACACGTTCCTGCCCAAGATTTCGCCGCTGGCCCTAATTGGCCTGCTGTACACGATCGTGCTGTTGTTTTCGCTGCAGGGCGACCAGATCCTGTCGAAGCCCTGGACCGTGGCCACGGTGGCGCTTCCGCTGCTGTGCTACTTCGTGGGCATGTTCGCCGTGGCCCTCGCGGTGGCGAAGTTGTCCGGTATGAATTACGCGCAGTCCGCATCCGTGGCATTCACCGCCGCCGGCAACAACTTCGAGCTCGCCATCGCGGTGGCCATCGGCACCTTCGGCGCTACATCGGCCCAGGCGCTGGCGGGCACGATCGGCCCGCTCATTGAGATTCCTGTGCTTGTTGGCTTGGTCTACGTCATGCGCGCACTCGGCCCGCGCATCTTCCCGGCCGACCCCACTCTGCCTACCTTAAGGAGCTAACCATGAAACCCAGCGTCATATTTATCTGCGTCAGCAACGGCGGCAAGTCGCAGATGGCCGCGGCACTCGCGGAAAAACACGCCGGCGATCGCCTCGAGATCCACTCCGCAGGCACCAACCCCGGCACGGCGTTGAACCAAGAATCTGTGCAGGCCATCGCGGAGGTTGGTGCGGATATGTCGGGTGGGAGGCCGAAGGGCGTCGATAGGCAGTTGCTCTCAACCGCTGACCGTGTGGTGGTGCTGGGCGCAGACGCGCAGCTGGACATACCGGAAGGCCGGAAGTTCGAACGTTGGCTCACGGACGAGCCCTCGAAACGCGGCATCGAGGGGATGGAACGCATGCGTCTAGTGCGCGACGACATTGACCAGCGGGTGCAGTCGCTCGTCGCCGAGCTGCTCGACTGAGCCCTACAGCGTTGATGCCACCGGCCTGCGCTGCTTATTTCGGAACAGCGTCGCCTGCATGCGCGCCGGCGATGTGCCGCGGTAGTGGGTGGTGGAGGGGGAGGTCGCGTACTTCGGATTCGTGGACGGTTTGCGGGAGCGTAGCTTCTCAAGCCTCACGCCTCCGCATTGTGGCACGAATTACACGGTTGTGCTTTCCGAGCTATTGCTTATCGACGAGCCTTCGGTTGCCCGCCCGATAGGGCAGCGGCTGACGGCTGTTCAGCGTGCAGTTCGTAAAACTTGACGGACCAAAAATCTGACCTCGGGTTTTGCGGCTGCCATTTGGCAGGATTGTCAACTTCTACGAATCGCGTCTGGCCACCGGTGAGTGCCCTGGTCCGGCTACTTTCCCCGGAGGAGGTTAAACAGTGCCAGCACTCCAGAAATCGCAGCGGTCAGGCCTCCGAAGAAGGCGCCGAGCGCGAAGACCCCGGCGGGGAGGGACTCAGCGTCCGGGTCGAAGGTTTCGATGCACAGGCCGAACAGGAAAAAACACAGCATGCCGAGAACCGCGGACCACTTGAACACCTTGGTAGCCTTTGGGCGTTTCACGGGCGCGGGAGCCGGGTCCGTCAGGGCTGGGACGCTTAGAGACGACGGCACCGGCACTGGGGTGTACCGCGGGGCGCTTGCGGCGGCGAGGAGTTCTTCCGGGGTTGGGTCAGAAGGTGCCGGTGCCGGAGGTTCGACTTCGGGGAGGCTGGCTGTCGAAGCCTGGCGTTGACCCAAAACCGGTTGTGTCTCGGCCGCGGCTGCTTTGGCTGCACCCGTTTGTTGAGCAGGACCCTCAGGAACCCCGTCGACGGCGAGGTCAACGACCATCTCCACCAGTTGGCTGCGGCGCTTCGGTCCGACCCCAGCAAGCTGGAGTAGGTCGTTGGCGCTGACTCGCAGCATCTCGGGGTGCTCTAAGCTCCACACCGCTAGGTAGCGGTCGATGCCTCTTCCAGTGGCTTCGGGGACGTGGTGGGGCTTGAGGTTCTCGGCCATTTCGTGAAGGGGGCGCGTCGGATGCAGCGCGATCCAGGCCGCTGCGATTTGCGACGAGGGTGCGCCCGTCGTGGAAACGTGCTCGGGCGAAAGCCAGGAGAACTGTTCGGGTAGTTCAATCCTGGCAGAATCTGCCAGTAGCTCCGACGCTGCGGGCTGCTCCGAAACAGGCTCATTATCGATCGTGCCGAGTAACTGCGCGAACTTCGTCTCACCGACGACGGGGATGCCGTATTTGCGTGCCTTTTGCGCCTTGCCGCTCATGGAGTCCGGGTTGGCAGCCACTAGCAACACACACTTGCGGGTGACGTCGCCAACCTCCAAGCCCGCGGCGGTGGCGCGTTGTACCCAAACGTCGCGAGCAATATCCATCGCGCCGGTGAGGGCAATTCGGTCGCCTGGGTGGAGCGTGAACTGGCCGGGGGCGGTGCCGGCCTGCGGCTCGTCGAGAAGCGAATGCATGAGCGCGGGATCCACGCTCAGCGCGTCCGCAACAGCAAGAAGCTCGGTGCGTTCTTCTGCAGTGATGACGCCGTCGGACCAGGCCTCGACGACAAGCTGACGCGTGAACTCCTCGTTGATTGCATCGACGTCGTCCGCGTCTAGGCCCGAAGCGATCGCAGCTTGCTCCAGCTGGCGCATCTCAGTTCGTGAGATATGGCGATCGACCAGCGCGCAGGTTAACTCGGCACGATACGCCTCCTCATCCTTCGTGCCGGTGGCGGGAAGAGTGCGGGAAAGCTGACCGGACCACCCGGAAGAGGTGCCCCTCGGAAGTATGCGTGGTTCCGCTGCGGGCGCAAGGAAGACAGCGGTGGGAAAACCCGTGAGTGCCACGTCGTGGCACGCGCGGAAGTACCGCAACAACTCTGCGGTGGCCTGCGCATCCGCCAGCGCGGAGTGGGCGAGGGGATTGTGGATCTGCGCAACGGCGAGTGCCTGCTCAAGCTTCTTCACGCCGAGGTGCTGGTTAGACAGTGTCATCGTGTCCACCCACAATTGCGTGAGACCGTTCTCCGCCTTGGCCCGCTCAAACTCGTGAGTGAGAAAGCGGCGCTCGAACGGCGCATTGTGCGCCACCAGTGCGCGCCCGTGCAGCAGAGAACCGAGGTACGCCGCGACGTCGCGGAACGCGGGAGCATCGACGACGTCGGTAGCGGTGATCTTGTGGATGTAACTATTCGGAATGTCGCGCTCAGGCTGGATCAATGTCTCCCACGTTCGCTCTACGGTGAGATCCGGCCGGAGCAACACCACGCCGATTTCTACGATGCGGTCGTGCAGCATCACACCTGTTGTTTCTAGGTCCACCACCGCGAAACCAGCGTGGTGGTTGGTGTGGTTCGGGTGCCCGGGCTGCGGGTCCATCGTGGCTCCTTGCTCTCTGCGGCAACGTACGTTGCCCTTAGTTGTCGGATCAGCAGATTAGGCCATTGGTCGACGTGCGGGGTGTTTTTGTCGGACGGGTGTTCGGGGGCCTCCAGAGGCAACAGCTCTCTGGAACCGAGGGCAGGTGTGCTGCGTCTAACGGGAAAGGGGAGAAGCCTTGTCAATTTCGGGTTGACATTTGACCGCTGGAGGGGGTTGAACTATGAAGCGCTATGCAGTAATTAAGAAGCTGCGGGCGGCAGCGCGCAGGCGCGGATTGGAGTTTGAAGAAATACGCCTCACTCGCCACGACGCGTACCGGGTTGGGGATACTACTAAGACGCTGGGTAGACATAACGAAATAGACGATCTTGCGGCGCGGGAATTCTTTGACCAGTTCCAAAACGAATTAGGAAAAGGGTGGTTGCGATGAAGATGTTCACGGTGACTGCAGAGCGTGGGGCGAGCGGCGCGTGGGTCCTGGAGTGTGGCGAACTGGGAGTGGTTTCACAGACTCGGAGGCTCGACCGGGCGGAGGATGAAGTTACAGAGGCAATCGCATTCCAATCCGGCTTCAAACCGGACGAGTTTGGGATCGAGGTCGTGCCCATCCTTCCGGCCGAGGTGGAGACGTTGCGTAAGCGTGCCGACGATCTCGGCGCCAAGGCGAAAGTCGCATTAGATGATGCGGCGGCGGCGAGGTCTGCGCTGGCACGCAAGTTGAAGGACGAGGGGTTCACGCTCCGCGAGATGGGACAGGTGCTCGGGGTGTCGTACCAGCGGGCGTCGGAGTTAGCGGCGGGTAGGGTACAGCCGCTCTAAAACAGCTCCTTGACCGCCGCGCGGTCCACCTTGCCCGGGCCGAGCTGCGGCAGCGCCGCCACCACCTTGAGTTCTTTCGGGATCTGCCAGTGCGCGATGCGGCCGGCGTCCTCCGCGTCGGCGAGGGCGTCCAGAACGTCGGGCACTGAGGCCGAGCCGGTGTAGGCGGCGCAGATGCGCTGGCCCAGGCGGTCGTCTTCCTTGCCGATGACGCAGGTTGCGGTGACGCCGTCGATAAGCAAAAGCTCCGCTTCCAGCACCTCGGGATGGAGTTTGAAGCCGCCGGAGGAGATGACGTTGTCGGTGCGGCCCAGGACGGTGAGCGCGCCGCCCTCAAGCGAGCCGGCGTCGGAGGTGCGGAACCAGCCGTCGGTGAGGTCGGGGGAGTCCAGCCGGTGGTAGCCGCGAGCGACCATGGGGCCGCCGAGGTGGATGCGGCCGTCGACGATTTTCACGCGGGCGCCGGCGATGGGGCGGCCGTTGTACACGCAGCCGCCAGAGGTTTCGGAGGAGCCGTAGGTGGTGACCACGTTGATGCGCAGCTTCGCCGCCGATTCGAGCAGGCGCGGGTTGGTGGCCGCGCCGCCGACAAGCACCGCATCGAAGGCGCGCAGCGCGTCGATGCCTTGCAGCGTGGAGGTGGCCTTGGCCAGCTGCATCGGGGTCAGCGCGGTGTAGGTGCGCTCGCCGGTCTGCGCCAACTCGTGGGCGCGGGCGGCGAATTCGGCCACGTTGAAGCCGTGGGAGAGGTCAACGAACGCGGGCTCGACGCCAGCGACCATGCTGCGCACCAGCACCTGGATCCCCGCGATGTAGGCGGCGGGCATAGCCAGCAGCCACTGGCCCTCGCCGCCGAGCGCCTGGTGGGTGGCGTCCGCGCTGGAGATCAGGTTCGCCGGGGTGAGCATCGCGCCCTTGGGTGTGCCGGTGGAGCCGGAGGTGGACACGACTAGGGCGATGTCGTCGTCGATGGGCGCGCCGGGTTTGAGAGTGTTACGCAGCAGGTTCGTGCGCGCCGGATCGTTCGCCGGCACGGGCAATAACGTGCGCTGGCCGGTCAGCGCCTCCTCGAGCGCGGGCATTACGGCCAGCGGGTTCGCGGGGTCGACGGGGAGAAGTTCGAGGAGGTTGCTCACGTCGCACAAGGCTAGCAACCCTTATGGTTCTTTATGATTGGGCGATTCATAAAGATGTATAAAGGGGGTGTGCAGCCCAGCCCTTATACCCCCGGACGCGTCACCACCGAAGTATTCGGTCGCGACGCGGTTCTGACCGACATCAAGCGTGACCTCGCGTTCATGATGGTCGAGCCGCAACTCAGCGGCCAGCTCGAAGTGTTCGTCGGGCCCAGGGGAGTGGGCAAAACGAGCCTGCTGCGCGCAGCCCAGGCGGAGGCGGACCGGCAAGGGTTCGCAACGCTCTGGGTCACCGCAGGCGACGGGCCGCTCCTGCAATCGCTCGTCGAGGCGCTGGAACACCTTTCCCACTCGTGGCACGACGATATCGCGGACACACTTCGGAAGGTCATCGCTTCTGTCAGGATCGATATCGGCGGACTCACGGTGGAAGCAGTCGGATCCGGGCGTGCGCCGCGCCGGTCCACCCCGGCGAATCACCTGCAACAACTGCTCAGTGCGGCGGGGCGGGCCGCGATGGCACGAGAGCGCGGCCTGATCGTGTTCGTCGACGAGATCCAAAGCGCGGACCCGGACGGCATCCGCGCATACGCCTACGCGTGGCAACACATGCAGTCCGAGCAGCAGGACCTAGCGATGGCGACCTATGCCGCCGGACTGAGCCACTCGCAAGACGTCATCACCGACGCGGTGAGCTTCGCGGAGCGCTTCCGCTACCAACCGCTGTATAACCTCACGCCGGAGCAGTCGGCCACGGCGCTGACGTCGCTTGCCGAGGCACGCGGCGTGCGCTGGGATGACTCTGCGCTGGACGAAGCGTTGGATATAGCCCGCGGCTACCCGTTTTTCATCCAATCCATCGGCGACGAGGTCTGGAAGGCTGCGGGCTACCCGGGCGCCGGGGTGCTCCTCGAGCAGCGCCAGGTTGACGAGGCGAAAGACGGCTTTGACGCCATGCGCAGCGCGTTTTTCCGGGCCCGCTGGCAGAAGGCGACGCCCGTGGAGGCGCTGCTGCTCCAGGCGATGGCGCAAGTCGGTGACGGGCCGGTCAAGCGTGCGGACATTGCAGCGGCAATGGGGCGCGGCTCCAACGAGTTGTCCATGGCGCGGCGCTCACTCATGGACAAAGGGCTTATTGACGCACCACAGCACGGCTACCTCGAGTTCACCGCACCGGGATTCGCGGATTTTGTGCGCGACGAGACCTGAAATGCGAGACACATGTAATTGCCGGCTGTCGCGGGGCCCCACACCGGATCTGCTAGTTGCGCGAAAATGACAACTAGCAGATCCGCCAGCGCGCCGGGCCGGACCAGCACACCGGACCCCGCGCCGGGTGCCTAGTAGTAGAACGGGAAGTCGTCCCAGCGTGGCGGGCGCTTTTCCAGAAACGAGTCGCGGCCCTCGACGGCCTCGTCGGTCATGTACGCCAGGCGGGTGGCCTCGCCAGCGAAGACCTGCTGGCCCATGAGGCCGTCGTCGACAAGGTTGAACGCGAACTTCAGCATGCGCTGCGCGGTGGGGGACTTGCCGTTGATCTCGCGGGCGACCTGGATGGCTTCCTCTTCCAAGGCAGCATGCGAAGCGACGATGTTGACCGCGCCCATGCGCTGCATCTCCTCCGCCGAGTACGTGCGGCCGAGGAAGAAGATCTCGCGCGCGAACTTTTGGCCCACCATCTTGGCCAGGTAGGCGGAGCCGTAGCCGGCGTCGAAGGAGCCCACATCCGCGTCGGTCTGCTTGAAGCGGGCCTCCTCACGCGAGGCGATGGTCATGTCGCACACCACGTGCAGCGAGTGCCCGCCACCGGCCGCCCAGCCGTTCACCACCGCGATAACCACCTTGGGCATGGTGCGGATCAGCCGCTGCACCTCGAGGATGTGCAGGCGCCCGCCCTCGGCCTTCGCACGGGCCTCGTCGACAGTCTCTGCGGTCTCGCCGCCGGCGTACTGATAGCCGGAGCGGCCGCGGATGCGCTGGTCGCCGCCCGAGCAGAACGCCCAGCCGCCGTCTTTCGGCGAAGGCCCGTTGCCGGTCAGCAGCACCACGCCTACCGACGGGTCGCGCCGGGCATGGTCGAGCGCCTGGTAGAGCTCGTCCACGGTGTGCGGGCGAAACGCGTTGCGCACCTCGGGGCGGTCGAACGCGATGCGCACCATGCCGTCGGCGCGCGTGTCGCCCACGTGGCGGTGGTAGGTGATGTCGGTGAAATCGAAGCCCGCGACCTCGCGCCACTGGCTGGGGTCGAACGGCTGGGCGGTGGAATAACTCATGCCTACACTTTGCCCCATGCTGCCTTCTGCCGACGAGATCCTCGAGCGCGCCCACGTTGTCGCCCTGCCCATGGCCGTGAAATTCCGCGGCATCACTACCCGCGAGGCCCTGCTCATCGACGGCCCCGCCGGCTGGGGCGAGTTCTCACCCTTCGTCGAGTACGGCGCGCGGGAGTCCGCCGCGTGGCTGCGCGCCGGCATTGTGGCCGCGTTCACCGGCCTGCCGGAAGCCCACGGCACCGTGGAGGTCAACGGCACCATCCCCGCCGTTGAGGACGTCGAGCCGGTGCTCGCGCGTTTCCCCGGTGTGACCACGTTCAAGATCAAAGTCGCGGAACCCTCGCAGTCGCTTGACGACGACCTCCGGCGCGTCACCGCCGTCCGCCGGCTGCGCCCCGACGCGACGCTGCGCGTGGACGCCAACCGCGGCTGGAGCGTCGACCAAGCCGTCGAGGCCGCCGAAGCGATGGGCGAGCTGGAGTACATCGAGCAGCCGTGCGCCACGGTGGAAGAGCTCGCGGAGGTGCGAAGGCGCACCACGACCCCGATCGCGGCGGACGAGTCCATCCGCCGCGCGTCCGACCCATACCGCGTGGCGGAGCTCAAGGCGGCGGATGTGGCGGTGTGCAAGGTTGCGCCGTTAGGTGGCGTCGATAGGCTCGTGCAGATTGCGCGCGACCTCGCGCTTGACGTCACGGTGGCCAGCGCCCTGGATACCGCCGTCGGCATGGACGCGGGGCTTGTGGCCGCCAAGCTGACCGGATCGCGCGCGGCCGGCCTGGCTACGCAGCGGCTGTTCATCGAAGATGTCGCGGCACCGCGCGAGCTTGTGAACGGCCAGCTCGAGCTCACCCGCACCACACCGGACCGGGACAGGCTGCACGGGTTGCGAGCGTCGGGTGCGCGCCGCGACTGGTGGTTCGACCGTGTCCGCGCCTGCGTAGAAGTCCTGGAGCGAGACCCCCAAACCCGGGTATAGACGCCTCGGTGGATGTGGGTATCGGGGGTGTCGGCTACCCTTTCGCCCATGTCCACTCCCGTAACCCGCGAATCCGCCGCGCTCTCAGACGGCGACCTCGCCAAAGCACCAGAACCAAGCGAATGGCGCCGGCAGCGCATCGGCCTCATCGCTGGTGTCGTGCTGGCTGTGCTCGTGTACTTCTTGTTCCCCGCTGACGCCGCGGACACCGTGGCGCAGTCCGCCGGCGCGAAGGAGGGCGCGGAGTACTCCGAGAACGCCATGCGTATCGTGGCCGCCACCACCGTTTTGATGGCCGCGTGGTGGATGACGGAGGCGATCCCCCTGGCCGCCACCGCCCTGCTCCCGATCGCGGTGTTCCCGCTCGCCGGCGTGGCCCCGTTTAAGGACGTGTCCTCGCCCTACGCCTCAGCGACCATCTTCCTGTTCATGGGCGGTTTCCTCATGGCCCTGGGCCTGCAGCGGTGGAACCTGCACCGCCGCCTCGCCCTCGTGGTGGTCAAGCTGGTGGGTACCTCGCCCAAGCGCATCATCCTGGGCTTCATGCTGGCCACCGGCTTTATGTCCATGTGGGTCTCCAACACCGCCACCGCCGTGGTGATGCTGCCCATCGGCACCTCGGTGCTCATGCTCACCGCGGACACCGTCGGGGGCATGGCCAACCAGAAGCGCTTCGCCACCGCGCTCATGCTGGGCATCGCGTACTCCGCCTCCATTGGCTCGCTGGGCACCCTGATTGGCACCCCGCCGAACGCGCTGCTCAAGGGCTACATGGAAGAGGCGCACGGGATCACCATCGGCTTCGGCGAGTGGATGCTGGTGGGCATGCCGGTGGCCGTCGTGTTCACGTTCGTGGCGTGGTGGGTGCTCGTCATGGTGTTCGCGCCGGAGATCGACCGTATCCCGGGCGGCAAAGAGCTGATCAACGACGAGCTGAAGAAGCTCGGCGGCTGGACCTTCCCGCAGATCGCCGTCGGCCTCATCTTCCTTGTCGCGGCGCTTGCCTGGATCTTCATCCCGCTGGGCCGCAGCAACTTCGGCTGGGACTTCCCGTACGACGACGCCATCGTGGGCATCATCGCCGGCCTGCTCATGTTCATCGTGCCGGGCGCAGCCAACGGCAAGCGGCTGCTGGACTGGGAGACGGCCAACGAGATGCCGTGGGACGTCCTGCTGCTCTTCGGCGGCGGCCTGTCCCTGTCCGCCATGTTCACCTCCACCGGCCTGTCGCTGTGGATCGGCGAGAAGGCGAAGGGCCTGTCCTCCCTGCCCATGATCCTGCTCATCTTCGCCGTGGCCGCGCTGGTGCTGCTGCTCACGGAGCTGACGTCCAACACCGCCACCGCGGCGACCTTCCTGCCCATCATGGGCGGCGTCGCCGTGGGCATCGGGCTGACCGACGCCACGGAGATGAACGTCATGCTGCTCGCCATCCCCGTCGCGCTCGCCGCCACCTGCGCCTTCATGCTGCCGGTGGCGACCCCGCCGAACGCGATTGCATACTCCTCGGGCTACGTCACCATGAGCGAGATGATCAAGGGCGGCATCTGGCTCAACATCATCGCGCTGGTGCTGATCACCCTGGCCACCTACTTCATCGCCGTGCCGGTCTTCGGCCTCGTGCTGTAGGAGCCGCCGCGGCCGCGCGCTAGTCTGTTGCGCATGGATAACGAGACGAGACAGTACGGCGCGCAGGGCTCCGAACCGCCGCGGCCCGAGCGCCCCAAGCAGTACTTCCCGGACCAGTCCCAAAACCAGCAGCAATACGCCCAGCCGGCGTACGAGCAGCCCTACCAGGAGCCGTACTACGAGCCGGAGCCGAAGGGCTCGTCTGCAGGCGCGATCGCCCTCGGTGTCGTCGCCGCGCTGAGCTTTCTCTCGGCTCTCGTGCTGTTTTTCCTGTGGCGCGGCGCCGCAGCCGAAGCTGACAAACCGCCGGTGACGGAGACCAGCACGGTCACCCAGACCACCACGGCGACCACGACGTCGACCACTACGAAGCTGCCGTCGATTTTTGGCGACCGCGACAACCCCACGGCAACCCTCGCGCCGGACGAGCCGGCCCCGGACCCGAGCGACATCGAGCGCGAGATCCGGGAAAACGCCCGCGACATCTTCGATCAGCTCCGCGAAGGCGCGGACGCAATCCAACAGGAGCAGTAGATGGCAGCGATGGAGATAGCGGCGGCGGTGGCGGAGCTCGTGGCCAAGCATTGCACCGATGTGGTCATGAGCCCGGGCTCGCGTAACTCGCCGCTGGCGTACGCGCTGCTTGCCAGGCAGGACGTGCGCGTGCATATGCGTATCGACGAGCGCTCCGCCGCCTTTACCGCCCTCGGCCTCGCCCGCGTGCAGCGCCGGCACGTCGGTGTGGTGATGACCTCCGGCACCGCAGTGGCCAACGCCTACCCGGCCGTCATCGAGGCGCACATGTCGCACACGCCGATCGCCGTGATCAGCGCGGACCGCCCGGAGCGCCTCGTGGGCACGGGTGCGAGCCAGACCATTTGGCAGCAGGGGATCTTCGGCCGCTACGCCGAAACGCAGCAGGTCGCAACGCTTGACGACGTCCACGCGGTGCGCTTCACCGACCCCCAGGTGCACATCAACGTGGCGCTGGACACCCCGCTCGTGCCGGCCGCGCTGCCGGAGCCCGTGGGCGCCCCGCGGCGGGTCGGCCCCGGCAGCCTCGCAAGCTCGGCTGCCGGGGGCATCGGAGGAGCCAACGACCACGGCGCGGTCGACCTCGATCTGACCCGCGACACGCTGGTCATCGCCGGCGACGAGGCCTGGGAGGTGCCGGGCCTGGAGCACGTGCCCACGATCGCTGAGCCCACCGCACCGACACCCTTCCACCAGGTGCACCCGTTGGCCGCGCGCTTCTTCGCGCAGTCCGAGGTGGCCATCTCCCACGACGGGGGCGACTTCGCCGCCACCACCAAACCGGAGCAGGTCATCGTGGTGGGGCACCCGACGCTGCACCGTGACGTGATGGCGCTGCTGGCGGACCCGGACATCGAGGTCATCGGCATCTCCCGCACGGGCACGTTCACCGGGCAGCCGGACAGGCGCGGCTCGCGCGTCAACGCCACCGGCCAACCCACGGACACGTGGCTGAAAATCTGCGAGGCCGCCGGCGAGGTCGGCGCGGAGACCGTGCGCGCCGCGTTGGCCGAGGAGGAGTTCGGCTTCACCGGCCTGCACGTCGCCGCCGCAGTGTGCGACACCCTTGCGGTGGGCGACACGCTGGTGCTGGGCTCGTCCAACCCGGTGCGCGACGCCTCCTTTGTGGGCATGCCGTTCGACGGCGTGTCCACCTACGCCGCCCGCGGCGCCGCCGGCATCGACGGCACCGTCTCCCAAGCGGTCGGCGTCGCCCTTGCCACCCAGCAGCTGCGCCCCGACGAGATCCGCGCCCCGCGCACACTGGCGCTCATGGGGGACCTCACATTCCTCCACGACGTCAACGGCCTGCTCATCGGCGCGGGCGAGCCGCGACCGGGCAACCTCACCATCGTGGTGGCCAACGACGACGGCGGCGGCATCTTCGAGGGCCTCGAGCCGGGCGCGGATCACCTCCGGGGCGCGTTCGAGCGGGCGTTCGGCACGCCGCACGGAACGGACGTGGAGAAGCTTGCGCAGGCCTACGGCGCCGACTACCGGCGCGCGGACACCCTCGCCGAGCTGCACCAGGTGCTGCTGGAGCTGGAGGCGCAGCCGAACCCGATCACCGTCGTGGAAGCCGCCACCACCCGCACCACTAGGCGCGCGCTGGCGGCCCGCCTGAACCGATGAGGTGGCGCCGCCGCGCGCACCAGGTGGTCCTGGCGCTTTATGTGTTTGCCACGCTGGGGTGCGTGGCCATGGTCGGGGGGCCCGCGCTCAACGACGCCCGCATTCACGCCGATCCCGGGCGCGGCACCGCCACCGTGACAGAAGCGGGGCGCATGCGCACGTTTGTGGAGTATCAGACTGAGGACGGCCAGCTCGTCTCCCCGCCGCGTGGGCTGCTGTACCCCACGGGCCTGGGGGAGGGGCAGCAGGTGTGGGTGACCTACGCCAAGTCCGACCCGGACCTGGTCAAGGTGGAGGGCCGCGGCTGGGCGCTGGCGCTCAAGCCGGCCCTGTCGGTGTGGGTGGTATCAACGCTTGTGGCGGCCGCGGGTTGGTTCGCGGTCGAGCGGTGGGTGCCCGAGGGGTAGAAAGTTCATGTCCGGTTCAACCAAAATTGACGGCGAGTTTGGTTAGCAATGGGAGAGTGCGTGGCTATGCGAGTGGGAATCGTGGCGGAGTCCTTCCTGCCAAACGTCAACGGCGTGACCAATTCAGTGCTGCGCGTCCTGGAGCACCTCAAGCGCAAAGGGCACGAGGCGATGGTGGTCGCGCCGGGCGCGCGCGACTTCCAGGACGAGATCCCGGACTACCTCGGTTTCGAGATCGTGCGTGTGCCCACCGTCATGGTCCCCCTGGTGGATTCCCTGCCCGTTGGCGTGCCCACCACCACGGTCGCAGCGGCGTTGAACGAGTTCAAGCCGGACATCATCCACCTGGCCAGCCCGTTCGTGCTCGGCGGGGCTGGCGCGTTCGCCGCGCGCCAGCTCGGTGTGCCGGCGGTGGCGCTGTACCAGACGGACGTGGCGGGCTTTGCCACCAAGTACCACCTGCCCATGGTGGCCAACTTGGCGTGGGATTGGACGCGCACGATCCACAACATGAGCGAGATGACGCTGGCGCCGTCCTCGACCTACATCCGCGAGCTTGAATCCCACGGCGTCAACAACGTGCGCCACTGGGGCCGCGGCGTGGACACGGAGCTGTTCAACCCCGCCAAGCGCTCAGACGTGCTGCGCCGGGCGTGGGACCCCACCGGCACCAAGAAGATCGTGGGCTTCGTCGGCCGCCTCGCCGCGGAGAAGTCGGTGCATCGCCTCGCCCCGCTTATCGACGACCCTTCGGTCCAACTCGTGGTCGTCGGCGACGGGCCGGAGCGGGACGAGCTTGCCGAGGTGCTGCCGTCCGCCGTGTTCACCGGAGCACTGGGCGGCGAGGAGCTGGCCCGCGCGTATGCGTCTTTGGACCTGTTCGTGCACACCGGCGAGTTTGAGACGTTTTGCCAGGCCATCCAGGAGGCGCAAGCGTCGGGTGTGCCCACCATCGGTCCGCGCGCGGGCGGTCCCATCGACCTGATCGCCCACGGCGACAACGGCCTGCTGTTGGAGGTGGACACCTTCGAAGACGAGCTGCCCGACGCGGCGCGGTGGGTGCTGGACGACGCGCGCCACGCCGGCTTGCAGGCCACCGCGCGCGAGTCCGTGGCGGACAAGACCTGGGCCGCCCTCGGCGACCAGCTGCTGGGCTACTACGACGAGGTCTTGGGGGCGTACGAGCGCAACGTGGTGCGCATCTTCGGCCGGGACATGGCCCTGCCGCGGTGGGCTCCGGCGCGCGCACGGAAGCGTCGCGCGTAAACTGCCTCCGTATGGCCAAGGCGGATCTGGACAAGAAGCCCTTCGACGTCGCCGGGATGTTCGACGACGTGGGCAAGAACTACGACACCACGAACACCGTGCTCTCGTTCGGCCGCGACAAGTACTGGCGCCGGCGCACCCGCGAGCGGCTCGGACTCAAGCCGGGGGAGCTGGTGCTGGACCTCGCGGCCGGCACAGCCGTGTCCACCGTGGAGCTGGCCAAGTCAGGCGCCTGGGTCGTGGCCTGCGATTTCTCCCAGGGCATGCTGGCCGCCGGCCGCGACCGCGACGTGCCCAAAGTTGTGGGCGACGCCATGCACCTACCGTTTGCAGACGACACCTTCGACGCGGTGACGATCTCGTACGGGCTGCGCAACGTCCACGACTTCGAGGCGGGCCTGCGCGAGATGGCGCGCGTAACCAAGCCGGGCGGGCGCCTGGCGGTCAACGAGTTCTCCACCCCCGTCGTGCCGGGGTTCCGCACCCTGTACAAGGAGTACCTGCCGCTCGCAGTACCCGCGCTGGCGAAGGTGTTTTCCTCCAACCCGGAGGCGTACGAATACCTCGCGGAATCCATCCGCGCCTGGCCGGGCCAGGAGGAGCTCGCCGCCGCCATCAACGCCAACGGCTGGTCCGACGCCGGCTGGCAGAACCTCACCGGCGGCATCGTCGCGCTGCACAGCGCGGTCAAGCCGCGTTAGCGCGCGTCCCACAGGGGCTGGCCGTGCGCGGCCGCCCGCGCGCCCTTTCCAGCCACCCGCCAGGCGCGGGCCACGAGGTCGCGGTCCTCATCGGTGACCAGGTTGCCCATCAGGCGCGCCGCAGCCGGCATCAGGTACTTCCCGCCCAGCCCCCGCAGCGCAACCGGGCCCGCGAGCGGCAAAAACTGCGGGTAGGTGAGCAGGCGAGCCAGCGTGCGCGCGAGCGTGAACGCGTCGCCGTAGTACTCGCGCAACAGTGCCGGCCAGGCCAGGGTGAGATCGCCGCCCTGTGCAATCAGCTCCACGGCCAGCACGGCCGTTTCGAGCCCGTAGTCGATGCCCTCGCCGTTGAGCGGGTTCACGCACGCCGCCGCGTCACCGACAAGCGCCCAGTTGGGCCCCGCCACGTTCGACACCGCGCCGCCCATGGGCAGCAGCGCGGACGCCACGTCCTGCTCCGGGCCGAGCTGCCACTGCTCGCGCTGCTGGGAAGCGTAGAGGGACAGCAGCTTCTTTGTGTTCACCTTCGCCGGCCGGGCGTCCGTGGACAGCGCGCCGCAGCCGAGGTTCACGTGCCCGTCGCCGAGCGGGAAAATCCATCCGTAGCCGGGTTGGATCTCGCCGTCCGCGTCGCGCAGCTCCACGTGCGAGTGCATCCACGGCTCGTTAGCAAATGGTGAGGCGCAGTACGAACGCGCCGCGATGCCGTAGACCTGCCCGCGGTGCCACTGGCGGCCCAGGAGCTTGCCGAAGGGCGAGCGCACCCCGTCCGCCACCACCACCCAGCGGGTGCGGACCACCCCGCCCGTCGTCTCGACGGCGCTAATCGCGGACCCGTCGAACTGCACGCCCGTTGCGGCGGTGTTCTGGCGCGCGTCGGCGCCGGCGCGCGAAGCGGCGTCGACAAGCATCGCGTCGAAGGTGGCGCGCGGGGACGCGGAACCCTCGCCGCGGGGCCACGGCGCCACCACGTCGCCGCCGAAGCCGTGCAGCTTCAGGCCGCGGTTGCGGTAGGCGGGCACGTCGAGCCCGAAGCGGTGCAGCGTGTCGACGGCGCGAGGCGTCAACCCGTCCCCGCAGGTCTTGTCGCGGCGGGGGCCCTGGGCGTCGAGAAGCAGTGTGCGCAAACCGGCTCGCTGGGCGGCGATGGCGGCGGCGGAGCCGGCTGGGCCCGCGCCGACAACGACGAGGTCGACAAACTCATTCACGTGCCACATTCTGCCAGCGCCACCCGCTGGTGTACGGGGCGGGGTAATTGGGCTACGGTTAGTGCGTTATACATGGGCCCATCCAACCTGCAAGGACGTTATCTATGACGTACGGCACCCTCCCGTCACCGCGCCGCGGATTCAACATGGACCTGGGCGACGGCGCGCTCAACGCCCGGCTGAACGCGGGGCTCGAGGCGGTGGAGGAGCTCTTGATGGCGGAGCTCAACCGCGGGGAGAGCTTCCTCACCGACAAAGTCACCCACCTGGCCAAGGCTGGGGGCAAGCGGTTCCGCCCGATGGTGGCGCTGCTGTGCAGCGAATTCGGCCCCCACCCCGACGCCGAGAACGTCATCCGCGGCGCGGCGGTGACGGAGATGGTGCACCTGGCCACCCTGTACCACGACGACGTGATGGACGAGGCGGAGCGCCGCCGCGGCGTCGAGTCGGCCAACGCGCGCTGGGACAACACCGTGGCTATCCTCGCCGGCGACATCCTCTTCGCGCACGCCTCGCGGCAGATGGCGCTGATGGACCTGGACACCGTCGCCCACTTCGCCGACACGTTCGCCCAGCTGGTCACCGGCCAGATGCGCGAGACCGTCGGGGCGCAGGGCGCCGGCGGCGGGGACGCGGTGGAGCACTACCTGAAGGTCATCGAGGGAAAGACGGGCGTGCTCATCTCCTCTGCCGCGTACCTGGGCGCGCGGCATGCGGGCGCTGACGAGGAGACCGTGCAGCGCTGTGCCCGCATCGGCGACGGCGTCGGCATGGTCTTCCAGATTGTCGACGACATCATCGACATTTTCTCCGACCCGGAGCAGTCGGGAAAGACCCCGGGCACCGACCTACGCGAGGGCGTGTTCACCCTGCCGGTGCTCTACGCGCTCGAGGACGATTCCCCCGCCGGCGAGGAGCTGCGAGGGCTCCTCACGGGCCCCCTGACGGACGACGCGGACGTGCAGCGGGCGCTGGAGCTCCTGGGGCAGACCCGCGGGCGAGAGCGCGCCTTGGAGACGGTGCGCGGCTACGTCGAGGACGTGGAACGCGAGCTTGACGCGCTGCCGGCCGGGGCGGCGCGCGAGGCGCTTCGCGCCATGACGCGCCTGACCGTCGAACGCGTGGGGTAACCAGCGGATTTGCTTGAACTGCGGTGCGGTGTTGTAGAGTAAATCCCGCACTTTGAACGTGCTTGCCAGGTTGCCCGAGCGGCCAAAGGGAGCGGACTGTAAATCCGCCGGCATTGCCTTCAGAAGTTCGAATCTTCTACCTGGCACAAACGTAAAACCCCGTCGGTTTCACCGGCGGGGTTTTGTCGTGCGGGGGGAGTGCTGTCTTGAAACCCGTGAAAAACCGTATTAGCCAGGCGATTTGTGTTTAAAAACAACATCGGGTTAATCTTTCCAAGGCTTCAACGGAGCGGGTCAGCGCGAAGGCGCGGATCCACAACACAGAGGCTGTGCCCCCTTAGCTCAGTCGGCAGAGCGTTTCCATGGTAAGGAAAAGGTCGACAGTTCGATTCTGTCAGGGGGCTCTGTTGTTTGCTAGGGCTGTCCCACATGGGAGAGCGCAGGCGAGCACATGGCGGTGTAGCTCAGTGGTAGAGCAAGCGACTCATAATCGCTGTGTCGAGAGTTCAATTCTCTCCATCGCTACTCACCTCACGCGGGAGCCGGAAGGCCTCCGTGGTAGGGTTAGGCGCACTGTCCAAGTGCCCTAGGGGCGTGGCGCAATTGGTAGCGCAACGGTCTCCAAAACCGTAGGTTGCAGGTTCGAGTCCTGTCGCCCCTGCCAAAACAACCTGGAGGAGTTTGAGTGACTAACCCCAGCGGTCAAAACCCCGCACAGCCGACCGGTAAGCGTCAGCTGCGCGGGGCTTCTCCTGTTTCCACCGAGGGGCAAGACGCAAAGCGCGCGCCCGTCGCAGACGTGAACGCGGAGGATAAGGGCGGCTCCAGCGTCGCCACCTTCCCGGGCGAAGTCGTCTCCGAGATGAAGAAGGTCATCTGGCCGACTGGTAGGCAGATGCTGAACTACACCCTCATCGTGTTCGCGTTCCTGCTCGTGCTCACCGTCTTCGTGTGGGGCGTGGATGCGCTGTCCTCGTGGGTGATTCGCTGGATCTTCATCCGCTAGGTACAATCTGAAACCACAACGTTTCCCGCCACCTCGGTCGCCGAGGAAGGCGGGATAATTTTTGCCCCGGTACCCTGGGGCGCACACATTTGAACCACTAAGGAGATGAACCATGGCTGAGGCGAACAAAGACGTCAACGGTGCTCTGGAGATGAACGAGCAGGAAATGATCGAAGAAGGCTCGCCGGTGCAGCCTTCCACCGATCCCGCGTACAACGGCGGAGACGACGACCCGGCCGGCACTGAGGAAGGTGACTCCTCCGACGAGGAGGGCGACAGTACGAGCCTTACCGACGCTGAAGTCGAGGACATCGCTCAGGCCGCCGTCGAAACCGACAGTGCGGAAGCGGCGGCCGAGGAGCTCGAGGGCGACGCTGACAAGGCTGACGACGAGGACGTCGTCGAGGAGCCGATCCAGGAAACCGACCTCGCCGCGGCGGAATCCGCAGAGGCTGACGCGGAGTCCGAAGCCGACGACAGCGAGTACAAGCGCCGCTTGCGCGAGTACACCCGCGAGCTGAAGAAGCAGCCGGGCGAGTGGTACATCATCCAGTCCTACTCGGGCTACGAGAACAAGGTGAAGACCAACCTCGAGATGCGCGCCCAGACCCTCGAGGTCGAGGACTCCATCTACGAGGTGGTCGTGCCCATCGAGCAGGCCATCGAGAACAAGGACGGCAAGAAGAAGCTGGTCAAGCGCAAGCTTCTGCCGGGCTACGTGCTCGTGCGCATGGACATGAACGACGCCGCGTGGTCCGTGGTCCGCGAGACCCCGGGCGTGACCTCGTTCGTGGGCAACGAAGGTAATGCCACGCCGGTCAAGCACCGTGACGTCGCAAAGTTCCTGCTGCCTAAGTCCGCCGCAACCGGCGCGAAGCCGGAGGTTAACGCCGAGGGCGAGACCGTGGTGGCCATGCCGGAGGACGAAGCGCCGAAGAAGGTCGCGCACGACTACGAGGTCGGCGAGGCCGTGACCATCCTTTCCGGCGCGCTGGCGTCCGTGTCCGCGACCATCAATGCGATCGACCCGGAGACGGGCAAGATCGAGGCGCTGGTGTCGATTTTTGGCCGCGAAACCCCGGTCGAGCTCACCGCAGACCAGATCGAGCGGATCATGTAGCAGCGTTTTGCTTCTCGACGTCGTTCCGGCGTATTCTGTCTCGTCGCGCGTGCCCGCACGCGCGACGTTTTCGTTTCTTCACATCCCCGGTGGCTGGATTCAACCCCGGCATCCGGAAGCCCCGCGGCAGCTCATCGTGGCCGCAGGCGCTGTAACTAGGAGGTAATTCGATGGCTAAGAAGAAGGTCACTGGCCTGATCAAGCTGCAGATCGAGGCTGGCATGGCAAACCCGGCTCCGCCGGTGGGCCCGGCACTGGGTGCGCACGGCGTGAACATCGTCGAGTTCACCAAGGCGTACAACGCCGCCACCGAGTCCATGCGCGGCAACATCGTCCCGGTGGAGATCACGGTCTACGAGGACCGCTCCTTCGACTTCGTGCTGAAGTCTCCGCCGGCGGCGTCGCTGCTGCTCAAGGCCGCTGGCCTGCAGAAGGGCTCCGGCGTCCCGCACACTGACAAGGTTGGCAAGGTCACCTGGGATCAGTGCAAGGAGATCGCCGAGACCAAGAAGAACGACCTCAACGCCCGCGACATCGAGGCAGGCGCCGCGATCATCGCCGGCACCGCCCGCTCCATGGGCATCGAGGTTGAGAAGTAAACCGAAGCGCATCGACGCTTCACGTGGCAGGGCCGCAAGCCAGGCCCGCTCACCACAACTCCGGAAAGGAACCCAACATGGCTAAGAAATCCAAGCGCTACATCGAGCAGCTGGCCAAGGTGGACCGCGACAGCGTCTACCACCCGCTCGACGCCGTCACTCTTGCGAAGGAGACCTCCTCCGACAAGTACGACGCCACCATCGACGTTGCAATGCGTCTGTCCGTCGACCCGCGCAAGGCCGACCAGCTGGTCCGCGGCACCGTCAACCTGCCGCACGGCACCGGTAAGACCGTCCGCGTCGCCGTCTTCGCCGAGGGCGAGAACGCCACCCGGGCGCAGGAGGCAGGCGCTGACATCGTCGGCACCGACGAGCTGATCGAGCAGATCAACGCCGGCCAGCTCAACTTCGACGTGGCTATCGCTACGCCGGACCAGATGGCCAAGGTCGGCCGCGTCGCCCGCGTGCTCGGCCCGCGTGGTCTGATGCCGAACCCGAAGACCGGCACCGTCACCCCGGACGTCGCCAAGGCTGTCCAGGACTCCAAGGGCGGCAAGATCGCCTTCCGCGTGGACAAGGCGTCCAACCTGCACGCCATCATCGGCAAGGCATCCTTCACCCCGGAGCAGCTCGCCGAGAACTACGGCGCGCTCCTGGATGAGGTCATCCGCCTGAAGCCGGCGTCCGCCAAGGGCATCTACCTGAAGAAGATCACCGTCTCCGCCACCCAGGGCCCGGGTGTGCCGGTGGACACCTCCGTGGAGAAGAACTACGCCACCAAGGCATAGTTCATCCCCGCCTCACGCCTCAGCCGTTCTGGCTGGGGCGTTTTGCGTTGCCGAAGAGTTGGTCGAGGGCGCCGCGGTCAGTGCTCTTCACGCGGTTCCCGTGCGGGGATACCCACCAGGGTGCGCCCCTGATCATTTCGATGCGGCCGCGTTTGGTTGTGCGCGGGTCGTCGTCGTTGACGCGGTTGTGGTACCTGCACAGCGGTGCGAGGTTGTCCAGGTTGGTCGCCCCGCCGTGTTTCCAGGGGCGCACGTGGTGCATCTCGCAGCCGTAGGCGCCGTGCCTGCACCCCGGGAACGCGCACACCGGGGACACCATGGAGGCCAGGTCGCGTTGCTTCTGGTTGGCGAAGCGGTCCGCCCGGTACAGGTTCACCGCCCCGGCTTCTGGGTGGAAGGCGGCGACCTGTAACGCCTCACCGAATTCGGCGGCGAGGTACTCGGCACCGGTCATGGTGGTGCCATCGGTAAGGGTGAGCACCACGTCGTCGCCGTTACCGGCCAGGATGCGCGCGTGGTCGTGGATGGGCACGATCACGATCGGCCGGGGCGCGGCGGCGGCGACGCCGCCGGTGTCACCGCGCACGATGCGCCAAAACGCGGCCTCCATCTGCTCGGCTGAGGGTTTGGCGGGGTCTACCCCTTGCATGAGGCGGTGTTCTAGGTCGGCGGCGTTGCGGTCAGTGGTGTCGATGGTGATGCGCGCCCGTCCGTTTTTCGGGGCGGAGAAGGCAACCTGCTTCTTTGTTGGTGTCGTGTCGGCGGGCACCAGCTCCCGGGCGGCGTGTTCGATGGCGCGGTAGCCGCCGGTGACGTCGAGCAGTGCCAGGCGCAGCCGCCACCGCTCACCGGCATCGCTCACGCCGTTGATGCGGCGTTCGATCAGGGCGAGCTCGTCGAGCGAGAACCCGCGGGCTTTCTGCGCCGCGAGGGCTTGTTTGCGGGTGTACCTTGTCGCCCCGAAGTAGATGTCCTGCATGCCCGCCCATGCGCCGGCGCGCTGTGGTGCCATGCCGGCGGCGAGGGCGATGTCGAGGTTGAAGTGCCGCAGCGTCTCTATGGACGTGGCGGTCAGCGCCTCGATGTACGCCTCGAACGGGTTCATGCCAGCCACGCTAAAGCACACGCGACAGCGCACAACCCCCTCAACCCAAACCTGTGGACAACCCGCCCCGCCGCCACCGCGTTATCCACAGAACAAAGCGATTTGGCTTAACGCAAGCCCACCAGCTAGTATCCTCAACCGAAGTTTGAACGGCCTACAAAGGCCGAGCTCAAGTTTCACCGTAGACCGTCGGTCACTTCCGCAAGGGAGTCGAAGGTATCCCCCTCCAGGGATCGGCCCACGCAGGAGAAACGTGGCACACCATCATGTATGCCTCGTGCTTCTGCACGGGGCATTTTTGCTGCTACGGCGACAGGCGAAGCTGACGTCGAGAAGCAAAGTGCTCCGGGCGGATTGAAGGACATGAAGTTATCGGAAGGAGGCGTGTGTCATGGCAAACCCGAAGAATACGGCTGAGCTCGCGGAGCTGAAGAACAAGTTCGCTGAGGCGGACTCCATCGTGCTCACCGAGTACCGTGGCCTGACCGTCGGCCAGCTGCAGCAGCTGCGCGGCGATATGGGCTTCGATGTCGAGTACCACGTCGCCAAGAACACCCTCATCAAGATCGCTGCTAACGAGCAGGGCATCGAGGGTCTCGATGATCTTCTCACCGGCCCGACCGCTGTCGCGTTCATCAAGGGCGATGCGGCTGTCGACGCTGCGAAGGTGATGAAGAAGTTCAACAAGGACCACGACGCGTTCGTGATCAAGGGCGGCTACATGGACGGCAACGTCCTGGACGCTTCCCAGATCGACGCGCTGGCCGAGATGGACAACCGCGAGACCACCCTTGCAAAGATCGCTGGTGCGTTCCAGGGTTCCTTGGCAAAGGCTGCCGGCCTGTTCCAGGCTCCGGCGTCCAAGACGGCCCGCCTTGTCGCTGCACTGCAGGACAAGCAGGAAGCCGCATAAACACACGTTTACACCCGGGCTATAAACGCCCACCAACAGAAAGGAAGCCACAATGGCTAAGCTCACCAAGGACGAGCTCATTGAGCAGTTCAAGGAAATGACCCTCATCGAGCTCTCCGAGTTCCTGAAGGAGTTCGAGGAGGTCTTCGACGTGACCGCAGCCGCTCCGGTTGCTGTTGCAGCTGCAGGCGCTCCGGCCGCTGGCGGCGAGGATGCCGCTGAGGAGAAGGACGAGTTCGACGTCGTGCTCGAGTCCGCTGGCGACAAGAAGATCGGCGTGATCAAGGTCGTGCGCGAGCTGGTTCCGGGCCTGGGCCTGAAGGACGCCAAGGAAATGGTCGAGGGTGCACCGAAGGCCATCCTCGAGGGCGCCAACAAGGACGACGCCGAGGCTGCAAAGGCCAAGCTGGAAGAGGCTGGCGCTTCCGTCACCCTCAAGTAAGCACTCCTTGCTTATCGACGACAACCCCCTTCGGTCGCAACCGCGACCGGAGGGGGTTTCGCGTATCTGGGGTGCGGTAAAGTAGCGCACCATGTTGCCCAAGTCCCGCATTTTCGCTGCTGTGCTCGCCGGCCTCGGTGCTGCGTTAGTAGTGGCGGGGCTGCTGGCGCCGAGCGTGTTGCTTTCCGGCACCCGCCTGCCGCTGGCGCTGGGGGAAGGCACGTGGACGTTGACGGACCCGGAGGGCACGCGCGACGGCCGGCCCTCACCGGTGACGCGCCAGCTGCACATGGAGATCCAGGAGCCGTCCGACGGCGACACGGCGAGCGTCCGGGTCGGCGACACACTGCGGGCGGGGGAGTCCGGCTCCGATTTCAACGACCTGCTCACGGCGTCGACGTGGTCGTACGCGGTCGACCGCGTCTCAGGCGCCGCAATCACGCCGGCAGAGGCGCAACTGGTGATGGGCATGCCCGCAACGCAGGTGCCTATCGACGGCGCGTGGCTGACCTTCCCCGCCCCCGCGCCACAGGGCACCGTTGAGGTGTTCGATCCGACGCTGCGCGGCACCGCACCGGCGGAGTTTGCGGGCGAGGAGGACATCGCCGGACGGACGGTGTACCGCTACTCCCAACGCGTTGCGCCGGTGAACCTCGCCATGCGGTACGCGGACCCGCGCAACACCCTGACCCTTGAGGGCGAGGACGGTGAGCCGATGCGCACCTTCCTGCACCACGCTGCGGACCGCGAGATCCTGGTGGACCAGGAGACCGGGGTGGTCGTGGGCATTGACGAGAAGGTGGACGACTACTACGCCGACGCGGAGGGCCGCGGTATCCGAAACGTGGTGACGTACGACGCGGCGATGGACCGTGAGGACGTCGAGAGGTTGGCGCGGAAGGTGGCCGACGCGCAGACCGCGGCGGCGAACCGGGGCTTGTGGAACGTGTTGACCTGGGTTGGAGCGGCGCTCGCGCTCGCTGGCGTGCTGGGCGCGCTGTGGCCCGGGCGTGCTGCGCACCGTAATTGACCCTGCGCGCGAGACGGGTGGTAGGCTTCCCCCAGCAACCGCGCGAGGCGCCGTGACGGCATCGGGCGCCAGGCGGGAGTAGTGGCGGGGGCCTTTACAAACGGGGGAGATTCCTCTATGGTTGTTCTTTGCGCTGGAAGCCGTCTCCAGTACGCCAGGCAAGCCTTGTGCAGCGGGAACAAAAAACCCGATTTGACAAGGTGATTTTGTCGTCTCTGGGGGCGGGACTTTCGAAGCAGACCGAATGCTAACTTATCCTGCGGAAACGCCGCCGGACCGCGAAGCCAGACGCGGGAAGGCAGGCCTCCGCCAGAGGTGCTGGAAGGACCCAACTTGGCAGTCTCAGACCAGACCATGAACATGGCTGATATCCCCGGGGCTCCCGAACGTTACTCGTTCGCGAAGATCAATGAGCCGATCACCGTCCCGGGGCTTTTGGATGTGCAGCTCGAATCCTTCGCGTGGCTCGTCGGCACGCCGGAGTGGCGCGAGCGCGAGCAGGCCAACCGCGGTAGCGACGCACGCATCACGTCCGGCCTGGAGGACATCCTCGACGAGATCTCTCCCATCGAGGATTACTCCGGCAACATGAGCCTGACGTTGTCCGAGCCGCGCTTTGAAGACGTGAAGTACACGATCGACGAGTGCAAAGACAAGGACATCAACTACTCTGCGCCGCTGTACGTGACCGCGGAGTTCATTAACAACGACACGCAGGAGATCAAGTCCCAGACCGTGTTCATCGGCGACTTCCCGCTGATGACGGACAAGGGCACCTTCATTGTCAACGGCACCGAGCGTGTCGTCGTCTCCCAGCTGGTGCGCTCCCCGGGCGTCTACTTCGACGAGACCATCGACAAGTCCACGGAGCGCCCGCTGCACTCCGTGAAGGTCATCCCGTCGCGCGGCGCGTGGCTGGAGTTCGACGTGGACAAGCGCGACACCGTCGGCGTGCGCATCGACCGGAAGCGCCGCCAGCCGGTCACCGTGCTGCTGAAGGCGCTCGGCTGGACCACCGAGCAGATCACGGAGCGCTTCGGCTTCTCCGAGATCATGATGTCCACCCTGGAAAACGACGGCGTGTCCAACACCGACGAGGCGCTGCTGGAGATCTACCGCAAGCAACGCCCCGGCGAGCAGCCGACGCGCGACCTCGCGCAGTCCCTGCTGGAGAACTCCTTCTTCAAGGCCAAGCGCTACGACCTCGCCCGCGTGGGCCGCTACAAGGTCAACCGCAAGCTCGGCCTCGGCGGAGACCACGACGGTCTGATGACGCTGACCGAAGAGGACATCGCCACCACGCTCGAGTACCTCGTGCGTCTGCACGCCGGCGAGACGGAGATGACGTCGCCTGAGGGCGAGATCATCCCGATCAACACCGACGACATCGACCACTTCGGTAACCGTCGCCTGCGCACCGTCGGCGAGCTGATCCAGAACCAGGTCCGCGTGGGCCTGTCCCGCATGGAGCGTGTCGTGCGCGAGCGCATGACCACCCAGGACGCGGAGTCCATCACCCCGACGTCCCTGATCAACGTGCGTCCGGTCTCTGCCGCGATCCGCGAGTTCTTCGGCACCTCCCAGCTGTCGCAGTTCATGGACCAGAACAACTCCCTGTCCGGCCTGACCCACAAGCGTCGCCTGTCTGCGCTGGGCCCGGGCGGCCTGTCGCGTGAGCGCGCCGGCATCGAGGTGCGCGACGTGCACCCGTCCCACTACGGCCGCATGTGCCCGATTGAGACCCCGGAAGGCCCGAACATCGGCCTGATCGGCGCGCTGGCGTCCTACGCCCGCGTCAACCCGTTCGGTTTCATTGAGACGCCGTACCAGAAGGTCGACGACGGCAAGCTGACCGACCAGATCGACTACCTCACCGCCGACGAGGAGGACCGCTACGCCATCGCGCAGGCGGCCACCCCGATGGACAAGGACGGCAACCTCACCGGTGAACGCATCGAGGTCCGCCTCAAGGACGGCGACATCGGCGTCGTCGGCCCGCAGGGCGTGGACTACCTGGATATCTCCCCGCGCCAGATGGTCTCCGTCGCTACCGCGATGATTCCGTTCCTGGAGCACGACGACGCGAACCGTGCCCTCATGGGTGCGAACATGCAGAAGCAGGCTGTGCCGCTGCTGCGCTCCGAGGCCGCCTACGTGGCCACCGGCATGGAGCAGCGCGCCGCGTACGACGCGGGCGACACCGTGATTTCCAAGAAGGCCGGCGTGATCGAGAACGTCACCGGCGACTTCATCACCGTCATGGACGACGAAGGCGGGCGCGACACCTACATGCTGCGCACCTTCGAGCGCACCAACCAGGGCACCTGCTACAACCAGACCCCGATCGTCTCTGCTGGCGAGCGCGTCGAGGCTGGCCAGGTCATCGCCGACGGTCCGGGCACCAAGGACGGCGAGATGGCCCTCGGCCGCAACCTCCTGGTTGCGTTCATGCCGTGGGAAGGCCACAACTACGAGGACGCCATCATCCTCAACCAGCGCGTGGTGGAGGAGGACATCCTCACCTCCGTGCACATCGAGGAGCACGAGATCGACGCCCGCGACACCAAGCTGGGCGCCGAGGAGATCACCCGCGAGATCCCGAACGTCTCCGAGGACGTGCTGAAGGACCTCGACGAGCGCGGCATCATCCGCATCGGCGCGGACGTGCGCGACGGCGACATCCTGGTGGGCAAGGTCACCCCGAAGGGCGAGACCGAGCTGACCCCGGAGGAGCGCCTGCTGCGCGCCATCTTCGGCGAGAAGGCCCGTGAGGTCCGCGACACCTCCCTGAAGGTGCCGCACGGCGAGCAGGGCAAGGTCATTGCCGTGCGCCGCTTCTCCCGCGAGGACGACGACGATCTGTCGCCGGGCGTCAACGAGATGATCCGCGTCTACGTCGCCCAGAAGCGCAAGATCCAGGACGGCGACAAGATGGCCGGCCGCCACGGCAACAAGGGTGTTGTAGGCAAGATCCTGCCGCAGGAAGACATGCCGTTCATGGCTGATGGCACCCCGGTGGACATCATCCTGAACACCCACGGTGTGCCGCGTCGTATGAACATCGGCCAGGTGCTGGAGATCCACCTCGGCTGGCTGGCCAAGGCCGGCTGGACGGTGAACCCGGACGACCCGAAGAACGCCAAGCTGCTGGAGACGCTGCCGGAGCACCTCTACGACGTGCCCGCCGACTCGCTCACCGCAACCCCGGTGTTCGACGGTGCGACCAACGACGAGATTGCCGGCCTGCTGGCGAACTCCAAGCCGAACCGCGACGGCGACGTCATGGTGGACGAGAACGGCAAGACCACGCTGTTCGACGGCCGCTCCGGCGAGCCGTACAAGTACCCGATCTCCGTCGGCTACATGTACATGCTCAAGCTGCACCACTTGGTGGACGAGAAGATCCACGCCCGCTCCACCGGTCCGTACTCCATGATTACCCAGCAGCCGCTGGGTGGTAAGGCCCAGTTCGGTGGCCAGCGCTTCGGCGAGATGGAGGTGTGGGCGATGCAGGCATACGGCGCCGCCTACACCCTGCAGGAGCTCCTGACCATCAAGTCCGATGACGTGGTGGGCCGCGTGAAGGTCTACGAGGCGATTGTCAAGGGCGACAACATCCCGGATCCGGGCATCCCGGAGTCCTTCAAGGTGTTGCTCAAGGAGCTGCAGTCCCTGTGCCTGAACGTGGAGGTGCTCTCCACCGACGGCACGCCGATGGAGCTCGACGGCGACGACGACGAGTTCGACCAGGCAGGCTCCTCGCTTGGCATCAACCTTTCCCGTGACGAGGGTGCAGCGGCGGACACCGCCTAAGCGCCAGGTAGCCGTCGTCAAGCATCTGCTTCACGACGGCACGACGAACGAACAGCACATACCTAGAAGAAAAGGAATTTTTACGTGTTTGACGTAAACCTCTTCGACGAGCTTCGCATCGGCCTGGCCACCGCCGACGACATCCGCCGTTGGTCACACGGCGAGGTGAAGAAGCCCGAGACCATTAACTACCGCACGCTCAAGCCGGAGAAAGACGGCCTGTTCTGCGAGCGCATCTTCGGCCCGACCCGTGACTGGGAGTGCGCCTGCGGCAAGTACAAGCGCGTGCGCTACAAGGGCATCATCTGCGAGCGCTGTGGCGTCGAGGTGACCAAGTCCAAGGTGCGCCGCGAGCGCATGGGCCACATCGAGCTCGCTGCTCCGGTGACCCACATCTGGTACTTCAAGGGCGTTCCCTCCCGCTTGGGCTACCTGCTGGATCTGGCGCCGAAGGACCTCGAGCGCATCATCTACTTCGCGGCGAACATCATCACGTCCGTCGACGACGAGGCGCGCCACAACGACATGTCCACCCTCGAGGCGGAGATGTTGATGGAGAAGAAGGAGGTCGAGGACGACACCAACTCCGAGATCGCCGACCGCGCCCAGAAGCTGGAGGAAGACCTCGCCGAGCTCGAGGCCTCCGGTGCAACCGCCGCTGCCCGCAAGAAGGTGCAAAACGCTGCCGACAAGGAGATGCAGCACCTGCGAGAAGCTGGCGAGCGCGAGGTTGAGCGCCTGGACGAGATCTGGACCACCTTCCAGAAGCTCGCTCCGAAGCAGATGATCATCGACGAGAACCTCTACGAGGAGCTCGTTGACCGCTACGAGGATTACTTCACCGGCGGTATGGGCGCCGAAGCGATCCAGACCCTGATCCGCAACTTCGACCTCGATGCCGAGGCCGAGGAGCTGCGGGGCATCATCGGCGAGGGCAAGGGTCAGAAGAAGGTCCGCGCGCTGAAGCGCCTGCGCGTCGTGGCCGCGTTCCAGCGTTCCGGCAACGACCCGGCCGGCATGATCCTGGACGCGATTCCGGTGATCCCGCCGGAGCTGCGCCCGATGGTGCAGCTCGACGGCGGCCGCTTCGCCACCTCCGACCTGAACGACCTGTACCGCCGCGTGATCAACCGCAACAACCGTTTGAAGCGCATGATCGACTTGGGTGCTCCCGAGATCATCGTGAACAACGAGAAGCGCATGCTGCAGGAGTCCGTCGACGCCCTGTTCGACAACGGCCGCCGCGGCCGTCCGGTCACCGGCCCGGGCACCCGTCCGCTGAAGTCCCTGTCCGACCTGCTGAAGGGCAAGCAAGGCCGCTTCCGCCAGAACCTGCTGGGTAAGCGCGTGGACTACTCCGGCCGTTCCGTGATTATCGTCGGCCCGCAGCTGAAGCTGCACGAGTGCGGTCTGCCCAAGCGCATGGCGCTCGAGCTGTTCAAGCCGTTCGTGATGAAGCGCCTGGTGGACAACGACTACGCGCAGAACATCAAGTCCGCCAAGCGCATGGTGGAGCGCCAGCGCCCCGAGGTGTGGGACGTGCTGGAAGAGGCGATTTCGGAGCACCCGGTGCTGCTCAACCGCGCACCGACGCTGCACCGCCTGGGCATCCAGGCCTTCGAGCCAAAGCTGGTCGAGGGTAAGGCCATCCAGCTGCACCCGCTGGCCTGCGAGGCGTTCAACGCCGACTTCGACGGCGACCAGATGGCAGTCCACCTGCCGCTGTCCGCCGAGGCGCAGGCTGAGGCCCGCGTGCTGATGCTGTCCTCCAACAACATCCTGTCCCCTGCGTCCGGCAAGCCGCTGGCTATGCCGCGCCTGGACATGGTGACCGGCCTGTACTTCCTGACCATGCTCAAGGGCCCGCAGGAAATCGGCGGCGAGGGCGCCTACGCGCCTGCCGACGAGAACGGCCCCGAGCGCGGCGTCTACTCGTCCTACCGCGAGGCCATCATGGCCTACGACCTGGGCGTGCTGGGCCTGCAGGCTCCGATCAAGGTGCGTATCGACCACCTGCGTCCGACCCCGGAGATCGAGGCGGCGCAGTTCCCCGACGGCTGGACCAAGGGCCAGGCATGGATGACCGAGACCACCCTCGGTCGCATCATGTTCAACGAGCTGCTGCCGTTCAACTTCCCGTACCAGGAAGGCGCGATGGTGCGCAAGGGCGGCGGCGCCGGCAAGGTGCTGCTCGGCGACATCATCCAGTCGATGGTGGAGAAGTACCCGATGATCACGGTCGCCCAGGTGCTGGACAAGATGAAGGACGCCGGTTTCTACTGGGCTACCCGCTCCGGCGTGACCATCTCCATGTCCGACGTGCTCATCCTCCCGAACAAGACCGAGGTCCTCGAGCAGTACGAGAAGGAAGCCGAGGCCATCGAGCGCAAGTTCTGGGAGAAGGGTGCGCTGACCGAGGAGAACCGCTACGACCGCCTGGTCGAGCTGTGGCAGGACGCGACCAATAAGGTTGGTCAGGCCGTGGAGGACCTGTACCCGGACGACAACCCGATCCCGATGATCGTGAAGTCCGGTGCAGCCGGCAACATGCGCCAGATCTGGACCCTGGCCGGCATGAAGGGCATGGTCGTGAACTCGCGCGGTGAGTACATCACCCGCCCGATCAAGACCTCCTTCCGCGAGGGCCTGTCCGTGATGGAGTACTTCAACAACTCCCACGGCTCCCGTAAGGGCCTGGCCGATACCGCGCTTCGTACCGCGGACTCGGGCTACCTCACCCGTCGTCTAGTGGACGTGGCGCAGGACGTCATCGTCCGCGAAGAGGACTGCGGTACCCGCCAGGGTGTCAAGGCGCCGGTGGCGGTCCCACTCGCCGGTGCCGAGGGCCAGTTCACTCGCCACGACCTGGTTGAGACCTCCGTGTCCGGCCGTGTCGTTGCAGCCGACGTCTCCGACGCCGACGGCAACGTCATCGTCGAGGCAGGCACCGAGCTGAGCGAGGAGCGTATCGACGCACTCGTGGCCGCCGGCGTGGAGGAAGTCAAGGTCCGCTCCGTGCTGACCTGCCAGACCCCGACCGGTGTGTGCGCGAAGTGCTACGGCAAGTCCATGGCGTCCGGCCAGCTCGTCGACATCGGCGAGGCCGTGGGCATCGTGGCTGCGCAGTCCATTGGCGAGCCGGGTACCCAGCTGACCATGCGTACGTTCCACCAGGGTGGTGTCGGCGGCGACATCACCGGTGGTCTGCCGCGTGTGCAGGAGCTGTTCGAGGCCCGCGTGCCGAAGAACCGCGCCCCGATCGCCTCCGTGGCCGGCACCATCACGCTGGAGGACGAGGGCAACTTCTGGACCCTGACCATCCACCCGGACGACGGCTCCGACGTGGTGGTCTACGAGAAGCTGTCCAAGCGTCAGGGCCTGGCCCAGGTGCGTCGCCCGATGGAGTCCAACCCGGACGCCATGATCGAGCGCGGCTTGCGCGAGGGCGACCACGTCGAGGTTGGCGAGCGCCTGCTTCGCGGCGCGGCTGACCCGCACGACGTGCTCGAGGTGCTCGGCCGCCGTGGTGTGGAGAAGCACCTCATCGACGAGGTGCAGGCCGTGTACCGCACCCAGGGTGTGTCCATCCACGACAAGCACATCGAGATCATCATCCGCCAGATGCTGCGCCGCGGCACCGTCATTGATTCCGGTTCCACCGAGTTCCTGCCGGGCACTTTGGTTGACCTCTCCGAGGCACGCCAGGTGAACGCCGCGGCAGTGGCGGACGGCGGCGAGCCGGCGGAGATGCGCTCCGAGATCATGGGTATCACCAAGGCCTCGCTCGCGACCGAGTCCTGGCTATCCGCCGCCTCCTTCCAGGAGACGACTCGCGTGCTCACGGACGCCGCGATCAACAAGCGCTCCGACAAGCTCATCGGCCTGAAGGAGAACGTGATCATCGGTAAGCTGATCCCGGCCGGTACGGGTATTTCCCGCTACCGCAATATCCAGGTCAAGCCGACCGAGGCAGCGCGTTCCGCCGCCTACTCGATCCCGACGTTCGGTGATTCGATCTACGGCGACGAGGGCTACGGCGAGTTCACCGGCGCTTCTGTGCCGCTGGACGAGTACGGATTCGACCAGTTCTAAGCGCCTAGAAGCCCGCGCTCTGGCTTTAGCTAGGTCTGCTCTTAAAAAGGCCCGGCCTCCCTTTGCGGGACGGCCGGGCCTTTTCTATTCCACAGGTGCGCCGTGCGCTGCTCGGATGACGCCCACTCCTCCCATGAGCGCAAGCCCGCGCACGTGCACGACTGGGGCGTCGGCAGGCACGTCCGCCTGGGATACGGCGCAGGACGGGTGATCCTCGGTGCCGAACCCGCCCATGATGCCGATTCCGGAATTTACGACGCGCACGTTCTCCGGCACGATGATGTCCACACCACCCATGACGGCGAGCGCGTTGATGACCGTGGTTTCCGAGGCGAGTCGAGCCTCGCGCAAATCGAGGACCGTGCCGCCCATGACCGTTAATGTGGTGTGCGTGGGAGCGATCAGCCACTGACCCGTGCGTTCGCTGCCGCCCATCACGGCTAGCGAGAACGCTGAGCCTCCGCGTTCGCCAGTGACCGGGTCTTCAGCGGAGGTCGGTGCGGTGGGGTGTTCGACGGGGGAGAGGTCGTCGATAAGCGCGGGCAACTCGTCGGAAAAGGTCGCGGCGTAGAGCGCGCGGGAGCGCTCGTCGAATTCGGTGATGGTGATCTGGCCGTCGGCGAAGGCGTCGTGAAGCAGGGAGGCGGCGCGGTCGCGCTCGGCGTTGGTCACGCGTTTGCGGGGCAGGTTGGACTCGCTCATAGCCTTTAAACTAAACGAGATTTGCGTGTGGCACGCGTGATGTTGTAAGTTTGGCAAGGTTTCGCCCGTAGTTTACGGCAGCGAAGTACGACGAACTCCATGCGACTCGTTCACAAGGCAGTTCATGCAAACGGCAGGGCCCCGAAGAAGAGCCCCCATTTTTGCATGTATAGCCACGTGTGGGCGGGACGCGCAACCAGAAAGGGCGTGAATGCCTACTATTCAGCAGCTGGTCCGCAAGGGCCGTCACGACAAGAGCACGAAGGTGGCGACTGCTGCGCTGAAGGGTTCCCCGCAGCGCCGTGGCGTGTGCACCCGCGTGTACACCACCACCCCGAAGAAGCCGAACTCTGCGCTTCGTAAGGTCGCGCGTGTTCGCCTGACCTCCGGCATCGAGGTCTCTGCCTACATTCCGGGCGAGGGCCACAACCTGCAGGAGCACTCCATGGTGCTCGTGCGCGGCGGCCGCGTGAAGGACCTGCCGGGTGTGCGCTACAAGATCATCCGCGGCGCGCTGGATACCCAGGGTGTGAAGGACCGCAAGCAGGCACGTTCCCGTTACGGCGCGAAGAAGGGATAAGTAACCAATGCGTAAGCAGCAAGCACCGAAGCGTCCCGTCGTCAAGGATCCGGTTTACAACTCCGAACTGGTCACCATGCTGGTGAACAAGATCCTGCAGGACGGCAAGAAGTCCACGGCAGAGCGCATTGTTTACGGCGCGCTCGAGCAGTGCCGCGAGAAGACCGGCACCGACCCGGTGGGCACCCTGGAGAAGGCGATCGGCAACATCCGCCCGGACCTCGAGGTTCGTTCCCGCCGCGTTGGTGGCGCGACCTACCAGGTCCCGGTCGACGTGAAGCCGGCTCGCTCCACCACCCTCGCGCTGCGTTGGATGGTCACGTTCACCCGTCAGCGTCGTGAGAACTCCATGATGGAGCGCCTTGCCAACGAGATCCTGGATGCGTCCAACGGTCTCGGCGCGTCCGTGAAGCGCCGCGAGGACACCCACAAGATGGCCGAGGCCAACCGCGCCTTCGCTCACTACCGCTGGTAATCGCTGGAGCACGGCGACGCAAGTGGACCCGGAAACTGCATACCCGCTTCCTTTCGAGACAAGCACGTGCGTTTCCGGGTTTTTGCTGAGTCGAACCTCACGCTGCCGCATCGGCGATGTAGTGGCAAAATTGACAAAGGACAACTGACCGACAACGGCGCCTCGTGGCGTCGACGACACATAAGTTGGGGTAATCAACGTGGCACAAGAAGTGCTTAAGGACCTTGCAAAGGTCCGCAACATCGGCATCATGGCCCACATCGATGCTGGTAAGACCACCACGACCGAGCGCATCCTCTTCTACACGGGTATCAACCGCAGGGTCGGTGAGACCCACGACGGCGGTGCGACCACCGACTGGATGGAGCAGGAGAAGGAGCGCGGCATCACCATTACCTCTGCTGCCGTGACCTGCTTCTGGAACAACAACCAGATCAACATCATCGACACCCCGGGTCACGTGGACTTCACCGTTGAGGTGGAGCGCTCCCTGCGCGTGCTCGATGGCGCTGTTGCCGTGTTCGACGGCAAGGAGGGCGTTGAGCCGCAGTCCGAGCAGGTGTGGCGCCAGGCCGCCAAGTACGACGTCCCGCGCATCTGCTTCGTCAACAAGATGGACAAGCTGGGCGCTGACTTCTACTACACCGTCGGCACCATCGTCGACCGCCTCGGCGCAAAGCCGTTGGTTATGCAGCTGCCGATCGGCGCTGAGGACGACTTCGACGGCGTCGTCGACCTCATCGACATGAAGGCGCTCATGTGGCCGGGCAAGGTCGAGACCGGCACCCCGCCGCAGATCCAGGAGATCCCGGCGGATCTGCAGGAGAAGGCTGAGGAGTACCGCGAGAAGCTGCTCGAGGCCGTCGCCGAGTCTGACGAAGAACTCATGGAGAAGTACTTCGGCGGCGAGGAGCTGACGAAGGAAGAGATCAAGGCGGCCATCCGCAAGATGACGGTCAACTCCGAGATCTACCCGGTGTTCTGCGGTACCGCATACCGCAACAAGGGCGTCGAGCCGCTGCTGGACGCTGTCGTTGACTACCTGCCGAGCCCGCTGGACATCGGCGAGGTCCACGGCACCTCCGTCGACGGCGAAGACGAGCTGACGCGTAAGCCGTCTGTGGACGAGCCGTTCTCCGCGCTGGCGTTCAAGATCGCCGTGCACCCGTTCTTCGGCAAACTCACCTACGTGCGCGTGTACTCCGGCCAGGCCATCCCGGGCGAGCAGATGCTCAACTCCACGAAGTCCAAGAAGGAGCGCGTGGGCAAGCTCTTCCAGATGCACGCAAACAAGGAGAACCCGGTCGAGCACGCCGACGCCGGCAACATCTACGCGTTCATTGGCCTGAAGGAAACCACCACGGGTGACACGCTGTGCAACCCGGACCACCCGATCATCCTGGAGTCCATGGACTTCCCGGATCCGGTGATCCAGGTGGCCATCGAGCCGAAGACCAAGGCTGACCAGGAGAAGCTGGGTACCGCTATCCAGAAGCTGGCGGAAGAGGACCCGACCTTCACCGTCCAGCTCGACGAGGAGACCGGCCAGACCGTCATCGGCGGCATGGGCGAGCTGCACCTCGATGTCCTGGTGGACCGCATGAAGCGTGAGTTCAAGGTCGAGGCGAACATCGGCTCCCCGCAGGTGGCCTACCGCGAGACCATCCGCAAGAAGGTCGAGTCCCTGGACTACACCCACAAGAAGCAGACCGGTGGTTCCGGCCAGTTCGCGAAGGTCATCGTCACCATCGAGCCGTACAACCCGGATCCGGAGGAGCTCGAAGAGGGCGAGTCCGCGTCCTACGCCTTCGAGAACGCCGTCACCGGTGGCCGCGTGCCGAAGGAGTACATCCCGTCCGTGGACGCAGGTATCCAGGACGCGATGCAGTACGGCTTCCTCGCCGGCTACCCGCTGGTGAACATCAAGGCCACCCTCGAGGACGGCGCGTACCACGACGTCGACTCCTCGGAGATGGCGTTCAAGGTCGCCGGCTCCCAGGTGCTCAAGGAAGCTGTGGCCAAGGCGAAGCCGGTGCTGCTCGAGCCGGTCATGGCCGTCGAGGTCGTGACTCCGGAGGAGTACATGGGTACCGTCAACGGCGACATCAGCTCCCGCCGTGGCCAGGTGTACGCCATGGAGGACCGCTCCGGCGCAAAGGTCGTCCGTGCGAAGGTGCCGCTGTCCGAGATGTTCGGCTACATCGGCGACCTGCGTTCCTCGACCGCTGGTCGCGCGAACTTCACCATGGTGTTCGACTCCTACGCTGAGGTTCCGCAGAGCGTCGCGCAGGAGATCATCGACGAGCGCAACGGCAACAAGTAGCCGCCGCCCTCCCGCCTAGGGGAACGTGCCGCGTGCCAGCGGCACGGCCCGTGCTTGTGGTGGGAACCGGAGGGCAGCGGCCGCGCTGAGGAACCGCGAGTTGGACGCGGTGTCTGAGCCGGCCGTTACCCTCTAGGTCGATCCGGGGGAAACGGCGTGGCCGGTTTGAAAAATGGCCGCTGAATACCTAGGATCTTGTAACTGGCACATTGTGAAATGGCTCCCGTTTCCGTGCCCTGTGCGGGGCACAGGCCGGGGCGTATGTAAATCGACGTGGTTGCGAAGACCGTAGCCACCTGACGTCCAGGAGGACACACCTTGTCTAAGGAAAAGTTCGAGCGCACTAAGCCGCACGTGAACATCGGTACCATCGGTCACGTCGACCACGGCAAGACCACCACCACCGCTGCTATCACCAAGGTGCTGGCTGACGCGTACCCGGAGGAGAACAAGGCTTTCGCGTTCGACTCCATCGATAAGGCTCCGGAGGAGCGCGAGCGCGGCATTACCATCAACATCTCCCACGTGGAGTACAACACCCCGAAGCGCCACTACGCTCACGTGGACGCCCCGGGCCACGCCGACTACATCAAGAACATGATCACCGGTGCCGCTCAGATGGACGGCGCGATCCTGGTGGTTGCTGCTACCGACGGCCCGATGCCGCAGACCCGCGAGCACGTGCTGCTGGCTCGCCAGGTTGGCGTTCCGTACATCCTCGTTGCGCTGAACAAGTGCGACATGGTCGACGATGAGGAGATCATCGAGCTCGTCGAGATGGAGGTCCGCGAGCTGCTGGCTGAGCAGGACTACGACGAGGATGCTCCGATTGTTCACATCTCCGCTCTGAAGGCTCTTGAGGGCGACGAGAAGTGGGTTCAGTCCGTGCTGGACCTCATGCAGGCTTGCGACGATTCCATCCCGGATCCGGAGCGCGAGACCGACAAGCCGTTCCTGATGCCGATCGAGGACATCTTCACCATTTCCGGCCGCGGCACCGTGGTGACCGGTCGTGTGGAGCGCGGCGTGCTCAACCTCAACGACGAGGTCGAGATCATCGGTATCCGCGAGAAGTCCCAGAAGACCACCGTTACCTCCATCGAGATGTTCAACAAGCTTCTCGACACCGCTGAGGCTGGCGACAACGCCGCTCTGCTGCTCCGTGGTCTGAAGCGCGAGGATGTCGAGCGCGGCCAGGTCATCATCGCACCGGGTGCTTACACCCCGCACTCCAAGTTCGAGGGTTCCGTCTACGTCCTGTCCAAGGACGAGGGCGGCCGCCACACCCCGTTCTTCGACAACTACCGCCCGCAGTTCTACTTCCGCACCACCGACGTGACCGGTGTTGTGAAGCTGCCGGAGGGCACCGAGATGGTCATGCCGGGCGACAACGTCGAAATGAGCGTCGAGCTGATCCAGCCGGTCGCCATGGACGAGGGCCTTCGCTTCGCTATCCGCGAGGGCTCCCGCACCGTCGGCGCTGGCCGCGTTACCAAGATCCTGGACTAATCCCGGACTTGCTGTAGCACCCAGCTGACGTAAAAGCCGTCTTCCCCGTAGGGGAGGGCGGCTTTTCGCATGGGCTAGGCTCGTTGGCGTGCACGACCCGACCCGCATCCCCAGCATCGTCCGCGCCTTGGAGCGCACATGGGAAGGCCAGCCGGATCTCTCGCTCGCCCAGTTGATGGGCGTGCTGCAGAACCGCGGTCTCGGGTGGGGGACGACCGACGATGAAGCCGTCGCGCTGCTCGCTGCGGTCGAGCGAGAGCACCCCTCGCTTATCGACGCCACCTCCGGCCCCCACACCATCACCACGGCAGCGCCGCCTCACTTGGTGACGATCGCCAACGGCTTCGTCGTCGTCCGCAGTGGCGCTGACCCCGAACGCATGCCCGCCGTGTGGCGCTTGTCAGAGATGCGGAAGACGGGCCCGGGCCTGCCATTGGTGGTCGCCGACGCGGATGGCGTAGAGCATCGCCTTGGTGTCGTGTCTCTGGTCACGAGATTGGGGGAACCGGAGGCGTCGATACGCAGGGAGCAGACGAAGGTGGTTGGCCGCCGGTGGCTCGTGCAGTTTGACGACGGCGCCCGGGCGGTGGTGGGGCAGACAATCCGCATCTGGCGCGTTGACGGGCGGGAGGTGTCTAGCGAGCGCGTCGCCTGGCGGGAGATTCTGCTGTGCGAACCGGGGGCGGACATGCAAATAGCCCCAGCGGGCGGCGGCGAGCCGGTTTCACTGGGGCTGGTGGAGCGGGTGCTGTTGCTCGAGGGCTAGGCGGTTACGCGGTCGAGCTGGAGCTTCCAGACTGTGTCGATATCCATGGTGTGGTTGGCCAAGCGGAAGTCTTCGTCGGCGGCCTCGAGGACCCGCACAGCCTCCTCGAGCGGGTAGTCCGGGTTCGCAACAACGGTGAACGTCGCCGTTGGTCGCTTGCGCACCATCGCTACCTTGGATGTGGCGCGGCGGACTTCGCCGGAGTGCTCCAGCGCCGTGCAGGCGGCTTCCGCGACACGCTGGACGTTGACGACGGTTTCACCGTGCTCGGGGTCCGCCGGCACGATTCCGCGGTTCGAAAACGCGCGGGACCGGATATTTGCCAAGAGCACCCACAGGCCGAGGATCGCCGAGACGATGGCGCCGACAATCAGCGCGGTGACGTAAGCGCTCTGGTCCGATAGATCGGTCAGGCGGGCCCGGTCGATGTACTCGGCGGCGTCGCTGAGGTATGGGATGTCCCAGTACTCGGCAATTGGGATCAGACCTGCCGCGATAAGCGATAGTCCGAGCAGGAACACGATGAGGCGGTCGAAGAAACTCAGCGTTTTGGTCATCGGGACACCTCCTGCGTTGTCGGCACCGTAGCGCGCTGCGACGGTTGATCGTTTGCGGGCTTCGGCAGCAGCTTCACCGAAACGGTGGGCGGCGCGTCCAGCGCCCGGAACTCGGTGTTGAGCGAATGCGTGACACGCTCCTGCAGAGCGGAACCGGAGCCGTCGTCGACGACCTCGACCCTCACCTTCTTGCGAGTGGCCTTAGTGCGGACCTGCTCGCCTCCCAAGTCGTTGCGTGTGGTGTAGGTGGCCTTGCGCGCGATGTCGACTGGCCGCGTCCACATGGATACCGGCGAGTTGACGCGGATGAACCCGTGCGGCCGCGGCTTGAAGGCGAAGAACACCAGCAGGAGCCCGAGGAGTGTGAGCGCGATGCCCGCGGTCACCGCCGCGGCATCGGCGGTGAACGAGCCGAGCAAGTCCCACGTTTGCCCGAGCCACGAGTCGGCGATGCGCTCGTCGCCGTAGAAGTGGTACCAGAGGTCCCGCGCGGCGACGCCGGAGAGCCCAAGGAGCAGCAAGCTGGTCAGCACTGCGAGCCACCGGGCAGCCGGGTTGCCCCGCGGCTCGGCGCCGGGGTGCGGCCCGACGTTGGCGCCGTGGTCAGCAGTCGCTGGCTCGGTGTTAGCGGGTGCGGTCATAGTACTTCACCACCGGTTGGATTGTGATCTGCTTAAGCGGCTTCGGTGCCGGCGCCGTGCGCACTATCACCGACTGCGGCGCGGGGGCCGAAGCAATCGGTGCACGGGCCACCGGCTCCACCACGATGGGCTTCAGCGGCTCGCGGCGTACGGTGATCTCTCTGAGCGGGGCGCGCCAAGGCAGCGACACAGCACGCGGCCGCCCAAGGCGCTCCACCGTCACCGGCTTCAGTGGCTGGAGAGGCGGGAGCGTGGGGTGGCGCGGCACCGTATCGTTCACCCCGGGCGACCACGGGCGGATCGGCTCCGGCGGGAACGGCACACGCGCTTCGGTCGGGTAGGCGACAACGGCTGCAAGCCGCTGGGGCGCCGGCACTGCAGGCTGGTACGGGTGCACCGGCTCCGGGGTCTTTACGCCACTGGGGCGGACGGGATCCGGCCGCTGCGGGTGCGTGATTTCCACTGGTGCGGGAACGACGACCCCGCGAATGTCGTCCACCAGCGAGTGCACCTCAATCTCGGCCAGTGGCTGCGCCGGTTGCGTCACCGGGTGCTCTACCTGGGTCGGGGAAACCTCGATGGGCGTCGCGATGGCAAACGCCTCGTGCTTCGCAACCTCGTCCCACGTCACACGCTCATTCGCGGGGAGCGGCTCGACGTTGGCGACTGTGACGTTCACACGGGAGACGTCGAGGCCCACCAGCGTCCGAATGTGCGCGATGATGGTGGTGCGAACCGCGTCTGTGATTGCGGCAATAGGCGCGGGGTACGATGCAGCAATTTCGGTGTCGACCGTGACGGTTCCAGCCGTCTGGTCAAGGCGGGCGTGAATACGCGGGAAGCTGCGTCCGGCGAGCCCGGCCAGCTTGGCGTCGATGGTCCGGCAACCCGGCACCGCCGCAGCAGCCACCTCAGCGACACGCTCGATCGTGCGCTCACTGACGTGGTAGAAGGACGTATCCATTAGCTTCGGCCTCTGCCGGTGCCGTTACCCAACGCGGCGGAGAGATCAAGGCGGCCATCGAGCTGGGCCCCGACAACCCCGCCGATGATGGTGAACAGCAGAAGCCAGAGCAAGCCTGGCCATCCGCCGAAAGTGACAAAGAAGGCGAGGACGGCGCCGATGATGATGCCCGTCAGTGCCTTGTTGGAGAGAAGATTCATATTAAAACCACGTTTCGGTCTGTGAGGTTGGGGCGAGAAGCAGGACCGCAAGGGTCGCTACTGCGCGTCGCCAGCGACGACGTCCACGAATTCGGCCCCGGACGCATCGAGCACCGCGGAGCGCACATCCTGGGCCACCTCCTGCACCCGCCGGGCCGAGGCGACATCGAAGATGAAGTGGACCTCAAATCCGTTCCGGCCCTCGCGTGAGATGGCTTTGACGCCCTCGATTCGGGTGTTTGGCAGGTATGTCGCAATCTCGCCGACACGGCCACCGTGCAAGGCGGCGACCCCGTCAACGTTGATGGCGGCATCGCGGACGCCCTCCGCTACCTCGCGGCTCACGGGGGTGTACGCCATGGCTTACTGGGTGATCGGCTGGTTGACAGCCTGGTAGCTGGCGTTGGTCTCGTCGTACTGCTCGGTGGCGCCTTCCTGCTCCGGCAGGTGCACGTCGTGCACGGTGACGTCCACGCGGTCCACGATGAGGCCGGTCATGCGGGTGATGGCGACGGTGACGTTCTCGCGGATTGCGTTCGCAAGCTCGTGGATCGCCACACCGTACTCAGCAATGATGGCGACGGCGACGGAAGCGTGGCCGTCCTCCACCGCCACGTTCACACCCTGCTGCACGTTGGTGGAGGACGTCAGAGACTCGCGCACAGCACCCCACATGCGGGCCGCGCCACCGCCCAGGTTGTTCACGCCGGAGACCTCTCGCGCGGCGATGCCGGCAATCTTGCCCACAACGTTGTCGTCGATGACGGTGGAGCCGTGGTCGGTCTCGAGGTTCTCGTTGCGCGGCCGCACCGTCTCCGGCTCGACGGCGGTGGAAGTAGCGGACGGGGTGTTCGGGGTGGCGGCGTTGTTGTCGGCCATGATGGTCCTTTCAGAGGCGAGTTGCATACCGGCCCGTCCGCGCCCGTCTGTGAAACGGAACACGCACGGTCTCACGGCTGAGGTTACACACATCCCTGCGGTGTAGCGGGGAGAGAAATGAAGGTGATATCAAGTTGTAACGGTCAAGCGTGCGGGGGCGGTGGGTGCCGAAGGTTCGTCGAGAAGCAGGCTTGTGCTCGGCGCTACCATGTGCTTTAATACTCGGGTTGCCTTGACATGGGCCGGAGCGCATCCGGCCGGTGGCCAGGCAAACATGACACCTTCCACTGGAAGAACCGGAGAAGGGCCATGGCAAATTCACAGCGGCAGTACGCAAGGGTCACGCGCCCTTCCGAGTCTGACACCCGGGCGATCGCTTATCGACGAGCACGCCCCGGCGGAAGCACTGAACAGCAGCATGCAATTTGCTCGGTCATCTTCCGGACGTGTCATGGCAGTCAGAAACGACACTGGCGTTGAGCCAAGGGCCCAGCCCGGACAACGTTATAGAGAAACTAGAAGCTACAAACCCCACCGCTTCGCTCTCGTTTCACTTCGTTCAACTTCGAGCGAAGCGAGAGTTGAACGTGGGGATGCGAGGAAGAGGTAAGCGTGGCGGGACAGAAGATCCGCATCAGGCTCAAGGCCTACGACCACGAGGCGATCGACGCATCCGCGAAGAAGATCGTCGAGACGGTCACCCGCACGGGTGCCCGCGTCGTCGGCCCGGTGCCGTTGCCCACCGAAAAGAACGTGTACGCCGTTATTCGTTCTCCCCACAAGTACAAGGATTCTCGCGAGCACTTCGAGATGCGCACGCACAAGCGCCTCATCGACATTCTCGACCCGACGCCTAAGACGGTGGACGCGCTCATGCGCATCGACCTGCCGGCCAGCGTCGACGTGAACATCCAGTAGAGCAATCCCCAACGTAAGTAGTGGAGAACTAACACATGTCTGACAACCCGATCAAGGGCATTCTGGGCAAGAAGCTCGGCATGACCCAGATCTTCGACGAGGACAACCGCGTGATTCCGGTTACCGTCGTCGAGGCTGGGCCGTGCGTTGTCACCCAGATCCGCACCCCTGAGACCGATGGCTACTCCGCCATCCAGATCGCTTACGGCGACACCGATCCCCGTAAGGCGAACAAGCCGCAGGCCGGCCACTTCAAGAAGGCCGGCGTGAACCCGCGCCGTTACGTGGCAGAGATCCGCATGGAGGACACCTCTGGCTACGAGCTGGGCCAGGAGTTCAACGCAACCATCTTCGAGGGCGACACCTACGTGGATGTCGCCGGCACCACGAAGGGCCACGGCTACGCCGGCGCCATGAAGCGCCACGGTTTCGCCGGCCAGGGTGCCGCACACGGTAACCAGGCGGCGCACCGCCGCGTCGGCTCCATCGGCGCCTGCGCGACCCCGGGCCGCGTGTTCAAGGGCACCCGCATGGCAGGTCGCATGGGCGGTAACCGCGTTACCACCCAGAACCTGAAGATCCAACGCATCGACGGCGACAACAACCTCATCCTGATCAAGGGCGCCATCCCGGGCGCTAAGGGTTCCGTTGTTACCGTCAAGACCGCAGTGAAGGGCGGTGCTCACGCATGACGAACCTGACGCTTGACGTCCACACCGCTGACGGGGCCACCAAGGGCTCCGTCGAGCTCCCGGCCGAGTACTTCGACCGCGAGGCGTCCGTGGCGCTGATGCACCAGGTTGTGAACGCACAGCTTGCTGCAGCACGCCAGGGCACCCACGCAACGAAGACCCGCGGCATGGTGTCTGGTGGTGGCAAGAAGCCGTTCCGCCAGAAGGGCACCGGCCGTGCCCGCCAGGGCTCCATCCGTGCACCGCACTACACCGGCGGTGGCACTGTGCACGGCCCGCAGCCGCGCTCCTACGCGCAGCGCACCCCGAAGAAGATGATCAAGGCTGCCCTCGCCGGCGCCCTGACCAACCGTGCACAGAACGAGCGCATCCACGTCGTGGAGGACCTCGTTCCGGGCCAGACCCCGTCGACCAAGTCCGCGCGCGCATTCATCGAGCGCCTCACGGACCGCAAGTCGGTTCTGCTGGTGATCGGCCGTGATGACCAGAACTCCCGCCTTTCCGCAAGGAACCTGCCGGGCGTCCACGTCATTGAGCCGACCCAGCTGAACGCATACGACGTGCTGAACGCAGACGATGTCGTGTTCTCGGTTGAGGCGCTGCACACCTTCATCAACCGCGGCAATGTCGTGGCTGCAGCTGCCGGCGCAGCAGCGACGGCTGAGGAGGAGAAGTAAATGGCTAAGATCGCGAACCCGCGCGACATCATCATCGCGCCCGTGCTCTCCGAGAAGAGCTACGGCCTGATGGAGCAGAACACCTACACGTTCTTTGTGGATCCGTCGGCCAACAAGACCCAGATCAAGATTGCCGTGGAAGAGATCTTCGGCGTCGACGTCGCTTCGGTGAACACCGCTAACCGCGAGGGCAAGCGCAAGCGCTCCCGCACCGGCTACGGCCAGCGCAAGAACACCAAGCGCGCCTACGTCACTCTCCGCGAGGGCAGCGACTCCATCGACATCTTCGGAGGTGCGACGGCCTAGCGGCTATCGCACAGCGAAGAGGACGATAGAAAAGGAACAACTATGGCTATTCGTAAGTACAAGCCGACAACTCCGGGTCGCCGTGCCAGCTCCGTTTCCGCGTTCGACGAGATCACTCGTTCGACCCCGGAGAAGACGCTGCTGCGCCCGCTCCCGAAGAAGGGCGGCCGTAACTCTCACGGCCACATCACTACCCGTCACCGCGGCGGCGGCCACAAGCGCCGTTACCGCGTCATCGACTTCCGCCGCTCCGACAAGGACGGCGTGCTGGCTAAGGTCGCTCACATCGAGTACGACCCGAACCGCACCGCGAACATCGCGCTCCTGCACTACTTCGACGGCGAAAAGCGCTACATCATTGCGCCGAAGGGCCTGAAGCAGGGCACCATCGTCGAGGCTGGCGCGAACGCCGACATCAAGGTGGGCAACAACCTGCCGCTGCGCAACATCCCGACCGGTACGACCATCCACGCTGTGGAGCTCAAGCCGGGCGCTGGCGCAAAGCTGGCCCGCTCTGCCGGCACGTCCATCCAGCTGCTGGGTAAGGAGGGAAACTACGCCGTGCTGCGTATGCCGTCTTCCGAAATCCGTCGTGTGGACATCCGTTGCCGCGCAACCGTCGGCGAGGTCGGCAACGCCGACCAGATCAACATCCGCTGGGGCAAGGCCGGCCGCATGCGCTGGAAGGGCTGGCGCCCGACCGTGCGTGGTGTGGTTATGAACCCGGTCGATCACCCGCACGGTGGTGGTGAAGGCAAGACCTCGGGTGGCCGCCACCCGGTGTCGCCGTGGGGCCAGAAGGAAGGCCGCACCCGCAACCCGAACCGTTATTCCAACAACATGATCGTGCGGCGCCGCCGCTCGAAGAAGCGCTAAGAGGAGGTAAACAGACATGCCACGCAGCCTGAAGAAAGGCCCGTTCGTCGACGAGCACCTCCTCAACAAGGTGGACGCTCAGAACGAGGCTGGCACCAAGCAGGTCATCAAGACCTGGTCGCGCCGTTCGACCATTCTCCCCGATTTCATCGGCCACACCTTCGCCGTCCACGACGGCCGTAAGCACGTGCCGGTGTTCATCGACGAGTCCATGGTCGGCCACAAGCTCGGCGAGTTTGCACCGACCAAGACCTTCAAGGGTCACGTCAAAGAACAGAAGGGACGTCGATAAGCAATGGCTGACACCATCACCACTGCATCCGCGACGGCCAAGTTTGTCCGCGTCTCGCCGATGAAGGCCCGCCGCGTGCTGGCTCTCGTCCGCGGCAAGGACGTTGCCGAGGCCCTCGCGACCCTGAAGTACGCACCGCAGGGCGCAGCCAAGGACGTTGCGAAGGTCATCGCCTCCGCAGCAGCGAACGCTGAGAACAACTTCGGCCTGGACCCCCGCACGCTCGTCATCTCCGAGTGCTACGCCAACGAGGGCCCGACCATGCGCCGCTACCAGCCGCGCGCCCAGGGCCGCGCATTCCAGATCCGGAAGCGCACCTCCCACATCACCGTTGTTGTCGAGTCCAAGGAAGGGGCCAAGTAATGGGCCAGAAGATTCACCCGCACGGCCTGCGCCTGGGTATCACTTCCGACTGGAAGTCCCACTGGTACGCCGACAAGAACTACGCCGATTACGTCGCCGAGGACATCCGGATCCGCGAGTGGCTTGAGAAGAACCTTGAGCGCGCCGGCGTCTCCGACATCGTCATCGAGCGCACCCGCGACCGCGTCCGTGTGGACATCCACACCGCGCGCCCGGGCATCGTCATCGGCCGCCGCGGCGCCGAGGCCGACCGCATCCGCCGTGAGCTGGAGAAGCTCACCGGCAAGATGGTCGCGCTGAATATCATCGAGGTCAAGAACATCGATGCCGACGCAACCCTGGTTGCGCAGTCCATCGCCGAGCAGCTGGTCAACCGTGTCGCATTCCGTCGCGCCATGCGTAAGGCCATCCAGTCCGCGATGCGCAACCCCCAGGTCAAGGGCATCAAGGTTATGACGTCCGGCCGCCTCGGCGGCGCGGAAATGTCCCGTGTCGAGCGCTACCACGAGGGTCGCGTCCCGCTGCACACCCTGCGCGCGGAGATCGACTACGGCACGGCAGAAGCACACACCACCTTTGGCGTCATCGGCGTCAAGGTGTGGATCTACAAGGGCGACGTCGTGGGCGGTGTCCGCGAGTCCGAGCTGAACGCTCCGAAGAACGAGCGCGGTGGCCGTGGCGACCGTGACCGTCGTCCGCGCCGCGGCGGCCAGCGCCGTCAGCGTGCAGAGCAGAAGAAGGAGGGCTAACACATGCTCATCCCTAAGCGCGTGAAGTACCGCCGCCAGCACCGTCCGCACCGCACGGGCGTGTCCAAGGGTGGCAACACCGTCACCTTCGGCGACTACGGCCTGCAGGCGCTCGAGCCGGCCTACATCACCAACCGCCAGATCGAGTCCGCCCGTATCGCCATCAACCGCCACGTCAAGCGCGGCGGCAAGGTGTGGATCAACATCTTCCCGGACCGTCCGTTGACCCAGAAGCCGCTCGGCGTGCGTATGGGTTCCGGTAAGGGCCCGGTGGAGAAGTGGGTGGCCAACGTCAAGCCCGGCCGCATCCTGTTCGAAATGTCCTACCCGAGCGAAGACGTTGCACTCGAGGCACTGCGCCGCGCTGGCGCGAAGCTGCCGTGCAAGGTCCGCGTGATCAAGAAGGAGGACCAGTTCTAATGGCAACCGGTACCCCTGCATCTGAGTTCCGCGAGCTCGGCGACGACGAGCTGCGCACCCGCCTGTCCGACGCGAAGGAAGAGCTGTTTAACCTGCGCTTCCAGCTCGCGACCGGCCAGCTCACCAACAACCGCCGCATCTCCACCGTGAAGCGCGACATCGCTCGCATCTACACGGTGCTGCGCGAGCGCGAGCTTGGCCTGTCCGTCGTCCCGGAGTCCACGGGAGCTGAGGCATAACCATGAGTGAGGCAAACGTGACTGAGAACACCAAGGTCAAGGCAGTGCAGAAGCGTCGTCGTGGCTACGTCGTGTCCGACAAGATGGACAAGACGATCGTCGTCGAGGTTGAGGACCGCAAGTCCCACGCCCTCTACGGCAAGATCGTGCGTACCACCACCCGCGTGAAGGCACACGACGAGGACAACACCGCCGGCATCGGCGACCTCGTCCTGATCGAGGAGACCCGTCCGCTGTCCAAGGACAAGCACTTCCGTCTCGTCGACATCATTGAGAAGGCACGCTAAAAGCGCTTAGCTTCTCGACGACGTACCCGTCCAACCTGCGTTGGGCGGGTACTTTCGTGTTCTGGGCAGTGGAATTTGACAACTGTTCACCTGGATGTGGCCGTTTATTCACTGGCGGGCCCTACATTGGCTGGAGCAATTTCTGTATACGTTTCCTGGGGAGTTTCCATGCCTCTGAAGGGTGTCAACCTTCTGTTCCAGTCCAAGCGATCCAGCCTGACCTGCACCTACAAGTGCGGCAACGCCTGCGCGGGCGAGTGCACCAACGAGTCCAACAACCCGTACTTTGGCGACATCATGTCCCGCCGTGGCGTGCTGAAGGCTTTCGGTGTCGGCACCGTCACCCTCGGCGGCAGCGCTTTCTTGGCCGCGTGCGGTGTGGATGACAACGCCGCACAGACCGAGACAGCGACGGCGACCTCCACCAACTCCGTCACCGAAGCCGCTACGGCAAAGATCACCCCAGCAAAGGGCATGCGCTTCGAGGGCGTGCAACCGAACGAGAAGGACGAAGTTGTCGTCCCCGCGGGCTACGCAACCTCCGTGCTGATCGCCTGGGGCGATCCGGTCTACGAGGACGCGCCGGAATTCGATCCGAATAACCAGACCGCAGCGGCCGCCGCGCGCCAGTTCGGCTTCAACAACGACTTCGCGGGCCTCATGGAGCACCCGACGGACCAGAACCGCATGGTGTACGTGTGCTCCCACGAGTACTCCACCGAGCCGCAGATGCTGCCGAACTACGACCCGGAGAACCCGACGGACGAGGAGATCAACATTGGCATCATGAGCCACGGCCACACGATCCTCGAGGTGTCCCGCGACGAGAACACCGGCGAGCTCAAGCGCGAGTTCGGGCCGCTGAACCGCCGTATCACCGGCGAGACCGAGTTCAAGATTGTGGGCCCTGCGGCAGGCCACGACCTGCTGAAGACTTCCGCTGACCCGACCGGCACAAAGGTGCTCGGCAGCTTCAACAACTGCTCGGGCGGCGTGACCCCGTGGGGCACGTTCCTCTCCGGCGAGGAGAACATCGACCAGTACTGGGCAAACGCCGCCGCGGTGACCGGCGAGCGCCCGGCTGCAGACGTCAAGCGGTTCGGCGTTTCGGAGGAGGCTTCCGAGCGCAAGTGGGAGCGCTTGCACGACCGCTTCGACCTGGCGAAAGAGCCCAATGAATTCAACCGCTTCGGCTACCTGGTTGAGATCAACCCGTACGACCCGGACTCCATCCCGGTCAAGCACACGGCCCTGGGCCGCTTCAAGCACGAGGCGGGCAACGTGCACGTCACCGAGGACGGCACCGTGGTGTGCTACTCCGGCGACGATTCCCGTTTTGAGTACATCTATAAGTTCGTCTCCTCCAAGAAGGTCAAGGAGGGCGACATCGAGCACAACATGACCATCCTGGACGAGGGCACCCTGTACGTTGCCAACCTGGAGGGTAACTCCCCGGCGGGTGAGATCACCGGCGACGGCGATCTGCCGCAAGACGGCGATTTCGACGGCACGGGCACCTGGATCCCGCTGCTGACCGCGCACGCTGACGGCACCGCCGAGTCCCACGTTGACGGCTTCACAGGCGAGGAGGTCGCCATCTACACCCGCCTGGCGGCGGACGAGGCCGGCGCCACCAAGATGGACCGTCCGGAGGACTTCGAGGTCAACCCGGTCAACGGGAAGCTCTACGTGGCACTGACCAACAACAAGTACCGTGGCGCCACCGGCGAGAACGCCGAAAAGAGCCAGGAGGACGTCACCGAGTACGCACCGATCCGCGAGAATAAGAACGGCCTGGTCATGGAGATCGAGGACGACTACGCGGGCACCGACTTCACCTGGAACCTTCTGCTCGTCTGCGGCGACCCGAAGGCGGCGTCGTCGTACTTCAGTGGCTTCCCGGCGGACCAGGTTTCCCCGATTTCTTGCCCGGATAATCTCGCATTCGACTCCCACGGCAACCTGTGGATTTCCACGGACGGCAACGCGCTTGGCTCCAACGACGGCCTCTACGCTGTCGGCCTGGAAGGGGAGAATCGCGGACAGGTGCTGTGCTTCCTCACCGTGCCGGTTGCGGCGGAGACCTGTGGTCCGATCGTGACGGACGACCTTGTCATGGTCAACGTCCAGCACCCGGGTGAGGCCGACGACGCTACCTTTGAGAACCCGGGTTCGCACTGGCCGGACGGCGGCAACTCCCTGCCGCGACCGGCTGTGGCGCAGGTCTTCCGAACCGACGGGCAGAAGATCGGCATGGAGACGGTGTAACCCCCAGCCGGCCATTGCACGCCCCGCTTTCATCCCGCGACCGGGTTGCAGGCGGGGCGTTGTCTTCTTCACTTTTCGCAGTAAGAGGGGCGAAGGTAGGATTTCCCCCATGTGTGGAATCGTTGGATACGTGAGCGCCGGAGCCGCCGAGCGCGACGCTGAGAATGTGATCATCGAGGGTCTGCGCCGCCTCGAGTACCGCGGCTACGACTCGGCTGGCGTGGCCGTAGCCAACAACGGTGTGATCGAGTGCCGGAAGAAGGCAGGCAAGGTCGCCGACTTAGAGGCGCTCATCGCGGACAACCCCATTCCGTCGTCCAACCTGGGCATCGGCCACACCCGTTGGGCCACGCACGGCGGGCCGACAGACGTCAACGCCCACCCGCACGTCGTCGGCGACGGCCGGCTCGCGGTGGTCCACAACGGGATTATCGAGAACTTTGCGGGTTTGAAAGCGGAGCTCGTCGATAAGGGCTACACGTTTGCCTCCGAGACCGACACTGAGGTCGCGGGCACGCTGCTGCTCGACATCTACGACAAGGAAGCTGAGGGCGTCCTCACCCGCGCGATGCAGCTGACGGCGCAGCGCCTAGAGGGCGCCTTCACGCTGCTCGCGATCCATGCGGACCACCCAGACCGCATTGTCGCCGCGCGCTGGAACTCCCCGCTGGTCATCGGCGTGGGCGAAGGCGAGAACTTCCTCGGCTCCGACGTCGCCGGATTCATCGAATTTACCCGCGACGCAGTGGAGATGGACAACGGCCAGATTGTCACCCTCACCGCCGACGGCTACGAGGTCTGCGATTTCGAGGGCAACCCGGCGCAGGGCAAGCCGTTCACGGTGGAGTGGGACGTCACCGCCGCTGAGAAGGGCGGCTACAACTCCTTCATGGAAAAGGAGATCCACGACCAGCCGGCCGCGGTGCGCGACACTCTGTACGGCCGCTTCGACGAGGACGGCAAGCTCACGCTGGACGAGCTGCGTATCGACGAATCGCTGCTCCGCTCCATCAACAAAATCATCATCGTCGCCTGCGGAACCGCGTCCTACGCAGGCCAGGTCGCCCGCTACGCCATCGAGCACTGGTGCCGGATCCCGACCGAGGTCGAGCTCGCGCACGAGTTCCGCTACCGCGACCCGATTGTCAACGAGCACACTCTCGTCGTGGCGGTATCCCAGTCCGGCGAGACCATGGACACGCTCATGGCCGTGCGCCACGCCCGGGAGCAGGGCGCAAAGGTGATCGCCATCTGCAACACCGTCGGATCGTCCATCCCGCGCGAGGCCGACGCGTCGCTGTACACGTACGCCGGTCCCGAGATCGCGGTGGCGTCGACCAAAGCGTTCATCTCTCAGATCGTGGCCGCCTACTTGCTCGCCCTGTACTTGGCGCAGGTGCGCGGCAACAAGTACGCCGACGAGATCCGCCAGATCGTCGACGAGCTGCAGCAGATGCCGGACAAGATCCAGCGCGTGCTGGACAACAAGGGACAGGTCAAGCAGCTCGGCCAGCAGATGGCGGACGCGAAGTCCGTGCTGTTCCTTGGCCGCCACGTGGGCTTCCCGGTCGCGCTCGAGGGCGCGCTGAAGCTCAAGGAAGTGGCGTACCTGCACTCCGAGGGCTTCGCCGCCGGCGAGCTCAAGCACGGCCCGATCGCGCTGGTGGAGGAAGGCCAGCCGGTGTTCATCATCGTGCCGTCCAAGCGCTCGCGGAACAACCTGCACGCGAAGGTCGTTTCCAACATCCAGGAAGTCCGCGCTCGTGGCGCTGTGACCATCGTGATCGCAGAAGAAGGCGACACGGATGTGGAGGCATACGCGGACCACATCATTCGCATCCCGGAGTCCGCGGGGCTGATGCAACCGCTGTTGTCCACCATCCCGCTGCAGATCTTCGCCTGCGCGGTTGCGGAAGCCCGCGGGCTGAACGTGGACCAGCCGCGCAACCTGGCCAAGTCCGTCACGGTGGAGTAGGGGCCCGCGTGATGGTATAGCAGCGTCTCGAGCGGCACTATACGATTACGCGTTCAACTTTGCGTTTGCCCAGGTGAAATTGAACATAATTTCCAGTAACGGCCTGATGGTATAGCAGTGGGGCGCGCCGCTATACGATCCCGCAACTCCGTGCGCGGCACAGAGAACACGGCGGCGCGCAGAACAGGGGCGGGGTCCAGGTCTGGGCCGGAAGCTACCCGAGCTCGTGAAGGTACGGCGTGTCCGCGCCGGTGCGGGAAACGGTGACGGCGGCGGCGCGGGTAGCGAAGTCGAGGATTTCGCGCCACTCGTCCTCGCCCAGGGCGAGCAGCCCGTCGCGGTCGAGGCCGCGGGCGTCGAACTGGTGCACCAGTGCGGCCATGACGGTGTCGCCGGCGCCGATGGTGTCCGCTACCTGCACGGAGGGGGCCGAAACCTCAGCTACGCCGAAGGGCGCGCGCACGCGGATGCCGGACCCGCCGAGGGTGGTCACCACGACGGGGACGTGGGACGTGTCGCCGAGGAAGTCGGTTTCCTCGGCGGAAAGCTTGAGCACGGTGGTCGTTTCCAAGAACCCGCGCAGAAACAGCCGGTGCTTTTCGGACATAAAGGCGGGGCGCAGGTTCGGGTCGAGGCACACGATCGCGCCGTTGTCGGCGCTGGCGCGGGCTGCCTCGGCGTACCGCAGCGAGCCCGGCTCTAGGGCCAGGGACAAGGTGCCGAAGACGGCGTACCCGTCTGACACAGGCTCGGGTTCGGCGAGCCTGTCTGCGGTGCCGTTGACGTAGAAGGTGTAGGTGGCGGAGCCGTCGTCAAACAATGATGCGACAGCGAGCGTGGTTGGCTCGTCACCGGTGGGGCAACGGGAGAGGTCCACTCCCGCGTCCAAGAGTGATTGCCGCAGCGCGGTGCCGAAGGCGTCGGCGGAGAGCCGGGATTGGAACGCGACGGGCGAGCCCAGCCGGCCAAGCGCCCGCGCCACGTTGAACGGCCCGCCACCGAGCGCGGGGGTGAGCGGGGCGAGCGGCCCGGAGGCAGACGGCACGAGGTCAACGAGGGCTTCGCCGTACACGGTGATCATGCGCTCTAGACTAAACACATGTCATATAGGCCGAAACACCACCTCACGCCGCCCCAGGGACGGTTGAACGACCCAAACGGGATGATGCTGCTCGGCGACGAATTGCACGTGTTCTATCAGCACGACCCGAGCTTCCCCGCGCAGCCGAAGCGCACTGGCTGGGGGCACGCGGCCACGACGCTGGGCTCCGGGGTGTGGCGGCACTATCCGGACGCGCTCTACCCGGGGGTCGCGTACGACGAAAACGGCTGCTACTCAGGTTCCGCTGTGGTGCACGATGGGCGGGTGCGGCTGTTTTACACCGGGAACGTCAAGCGCGATGGCGAGCGGCTGACCAGCCAGAACATTGTGGACGCGGAGGATATCGCAGGCCCGATGGGCGGTACCTACCGCCGCCGGGCGGACAACCCGGCGATCGACGGGCCCGCCGACGGCTACACCGCGCACTTCCGCGACCCGCATGTCACGCAAGCGCCGGACGGCACGTGGCGCATGGTGCTCGGCGCCCAGCGCGATAACGGCACGGGCGCGGCGGTCCTGTACACCTCGCGCGACCTGGCCACCTGGGAGTTCGCCGGCGAGATCGAGTTTGTGGGCCTGAACTACAACGTCGCCTCGGCGTACATGTGGGAGTGCCCGAACCTGCTGCGCCTGCGGGACTTGGCCACGGGCGAGGAGCGCGACGTGTTCGTGTTCTGCCCGCAGCACCCGGATTCGGACGAGTGCGGCTACGTGGTGGGCACGCTTGACGGCTTGCGCTTCGAGGTCGAGCGCGACTTCACCCCGCTCGATTACGGCACGGAGTTCTACGCCCCGCAGCTCATCAGCGACGGGGCGGGTGGCGCGCTCATGCTGGGCTGGATGGGCCTGCCCGCGCGCGACGACACCCCGACCGCAGCGGAGGAGGGGTGGGTGCATCAACTCACCCTGGTCAGGGAGCTTTCGCTTCTCGACGGCACGCTGTCCACCACCCTGCAGATCCCAGACACCCACGACATGCTGGTCGAGCGGGTGGCGCTGGGCGCACAGCCGTGGTTCGCTGACCTCGTGGCGGGGGAGAACGCCGTGTGCGCGACCGTGGCCTGGCAGCCGGACGGGCAGGGCCGCGGCACCGTCTCGCTCGAGGCGTCGGGACGCATCCGGTGGGCTGAATGCTCCGAAGGTGAGTTCGTGCTCACCGCGGACGGCGCCGCCGTCGAATGCACCGCAGGCGACGGTGAAGTCGCATTTTCATTCGCCGTGTTCGCGCCCAACGGGGCGGCCTGGTCGGCGCTGGAACCCAAATAGAAGGAGACGACCGTGCAACACAACGAGGTAGCCGGCCGCGTGCTCGCGGCTGTGGGCGGCGAGGACAACATTGTGGGTGCAGCCCACTGCGCCACGCGCCTACGCATGGTGTTGAAGGATTCGGCGGCGGTGGATACTGCCGCGCTGGAGAACGACCCGGACCTCAAAGGCACCTTTGAGACGGGAGGGATGTACCAGATCATCGTCGGCCCCGGCGATGTGGACCGCGTGTTTGCGGAACTGGACGGGATGACGGCGAAAAACATTGCCGTCTCCACTGAGGAGCTCAAGAGCGTGGCGGCGAACCAGGGCAATTGGTTCACCCGCTTCATCAAGGTGTTCTCCGACATCTTTGTGCCGCTGATTCCGATTCTGGTTGGCGGCGGCCTGCTCATGGCGCTGAACAACGTGCTCACCGCCGAGGGGCTATTCGGCGACGACTCGCTGGTGGGCATGTTTCCGCAGATCCAGGGGTTGACCGAGATCATCAACGTGCTGGCCTCGGCGCCGTTTGCGTTCTTGCCTGTCTTGGTCGGCTTCTCGGCCACCAAGCGTTTCGGCGGCAACGAATACTTGGGCGCCGGCATGGGGATGGCGATGGTGCACCCCGCGCTGGTCAACGGCTACGACGTGGCCACTTCCATGGCGGACGGCGCCATGCCCTACTGGGACCTCTTCGGTTTCCCGGTCGCCCAGGGCGGCTACCAGGGCGCGGTGCTGCCGGTGCTGGTGGTGGCGTGGATCCTGGCCACGGTGGAGAAGTGGTTCCACCGCCGCCTCAAGGGCACCGCCGACTTCCTGATCACGCCGCTGGCCACGCTGCTGATCACCGGGTTCATCACCTTCATCGCCGTCGGTCCGTTCGTGCGCTGGCTGGGCGACCTGCTCATCCACGGGCTGGCAAGCCTGTACGACCTGGGTGGTCCGATCGGCGGCCTGCTGTTCGGCTTGGTGTACTCGCCGATCGTGATTACGGGGCTGCACCAATCCTTCCCCCCGATCGAGCTGGAGCTGTTCAACCAAGGCGGATCATTCATCTTCCCCACGGCCTCGATGGCCAATATCGCCCAGGGCGCGGCTGCGCTCGCGGTGTACTTCCTGGCGCGAAACGCCAAGCTCAAGGGCCTGGCTGGCTCCTCGGGCGTCTCCGCAGTGTTCGGCATCACGGAGCCGGCGATCTTCGGCGTGAACCTGCGCCTGCGCTGGCCGTTCTACATCGGCATGGGCGCGGCTGCGGTTGGCGCAATGCTGGTGGCGCTTTTCGACGTCAAGGCCACCGCCCTGGGCGCCGCCGGCTTCATCGGCGTGGTGTCCATGCGCCCCGGCGATATGCCGACCTTCTTGGCTCTGGCGGCCGTCACCTTCGTCATCGCGTTCCTCGCAGCCTACGGCTACGGGCGCTACCTCATCTCCCGGCAAGGTTCCATTGACCCGGATTCGACGGAAGACACTCGCGCCGATGCTGCAGCCGCGCAGACGCTGCGGGAGGCCTCCGCGGACGCGCTGCCGGTGGCCGCCCCGCTCACGGGCAAGGCCATGCCGCTGGCGGATGTGTCCGACCCAATGTTCGCCCAGGGCAAGCTGGGCGAGGGTGTCGCGATCACGCCGACAGTGGGGGAGTTGCGCTCGCCTCTCGGCGGCACGGTGGTTGTCACCTTCCCATCCGCCCACGCGTACGCGGTGCGCGGCACCGGCTCCGACGGCGCACCGGTGGACGTGCTCATGCACATCGGCTTCGACACCGTGAACCTCAAAGGCGAGCACTTCACGCCGCAGGCGAAGAAGGGCGACCAGGTCCGCGCGGGCGACCTGCTGGCAACGTTCGACATCGCGGGGATCGAGGCGGCCGGCTACGAGGTGACCACCCCGGTGGTGGTGTCCAACACGAAAAAGGTTGGCGAGGTACTGCCGAGCCTGTTGCTGCCCGGTGACGTGGCCGCCGGCGACGCCCTGCTCGCGGTGGAGCCGAAGGAGCGCGCGGAGGCTGCGGGGTCTACCGCTGCTGGTCCCAGGTAGGACTTACACCCCGCCCGCGAGCCGGTAGAGGCGGTGGAAGTGGTGCACCGGACCGTGGCCTTGGCCCACGTGCAGCTCGTCGGCGTGGGCAATGGCTTCGTGCAGCCAATCGGAGGCCCAGGTGACGGCGGAGTTGGCGTCGCCAAGCGCCATGCGAGTCGCCAGCGCCGAGGACAGCGAGCAGCCGGTGCCGTGGGTGTTTGTGGTTGCCACGCGCGGCACTTCCGCCACGTGGGTAGCGCCGCCGGGGGCGACCAGGGCGTTGGAGGCGCGGTCCCCGTCCAAGTGCCCGCCTTTGACCAGCACGTTGACGTCGGCCTCGCGGGCGTAGTAGCGCCCCAAAGCCACGGCGGCCTCGAACGTATCCGGTTCGGGCTGGCCGGTGAGTACCGCCAGCTCGGGGATGTTCGGGGTGACCACGGTGGCGTGGTCGCGCACGAGCTGGCGCAGGGCTTCCTCTGCGTCCGCGGTGAGCAGACGGTCACCGGAGGTCGCCACCATGACCGGATCCACCACGACCACCGGTACGGAGTGGGCGGCAAGATAGTCGGCGACCGTTGCGGTGGTCTCCGCGTCGCCGAGCATGCCGATTTTTACGGCGTCCACCTCGACGCCGTCAAAGACGGCATCCAGCTGCGACCGCAGAAATGCCTGCGGGGGCGTGTGGATCTCGCGCACGCCCTGGGTGTTCTGGGCCACGAGCGCTGTGACCACGCACATGCCGTACCCGCCGGCGGCGGCGATGGATTTCAGGTCGGCCTGGATGCCGGCGCCACCTGTGGGGTCCGTGCCAGCGATGGACAAAACTCTCGGGATGCGTGCCATGCCCCCGACGGTACCTACTTGCCCACCGCCACGGCGATGCGCTCGGCGAAGCGCGAGTAGTCCTCACGGATGGCCAGAAGCGGCTCCGCAACCGCGGTTTGGGACACCGCTGCAACCTGCTTCTGCACCGCGGAGCGCGTGCGCCGCTTCACACCGGAGCCGAGCACACCGCCGAACGCCGCGGAGACGAGACCGATGAGTAGGCCGGTGAGGACACCCGCCATGATCAGCAGCGTCGGAATCGGCCAACCCTCCACGTCGGGCGCTAAGTCGCCGCCGAGCAGCGGTGTAAGAACCCCGGGCAGGAACGCTACAGCGAGGTACCACAGCACGCCCACGAGCGCGGCGAGCAGCGCCAGCCACTGGAGCACCGTCAATAGGCCCCAGCCTTTGGACGGCTCCGCAGGCAGCGTCGTACGCGCCACCGCGCGGTCCAATTCGGCGGGCAGGCTGGCGGAGACGTCCTCGGCGCGGTCGGCAACCGCGGCGGCCCACTCCTGCGGCAACCCGTCAGACACGGCAGCGGCGTAGTCGCGCACACCGCGGTTGGCCACGGCCTTGGACGCGGCGTCCAGCTCCGGCATGGAGGAGCGGTGCACACCCAGCTCGTCGGGTGCCTCGCGCAGGCCCAGCCGGCGCAGCGGGTCGGGTTTGAAGCGGGTGATCCAGGACGTGAGCAGCCAGCCGGTGCGCTCGCGCAGCCGCTTGCGGTACGCCGCGGCGGTGGTTGCCGCGATGCGGTCCGCGCCGGCCGCCTGCGCCAGCACCGCGTCCAAGTCGCGTTTTGCGTGCTTAGCGACGCCTCCGGCACCCCGCGCCCCGGCATACTCCTGGGCCACCGAGCGGATGTCCGCCTCGATACGTTCGGTCTGGGCAGTGTGGGCCTTTGCCACCCGCGCGATGGCGCCCCGCAGATCCTCGACGCCTGCTCCGGTCAGCGTGGACGTGGGGACGACCCCGACGTTAGACAATCCGTCGTCACGCAAGAGCCCGGCGAAAGAACTCGCGACCGTGTCGATGTCGCGCGCGGCGAGCAAGTCGGATTTATTCAGCACCGCAAGCGTGACCGCCGAGTGGTTCGCGTGCGGGCGGATGAACTCGTCGTGGATGACGGAATCCGCGTATTTCTCAGGGTCAGACACCCACACCAGCACGTCCACCTGGCCGGCCAGGCGCTCCGCAATGGCGCGGTTGGAGGCTTCCACCGAGTCGAAGTCCGGCAGGTCCAGCAGGATCAGGGGGCCTGCGCCGCGGGCGAACTCTCCCTGGCGCACCCGGCGATCCTCCACGCCGAGCCAGTCCAGCAGCTCTTCGGACCCCTCTGGTTCCCAGACCGCTGCCAGGGGGGACGACGTCGTCGGGCGGCGCGCAGCCGCTTTGCCCAGGTCTTCGCCCACGACGGCATTGAACAGCGAGGTCTTGCCGGAGCCGGTCGCGCCGAAGAACCCGACGACGGTGTGCTCGCCCGACAATGCCCGCCGCTGCGCGCCCGCCTGGGCCACCCGCTGCAAATCCTCGCGGTGGGTGGGGGAGAGGTAGGGGGCGCCAATCTGCGCGGCCTCGTCCAAGGCCGCCAAGCGCTCGCCGAGACCCGATGCCTTTCTAAACACCAGCACCACCCTTGCCAAAGGTGCCACGCAGCTGGTCGAAGAGGCCGCGCAGGGTGCCGTGCTCGAAGCTTTCCGCGACGTCCTCCCGTGGCGCTGGGAGCTGGGTGGTTTCCGCGGGTGTGTGCGCGATGCCGAGGAGCCGGGCGTCGGTGGCCCGCTTTGCCGATTCGGATGCCGTGCGAAGCTCGTCGGCAGTCGCACCCTCGAGCAACGGTCCGGTCAGCGCGCGGTAGCGGTCGCGCTCGGCCTCGAAGAGATCGCCGAGGCGCCGGTTGAGGTCCTCGCGGGCATCCGCCACCATGCGACGCACGGTGTCCTCGCCGAAAATGGTTTCCAACAGCTTCTGGCCCACCACCGCCGAACCGCCCGCGATGGCGACCTCGCCGCCGGTGATGCCCGCGGTGGAGGCGAAGACCGCGAGCATCAGCGCGACAGTGACCACGTTGAGGCCGAAGGACATGACGCGCGCGCGCTGGCGCTTGTCGCCCGCGGTGTCCTGGATGCGCTGCACCATACCCTCTTGCCAGTCGCGCACGAGCTGGGAGGCCTGCGCGGAGATGTCCGCACTGGCGCGCGCGAGCGAAGGGTCGGCATCTGCGCGCAGCTCCGGGGCCACGGCGCCGATGTGCGACCAGGCGCGGCCGGCGGCGCTTTCCGCTGCATCCACAATCACGGCGTGCAGGCCCGTCTCGATCTCCGTCTCCACCTCGCGCAGCGGCGCCGGCTGGCCGGTGAAGAAACTGCCCACCTTGTCAACCGCCTGGCTGAACCAGCGCTCGAAACCGCGGAACACGTCGGAGGTGCCGATGACGTCTTGCCAGCGGTCCATCACCTCGGAGCGCAACAGCTTGCCGTCGGACGTGGATTCGATGACGTGGCGGTTCGCTGCGGCGTAGAGCTCGTGGACGGCGTCGTCGAGCTGGCTGGCAAAATCTTCCTGCCGCTCGCGCAGCGCCACCAGGGCATCAACCCGCTGCAGGGCAGATCCCACCGCTCCGGCGACGGTCTTGCCGGCCAATTCGCGCCGGGCGGCGGTGTCTTCCGCCAGGGAGGTCAAGTAGTTGCGCAGGGGCGCCACTAACTCCTCGGTGAGGAAATCCCCGTCCTTCTCGCCGCCGAGGTCAGCGACGAAGGGCACGGTAAAGACTGTCGCCTTCGACAAACCGGCCTCGTCCATCATCCGGCGCAGGTCGTCGGGCACGGTCTCCGCGGCCGTGTCGTCGAGACGATTGAGCACCACGACGACCTCGATGCCGCGCCCGGCGGCGTCGTTGAGGAAGTCCCACACCCGCTGGTCGGCGTAACGGGCGGGGGTGGTGACAAAGATCCACAGGTCCGACGCTGCAAGCAGCTGGGATGCCAAGGCGCGGTTCTGGTCGTCGATGGAGTCGAAGTCCGGGGCGTCGAGAAGCGCCAGGCCCTCCGGGATGCGGGGCGTGCTGACGATGCGCAGGGTGGTGGAGTGCTCGTCGCCCGCGCCGTGGGAGCGGGCGAGGCCCGGCAGGACCTGCGGGGAGTTGAACCAGTCCGCGTCGTCCGGGTGAGCTACCAGCACCGGCTGGCGGGTGGTTGGGCGGATCACGCCCGGGTTGGACACCCGCTCGCGGAGCAACGCGTTGACAAGCGTGGATTTCCCGGAGCCAGTGGAGCCGCCGAGGACAGCCAGCAGGGGAGCGTCCAGGTTGGCCAAGCGCGGCAGGATGTAGTCGTCCAGCTGATTGACAATCGCGTGGGCCTCGGAAGCGGCGCCGGGAGGCAGTGCTGTGGAAGCGACGGCGTCGCGCACGCCACGCACGGCCTCGAGGACGTCGGAAGTCTGGGTATTCACCCGTCTCATCTTGGCAGAGTTACCTTCTGCCGGGGCGGTTAGTCCTTGTAGTTGGTGTTGGTCATGTTGAGCCACCCGTAGAGGCCGCCCATGATCAGCCCGCCGCCGACGAAGTTGCCCAGCCACACGATGCTCCAGTTGCGCAGGACGTTGAGGAACGTGAAGCCCTCGATGAGCTCCGGGCCAAGCGTGAAGCCTGAGAGGGCGGTCAGAATGAAGTTGGCGATGGAGTGCTCGTAGCTCATCGTCGCGAACGCAGGCACAATGAGGATCACGCTCAGCAGCTTCGCCGTGTAGTCCTTGCCGGCCTGCACCGTCAGCATGAACGCGATGCAGACCACCATGTTTGCCAAGATCGCCTCGACAAAGAGCACGCCGTTGGACTTCTCCAGTTTGGCCTCCATGAGGTTCTGCAAGAAGTCGCCAGGCGCGATGCTCGCGCCGATCGTTGTGTTTGAGATGAGCCACGAGATAAATACGGCGCCGAAAAAGTTGAAGAACGTCACGATGAGCACGACGAAAATGCCCTTCACCACGGTATTTTTCCCGTGTAGGCTGCCGTACGTCATGAACAGCATGTCGCCTGTGGCAAGCTCAGCCTGCAACACCACAATGATGTAGAGGGTGCAGGCGAAGATCATGCCGAAGGCGTACTTGCCCCATCCGGCCGCGACGGGCTCGAGCAGCGTTGCTGTGGCCGAGGCGAACGCGGTCATGATGCCCAAGTAAACGCCGGCGAGCATGGCGCGGACCGCGAATCGGGGAGGCTCGAAGTCGAACAGGTCGAGTTTGTTCTGGATGGACCGGAGGGCCGAATCGTGGAAGCTCACGAGGCCAATAATATTCCCTTTAAGGCCCTGTGGCGATTTGGGGATCGGCCCAGCTCGTGGTTGAATACTCCAGTTGCCTAGCGCTGGTCGGGTGCGACGCGCGTTTCCGAGCTGAGCATCCGAGACCCTTCGACCGCGTTCTGCCCGTCCTCGTGCGCGAGGAACGAGCCCGCGAGGTTCGTCGATAAGCGATAGGCACCGCAAGCATTGACCACGTGCGTTCAGGACGGAAATCTGGCGCACATTGATCCAGGTCAGGAGACCAACTGTGATTCAGCAAGAATCGCGTCTGAAGGTCGCCGACAACACTGGTGCACGCGAGATTCTGTGCATCAACGTTCTCGGCGGCTCTGTTCGACGCTTCGCCGGCATCGGCGACACGATCGTCGCCACCGTGAAGGAAGCCGCCCCGGGCGGCAACGTCAAGGAGGGTGAGGTCGTCAAGGCCGTCATCGTCCGCGCGAAGAAGGAGACCCGTCGTCCGGACGGCTCCTACATTTCCTTCGACGAGAACGCCGCCGTCATCATCAAGAACGACACCGAGCCGCGCGGCACCCGTATCTTCGGCCCGGTTGCCCGTGAGCTGCGCGACAAGCGCTTCATGAAGATCGTGTCTCTCGCACCGGAGGTGATCTAACGTATGAAGATCAAGAAGGGCGACATGGTTCAGGTTATCGCCGGCAAGGACAAGGGCGCTCAGGGCCGCGTCATCGAGGCGCACCCGAAGCGTGAAAAGGTCCTGGTCGAGGGTGTGAACCGTGTGAAGAAGCACGTCGCTAACTCCTACAACGAGCGCGGCGCCGAGTCCGGCGGCATTGTCACCCAGGAAGCCCCGATCCACGTGTCCAACGTGATGATCCTGGATTCCGATGGCAAGCCGACCCGCGTCGGCTACCGCTTCGACGAGGACGGCAAGAAGGTCCGCGTGGCCAAGTCGAACGGGAAGGACATCTAAGATGACTGAAGCAACTCAGTACACCCCCCGCCTGAAGACGCGTTACCAGGACGAGATCCGCACCAAGCTCAACGACGAGTTCTCCTACGAGAACGTCATGCAGATTCCGGGTCTGACCAAGATTGTTGTGAACATGGGTGTGGGCGACGCTGCCCGCGACTCCAAGGTCATCAACGGCGCGCTCGAGGACCTCACCGCGATCACCGGCCAGAAGCCGCAGCTGCGTCGCGCGAAAAAGTCCATCGCTAACTTCAAGCTCCGCGAAGGCATGCCGATCGGCGCGAAGGTCACCCTCCGCGGCGACCGCATGTGGGAGTTCCTGGACCGCCTGCTGACCGTGGCGCTGCCGCGTATCCGCGACTTCCGCGGCCTCAACGACAAGCAGTTCGACGGCAACGGCAACTACACCTTCGGCCTGTCCGAGCAGACCATGTTCTACGAGATCGACATCGACAAGATCGATCGCGTCCGCGGCATGGACATCACGCTCGTGACCACCGCGACGAACGACGACGAGGGTCGCGCCCTGCTGACGCACCTCGGCTTCCCGTTCGCCGACAAGGACGGCAAGATGAAGCGCGCGTAAGCGCTCGCCCGATTGCTTGACGACGCCTCCGGTTCCCACCGAACCGGGGGCGTTTTCGCGTCTTCGGGGTGGCGTGAATGGAAGCTTTTCGCTGAGTCATACGTGCGGGTTATGATTCCGCTCGTAATTTATGCACCCTGACGCTAGGTATCGTCCCATGTCCTTCTTCTCCCGCAGCGCAATCATCGCGCCCAAGGAATTCAACCGCTGGCTGATCGTCCCGGCGGCGCTGGCCATCCACCTCTCCATCGGCCAGGTGTACGGCTTCTCCGTGTTCAAAAAGCCCATGATGGAGCACTTCGGCGTCGGTGAAGTGGCGGTGGGGTGGATCTTCTCTCTGGCCATCGGCATGTTGGGCACATCCTCGGCGCTCTTCGGCTCGTGGGTGGAAAAAGTCGGGCCGCGCGCGTCCATGTCTGTCGCCGGAGTGCTGTGGGTGCTAGGTTTCCTCGTGGCCACGCTGGGGATTACCACCGGGAACCTGTGGCTGGTCTACTTCGGCTACGGCTTCATCGGCGGGATCGGCCTGGGCATCGGCTACATCTCGCCGGTGTCTACGCTGATGAAGTGGTTCCCGGATCGGCCGGGCCTTGCCACCGGCCTTGCCATCATGGGCTTTGGTGGCGGCGCGCTCATTGCCTCGCCCGCGTCGAATCGCCTCATGGAGGCGTTCGGCGGCGGCACCGAGATCGCGGACCGGGCCGCGGGGCTGCAGCCGACGTTCATCACCCTCGCGCTGGTGTACCTTGTGGTCATCGCCATGGGCGCGTACTGCATCCGGCTGCCGCACCCGGACTGGACGCCGTCGGGCGCACCGAAGCGGAACACGAAGCCGTCCGAGGTCGCCATCGTTGGTGCGAACGTGAGCGCATCCAACGCCATCCGCACGCCGCAATTCTGGTGCCTGTGGGTGATTCTGTTCTGCAACATCACCGCCGGCATCGGCATCCTGGAAAACGCTGCGCCGATGGTGCAGGACTACTTCCCGGCGCTGACGGCCGCGGCGGCCGCGGGCTTTGTCGGACTGCTCTCGCTGGCCAACATGGGAGGCCGTTTCATCTGGTCGTCGGCGTCTGACGTGATCGGGCGTAAGAACATTTACATGGTGTACCTGGGCGTCGGGCTGATCTTCTACTTCGTTCTGGCTTCCGCCGGCCACACCAGCTTGGGGCTGTTTGTGGCCTGCGCCCTGGTCCTGCTCACTTTTTACGGCGGCGGGTTCTCCACCATTCCCGCGTACCTGCGCGACCTGTTCGGTGTGTACCAGGTCGGTGCGATCCACGGCCGGTTGCTCACCGCCTGGTCTGCAGCCGGTGTTGCTGGGCCGCTGATCATCAACATGGTGGTCGAGCGCCAGGCCAGCCGCGGCAACGAGGGCCCGGAGCTCTACCAGCTGTCGCTCTACATCATGTGCGTGCTGCTCGCCGTGGGTCTCGTGGCCAACTTCCTGGTCAAGCCGGTTGACCGCAAATGGTTCGAAGACCCGCACACGGTACAGGCGAAGGTCGAGGCGGACCGCGCAGCCGCGGCCGGGGCAGATGCAGGTGCCAGCGCGAAAGCTAGCGGTGCGCACACCGCTGTGGCAATAGTGCTTGCGGTAGTCATCGCGGCGCTGCTGGTCTACGGCCTGTGGGAGACCGCGGTGAAAGCCTCCGGCATGTTCGTGGGCTAAGCCCCGGCGTAGACGCTGAAACGCTCGGCGGAGACCTCGCCGACCAAGACGGTGTTGGTTTGCCGGGCGAGTTCCACTGCCATCGACGTCACACCCGCAGTCGTGGCGACGGCGCCAAAGCCGGCCGCCGCGGCTGCACGCACCGTCTCAAAGCCAACCCGGGCGTCGAGCGCGAGGGTGAGATCGCTGGACGGGACGCCGTCGAGAAGCATGTGCCCGACGACCTTGTGCACCGCGTTCAGGGGGTCAAGGTCTTGGCGGCTCGCGTCGCCCGTGACGGCGGTGGGGAGGTCGCGCACGCGATGTGTGGCCAGTGCGGACGGGAGGGCAAAAAGGGCGTCCGGATCGAGCTGCATGAACTCCGCGCGGACATCGAGGTGCGCGGCGAGCTCGCGTACCCGCTGCTCGGCGGAAATGCCGCATGCATCGCCGGGGATCGGATCGATGAAGTGCGGGGCGGCGGGGCGCGCGAGGTTGATGTCTAAGAGGTTGTAGGTGTTCTCCCCGCCGATGGCCCCCTCGCAGTAGCGGGCGGTGACGACGTCGTCGACCCGGTTGATAAAGCCCTGCGCCAACAACAGCCCGTGCGCAAGCTCGATGTCGTTGCCGGGGGTGCGCATGAGCGTGGCGACGGATTTGCCTCCGGCCCGAACCTCCAACGGCTCTTCAACCGCGACCTGGCCCGCGCGGGTGTCCCGGGTGCCGTCGGCGCCAATCTTTGTTACAGCGAAGCTGCGTTTACTCCTGCTCATTTCACCGATGCTAGTTGCTGGGGACGACGGTTGTGGCGGGCGTATGCTGTGCGCCATGAAAGCAATTGTGTACAGGCAGTACGGTGGCCCTGAGGTTGTGGAGCGCACGCAGGCGGGCCGCCCGGAGCCCGCGCCGGACGAGCTGTTGATCCGCACCAGCGCAGTGGGTCTCAACCCCGTTGACGTGATGCAGCGCAACGGCATCTTTAAAGCGCTCGACCCGTACACCTTCCCCAAAGTCGCCGGCAATGAATTAAGCGGCACCGTAGAGAAGGTCGGTTCCGCCGTCACGTCCTTTGCCGTGGGCGATGAGGTGGTGGCTCGCGTTGGGGTCAGCGGTCTTGGCGCGTTCGCGGACTTTGTTGCGGTGCGCGCGGACTGGGTAGCCAAGGCCCCGCGGGAGCTATCGCTAGTGAACGCTGCCGGGCTCCCGCTTGCCGGATTGACCGCGCAGCAAGCCTTGGGCGCGGACCACCTGGCGGTGGGGAAGGGTGACCGGCTGCTCATCACCGGCGCTTCCGGCGGGGTGGGATTGATTGCGGTGCAGCTGGCCAAGCTCGCGGGTGCGCACGTCACGGTCACCGCCTCTGAAAAGGGTGAATCGCTCGTGCGCGAGGCGGGCGCCGACGCGGTGATCAACTACACACAGCGCTCCGTCGCCGAGGGCGGAGAACGCTTTGACAAGGTATTCGACCTGGTCGGGGGAGACCAGGTAGCTGAGCTTTTCCAATCGGTGGAGGCCGGCGGTTCCGTGGTCAGCGTGTCCGGTGCGCCGACGCCGGGCAGCCTCGAATCGACCGCGGCGCCAAAGAGGCGGCTGCTGGCTAAGATCGCTTCGCGGCTCGGCAGCGTCAGCATCCGCCGCGCGGCGAAGCAGGCCGGCGTGCACTACGAGTTTTTCCTCATGCGCCCGGACGGTGCCGGGCTGGCCGACCTTGTGCGCCTCGTCGACGACGGCAAACTCCGTCTCACGGTGGATACCGTCTACCCGTTGGATGAGTACCGGGCCGCGTTCGAGCACCTCGAGTCGCGCCGGGCGAAGGGCAAGATCGTTATTGACTGGAGCTAGCGCTTACCAATCCAGGTCGAACTCGGTAGGTCCCTTCACCTGCTCCGGATCGGTGCGGGTGGCGATGCTCACGCGGTTGAAGGTGTTGATCGCGCAGATCGAGACCAGCAGGTTGTGCGTGCCATCCTCGCCGAAGTGCTCCACTGCGGCGTTCCAGAGATCGTCGGGCACAGAGGCGTAGCCGTCGATGTGTGTGACCGCGTCGGTCAGCGCAAGGACGGCACGCTCGTCGTCGGTGAACTCCGCATCGTGGTTGGTCCAGTCCTCCGCGGCGAGAATGCGCTGCTGGTCCATGCCGTCGCCGCGCATTTGTTTCCGGGGTTCGACCATGCGGCCAATGTACCTGCGCAAACGCGGGTTATCCACAGGGTGGCAGGCACGAATTTCACAGGGGCGGCCCGTCGTGTCGGCCACGCTGGCTATAACTACACCCACACATCCGAAACCAGGGAAGGGGTGGGTGCGTCCGATGCGTACCGAGGACAAGATCAAACAACGAGTGCAAAAATTGCTGAACCAGGCGCGCGACAGGGAGGGCACGCCCGAGGGGGACGTGTTTTACGCCCGCGCGTTCGAGCTCATGGCGCAATACGGCTACGAGCAGCGGGACATCGACGGCCCGGAACCGTCCGAGGTGGGCCAGCGCGCCTACGAATTCACGGGCTCGTACACGGAGATGCAGGCGAACCTCCTGCTTACCATCGCGGCGGCGCTGCATTGCACAGGGTTTTCGCAGCGCGTGTACAACTCCACGCGGATGAAGGACGCCGTCATCTTCGGGTGCGTGCGCCACCTCGAGCGCGTGGACATGCTCTACTCGCTGCTGCTACCGGCGATGCTCGCGGACGCCCAGAAGGTGCGCGCCAGCAGCTGGGGTGAGTCGGCGGTGGTTCGGCGGCGCTCCTTCATGTCCGGGTTCGCGGCCAGCATCGGCGCGAGACTTTCGCAGGCCGAGCGCACCGTGGAGGAATCCGACGGTGAATACGGGCTCGTGCTTGTCGACGACTTTCAGAAAGCCACCGAAGCCCGCGACAACTTCGCTGCGGAGCAAGGCTTTCTCCTGGGCAACTACGCGTCGAAGCGGTCGTTCGACGCGGACGCGTTCAGCCAGGGCCACGCGGCAGGACAGCGCTCCGACATCGGGCAAACCCGAGTGCGAGCCCGGCCCGCCCTGCCGTTTTAGCCCTCGTCCTCGTCCACCAGCCACGCGGCCGCAGCCACGATCATCGCCTCGGCCGCCCGGTCGAGCGTGGGCTGCAGGTCCGGCGCGAACGTGGGGGAGTGGTTCCCGGGGGCGTTTTCCCAGTCGGCGAAACCGCCCACGCCCCAGTACGTGTACGGCACGCCGAGGGCGTCCGGGATGATGGAGAAATCCTCCGAGGCGGGGATCCGGCCCAAGTCCATGGCCTCGTCGTCGAAGTAGGCGTCGAAGGCGTCGCGCACCCGTGAGGTGATTACCGGGTTGTTGTCCGTGAGCGGGTACTCGTCGTAGAAGGTGATCTCCGGCTCCCGGGGGCTGCCGGCGGCGATGCACTCGCCGCGCACGATGCGGATGATCGCACTGCGAAGCTTATCGCTGACCTCGCGGGTGTACGCGCGGGTGTTTACACGCAGCTCGGCGGTCTCCGGGATCACGTTGGCCTTCACGCCGGCGTGGAGCGCGCCGACGGTGAGCACAGCGGTGTCTTTCGCCTCGATCTCGCGGGCGACCACGGTGTGCAGACGGGTGACGATATTGGAGGCGAGCAGGATCGGGTCCACCCCCTTTTCAGGCATGGAGCCGTGGGTGCCCTTGCCCCAGACTTCAATGTGTGCGGAGAAGGCCTGGGACATAAACGGCCCGGGGTGGGTGCCCACGAAGCCCGCGGGCAGCATGGGCAGCACGTGCTGGCCCAAGTAGACGTCCGGTTTCGGCATCGCCTCCCGCACGCCGTTTGCCAGCATCACGCGCGAGCCGGCATAAGCCTCCTCTGCTGGCTGGAACACGGCGACAAGCGTGCCGTTCCAGCAGTCCAGGTTGGCGGCAAATGCCTCGAGTGCGCCGAGGACGCCCATAATGTGGAAGTCGTGTCCGCAGGCGTGCGCCACGTGCTCTTCGTGCCCGCTGACCGCGTCGATCTGCGTGGCAGTAGAGGCGTACGGCTTCCCGGAGCGCTCCTGGACGGGCAGGCCGTCGATGTCCGCGCGGATAGCCACCACAGGCCCGGGGCCGTTGTCCAGCACGCACACGGTGCCGGTCTCTCCGACCTGCATGTGGGACAACTGCAGCGCATCCAGGCAGGAACGGATCTTCGATGCGGTCTGAAGCTCCTGCAACGACAGCTCGGGATGCTGGTGGAACCACACGTAGAGTGCCTCGCGCGCCTGGCGCGTGGCGTTCAGCGTTCCAACAAGCTGAGCAAGAGCGGATTCCATGCAAGGCAGTCTAAGAGGTCGCCGTCGGCGTGGGGGCCGAAGGTTGGCGTCGATAAGCGATTTGCCCATTGCCCCAGGAAAGCGGTAAGTTACCCCCTCGGACTTGCGCGCCGATGATTCGGCGTGCGCGATCCGAAGTACATTTGAACATCCAACTTTGTTGCAGGCCCCCCGCCATGATGCGGACCGCGTGCAAGGGAGGCGGCGAGCGGCCCACGCTACTGAGTGCGGGCAGCGTTGAGTAGCCCCCGACAGACCACGCGGATAACGCGACCGGCAGCGCCACAGCGCGGCTGGCCACCCGGTGGATGGGAACCGCAACGAGAAAGGCAACGGTCACCACAATGACCATGACTGATCCGATCGCGGACATGCTGTCGCGCGTGCGCAATGCAGCACATGCGCAGCACGACGCCGTGTCCATGCCTTCCTCCAAGATCAAGGTGAACATCGCCGAGATCTTGAAGCAGGAAGGCTACATCGAAGACTACAAAGTTGAGGACGAGAAGGTTGGCAAGTCGCTGACGCTCAACCTCAAGTACGGCCCGACCCGCGAGTCTTCCATCGCGGGCCTGCGCCGCGTGTCCAAGCCGGGCCTGCGCGTGTACGCGAAGTCCAACGACCTGCCTCAGGTGCTCGGCGGCCTGGGCGTGGCAATCATCTCCACGTCCCACGGCCTGCTCACCGACCGCCAGGCTCAAGAGAAGGGTGTAGGCGGGGAAGTCCTCGCTTACGTCTGGTAAGGGGAGGTTGAAAGACTTATGTCGCGTGTAGGTAACGCACCCATCGCAGTCCCGAACAACGTCGAGGTGACAATCGACGGCCAGCACGTCGAGGTCAAGGGCCCGAAGGGCACCATGGACCTGGATATGCCGGCACCGATCACCGCGTCCGTTGAAGACAACCAGATCGTGGTGGCCCGTCCGGACGACCACCGCACTAACCGCTCGCTGCACGGCCTGACCCGCTCCCTGATCAATAACCTGGTCGTGGGCGTCACCGAGGGCTACAAGATCAGCATGGAGATCTTCGGTGTCGGCTACCGCGTGCAGCAGAAGGGCAAGGACCTCGAGTTCTCCCTCGGCTACTCGCACCCGATCCTGATCGAGGCGCCGGAAGGCGTCACGTTCTCCGTCGACGGCAACACCAAGTTCGCCATCGAAGGTTCCGATAAGCAGCAGGTTGGCCAGATCGCGGCAAACATCCGCCGTCTGCGTAAGGATGACCCGTACAAGGGCAAGGGCATCCGTTACGCCGGCGAGCAGATCCGCCGCAAGGTCGGAAAGACGGGTAAGTAATCATGAGCAATACTGCAGAGAACACCAAGCGCACTCCGGTTGGCAAGGACATCTCGTCCCGCCGCCGCGAGGCTCGCGCACGTCGCCACAACCGCATCCGCAAGACGCTGCGCGGCACCCCGGAGACCCCGCGTCTCGTTGTCCACCGCTCCTCGCGTCACATCCACGTCCAGGTCATCGACGACCTCGCGGGCCACACCCTGGTCTCCGCGTCGTCCATCGAGCCGGACGTGCGCAACCTGGAGGGCGACAAGAAAGACAAGGCTGCCAAGGTCGGCCAGCTCGTCGCTGAGCGCGCCAAGGCTGCCGGCATCGAAACAATCGTCTTCGACCGCGGCGGTTACAAGTACCACGGCCGCGTCGCGGCTTTGGCGGAAGCAGCTCGTGAAGGTGGTCTGAAGTTCTAATGATCACCGCAAACATCACCATCAACGGAAGGATCGCGTAATGGCCGAACGTGAACGGCGTGACGGCGGGCGCTCCGCCGACAACCAGAACAACAACGACCGCAACGATCGCGGTAACCGTGGCGAGCGCGGAGGCCGTGGTGGCCGCCGCGACGACCGCCGCAACAACCAGAACGACGAGCGCGATAAGTACATCGAGCGCGTCATCACCATCAACCGTGTTGCCAAGACCGTCAAGGGCGGCCGCAACATGTCCTTCACCGCACTCGTCGTTGTCGGCGACGGTGAGGGCATGGTCGGCGTCGGCTACGGCAAGGCCAAGGAAGTTCCGGCCGCAATTCAAAAGGGTGCAGAAGAAGCACGCAAGAACTTCTTCCGCGTCCCGATGATCGGCGGCACCATCCCGCACCCGGTCCAGGCAGAAGAGGCCGCGGGCATCGTGATGCTCCGCCCGGCCGCCCCCGGTACCGGTGTCATCGCCGGTGGCGCTGTACGCCCGGTGCTCGAGTGCGCCGGTATCCAGGACATCCTGGCGAAGTCCCTCGGTTCCGACAACGCTCTGAACGTGGTTCAGGCAACCGTCGCCGGCCTCAAGCAGCTTGTCCGCCCCGAAGAGGTGGCTGCCAAGCGCGGCAAGGCCATCGAGGACGTTGCACCGGCTCGTATGCTGCGCGCACGCGCAGGACAGGAGGCCTAAGCACCATGGCACTGAAGATTACGTTGCACCACGGCAAGGTCGGCGAGAAGCCGGTTACCCGGAAGAACCTCGAGGCTCTCGGTCTGCGCAAGATCGGCCAGTCCGTCGTGAAGAAGGACAACGCTGCCACCCGCGGCCAGATCCTCAAGGTGCGCCACCTCGTCACCGTTGAAGAAGTTGCAGGGGAGTAGATACCACATGGCTGACATCATCAAGCTCCATGATCTGCGCCCGGCAGAGGGCGCTAACAAGGCCAAGACCCGCGTCGGCCGCGGTGAGGCTTCCAAGGGCAAGACCGCCGGTCGCGGTACCAAGGGCACCAAGGCTCGCAAGCAGGTTTCCGCTGCTTTCGAGGGTGGCCAGATGCCGCTGCACATGCGTCTTCCCAAGCTCAAGGGCTTCAAGAACCCGAACCGCGTCGAGTACCAGGTGGTCAACCTCGCGGATCTGGCAGAGGCCTTCCCGCAGGGTGGAGACATCGCCGTCGCCGACATCGTTGCCAAGGGCCTTGTGCGCCCGAAGCAGCCGGTGAAGGTGCTGGCGGAGGGCGACGTCACCGTCGCGCTCAACGTCACCGCCAACAAGTTCTCCAAGTCCGCTGAGGAGAAGCTCAACGCAGCTGGTGGCTCCGCTACCACCGTCGCGTTCTCCAAGCGCGCGGCGAACGGCGAGGGCCCGGTTGCATCCGCAGCCGGCGAGGCCGCCCCGGCACCGGAGGCAGGCTCCGGCGCGAAGGGTGTCCTTGACTCCGACCCGCTGCAGGGCGGCTCCACCACGGTGGACGCTGACCCGGAGGCATAAGCAACGCGCTTTACGTCGAACCCCCGCTTTGGACGTCTGACGTCCGGAGCGGGGTTTGTCGTTGGTGGGGTGCGTTTTCAGAGTGTCGTGCGGGCAGGCTTTGACAGATTCCGCCAGCGGCCGGTGGCGACCTGCGGGTCTGCGGCCGGTGTGACAGATTCCGCCGCGAAGTGTCACAGCGGGCCGACAAACCCCGGGCAGGCGGGCCATCCAGCCGGCGGGCGTTATCGCGGCGCCGGATCCCTCCCGGGAATCATTGGACAAGGCACACGCTGCATTGGGAAATCCTGTGAGTGAGGCCGGAGCCCAACCTGCGGTATTAACTTCCGGCGGGGGCTGTTAGGGTAGTGGGGTCAAAAGACGGCCCCGCCGGTTTCGCATGCCCAAAGAAGCAGGCGCGAGCAGTCGAATGTCCGCTACCTCCCGCTAATGGCACGGCGGGGGCCAGGAGGCTATGTGTCCGCTATTGCTCAGGCGTTCAAGGACCCTGATCTTCGGAAGAAGATTCTGATCACCCTTGCGCTGATGTTTCTGTACCGCGTCGGCTGCCAGATCCCTACTCCGGGCGTGGATTACGCGCTGATCTCTTCCCGCCTGGAGGAGATCTCGCGCGGCGATCAGGCAACGATGTTCTCCATCATCGGTCTGTTCTCGGGTGGTGCACTCCTGCAGCTGTCCATCTTCGCCATCGGCATCATGCCCTACATCACGGCCTCCATCATCGTGCAGCTGCTCACCGTGGTCATCCCGAAGTTCGAAGAGCTGAAGAAGGAGGGCCAGTCCGGGCAGACGAAGATGACGCAGTACACGCGTTACCTCACCGTCGCGCTGGCGCTGCTGCAGTCGGCCGGCATCGTGGCGCTGGCGGATCGTGAGCAACTGCTGGGCCAGGGCATGCCGGTCCTGGTTGAGGACCGCAACGTGTGGACGCTGCTCATGATGATCATCGTGATGACCTCGGGTGCCGTGCTCATTATGTGGCTCGGCGAGATCATCACCGAGAAGGGCGTGGGCAATGGCATGTCGCTGCTCATCTTCGCGGGCATCGCCACCCAGATCCCGTCGGAAGGCGCCTTCATCCTGCAGAATTCTGGCGGGGTGACCCTCGCCCTCGTCATTCTTGCGCTGGTGGTGCTGGTCATTGGCATCGTCTTCATCGAGCAGGGCCAGCGCCGCATCCCGGTGCAGTACGCAAAGCGCATGGTCGGCCGCCGCCAGTACGGCGGGTCCTCCACCTACCTGCCGCTGAAGGTAAACCAGGCGGGCGTGATCCCGGTGATCTTCGCATCCTCCCTGATGTACGTTCCCGTGCTGATCACCCAGATCATCACCGTGAACAACCCGACCCCGCCGGATAACTGGTGGATGAACCACGTCATGGCGTGGCTGCAGAACCCGGGTTCGTGGCAGTACATCCTGACCTACGTGGTGCTGATCATCTTCTTCTCCTACTTCTACGTATCCATCCAGTACGACCCGGTGGACCAAGCGGAGAACATGAAGAAGTTCGGCGGCTTCATCCCCGGCATCCGCCCGGGCCGCCCCACGGCGGAGTACCTGGCGTTTGTCATGAACCGTCTGCTGTTCGTCGGCGCCATCTACCTCGCGCTGATAGCCGTGCTGCCGAACCTGGCTATGGACGCCGGCATCACCGGATCCGGCCAAATGGGCATGAGCGCGTTCGGCGGTACCGCGATCCTGATTATGGTGTCCGTGGCCCTCACCACGGTCAAGCAAATTGAATCCCAGCTCCTGCAATCTAACTACGAAGGACTTCTGCGATAATGCGTCTCGTTCTCCTCGGCCCTCCCGGTGCCGGCAAAGGCACCCAAGCCGCAATTCTCTCCGAAAAGCTCGGCGTCCCCCACGTCTCCACGGGCGACTTGTTCCGCGCCAACATCGGCGAGGGCACCCAGCTCGGTGTTGAGGCCAAGAGCTACATCGACGCCGGCAAGCTCGTGCCCACCGACGTGACCGCCCGCATGGTGGAGGACCGCCTCAACCAGGAAGACGCCAAGGACGGCTTCTTGCTGGACGGTTTCCCGCGCACGGTCGAGCAGGCTGAGATCCTCACCGAGCTTCTAGCCAAGCGCGGCGAGAAGCTCGACGGCGTCCTCAACTTCGTGGTAGACGAGGACGTGGTGATCGAGCGCATGCTCGCCCGCGGCCGTGCCGACGACAACGAGGAGACCATCCGCACCCGCCTCGGCGTGTACCGCGACGAGACGGCGCCGTTGATCGAGCACTACGGCGGCCAGATCATCTCCATTGACGCCGTCGGCGACGTGGACGACATCAACCAGCGTGCTCTGGAGGCGCTGGGCAAGTAGCTCAATGAAGCAGAAGGGCCGGTGTCATTGCGCACCGGCCTTTCGCATTGCGCTTATCGACGAACCAAAGGAGAGCACCTCATGGCTTTTAGAAAACGCAAAATAGCTGCGAAGACCCCCGCCGAGCTCGACTCGATGGAGGCCGCGGGCCGGATCGTCGGCATCGCCTTGCAAGAGGTTCGCGCCGTGGCCGCGCCTGGGGTATCCACCAAGCAGCTGGACGAGGTTGCGGAGACGGTCATTCGCGACCACGGGGCAGTGCCCACGTTTCTCGGCTACAACGGCTTCACCGGGTCCATCTGCGCCTCGGTGAACGAGGTGGTGGTGCACGGGATTCCGAGCGCGAGCGTTGTTCTGAAAGAGGGCGACCTGGTCTCCATCGACTGCGGCGCGACCTTGGACGGCTGGGTGGGGGACAGCGCGTGGTCGTTCGGCATCGGCGAGCTAGCGGCCGATGTGAATGCCCTCAACCGCGCCACGGAGTGGGTGCTGGCGGAGGGGCTCAAGGCCATGGTTCCGGGTAACAAGCTCACCGATGTTTCCCATGCGCTCGAGCAAGCGACGTATGCGGCGGAGGACCGGTTCGGCGTCGCGCTGGGCATTGTCGATGGCTACGGCGGGCACGGCATCGGCCACACCATGCACGAAGACCCGTACCTGGCCAACGAGGGCAAACCCGGCCGGGGGCCGGTGATTCAGGAAGGCTCGGTACTGGCGATCGAGCCGATGCTGATCCTGGGTGGGGAAGTGGACACTGAGGTGCTCGGCGACGAGTGGACCGTCGTCTCCGTCGACGGCGCGCCGGCCGCGCACTGGGAACACACCGTCGCCGCCACCGCGGACGGCCCGCGGATCCTCACGCCCCGCGTGTAAATACCTGGCGCGTCGCAGTGGGTGCCCTGGCAGGCGGGTTATACTCCGGGCATGTCGTACCGCCCCCGCCACTCCAAGCAGTCGCCCCCGAAACGGCGCGCAACCACCCTCGTTGCCGGCCTCGGCGTCGTAGCGTCGCTGGCGGCCCCGGCTCCGGCTGATGCAGCGCCGATCCAGAGCTCGGTTGCCGCGCCGAGTGTGGACGCGATCGCTCAGCAGGCGAACGCCATGCTCGCCGACCTAGATAAGACCGCACGCAATACCGCGTGGGACATCCGCAACAGCCTGCGCCAGCAGGCGAATGGCCTGGCGGCGATCCACCCGGACCTGCCCGCGCAGGCGAGGGCGGTCATCGACAACACCGTCGAGGCGTTCTTCCCCGGCTTGATCGCCGAGAAGACCCCGAAGCCCAAGCCGGCTCCGAAGCCCGCGCCCGCTCCGGCGCCGAACCCACGCGGAAACTTCGATTACGGCCCGTGCCCGGCAGACGCAAAGGCCTGCGTCGACGTTGACGGCCGCCGGTCCTGGCTGCAAAACAACGGACGCATGTACTACCAGGCGGGCCTGATCGGCCCCGGTAGACCCGGGTACGAAACCCCGCGCGGTACGTTCTACGTCAACCGCAAGGTCAAAGACGAAATCTCCTGGGAGTTCGGCAACGCCCCGATGCCGTACGCCACCTACTTCACATACAACGGCATCGCGTTCCACCAGGGCGACCCCAACATCCTCTCCCACGGCTGCATCCGTATGCACCGCGGCGACGCGCAGCGTTACTTCAACGACTTGCAAATCGGCGACAAGGTCTACGTGTACTAGACAGCCACGTCGCAGCCCCAGCGCACGCCGGGGCCTTTTGCGTTTTCGCAGGTAAACGGCTAATGTTGTCCACCGGTGTTTGCGCAATCACGCGCGTGCGCCAACTGTACCGGTAAAAACGTCTGCTGCCTGCACTTTCCAGGCGGCGTAGGAAGTGGAGTGTATGGCGAAAGAAGGCGCAATCGAGGTTGAGGGCCGCATTGTCGAGCCCTTGAAGAACGCGATGTTCCGGGTCGAACTGGACAACGGGCACGAGGTTCTCGCCCACATCAGTGGCAAGATGCGCCAGCACTACATCCGCATTCTCCCGGAGGACCGGGTTGTGGTGGAGCTTTCCCCCTACGACCTGGACCGCGGGCGTATCACCTACCGCTACAAGTAAAGCATTTCAGCCTTCTCACCCAGACCCGCGTGAACGCGGGTCGTGCACCTCTGGCCACGGTGGCCGGAGCCGCGCGTGATCTCAGCCCACTCTCCGGCACGGCCCGGACAAAGTGCTGTTTGGCGTGGACGGGTGGGGAGAAAACCACCGTAACAACCCGAAAGGCACGTACCTCATGGCACGTCTAGCTGGTGTGGATCTCCCGCGCAACAAGCGCATGGAGATCGCACTGACCTACATTTACGGCATCGGTGCAACCCGATCCAAGGAACTGCTCGAGAAGACGGGTATTTCTCCGGACCTGCGCACGGATGATCTCTCCGACGATCAGCTCGCCGCTCTGCGCGACGCTATCGAGTCCTCCTACACCGTCGAGGGCGATCTGCGCCGCGAGGTGCAGGCTGACATCCGCCGCAAGATTGAAATCGGCTCCTACCAGGGCATGCGCCACCGTCGTGGCCTGCCCGTTCGCGGACAGCGCACCAAGACCAACGCGCGCACCCGTAAGGGCCCGAAGAAGACCATCGCAGGAAAGAAGAAGTAACCTATGGCTCCTCAGACTCGTTCCGGTGCGCGTCGCGGACGCCGCACCGTCAAGAAGAACGTGGCCGCAGGCCACGCGTACATCAAGTCCACCTTCAACAACACCATCGTGTCCATCACGGACCCGCAGGGCAACGTGATTTCCTGGGCGTCCTCCGGTCACGTCGGTTTCAAGGGCTCCCGTAAGTCCACCCCGTTCGCCGCGCAGATGGCTGCAGAGAACGCCGCCCGCAAGGCGATGGATCACGGCATGAAGAAGGTTGACGTGTTCGTCAAGGGTCCGGGCTCCGGCCGCGAGACCGCAATCCGTTCGCTCCAGGCTGCCGGCCTGGAGGTGTCCTCGATCTCCGACGTGACGCCGCAGCCGTTCAACGGCTGCCGTCCGCCGAAGCGTCGTCGCGTTTAAGGCTGAAAGGAAAAGAGGTAAAGAAACATGGCTCGTTACACCGGCCCTGCTACCCGTAAGTCCCGTCGCCTCCGCGTCGACCTCGTCGGCGGCGACATGTCCTTCGAGCGTCGCCCCTACCCCCCGGGGCAGGCTGGCCGCGCCCGCATCAAGGAGTCCGAGTACCTGCTCCAGCTGCAGGAGAAGCAGAAGGCTCGCTTCACCTACGGCGTGATGGAGAAGCAGTTCCGCCGCTACTACGAAGAGGCGAACCGTCGTCAGGGTAAGACCGGCGACAACCTGCTGATCCTGCTGGAGTCCCGTCTGGACAACGTCATCTACCGCGCCGGCCTGGCCAAGACCCGCCGTCAGGCGCGTCAGCTGGTTTCCCACGGCCACTTCACGGTGAACGGCAAGAAGATCGACGTTCCGTCCTTCGCCGTGACGCAGTACGACATCATCGACGTCCGTGACAAGTCCCGCAGCATGCTGTGGTTCGAAGAGGCTCAGGACAGCCTGCTCGACGCCGTTGTTCCGGCGTGGCTGCAGGTCGTTCCGGACACCCTGCGCATTCTCGTGCACCAGCTGCCCGGGCGCGCTCAGATCGACGTGCCGCTGCAGGAGCAGCTCATCGTCGAGCTCTACTCGAAGTAAACTTTCCGTTTGCTTCACCCCGCGCACCGGTGGACGACGTCGACCGGGCACGGAATCTTCCGCACATCCATTCCTACCGGCTTCAAATAGCGGGAGCCGACAAAGGAGAAGTTCATGCTCATCTCTCAGCGTCCTGAATTGACCGAGGAGTACATCGACACCAACCGCTCGAAGTTCGTCATCGAGCCGCTCGAGCCTGGTTTCGGCTACACCCTGGGCAACTCGCTTCGCCGCACGCTGCTGTCGTCCATCCCGGGCGCAGCCGTGACCTCCATCAAGATCGACGGTGTGCTCCACGAGTTCACCACGATCAACGGTGTGAAGGAGAACGTCTCGGAGATCATCCTCAACATCAAGGATTTGGTGCTGTCTTCCGACTCGGACGAGCCGGTTGTCATGCAGCTCGCCGTTGAGGGCCCCGGCGACGTCACCGCGGGCGACATCGAGGCGCCGGCCGGTGTGGAGATCCACAACCCGGATCTGCACATTGCGTCGCTGAACGAGCAGGCTCGCCTCGAGATGGAGCTCGTCGTCGAGCGCGGCCGCGGCTACGTCCCGGCCATGCCCAACTCCGGCGGAGAGGCCGGCCGCATTCCGGTCGACCAGATTTACTCTCCGGTCACCCGCGTCGCCTACAAGGTTGAGGCGACCCGTGTTGAGCAGCGCACCGACTTTGACAAGCTCATCATCGACGTGGAGACCAAGAACTCCATGACCGCACGTGACGCCCTCGCGTCTGCCGGGTCCACCCTGGTGGAGCTCTTCGGCTTGGCGCGCGAGCTGAACACCGCGGCCGAGGGCATTGAGATTGGCCCGTCGGCGCAGGAGACCGAATACATCGCCGCGTACTCCACGCCGATTGAGGAGTTGAACTTCTCCGTGCGCTCCTACAACTGCCTGAAGCGCCAGGACATCCACACCGTCGGTGAGCTCGCAGAGTGCACCGAGAGCGACCTGCTGGATATCCGTAACTTCGGCCAGAAGTCCATCAACGAGGTCAAGATCAAGCTCGCAAGCTTGGGCCTGACCCTGAAGGATGCTCCGGAAGATTTCGACCCGACCCAGATCGAAGGCTACGACGCCGAGACCGGGGACTACGTCGACACCAGCGCGGACGAGACCGAGTAACACAACAGAGCACGCGCTCAACTAACCGCACACGAGGAGTACGAAAATGCCTACCCCGAAGAAGGGCGCCCGTCTCGGAGGCTCGGCCGGCCACCAGAAGCACATTCTGTCCAACCTGGCCCAGGCCCTGTTCGAGCACGGCGCAATCAAGACGACGGACGCGAAGGCACGCCAGCTGCGTCCGTACGCTGAGAAGCTGATCACCAAGGCGAAGAAGGGCACCGTGGCTGACCGCCGCGCCGTGCTCGCCGAGCTGCCGAACAAGGCGGTTGTGACCTACCTGTTCAATGAGCTCGCACCGAAGTTCGCCAACCGCGACGGCGGCTACACCCGCTCCATCAAGCTGGAGAACCGCCCGGGCGACAACGCTCCGATGACCCAGATCTCTCTGGTGCTCGAGGAGACCGTGTCCTCCGAGGCCACCCGCGCAGCCCGCGCCGCTGCCTCCCGCCAGGCTGAGGCAGAGGCTCCGGCCGCTGCCGAGGAGACCACTCCGGTCGAGGAGACCACTGAGGTCACCGAGGCCACCGAGGCTCCTGCCGAGGACAAGTAGCGCCCGCTACACATCCGGCTCAGCGCCCGGCCGCACTGCACAGGCAGTGCGACCGGGCGCTTTGCCGTTGTGCTTCTGGTGCGGGGATAGAATGCCTCACCATGGACGACACGCTGCGCCTGCGCCTCGACATCGCCTACGACGGCACCGATTTTCACGGCTGGGCGCGGCAGAAGGGGGATCTGCGCACCGTCCAGCAGACGATCGAGGACGCCCTGTCTCTGGTCCTTCGCTCCGAGGTGCAGCTCACCGTCGCTGGGCGCACGGACGCTGGCGTACACGCTTCGGGGCAGGTGGCCCACGCGGACATTCCGGCCGCGTCGCTGGACCAGCGCTCGATTGAGGGCGATCCGGGGCGCCTGGTGCGTCGTTTAGCAAAGTTGCTGGACGAGGATGTCCGCGTTTTCGACGTCTCGCGGGCCCCGGAGGGCTTCGACGCGCGCTTCTCCGCGCTCACGCGCACGTACGTCTACCGCGTCACCACGCATCCCGCCGGCGCCGCGCCCTCCCGCGCCAGGGATACCGCCGTGTGGCCGAAGCCGGTGGACCTGCAGGCGGTGCAAGCATGCGCGGACGCGCTGGTGGGGTTGCACGACTTCGCCGCCTTCTGTCGCCCGAAACCGCACGCGACCACGATCCGGGACGTGCACAGTTTCACCTGGTCTGAGGTGGAGCCCATGGTCTACGAGGCGCGCATCACCGCCGACGCGTTCTGTTGGAACATGGTGCGCGCGCTCGTGGCTACCTGCCTCACGGTGGGCGAGGGCCGGCGCGGGCCACAGTGGCCGGAGGAGCTTCTGCTTCTCGACGCCCGCTCCGCCGAAGTCCCGCTCGCTCCCGCCCGCGGCCTGACGTTGGTGGGAGTGCGTTACCCGGAAAACCGGGACTTGGCGGCGCGAGCCGAAGCGACCAGAGCCCGCCGCGAGATGTAGCATGCTTGGGTTAAATCCGAACAGGGAGGTGCCGTGACAACAGCCGTAGCAGCATGGTTCGCCGTTGTGTTCTTCGCGCTTCCCGGGTTTGTGGTGTCGTTGATTTCAGGGATGAAGGCCCCGGCTGCCGCGGTGGCGGCGATTCCCGTCACCTTCGGGCTGATCGGCATGTCGTCGTGGTTCTGGGGCCTGACTCGCGCACCCTTCAACCTCTGGACGTTCGGTGTCAGCGTCGTGTCGGCGCTCGCTGTAGCAGCGGCGTGGCGTTACGCCCTGAGGCGACGGTCGCACCTTGATAGCAAGGCTAGCGGGCGCAAGCGAAGCATCGCGGACCTGTACTGGGTGATCCCCGCAGTGGGCATCGGCGGCAGCGCGTACATGGCGGCGGGCGACAAGTTGCGCTGGCTGGAGCGGTTGCCCAACGGCACGTACAACATCGTGCAGGGATGGGACGTGCAGTGGCACGCGAACCTGGTCCGCTTCATCATGGACGAGGGCGTCGCGTCCGCCACGCGGATGGGTGAGCTGCAAAACGTCGAATCCAGGATCGACCTGTTTTACCCCTCGGCGTTCCACGCGGGCATCGCGTTGTTCGCCGAGGCGGCGGGGCTTGATCCCATTCCGGCCCTGAACATCGCCGCCGCGGTGCTGCCGGCGGTGGCGCTGCCGCTCACGCTCGCGTGCCTGGTGTTCGCGTTCTTGCGGTCCGTGGGGTTGACCGCACAGATCGGCGCCGCCTTGGCCGCGCTGATGGGGTATGCCGCTCCGCAGCTGCTGTGGGTCCCGGACTACGTGGGCATGTGGCCCTACCTGTTCGCTGTCACGCTGACGGGGGCGGTGACGTGGTTGCTTATCACCGTGCCGCGGCGCCGGGCCAGCGCGCTGCCCGTCGCATTGGCGTTCGTGTCTATCCTGTGCGTCCACCCGTCTGCCGTGACCATCGTGGTACTGGCGGTGGCGCTGCACTGGCTGACGTCCACCCTGGTCGCGCCGGAACGCTCGCGGCTCCAAGACACCCTCTGGATCGCACTGCCCGCAGTCGCCGGCGTGGCCATGTTCTTGCCGCAGGTACTGGCGGGCACGGCGCAGGCTGAGGAGGTTGCGTCGTGGCGCCCCAAGGAGGAACTCGGTGCGGGCGGCGCGTGGGGTACGGCGTTTCGCATGGAAACGCGCCACGTGATCCAGTTCTTCCCGGACTACGACCCGACGGTGCTGCTGTGGCTGGCCGGCGCCGGCGCCCTGGTGTGCCTCCTGTGGCGCAGGCAGGTGTGGCCCGCGCTGTTTTATGCGGTGTCCTTGGCCGTCACCGTGAATGCGCTCGAGCCGTTCGACAACACCTGGGGCCACGTGCTGGCCTACGTGGGTAACTTGCACTACAGCACCGGCCACCGCCTCATCATGCCGGTGGCTATGGCGGTGACCGCTGGGGCCGCCATTGCGGTTGCTGCGGGGATTCGGTTGGTGGCGGCAGCGCCCGTCGCTAAGCGGTACGCGAAGGGGGAGCGGATCTCGGCCGTTGCCTCCATCGTTGTCGCCGGTGTCGTCGCCGCTGCCGTCATCCCGATGATGCGGCACCAGAGCGAAGGCGGAGCCGAAGCGGCCTACTCCGCGCCCCGCGACGCGGACCGCATGGTGAGCGCGGACGACCTCCAGGCCTTCGACTGGTTGGCCACCCAGCCCGCGGCGTGGGAGGGGCTGACGGCGGGCGATACGGCGGATGGGTACTCCTGGATGTACGCCTACAACGGTGTGCCCACGCTCAACCGCCACTACCTGTGGCCCAGGGGCGGGCGCGGCTCGAACACCGACATACTGAACTGGAACGCCGACTTCATCGGCGAGGGCGAGCGCAACCCGGTGGACAAGGCGGTGGACAACCTCGACATCAAGTTCTTCCTGCTCAGCCCCGAGCCATTCTGGGGCCACCAATACCCGCGGTACGAAATGTTGCGCGACTTCTGGGTCTCCGAGGGTGTCACCCCCGTCTACCGCAAGGGCGACACGGCGGTGTTCGCGGTGAACAGCCAGTTCAGCGAGGAGGAGCTGGAAGCAATGGTCGAGGACGGCCAAGAGCACGGCTCCGACGAGCTGTTTGCGCTCGCGGAGGTGGGGGCAACGCAGTAGGCTTTCCGCCAGGTGTTCTCGGGGGAGGGGAATTATCATGGCGAAGCTTTTGCCAACCACGCGTGCCCAAGTGTCGGGCCACCAGTTCATGCGCCGTCGTATGGAGCACGGCCTGATCTTCGGCGATGTCCGCATGATTCATGACCCGCTGGCGTCGCGGCGCCGCGCAACCATTTTCGGCACCGCCGCGGTGGCGATGATCGCGGGCGTGATGGGATTGTTCGCCTGGATGCGGCCGGGCGCGGACCCTGGCGACGCGCCGATCGTCCGCGCCGCCGACGGGACGCTGTACGTGCGCGTCGGCGAGGCGGCGCACCCGGTGACCAACCTGGCGTCCGCGCGCCTCATCGCGGGCTCGGCCGCCGAGCCCGCCCGCATCGGCGACGCGCACCTCGCGGCACTGCCGCGTGGCGTGCCGGTGGGCATCGTCGCGGCCCCAGGCATGTTCGCGCCCGAGGATGCCGCGCCGGCCAGCTGGTCCGTCTGTGGTGTGGAGACCGTCACCGTCATCGCAGGGGAGGCTCCGCAGCCCATGCCTGCCGATGTCGCGGCGTTGGCCGCCGACGGCTCCCGCGAATGGCTGGTCACCGCGGAGGGGCGCCGACTGCTGCCGGACGCCGACGCGCCGGAGGGCCGCGCCATGCGCCGCGCGCTGGGAATTACCCCGGACACCCCGCGGTGGGCCCCGCCGACGCAGGTCATCAGCGCGCTCGCGGAGCTGCCGCCGGCTGAGATTCCAAGCCCGCTGCCGGATGTCGTCGACGCCGACGCGCAATCCTGGGCCCTGGCCAACGGCCGAATCCAGCCGATCACGGCGACCCAGCGCGAGATGCTGCTAGACACCGGTGCGAAAGCCACCGCCGCAGCCCGGGCGGATGTAGCACAGTACCCGGACGCGGAGGAAGAGCTGCGACTGCCGCGCGAGCGACCCACGTGGGTGGAGCCAGACCGCGTCTGCGTGAATCAGGACCGGGGCGGGGCATTTATGCAGGAGGTGCCCGCAGGCATCGAGCTGTCCGGGACGTCCGTGGCCACGCACTTTGCGGGCCTGCGCGACGGCTCCGTCGGCGTGGATTCGGGCCACGGCTTCCACGTTGTTTCCGCCAGCGGTCTGCGGCACGGCGCCCCCGACGCGGCCGCGTTGGAAACGGTCGGGGCGAACCACGTGGAGCAGGTGCCGTGGGAAATTATCGCCCTGCTGCCGGAGGGCGCGGAACTGACTCGCGACGCGGCGCTGACGGCGACCTACTAAGGCCCGCGCGAAGCGCTACCACCGCCGCGACGAGCGCCATCGCGCCGCCGGTGAGCAGCGCGAGCCGCGACACGGCGGGGTTGCCCTCGCGGTCCACTGCCTGCACTTGCAGCGCCGGGCGCTCGGCCACTTCTTGCGGCGTGAGTTGCGTCAACGCGCCCAGCGGGTCGACGGCCCCGCCGCCGGGTTGGGCGGATGCGGTGATCAGCGCGCGGACATGCGCCGGGCTGATGCCGGGGTAGCGCGACTGCAACAACGCCGCGGTGCCGCTGACCACCGGGGCGGCAAAGCTGGTGCCGGCGTACGGGCGCACGCCGTCTTGCGCCAGGGTGCCTTCGGCCCACCCGCCCGGCGCGAGCGCGGCCGGCACCAACCCCGGCGCGGAAAGCTCCGCCGGTAGGGAGTATTCGGCGATCCTGTGGTCGTCCGCACGGGCAGCAACGGCAAGCACGGTGGGGAAGCGGGCCGGGAAGACGTCGAAGCCGGGTTCGCAGTCGGGGCCGGTGTTGCCGGCGGCGGCCACCACCACCGCGCCTTGCGCCTCGGCGCGCTCGAGGGCGGCGGTGATGCCGGAGGCGTCGATACGCGCGGCGAATTCGGGCTCCAAGCAGGACACGACGGAGATGTTGAGCACGCTCGCGCCCTCGTCGAGCGCGTTGTGCATGGCGTCCGTGAGCGTCTGCAGGTTCCCGGCGTCCGTGTCCTGGCCCCGGGTGTGCGCGGAGGTTTGCCGGATGGAGACGATCTCGGCCTCGGGTGCGATGCCGAGCGTGCGTCCGGCAATGATGCCGGCGACCGCGGTGCCGTGGTTGTCGCAGTCCTGCAGGGCGTCGTCGGCCACGAAGTCCCGGCCCGGGCGCAGGTGCGCTATTTCCGGGTGCGGCGCCACCCCGGTGTCGATGACGGCGACGCGCACGCCCTCACCCGTGGCAAAGCGGCGCAGGCGTGTGAGATCCGCGTCCGCCCCAGGTGCCTCCACGCGCGCGGGCACCGCGCACGCGACCTCTTGGGCGTAGGCGGGTGACGGGGTGAGCGACAGCGCGAGCAGGCCAGCGACGGGCAGCCAGCGCATCGCTAGATCCCCCGGATCATGTCGAACAGCCCGGTCAGGTGCACCGCCAGCGGAATGACGGCGATGGTGGCGGCGATCTCTGCGCGCTCGAACCACACCACGGTGGTCGGCTCCAGGTCGGCCACCCGCGGCGCCCAGATTACGGTCGTCGTGGCCGTCAGCGCTGCCAGGCACGCGAGCGCGATGCACGCGGGGTGGCCGACCTGGGCGGCAGCCGCGGCGGCCGCCACCACCGCAGCGAGCGCCACCGCCGTCAGGCACAGCCGCGGCCCGGCCCAGTGGTGGCGCGAGGCGTAGACCACGAGCGCGCCCGCCACACCCAGGCACAGCGCACACGCCCAGACACCGCCCGCACGGCCCACCCAGAGCACGGCCGGAACACAGCAGGTGGCGATGGCCGCGGAGAGCGCGGAGGCGATCGCGGTGGCTGTCGTGCTTCGCGCATCGACGTCGTCCTGGTACGCGTCGGAGCGGTCGAACTCCTCGCCGGCGGTGGGCACGCGCGGGACCGTCAGTCCCGCCGCGCGGGTGGCCACCCCTGGCGTCGCCATCACGGCGAGCACCCCTGCCAGCAGCGTCAAGGCCGGCGGAGCCAGCGGCCCAGGCAGCCACACACCGAGCGCGCCGATGGCGACGAGCGCGCACGTCGCGGCAATGTAGGCCACGAGTGCGTGCCCCGCCAGGTGCAGCGCTGCGCCCACGCCAACCGCGACCACGGCGCTCAGCGCGGCCGCGAGTGCGCCCAGCCCGACACTCTCGGTGCCCTGGCCGGCGCCTGCTACCCACAATCCCGCGCCGAGACTGGCAAGAACCGGCACCGCCGCAAACGCCGGGCGCGACCTACCCGCAGAGGCGACCACCAATGCGAGCAGCGCTGCCGCGCCGAGCGCCGCGTGCCACGGCAGGTACGCCCGGGCCACGAGCACTGCCGCAGCCAGCCCGGCGAACGTGGCGGCCGCGTCCAATCCACGCACCTGTCGCGCCGCCTCCGCTGCGCCGGCGAGCGCATCGGCAGCGTCGCGCACCACGGGCGGCGGTGTCGGCTCTTCGGGGTGGAGGGCGACGGAAGCGCCGTCGTGAAGCTTGAGCGCATATAGCGGCGTGTGCATGTCCAGCGGCGCGCCGCCTGCGGTGGTGGCCTGCCACGGGCGGTGCACCTCAGGCAGCTCAACTAGGCGGGCGAGCTCCGGCAGCACTTCTGCCAGCGTGGACGATGTGGGCAGCGTGACGTCGATATCGCGGTGAAACGCGACGACAGACACGCGGACAGTGACACGCACAACGTGGTGCGCCGAAGTAGCAACCAACGGAATTCTCCCCCGAGATTCAGGCGCGGCCCCCATTCGCCGCGCAGCGGGAAACAGTATGGCTTACAATCCCCAGCACGTCCACAGTTCGGGGGAACCGTGGCGACAACACCAGGGGGGAACTCTTTTGCTTGGCCTCGACTACGACCAGGTGCTCGCGCCAACCGTTGGTGCGCCCGACATCGCGCCGCCGCCCAGCGGCACACTGCGCGCGGAGCCCGTGCCCGCCGCGCAGAAGCGGCACGCGCAGCCGCTGCTAAAGATCCTGCTGCCGGTGGTGATGGTGGTCGCGCTGGGCGCGGTGATGGTGCTGATGGCCATGTCCGGCCGCGCAGTGAGCCCGATGATGCTCATCTTCCCGCTGATGATGCTGTTCGGGCTCGCCGGCATGATCGCCCCGCAGGAGAAACAGGGCGACATCGACGAAACGCGCCGGGTCTACCTGCGCCACCTCGACGCGCTGGCGAAGACCGCCCGCGCCAACGCCGCCAAGCAGCGCGCGCACGCCACCACGTTGCACCCCGCGCCGGGCGAACTCGTCGCCGCAGTGCCGGTGGAACGCGTGTGGGAGCGTGCCGGCGCCCCCACCGTGCGCCTCGGCACCGGCGCGGGCGCGCTGTGCACGCCGGTGGACGTGGAAGACCCCGGCAGCCCAGAGGACCTGGACCCGGTGTGCGCGGTCAGCCTGCGCCGCACCGTTGCGGCGGTGAGCACCGTGCCCGGCATGCCCATGCTGGTGCAGCTCGACGCGTTTGCCGCCATCACGCTGGCGGGCCCGACCGCGCGGGAGGTGGCACGCTCGATTGTGTGCCAGCTGGCGTTTTTCTACGGGCCGGAGCAGGTGCATATCGACGCGCCGTTTACGTGGGCGAAGTGGCTGCCACACTCTCGCTCCGAGGGCGCGTTTCGCATTACGCTTCTCGACGACCAAAGGTCCCCCGCGCCAACCGACGCCGACTGCGTGGTGACGATCCACGACGACCCGGAATGCTTCGTGGACCCGGACGCGTTCCACATCATCTGCACCGACGTGCTCGAGGCGGCCACCGCGCAGGGCGTGGAAACTCTCGGCGTGCCGGACCCGTTCACGGATGCGGAAGCGGAGTTCGTCGCTAGGCATTTGGGCTTCTACCGCCGCCCGGAAGGGGCGACGGCGGCAGGCGGGGACTTCATGTCGATGCTCGGCGTGCCGGACGTGGATGCGCTGGATGCCCGCACGATGTGGCCTGGGGTGCGCAACAAGCTCACCGTGCCCATTGGCGCGGACCCCGACGGGCAGCCGGTGTACCTGGACTTAAAGGAGGCGGCCCTCGGCGGCATGGGCCCGCACGGACTGTGCATCGGCGCCACCGGCAGCGGAAAGTCGGAGCTGCTGAAGACTCTGGTGGTGGCGCTGGCGGTGACGCACTCGCCGGAGGAGCTGAACTTCGTGCTGGTTGATTTCAAGGGCGGTGCGACCTTCCTCGGCTGCGAGTCCCTGCCGCATACCGCCGCGGTGATCACCAACCTCGAAGACGAGGCGGTGCTGGTGGAGCGCATGTACGATGCCATCTCCGGCGAGATGCACCGCCGCCAAGAGCTGTTACGCAAGGCGGGCAACTTCGCCAACATCACGGACTACACCAGGGCGGGGCATGTGCTGCCGTCGCTGGTCATCATCGTCGACGAGTTCACGGAGCTGCTCACCCAGCACCCGCACTTCGCCGATCTGTTCGTGGCGGTGGGGCGCCTCGGCCGCTCGCTTGGGGTGCACCTGCTGCTGGCCTCCCAGCGCCTCGAGGAGGGCAAGCTGCGCGGGCTGGATTCCCACCTGTCCTACCGCATCGGTTTGAAAACGTTTTCTGCCGGCGAGTCCCGCCAGGTTCTGGGGGTGCCGGACGCCTACGAGCTCCCCGGGGAGCCTGGCTCTGGCTACCTCAAGGCAGGGATGGACCTGGTTCGCTTCCGCGCCGCCTACGTCTCAGGCCCGCTGACCCGCACCGTGATCGCGCACCACACGGACCAGCACGTCCGGCTGTTTACCGGCAACGAGATCGAGCCCGTTCCCACCGCGTATGTGGAGGAGGACCGCTCCACCACATTGCTGGATGCGGTGGTGGCCAAGGCGGCGGACGTGGCGAGCGAGCTCGGCATGCGCGCCCACCAGGTGTGGTTGCCGCCGCTGCCCGAGCGGATCCCGCTGTCGCAGATGGCAGGCACGCTCGGTCTCATCGACGAGCCGTACAAACAGCGCCAGACCCCCTTCCACCTGGACCTCAACTTGGCGGGCGGGCACGTTGCCATCGCGGGCGGGCCGCAGACCGGCAAGACCATGGCGGTGCGCGGGATTGTGGCCACCCAGCTGCGCGCAGGCCTGGCCGTCTACGTCATCGGCGAGCTGGCGGAGCTCGAATCCCTTCCGCACGTCGCCGGCGTGGCCAGCATGAAAGACGCGGAGCGCACGCGCAGGGTGATTGACGAGGTCACCTCGCTCCTCGACGCCCCGCGCCCGGTCATGCTGGTCATCGACGGCTGGCACTCCCTCGACGACGACCTGCGCGAACCGCTTGCCCGCATCGCCTCCGAAGGCCCGGACGCCGGCATCCACCTCGTGGTGACCACGCAGCGGTGGAGCGCGATCCGCCCCAACGTGCGCGACCTTATCGGCACGCGCCTAGAGCTGCGGCTCACCGAGCCGATGGATTCGCTCATCGACCGCAAACAGCAGGAGAAGCTGCCCGCCATTCCCGGCCGCGGCCTGACCCCGGACGGCAAGGTCGTGCAGCTGGTCTACACCAGCGGCGAGGACATCGCCCACCTCGCCGCCCACACTGACCAGGAGCCGGTGCCGCGGTTGCGGGTGCTACCGGAGGTCGTCGATACGCACTCGCTTCTCGACGGCCAAAGGATCCCCCTCGGCATCGGCGGACCCAACCTCGAACCGGTGTACGCCTCCGGCCACGTGCTGGCCATCGGCGCCGGCGGGTGCGGCAAATCCACCTTCATCGCCAGCACCATCGCGGCGGTGGAGCACATGGGCCGCGAGCAGGCGAGGATGGTGGTGCTTGACCCCCGTCGCGCCCACCTGGGCCGGGCCCGCGAGGAGATGGTCGCTGCCTACGCGGCGTCTGCGAGCGCCATCGCCCAGGCGGTGCAATCGCTTGCCGTCACGCTGCAGTCGCGCCTGCCGGGGGCCGAGGTGACGCCGCAGCAGCTGCGCGAGCGCTCCTGGTGGGACGGCCCCGAGCTTTACCTGATCATCGACGACTATGAGCTCGTCGGCGAGGAAGTGTTGCGCCCCCTCGTCGAACTGCTCCCGCACGCCCGTGACATCGGCCTGCACGTCGTGGCCGCCCGCAAATTCGGCGGGATCTCACGCGCCCTGTTCGGCCCCTTCCTCACCGGCCTGAAAGACGTGCACCCGGACGTGCTGGTCATGGACGGCACCCGCGACGAAGGCGCCATCTTCGGCGTGCGCCCGAGCCCCCAGCAACCCGGCCGCGCCACGTGGGTCCGCGGCGAGCCGCGCGGCACCGTCCAGCTGCCGGAGGCGTCATGACCGACCTGCGCATCACCGCCACCGACGCGTCCACCGTGATCACCGGCGCGACCAACGTCCACCGCTTCGACGCGCCGACCAGCCGAGAGATCGCCGCCACCGTGCGCAACGCGCTCGGCCCTCATCCCGCGGGCGCGCAGGTGCACATCGCCGCGGACCCGCAGCGCCTGCGCGAACTCGCGCACGCCCTTGCGGACTACGACATCGACCTCACCACAGAGACCCTCGAGCCACTTGCCGAGCGCAAGCATGACGACGCGCCGACGGACTCCTTCCGCGCGGTCCCTGCCGAACCCGACGGACGCTCGGGCGTGTGGATTGTCGCCGCCGTCGTCGCCGTGGTGGCCCTCGTGTGCGCAGGCGTGATCTGGTTGCTCACGCGCGGGGAAGCGGCAGAACCTGCGCCGCCGCCTGTTCCTACGGCGGAATCCGAAACGCCCCCTCCTCCGGCGCCGGAGGAGGAACCGGAAGCGCGGGAGACGGAACAGACGTCGGTAAGCGAAAGCCCCACGGTGCGCCTCGAACAGGACGGCTTGAGCGTGCAGCTGCCCGCCGGGTTCGGCCTCGAAGCAGACGAAGGCATGTGGCGCGCCACCGGCGGCGACCCCGACTTCCGCCTGCAGATCGCCGTGGAGCACCTCTACCAGCTGCCCGCGCAGACGATGGCGGAGCAGCTGCTCGCCGACATCGAAGCCGACCCCGAGGTGGAACTGGTGGACACCGACGGAGTGGCCGTGACCTACCTCGAGCGCGCAGCTGATGGCTCGCAAGCGCTGTGGCGCACGTGGCCGGATGGGGCGGTGCAACTCTTCGTCGGCTGCCACACGCGCTTCGAACCCACTGTGGTGCAGCGCGCCACCTGCCGCATGGCGATGGAATCCGCCGCGTATCAGGGGGCTGACGTGGGGCCGTAGAAAAGTTTTGCCATCCATGGAACCGAACGGGTCACACGTCAGTCAGATATACGGACAGCACACCGAGTTGTCCGTCCCAACACACCACGAGGGGGAAAAACTATGGAGCAGTTCGCAACCGAAGCCGAGGTCATGCGCGCCGCTGCCGACCGCACCGACGACACCAACGCGGACGTCAACCGCGAGATCGACCGCATCCAGCAGGTCGCCGAAGCCACCCGCAGCTACTGGGTGGGCAACGCCCAGCGCAGCTTCGACGACCTGATGGCGCGCTACGACGACGCCCAGCGCCGGCTGTCGGAGGCGCTGAGCGCGATCGCCGTGAACATCCGCGACAACGCAAAGCACTACGAGACCACCGACGCCACCAACACGGACAGCCTCCGCCAGCTCGCCGGCGGCCTGACACTCTAAGGAGAAACCATGCAGATCAAGTACGACTTCGCCCAGATCGCGGGCGCCGCCGACGACATGCGGGCATCCGCGTCGCGCATCAACGGCGACCTGGCAGAGCTCAAGCAGATGCTCCAGCCAATGGTGCAGACCTGGGAGGGCACCGCAGCCGCGGCTTACCAGGCACACCAGGCCAAGTGGGACCAGGCGGCGGAGGATCTCAACCAGATCCTCACCCAGATTGCGCAAACCGTTGAGGACGGCAACTCCACCATGCTGGCCGTCAACAACGCCGCTGCGAACAGCTGGGGCTAAACGCCACACGACGAGCGCCGCGGGGTGCAGGGGCCGTTTTCATCGGGGGACGGGCTCGGCCGCGCAGCCGGCGGCGCAACACAACGGGGGACGGGGGACGTGCCGCCGCAGGTGATGGGGGATCACCTGCGGCGGCGCTTTTTTGTTTTCGGGAGCGGGTGCCGTAGGGTTAACGGCCTGTGTGTCCCGCAGGATGCGCTTTTCGGGTCTCCACCGGCCGCCGTAAAGCGCAAAGGGGCAGGCGAGGTTTGGCCGGCAGCCATCTAGACAGACTTTAAGGAGTCATGCATGTCTACTTACCACCCGAAGAGCGGTGACATCACCCGTAAGTGGTACGTCATCGACGCGACCGACGTGGTGCTGGGCAAGCTTGCTTCCACCGTCGCAGACATCCTGCGCGGTAAGCACAAGCCGCAGTACGCACCGAACGTTGACACCGGCGACCACGTCATCGTGATCAACGCCGACAAGGTCCACATCTCCTCCAACAAGCGCGAGCGTGAGATGCGCTACCGCCACTCCGGTTACCCGGGTGGTCTGAAGTCCATGACTCTGGGCCGCGCACTGGACGAGCGTCCGGACCGGGTGATCGAGGAAGCTGTCAAGGGCATGATGCCGCACAACAAGCTTTCCCGTCAGTCCATCAAGAAGCTGCACGTCTTCGTCGGTGCCGAGCACCCGTACGCTGGCCAGCAGCCGGAAACCTACGAGTTTAAGCAGGTGGCACAGTAATGACCGAGCCGAACAACTTCGACAACACTACTGAGGGCCTGGGCACCGACGTCGACGCCGCGACCGCCGCGACCGAGGAGTTCAACTACACCATCGGCGACGCAATCGCCCCCGAGGTTGACGAAACCGAGGAGACCGTCGAGGTCGCCCCGCTGCACGAGGGTCCGATCCAGACCGTTGGCCGCCGTAAGCGCGCCATCGCTCGCGTGACCGTCGTTGAGGGCGAGGGCAAGATCACCGTCAACGGCCGCGAGTTCGAGGACTACTTCCCGAACAAGCTGCACCAGCAGGACATCCTCACCCCGCTGACCCTGCTCGAGCGCGAGGGCCAGTTCGACATCAAGGCCAACATCTCCGGTGGCGGCCCGACCGGCCAGTCCGGTGCTCTGCGCCTGGCTATCGCCCGTGCGCTGAACGTCTACAACCCGGCTGAGCGCCCGACCTTGAAGAAGGCAGGCCTGCTCACCCGTGACGCTCGTGCCGTGGAGCGCAAGAAGGCAGGTCTGCACAAGGCCCGCCGCGCACCGCAGTACTCCAAGCGTTAATCGCGAGCGTGCCTTTCGCCGTCGTCCGTTGCTACGGACGGCGGCGTTTCACGTTTCTGGGCGCGTTGCCGAAGAGTTGGTCGAGGGCGCCGCGGTCAGTGTTCTTCACGCGGTTCCCGTGCGGGGATACCCACCAGGGTGCGCCTCTGCTCATTTTGATGCGGCCGCGTTTGGTTGTGCGTGGGTCGTCGTCGTTGACGCGGTTGTGATACCTGCACAGCGGCGTGAGGTTGTCCAGGTTGGTCGCCCCGCCGTGTTTCCAGGGGTGCACGTGGTGCATCTCGCAGCCGTAGGCCCCGTGGCGGCAGCCCGGGAACGCGCACACCGGGGACACCATGGAGGCGAGGTCGCGTTGTTTCTGGTTGGCGAAGCGGTCCGCCCGGTACAGGTTCACCGCCCCGGCTTCTGGGTGGAAGGCGGCGACCTTGAACGCCTCGCCGAATTCGGCGGCGAGGTATTCGGCACCGGTCATGGTGGTGCCATCAGTAAGCGTCAGGATCACGTCGTCGCCGTTACCGGCCAAGATGCGCGCGTGGTCGTCGATGGGCACGATCACGATCGGCCGGGGCACGGCAGCGGCGACGCCGCCGGTGTCACCGCGCACGATGCGCCAAAACGCGGCCTCCATCTGCTCGGCTGCGGGTTTGGCGGGGTCTACCCCTTGCATGAGGCGGTGTTCTAAATCTGCGGCGTTGCGGTCAGTGGTGTCGATGGTGATGCGCGCCCGTCCGTTTTTCGGGGCGGAGAAGGCAACCTGCTTCTTTGTTGGTGTCGTGTCTGCGGGCACTAGCTCGCGGGCGGCGTGTTCGATGGCGCGGTAGCCGCCGGTGACGTCGAGCAGTGCCAGGCGCAGCCGCCACCGTTCGCCGGCGTCCTTGACGCCGTTGATGCGTCGTTCGATCAGGGCGAGCTCGTCGAGCGAGAACCCGCGGGCTTTCTGCGCCGCGAGGGATTGTTTGCGGGTGTACCTTGTCGCCCCGAAGTAGATGTCCTGCATGCCCGCCCATGCGCCGGCGCGCTGTGGTGCCATGCCGGCGGCGAGGGCGACGTCGAGGTTGAAGTGCCGCAGCGTCTCTATGGACGTGGCGGTCAGCGCCTCGATGTACGCCTCGAACGGGTTCATGCCAGCTACGCTAAAGCACAAGCAACTCCGCAGAAATCCGCCCTGTGGAATTCGCGTTCGAGACCCTGTGGATAACCGCCAAAACGCCTGTTAAAGAGGCTATATGTTGGGTGACGGAACGGGCGTCGATAGGCAAAGGCATAATTGCCCACATGACTCGATTGTTCGGAACTGACGGTGTCCGTGGCTTGGCGAATGAGGCCCTCACCGCATCGCTCGCCCTAAAGCTGGGCGCCGCCGCGGCGACAGTGCTGACGAAGGACCGTGGCTCGGCGAGGCGCCGCCCGGTTGCACTGATCGGCCGCGATCCGCGTGTCTCCGGCGAGATGCTCGCTGCGGCGATGGCCGCCGGTATGGCGTCGAAGGGCGTGGACGTGCTGCGCGTCGGTGTCATTCCCACGCCTGGCCTGGCGTTTCTCACGGATGATTACGGGGCGGACATCGGTGTGATGATCTCCGCGTCGCACAACCCCATGCCGGACAACGGCATCAAGTTCTTCGCTGCCGGCGGCAAGAAGCTGCCGGACGCCGTCGAGGACGAGATTGAGCGCGCGATGTCGGCGCTGGAGGAGACGGGGCCCACCGGCACCGCGATCGGCCGCGTGATCGAGGAAGCGTCGGACGCCCAAGAACGCTACCTCGCGCACCTGAAAGAAGCGGTGGGGACGAGCCTGAGCGGCATCAAGGTCGTGGTGGACTGCGCGAATGGCGCAGCCTCTGAGATCGCGCCGAAGGCGTATGCGGCGGCTGGTGCTGAGGTGACCGCGATCCACAACACACCGAACGCCTACAACATCAACGACGGTTCCGGCTCAACCCACATGGACCAGATCCAGGCGGCGGTGGTCGAGCACGGCGCGGATCTGGGTCTCGCGCACGACGGCGACGCCGACCGCTGCCTGGCGGTGGACGCGCAGGGCAATGTCGTCGACGGTGACCAGATCATGGCCGTCCTCGCCACCGGGATGAAGGAGTCCAACTCCCTGAAGGACAACACGCTGGTCGCGACGGTGATGAGCAACCTCGGCCTGAAGCTCGCCATGCAGCGCGAAGGTATCGCGGTGCGCGAGACCAAGGTGGGCGACCGCTATGTGCTCGAGGAGTTAGGCCGCGGCGACTTCTCGCTCGGCGGCGAGCAGTCCGGCCACATCGTGGTGCCTGGGCAGGCCACCACCGGCGACGGGGTGCTCTCCGGGCTCATGCTCATGGAGCGCATGGCGCAAACCGGCAAGAGCCTCGCGGAGCTCGCCAGCGTGATGACGGTGCTGCCGCAGACGCTCATCAACGTCCCGGTGTCCAACAAGGCGCGCATTTTGGACGACGCCTCCGTCAAGGGCGCCATCGCGGAAGCGGAGGCTGAGCTGGGCGATTCCGGACGCGTGCTGCTTCGCCCCTCCGGTACCGAGGAGCTGTTCCGCGTGATGGTGGAGGCGGCGGAGGAGGAGCAGGCCCGCAAGGTCGCCGGCCGCCTCGCGGCGGTTGTCGCGGCCGTGTAGTTTCGCACGCGGGAAGATTTTTGCGCCGGCAGGGAACCGCCGGGGCTTCGGGGGAGTCTAAGTAAGGGTAAGACAGTTCAACTGCGAGCCTTCCGGGGGTGGGCATATGACACATGCTGGGGCACTGGACATCGACATCGATGCGGTGCGCGAGCGATACTCCGCGGCGATCGACGCATACCGTGACGCCGCGCTGCATTTGCAGCGGCAGCGGCCCGCTATCGCCGCGTCTGCGTTCGGGGAGGGGTTTGCGCCCGAGGGCCAGCGCGTCGTCGAGGCCCTTGAGGCGCTGCATGAGACGTCGGTGCGGTTCCTTGCGGCGCGTGGGGAGAACTGGCAGCAGGTGCTCATGCTTAGCGACGCCACGGTGGCTGCCGACCAGGACACCGCCGACGCCGTGCGGGTCACCGACGGGGTGACGGGCGCATGATGACCGCGGTGAAGGACGACGTGCGGTCCTTGGTGGACGCCGTCGATGTCGCACCAGACGTCGACGCAGGGCAACGTGCCACGGTCCACGGCTTGGCCGGGGAACTGCTGGAGCAGGTCGAGCAGACGGAAGGGCTGGACCTGCAGGCGTTCCTGAGTGCCGGGGCGAGTCTCGCCGCTGGCTGCGAGCGCCCGGAGACACCGGCGCGCAACTGTTCGTGCGACGAGAGCGCCTGGTTCGACGAGGTAGGCATCCGCGAGCGGGAGCGCGACGACGAAACCCGTGAGACCGAGCACTTCAACCGCTCCAGGGAGATTGGCGAAGGCATCGGACGGTGCGCCGAGGCGATCACCACAATCGTCTCCACAGCGGAAACGGCCGTGCGCGAACTGCTCGCGCCGGCAAAGCGGATGTTGGACATCGTGATGAACTGCGGGATCACCCAACTAGTGCAGCAGGCGGTGGACGTGGTGATCGAGGCGCTGCGCTGCGCCGGCGAGACCGCGAGCGACCGCAACTGCGTCATCCGGGAGTGCCTGGGTGAGGTTGCTGCCAAAACTGAGGCCGCCGCGGATGCCCGTCCCGCCCCGGTTGTCGACTTCGGGGCGGAAGGCAGCTCGCCCTGCGACGTCGCTACGCGCCCCGCCTCCACCACCGGGGGAGGCGCTAGCGCGACTGGCGGGGTGGAGCTCACGCTCGAGGCGACGCTGCGTATCGAGCCGTGTTCCTTCATCGGCACTCTTGGCGCCGCCGGGGCCGCCGCCGCGCTGGGTGCGCTGGAGTGCATTACCGCGACGCAACAGGAGTGCCCACCGCCGGAGCCGGAGCCTGAGCCAGCTCCAGAACCGGAGCCTGAGCCAGCTCCAGAACCGGAACCCGCGCCGCCACCACCGCCAACTCCGGTGGATGACGGGGTGATCGCGCCGCCGCCGGAGCTCGCTCAAGTGGAGGAACCTGCGCCGCCGCCGAAGAAACTGGAGAACCTGGGCACGCTGCCGGCACAGACGGGCGGGGAAGGCGCTGAGACAGTGGCCGAGACAGTGCCTGAGACAGTGGCCGAGACAAGGGCCGGCGGTGGAGCTGAACCGTGGGCAATGAAGAAAGCAGGGGAGTGGTAGGGATGGATTTCGAAGACTTCGTCGCTCAGTACCAGCGGCGCACTGCCAAGCGCATGGCGGACTTTGAGGCGCTGATGAAAGAGACGCAGCAGAAGATGGAGATGACCGCGAAGCACCACGCCCGTGCGCGCGAGACGATGCCGCGCCAGCCGGTGACGGTGCCGCGCGGGGATTACAGCATGCCGCGTCCCCGTCGCAGCGCGGCCCAAAAAGCGCAGAAGCAGCAGATCCAGGCCGTGCTGCGCGCTATCGGGCCGAACGGAGAAAACCCCGTCGCCTAAGCGGGCGGCGGGGCGGCAATGCCGGGGATCTCTAGAACAGGGAGAAACCGGCGTTGTCGCGAGTCAGCCCAGCGGCCGTGGCCAACTTCTCGCCAGCGAAGGACTCCACACCGGAGCCCTCGGCGTCCGGATCCGAGTAGGAGGCGTAAGACTTGTCGCCTTCAAGCTGGTGCAGCAGGTAGCCCACCAACAGGCCGCGCACCGTCGACTGGAGGCCGCGGTCGGACTTGCCCAGGCCCAGCACGCGCTTGACCAGGTTGTCCTCGGAGAAGCTCTGCTGGTCGCCCTTCTTCGGCGCGCGGTACACCACCTCGCCTGCCCAGTTGTAGGCGAGCTTGGCGGGATTGCCGGGGTCGAACAGCGAGTCGCCGTCCTTGCCCGGGCCGACCACCATGCCGGGGATGAACACGTTGCGCGCAGCTTCCACTGCGGACGGCGCCACGTTTGCCGGGTACACGGCTGCGACGGCCTTGACCTTCGGGTTGTCCACAGCGGCAAGCACTGCCGCGCCGCCGCCCATGCCGTGGCCGACAATTCCCAGCTTGCTGGGTGAGATGGAGATGTTGCCGTTGCCCATACGGACCCCGCCCAGGATCTGCATGGCCGTCTCTAGGTCGGCGGCCAGCCCAGGGTGGTCCGCCACGAAGCCGGTCTCGGTATCGGGCGCGGCGACGGCGATCCCCCAGCTGGCCAGGTGGCGCAGCGTGTCCTCGTAGGCGCCGATGTCCTTCAGCCAGTCGTGGCCGAATGCCACGCCCGGCAAGTTCTTGCCTTCGGCGGGTGCGTACACCTTCCCGGGGAGCCCGGTGTAGCCCAGGTCGCCTTCCATGACGCGGTGCGGGCCGCGCTTAGACAGGTCGGAGAGTTTCTTCAGCTTCGCAGACACGCGGGCAATCTTACTGCAAACCGGCGTGGGCTAGGGTGAGTCCGGCATTGCCGGATAGCCAGGACGATAACAAGGACAGGAGGACGGATGCTCGGTGCTTTGCAGCTGGCGTTCATCGATTCGGTGAATCTGCTCCTTATCGGTGTCATCGTCGCCGTCGGCATCGCCGCTCGCGCCAACTACGCCAAGACCACCGCGTTACTCATCGCGGGCGACTGGTGCGGAGTGGCGGGCCTGGCGCTGGTGATGCTGGTGATCTTCGACGGGCTCGGCCCGGTGGTGCAGCGCTTCGTCGAAGGCCCTGTCTTTGGCATCCTGCTCATCGCCACGGGTCTTTTCACCGCACTGTTGGCCGTGCGCGGCGGCGACAATTCCGCGCTGACGCAGAAGATCATGCGCCCGCTGCACACACCCGGCGTTGCCACGGTGCTGACCGGCGTGGTGCTTGGTCTCATCCAGTCCGCAACCTCCGTGCCGTTTTACGGCGGCTTGGTGCTGCTGTCTGCTGCCGGGATCGACGCGCAGGTGCGTTACGCCGCCATCCCCTTGTATGCCACGGTCGCGCTGTCGCTGCCCACGCTGGCGGCGTTCGCTGTCGGCTGGGTCCGCGCCAAGCCGGACAGCGCCGCCGCGCGCGGCTTTGACTGGGCACGCGCCCACCCCAGCCAGGTCACCGCTGCCGCGACGTGGGCGGTCTCCGCCCTGCTGGTCGTGCTCGGCGTGACGCACGTGGTGTAATAGCCCCGTGCTGAGAACAACCATCGACCTGGACGCGATCGCTCACAACACCCGCACGCTGCGCGCGCATACGCAGGTGGAACTGATGTGTGTGGTCAAGGCGGACGCGTACAACCACGGCGTGGAGCGCTGCGTTCCGGTGATGGAGGCCAATGGCGCGGACGCCTTCGGCGTGGCGACGTTCGCCGAGGCGCGCCGGGTGCGCGAACTGACGTCGAAGCCGGTGCTGGCGTGGCTGTGGGATGTGTCCGAGGCGATCCCGGAGGGTGTCGACGTCGGCGTGCCGTCCATCGCGCACATGCATGCGCTTATCGACGCCCCTTCGGCCCCCACCGTCTACCTCACCGTCGACACCGGCATGCACCGCTCCGGCATCGACGAGAGCAGCTGGGAGGAGGCGTTTGCCCTCGCCGCGCAGGCGGAGCAGCAGGGCAAGTTCTCCGTGGCCGGGTTGATGACGCACCTGTCGTGCGCGGACGACCCCGCTGACCCGTACACCGACCTCCAAGCCGCGGCGTTCCGGCGCGCGATCGCCCAGGCACGGCAGGCAGGCTTGGAGGTGCCCCGCAACCACGCGGCAAACTCGCCGGCCACCTGGACCCGCCCCGACCTGCACTTCGACATGGTCCGCCCGGGTGTAAGCCTGTACGGACTCGAGCCTGTCGACGGGCTCGATCACGTACTGCGGCCCGCCATGGTCTGGTCCGCCCCGGTGGTGACGGTCAAGCCGCTGCGCAAGGGAGAGGCCACGGGCTACTCCCGGGCGTGGGAGGCGCCGGAGGACGGGTTTTCCGCCGTCATCCCTGCGGGCTACGCCGACGGCGTGCAGCGCTCGTGGCAGGGCGCGCTCGAGGTGTCTATCGGCGGCCGCACGTACCCGCAAGTTGGCCGGGTGTCCATGGACCAAATTGTTATCTGGCTGGGAGACAACCGTGGCGGTGTCGCGCCGGGCGATGAGGCGGTGCTGTTCGGCGATGCCGCTGCGCTGGCGCGGCGCGCGGGCACCATCGGCTACGAGGTGCTCTGCGCCCCGCGCGGGCGCACCGCGCGCACTTATACCGGGGAGGGGAAGTAGATGCAGGCCGATTTTCCTGCGCAGGGTGAGCGGCTTTGCCGCGATGCGGCGGAGACGCAGAAGCTCGGCGCTGAGCTGGGGGCGGTGCTCGAGGCCGGTGACTTGGTCGTCCTCGACGGCCCACTCGGCGCGGGCAAAACCACCTTCACGCAAGGCATCGCGGAAGGTATGCGTGTCAAAGGCAGGGTGACGTCGCCGACGTTCGTGATTGCGCGGCAGCATTCGTCGCAAAGCAACGGCCCCGCGCTTGTCCACGTGGACGCGTACAGGCTGGGCAGCGACCTGGGCGAACTCGACGCCCTCGACTTAGACACCGAGCTCGAGGACGCTGTCGTGGTCGCGGAGTGGGGCGGCGGCCTGGTTGAGCAGCTCGCGGACGGCTACCTTCACGTCACGTTGGACCGGCGCACCCACGCCGAGACTGATGCGCGCATTATCTCCTGGCGTGTCGTAGGGGAGATGTAGGCTTACACCCATGCTCAAGACGACTAGCCAGTCCCGCCGCTGGATCGTGCTCGCAGCCGTGCTGTGGCTCGTGGTCCTAGCCGGGATCATCTTCATCCCGCAGTCCCGCTCCGACGAGGTGGCCCAGGTGGAGCCGACGAACTCCCTGTCGCGCGCCCTGCAGGAGACCCGCCCGGGCGGCGACGTGGTCACCGCGCAGCTGGTGGACCCGTCGCGTATTTACGACGCTGATCGCTACCTCGGCTACACCACCTTGTGCCCGGGCGAGCCGCAGGAGCTTGTCGACGCGAAGCTTGAGGCGTTCGGCCTGAACGCCGATGACCTCGACCTTTCCGGCGAGTTGGGCTACCTCCTGCTCGTCCCGGCGAATGAGGGCGATGAGCCCAAGGCGGATGCGGTTGAGCTGAGCAAGGTGGACATCTGCACCGTGCCGCAGTCTGAATCCTTCCCCCTCAACACGGCCATGCCGTTCCACATGAACGAAGGCCGCTGGACGCTCGGGATGGGCCAGTAATGCTCGTGCTCGCCCTCGACACGGCAACGACCGACCTGGTTGCCGGAGTCGTGGACGGGGAGCGGGTGGTTGCGGAAACGCGCGTTGCCACCCGCGCCCACAACGAGCGCCTCATGCCGGAGATCACCCGGTTGTTGGCCGAGGCGGGCGTGGGGTTCGCGGATGTGGGCGCGATTGTCGTCGGGTGCGGCCCCGGCCCGTTTACTGGCTTGCGTGTCGGCATGTCCACCGCGTCGGCGCTGGGCCAGGCGCTGGGCATTCCCGTCCACGGCGTGTGCACCCACGACGCCGTCGCCGCCGAGCTTGAAGGCGACGCCCTGGTGGTCACCGACGCGCGGCGCCGCGAGGTGTACTGGGCCCGCTACGCCGCCGGTGAGCGCGTCGCCGGCCCGGATGTGTGCAAACCCGCCGACCTCGCATCGCCCGCCGTCGACGTGATCAGCGTGCCGGAGGCGCTGGCGGGGCAGCTGCCTATCGACGCACCTTCGGTCACCTACCAACCCCCCACCCCCGCCGGCCTGGTGGCGGTGGCCAACTTGGACGCCGACCCGGAGCCGCTCGTGCCGCTGTACCTGCGCCGCCCGGACGCGGTGCCTCCGAAGCAAGCGCCAAAGTCGCCGGCGCTGCCATGACGGCCTTCCGCGAGCTCGCGGTGGGGGACGCACCGGCCGTGGCCGCCCTGGAGGCGGACGTGTTCGCGGGCGACAACCCGTGGTCTGAGGCGGCATACCGCGCTGAGATCGGCGCGCCCCACACGTTCTATATTGGCGCCTTCGACGGCGACGAGTTGGCAGGCTACGCGGGGCTGGCCATGCTCGGCCCGCGCGACGACCCGGAGTTTGAGATCCACACCATCGGCGTCGACGTCTCCCGGCGGGGCGAAGGCATCGGTCGGGCGCTCATGGAGCAGATGCTGCACACGGTGGACCTCCTCGACGGGCCGTGCTTTTTAGAAGTGCGCGTGGACAACGCGGCCGCAATTGCGCTCTATGAACGCTTCGGGTTTTTCACCGCGGGCGTGCGCAAGAACTACTATCAGGCCTCCGGTACGGACGCGTACACAATGACGCGGCCGAGGAAGAGCGAAAGGCGAGACGAATGATCGTTTTGGGCATCGAGTCCTCGTGCGACGAAACGGGCGTGGGCATCGTTGACTTGCACGACGACGGCACGATGGACATCCTCGCCGACGTGGTCGCGTCCTCCATGGAGCAGCACGCGCGCTTCGGTGGCGTGGTCCCGGAAATCGCGTCCCGCGCTCACCTAGAGGCCATGCCGCAGGTGATGGAGAAGGCGCTGGCGGACGCGGGCATTGCCAAGCCGGACGCGGTGGCCGCCACGGTCGGCCCAGGCCTGGCCGGAGCCCTGCTGGTGGGCGCGTCCGCCGCCAAGGCGTACGCGGCGGCATGGGGTGTGCCGTTTTACGGGGTGAACCACCTCGGCGGGCACGTCGCTGTGGCGAACCTGGACGGCGAGCCGCTGCCGCACGCCATTGCGCTGCTGGTCTCCGGCGGCCACACGCAGCTGCTGGAAGTCGAGGCCGTGGGCAAGCCGATGCGGGAGCTGGGCACCACGCTTGACGACGCCGCGGGGGAGGCCTACGACAAAGTCGCCCGGCTGCTGGGGCTGGGGTACCCGGGCGGGCCGGTCGTGGACAAGCTGGCGGCTGCGGGCGACCCACAAGCGGTCGCCTTTCCCCGGGCGCTGTCGCGGGCGGAGGATCTGCGCGGCGAGCACCGCTACAACTTCTCCTTCTCCGGTCTGAAGACGGCCGTGGCGCGGCACGTGGAAGCGGCGGAGCGCGACGGGCGGGTCATCTCCGTCGAGGACGTGTGCGCGTCCTTCCAGGAAGCGGTGTGCGACGTGCTGACCGCGAAGGCCGTCATGGCGTGCGAGGACACCGGTGCGCGCACGTTGCTGCTCGGCGGCGGCGTGGCGGCGAACCGCAGGCTGCGCGAGCTGGCGCAGCAGCGCTGCGACGCCGCCGGCATCGAGCTGCGTGTGCCGCGGTTCAGCCTGTGCACGGACAATGGCGTGATGATCGCGGCGCTGGCGGCGCAGTTGATCCACGAGGGTGGACAACCGTCGGGCCTCGGGGTGGGCACCGACACCGGCCTCGAGGTCGAGGTTCCGCTCGTGCACGCTTAACCGGCGCAACCCGCTCGTTGGGGATACGCTGGGCACTTGCAAGCCACCCCAACGAAAGGAACCGCCGTGACCGCTGGCATCACCGAGCAGATCAACCAGGACCAGGCAGACCGCGAGCGTTTCGGTTTTCTGGTCAACCCGGATCTGACTTACCGCCGTATCGTCTTCGACGACGATACCGCGCGCGAGACGCTCGGCGGCATGACCGGCGAGGTCGTGGACGTCGCTTTCGACCAGGACGGCAACCGCTTCCACGCCATCTTCCGCCCCGATGCGGTGCAGCACGGCGCGGAGCCGAACCCGGTGGCCTCGCTGGCGCGAAACACCGCCGAGACCGACAACCCCGAGTTCCTCACTGACCCCACCCGCGCGATCTCCGGCCCGGTGATCTTCACCGCGCGCGACGGCGCGAGCGTGGACGAGCGCACCATCGACAAGGTGCTCCAGGCAATTCGTGCGGTGGAAAACTACCGCGACGACAACGCGGAGGAATTCGAGCTCTGGCGCAACGCGGTGAAGAACCGCTAGGTCTGCCTGCTCGCCTGGCCTGTGGTTGTTGGCTGGCACTCTCGGGGGTAGAGTGCCAAAGCAGGTTGTGTGAAGCACAGTTGTTCACCCGCGACGACGGCTGCGCCTCTTCAGACCTGAACTGTTGAATCATTCACCAATGAAAGGTTGCTGATCATGGCAAACGTCAACATCAAGCCGCTGGAGGACAAGGTCCTCGTCCAGATCGCCGAAGCTGAGACCACCACCGCGTCCGGCCTGGTTATCCCGGATTCCGCTGCGGAGAAGCCGCAGGAAGCCGTCGTCATCGCCGTCGGCCCGGGCCGCCTGGACGACAACGGCAACCGCGTCGCCGTGGACGTGAAGGAGGGCGACACCGTCGTCTTCTCCAAGTACGGCGGCACCGAGCTGAAGTACGGCGGCGAGGAGTACCTACTCCTGTCCGCACGTGACCTGCTCGCCGTCGTCGAGAAGTAAGCCGGAAGTAACACACAATGGCAAAACTCATCGCATTTGATCAGGAAGCTCGCGAGGGCATCCAGCGCGGCGTGGACACGCTCGCCGACGCGGTGAAGGTCACCCTTGGTCCCCGCGGCCGCAACGTCGTGCTGTCGAAGTCTTGGGGCGGCCCGACCGTCACGAACGACGGCGTGACCATCGCACGCGACATCGACCTCGAGGATCCGTTTGAGAACCTCGGTGCGCAGCTGGTGAAGTCCGTCGCAGTGAAGACGAACGACACCGCCGGCGACGGCACCACCACCGCGACGCTGCTGGCCCAGGCGCTCGTCGCCGAGGGCCTGCGCAACGTCGCTGCTGGCGCGAACCCGATCGAGCTGAACAAGGGCATCAAGGCTGCGGCCGACAAGGTCGTCGACGAGCTCAAGGCCCGCGCGACCGACGTGCAGTCCTCCGCCGAGATCGCCAACGTGGCCACCGTGTCCTCGCGCGATCCGGAGGTCGGCGAGATGGTTGCAGGCGCCATGGACAAGGTGGGCAAGGACGGTGTGCTCACCGTTGAGGAGTCCCAGTCCATCGACTCGTACGTGGACCTCACCGAGGGCATCTCCTTTGACAAGGGCTTCCTCTCCCCGTACTTCATGACGGACCCGGACGCCGGCCAGGCCGTGCTGGAAAACGCGCGCGTGCTGCTGGTGCGCGGCAAGATTTCGTCCCTGCCGGACTTCCTGCCGCTGCTGGAGCAGGCCGCGTCCGAGTCCGTGTCGCTGTTCGTGGTGGCCGAGGACATCGAGGGCGAAGCGCTGCAGGCGCTAGTGGTCAACTCCATCCGCAAGATCCTCAAGGTCGTCGCCGTGAAGTCGCCGTACTTCGGCGAGCGCCGCAAGGCGTTTATGGACGACCTGGCGGTGGTCACCGCAGCGACCGTGATCGACCCTGAGGTTGGCATCAACCTCAAGGACGCCACGCTGGAGCAGCTCGGCTCCGCCCGCCGTGTGACGGTGACCAAGGACGACACCGTCATCGTCGACGGCGCCGGCACCGCCGAGGCCGTGGAGGACCGCCGCAACCAGATCCGCCGCGAGATCGAGTCCACCGACTCGACCTGGGACAGGGAGAAGGCGGAAGAGCGTCTGGCCAAGCTCTCCGGCGGCGTGGCCGTGCTGCGCGTCGGCGCAGCCACCGAGACGGAGCAAAACGAGCGCAAGCTGCGCGTCGAAGACGCCATCAACGCTGCCCGCGCGGCGGCCGAAGAGGGCATCATCGCCGGCGGTGGTTCCGCACTCGTGCAGATTGCCAAGGAGCTCGAGGCGTTTGCCGAGGGCTTCGAGGGCGAGCAGAAGACCGGTGTGCTGGCCGTGGCCCGCGCCCTGTCCAAGCCGGCCTACTGGATCGCCGACAACGCAGGCCTCGACGGTGCTGTGGTGGTGTCCAAGGTGGCTGAGCTGGGCAACGGCGAGGGCTTCAACGCCGCCACGCTCGAGTACGGCAACCTCCTCGAGCAGGGCATCATCGACCCGGTGAAGGTCACCCACAACGCGGTGGTCAACGCCGCTTCGGTGGCCCGCATGGTGCTCACCACGGAGGCATCTGTGGTGACCAAGCCCGCAGAGGAAGACGAGCACGAGGGTCACGCGCACTAGGGTGGCGCGGCCGAAGGTTCGTCGATAAGCAACAAGCCCCAGCATGCGTGCTGGGGCTTGTTTCGTACGCGGTTACTTCGCGGAAGCGGCCGCGACCTCCATCTTGCCGGCGGCGCCGCGCAGCACTGCGGAGCGCTCGGACTCGCTCATGCCGCCCCAGATGCCGTACGGCTCGGCGACGCGCAGGGCGTGCTCGCGGCACTGGCTCAGCACCGGGCACTCAAAGCAGATGGCCTTGGCGCGGTTCTCGCGCTGCGCGCGCGCCCGGCCGCGCTCCCCGTCGGGGTGGTAGAAAATCTCGGACGCCTCCCCCCGGCACTTGCTGTGTAGCTGCCAATCCCAGAAATCGGCGTTTGGCCCGGGAAGCTGGTGCGGCAAAGACATATTCTGCAATGCTCCTTTGGAAAGTACCTTTGACGGGGAACCGCACATGAGTGTGGACTGCCTGGGTTAACGCTCGGTGTCGTCGCGGTTACCACCGGTTGTACCGCGGCCGGCGGAGCTGAAAATAATCCGTTCTAACTGCGGGAACGTCGCTGGTTACGTGCAGATGAATTCCTGGCAAAAGATCGGTAGCGCGACGGAACCGCCTGTGATGTTTATGATGGACGGGTTACGCGAAACTGGAAGCGCACTCGCAGGAAGGAGAGGCGCGTGGCCGCAGGCGACGAGGATGTCGAGCTCGCTGACCTGGTCCCCGGCGCTGTCGCAGGCGACAGGCGGGCGCTGCAGCGCATCATCTCCATCATTCACCCGCGCGTGCTGCGCTACGCCAGGGCACGCATCGGGGGCGGTCGTACACCCACCCCCGAGGACGTAGCCCAGGAAATTTGCCTGGCGGTGGCGACGAGCATCGACCGCTACACGGACACCGGCAAGCCGTTCATGGCATACGTCTACGGGATCGCGTTTAACAAGGTCGCGGACGCGCACCGCTCGCTGGCGCGGGACAAACTCAGCCCGGTGGAGGAGGTGCCGGACACGGAAGTGGCTGCGACGACGCCGGAAGACGCCGCGCTCGTCGCCGCCGGCAGTAACGCTGTCCGCGCATTGCTCGATTCACTCAACGAAAAGGCCCGCGACATCGTGATTCTGCGGGTGTTTGTGGGCCTGTCCGCGGAGGAGACAGCGGAAGTGGTGGGTAGTACCCCTGGTGCGGTGCGCGTGGCCCAACACCGTGCGCTGGCCAAACTGCGCAAACAACTGGAAGGACGGCAGGCGGAGCTATGACACCACGCAACGGGTCTACCGAACCTGGCATGGACGAGTTCGCGTCCAGCGACGCGTTTATCGACGCGCTGTCGCGTGGCGACGATCCTTCGGGCGGCGCCGACCCCCTCGCAGCAGCCCTCCTTGAGCTCAAGGCGGATATCGACCGGCCGCTGCCGCCGGCACCGCAGCTGGACGCCGGGCAGTCGCCGGCAGGTAACGTCGCCTCCCTGGAGGCCGCGCGCGACGCGAAACGCAAGCGCCAGCTCAGCCCCTGGCTGGCCGGATTGATGGGCGCGGCTGCTGCCACCGCGATCTCCGTCGGCACCGGGACGACCCCGTTTGGCCAGGGTGCCCAGGATGACTCCACGGTGGTGGAGTTGGCTACCACCCTCGACGAGCTCGAAGTGGCCAGCCAGCGCGGCGACGAGGCGGCGACCCGCGACCTGCTGGAGCAGGCGCGGGGTTTGGTGGCGTCCATGAAAGACCGCCAGCACCGCGCGGGTAAGGGCGATGACTCTGAGGCGGTGACGACGGTGACGACGGTGACGACTACGGTGACCAGCACTGTCACCACGACGAGCTCCCAGGCGCCCGACAAGACCGCCCCGGAGCAGGTGCCCGACGAGCCCACTCCGGCGCAGCAGCCCACGCAGGCGCCGCAGACTCCGGCACGGCCGACGCAGCCTGAGCAACCCGAGCAGCCAGCGCAAACGGGGCAGTCTGGTCAGCCTGCCCAGCGGCCGTCGACGCAGCCGGGCAGGACTTCGGCCACCGGTTCGCCGACGCCGGGTTCAGGCGTGGCTTCCGCTCCGGCGGGCGATTCTGACACCGGAAGCAATACTCCGGCAGCCACGGTGTAGCAGCCCGCGCAGCCGGCTCCGGCCGGGGGCGAAGTGGCGCCGGAGGCGCTCCGGAATATGAGCAGCTCTTAGCGCCCCTCCAGGCCGTCGAGGTAGCCCATGGCGTAGTCCCAGGGCACGTACGCCTCGACGTTGGGGTTGGCGCTGGGTTCGTGTACCGGGGGTAGCTGATTGTTCAGCGAGGCGATCATGTTTTGTTCCATGATCTCCCAGTCGTAGTAGTGCACCTGGTCGCAGTCTTCGCACAGGAAGGACACACCGAGGATGCCGCGGGGCTTCAACATGCGCTGCGCATCTCTCACGTGCGAAAGGTCTTGGATCACCGCGACTCGCTCCTCGGGCGACAGCGGCTCGGCGTGCTCCTCGTCGTCGATGAAGGATGCCGGGTCGTTGGGGTCGTCCGCGAACGGGTCCAGTGGCATCATGTCGTCGTAGTTCACCCATGTAAGCCTATACGGTGTGGCAAACCGCCCAGGTGCCTCGGCCACGGTCCCGTTGAACTGGGCGGGAAAGGCGGCGCTTGCGGCGCGTTATATCATGGCGGAAAACATCCGCGCGGGAGAGGAGACTGTAGGCGATGGCTATTGAGCGTGTATGGACTGGTGGGGACGATCCGGACAAGGTAGCCCTGCGTGGCCTGACCTTCGACGACGTGCTGCTGCTGCCGGCGGAATCCCACATCGTTCCGTCCGAGGTGAGCACGGCCTCCCAGTTCACCCGAAACATCCGCCTGGGCATGCCCATCGCCTCCGCCGCCATGGACACCGTCACCGAGTCGCGCATGGCGATCGCGATGGCGCGCCAGGGCGGCATCGGCGTGGTACACCGCAACCTCAGCGCCCAGGACCAGGCAGAGCACGTGGACATTGTGAAGCGCTCCGAATCCGGCATGGTGTCCAACCCGGTCACCGCCACCCCGGAGATGATCCTGGAGGAAGTGGACACCCTGTGCGCCCGCTTCCACATCTCGGGTCTGCCCGTGGTGGATGATGCCGGCCGCTTGGTGGGCATCATCACCAACCGCGACATGCGTTTCGAGGCGGACTTCCAGCGCAAGGTGGCAGAGGTGATGACGCCGATGCCGCTGGTGGTGGCACCGGAGGGCGTCGATAAGCAGGAAGCGCTCGCGTTGCTGTCCTCGAACAAGGTGGAGAAGCTGCCCATCGTGGCTAACGACGGCACCCTCGCCGGGCTGATCACCGTGAAGGACTTTGTGAAGAGCGAGCAATACCCGAACGCGTCTAAGGACGCGGACGGCCGCCTGCTTGTCGCTGCCGGCGTGGGCACCGGCGAGGACTCGTTCGATCGCGCAGGCCTGCTCGTGGAGGCCGGCGTCGACGCGCTCGTGGTGGATTCCGCCCACGCGCACAACAACCGGGTGCTGGAAATGGTCTCGCGCGTGAAGAAGGAGTTCGGGGATCGCGTCGACGTCATCGGCGGCAACCTGGCTACCCGAAGCGCCGCGCAGGCCATGATCGACGCCGGCGCGGACGCCATCAAGGTGGGTATCGGCCCGGGCTCCATCTGCACCACCCGCGTGGTGGCGGGTGTGGGCGCGCCTCAGATCACGGCGATCCTCGAGGCATCCGTGCCTGCCAAGGCAGCGGGCGTGCCCGTCATCGCCGACGGCGGCATGCAGTTCTCCGGCGACGTGGCCAAGGCGCTGGCCGCTGGCGCGTCGACGGTGATGCTCGGCTCGATGCTCGCCGGCACCGCGGAAGCCCCGGGCGAGATCGTCGTGGTGGGCGGCAAGCAGTACAAGCGCTACCGCGGCATGGGCTCCATGGGCGCCATGCAGGGCCGCGGCCTGACGGGCGAAAAGCGGTCCTTCTCCAAGGACCGCTACTTCCAGGCCGACGTGACCAGCGAGGATAAGCTGGTTCCGGAGGGCATCGAGGGGCGCGTGCCGTTCCGTGGCGAGCTGGACTCCATCACCCACCAGATCGTCGGCGGCCTGCGCGCGGCGATGGGCTACACGGGCGCAGCCTCCATCGAGGAGCTGCAGACGAAGCAGTTCGTCCAGATCACCACCGCCGGCCTGCGCGAGTCGCACCCGCACGACATCACGCAGACCGTCGAAGCGCCGAACTACCGCCAGTAGGGGACAGGCACATGCGCGACTACGTGGAAATCGGCCTCGGGCGGGAAGCCCGCAGGGCGTACGACCTCGACGACATCTCGATCGTGCCCAAGCGCCGTACGCGGTCCTCGAAGGATGTTGACACGAGCTGGCACATCGACGCCTACACCTTTGACATCCCGCTGGTTTCCCACCCGACCGACGCCCTGGCCAGCCCCGAGTTTGTCATCGAAATGGGCAAGCAGGGCGGTCTCGGCGTGATCGACGCCGAGGGGCTGTGGGGCCGCCACGCGGACCTCGAGCGCGCGGTGCGGCAGGTCGTGGATTCCCACGAGGACTCGTGGGGCATCGACTCGCAGGAGAAGTACCAGGAGTACATCGACTCCGGCGAGCGCTCGGTGCGCACCCTGCAGGAGCTCCACGCCGCGGAACTCGACCGGGATCTGCTCGCTGAGCGGATCGCGCAGGTGCGCGACTCCGGCGTGACGGTGGCAGTGCGCGTGAGCCCGCAGAACGCGCGCGAACTGGCCCCGGTGGTCGTCGCCGCAGGCACCGAGATCCTGTTCATTCAGGGCTCCATCATCTCCGCCGAGCACGTGCAGCAGGGCGGGGAAGCGCTGAACCTCAAGGAGTTCGTGGGTTCCCTCGACGTGCCGGTCATCGCCGGTGGGGTGTACGACTACTCCACGGCGACGCACCTCATGCGCGCTGGTGTCGCCGGTGTGATCGTGGGATCGGGCCACACCAGCACGGTTGTGCAGGTGCCCATGGCCACTGCGATCGCAGACGTGGCGGCCGCCCGCCGCGACTACCTAGACGAGACCGGTGGGCGCTACGTGCACGTGCTCGCGGATACCGCCCTGTCTGAGCCGGGCGCCATCGCCCTCGCCATCGCCTGCGGGGCCGACGCAGTGATGCTCGGCCGGACCCTCGCGCAGGCCTCCGAAGCCGCTGCCGGCGGGGTGTACTGGGAGGCCCAGGCCGCGCACCCGCGTTTTCCGCGCGGCGACGTGCACCGGGATCCGGGCGCCGGGTTGGGCGTCCCGCTGGAGACGGTGCTGTTCGGCCCGTCGAGCGACCCGCTGGGCAGCCTCAACGTCGTCGGGGGCTTGAAGCGGATCATGGCGAAGTGCGGCTACACCGACGTCAAGGCCTTCCAGAAGGCCGACCTGGTCATCCGTAGCTGAAGCGACGGCCCCGGGCACGCGCAGTTGGGTCTGGGCGGCGATCGACTAGGATCTGGGCTTGTGAATACTCCGCAAGCCCGCCCTGTCCTTGTCCTTGATTTCGGCGCGCAGTACGCGCAGCTGATCGCCCGCCGCGTGCGCGAGGCGAACGTGTTCTCCGAGGTGGTGCCGTCCACCATCACCGCAGCTGAGGTCCGCGAGAAGGACCCGCAGGCGCTGATTCTCTCCGGTGGCCCGTCGTCGGTGTACGAAGAGGGTGCGCCCCAGCTGGACCAGGAGATCTTCGAGCTGGGCCTGCCGATCTTCGGCATCTGCTACGGCTTCCAGATCATGACCCGCGCGCTCGGCGGCGAGGTAGCCAAGACCGGCGCGCGCGAGTACGGCCGCACGCAGATGCGTATCGACGGAGGCATTCTGCACGCCGGCCTTTCCGACGAGCACCCGGTCTGGATGTCCCACGGCGACTCGGTCACCCGCGCCCCGGAGGGCTTCGAGGTCACCGCATCTACCCCGGGCGCACCGGTTGCGGCATTCGAGGACGCCTCCCGCAGGCTCGCGGGCGTGCAGTACCACCCGGAGGTCATGCACTCGCCCCACGGCCAAGAGGTGCTCACCCGCTTCCTCACCGAGATCGCAGGCCTGGAGCAGAACTGGACCGCCTCTAACATCGCCGAGCAGCTCATTGCGGACGTGCGTGAGCAGGTCGGTGACGGCCGCGCGATCTGTGGCCTGTCCGGCGGCGTGGACTCTGCCGTCGCGGCGGCGCTGGTGCAGCGCGCCATCGGCGACCGACTCACCTGCGTGTTCGTGGACCACGGCCTGCTGCGCCAGGGTGAGCGCGAGCAGGTGGAGACCGACTTCGTTGCAGCCACCGGCGCGAAGCTGGCCACCGTCGACGAGCGCGAGGCGTTTTTGAACAAGCTGGCCGGCGTGACCGAGCCGGAGGCGAAGCGCAAGGCCATCGGCGCGGAGTTCATCCGCGCCTTCGAGCGCGCTGTTGCCGGCGTGCTGGAAGGCCAGCAGGTGGACTACCTGGTTCAGGGCACCCTGTACCCGGACGTGGTGGAGTCCGGCGGCGGCACCGGCACCGCCAACATCAAGAGCCACCACAACGTCGGCGGCCTGCCGGACGACGTCGAGTTCGAGCTCGTTGAGCCGCTGCGCCTGCTGTTCAAGGACGAGGTCCGTGCGGTCGGCCGCGAACTGGGCCTTCCTGAAGTCATCGTGAACCGACAGCCGTTCCCGGGGCCGGGCCTGGGCATCCGCATCATCGGCGAGGTGACCGCGGAGCGCCTAGAGACGCTGCGCGCCGCCGACGCCATCGCGCGCGAGGAGCTCACCCGCGCGGGCCTGGACGAGCAGATCTGGCAGTGCCCGGTCGTGCTGCTCGCCGACGTGCGCTCGGTGGGCGTGCAGGGCGACGGACGCACGTACGGCCACCCGATCGTGCTGCGCCCGGTCGCTTCTGAGGACGCCATGACCGCGGACTGGGTGCGCATCCCCTACGAGACGCTCGAGGTGATCTCCACCCGCATCACCAACGAGGTGGCCGACGTCAACCGCGTGGTGCTGGACGTGACCTCCAAGCCGCCGGCCACCATCGAGTGGGAGTAGGCCGCTCAGCACGGCGCTGCTAGAGCACGCCCGCCTGGACCAGCAACGACCGCGCCGTCTTGTCCGTCTCCTGCAGCATCAGCGGGTCGGTGCCCGGCATGGGGGAGATGGTGGTGTCCGCCCACTGCTTGCCGGTGGGGATGCCGACGATGTGCAGTCGCGCGTCCAGCTCGCCGTCGGGGCGGATGGTGCGGCGGGTGGCCCCGTCGGTTTCAGGGGAGGCGGTTTCCACGCCACCCGGTGCGAAGGGGCGCACGCGGCCCGCCTCGCGCAACGAGGAGGTCAGCGGGTCGGGGGAGGTGCGTACGTCCGGGCCGGGCAGGAACGCGTCGGCAAGCGCGGTGGCGGTCGCCGTCCGCGCGTGGCTAATGGCCGTGTACCTGCCGTCAGCGGCCTCGACCACGGGGTCGGGGCCGAGGAAGGTGATTAGGCCGGCGTCGAAAAGCGCGAGCAGCTCGCGGGTGCGGAACAGCGGCGGACCGGAGCCGACCATCTGGCCGAACGCCATGTACTGCGACAGCGCGGCCTCGCGGGGGCCGCGTCCGTTCTGGGTGGCGATCGCGCTGGGCTTGCGGCCGGCGGAGATGGCCCACAGGCCGGCCTTGAGCGGGGAGTCCCAGGCGCTCACGGCTTCGGTGATGTCGACTTCCATGCCTTCAGCGATGCGGCGGTTCAGCTCCTCCAGGTCCAGCTTTTCGGTGCCGGCGAGGGGGTCGACCCACGCGGCCATGTCGAACGGTTCGGTGCTCATGCCGTCGAGAGCGGCGGTCAGCGCGTTCGCGACCGTCAGGATGTCGTCAGGGGATGCGGCGGCAGCAAGGTCGGTGGCGTCGATGGCCGTGAGGATGGCGTCGAGAGGCACCTTGAGCGCTCCGGGACGCACCCGCGAAAGCACGCGGTAGTACTCGGCGTAGGAGTCGCGGGCAAGCGCGGGCCACAGGTCGCGGCCGAAGGACACGGGCGCAGCGGTAGCCTCGATAGCCGCTCGCAGACGGGTGAGGTCTGCCTTCGGAGGTAGGGAGTGGTACTCGGACTTGGGCAGGTACGGGTAGCCGCGGCCGGAAGTGACCACGAAGTGCGGCTCCCGCCCGGTGGCCTCGTAGCGCAGGCCGGAGCGGGCGGCGGGATCGTCGACGAAGCGGCCGCCACGGTCGATGGTGGTCAGCGCCATGAGGTCGAAAAAGCCCATGCCCATGCCGCGCACGAGCACCCGCTCACCGGCTTGCAAGCGGGAAACCTCCTGCTCGACGGGGTTGCCGGGCGCGATGTAGGTGAGGCCGGATTGCGCGAACGCTTGCTGGGCCGGTGTGGGCGCGGGGAGTACCCAGCCGGAGGCGATAACCGTGGCGTCGGCATGGACGACCGCGCCGTCTGCGAGGGTGATGGCGTCCCGGTCGCCCTCGGCTGCGAAGGAAACCGCGCGGGAGTGGTGCTCCACTACCTCCACGCCCGCCGGTAGCTGCGCGAGCGCCACCTTCCACACCCAGCGCAGGTACTCGCCGTACAGCGCCCGGGACGGGTTGGATTCGGGGCGCGTCGCGCGCAGTTCTTCGGTGAACTGGTCGGGGAGGGTAGCACCGAAGGCGTCGATAAGCGGGTGGCTCCGCTCGCCGCGCAGGGCCTGGACCCATTCGTACATGGTGGGGCCTTCGAACACGGGGGCGCCGACGGTCGCGCCGGGTTCGGTGAATAGTGTGACCGCGCCGGCGAGGGTGTTCATGCAGAGCGTGCGGGTTTGCTCGGTCTCCCAAACGCGGCCTGCGCCGAGCTGGGCGTCGTCGATGATGTGGAGCGTCACGGACCCGCCGCCGCGTTCCTTGAGGTACGCGGCGATGCGTTCGGTGATGGAGATCCCCCGCGGTCCTGCTCCGATGATTGCGATGGATGCTCCCACAGTGCTCTACCTCCACGATGTGTGCGGGTGTAATGGTCGTAAGTAGACAGTTCAGTCTATTTCCTCAGAACCAGCTTGTCTAACAATGGTAAGGTGCTGTGCACAACCGAGGAAAGAGGACAAAAACGTGCCTAGAACAAAGGTAGCTGCGCCGCTGACACTCGGCGTAGCGGCCAGCCTGCTCGCCGGATGCGCCGCTGGGCTGGACAGTGCGGACAGTGCGGACACCAACGTGCTGACGTACCTGGAGTCCAACTGGTTTAACAGCCTCTACCCGCCAGCGGCCGGCTTTTACCCCAACGGAGGCGTGGTCAACCAGCTGACGGACCGCCTGCTCTACCAAGACCCGGAGACGCTGGAGCTGGAGCCCTGGATTGCCACAGAGCTGCCGGAAATCAACGAGGATGCAACCGTGTTCACGTTCAACATCCGCACCGATGTGACGTACTCCGACGGCACGCCCATGACGGCGCAAAACATCGTGGATAACTTCGACCTCTACGGCTTGGGGGACAAGGAGCGGCTACTCAACGTCTCTGAACAGATCTCCAACTACGAGCGTGGCGAGGTGGTGGACGAGGACACAGTGCGGTTCTACTTCTCCGCGCCCTCGCCCGGCTTCGCGCAGGCGACATCCACCTACAACGCGGGCCTGCTCGCAGATTCGTCGCTCAAACTGCGCAACGAGGACTTCGGCCCCGGCGGCGCGGACAACGTCATCGGCTCCGGCCCGTTCGTGGTGGAGAGCGAGACGCTGGGCACCGACCTCGTGCTCAACGCGCGCGAGGACTACGACTGGGCGCCGCCGTCGCTGGAGCACCAGGGTCGCGCGCGCCTGGACGGCATCCACTACACCTTGGCGGCGGAAGAGGCGGTGCGCTCCGGCGCGCTGCTCTCCGGCCAGGCGGATATCGCGCGCACCATTTCCCCGCCGGTGGAGCGGCACCTGAAAGACGAGGGGGTGCAGGTGGTCGCCGCCACCGCGAACGGTATGGCCAACCAGCTCGCGCTGCGCTTCGACCACCCGCTGCTGCAGGACATCCGCGTGCGCCAGGCCATCATCCACGGCGTCAACCGCGAGGAGATCATCCGCATCCTGCTGTCGGATTCCTACCCGCTGGCCACCTCGTCCATGACCTCGAAGGCACTGGGGTACGCCGAGCAGCCTGGCGCGTACACCTACGACCCGCAAGCCTCGCGCGAGCTTCTCGACGCCGCCGGCTGGATCCCCGGGCCCGACGGCATCCGCGAGAAGGACGGCCAGCGCCTGAGTCTGTGGGTCAACCACGCCCTGCCGCAGCCGCGCTCGAAAGAGATTGTCACGATGATGCAGTCCGACCTGCGCGAGCTGGGCATCGAGCTGAACATGGTGGCCGGCGACCGCGCCACGCAAAACGCCGCGCAGAAGGACATCAACCGCGTGCAGCTCATGCACTCCATGGTGGGCCGCGCGGACTACGACGTGATCGAGTCATTCCTGGCCGTGGACCGCCGCGACTCGTTGCTGAACAACGCGGGCGACGGCCAGCCGATCGACGCGGAGCTGGAGGAGCTTTTGCACAAGGTCGTCTCCACCCCGGACGACGCCGGGCGCGCCGCCGCGTCCAAGGCGGTGCAGGACCACCTGACGGCAAACGCCTACGTGTTGCCGCTGTTCGAGGAGCCCCAGGTGTACGCCCTCGCGCCGCACGTGAAGGGCTTCGCCACCGAGGCGGTGGCCCGCCCGAGCTTCTACTCGGTGTACATCGACCGCGAGGAGGACAACTGATGGGCAAATTCGTGCTCAAACGCATCGGGCAGGCGCTTGTCGTCCTGCTGCTGGCCTACACGCTGGCCTTTTTCCTGCTGTCCGCGCTGCCTTCCGACGGCGTTGCCGCCCGCTACGCGGACCCGGCCTTGGGCCTGTCCCAGGCGGAGATCGAGCAGATCCGCGAGCAAATGGGCGTGGATAAACCGCTGGTTGAGCAGTACTTCGCCACCCTCGGCGGGTTGTTCACCGGCGACCTCGGTTACTCGGTGGCCTCCGGCACGCCGGTGGTTGACCTAATCGCCGAGGCCGCGCCGCACACGCTCGCGCTCGCCGCGGCGTCCATCGGACTTGCCATCGTGGTCGCGCTGGCCACCGCGTACGCGGCCACGCTGCCCGGCACCGGCGCGCTGCGCAGCGTCGTTCGCTCCCTGCCGTCGTTTATGGTCTCGCTGCCCGGGTTCTGGATTGCCATCCTGCTGCTGCAGTTCTTCTCCTTCCGCCTCGGCTGGGTCAACGTGGTTGACCCGACCCCGCTGGAAGGGCTGATTCTGCCCACGCTCACCCTGGCCGTGCCCATGGCGGCACCGCTCATGCAGGTGCTCATCCGCTCCATCGACGAGGTCCGCGCCCAGCCCTTCGTCCAGGTCGTCCGCGCCCGCGGCGCGAGCGAGGCGCGCATTTTCTGGCGCGACGTGCTGCGCAACTCCCTGCTGCCGGCGATCACCATGGCGGGCCTGCTCTTCGGCGAGCTGGTCGGTGGCGCTGTGGTCACCGAGACCGTCTTCGGCCGCGCCGGGCTGGGCTCGCTCACCGTCAACGCCGTGTCCAGCCGCGACACCCCGGTGCTGCTTGGTGTGGTGCTCATCGCCGCCACCGCCTACGTGGTGATCAACCTGATCGTCGACCTGCTCTACCCGGTGCTGGACGTGCGCCTGCGCGACGCCGGGAACGCCACCGGCACCGCAAATACCGCGAAGGAGGCTGTCCGATGACTACCGCCAACCTGGCACGCGGCCAGCGCGCCCCACAGAAGGAGCACGGCCCGCGCCGGCACCGAAAGCACCGGCGCTGGAGCTCGCCCGCGACGGTCCTCTCAATCGTCGTGCTGGCAATCGCGGCACTGTGGGCTATCGCCCCCAGCGTGTTCGCGCCCGAGGACCCGTACACGGGCTTAGACGTCGCCCTGCTCGCCCCGAGCGGCGAGCACATCTTCGGCACCGACGCGGTGGGCCGCGACCTGTTCTCCCGCGTCGTGTACGGCGCGCGCCAGTCGCTGCTTGGCGCGCTGATCGCCGTCGCCGTCGGCCTCGTGCTGGGCACTCTGATCGGTCTGATCGCCGGCACGCAGCGTGGCTGGGTAGACACCGTGCTCATGCGCCTAGTTGATGTCTTGCTGGCCATCCCCGGCATCCTGCTGTCGCTGTCCATCATCATCGTCACCGGCTTCGGCTCGCTGCAGGCGGCGTTTGCTGTCGGTATGACGTCCGTGGCCACGTTTGCGCGCCTCGCCCGCTCCCAGGTGATCCAGATCGCCGGCGCGGACTACGTTGAGGCCGCGTACGGCTCCGGCGCTACGCAGGCCCAGGTGCTGCTGCGCCACGTGCTGCCCAATTCGCTCACCCCGGTGCTGGCGCTGGCAGCCCTGCAGTTCGGCACCGCCATTTTGCAGCTGTCCATCCTGGGCTTCCTCGGCTATGGTGCGCCGCCGCCGGTTCCCGAGTGGGGCCTGCTCATCGCGGAAGGCCGCGACTACATGGCCACCGCCTGGTGGCTGATCCTGCTGCCCGGTCTGGCCATCGTGGCCACCGTGATGTCCGCCAACCACCTGTCCCAGGTGATCCAACAGGAAGGTGATGTGAAGTGAGTACGCCCCTGCTTGAGGTCGAGGGCCTCACCGTCGCGTACGGCGACGCGGACCCGGTGGTGCGCGACATCTCGTTTGCTGTGGAGGCAGGCAAGATGACCGCCATCGTGGGCGAGTCCGGCTCCGGCAAAACCACCTCCGCCATGGCTGCGCTGGATCTCCTGGGCGCCGGCGGCACTGTGCTCGGCGGCAGCATCCGGTTCAAGGGCCGGGAGCTGAACAACCTGACCAACGCCGAGTGGCGCAAGCTGCGCGGCAGGAAAATTGGGCTGGTGCCCCAAGATCCGAACAACTCGCTCAACCCGCTGAAGACCATCGGCGCGTCCGTAGAGGACGGGTTGGAGATTCACGGGATGGGGGATGCGGCGGAGCGGCGTCGGCAAGCAATCGCCCTGCTTGAGCGCGTGGGCATCGACGACCCGGAGCGCCGCTACCGCCAGTACCCCCACGAGCTGTCCGGTGGCATGAAGCAGCGCGTGCTCATCGCGGCTGCGGTGGCGCTCGAGCCCGAGGTGCTCATCGCCGACGAACCCACCTCCGCCCTCGACGTGACCGTGCAGAAGACCATCCTGGACCTGCTGGACGAGATGCGCGCGGAGCTGGGCTTGGGCGTCATCTTCATCACCCACGACCTCGCCGTGGCGGGCGACCGCGCGGACGACGTGGTGATCATGGAGCACGGCCGCGTGGTCGAGCACGGGCCCGTGAACGCGGTGCTGCGCAACCCCCAGCAGGAGTACTCCAAGCGGCTGCTGGCCAACGTGCCCTCGCTCGCGGTCGCAGATGCCTATCGACGCCCTCCGGTCGCCCCCGACACCCTGCTCACCGTCGACGGGTTGGCCGTGCGCTACGGCGACTTCACCGCCGTGGAGGACATCTCCTTCGACGTCGCCCGGGGATCCACGCACGCCCTGGTGGGCAGCTCCGGTTCCGGCAAGACCACCACCGGCCGCGCGATCGCCATGTTCAACCGCCCGAGCGCCGGCAGCATCACGCTCGAGGGCACAGAGCTGACCGGCCTGTCGGCGAGGCAGCAGCGCGCGCTTCGCGGGCGGGTGCAGATGGTGTACCAGAACCCGTACTCCTCGCTGGACCCGAAGATGCGCGTCGGCGAGATTGTGGCGGAGCCGCTGCGCAACCTTGCCGGCGCGTCGAAGCGGGAGGCGCTGAAGCGCGCCGAGGAGTACTTGGCGCGCGTGGCGCTGGACCCGGCGCAGTTCGCCTCCCGCACCCCGGCACAGCTCTCGGGCGGGCAGCGTCAGCGCGTGGCCATCGCGCGTGCGCTCATCGTGGAGCCGGAGCTGGTGGTGCTGGACGAGGCCGTGTCTGCGCTGGACGTGACCGTGCAGGCGCAGATCCTGGAGCTACTGGAGGACCTGCAGCGCGAGCTGGGGCTGACCTACGTGTTCATTTCCCACGACCTCGCGGTGGTGCGCCAGATCTCGGATACGGTGAGCGTGTTCAGCCGCGGCCGCCAGGTGGAATACGGGGCGACCAACGAGGTGTTTGCACACCCGAAGCACGAGGTCACCCGCGAGCTCATCAGCGCTATCCCCGGCACCGTCTTCCGCGCCCGACAGTTAGGAGAGTTTGTTGTCTAACCACACTGACATTATTGACACCCTGGCCGAGACCCTGGCCGAACTCGCAGAGCTGCGCCGCCGCCGGCCCGAGGCGGTGGAGAACGCCCAGCGCAGCTTCGAGGCGTTGTTCGAGCCCACCGACGCCTCGCTGGTGGAGGCGCTGCCGGTGTCCACCCGCTACGCCGTCGCAGCCTTCATCGCCGGCGTGTCCGGTGCTACGCGCGCCGCGGAGTTCTACACCGACCTGCTTGCGGACGAGGACGAGTCGCTCGTTGCAGTGGTGGAGGAGGCCGTGCGTGCAGGCGTGTCTGCGGGCCCGTACGCCGGCGGGGACTTCGTGCTGTTCGGCGACGGTGCTTTGGCCGCGGCGCTAGACTTCGCGCACCTGCTCACCTTCCACCCGAAGGACGCGTCACCCGCGGCGATCGGCCACCTGCAGGAGGCAGGCTACAGCGAGGACGCGATTGTCTCGCTCGGCCAGCTGATCGCCTTTGTGGCGTTCCAGCTACGCGTGGTGCACGGGGTGCGGGTGCTGGCTGGCGGCGCGGGGGTGCCGGAGGGCGTCGAGAAGCGAGCTGGCGCCGCTGACCCGGGCTGGACGCCTGCCGCCGCCACCTTGCAGCCCGAGGTGGTCGCGCCCGGGAAGTTTGTGGCGCACCCGCTGGGCTGGAAGCCGTGGGTGGCTCCGCTGGAAAAGGGGGAGCTCACCGATGAGCACATCAACGCGCTGATTAAGCCCGAGCGCGCCGACATGGAGTACTTCCGCCTGCTCGCGCGCGACCCGCAGGCGCTGAAAGCCCGCACGCTGACGGACCTGGACATTTTCTACAACACCGAGGGCGGCCTGGGCCGCGCTGAGCGCGAGCTCGCCGCCACCGTGGCGTCGCGCCTGAACGGCTGCGAGTACTGCGCGTCCGTGCACCAGGGCCGTTCCAAGGAGGAGGGCGGCGACGCGGCGGCCATTGACCGGCTCCTTGACGAAGGCGTGTCCGCCGACCTCGCCTCCGAGTTGTGGAACGCCATCCGCGACGCCGCTGTGGCGCTCACCCGCACGCCGTTCGAGTTCGGTCAGCAGCACGTGGACGCACTACGGGCCGCGGGCCTGGACGATCTGGCGGTACTGGACGTAGTGAACTCGTCCGCGTTTTTCAACTGGGCGAACCGGCTCATGCTCACCCTCGGCGAAGCGGACGTGCCGAAGCGCTACCGCTAGCTTTTTAGCGCTAGACCAGGTCGTTGTTGCCGCTTGGGTCTGCCGGCGGCTCCGGCTGACGCGCGTAGGTGAAGAACCAGACGAAGAAGAACGCGGCGAAGCTGATCAGCGTGCCGCGCACGTCCGATGCCTGGCTCAGCGCGGGCAGGAAGATAATCAGGCCGATAAGTAGCCACCACCCGGGCTTGCGTTCCTCGATTTCGTGCGGGGTGAGCTGCTCCTTCGGTGTGACAATCGCCTTGGCCGGAGTGATGGTCATGCCCACGCGCGGCATGACAAACCAGCACAGCAGGTAGGCGAAGATGCCGCCGCCGAAGACGAGGCTGAGGATGACAAACGCGATACGCACGGCCACAGGATCTACCTTGTAGCGCTGGCCGAAGCCGACGCATATTCCGGCGATGACGGCGCGTCCGCCCGCGTCCTTCGGGATGCGGTGCGGGCGGGTGTCCCACATGTGCTTGAGCGACGTCGATGAATTTTGAGCCATGTGCGCCATTATCCGCGTGCTCGTCACGCCTTGCAGCCGGCGTTTCGGGGCGGCGGCGTGGGTGCGTTCCGCCGCTGCCCGCTTCTCAGGGTCTGTGCTAAGGGACCATTCGAGTAGCCCTACGCGTACGCGAGGCGCCGCGACCCGTCCACGTGCGGGTACAACACCCAGGCCGCCGCGGCCGCCGCTACACCTGCAACCCACGCGCCCACAGCAGGCCAGTGGGCGAGCGGTGCAAGCATGAGTAGCAGCCACCACAGCATCAGTGGGAGCACCATGCTTATCGACGGCACCCTGGCCACGCCCTTGTCCTCCGCGAACGCGCGGAGCTCTTTGCGGTACGGGTGCAGCAGCGTGACGGTGACGGCGGCAACAACGCACAGGACCGCCACAACCGCCTTGACACTCAGCGGGGCTTGCGACACCATCACGCCGATAGACCCGCCGGCGCCCATCGAGCCCAGCGCCCGCACGACAGGCGGGGTGGGGATCGGGGTGACGCGGTCGCGGACCTCTGCTGCGGTGATCGGGATCATGCCGGGAAGTGTATCGGGCAAGCGATCGGCTAGGTTTGAGCACCCTGCGGCGCGCCAACTGTACGAAAACATGTTCGACCAGTGGCGTTGCTCGTGTCGGCCCCGCGGTGCATACTATCTGGCGTGAGTGGAACACCTATTCGAACTGCGTCGGCAGCGGCAGCGAACCTGGCGGTAGTGGATGAACCGCCAGCTCAGACGTCGCGCGCCGACCAGATCGCTGAGCTGCGAGCCCGCATGGCCGCCATCGGCGGGGAGGTCCCGCAGCAGGTCGTTGAGGATGGGGACACACTTGCCGTGGGCGGCGGCCTTTCGCTCGTGCTGCCGAATGGCGGTTTGCCGCGCCAGGCGGTCACGCACGTCAGCGACACCCCGGCGCTCATCGTGGAGCTCATTGGCCAGGTAACCGGAGTTGGCGGGCGCGCGGGCGTGGTGGGGTGGCCGGAGCTGTCCTATGCCGGCATCGACGCAGATGCGCTGGAGCGGGTGGTGGCGGTGCCGGATGCGGGCCTCGACGACCTCAGCGTCGCGGGCGTGCTCGCCGAGGGGCTCGACCTTGTCGTCCTGCGCACCCGCAGCCCGTTCCAGCTCACCCCCGTGCGCGCCCGCCCCCTGCTCGCGCGGATCCGCAAAGGCCAGGCCGCGCTGGTGTGCGTGAACGTGGAGGTGCCTTCGCCGGCGCTCACCGTCACGGGCCGGTTGGCCAACTTCCACGGCATCGGCAGGGGCACCGGGCGCATCACCGGGATCGACTTCGACGTCCGCGCGGAGACGAAAGGCTACCGGCCTGCCAGCGCGAGGGTGACGCTTGGCGCTGGCAGTGCCGGAGGCGTCGATAAGCGAAGGCTCAGGGCTGTCACATGAGGGCGGCGGCGCTGTGGTTTCCGGACTGGCCGGTGCAGGCGGCGCGGCTAGATACGGGCGATGAGCTGGCAGAGCCGATTGCGATCGCGGCGCAGCACCGGGTGAAGGTGTGCTCGCACGCCGCGCGCCAGCTGGGCATCCGCCGCGGCATGCGGGTGCGCAACGCGCAGGCGGTCGCGCCAGAGCTCACGGTGGTGGACGACAACCCGGACCGCGACGGGCGCATGTTCGCATCCCTGGTCGCCAGCTTCGACGAAGTCGCCGCGAGCGTGGAGGTGCTGCGCCCCGGTCTGGTGGCGGTGGACTTGGAGGCCGCCGGCCGTTTCCACGGCAGCGAGGACAAGGCGCTGGAGATGCTTATCGACGCAGCTTCGCGCCGCGGCATCGACGCCATGGCAGGCGCCGCCGACGAGATCGCCACCGCGCTGATCGCGGCACGCGCCTCCCGGGTGGTGGCGCCGGGCGGGTCGGCCGAGTTTCTGGCCGCGCAGCCGCTGGGATCACTGGTGGCGGAGGAGTCCCTCGCCGCGGACACAGACACCGTCAGGGCGCTCGGCCAGCTGGGGGTCTCCACCCTCGGGGAGCTGGCGAAACTGCCGCCGAACGCGGTGACCACCCGCTTCGGCGCCAAAGGGATGCGCATTCACCGCATCGCCGCGGCCGCGCCGGACCGCCGCGTGGCCCCGGAGCTGCCGGTGGAGGACCTCGCCGTGGCCATCACGCCCGAGGACCCGATCGAGCGGGTGGACGCCGCCGCCTTCGCTGCCCGCGCCCTGGCGGCAAGCCTGCACGAGCGGCTGAAGGAGACGGGGCGCAACTGCCTGCGCCTGAAAGTGGTGGCGGAGCTCGGCGACGGCACCCGGGTCGAGCGCGTGTGGCGCACCCGCGAGGCGCTCACCGAAGCGGGCACCGCGGACCGGGTGCGGTGGCAGCTCGACGGCTGGCTGACAAGCGGCGGTTCCGGCGAAATTACCAGCCTCATCCTCGAGCCGCTGGAGTTCGCCCCGCCCGAGCCGGTGGGGGAGCTGTGGGCCGACGGCGCGTCCACGGACACCGCGCGGCGGGTGGTGGAGCGCGTCCAGTCTCAGCTCGGCATCGACGCGGTGCTCCAACCCCGGCTCGTCGGCGGGCGTGGGGTGGCGGAGCGCGTGGCGATGCTGCCATTCGGGGAGGAGCCGGAGGACGTCGAGAAGCAATCGTGGCCCGGGGCGATACCTGCACCCCTGCCTGCGCGCTTAGGCGGCGGCATCGACCACCCGGCCTCGCGCATCATGCTTATCGACGCCTCCGGTGCCCCCGTCATCGTCACCGCCGAAGCGCTGCTGTCCGCCGAGCCGTACGGGCTGGCGTGGGGCGAAAAGCGCTACCTGGTCACCGGCTGGGCAGGGCCGTGGCCCGTGGACGCGGGGTGGTGGGCGCAGACCGACCTCCCCGCGGGCAGGGTGGCACGCATGCAAGTGGTCGGGCGCGAAGGTGGACAGGAGGGGGTCGTCACTGGATGGTTGCTGGTGTGGAGCAGGCGCAGCTGGCGCGTGGAGGCGGTGTACTAACCGCGCGAGGACCTACTACTTCTGCACGATGTCCACGACAACACGCATGGGGTCCTCCATCACCTGCACGGAGTACGGGAGGTCGGAGCGAAGACCCACAACGATCTGGCTGCGGCCCTCGTAGGTCCCGGCGTTGATGACGTCGATGACGTTGCCGGTATCGCCCGCCATGGTGACCGGGACGTTGTTGTCCTTGCCCAGCTCGAACGGGGCGACGGTGCCGTCGATGTTGATGTTCAAAAAGGAATTGCCCGCAACCTGCAGGGGCTGGGCGGCGGTTTCCTGGATCGGGGTGGAGGTGTAATCCACAAACCAGCCCGGTGTGCCCTTGCCCTCCAGGTCCACCACGACGCGGTCAAAGCCCTCGTGCGCGCCTACGCGCACCCCTGCCACGGCCAGCTGGGCCGGGGCCGACGGGCGCTGCGTCTTCGGCGCTGGGTCAGCAGTGCCCAACGGCTGCACTTGCGTGGAGTGGGAGGCGAGGCTGCCCGTCATAGTCTTCCCGGCTCCGTCACCGGCGACGCTGCAGGCAGCGCAGGCGACCGACGCCGCCGCGCACGCGCCCGCCAACGCCAGGCGGGAAAGACCGGAATGTATAAGCATTCCGTCACCGTAACCAGGAGCCCGGGAAGAACCAAAAGTATCCGGCCCAATTCTCAAATGGTTACACAACCGTTACATCTTGGAATGCTGTCCAAGTCGTGGGCGGAGCCCGATTTGCGCTGTTGGCTATGGTGGTGCCATGCAACAGCTGCTCTGCTCCGACGTAGAGGTTGAACCGCTTCCGGGAACCGCCAAAACCGGATCGGTGTACGTGCTCTTCGAGTGGCCCGACGCCTGGCCCCGCGACGTCATCGGCGACGCCGCCCTCGGCGAGGAGCTCACCAGCAAGCTCAAACCGAAACTCGACGAGTACAACGCCACCTTGCTGCTCATCCGCCACCCGACGCGTGAGGGCCGCAACATCAGCGACCACCACCTCTACCTCGTCTTCGCCGACCAGGCGGTCACCGAAGTGATGCACGTGGACGGCCCCGAGGCGTTACTCACCTTGGACCTGTCCGGCCCGGGTAAAAACGGCGGCGTGGAGCGTGAGCGCCCCCTGCTGCTCATCTGCACCCACGCGAAGCGCGACCGCTGCTGCGCGGTCAAGGGCCGCCCGCTGCTCAACGCGCTGCACGAGCGCTACCCCTTCGGCCCCAGCAACGACGTGGTGTGGGAAACCTCCCATATCAAGGGCCACCGCTTCGCCCCGACAATGTTGCTCATGCCGTGGGCCTACAGCTTCGGGCGCATGAACCTCGAGGCCACGGACGCGATGCTCGCCGCCGCGACGGACGGGCTGTATTTCGTGCCCGGCAACCGCGGCCGCGGCACCCTCGGCCCCGCCGAGCAGGCGGCGGAACTCGCCGTTGCCGCCCAATTGCCGGGCGCGCGCTACGGGCAGTTCGATGTTGTCGCGGGGGAGGGGGACTCCGCCCTCGCCGCCACCGTCACCGACACTGCCTCGGGCCAGAGGTATGAGGTGCAGCTTGAGCAGCGCCCGGTTTCTGGTGTGGTGGATTCGTGCGGGAAGGCGCCGAAGGAGAGCACGGCCTGGGTGGCGATGTCGGTGACTCCCGTGGAGCGCAACTAGACGATTTGCGTATTACTGACAATCACTTCCAACATCACCTGGGGAAATGTGCGCGTCGCGGGCGGATCGTCTAGTGGCGCCACGACGGCCGCTAGACGATCCGTGGAGCGCTACACGTACTCGCCGAGTACGTCGGACACGGCGCCGATGACGTGGTCTGTGGCGGTGCGGACCTCCTCGGGGGAGTGGGGGAAGCTGTGGGAGACGTCTGCGATCGCGTGCATGGGCAGGTCGTTCCAGGAGTCGCCGAACGTGTAGAGCTGGACGGATTCGCGGGGGAGGCGGAGCTCGTCGAGAAGCTGCGTGATGCCTGCGCCCTTGGAACGCCCCGGCGCCATGAGGTCGATGTAGTCCTGGTTCTGCGCGACCTCCACGCCGCCGAGCTCCAACGCCCAAGCGACGACCTCCGCACGCAGCTGCGTATCCCCGGGCACCCAGATGGGCACGACGGCGAAGTGGTGGTCGGGGATGTCGGCGCGCGTCATGGGCTGGAAGTGGGCCGTGAAATCGTGCGAAATACCTGTGTTGTTGGCGAAGACGCCGTCGACGCGACCCAGGGTAGTGCCGAAGATGGCCAGACCCCCGCGGGAACCGAAGGCGTCCAGCGCGGCGCGCAAGACGTCGCCGGATACTTCGTGGCCGAAGATGAGCTTCTCGTTCGCGCCGTCGGTGGCGGAGCCGCCGTTGGACAGGACCTGGTAGTCGAAGGCGAGGCTGCTGCCGCGCATGCCGTGCGCGAGCGCGGTGCGGGAGCGGCCGGTGGCAGAAATGGCGAGATGCCCGGCAGCGCGCCAGGCATCTATTGCGGCGATGTCCTCCTCGCGGAACCCGTGGGGAGGGTGGTGGAGAGTGCCATCGAAGTCGAACGCCGCAACCTTCATGGCACCCAAACCTACCGGCGCATGACCTTCTTGGACAGCCAGTTGCCCAAGAACTGCGCCAGCTGCACGATCACCACGATCACCAGCACGGCGGCCCAGGTGACCTGGGGCTCGAACGCGCGGTAGCCGTACACGATGGCGAAGTCGCCCACGCCGCCGCCGCCGATGTAACCGGCCATGGCGGACATGTCGATCACGGCGATGAAGATGAAGGTATAGCCCAGGATCAGCGGGCCCAGCGCCTCCGGCAGGATGACCGAGGTGATGATCTTCCACGGGCTCGCGCCCATGGAGCGGGCGGCCTCGATGACGCCAGGGTCGATGGCCACCAGGTTCTGCTCCACAATGCGGGCCACGGTGAAGGTGGCGGAGAAGCACATCACGAACGTGGCGGCGCCGCGACCGATGGTGGTGCCGACCACCTGCAAGGTCAGCGGGTAGAGCATCGCGATCATGATGATGAACGGGATGGGGCGGAAGAAGTTCACCGCCACGTTGATGATGGTGTACACCGCCTTGTTCTGCAGGATCCCGCCCGAGCGGGTGGTGTACAGGAAGATGCCCAGCAGCAAGCCGAAGAAGCCGCCGACGACCATGGTGATGGCCACCATCCACAGCGTGTCGCCGATAGCCTCGACGAAGGTGGGGCCGAGAGTGTCCCAGTTCGGCTCTGCGAGCAGGTACTCGGTTACGCCAGTATTCATCGGGTTCGTCGGGTTCATCGGGTGATCTCCTCAATCTCGGTGTTGCGCTGGAGGGTGGCCAAGAACTCGTCGATGGCGGTGTTGTCGCCGTTGAGGCGGACGGTCATTTTGCCGAAGGAGCGCTCCTGGAGGGTGGTGATGCCGGCGTGCACCGGCTCCACCGCCACGCCGCGCTCACGGGCCTGCTCCGCCGCGCCGAAGAACCCGGAGTCCTCGGTGAGGTCCACGGTGAACAGGCGGCCGGGCTTTGCCAGCAGCTCCTGCGTTTCCACCTCGTCCGGGCGGTTGCGCAGGCTGGTGGCGGCGAAGCGCTGGGCGACTGCTGTCTGCGGGTTGGCAAACACGTCGTAGACGCTGCCGTACTCCACCACTTTCCCGTTCTCCATCACGGCGACCTTGTCGGCGATGGCGCGGATGACGTCCATCTCGTGCGTGATCACCACGATGGTGATGCCCAGTTCCTCGTTGACGCGGCGCAGCACGCTGAGCACCTCTTGGGTGGTCTCGGGGTCCAGGGCGGAGGTGGCCTCGTCGGCAAGCAGGAGCGAGGGGTTGGTGGCCAAGGCGCGGGCGATGCCCACGCGCTGCTTCTGGCCGCCGGAGAGCTGCTCCGGGTAGTTCTCGCCGCGCTCGCCCAAGCCGACAAAGTCGAGCAGCTCGGCAACGCGGCGCTCGCGTTCCTTCTTGTCCACGCCGGCGAGCTTGAGCGGGTACTCGATGTTGCCCGCGGCGGTGCGGGAGGAAAAGAGGTTGAACTGCTGGAAGATCATGCCGACGTTGCGGCGGATCTCGCGTAGTTTGCGCTCGGGCATGCCGACGACGTCGGTGCCGTCGAGCAGCAGCTCGCCCGACGTGGGCATGTCTAGGCCGTTGATGAGGCGGACAAGCGTGGACTTGCCGGCACCCGAGTAGCCGATCACGCCGAGAATCTCGCCCGGCTCGACGGTCAGGGTGACGTCGTCGACGGCTGTGACCTCGCGGTCTTTGGTTTTGAAGACCTTGGAGACGTTCCGGAACTCAATCCGGGTGCCGGTGTTGGCCATTTACTTGTACTCCTCCACGAGGCGGTCGAGGATCTCGTTGAGGTCCTCCTTCGAGCGCTGGACCTGCACGGCGGTGCCGTTGGAGTCCTCGTCCAAGGCTGCGGTGACTTCCGGGGACTGCCAGACGTCCACGAGCTTCTCGTACGTCTCGTTGTCCAGGTCGTCGCCGGAGACGGTGAAGACGTTGATGTACGGCTCCGCCAGCTCCGAGTTCGGGTCGTCCGCGGCCACGGAGGTCGCCGGGTCGATGCCGGCGCGCTGCAGCCAGTTGTTGTTGATGATGGCCGGGCGGCCCTCGTTGTACGCGTTCGGCGTCTGGGAGGCATCCACGGCCACGACCTCCACCTTCGACGCGTCCTTGTCGATGTCGGCCGGGGTGGGGGTCAGCGTCGGGGCGCCGTCACGCAGCGTCAACAGCCCTGCCTGGACCAGCACGTTGATGGCGCGGCCCTGGTTGGACGGGTCGTTCGGGATTGCCACTTCCTGGCCCTCGATGCCGTCGAGCGAGTCGTGGTCCTTCCAGAACAGACCGAGGACGTTGATCTCGCCGGAGCCGATGATGCGCAGGTCCTCGCCGGAGGTGGCGTTGTACTGGGCCTGGTAGTTGATGGTCTGGAACTTCGAGATCTCAATCTGGCCCACGGACTGCGCCGGGTTGACCTGGGGGTACTCGGTGAAGCGCACGATGTCCAGGTCGATGCCGGCCTTCTGCGCCTCGTCGGCGAACACGCTCCACGCCTTCAGGTCGGCGTCGGTGGTGCCGATCTTCACGGCCACCGTGTCGCCGTCGCTTGACGACGCCGTGTCCGTCTCCGACGAGCAGGCCACCAGCCCGGTGGCGGCGATGAGCGATGCCGCCGCGGCGGCGATCACGCGGTTGGTACGCATGTGCGTGCTCCTTTAGTTCTTGTTCTGCTAGTTCTTGTTCTACAGGCGGTCGAGGATGTCGTTGAGCTCGGACTTCTCGCGGTAGACCGGCACGGAGGTGCCCTTGGAATCCTTCGCCACGGCCTCCTCGACCTCCGGGGTCTGCCACAGCTCGACCAGCTTGTTCAGCGTCTCGTCGTCGATGCGGTCCGCCTGTGCGGCGAAGACGTTGATGTACGGCTCTGCCTCTGCGGATTCCGGGTCGTCCTGGAAGACGGCCAGGCTCGGCTCGATGCCCGCGCGGTCCAGCCAGGTGTTGTTGATGATGGCCGGCTTGCCCTCGTTGTAGGCGTTCGGGGTCTGGGACGCGTCGATCGGGGTGACGGTGACCTTGGAGGCGTCCTGGTCGATCTCGGCCGGGGTCGGCGCCAGCTCGTCCGCGACGTTGTCGTTCAGGGTGAGCAGGCCAGCCTGGACCAGCACGTTGATGGCGCGGCCCTGGTTGGACGGGTCGTTCGGGATGGCGACGGACTCCCCCTCGATGCCGTCGACGGAGTCGTGGTCCTTCCAGAACAGCGCCAGCGGCACAATCTCGGTGGAGCCGACCACGCGCAGGTCGTTGCCGGAGGACTGGTTGTAGGCGGCCAGGTACTTGATGTGCTGGAACTTGTTCACGTCCAGCTCGCCCTGCGCCAGCGCCTCATTGACCGGGGAGTAGTCGGAGAACTGCACGATGTCCAGGTCGATGCCGTTGTCCGCGGCGAGGTCCTTGAACACGCGCCATGCTTCCTGGTCGGCCTCGGTGGTGCCGATCTTGACGGTGACGTTGTCGCCGTTGTTGCCTGCCGCGTTATCGGCGGTGTCGTCGGATTCGTTGGAGCAGGCGACCAGGCCGGTCGTGGCCAGTGCGGCCGCCGCGACGGTTGCGAGGGTGCGCTTGATACGCATTGGGGGTCTCCTTGTGCATGGGAAATGTATGACGGGTGAGAATTTAGCACCCGATGTACCGCTTAGTCTATTTTCTGTGTGTCTCGTCAACTGAGCTGTCTGCCCCGCGGTAGATCGGGCCGGGCGCCCGGTTTCCCTCCCGGATCCAGCTGGTAGGACCCAGCTATCGCGCCCTGAGGGCCGAATAGCTGGGTCTAGGTAGCTGGTTTTGGCGGATGGGGGCCGGATCGTGCCAGCTGACTACCGTTGCCGTTAGTACACATTTTCGAACCGTGGTAGCGTTCCCGGCATGAGATTCAATGGGGGGGCGCCGCTGTCGTGGTCGCGGCTCGAGCGCATCCTCTCCGGGCGGCCGGGCCCGGAGCCGGTGCCGGTCGGGCACACCGGCACACCGGCCGGCGCGGCGTACGGTCAGGGGTCCGAGTCGGGCGGGGCAGCCGTACCGCCGCCTGCGCGCGGCGTAACGACGGTCCCGTTCGCGGAACTGCACGCAGTGAGCTCCTACAGCTTCCTCGGCGGGGCGAGCGAGCCGGAGGATCTGGTCGCGCGGGCCGTTGAGCTGGGTCTGGACGCGGTTGGCCTGCTGGACCGGGACGGGTTTTACGGCGCCGTGAAGTTCGCGGAGGCAGCGGCCGCGGCGGGCCTGAGCACCGTCTTCGGGGCGGAGCTGACGCTGGGGGAGAAGGTGCTGCCCGTCATTGCCCGTGGGCCCGAGGGGTACAAGCGTCTTTCCCACCTGATGGCGGACGCGAACATGGCTACCCGCGAGAAAGACAAGGTGGCCTACCCGCCGCTGGAGCTCATCGGGGACCAGCTGGGCGGCACCTGCGTCGTACTCGCCGGCTGGCAGTGGGCAGAGGAAATCGACCACGTGGTCGAGGCGTTCGGTGCGGGCAATGTGGTGCTGGAGTATGAGGTCTCCATGACGCCGGAGGACGCGGACCGGCACGCGGCGTTAGACACACACGCAGCGAAACTGCCCGCCATCGTCACGGCGGCTCCTGCCGCGGCCACCCGCGACCAGGCCAGGCTGGCGGCGGCGAAGCGGGCGCTGGCCCGGCGCGAGTCCCTCTCCCGGGCGCACGGGGATTTGCACCCGATGGGGGCGAATTGGCTGCGCTCCGGCGACCAGCTCCAACGCATGTGCCCCGGCTGCGACGAGAAGCTGGCCTACAGCGTGGAGCTTGCCCGAGAGTGCGCGTTCACGCTCGACCTGGTCGCGCCGGAGTTGCCGCGCTACGCCACGCCGGACGGGCGCAGCGAAATGGACCACCTGCGAAATCTCACGCTGGCGAGTGCGGAATTTCGGTATGCGGCTCGCTCGCCGGAGGTGCGTCGGAAAGCGATGGCCCAGATCCGCTACGAGCTGGAGGTGATTGAGGAGCTGAACTTCCCCGGCTACTTCCTCATCATCTACAACCTGGTGGATTTCTGCGCGCGGGAGAACATCATGTGCCAGGGGCGGGGCTCAGCGGCGAACTCGGCGGTGTGTTTCGCGCTGGGTATCACCAACGTGGAGCCGATCGAGGCGGGGCTGCTGTTTGAGCGTTTCCTTTCCCCGGACCGCGACGGCCCGCCCGACATCGACCTGGACATTGAATCCGGGCGGCGCGAGGAGGTGATCCAGTACGTCTACGACACCTACGGGCGCGACAACGCGGCGCAGGTGGCCAACGTGATCACCTACCGCACCAAGGGCGCGGTGCGCGACGCGGCGCGTGCCCTGGGGTTCGCACAGGGCGCGGCCGATAGTTGGGCGAAGGGGATGACGGAGGTGCCGGAGGCCGTCGAGAAGCTGGCGGCGCAGTTCAAGGGACAGCCGCGCCACCTTGGCATCCACTCCGGCGGCATGGTCATCTGCGACCGCCCGATCGCGGACGTGGTGCCCGTGGAGTGGGCGCGGATGGAAAACCGCTCGGTGGTGCAGTGGGACAAGGACGACTGCGCCTCCGCCGGCCTGGTCAAGTTCGACCTGCTCGGCCTGGGCATGCTCGAGGCGCTGCACCACATGGTGGACCTGGTGGAGGAGACCACCGGCCGCACGGTGCACCTGTGGGAGCTGCCGCTTGACGACGCGCGCGTGTACGACATGCTCTGCCGCGCCGACTCCGTGGGCGTGTTCCAGGTGGAGTCGCGCGCGCAGATGGGCACCTTGCCGCGGTTGAAGCCGCGGCGGTTCTTCGACCTGGTGGTGGAGGTGGCGCTGATCCGCCCGGGCCCGATCCAGGGCGGCTCGGTGCACCCGTACCTGCGCCGGCGCGACGGGCTGGAGCCGGTCACCTTCGACCACCCGGTGCTTGAAAAGTCCCTGGGCAAAACGCTGGGCATCCCGCTGTTCCAGGAGCAGCTCATGCAGATCTGCGTGGATGCGGCCGGCTTTTCCGGTCGCGAGGCGGATGCTTTACGACGAGCCATGGGCTCCAAACGCTCCCCGGCAAAAATGGCCGCGTTGAAGTCGCGCTTCTTCGAAGGGTGCTGGCGCACTAACGAGATCGGGGAGGACGTGGCCGAGCGGTTGTGGCAGAAGATCGTGGCGTTTGCCGCCTACGGGTTCCCGGAGTCGCACTCGCAGTCCTTTGCCTCGCTGGTGTACTTCTCCGCGTGGTTTAAGCGCCACTACCCGGCGGAGTTCTGCGTGGGACTGTTGCGCGCGCAGCCGATGGGGTTTTACTCCCCGCAGTCGCTGATCCAGGACGCTCGCCGGCACGGGGTAGAGGTGCTGCCGGTGTGCGTGAATAACTCCGGGAGGGAGGCCCGGTGCGTGGATTCCTCCACGATCCGGGTGGGGTTGAACCTGGTGCGGGGTTTGGGCTCGGACGCGGCGGACCGGATCGAGGCTTCCGCGCCTTTCCACGGGATCGCGGACCTGGCGCGCCGGGCTGATCTGTCCGTGGAGCACGTGGAGGCCCTGGCCCGGGCGGGGGCGCTGGATTGCTTCGGGGTGACGCGTAGGCAGGCGCTGTGGCAGGCGGGCGTGGCGGCCACAGAGCGTGACGGGATGCTGCCCGGACTGTCGTCGGTTGTGGCGCCGTCGCTGCCCGGGATGAACCCGTTCGAGCTCATGGCCGCGGACGTGGTGGCCACCGGGGTCACACCCGGGCTCATGCCGGTGGAGATGGTGCGTGCTGCGCTGTCGGAGCAGGGCGTGGTGCCGGCGTCCGAGCTGTTGCACGGGGTGGAGGACGGCACCCGCGTGCGCGTGGCCGGCGTGATCACGCACCGCCAGCACCCGGCCACCGCAGGTGGGGTGACCTTTTTGGGGATGGAGGACGAGACCGGGCTGATCAACATCGTCATCTCCGTCGGGTTGTGGAACAAGCAGCGCGTGTTGGCCCGCACCGCCAAGGCGCTGGTGGTGCGCGGGATCGTGCAAAACGCCTCCGGGGCGGTGTCCGTGGTGGCGGACCGGTTGGAGCCGCTGGCGATGGGGGAGCTGCTCTCGCGCGGGTCCCGGGATTTCCGGTGATGGGCGCGTGGGCCCGAGGTGCCTAACCGAGGATGCTTACTTCTACACGCTTACTTCTCGAGAGATCCAGGGCGGTGGGGACTGCGGACATTTAGTTGGACCACTTTGGGGCGGGAAGGCCTTGAATGGGTTACAAGTTCAGCAATGAGTTTCGCCGTGAGGCGGTTGAGTTATACGAGTCCGGGTTAAGCGCTGCGGCGGTGT